>CAIOTF010000039.1 GCA_903861125.1 uncultured Ignavibacteriota bacterium
ATTGTCACGCCGGCAAATCACGTATGAAAATCTTCGGAATTGTTCTGATACTGTTAGTTCATCTTGTGTTTTCACAAAAGATGCACGTGACAATTCTTGTTGAACCGAAGGCCGGTGCGCGGGATTCCATCGGGCATGTTTATATAGCGGGAAATAAAACTGAAGTTGGGAATTGGAATCCCTCGGCTGTAGAGCTTCACAAGATTTCAGATTCACTCTGGAAATTTGAATCGTCATTCGACAGCGGAACAGTACTGCAATGTAAGATCACCGCCGGCTCGTGGGAGACCGAAGCAATCTACGACAGCGACAAAGTACCGCAAAACACCATTATTGATGTAACGAAAGATACCATCGTGATACTTCGTCCGTTCTTCTGGAAACGATACATACTTCCCCAAAAACCTGAGCAGACCATTCGCGGAAAGGTAGAGTATCACCGTCAACTTTCGGGTGAAGGACTCAATCATAGCCGTGACATCATCGTCTGGCTTCCCCCGTCATACGATAAGAATGTGAAGAAACATTATCCGGTGCTGTATATGCACGACGGACAGAATATTTTCGACCCAACTACCGCATTTACCGGCTACGATTGGCGCGTGGATGAAGTAGCCGATAGTCTTATCAAATTGAAAAAAATTGAAGAGATCATCATCGTGGGGATCTACAATTCACCGGATAGACTTCCGGAGTATTCCGATTCGCCGCTCGGCTCAGCTTATTTGAATTTTGTCATCAACAATGTGAAGCCATTGATCGATTCTTCCTATCGGACAAAGCCGGGGAAAGAGCATACGGGAGTTGCCGGATCATCGCTGGGCGGACTGGCATCGCTTCTGTTCGTCTGGAAAAGGCCAGATGTGTTCGGCATGGCAGGCTGCATTTCAACATCGTTTTGGTATGACAATGAAAAGACGCTGAAAGAAGTCCGGGAATACTCCGGTCAAAAAAAGAATGTGAAAATCTACCTGGATTGCGGCGGACGTGAAAAAGAACTTATCAGCGGTTACAAGCGGATGGTGGAGATCTTAAAATCGAAAGGATATAAAAAAGGGAAGGATCTGGAATATACACTTGATTCAAAAGCAACCCATAATGAACAGCATTGGGCTAAACGTGTCTGGAGGCCGCTAGTGTTTATGTACGGACGATAGGGTAGGTTTTACTTTCCTTCCCGAGTCAGATATGAATCTCTGACCTACTACGACAATGTATCATTTTTCTTCAACGACTCTTTCTTCAACTTCTTCTTGTAATCAATCATCTTCTTCATCAAATTCTTATCACTGATTGCAAGCATTTGAACTGCAAGCAGACCGGCATTTTTACCTCCGCCAATTGCCACAGTTGCAACAGGAATGCCGCCCGGCATCTGGGCAATCGAAAGCAATGAATCCAATCCGTCCAACGCTTTTGTTTTTATCGGAACACCAATCACGGGAAGAGGAGTATGGGAAGCGGTCATTCCCGGCAGATGAGCTGCTCCGCCAGCGCCGGCGATGATTAGTTTAAGTCCGCGCTTCAAAGCAGACGAAGAATATTTTGCCATAAAATCCGGTGTGCGGTGTGCGGAGGTGATCTTCATCTCATATGCGATGCCGAATTCTTTCAGCACGATTGCCGCTTCCTGCATAGCGGGAAGGTCAGAATCGCTTCCCATAATAATTCCAACGATAGGTTTTTTCATTAAAAACATTCTTTAACTTGTGAAAAAATATTATCCATGATATCATTGTCCGACCGACATCCTGAGCAAGTCCCGTTTGCCACCCTGAGCGTAGTCGAAGGGTGGCGGGACGCGTCGAAGGATGTTCAACCTTTGAAAATGTATCACATGCAGAACATGATGCAAAAAATCTATAAACTAATTTTTTCTTCTATCGCCGTAGCTTCTTTAAGGATCTTCTGCAGATTATCACCGACGATGGTGATGTGACCCATTTTTCTGCCGGCGCGTGAGCCTTCTTTTCCGTACACATGGAGATGCACGTTAGGATATGCCAATGCCGTTTGATACAGTTCTCTCTTCTTTTGCGGAACCGTTTTGCCGAGAAGATTAATCATCACAGCATACGGTTTTACCATTGCGGTTGAGCCAAGTGGTAATTCCATTACAGAGCGGATATGGTTTTCAAATTGCGATGTTACGCATGCTTCTATCGTGTAATGACCCGAATTATGCGTGCGTGGGGCCATTTCATTGACGATGATGGATTTGTCGCCGGTCAGGAACATTTCAACACCGAAAATGCCGAATCCTTTCATTGCTTTCACGGATGCGATTGCGATCTCTTCCGCTTTCTTCGCGATCGGTTTCGGGATCTGTGCCGGAGCGATTACGGTGTGACAGATGTGATTTTTTTGAATTGTCTGCACAACAGGATATGTTATTGTATCCGTCTCTGTTCTCACCACCATTATGGCAAGTTCCATAGTGAAATTAATGAATGCTTCCGCCATCAAATTAAAATGCCGGTTCGAGAGGTGTTTTACAGACGCTTTGAATTCCTGTTCGTTATTGATAAGAGCATTTCCATATCCGTCGTATCCCATTTTTCGCGATTTTAACAGGAACGGAGTTCCCAATTTTTTTGCAATCTCGGAATAGGTATGTTTTTCCAGTACATCAAGAAAAGGTGCTACCGGAATTCTGCTCTTTTTTAGCGTCTGTTTCTGAAGCAGTTTGTCCTGAATCAGGCCGATCGTTATGGAGGAAGGGAATACTTTCTTTCCCAGTTTTTCCAGAAACTCAATTTTGTGATGATCGACAAATTCATTCTCGAGTGTTACCACATCACAGTGGAGAGCAAATGATTTTAAGGTCAGTTCATCTTCCACCCAGCCTATCGATTCGTTATGCGTTAATTGGCCGGCGGGTGAGTGCATCTCTTTATCCATGATGGCAATATCAAAGCCAAGACGCGATGCTGCGAGCGTGGACATTTTTGCCAGTTGACCGCCACCAAGTATTCCGATGCAGAATTTTTTGAACATGTGATCTTTAGTTATTAATCAAAGGATGCAATGTCGGACGGGTTGTGGCCGGACACTATTTCATTCACAAAGATAATGTGAATTGCATGCATTTGCAAGATTTCGTTGACCGGTAACGGCCGTTCACCGGAAATTATTGCGCAGTGATGTGAGAGTTCAATTCATTGAACGAATTGGCTGCATTTTCTCCGGCAACATATCCGGTTGAGAATGCCGCCTGTAAATTATATCCTCCTACCGGTCCGGCGATATCAAGAATCTCTCCGCACAAAAATAATCCTTTCACGATTCTTGATTCCATTGTTGTCGGATCGACTTCGTTTAAGGCAATGCCGCCGGCCGTTACTTCGCCTCGGTCGAGCGGGATCTCTTTCACCGTGCCGAGCGAAAAGCGTTTCAGAATTGTAGTCAATGCGCGCCGTTCATTCTTCGATATCTGATTCAGCTTCTTGATGAATCCGATCTTTGCAGAGATCAAAATGTACTCTGCCAATTTTTGCGGAACAAGCTGTTCGGTAAGTGTCAGCACAGTGCGGGCGGGGGCAGAGGCTATTTCGGCGATCAATTTCTCATCCAGCTGTTCAAAAGTCAATTCCGGATAAAAATCGACGCAGATGTCGATCATCTTCCCGCGCTCAAATTCCAGATAAGCGTTGCGGCTTACCTCCAGCGTTGCCGGTCCGGAAAGACCGAAATGCGTTATCAAAACATCTCCTCTCCATTCCGATACAATTTTTTTATCGCTGATTGCCATTAAATTACAATCGCGGATCGGAGTGCCCTGCCACAGAGAAGGAGGAGCCGGTGACACAATGATCGGCGTCAGTGCGGGGCGGAGCGGAACGATCGTATGGCCAAGTTTTTTCATCCAACGGTAACCGTCTCCGGTCGTTCCTGTCTTTTGATATGATGAACCGCCGGTCGCAACAATGACTGTAGATGCGGTGATTGTATCGCGACCGATTTTTACGCTGAACAGACCATCGGAATCAACAAATATCTCTTTGACAGGAGACTGCAGTCTGACAGAAACATTTACTCTCTCCATCATTCTGCGCAGCGCATTCAGCACATCTTCGGCATCGTGACTTTTCGGGAAAACTTTGCCGTTTTCCTGTACGTATGTTTCAACACCTTCAGCATGAAGAAGGTCAAGCAGGGCAATATTGGTGAATGTATGGAATGCATATTTCAGAAAACGGGATTCATTCATTTGGAACTGCCGGATCATCGTTTGAATATCGGCACCGTTCGTGATATTGCATTTTCCCCCTCCCGAGATGAGGATTTTAATACCGAGGTGAGTATTTTTTTCCAACAGCATTACTTTTGCGCCGAGTGCAGCGGCACGCCAGGCAGCGATCATTCCGCCAGCACCACCGCCGATAACAATAATTTGTTGTTCGTTTACCATAGTAATAGAATATAATGAGGAACTTCCCTTCATCAAAGCCGTCTAAATCGTTGATTATCTCTCCATAAAAGAGTATCTTTACTTAGTTTTTGAACCATATTTCACCGTATTCTGCGGTGCGTTTCATTTTTTAAACAATTTCGGAGTTTTTCCTTGGCTAAAGGTGTGGCTCGTCCGGCGAGTCAGGATAAAAAACTGCAAGAACGTCTGCAAAAGAACGGTCATATTCCGAAACATATCGCTGTGATTATGGATGGAAATGGACGCTGGGCGAAGAAACGTTCATTGCCTCGGGTTGCGGGTCATCATGAAGGGGTGAATTCTGTCCGCGATATGGTGGAAGCGTGCGCACAAATTGGTGTTAAATTTCTTACGTTGTATACTTTCTCAACCGAAAACTGGAGCCGTCCCAAAGAAGAGGTCTCAATTCTTATGAGACTGCTTGTCAGTTCTTTGCGCGATGAGCGGGATCGGTTGCATAACAACAATGTAAGGGTGAAGACGATCGGTGATTTTGCGTCGCTACCGCAGGATGCTCAGGATGAATTTCTTGATGCGATCGAATTAACAAAGAACAATACCGGCTTGACGCTTGTGCTTGCATTAAGTTACAGCGGCAGGTGGGATATAAAAAATGCAATAAAGCAGATCGCAGAACACGTAAAAGAGGGAAAACTTACACCGGAATCGGTCACCGATGATCTCATCGCTCAATATTTGGCGACGAAGAATATTCCTGATCCGGATCTGTTGATCAGAACAAGCGGCGAACTTCGTCTCAGTAATTTTTTGCTCTGGCAGCTGGCGTATTCCGAGATGTATGTTACGGATATCCTCTGGCCGGATTTCAGACGAGAAGCATTATATGCAGCAATAGAGTCATTTCAGGCCCGCGAGCGCCGGTTCGGTAAAGTGAGCGAACAAATTGTGAACCCATCAAAAACCTCATCAAAAAACTACGTGCGGCGATTGTTAAAAAGTGTTTCCGGAATCTAATCGAATACTAATGACCATAAAACAAATAGCTTTTGCGCTTCTCTGCGTCAGCGGAATATTGTTTGCACAGCAGGCGGCGCAGCAAAAACAGTATAAAATTCTCGGGATCAGTGTTTCGGGAAATAAACTCGCCGAAGCGGCTGCCATAATCGGAAATTCAGGATTGAAGGTCGGCGATGAACTTTCCGTTCCCGGCGAACAGACGCGCAATGCGATCCTCCGTCTCTGGAACCTGAAGATTTTCGCCAACATTGATATCCAGGCTGAAAATGTTGTTGGTGACGGAGCCTATCTGCTGATTGTTGTGGAAGAGTTTCCGCGTCTGGAAAAAGTGGAATATGCGGGGAACGAAAAACTCGATGCGGAGGACCTTGATAAAAAAATTAATGTTACGAAAGGTCAGATCATCGCTCCGCAGGAAATCAACAAGATATCCAAGATAATTAAGAAAGCATATGAAGATGAAGGATACCTGCAGGCGCGAGTTTCATCGGAACTGATTGACGCTCCTGATTCATCATCAAAAGGCCGCAAGATTTTGAAACTGATCGTCACAGAAGGGAACGACGCACGGGTCCGGCAGGTTCAGTTCTTCGGAAATAAATTTTTTGATGACGCTGATCTTGAAAACGAACTGCCCGATGTGCATACGACCGTCTGGTGGAAATTCTGGCGCACGGGAAAACTTGAAAAGAAGAAATATGAGGATGCAAAAAAGAAACTAATTGAGTTCTACAAGAAGAACGGTTTCCGCGACGCTGAATTGATCACGGATTCGGTTACGTTCAGCGAAAATAAGGAAGATATTGTGCTGAAACTGTTCGTCTTTGAAGGTCCGCAATACAAGGTCCGGAACATCAAGTGGGACGGGAACACTGTCTTTAAGACGGAGGCATTGAACCAGCGACTCGGCTTCCAGTCCGGCGAAGTGTATGACATGGAAAAGTTCGAACAAAATCTGCGCGGAAATCAGGACCAAACAGATGTGGCTTCGATGTATCTTGATAACGGATACCTAACCGTGCAGATCGAACCGGAAGAACAAAAGGTCGGCGAGAACGAGATCGACATCACGATCCGTGTTCGTGAACGGAATCAGTTTAAGATCGCAGGGGTTGAGATCCGCGGGAATACGAAGACTCAGGAACGGGTGATTCGCCGCGAACTGTATGTCCGTCCGGGTGATTATTTCAGCCGTTCCAATATTATCCGCAGCATCCGTCAGTTGTCGGTTTTGAATTATTTCAATCCGGAAAAAATCAAACCAGATACAAAATTTGTTGACGACAAGAATGTGGATATCGTTCTTGATGTTGAGGAAAAATCAAGCGATACGTTTAATGCTTCTGTCGGGTATAGCGGTGCATTTGGTGCAACAGGCGCGCTTGGCTTGACGTTCAATAATTTTGACATCACTGAACCGTTCTCGGGCGGTGGTGGACAGGTATTAAACTTCGACTGGCAGTTTGGCGAAGGTTCGCGGTACAGAACATTTTCGATTTCGTTCCGTGAACCGTGGGTGTATGATACGCCGACGTCGTTCGGATTCAGTCTGTACGATACCAAACAGGATTATTATTATTCGATCCATCAGCAAGGGGGGACGATCAGTGTCGGACGGCGATTCAAATTCCCTGATGATTATTTCAGCGCAAACTGGACGTTCCGTTTTCAGCGGTTGGATGTGTTCAATGTTGGTTCGTCATATTACTATCAGGAAGGAAAATCCAGTCAGTTCAGTGTTTCCCAGGTCATTCAGCGCAACAGCGTAAACAGTCCGTTGTTCCCCACGCAGGGAAGCAATATTTCTCTCTTTACAGAATTTGCCGGTGCACCAATCCTCCCCGGTACGGCGCAGTATAACAAACATCTTTTTTCGGCAGACTGGTATATTCCCGTATTAAATAGTTCGCGCTTGGCATTATATTTTGGATCGCAATACGGAGCGATCTTTCCGTATAAGAAAAATTCCTACGTTCCGTACATCGAAACATTCTATATGGGCGGTACCGGACTTGGTCAGATCGCAACAACACCGTTGCGTGGATATGAAGATCGCAGTATCGGTCCGGTCAACGTGAACGGACAATACATTCCGGCGCATGCGATGGCAAAGTATACTGTCGAACTGCGTTTTAATGTTGCACTTAATCCAATTCCGATTTACTTTCTTGCGTTTGCCGAAGCTGGCAACACGTGGGAGAATGTATCAAAATCCGAGATGTTCGATCTGAAACGGTCGGCGGGATTGGGGGCACGACTGCTCATCAATCCGATCGGTCTGCTCGGATTTGATTACGGTTACGGTTATGACAATATCGGTGCAGGAATAAAAAGTCCGGCAGGATGGAAATTCCACTTCCAGTTCGGCAAAGGATTCTAACAAGCATTTTCTTTTAATTCATTCATTCTTATCATCTATAGAGGTTATCGTGAAAAAATTATTGTTCGTTGTATTGGTATTCACTGCGGCACTGTTTGCTCAGCAGCCGGCATTAAAAATTGGGTATGTAAATTCCGAAACGATCATTAAGGAATTGCCGGAAGCGAAAGATGCTCAGTCGAAACTGGAGGGGATCCTAAAAGGATGGCAGGATGAAATTGAAAAACGCGGTAAAGATCTGCAGGCAAAATATGAAGAGTACCAAAAACAGTCGAACATGCTGAATGAATCGTCGAAACAAGCGAAACAGAAAGAGCTTGTTGACGACGAGCAGAAACTGAATCAGTACCGACAGGATAAACAACAGGAACTGGCCGCGCAGCGGGAAAAGATCATGAAACCGATCCAGGAAAAAGTATTCAAAGCAATCGAAAAGGTTGCCAAAGAACAAAAGTTATCTTTTGTTTTGGATAGAGCCACCGAGGTTCCTGTATTGTATGCAGATCCGGCGTATGATTATACGTTCAAAGTGCTGGACATGCTCAAACGCGGCGGAAAATAATTTTTTTTCACACGCCGTTTGTGTTCTTCGCTGAACCGGGTAAACATTAAAAGGATGCTTATGAAAAGAATAATTCTATTGTCCGGCTTGTTCTTTGCAGTCATTCTGTCGAATGCACAGACAAAGATCGCTTTCATTAATTCCGCAACCGTTATGGAGCAATTGCCCGAGGCGCAGGATGCCCAAAAGCAGATCGATGCGCTTGCGCAGCAATGGCAGAACGATCTGAATCAAATGGCGTCCGACATGCAGAAGAAAGTGGAAGATTATGATAAGCGTAAACTGATCATGTCTGACAAACGCCGGTCCGAGATTGAAAAAGAACTGCAGGAACTGGACAAGAAGATCGTCGATTTCAGGAACCAAAAGTTCGGGACGACCGGTGATATGTTCACGAAGCAGAATGAATTCATGAAGCCGATCCAGGAAAAGATCTTCAAAGCGGTGAAAGATGTTGCGGACGAAGAATCGTATGATTACGTGGTGGACCGGAGTAATTCAACGCTGCTGCTCTTCGCCAATGCCAAACATGATCTGACCCAAAAAGTAATTTCCAAGTTACTTCAAAAATAATCGAACGAGGTCTTCCGACCTCGTTTTTATGTACATGATCACAGTCAACGAAATAGCAACGATCCTGGACGGCGAAGTTGTCGGCGACGGATCGATACGCATATCCGGTGTTGCCAAAGTAGAAGAGGCGCAGCAGGGGATGCTGGCGTTTATCGCAAATCCGAAGTACGAGAAATATGCCGAAATCACTTCAGCATCATGTATCCTTGTCGGACGGAATTTTGATCCATCGAAATTTTCAAAAGTCCCGCCGGCGCTCATTAAACTGGATGATCCGTATTCTTCATTTGTTATTGCCATCGGCAAATTCGCTCCTAAAAAAATAGATATCGCAAAAGGTATCCATCCGACGGCAGTGATCTCTGCCAGCGCACAGATAGGGAGTGACTGTTCCATTGGAGCGTTGGTTGTGATCGGAGATCATGCAATCATCGGTGACCGTGTCACAATACATCCGCATGTGGCTATTGGACGCGATGTGAAGATCGGGAGCGATTGTTTGTTCTATTCGCAAGTAACCATCCGCGAAGAATGTATTATCGGGAAGAGAGTGGTCATTCAGCCGGGCGCAGTGATTGGCGGCGACGGATTCGGATTTGCACCAAAGCAGGACAAGACCTACCAAAAAATTCCGCAATTAGGTATTGTAGTGATTGAAGATGATGTTGAAATACAAGCAAATACATGCGTCGACCGTGCAACGCTCGGAGAAACGCGGATAAAACGCGGTACGAAATTGGATAATCTGGTGCAGATCGCCCACAATGTTGTTGTCGGCGAAGATACCGTCATTGCAGGTTCATCCGGTGTTGCCGGCAGTACAAAGATAGGGAACCGGAACATGATCGGTGGTGCGGTAGCGATTACCGGACATATTTTTACAGCAGATGATGTTAAAGTTGCAGGGGGTTCCACTGCGAGCCGTGCGCTGGATGAACCCGGTGAAACATACTCGGGGTATCCGGCCAAGAAAGTAGCAAAATGGAGAAGGATTGAAGCGGCATCGCGTTCACTTCCTGAGATGCTGATGGAAATGAAGGAATTGAAAGATAAAGTAAGCGCTCTTGAAGCAGAAATCTTGAATATAAAAAAACAACGTTGACGGGGAGCATCTGCCGGTAGATCCCATCGGAGAAATATTTCGTTGGGATTGAATCATGAAACGCTGACCCACCAAAATTGCAGGAGGTTTGATGTTAGTTCAACAGCGCACAATTAAAAAATCTGTTTCGATGTCCGGCATAGGTTTGCACACCGGTACACAGTGCACTATGACGTTCCGGCCTGCACCCGAGAATTACGGGATCCGTTTCCGGCGTATTGATATCGGCGGCTCCCCGGAGATTCCGGCCGATGTGGATCATGTGGTCGAAGTGGCTCGCGGAACAACGCTGGGCATCGGCGACGTTCGTGTGCATACCACTGAACACGTGCTGGCGGCCATCGTCGGCTTGCTGATTGATAATATTATCATTGATCTTGACGGGATCGAACCGCCGATCGGCGACGGCAGCGCAAAACCGTACGTTGACGTTCTGCAGGAAGCCGGATTTGAAATGCAGGATGCTCCGAAAGATTATCTTGTGATCGACCAGATGGTGGAATACAAGGATGAAAAACGCGGAGTTCACATCGTTGCATTGCCGACCGATGATTTCAGGATGACGGTGATGGTAGATTATAATAATCCCGCATTGGGAAGCCAGCATACCGGAATTTTCAACCTTGAACAGGAATTTGTCCCCGAATTTTCAATGTGCCGCACATTCTGTTTCCTGCACGAAGTGGAACAATTGCGTGAGGCAGGATTAATCAAAGGTGGTTCCCTTGATAATGCGATCGTTATTGCGGACAGAGATCTTCCGGACGAAGAACTGCGCCGCATTGCCGATAAATTGGGGATCAAAGAATCGATCTTTTTAAATGGACATGGTCAGCCGATTAACAACAATGCACTTCGCTTCAAAAATGAACCGGCGCGCCATAAACTTCTCGACATGCTTGGCGACCTGGCATTGATCGGCGTACCGCTGAAAGCGCATATTCTTGCAGCTCGTCCCGGTCATGCAGCCAACGTGGAGTTCGCAAAAGTTGTGCGCAAACTGTATCAGCAGAAGAAGATTGTTAAAAAATATCAGCACGAGAAAAAACAAGGTGTCGTATTCGACACCAATGCATTGCAGCGCATCCTTCCGCACCGCTATCCTTTTTTACTTGTCGATAAGATCGTCGAATTTAAACTGAACGAACGCTGCGTTGGCGTAAAAAGTGTTACGATGAACGAGCAGTTTTTTCAGGGACACTTTCCAGGTGCTCCCGTGATGCCGGGCGTGCTGATCATTGAAGGAATGGCACAGACCGGAGGAATTCTGCTCCTGGATGGTTCCGATACGAACGACCGTCTTGTTCTGTTCATGGGCATCAACAATGCAAAGTTCAGACGGCAGGTTGTACCTGGCGACCAGTTGGTCTATGAATTGACTATGGTGAATCGCCGAAGTAAAGTCTGCACCATGCGTGGAGAAGCATATGTTGACGGTCAGCTGGTATGCGAAGCAGAGATGATGGCGACGATTGTGGATAAACCAAAATTACCTAAATCATAAAACTTTATGGCTACTCAAATTCATTCCACCGCAATTGTCAGTGCCAAAGCGGAACTTTCCGAAGGCGTTATTGTTGATCCGTATGCCATTATCGAAGATGATGTGATCATTGGTGAAGGCACATACATCGGACCGCATACATTAATTGCTAACGGTGCGCGGATCGGTAAGAACTGCAAGATCCATAAGGGTGCCGTTGTGTCGACACCTCCGCAGGATCTTTCCTACAAAAATGAACCGACACTCTTTGAACTGGGCGATAACTCAACCATTCGCGAGTTTTGCACGCTCAACCGCGGTACAACAAAACAGCATCTTAAATCCACCGTCGGGAGCAATTGTCTTCTTATGGCATATGTGCACGTAGCACACGATTGCGTTATCGGCAATAATGTGATTATTGCCAATTCAGTTCAAATGGCCGGACACGTGACCATCCATGACTTTTCAATCATCGGCGGACTTACCGCCATTCACCAATTCGTCAATATTGGCGCATATACGATGGTAGGAGGGCACTTCAGAGTTCCGAAGGACATTCCGCCCTATATTATTGCCGGAGGGTGGCCTGTGTCGTTTGAACGGCTTAATATCATCGGATTGCGAAGGAAGGGCTTCACGAAGGAAGCGATCGATTCATTGAATGAAGCTTACCGGATATTGTTTCTTTCCAAACTGAACGTAAGTCAAGGCGTTGAAAGAATAAAATCAACAATGACCATCACCCCTGAAGTACAGAAAGTACTGGATTTCATTGCTGTATCGAAACGCGGTATTGTCACTGCTCGCCGGCATTCATCGGGCGATGAATAATTGACAATGTCCGGAACTTCAAATCTCGCATGGCACTTCATTAATACCGGCTTTCATACCGGCGCATACAACATGGAATATGATGTTGCGCTGGCCGGCAAATTACAGCGCGGAGAGATTCTTCCGACCCTTCGTTTGTATGGCTGGAAGCCATGGGCGGTTTCCCTCGGTTACAATCAGACAGAAAAAGATATCAATGAAAAAAAATGTTCCGAATACGGATTTGATATCGTCCGCCGTCCGACCGGCGGTAGGGCAATACTTCACGCAAACGAGCTGACCTATTCCGTGGTGATGGCTGCGGACGGAAAAGGGATCACGGAAATTTATTCTTTCATCAGCAAAGCATTGGTTGCAGGATTGTCAAAGATATGTCCTGAGGTATCGTACGAAACATCGCAGCCGAATTTTCAGTCGCTCTATAAAAAGCAGGAATCAATACCTTGTTTTTCCGCCTCTGCGCGGTACGAAGTTCAAATTAACGGAAAGAAATTGGTCGGCAGTGCTCAGCGCAGATTCTCATCACAGGACCTTCCTGAAGTTGTACTGCAGCATGGATCGATTCTGCTTGGTCCTGAACATAAACTTCTTGCCGAGATATTAAATGTTGAGCATCAGGAGGTAAAAGAAAAGATCGTGAATGATATTGGTTCAAAAACGATCGATCTATCATCTGCCGTTCGGCGGACCGTTTCATTCGATGAAACGGCATCAGCTATTCTTGCCGGTTTCCAGGAAACACTGAACACGAGTTTCGAACATCAACATGAGGCGATCATATGAGTACGCAATCTTCCGATTATAAACGCATCACAACAAAGACCGTTCTCGCCATGAAGAAAAAAGGGGAGAAGATCGCGATGCTGACCGCATATGATTATATCACGGCGCATCTGCTTGATGAGTCAGGAATCGACATAATTCTTGTTGGTGATTCTGTGGCAAATGTTTTTCAGGGACTTGAAACGACTATACCGGTAACCATAGATGAGATCATCTATCATACAAAAGTTGTCCGGCGTGCAGTAAAGAGAGCGATGCTTGTTGCCGATATGCCGTTCATGTCGTATCAGGTAGACATCAAAGAAGCTGTTCGTAATTGCGGCAGGATGTTAAAAGAGTCTGGCGCAGAAGCGGTAAAGATGGAAGGGGGTAAACGTATCATACCCCTTATTGAGCAGCTTGTTGACATTGGCATTCCCGTTATGGGCCATTTAGGACTCACGCCGCAATCGATCTATAAATTCGGGACGTATGAAGTACGTGCGAAAGAATCAGCAGAAGCAAAAAAACTGATCGACGATGCAAAAATGCTGGACAATGCCGGTGTATTCGGAATCGTTCTTGAAAAGATTCCCGATTCATTAGCGGCAAAAGTAACAAAAGCAGTTTCATGTGTAACGATCGGGATTGGAGCCGGTTCCGGCTGCGACGGCCAGGTTCTTGTTACGAATGATATGCTGGGGATGAACGAACAATTTCGCCCGAGGTTTGTCAGGCAATACTCAAATCTTTCTGAGTCAATGCGATCGGCGTTTACGTCCTATATCAAGGATGTAAAAGCTTCAAAATTTCCCAATAAAAAAGAGAGTTATTAAAAGATAATTTTAAGTGTTGACATCTTCCCGTTAAGTAGGTACATTGGAAACGGAAAATACGATTAAAGTTTCCTTCTAAAAAATGCCAAAATATTTGGCTTTTTTTAGGTAAACATGGAAACTATAAAAAATATAAAAGTTTCCCTGGTAAAAATAAAAGGCATACAATGGAAGCGGTAGCAGAAAAAGAACCGAAAGAAAGAATCCTCGACCTGGCAAAGGAGAGGTTTTTTAAGATGGGTTTCAATAAAGTGACGCTCGATGAATTGTCCGGAGAACTCGGCATCAGTAAAAAAACAATGTACAAGTTTTTTATCAACAAGGATGATCTGGTGAAAACAATCGTCTGGATGATGCTGAAAAGAATTGAGAAAGAAGTTCACCGTATCTCTGAAGAAGATAAACCGTTTGTGCACCGGTTAGCGGAACTGATCTTATATACCGGAAAGACCTTCGGCAGTTTAAGCAAATCGTTTCAGCAGGATATGAAACGATTTGCACCGATGATTTGGGCCGAAGCAGAAAAATACCGTCAGGAACATATCGTAAACAAAGTGGCGGAGATGATACGGCAGGCAAAAAAAGAAAATGTCTTCCGCAGCGACATTAATGATGAAGTGATCGTGATGATGCTGGCGAGCTGCTTTCAGAACATTCTCACTCCGGAAGTGCTCGGGGAACATTCATTCTCACCGAAAGAAGCAATTTTTACGATCTTTCATGTTATTTTCGAAGGAGCTCTGACCGAGGAAGCACGCAAAGAATTTTTGAATTATGAAATAACCATTTTTTAATGAGGAGAGTATGAAACAGTTCAATTTTATTTCACAGATGAGACAACATGTTCATTATCTTTCGCGGGGGAATAGCGGTCGTCTACACCGTTTTTTCACGGTTTTGTTGATCGTATATTTTTCCGGATGCGGCAATAATGGAAAAACGATCGAGTCGAGCGGCATCCTTGAAACGGTGGAAGTTAATGTTGCGTCGAAGGTGCCGGGACAATTGATGCGTCTTGATGTTCAGGAAGGGGTGATAGTAAAGAAAGGGGATACACTGGCCATTATTGATCATGAGACACAGCAATTACAATTACAGCAGGCTCAAGCAGGAATCGATCTTGCCGAAGCGCAGTATCAACTGCTGAAAAATGGAGCCCGCTCCGAAGATCTGCAATCCGCCGAAGAGTCGGTCCGGCAATCAGAGTCCGGATATAAAACTGCAGCTTCTGATTTTGAGCGTATCAAGGAGTTATATTCATCGAATTCCGTACCAAAAAAACAATACGAAGATGCAGAATCCCGTGCGACGATCACTAAGGCTCAGTTCAATTCGGCAAAACAGAATCTGCTAAAGCTGCAGCGCTTTGCCCGTATCGAAGACTTGAGCGCGGCGAAAGCGCGCGTGGACCAGGCCAAAGCTCAAGCGAATCTTATTAAAAAACAAATTATTGATTCGTATGTCGTTGCTCCGGTTTCCGGAACGATAACATACAAGCCGGTTGAGGAAGGTGAGCTGATCGGAATGGGAACAACCATCGTCCGTATTTCGCGTCTTGAAAAAATGGAGCTGATGATCTATGTGAACGAAACTGAACTGGGCAAGGTGAAATTGGGATCATCAGCCGATGTGCTCATCGATACGTTTCCCGATAAAAAGTATCCTGCAACGGTGGTCTATATCTCTCCCGTGGCGGAATTCACCCCGCGCAATGTTCAAACGAAAGATGAACGGACAAAACTTGTTTTCGGCGTGAAACTTGAGGTCGAAAATGCGAACGGCGAACTGAAATCCGGCATGCCGGCTGACGCCTTTGTGAAATGAATTCTATGAATGCCCTGGAATTACATTCAGTCCATAAGTCGTTCGGAGAGATCATCGCCGTCGATGATCTGTCGCTAACCGTGGACCGCGGTGAGATGTTCGCTCTGGTCGGTCCTGACGGATCGGGTAAGACAACGACGATCCGCATGCTGTGCGGAATTGTCAAACCGACGAAAGGTGATCTGCTTGTTCTCGGCTTTGACGTGCAGAAACAAAAGGAAGAAGTGAAAAAAAGGATCGGGTACTTGTCCCAAAAGTTTTCACTTTACGGTGATCTCACAATCGACGAGAATATTGAATTCTTTGCCGAAATTCATGGCGTGTACGATTACAAAGAACGCAGGAATGAACTGCTCGAATTTACGCGTCTTATTCCGTTTCGCGACCGCCTTGCAGAAAAATTATCCGGCGGTATGAAGCAAAAACTTGCCCTGGCATGCACGCTTATCCACACGCCGGATATTATATTTTTGGATGAACCGACAACGGGTGTAGATCCAGTCTCACGCAGGGATTTTTGGAAGGTCCTATCGGCACTTCTGAAGACGGGCATCACGATCATTATGACCACGCCGTATCTTGATGAAGCCGAACGCTGCAGCCGTGTAGCGCTGATGGACAAAGGACGGGTGCTGATGGCCGACACGCCTTCCAATTTGAAAAAAGTGATGAACGGCGAAGTAGTAGAGATCGTCTGTTCGGATATCAGGCGTTCATTTTCCTTAATGAAAAAGTTCGCTGCTGTGAAAGAAGTACAAGCGTTCGGCGACCGTTTGAATATTGTTGTAGCGTCATCGTCTCGCGATATGCAGTCCGTGTTGGATCATTTGAAAAACCAAACGATCGAAGTATCGGATTGGAGAGTGGTAAAACCCTCTCTTGAAAATGTTTTTATTTCATTACTGACGGACCGGAAGAATTGATGAATACCATCGAAGTCGAGAATCTGACGAAACGTTTTGGGAAATTCACCGCCGTTGATCACATCAACTTTGAGGTGAAACAAGGCGAGATCTTCGGATTTTTGGGAGCGAACGGTGCAGGTAAATCAACGACAATACGCATGCTGTGCGGATTGCTTTCGTCATCGGAAGGGACGGCGCGTGTCGGTGGATTCGATATCAATAAAGATCCGAACAGCGTGAAAGAAAGCATCGGATACATGTCGCAAAAATTCTCGTTGTATGAAGATCTTACGGTTACGGAGAATATCGAATTTTTCGGAAAGGTATATGGGTTATCGGATTCCGACCTGAACGAGCGCAAGAACTGGGTGCTTGATATTGCAAATCTTCACGGCAGGGAACACAGTATTACGCAAACATTAAGCGGTGGCTGGAAACAGCGCCTTGCACTCGGTTGTGCCGTTCTTCATCGTCCGCGAATCATTTTTCTTGACGAGCCTACCAGCGGTGTCGATCCGGTAATGCGAAGAAAATTCTGGGAATTGATCAATGATCTTTCTGCGGAAGGGGTAACGGTACTGGTGACGACACATTTTCTTGAAGAAGCGGAGTATTGCAATGATATCATCCTTATCAACGCGGGGAAGATCATTGCGGCCGGCAGTCCGAAAGAGTTGAAACAGAACTATATCAAACATCCAATCCTTGAAGTGCAGTGTTCCGATGTCGTTGATGCGATGGAAAAGATCGAAACGCAGCCGTGGGCGGTGGAAACATCAATTTTCGGTACGAGTATCCACGTCAATGTAGAGGATGAAGAAAAGGCAAGAGTGAAGATCAAAGAATTATTATCCGGTGCGAAGATCAATTTGATTGCCATCGAACGTATCACCCCGTCACTCGAAGATGTGTTCATTTATCTTCTGGATCAACAGGGGGGAGAGAAATAATATGTTCAGACAATTGCTTCCGATCATAACAAAAGAGTTCCGGCAGATAAAGCGGGATAGACGAGTGCTGGCGATACTTACGCTCGTACCGGCCATGCTGCTGCTGCTCAACGGATATGCTCTGAACTTCGATGTTCGGAATATTAAAATGGCAGTGTATGACGGCGAGAAAAGTTCACAAAGCAGGGAGCTGGTCAGCAGTTTCCTGACAGCCGGATATTTTGAATACACGGAGCATCTTACCGATTATTCAATGGCCCAATCGCTAATCGATGAAGGAACGGTGAAATTAGTGCTTGTCATTCCCCCCGGTTTTTCACGCGAGATCATTTCAGGACGTCAAACATCCATCCAGCTTCTTGTGGACGGGATGGATGCCAATGCAGCGGCAACGATCATCGGCTACGCACAGGCTGTAACGCAGCAATATTCACAGCAGATCATCCTCCGGAATCTTTCAAAGATAGGCCGGAAAAGTTATATCCCGGTCAATTATGAAGCGCGTATCTGGTACAATCCGGAGATGAAGAGTGCAAAATTTCTTGTGCCAGGACTGATCGCATTCATTTTGGCGATTACCGGAGTAATTGCGACGGCGCTTTCCATTGTAAAAGAAAAGGAAAGGAATACCATTGAACAGATAGATGTATCGCCGATCAAACCGCTCAGTCTGATAGTGGGGAAGATGATACCGTATGCCATTATCTCGCTAGTGGCTGCGGCTCTTGTATTGATCGCTGCCTATTTCATGTTTGATGTTCAGGTGAAAGGCAGTCTCGTGATGCTGTTCTTTGCTACATTACTTTTCGTGTGTGCTGCACTGGGGCAGGGACTGCTTGTATCAACCATCGCCGACAGCCAGCAGGTTGCATTTCAAATTGCTTCAGTGGTTTCCATGCTGCCCACGATGATCCTTTCCGGATTTATGTTCCCCATAAAAAGTATGCCGTTGTTTCTGCAGATAATTTCCAACATCACTCCCGCGAAGTTCTATCTTGTGATCATGCGGGGCATCGTACTGAAAGGTGTAGGCATTGAAGCGTTCTGGCAGCAGATGATCTATCTTCTCATTTTTATCACGGTCGTTGTCACGATCAGCGTCAAACGGTTCAAACAGCATTCGGTATAACATGAATATCCGGCGATTACAGGCATTGGTAAATAAAGAATTCGCTCAATTCTTTAAGGATAAGCGGCTGCTGCCGATCATTTTCGTTGCACCGATCATCCAGCTTACGCTGTTAGGTTTTGCAGCATCATTGGATGTAAAGAATATTTCATTCGTCCTTTGCGACCTGGACAAAACGAGTGAAAGCCGAAAATTTGCGGAATCGTTTACCAATTCCGGATATTTCACAATGGAATATTCTACGGAAGATTATAATGATGTTCAGCGCTACCTCGATGAAAGCAAAGCGGCAATGGCACTTGTGATCCCGCCGAAATTCGGGAATAAAATATTGCGGCGGGAAACCGTTGATGTGCAGGTGCTCTTTGACGGAAGTGAGGGAAATTCCACGGCGATTGCCTCGGGATATGTCATGCAGATCATAAGCCGTTATTCACAGAATGTTCTGGTAAATATTGTCGGCGATTTAAAACGGCTTGGCGGAATTAATTCGGAGATACGTGCGTGGTACAATCCGTCGCTGATCAGCAGAAAGTTCATGGTTCCGGGCGTTCTGGTGCTGATTCTGCTCATCACAACAACAAACCTTACCGCTATGGCCATTGTAAAAGAAAAAGAAGTCGGAACGCTTGAACAACTTCTTGTTACACCGTTGCGTCCGGTCGAATTAATAATAGGAAAACTGATCCCGTTTACGCTGATCGGTCTTATTGTTGTTACGTTTGCCCTTCTGGTGATGATATTCGGATTTTCCATTCCGGTGCGAGGTTCCATCGTTTTGCTCTATGTCTTAACAGGATTTTTTTTGATGACGTCGCTTGGACTTGGTTTGTTCGTTTCGACTATTTCAAAGACCCAACAGCAGGCGATGATGGTCGGCATGTTCTTCGTGCTGATGCCCATGATGTACATTTCGGGATTTGTCTTTCCGGTTGAAAATATGCCGAAGACCCTTCAAGTGATTGCCAATCTTATTCCGATGAAATATTATCTGGTCGTGATCCGTTCGATCATTTTGAAAGGTGTCGGCATATCGCATTTATGGTTCGAGGCAGTAATGCTTTTCGTTATGGGTGTGGTTGTGCTGACGGCCAGCGTAATGCGGTTCAAAGAAAAGACCGATTAAAGAATCGGGTATCCGAGTGAGATGTATGCAACAACAGGTCCAAGCGTCAACGGTTGGTCGAGCAGATCCCTTCGTATATAGAAACTTCTTCCAAGAGAAAAATTGATCGGTCCCGCCGGAGTGTCAAGCGAAATCACCGCACCTACCCCATGATGGAAATCTCTGAAACGGATGTCTTCCCGCTGCGGCCAAATGCTGCCGAGATCATATCTCAACCTGAAATACGTATCCCAAATTACCTGGAAGGGAAATCGTGTGCGAAGCTCAACGCTGGTAAGGAATACTTGACGGCCGCGGGAGTCGTATTCACGCAAACCAAAAAAAGAATCTTCGCCTCCCAAAGAAAATTGCTGGGTCAGCGGAAGGGTCTGATCGCCGAAACCAATAATAATTTTCGGCACCAGAGTGAAATTGCTGTAGGAAGTGTTTGTTTCATAGGCGAGATAGATCTTTGAATATCCAACATCACCCACAACGCCTTTTAATGAGGATGTTGCCGTTTCCCAGGAAAAATTTGTGAGAGATCCTTTTCGGGCGAAAGGATACCGGTCCCGCGAATCAATGGTCGATGAGATTCTGAACGCCTGAAGAGAGAATTGTTCCGGCTGATATCCTGTTCCGGAAATAAATTTGACTTCATCAGATTCGAGTCGATACTCTATATTGAATATGCCAAAGCGTTCAACCTGCTGCCCAAGCTGCAGCGAAACGCCATAAATGACCTGTCGGTATTCACCGTTACGCGAGCGTACAAACTCTGTCCGGTTACTCCTGGCAGGATCGGTAAAATACGAATCAATATCCCGAAGGTCATAATATGCATCAAGATTGAACGTAAAGTACGAGTTGAATATTCTGTTCGCCTGGAAATCGGCGATATATTTTCTGTTGCTCAGCCCACCGGCAAAACTTGCCCCGATCTCTGTTGCGGTACCCAGAAGATTTTCGTTCCGGAATTCCAGCGATGGTTGAACATTTCTTTCGTTGTCGATCCTGAAGCCAAGCCGCGAAACGTCGGTCGGTTTTTCTTCCATTTGTATCGAGATTACCGGAAGATCGTTCTCATAACCGACATCCATGGATACTTGTTCAAAAAGATTTGTGCCGTATAGATTGGCCAAAGCTTTTCTCCCTTTATCAACGGTAAAGATATTCCCGTCGCGAAAACCCAACTCTCTCCAGATCACCCAATCGCGGGAATATTTTTTCCCCTTTAGATATATTTTTTGGATGATGCCTTCATTGATCCCGAGCGAAAGTTTCCCCGACAGCGTATCGAAATGAACCGATTGAATGCGTGCCAGGGAATAACCGTTCTCGCGATACATACCCAGGAATTGTTCAAATGCAGACTCCAAGTTCGGAATGTTAACTGGTTTCCCAATAAGCGAGTCAATAGGCCCCATAAGTACATCCGATTCAACCAATGTGTTTCCGGATATTTCAACGGACCGCAATAAAGGATTTACGGCCGTTTGGATTTTCAGATATGCTGATGTATCAATCAGCGACAATTCTCCGCTGACATTGCTATATTGTCCGGTATTGTACAGGCTGGAAATGATTTCCCGTAGTGCCGGAATAGATGTTCTGGAGTTTTTTCCTATCGGCAGCAAAAGAACTGAGTCAGATGTGAGGATGTTATGTTCTAACCTGTCTATAGTGAAAGAAAAACTGGATAAGGGGGAAGCGTCACGAAGTGACAAATATATTTTACTATTAATGCTGTCCTTGATCTCATTTATTTTATTAAGAGCAGCAATACTTCCCTGTTGTTTGGCAAACGCCAGATGTGTGAAATCGACGAATGGAAACTGACCAAGGTCGGGCGTAATAACTATTGTGGCATTTTCCAAAGACTGTTTATTCTTTTCCTGAGCCATGATGTTGACTATCTGGTCGGTTACTTCCCAGGGATTGTTTAACTGTGAAGCGGTCCGCAACGGACTGACGACATTCACGGCAATGATAATATCAGCTCCGAGTTTTTTTGCAACATCAACAGGTATATTAGAAACCAAGCCGCCGTCGGTCAGTTCCAGTGTATCTTTTTTCAAAGGACTGTAAAGCAGGGGAATAGAAATGCTGGCTCGCAATGCTTCCGAAAGATTTCCCGAACGAAAGACTATTTGTTTGCCGGAGACAAGATCTGTTGAAACACACCGGAAAGGAATCTTCAAATCGTCAAAATTCTTAACGGGATGATACAAACTCTGGAGAGTGAGCTGATTGATGAAATTCGTGAGTCTCTGACCGCTTGAAAGTGCCGAAGGAAGAATCGGTGTTAGTCCGTCAAACCGTAACGTCAATTGTTTACGGTCGGCAGCAACTTTGTGGGAAAGATACATATCCTCACGTTCGTTATCCTGTGTCAGGGAGAGAACGTAATTCCAGTCCGTTGAATCGACAAGTTTTTCAAGTTCCGCTGTTGTATATCCGGATGCGTATAATCCGCCTATGATTCCTCCGATGCTTGAACCGACAATAAAATCGATCGGGATATTGTTCTTTTCAAGTTCTTTCAGAACGCCAATATGCGCAATACCCCTTGCGCCGCCGCCGCTCAGCACTAAGCAAACAGTCGGACGTTTAATCTTTTGAAATTTTACCGTAAAGATGGTATCTGCAGGTGTTTCGGAAAAGACCGGCGAAATGGTTAAAGTTCTTTCCTGAGAATTCGCGAGGATAATAAAAGAGAATAAACAGGCAAGAACTCTAATAAAGGTATGTGAAAAAACGTTTTTGCGCATAGGGAATACTAAAAGATACAAAAATCCCGAATAAAATACCCGTTTTTTTGGGTGGTACGGTCCCGTTGCAGCAACGAACCAGCGTTGATTTCCGTCACGGACCATTTTCCAAAATTGTTGCAATATTATTATACAATTACGATGAAAGGTTTCTCATGGAAAAAAACGAAAATGATGAAAAAGAAAATAAACAGCTCATACTTTTATCCTTTAACATTGCTCTTATGATAGCAAGTTTTATCATCGCACTTGTTGCGCTGCCGTATGAACTTTTTTTTATTGTTGCCGTCGTCATATTAATTGCGCTGCACAGTGTGGAAAAAGACCTCAAAAAGATCAATCCTAAACGAATAACGATTTCCAGCATTCTCAAATAAATAAAAAATTGCGGATAGTAAAAAACAGCGGAAGTGATTCCGCTTTTTTTATTCCCTAATTGGTAAATACCCCGCAGTTTGTCCGAAGGACCACTTCGTAGCTGCAGGGATGATTTATTTTTGAATGTGCAGCGAAATATTTCCATAGGACTAACATATTTTATTAAGTAAATTTCCGTTATAAATTTAAAACTTTTTACAGTGGGTCAATGATTTCATTGGTAGTTCATGGCGGTGCATGGAATATTCCGGATGACATGGTGCAGGCGCACCGCGCCGGCATTGCGAAGGCGCTTGAAATTGGATGGAAGCTTTTGTCTAACGGCGGCAATGGTGTTGAGGCCGTTGAACAGACCATACGATCCATGGAAGATGATCCAACATTTGATGCCGGCAGGGGTTCCTTCGTAAATGCTCTTGGGGAAATTGAACTTGATGCCAGCATTATGAACGGCAGTTCATTACGGTGCGGAGCCGTTGCGTCAGTTCAAAACATACAAAATCCGATCTCACTTGCACGATTGGTGATGGAAAAAAGCGAACATGTTCTTCTCACCGGCATGGGCGTCGTACGTTTTGCAAAAGAAAATGGAATGATGCAATGCAGTAAAGACGAATTGCTGGTCGGCAGGGAACTGGAGCGATGGAAGAGTCTTCAGTCGAAAACAAGATTTTCCACAAAAGATGCTTTCAAAGCCGATCGGCCTTCGGATACGGTGGGAGCAATTGCATTAGATACGGCCGGAAATATTGTGGTAGGAACATCCACCGGCGGAACACCGAATAAATATCCCGGACGTGTCGGCGATTCGCCGCTGATTGGTTGCGGGACATATGCGGATTCCAACATCGGCGGTGTGTCGTGTACCGGCTGGGGCGAAGCGATTATTAAAGTTGTTTTAGCGAAAACGATCATCGATTATATGGATATGAATGGTGCGGATGGGGACACTGCCGCCAAGTATGGCATCGATCGTCTTGCCAAAAAAGCAGATGGTTATGGCGGTGTGATTGTTTTGGATAAACACGGGAAACCGTCGGTCTGTTTTAATACTCCCCGCATGGCGCGGGCATACCGGACATCGGAGATGAACAGCACTGTGATAGAGGTATAAACTGCACGCATGAAACTTTCCTCGTTGATCGGACACGTAACAGAATTATATTCAGAAGTCAATCATTCGCCAAAACCGGCTGACCGTCTTATCGATCTCTTTTTCCGGGAACGAAAATATCTCGGTTCAAAAGACCGCCGGTTCATTTCTGAGACGCTCTACGGCATGCTGCGTCACAAAAAAAGGATTGAATGGAGCCTTTCCATTCTTGAAAATAAAAACACTCCTCTGTATCACGCCTTGGCATATTTGCTGTTTGGGAACACAATGGATGCCGGGAATCTTTCCGCCGAGGTGAATGTTTCTGCCGACGATCTTGCCATGATCGGTCAGCGGATTAATAGTGAACCGGTTCTCGATTCTGAAATTGAAACGACCGCAACGAAGTTCTCATTCCAAAACTGGATGATCGAAGATTGGGAAAAGAACATCGGCAGCGCAGAACTCAGCCCATTATGTGCTTCGTTGAATACACAGGCTCCTATGACGATCCGCGTCAATACAATTAAAATATCAAGGGATGAGTGTCAGCAAAAATTATTGCAGGAGGGAATTGAGACTGACAAAACGGAATTGTCTCCGTACGGCCTTCATTTGAAAAAGCGGACCAATCTTTTTCAATTGCAGTCGTTTAAGGAGGGATTGTTTGAAGTGCAGGACGAGGGGAGTCAATTGCTCGCACTGCTTGTCGATCCGAAGCCGAAGTCAAAGGTCATCGATGCATGTGCGGGTGCTGGCGGGAAAGCGCTTGCTTTGGCTTCCATAATGAACAACCGCGGGGAAATTTTTGCGTTTGATGTTCACTCTTTTCGGCTTGAAGAACTGCGGAAACGGATCAGACGCGACGGTGTTGATTCAATCCGCACTAAGGTTATACAGGAAGATGAAGCTGTTGAAGAATTTTTAGGTTCGGCGGATTATGTGCTCGTCGATGCACCGTGTACTGGTACGGGAACGATCCGCCGCAATCCGGGAATGAAGTGGAGCGTGTCGAAACAGATGCTCGAAGAACTGAAGGAAAAACAATATTCCATCCTTTCACTGAATTCACAGTATGTGAAACCCGGCGGACGGTTGATCTATGCTACCTGTTCATTATTCAGAGACGAAAACCAGAATGTAGTTGAACGGTTTCTGTCGCAGCACCCTCATTTTGAACTGCTTGATCCATCATCAATTTTAACCCGTTATAGTCTTGCACCTTTGGCAAACAAGGAATATTTTCAACTGTTGCCGCACCAATACAACACAGACGGATTTTTTGCCGCCGTCATGAAAAATTCAAAGATATGAAAACGCTCTCTGTATTCGTATGCGTATTTATTGCCGGTTGTTCATCACTGTCGGATGAAGATCTATGGAAAAAAGTTGAACAGGCAAAAGCAAACCGCAATTGGGATTCAACGATCCAGGTGTCGCAACGGATACTCAAGGAATATCCTGAAGGGCGCTATGGGAGTTGGGCGAGGTTTGCACTTGCGGAAAGCTACCGGTTCAAGAACCAACCGCGCGAAGCATTGGATAACTACAAGATATTTATTAACCGGTATTCCGATATGCAGCCGGGTGCTTTGTCGCTGTTCCTTGTCGGTTATATTTACGGTAACAATCTGCATCTGTATGATAGTGCCAAAATCTATTACGAACGGTTCCTGGTTAAATATCCGGGGCATGAATTGATCCCGTCTGTAAAATTGGAGCTGGAATCACTCGGAAAATCGCCTCAGCAGGTATTGGATGAACAATCAGCGCACCGAAATCAGCTAACGAAAAAATAATTGAAGACTCAGCTTAAATATTTACAGCCAGACGTTATCTCGAAACTTTCAACCATGGAACTGCGGGCCCGTCTTGTTGTAGAAGGATTTATTACGGGATTGCATAAAAGTCCGTACCATGGATTCAGCGTTGAGTTTGCCGAACACCGGCAGTACATGCCGGGCGACGAGATACGCAGGGTCGATTGGCGTGTGTACGGCAAGACGGACAGATTTTATGTGAAGCAGTTTGAAGAAGAGACCAATCTAAAATCATATATCATCATCGATACAAGTGCTTCAATGGGATTCGCTTCGGAGATTCCGAAATCGAAAGATCACCGTATTTCGAAGATCGAATATGCATCGTATATTGCCGCATCCCTTTCTTATCTGATGGTTCAGCAGCGTGATGCGGTGGGACTTACGCTGTTCGACTCGACAGTGCACTCTACGATTCCGCCGCATGCAACGAAACAGCATTTGCGCCGTCTTTTGGCCGAACTGGAAAAGATTACACCGGGCCAAACTACGAACTCTGCTTCCGCACTGCATCAACTGGCAGAGCGGATCTCACGAAGAGGTCTTGTGATTATCTTAAGCGACCTTTTTGATGATCCGTCAAAAGTTATTGCGGCGCTGAAACATTTTCGTCATAATCACCACGAAGTTCTGGTGATGCATATTCTTGATCCGCTGGAACGAAGTTTTGCGTTCGGCGGCGATGCCGTTTTCAAAGATGTTGAAACAGGGGAGAAACTGACGACACAACCGTACCATATCCAAAAAGCGTATCAGGAAGCAATGAAAAATTTTATCGACCGCTACAAACGTGAGTGCCGTGAGAATTCAATAGACTATTTTCTTCTCGATACGGCCACTCCTTTTGATGTCGCACTCTTGAATTATCTCAATAAAAGGCAGCGCATTGGATAACAAACTGAACAACGTTCTTGATATCGGCTGTGGAAAACGAAAAAGAAGCAATGCCACGGGGATCGATATCAATCCCCGTTCGGATGCTGACATTCTGCATGACCTGAATCATTATCCCTATCCGTTTACCGACAGCAGTTTTGACGCGGTGTACGCCGATAATATTCTGGAACATCTCGACGACGTGCTTAAGGTGATGATAGAACTTCACCGAATCACGAGACCGGAAGGATTTATTGAGATCACCGTACCCTTTTATCCTCACCGGAACGCCAATACCGATCCGACGCATAAGCATTTTTTTGGCGTTCATTCATTCGATTACTTCATTTCGGGTACGGATCACGGAAATTTCCGGTATTCGCCAATCCAATTTCAGCTGCTTTCGGTTGAATTCGATGCTGGTCTGGTGAAACGGCACTGGTTCGACAGAATGCTGGCAAATTTTGCCAACCGAAACAAGGATCTTTATGAGAACAGATTTGCGAATATCTTTCCGTTAAGCCAGCTTACGTACCGTTTAAAACCGGTAAAATAAAGTTTCATTCCCCAATCTTTGCCTCTGCGCGTTTCTTTCAGTATCTTACCATTTGAATTCCGCCAATCGTACCTTGTTGTGTCCTTAATATTCACCTATGAAAAAATCTAAAACTGCTCCTGATCATTCGATCAGTTCCGAACAGAACATGCTCATTGTTAAAGGAGCACGAGAGCATAATCTTAAAAATATTGATGTCGAAATTCCCCGCGATAAACTGGTTGTGATCACCGGTCTTTCAGGATCCGGGAAATCCTCGCTTGCATTCGATACGATCTATGCGGAAGGGCAGCGACGCTATGTTGAATCGCTTTCCGCCTATGCGCGTCAATTCCTTGGATTAATGGAGCGTCCGGATGTTGATTATATTGAAGGACTTTCACCCGCAATTTCCATCGAACAGAAAACCGTCAGCACAAATCCCAGATCAACAGTCGGAACGGTAACGGAAGTGTATGATTTTTTGCGATTGCTCTACGCCCGTGTCGGTACGCAATTCTGCGTCAACGACGGATCAAGAGTGCAAAAGCAGAGTGTCGACCAGATCATCGATGCTATCATGAAGATTCCGCCGGGGACGAAGATCCAGATTCTTGCGCCAATCGTTAAAGGAAGAAAAGGACATTACCGGGAATTATTTGAAAAGATATTGAAAGACGGGTTCCTGCGTGTACGGGTGGACAATGAAGTGCAAGAGATTTCCAAAGGAATGAAACTGGACCGTTATAAGATCCACAACATTGAGATTGTTGTTGACCGCATTCAGATCAAAAAAGAGAGCCGTTCGCGCGTTGCGGATTCGGTGGAAGTTGCGATGCAATTCGGCGAAGGGGTGCTGATCGTTAACGACGGGAAACAGGATATCCTCTATAGTAAAAAATATTCGTGCGCTGTGTGTGGTACCAGCTACGAGGAACCGGCACCGAACTCTTTTTCATTCAACACGACTTCGGGAGCGTGTTCTTCCTGCGAAGGATTGGGTGAGAAGAAAGATTTTGACCTTTCGCTTATCATTCCTAATCCCACTCTATCTATACAGCAGGAAGGGATCGCTCCGCTCGGAAAACCGCGCGCAACATGGTTCTACGCTCAGGTTAGGGCCGTGCTTAAACGGCACCATTTGGATTATAACACACCGATAAAGGACTTTCCCAAAATTGCCCTCGATGAACTGCTTAATGGAACCGGCGGCGAAAAGATCGAGGTGGAATACACCTATGCCGGCGGACGCACCGCGAACTATAAACACCGCTATGATGGCGTTATGAAAATGCTGCAGGAATATTACAGCGATACTGCATCGCTGAAGATCCGTGAGTGGGTTGAAAGTTTTATGAGCACGAAAGTATGTCCGGATTGCGACGGCGGACGACTACGGAAGGAAAATCTTGCCATTCAATTGGACGATGCAACGAGCGGCGCACGAATTAAAATATCGGATGTGGTGAAAAAATCGCTGGTCGAGTCGCAGGCGTTTTTCCGTTCCCTTACATTCACCAGCCGGCAAATGGAAATTGCACGACCAATTCTAAAAGAGATAAATCAGCGGCTGGGCTTTATGGTCGATGTCGGTTTGGGATATTTAACGCTGGACAGGGCAGCACGAACATTGTCCGGAGGAGAGGCGCAGAGAATTCGTCTTGCCACGCAGATCGGATCACAACTGGTCGGCGTGCTGTACATCCTGGATGAGCCGAGCATTGGTCTGCATCAGCGCGATAATTCGAAGCTGATCAATTCGCTGAAAAATCTTCGTGACCTTGGCAATACCGTACTTGTTGTTGAACACGACAAAGAGATGATGGAGAATGCCGATTTCATAGTCGACCTTGGACCGAGAGCCGGCGAACATGGCGGAGAACTTGTCGCGGCCGGTTCACCGGAAGAATTCAGGACAGGTCTTTCAAAAACAGTCGGGGAACGTTCATCAACGATAGAATACCTTACCGGGAAAAAGAACATCGACGTACCAAAGGTAAGGAGGAAGGGAAATGGGAAATTTCTTTCCATCAGAAATGCTTCCGGAAATAATCTCAAGAATGTTGATCTGCATATACCGCTGGGAATCTTGACCTGCGTGACGGGCGTAAGCGGTTCCGGAAAATCCACTCTGATCAATGAAACGCTCTATCCGATACTTTCACAAAAATTTTATAAAACGAAGATCTCCGTTTATCCGTACCAATCCATCGAAGGGATCGAACATATCGATAAAGTGATCGATATCGACCAGTCACCGATTGGCAGAACGCCACGCTCAAATCCGGCAACGTATACCGGATTGTTCACATTCATACGTGATCTCTTTGCGCAGCTTCCCGAATCGAAGATACGCGGGTATAAATCGGGTAGGTTCAGTTTTAATGTGAAAGGGGGACGATGCGAAGCGTGCGAAGGGGATGGCGTGAAAAAGATCGAAATGAATTTCCTTCCGGATGTGTATGTGGTATGCGATGTATGCCGCGGAAAACGGTACAACCGCGAAACTCTTGAAGTTCTTTACAAAGGGAAATCGATCTCGGATGTGCTGGAAATGACCGTTGAGGAAGCATTGGGATTCTTCAGTGAAATGCCGGTGATGAACCGAAAGATCCAGACGCTGTTCGATGTCGGTCTCGGTTACATCCATCTCGGACAGCAGGCCACAACGCTTTCCGGCGGAGAAGCGCAGCGTGTAAAGTTATCGACCGAACTTTCGAAAGTGGGCACCGGCAACACATTATACATTTTGGATGAACCAACAACAGGACTGCATTTCGACGACGTAAAGATGCTGCTTGAAGTGCTTGATAAACTTGTTGAAAAAGGAAACACCGTTGTAATCATAGAGCATAATCTTGATGTGATTAAAACCGCGGATTGGATCATCGATCTTGGACCTGAAGGTGGTTCAGGAGGCGGGTTGATCATCGCCGAGGGAACCCCGGAACACGTTGCATCCCTGGAACAATCGTTCACCGGCCAATATCTGCATAAAGAATTATTCCCCGATTAAATTATTTGTCTGAAATGATATTATTGATTCAATATCCGAAGAGCATAGAATGTCTGATACAAAAGTGATTCAATGTCACCGTTCAAAATTTGCATCGATTACTGAGTTCGGGGAATCGGCCATTTCGCAAATCGATATCAGTGAACCACTCAATTTTGCCGACGGCGCCGAAGTGCCACAGTCAATTGCAACTCAATTCGGCATAGAATGGAATGATTCCGGATTGCTCGTCTATTTCCGTGGACGTTTTGAACAACTTCGTTATCTGCCGCAGGAAGAGCAGTCGACGCCGAATTCAAAAACTCCGAAATTATGGGAATTGTCCGATGTCTACGAAATATTCATCGGACCGAATGCAAAAAACACAAAGCGATACAAGGAATTTCAAGTATCCCCAGATTCACGCTGGGTGGATATCGATGTGGACCGTCAATTAGGGATATCAAATCACCATTGGTATTCCGGGATGCGTTGCCGTTCGATGATCGACCATGAATTGCGGATCTGGACCTCTATAGCCGAACTACCGTGGAATTGTTTCGGCCAGGAAAAGAAAACTGACGAAATATGGCACGCAAACTTTTATCGCGCATCCGGTAAGTATCACGGGGATGAATTGCTGGCGTGGTCGGCTACAGGTTACGGTGAGAAGTGCTTTCACCGGCCCGAACATTTTGGAACGATCAATTTTGTGAAATGAAAAAATATCTTGTCGTGATTTTACTGTTGAGTTGTTTTATCCTCCGGTTAGATGCGCAGGATTCAACCCGCACGGATGATTCGACAACGGAAGAGAAAATTGCTTTAACGGCAATGACGGGAATTATCGTACCATTAGCACTTGCCGGTACAGTGATTAGTATTGCACCTCCCAGTGTCGGTTTTGTAACAAAAAATGGGACCAATTACGGTTCTTTGAATTTTGAGAGCGGAATTGGAATCGGAGAAAAAAAAGAGACAGGTATATTTTCGGACTGGAGAGCGGGAGTAAGTTATTCTCACATTTTTTCATCACGTGTCAGAGATATCTATCGCGCCGAGGTAAAAAAGGATTTCAATTTTGCATTTATTGACAGAAGAAAGTTATGGCTTTCCGGATTCCACGTTAGCGTGGGCGTTCTCACCGATTTTCCGAATGATGGTTATACAATTGGTGTCGGCGCCTGGGCAAAATCACCCTGGCTCAGTTATTTCGGATTTTTCCCGCAGCATACGGTCGGTTTCACGTATCGGTACAACAAATATTTCGGCGGGAGTGACTTTCACGAAATAACGATGGGTATGACCTCGTCATTCACTTTTTAGAAACCCACGCATTATCTTTAATGTAATACCGCAGTTTCTTCTCTTTTGCTGTGCTGATCCCTATCCGTGTTGTTGTAACAATCTTAGATCTTGGAACGGTATCGCCGTTTGTAATAAAGATGACACTTCCTGTCAGATCTGTTCCGGATTGTTTTTTCGTTAAACCGAATGCCTGAGCCAATTTTGCCGGACCGTTTGTTGTTTTGAGATGGTTCCGTTCATTTATCAGGCCACGGTTTTTCAGCATCACCTTCATTCCATTTTTCGGTTCTACAGCGCGGATCAATACGGCTTCACCAATTCCTTCCTTAAACGTAACGACATTGGCGCAATAATGCATGCCGTACGTGAAGTAAACGTAAAGAAATCCACCTTTGCCAAACATTACCTTATTTCGTTCTGTCATTCCCCGAAAGGAATGCGATGCGGTGTCATTAAAGAGATACGCTTCAGTTTCAACGATTTTTCCGGTAAGAATATTTCTTCCGATCCTACGGACAAGAATCTTTCCGAGAAGGTTTTTGGCGACGGTACTTGTCTTACGGGTGTAGAACGAGCGCGGAAGTTTTTGCATCAAAAAAGAGAGTCTTGTTTCGGAGAGTTCGTTTGTTTCCCAAAGTGTTTGTAGGCCAATTCGGTAGCTTCTCTGCCGCGCGGTGTACGCTGAAGAAATCCTTCCAGGATCAGATACGGTTCATAAACCTCTTCGATCGTTCCTGCTTCTTCTCCGACCGCTACGGCAAGCGTTGAGATGCCGACCGGACCGCCTTTATATTTTTCAATGATCGTGCGGAGCAGACGTTTGTCCATATCATCCAGACCGTGTTCATCTACCTCAAGTGCCCGTAAAGCATACTGTGCGACATCTTTGGTGATGATCCCGTTGTGATGCGAAAGTTTTACGTCGGCTTCGGCAAAATCGCGGCAGCGTTTCAGCAAACGATTGGAGATACGTGGTGTGCCGCGCGAACGTTTGGCAATTTCCATTGCACCGTCTTTGTCAATTTCAATTCCGAGAATTACTGCAGAACGGACAATAATGGTGAAAAGAACTTCCGGCGTGTAGTAATCCAACCGGTTGGTGATGCCGAAACGGGCGCGAAGGGGAGCCGTGAGCAGTCCGGAACGAGTTGTAGCGCCCACCAGCGTGAACCGCGGAAGCGAAAGTTGAATGCTACGCGCGCTTGGTCCCGAATCGATCATGATATCCAGCCGGAAATCTTCCATTGCGGAATAGAGATATTCCTCCACAACGGCATTCACCCGGTGAATTTCATCGATGAAGAGAACGTCCCCTTCGCTGAGGTTCGTAAGGATGCCGGCAAGATCGGCCGGTTTGTCGAGCACAGGACCGGATGTGATCTTAATATCCGTTCCCATTTCGTTTGCGATAATAAATGAGAGGGTTGTCTTTCCCAATCCAGGAGGACCGGTGAGCAGCACATGGTCGAGCGACTCGCCCCTTTTTTTGGCGGCGGCGATGAAGATCTTCAGATTATCGACGATCTTCTGCTGTCCGGAAAAATCATCGAACGCCGACGGACGGAGCGTATTCTCAAACTCTTTTTCCGCGTTGGCAGGTTCTGTTGAAGTATGTTCGGATTTACGGCTTTGCTTCATTTTCCTTTGGAGACTAATTTCCACATTGCTTCAACGAGATCCGAAATTCCTTCACTGGTTGCGGCGGAAATATACTGAACCACGACACCTCGCGGAAATTTCAGTTTTTTTATTTCTTTCCGTTTATCCTCATCAGCAATGTCCAGTTTGGTGATGGCAACAATACTTTTTTTCTTGGGGAGATCTTTGTTGAATGCTTTCAGTTCGTTGGCGAGCACTTTATAATCGTGCTTGATATCTTCACTTGTGCAATCGATCAGATAGAGTAGAGCCTTGGTCCGTTCAATATGCTTCAGAAATTGAATTCCCAAACCTTTTCCTTCGTGAGCTCCTTCGATCAAGCCGGGAATATCCGCCACGACGAAACTTTTACCTTCTTGAAAATAGACCATACCCAGATTGGGTATCAGTGTCGTAAAAGGATAATCGGCGATCTTCGGCCGTGCAGCGGAGATCGTGGAAATAAGCGTGGACTTCCCGGCATTCGGGAATCCGACAAGTCCGATATCGGCAAGAAGTTTCATCTCCAGTTCCAAATGAAATTCTTCACCCGGATCGCCGGGAGTACAGACTCGCGGAGCCTGATTGGTGGGGGAGCGGAACAGCCAGTTTCCTTTACCGCCGCGTCCGCCTTTTGCTATAACAAGTTCCTCACCGTCTTCGGTGATATCGGCAACAAGTTCGCCGGTTTCTGCGTTACGGATTAACGTCCCTACCGGAATTTTAATATAGATAGGTTCTGCGGATCGTCCTTCTTTGTTTGAACCTTCGCCGGGATTTCCGTTCTTCGCGATGAATTTTTTGTGATACCGGAAATCGAGCAGCGTATTGATTTGTTTGTCGGCACGGAAGATCACATCACCGCCGACACCGCCGTTGCCGCCATCCGGTCCACCTTTTGGAATGAATTTTTCGCGGCGCCAATGGATGATTCCGTTGCCGCCTTTTCCTGATTTAACATAAATCTTTGCCGAGTCTATGAACATAAATACTTCGCAGAAAGCCGGTTGGTGTGCCGGTCTTTCGTCCCCTTATAGTGATTCTCTATTATTGAAATATGATTGAAGTGCGTTTGTCAGCACGATCGCATCGCGGGAAAACGGGTCGACATCATTCATTGTAAAATAATGGTCGAGTGATAGCCCTGCATCATCCCATGATGCCGAAGAAAGAACTTTCTCCATCATTACAATATACTTCGTTTCATCGTCACCAAACAAGGATTTTATGATGGAATATTTATCCTTGTCCGAAATTGGGAGCACAGTAAAATTCTTTTTTTGAGGCTGACGGACCTGTGCGACCTCTTCGGCGATGGAAAAACTTTTTTGAGTAAATGAATCTTTCAATGCTTCAATTAATTCATCATACAGTAATGATTGTTTTCCCTGTTCACGCAATTTTAACATATGCTGAGAAACGGTGTTGATCTTTTTATCTTCAAAAAAGTAGATCAGCGCACGTGTAGGTAAGTCACCGCGTCCGCCATTCTGTGCATTTTGATGCACAAATCCGATAAACTCGAAGAAAGGAACCGTCATCTTTGCCATATCTTCGGCGGAGTGAGTGTTGATTATTTCAGCATCAATTCTTCTTAATAAGCGGGCTGCTTCATCTCTTTCAATCTCATTTTTATTCTTACCGACAAGATATTTTTCCAGAACGGTCCAATAATACGGGTAATCGCTGCAAAAACGGAATTTCATTGCAAGTTCCTTAAGACTCAGCGAATTTTTTTCTTCAAATAAATAGCTCTCCAGTGTCCATTGCGGCCTGCAAAGATAGTTGAAAAGAAAATGTGCACATGTATCAAGCGTTTTCAGAAAATCTTCCCGAGAGAATGTGTAGTGATACACAAGCATAATATCCATTTGTTCCCGCAGAAGCCGCACATCTTCCTGCTGATAATTGAATTTTGACGAATGGTGTTCCGTCAATTTTTCCTTATAAAGCAGCCATTCCACTTCGCCGCGGAAATATTTTTTTATATTCGCGGGTATGTTCGATTCTAAGACAGTCTTTAATGCGATGGAGGATGTATTCCCGATCGTGTTATTGACGGTTATTTTCTGAATATTTTCAAGTTCTTGTTCAAACATAAGTTTTGTTTTAGTTTATGAACAAATTATCGTTAAATTCACTTGTAATCAATACATCATTTAGAAAGGTTCAAAATGCTACACACAATTCTCTTTATGTTTCATTTCCTCGGAATGTTAACGATCATCTCACTTGCTTTGTACTTGTCGGTGAAAAAAAATATAGCCGACGAAACCCGAAAAAAGATTTCACTAATACTCATGTCTGCCGCACATACGCAACTGCTTACCGGATTTGCTCTGTTTTTTCTTTTACTTCCTAATGTAAATCACATGAAAATAGGAATTAAAATGCTTATTGCATTGGAAGTTGCAATTACAACAACAATATTCAGGAAAAAAATTGCACAACAAATTACGCCGCATCCTTCGTTGATATGGATTGTTGTTCTTTCTGCATTATCAGTAACAGTCATAGCGTTTTTGCTGTAAATTGAAAAAATGTTCTTTTTGGCGTCATTATTTAAAATATTTTTTTTGCGCTATATTTTAACGGCTTATCAATAGTTTATTAATACCACTCCAAAAAATCCCTTAATTTTCAAAAAATTAGCCATTTTTTGATGCTTCTAAAATGTTCAATGATATGGCGCGATTTTTGACACTACCCTAAAAAACCCAATAGAATAAGATTTTTTCAACAGAGTATTGACACTCCGCAATGAAAACTATATATTTACACCAGTTGGTTATAGGGATACACTAAATAAAATTTCCAATTCACTAAATAAAGGAGTTCATATGGGTAAGGCAATGTCGAAATCGCAAATAGCAAGCCATTTTGCAGATAAGTTTGGAATGAAGAAGAAAGCAGTAACAGAATTTTTTGAAGAATTATCAACATTAGCATATAAAGAAGCACCAAATCAATTTACAATTCCCGGTATCGGAAAATTAGTTCTTGTTGATCGCAAAGCACGCATTGGCCGCAATCCTGCCACTGGCGAAACGATTCAGATTCCTGCTAAGAAAGTTGTGAAATTTAAAGTAGCAAAAGCAGCAAAAGATGCTATTCTTGGCAAAAAGTAATATTTGAATTTGCTGAAGTTTTTTTACTCCATTCAGTTCGCTGAATGGAGTTTTTTTTTGTACCTGTATTATTTTCGTTGTTTCTCATGTTTGTAATGTTACTCTCAGGAATATTTTTTGGAAGTCGGTCTTCTTTTCCGTATTTTGAATAAAATTTGGAAATCTTATGTTAAAAAAACTGATATTTTTTTCTCTTTTACTCTCATTTCTTATAACATCCTGCGGAAGAAAAAATTTTATGACAAAATCAGGCGTAAATGTAGAAGTTATTACTGAAGGAAAAGGTGCGTCGCCAAAACAAGGACAGGTTGTGACTGTTCATTATACAGGTTGGCTCACCGATAGCACGAAATTCGACAGTTCGGTGGATCGCGGTCAACCGTTTAAATATCAATTCGGTGTCGGTCAAGTGATTCAGGGGTGGGATGATGGAGTAGAAACAATGAAACTCGGTGGGAAAAGCAGATTCACAATTCCCCCTGAACTTGGATATGGAAGACAAGGTGCCGGAGGAATTATTCCTCCGAATGCAACGTTGATCTTTGAAGTAGAATTATTAGGAATCCAATAATGCCTTTACCGCATTTGATGATCCATATCGTTCCGGGAAAATGCGACTTCTGCGGATGCTGCGTTGGCGTTTGTCCGGAAGATGCAATTGAATTGATGGAATCGAAAATTGCGATCATCGAAGACCGGTGTACGAATTGCCGTAAATGTGTATGGGCCTGTCCGTGGGAAGTAATTGAATTCCATCGCGAAGGGGTCGGTCATCTTCCGACACACATGCCGCAAATGATAAATGAACCGACTGCATATTAAATATGAAATTTGATTACGACATTATTGTTGTTGGTGCAGGTCCGGCCGGTTCGACTGCCGCACGGTATGCTGCATCCGGCGGCGCAAAAGTTTTGATGCTGGAAAAAGACCGTGATGTTGGTTATCCGGTCCGTTGCGGTGAAGCAGTAAGTCACGAAGGTGTTGTTCAGTTTATCAAACCGGATCCAAAATGGATCGCGTCGACAGTCACAAAATTTCGCCTCGTCGCGCCGAATGGAAAAAGCGTTGTTCCGAAACTTGACGGCAGCGGTTATGTTCTTGAACGAAGGATCTTCGATTATGAACTGGCAAAGCTGGCAGCGAATGAAGGGGCCGAAGTAATCACGAAGGCTTATGTATATGATCTGCTTCGGGAGGACGGAAAGATCGTCGGTGTGAAGACGTTGATTAAAGATAAACAAACGGAAATCCGTGCAAAGGTAATTATCGCAGCGGACGGTGTGGAATCCCGAGTCGGCAAGTGGGCCGGTATCGACACAACGTGCCACATCAAGGATATGGAAAGTTGTGCGCAGATGACCCTTTCGGGAATTCACATGGACGAGGATATTCTCGAATTTTATTTTGGTGATAACGTTTCGCCGGGAGGCTATCTTTGGGTATTTCCGAAAGGGAACGGTACAGCGAATGTCGGTATCGGACTTTCCGTGGAAGCAGCGAAGAAAAAATCGGCAATACGGTTTCTGCAGGAGTTTGTTGATAAAAAATATCCTCATGCTGCTATGCTGACGCATATTGCGGGGGGCGTTCCGTGTGCAAAGACAAATTCTGAGATCGTGAAGGGTAATGTTATTCTTGTGGGTGATGCGGCGCATCAGGTTAATCCCGTTTCAGGAGGCGGAATCATCTCCGGAATGATCGGCGGAATGATCGGCGGACAGGTAGCTGCAGAAACGGTTCAAAGAGGCGATTTAATGCATCTGCAGGAATATGCCAGGCAGTGGCAAAAACGCCTCGGCTGGCGCCATGAAATTTTTTATAATATCAAAGAAGCCATTTCCGGTTTTCACGACGAAACGCTGAACGACATTTGTAACAGCGCGCTTCAGATACCTGAAGAGAAACGTTCTCTCGGCGGAATATTCCGTGCAGCGTTATGGAATAAGCCTTCCCTGATCCTTGATGTAGCCAAAGTATTTGTCTCCTGACTCTATGAAAATTTCATTCGTCGCAGCGGTTGCATTTCTTTCCCTCAATTGCAGTACAACATCACGCATCATTGATCATCAAAATGAGATCGTCGACCTGCTCACCATTGATTCGACATTTGTTCTTGATATCCGGTATGCTACGGAGAATAATTTTACGAAAAGAGTTCTTTATCCCGCAGCAAAGGCAAAATTGCGAAGAGCAGCGGCGGAAAGCCTTGCTTCGGTCCAACACGAGTTGAAAGAATTGCATTGCGGTCTGAAAATCTATGACGGATACCGTCCGCTGTCCATACAATGGAAATTATGGGAAATTGTACCAAACGAAGATTTTGTTGCAAATCCAAAAAAAGGATCGAAACACAACCGCGGCGCCGCAGTCGATCTTACGATTGTCGATTCGCTCGGGAATGAAATAGAAATGCCGACCGGGTATGATGATTTTACCGAAAAAGCATCGCACGAATACAATAATCTTTTCGCTATGGCACTGAAGAACCGTGCATTCCTAAAAGATGTGATGATGCGTCACGGTTTTAAGCCGATAAAAAGCGAATGGTGGCATTACGATTTTCAAGGCTGGGAACGTTTTGACATTTTGGATGAACCTCTCTGATGCAAAAAGACAGCGTTTCGGTTAACAAAATTCTTTTGGTGCGGACGGACCGCATAGGCGACGTTGTTCTTTCTCTTCCGATGCTTCCGCTGCTCAAAAAAAAATATCCGAATGCTGCGATCTCCGTTCTCGTCCGTCCATATACGAAAGAACTTGTCGAACACCATTCCTGCGTAAGTGAAGTGATCCTGTGGGATGAGCAGCAAAGTATCAGTTCATTTGCATCGTTATTAAAGAAAAAACATTTTGATATAGCCATATTGCCATATCCGCGTTTCAACCTTGCGCTGATCGCATACATAGCCGGAATTCCGCTGCGCGTGGGAACGGGATATCGATGGTATTCGTTCCTCTTTAATAAGAGGATCTACGAACACCGCAAAGATGCAAAACGGCACGAGGTTGATTATAATCTGAATCTCCTGACGACGATCGGCATTGAAACAGAATCGGATCCGCATTTTGAGTTTTCAATTCCAGACGGTGTGAAAAAACGGATAGATGATATTCTCATCAGCGATGGCATTTCCCGATTTGTTGTGCTGCACGCGGGAAGCGGCGGATCGGCACGGGATTGGAGCATTGAACGGTTCGCTCAACTTGGGGACAAACTGCAAGAAGAGCATCGTGTGCGGGTCGTACTGACCGGTGGAGAAAATGATGTGGCGCTTGTTACTGATCTTGCAGCGAAAATGAAGACTACCCCGGTGAATTATGCCGGAAGGTTCTCATTACAGGAACTTGGCGCATTGTTTTTGAATGCTGCCGCGTTCGTGTCGAATTCGACGGGACCGCTTCACATAGCATCGATGGTCGGGACTCCTGTTGTGGCATTTTATCCGCCGATCATTCAGTGCAGCCCCAAACGATGGGGACCATACACGGAAAAGAAGAGAGTTTTTGCAGCGGATAAAACACGGTGCGAATTATGCAAAGGGGGACCGTGCAGGTCGAATGTTTGTATGAATCAGATCACTGTTGACCAGGTGATTTCCGGAATAAAAGAATTATTGGATGAGAAAAAATAACATGATACGAAAACAAGTGCTGGGTGCAGTTCGTCGGTTGAAGAATGGAATCATACTGTCATTAATATTTGTGGCGGTTGCACTTTCGCAAAAAGCGGAGAACCAGAAAGCCTTCGCGGTCGGCGAGAAACTTTTGTTTGATGTGAACTATGGGATTATCACGGCGGGTTATGCCGAGATGACCATTCCACAGTTTGATACGGTTCTTGGGAACAGTGCATACAAGGTGCAGTTTAACGTGCGGTCTACGCCGACATTCGATTTTTTTTTTGAAGTGCGTGACCGGTACGAAACATATCTTGATTCCGCCGGAATATTCCCATGGAAATTTGAACAGCACATTAAAGAGGGAAAATTCAAAAGAGATTATACTGCGCTCTTCGATCAGAAGAACCATAAAGCAAAGACCGATGAGGGAGATTTTGATATTCCCGCCTACGTTCACGATATCATGTCCGCATTTTATTATGCACGGACGATCGATTATTCCGGGTTCAAGGTCGGACAGCGCGTGAATCTCCGGAATTTTTTCAAAGGGAAAACGAATCCTCTTGATATCAAATATCTCGGGAAACAAAAGATCACGGTGGATGCAGGGACGTTCAATTGCATCATTGTTGAACCGATGGTAAGGGAGGGTGGATTGTTCAAAAGCGAAGGACGGATCTTGATCTGGCTTTCCGACGATGAACGGAAAATTCCCGTAAAGGTGAATACCAAGGTCATTATCGGTTCCATCGACGCCGAGTTAAAAGAATATTCCGGTATCAACGGTGCATTGAAAGCAAAAGTACAATGAGTGAACCGATCATCAACATTGAGCAAGTAATAATCCAACCGGAGCAGACGAAATACAAACCTGCCTGGTTTGCCGTTGCTGCGCTGATCGGATTGTTTCTTCTCTACCAGGTTGTCGGCGGAGGAATCACGCTGCTGATTATCGGCGGACGAGTGACGGATGACAATGTTACTCTTGCGCGTCTTGCAACGATGATCTCACAGATACTGTTCCTACTTGTCCCGACGGTGCTACTTGCGAAAAGACAGCATGGGAAAATATCCGGTGTCTTCCGTTGGAGAATTCCATCGTTCAGTGAATCGTTTCTTGCCATCGTTGGTATGATTGCGCTGATGCAGATAGGTGAAATGTACCTGTTCTTTCAAAGTAAAATCCCGCTTCCGCCTGAAGTAGTACCGTATATTGAGGCATTCAAGAAAGCGATTGAAGAGGCTTTTAGAATTTTGATCGTTGCCCGGTCCGTTCCGGAGATGCTTTTCGTTGTCGTCGTTGTTGCCATAACGCCGTCGCTCTGCGAAGAATTGATGTTCCGGGGACTGATCCAAAAAAATCTCTCCATCGCTTACGGAAATACAAAAGGATTTATCCTTGCCGGTACGATCTTCGGATTGTATCACATGAATCCCTTTTGGCTGGTGCCGCTTGTTGCGCTTGGGATCTATTTCAGTTTCCTCCAATACCGTTCGCAGTCATTGATCCTGCCTATTGTGGCTCATCTTATGAACAATGCGTCGGCAACGATCGGCGTTTATTTCTTTGGTGAATCCGATTCGACTACTCCCTCTATGTTCATGGGAGAGCAGGGTGAACCGTCTGTTTTCGTGGTGCTCGGAACAGGGATAGTGTTCGTCATTATTTTTTCTCTCGTCATGGTTCAGTACATTAAAGCGACCGAGCATGTGCAGAACAAACAACAACTCAATGAATATACAATCTGATAGCGAGACACCGAACGGTGCATCCCAACCGAGAACAATGGAAGGGTACCATCAATTACTTTCGACTTCCACTATTTTTGAAATGGACCTGGTTGGAAAGAATCTTCACATGAACGGGATCGATGCTGTATGGTTCTATCATGATCCCGTCGAAAATCCTGATGAGATATCGTCGTTATTCGTCAGGAATGATCAAAAAGAAAACGCACTATCATTACTTACATCATTGGACCTCACGGATTTTACCACACACAATGGCTAATAAATTCTCAAATCTTGCGCCCAGGGCCGCAGTGGCAGCTGTGGCTATACCATTTATCCTTTACGCCAGTTATCGGGGGGGACTGTTGTTCGTTCTGTTCGTCCTTGCGATCGGAATTCTGGCATTGCTTGAATTCTTTACGATGGCAAAAGCAAAAGGATCAAATCCCCAAACAGCGGTGGGAGTTGCCGGTCTTGCGGCTATGCACCTCTCATTTTTTCACGAACAGATTCAAAATTTCATTGTGCCGTTCTTCATCGGCAGCGGTGGAATTTCACTGCTAATGAAACTGCAGCTGTTCCTGACAGCCTTGTTCCTGTTCCTGACGATCGTTATGCTGGTCGAATTATTCCGGAATAAAGGTTCGGCATTCTTGAATGCAGGCTCTACGATCTTCGGTGTGATGTATGTAGGAGTTTTTCTTGCTTCGCTGACGGGAATCCGTGAACTGTTCGGGGCTGAATTTCCATATCATCTTGCCGTGCAGTATTTTCCATCGTCATCGGCACTGACGGATACAACATTGCATGCTGCAACATATGCTTGGGGAGGATTGACGATCATTGCAATCTTTGCTTCTATCTGGCTGTGTGATACGGCTGCATATTTCGGCGGACTTACCATGGGAAAACACAAACTATTCCCGCGCGTCAGTCCTAACAAAAGCTGGGAAGGGGCAGTGTGGGGATTTTTTGGTGCGGTGGTGACGATGATCGTTTTTCAAATTTATTTTTTGCCGTATTTAAAATTGCATCAGGCGGTTATCATCGGCGTCATCATCGGCGTATTCGGACAGATCGGTGATCTGATAGAATCGCTGCTGAAGCGTGATGCCGGTGTGAAAGATTCTTCCGGCCTGATACCCGGGCACGGCGGAGTGTTCGACCGGTTTGATAGTTTGATCTATGTTTCGCCGATTCTGTACCTTTATATAGATTTTGTCGTTCTTTCATAATGAACACCAAACAGCAAAAAATAAATATCATCACGCTCGGCTGTGCAAAAAACACCGTCGATTCCGAAGCGCTGTACAGCCAGCTGCTGCACAATGAGTTTTCGCTGACGGAAACAATTGAAGATGCCGATATTGCCATTATAAACACATGCGGATTTATCGATGCGGCAAAACGCCAATCAGTCGATACGATCCTCTCGGCGGTTGAACGCAAAACATCGGGGCAATTGAGCAAAGTATTCGTAATGGGCTGCCTTGTTGAGCGGTATAAGAACGATCTGCAAAAGGAAATTCCGGAGATCGATAATTTTTTCGGAACAAACGAGCTACCGAACATCCTTGAAACACTTGGCGGAAAATATAAATATGAATTGCTGGGGGAACGGGCCGTCTCCACCCCAAAATATTTTTCCTATATCAAAATATCCGAAGGATGCGACAATCCCTGTTCGTTCTGTGCAATCCCGCTTATGCGGGGAAAACATAAAACGAAACCGGTTGAACAGGTGATGGATGAGACAATGCGCTTGGTGGAAAAGGGCGTGAAGGAACTCATCGTCATCGGTCAGGATACGACGTATTATGGACTTGATATCTACGGAGAGCGGAAACTTGCATCGCTCTTAACGTCGCTCTCATCTGTTAAAGAACTGGAATGGATCAGGCTGATGTACGCGTTCCCGGCAAAATTTCCGATGGATGTTTTACAATCGTTTAGTGACAATCCGAAACTGTGTCGTTACATTGATATGCCGATCCAGCATGCGGCAGATAATGTGCTGAAATCCATGCGGCGCGGCATTACCCGGCATTCAACAGAGAATTTGATCGCATCGATCAGAACGGCTGTGCCCGACATTGCACTGCGCACAACGCTTATCGTCGGTTATCCGAATGAAACGGAAGCGGATGTTGAGGAACTTGTTCAGTTCATCAAGGATGTGAAGTTCGACCGGCTTGGAGTGTTTGCCTATTCACTGGAAGATGATACAACAGCATTCGGGCTCGGCGATCCGATTCCGGAAGAGGAGAAAGAACGCAGAAAAGAATATGTGATGGAGGTTCAGCGTGCTATCTCGTTGGAGAAGAATGAATCCCGAATCGGAAAAAAGACGCGTGCTGTGATCGAGCGGATTGAAGAGGGGAATTTTGTCGGCAGAACGGAATGGGATGCACCTGAAGTAGACAACGAAGTGTTTATTCCGAAAAATGCAAAGGTTCGCGTCGGCGACTTTGTGGATATTACGATCACCGATGCAACCGAATATGATCTGTACGGCGCAATAATCGAAAAATCGTGAGTATGAAAATTTTTCTCTTTTTCATCGTTAGTACATCATTCATTTTCGCTCAGGTAGAAGCGCGAAAGCCGGTTACGACATTCGATCTGCCGGAATATTTTGTTGATGCACTGAGTTTTTCGTCGGGTGATTCCGTCTCGTCACGTGTGGATGTATATATTCAGGTGCCGTACGATGCAATTCAGTTCGTTAAAAAGAACGACAGGTTTACCGCCAGGTATGAAGTGACGCTGAATTTCATGAACGAAGAAAACACCTCCGTCATGGAAAAAGTCTGGACGGAAGATGTGAATGTTCCATTGTTCGATTATACAGAATCCAAAAGAGCGTTCAGTTTAACGCAGCGGTCGGTGACTATCACTCCGGGAATCTATACGCTCCGTTCGCAGGTGCGTGACAACGAGTCCAAAAAAGCCTTCCATGTCATTAAAAAGATCATCGTTGGAAATTATTCCACTAAAGCAATTTCGGTAAGCGATGTAATGCTGGTGAACAAAATCAGCAATGACGGAGAGCGGCGTTCCATCGCTCCTAATATTTCAGGAAACATCGGCGAGAATAACAATTCATTCTCGATTTTTTTCGAGATCTATTCATCGAGGTTATCCGATTCGCTGGAAATGCACTTTACGATCAACGATATGAAAGGGCGTGAACTTCTGAATAAATTTCAGAACTACCGGTCGCGCGGCAATCGAAGTCAGATCATAACACGCTTTGACAGTGCAAAATATGCTACCGGCGCCTATCAATTGAATGTTGAGGTTCGTTCTGTACTGGACGCTGCCGATGAAATACCGGCCATCAAACAACGATCTTTTTTTGTGCGCTGGGGTAATATGCCGATCAGTATTTCCGATCTCGATCTTGCGATCAAGCAAATGCGGTATATCGCAAAAGAGGATGAATATGAAAAGATCGAAGAAGCGGATACTGATGAATCGAAAAGAAAACTCTTTGACGATTTTTGGGCCAAACGTGATCCTGACCCGGCAACAAAGCGTAATGAATACATGGAAGAGTATTACAGCCGTGTTGAGTATGCGAACAAAAATTTTTCGCACTATCAGGCAGGATGGAAAACCGACATGGGAATGGTCTTTATTCTTTTTGGTTCGCCGAATAATGTTGAACGCCATCCTTTTGATATTGATGCTAAACCGTATGAGATATGGTCGTATTATGATTATAACCGCAGCGTGATCTTTGTTGATGAATCCGGATTTGGCGACTATCGGCTGCTGACGCCGATCTGGGACATGCTGCAGCGATTAAAAACCAATCAACAATAATGTTCCGTCGTTTGCGGAACAACCGATGAACTTAAAATCTTCCATATGGAAATCAAAGCCGTTCATGCTGTGTGGATGGCTTTTTTTATTATCCGGCATGGCAACAGCGCAAACCACTATTTCATCGGTAGAGATATTCGGGAATTCTTTCTTCTCTCAACGGGATATATTGGATAAGATCCCGTCTAAATCCGGCGCCCCGTTAAATTCCATCGAACGGTCCAAAATAATACTGCAGGATATCTACAGTGCTGAAGGATATTATTCATTTTCGATAGACTCTGTTCGTATTGAATATTCGGTTGATTCATCGAACGCACAGGTGGCGATTTTTCTAAACGAAAAAGAACGCACGCTCGTTTCCGAAGTGATTGTTAGTGGGAATAAAGCATTTACATCACGCGAACTTTTAGCATTGATCGAAACAGCATCCGGAGTGCCGTTGAATTCGCCATTACTGGAGTCAGATATCCGGTCGGTGCTTACATTCTATTCACAGCAAGGATTTCCTTTCGCAAAAATATCCGCTGACAGCATCCATACCGATCCGGCTGACCATTCAAAACTGATCGTGCAACTGAATGTCGAAGAAGGTCCGAAAGTATACCTCGATGAGATCCGTGTAGAAGGGAATACATCGACTTCGGCCGCTGTCGTTGTTCGAGAAGCAAGGGTGGGAAAAGGTGAGTTGTTCAACCAGGACAAATTAGAAAAAATTCGCCGTAGGCTTGAACGGCTGCAATTGTTTGTATCAGTCGGCGATCCACAATTGTATATACTGCCTGGACTGAAGGGTGATTCACTGCGCGGCGGTTTGTCAATTCCGGTGACAGAAGGGAATACGAACACCTTCGATGGCATTGTCGGATATGTTCCTTCAACAGTTCCGAGCGTAAGCGGTTATTTTACAGGTAACGTCTTTGTTGCACTGAGGAATCTTTTCGGCACCGGCCGAAAAGCATTAATAAAATGGCAGCGCGAAACATCAGTAACGCAGGAACTCGAACTTCAATACCGTGAACCATGGCTGTTTGGATTTCCGTTAGGAATTGGCGGAACATTTTTTCAGCGCAAACAGGATTCCTCGTATGTAAAAACAAAAATAGAACTGCGCGGCGATTTTGCTTTTTCGGAAGAATTGACCGTGGCAGGAAATATTTTGTCGGAGTCGGTCTATCCGTCTGCAGATTTATCGCAATTTACAGTCTTTGAAAGCAACGCTTTGTTCTTCGGCGGCGAAATTCTGTATGATACCAGGGATAACGTGCGGAATCCCACCGGCGGGATCAGCTATGCTGCAACCATTCAACAAGGAACGAAGAAGATCACCGGTCCGAAACAATTTCTGAACTTGTCGACAGGGAAGAATTTTTCGATACAAAAATACTCCGTTGATGCGGCGGCTTTTGTTTCCACTTTCAGCCGTCAGGTAATTATGTTCGGCGTACACGGTAAACAGATCTCTTCATCTCAACTGGAATTGAGCGATCTTTTCCAATTCGGTGGCGCAACGACAATGCGTGGATACCGCGAAAATCAATTTTTTGCATCACAAATTGTGTACATTAATTCCGAATATCGTTTCCTTACGGGACGTGCATCGTCGCTGTTCGGATTCATAGACGCCGGATATTTTTCGCGCCCTGCAGATCCCTTCAAAGGAATCACACGACAGGAAAAAAGTCTGTATGGTTTTGGTTTTGGAGCACGGGTCGAAACAGGTTTAGGAATATTAAACATCAGCTATGCACTCGGCCAGGGGGACAGTTTCAGTAACGGAAAAATTCACGTAGGAATAATAAACGAGTTCTAATGAAACCTTTTATCACTCTCATCCGTCCGGTTAATTTCATTATCACCACACTATCGATTTTTGTGGCGTGTCTGCTTGCCGGCGGCACACACGAACAGATTCTCTTTATGGTCTTCGCCTCACTCGGCGGTGCGTGTATCGGAAGCGGCGGAATGGTGATCAACGATATTTTTGATATTGAGATAGACCGCATTAATAAACCGGACCGTCCATTACCGACCGGTGCAGTGGCAAAATATGATGCGTTAATGTTCTATGGCGGATTGACCGGATTTGGCTTGATCATGACAGCGTATACGACACGGCCGGCATTCATTATTGCATTTATCTCCGTTCCGATGATCGTGATGTATAGTAAAGTATTTAAAGGAACGCCTTTATTGGGCAATATGCTTGTCGGTGCGCTGACCGGTCTTGCTTTTATTTTCGGAGGTGCTGCAGTCGGCAATATGCGTCAAATGGTCATTCCGGCGCTGTTCGCTTTCCTGATCAATGTCGGACGTGAAGTCATCAAAGATATGGAAGATGTTGAAGGGGATGCGAAGAATGGAGCTTCGACGCTTCCTGTGGTATATGGGATGAAGAATGCCGCTATCATTGCGACAATGTTCCTGCTGTTTGTCATCGCGTCAACGATCGTACCGTTCATTACCGGAATGTATAGCATGAAGTATTTTATACTGGTAAATGCAGGAGTGAATCTCGTTTTGGTCTACGTGATCTATTCGTTGTGGAACAATCAGTCCGTGAAGAATTTGAATCTGCTTTCAAAGATATTAAAGTGGGATATGCTTGTAGGTCTTGCAGCAATTTATTTAGGATGACCAGGTGATTTGTATTAAGTGAGACAGAATGTAATGCAGTATGCCGTTCAGTGTAAGAAGAATATTTTGTAGTTATAAAAATGGTTGCTAAAAATTTGGCAGAGGTTAATATTTGTTAGAATACGAACAAAAATATTGGGGCAAAGGAATTTTGTACATCGCAGGTGTTGATGAAGCGGGAAGAGGTCCGCTTGCCGGTCCTGTTGTAGCTTCAGCGGTGATCTTTCAATCAGGCGTTTTAATTGAGGGAGTTAACGACTCCAAAAAATTGACCGAGAAGAAACGGGAGTTTTTGTTCCACCATATCCACGAACAGGCAATGGCCGTCGGGATTGGCATTGTCAGTCATGAAGTGATCGACAGGATCAACATTCTGCAGGCATCTTTTCTTGCCATGAACAAAGCGCTGGAACTTTTGAAGATACGGCCGCAGCAATTGCTTGTTGACGGAAATTTCTTTCGGCATGAGCAATATCCAGTTGAAAATATCATCAAAGGTGATGCGCTTTCACATTCTATCGCCGCCGCTTCAATCATAGCAAAGGTTACCCGCGATTCACTGATGAAAGAGATGCATGAACAATATCCGGAGTATGGTTTTGCGAAACATAAAGGGTATGGAACCAAGGAGCATATCGCAGCGATCCGGAAGCACGGTTATTCGCCGATTCATCGCCGTTCGTTCCATGTAGATCAATTGGAAGAACAATGAACGTTAGAGAAGTACATTCTCAAAGAAGCAAAGGAAAAGCCGGTGAGGCGGCGGCAGCGGATTATTTGAAGCGGAATGGTTACGAGATACTAGAACAAAATTATTTCTTTCACCACGGCGAGATAGACATTATAGCGAAAGAAGGGAAAACGCTGGTCTTTGTTGAAGTGAAATCCCGTCAATCGACTGTATTTGGCGAACCGGAAGAATCTGTGACTCCGAAGAAACAGGAACTGATACGGCGAACTGCGGAAGGTTACGTGCTGGAGAAGAATATCGGTGAAATTGATTGCCGGTTTGATGTTGTGTCAGTGATGCTGAAAGATGGGAAAGCAAATTGTAAAGTGCTTAAGGACTGTTTTTAAGAAAAAGAATTTGTAATTTTGATGCAGGTGAATTAAGGGAGAAGAAGCATATCGAAAAGAAACTTACAATCAATGACGTAGACGCATTATCCCTGCTGGGATACAATGACTCGCATTTACATCTGATAGAACAGCGTTTTGATGCCACCATCACGGCACGCGGGAGCAATATTACGCTGCGCGGCGAGGAAGTGGAACTGCAGCAGCTCGAGAGGGTATTTAATGAGCTTCAATTTCTTCTCTCCAAGAATGGAGTGCTGACAGCGAACGATGTGAACACCGTTCTCGACCTGGTCGTTGATATTACCCCGATGAAATTTTCTGCGGCAAAGCTGAAAGAAAATGATGTTGCCGTACTCTTCACAAAAAATTCCATCATCAAAGCCAAAACTCCGACACAACGTGAGTATTTGGACAAAGCGCAGCGCAACGATATTGTTTTTGCAATCGGTCCTGCCGGTACGGGAAAAACGTATCTCGCCGTTGCCATGGCGGTTGCCAGTCTGAAGAACAACGAAGTAAGCAAGATCGTCCTCGCACGTCCTGCTGTGGAAGCAGGAGAATCGCTCGGTTTCCTTCCCGGTGATATGGCACAAAAAATCGATCCGTATCTTCGTCCGTTGTACGATGCACTGGACGACATGCTTCCAAGTGAAAAATTAAAAATGTATCTGGAGCGGCGGATAATAGAGATCGTGCCTCTTGCGTATATGCGGGGACGAACGCTGCACAATGCATTTGTCATCCTCGATGAAGCGCAGAATGCTACGGCAATGCAGATGAAGATGTTCCTGACAAGACTTGGTAATAATTCCAAAGCGATCATCACAGGAGACGTAACGCAGATTGACCTGGCGGCCAGCGCTACATCCGGCCTTGTTCAGATACAGGATGTGTTAATGAAGATCGACGGGATCGACTTTGTCTATTTCAACCGGAACGATGTCGTTCGTCACCGGCTAGTCAGGGATATTATTGATGCGTATGCTAAGTTCGGGGAGCGGGATAGTGACAAAGGGAAATAACTACTAGAGACATCTGAAAAATCTCACATCTATGTCAGGATGACAAAGCAACAGTCATTCTGAAGGAGCGAAGCGACTAAAGAATCCAGAAACTGGATGACAATGGACAATCTATTTTTCAGATGTCACTACTATTTCTTTTTCGCCTCATTCCACAATGCATCCATCTCTGCCAAACTTGTTTTGTGAATATCCTTACCCTGCTCCTGTAATCTCTTCTCGATATATTGAAATCTGGTGTAGAATTTTTGCACTGTTGAGTGCAGCGATTCTTCAGAGTCCACTCCTATGAATCGGGCGTAATTAACAAGGGAGAACAAAACATCACCGAATTCCTGGTGTGTATGTTCTGCATCGCCGGACTTAATGGCGGAATGCAGTTCGGAAAGTTCTTCTTCGACCTTTTTCCAGACATCTTCCTTCGTTTCCCATTCGAATCCGACCTTGGCAGCTTTTTTTTGTACTTTCTCGGCTTTCATCAGCGCCGGATAATGATTTGGTATTCCCTCGAGCACCGACATGCGGCCCTCGGACATCTTTATTTTATCCCACAATGCAATTTGTTCTGCTCCCGAATGGATCACGGCGTCACCGTAAATGTGAGGATGACGGCGAATCAATTTTTCATTGATTGCAGTAAACACTTCCTCAAGGGTGAATTTCTTCTCTTCTTCTGCGATGATAGCATGAAATACCACCTGCAGCGCAACGTCCCCAAGTTCTCCTTTTAGGTCATTGAAGTTTTTCCTGTCTATAGCTTCAAGAGCTTCGTATGCTTCTTCAATAAAATGCTTCTTTAATGATTCGTGCGTCTGTTCTTTGTCCCACGGGCATTCATTCCGGAGGCGTCTCATAATGGTGACAAATTCATCAAATTCTTTCATGAATTCCCTATAAGTATAATTTGTGAAAAAAACACTATTCTTAAGAATATATTTGTTTGTACGTGTCCCGAGTCTATGAAAAGATATTGGCTTTTACAATATCCCTTTTGTAATTTTCGACAAAGGGGAACATAGCCAACCATGAAAAAACTTCTTCTCGTATTTCTATCCGTTGTCATTTCCGGCGCAATTTTTATGCTCGTTGTTTCGCGCAAACAAACTGCCGATCTCGTGATCATCAACGCCAACATCTACACGGTTGATGCCGGTAATACGAAGGCCGAAGCGGTGGCTGTTCGGGGAAACAGGATTGTCTCCGTTGGTTCCACACAAGATATACAAAATCATTACACTTCTCAAAATATTATCGATGCAAAAGGGCGCACGATCGTGCCCGGACTGATCGACGCGCATGCTCACATGATGGGGTTGGGCCAAAGTCTGTCGGAACTGAATCTCTACGGAACTTCTTCGGAACAGCAAATAGCAGAGATGGTTGCGCAGCGAGTGAAGAATGCAAAACCGGGAGAATGGATCCGCGGACGCGGTTGGGATCAAAATGATTGGGGTACCGGTACGGGACAAAAACAATTCCCAACGTCGGCGGTATTAGATAAGGTATCGCCGAACAATCCCGTTATTCTCAACCGCATTGATGGACATGCGATCTGGGTAAATTCCAAAGCGATGGAAATTGCCAAACGGACTAACGACCTAAGCATAAAGATTGACGGCGGCATTATTTTCCATGACCTCTCGGGAAACCCGACCGGAATATTTGTTGACAACGCCGTAGCGATGATCGCGAATAATGTTCCGGAATATTCAACAGAAGAAAAAATAGCTCTCTATAAATTGGCGTTCAATGAATGTCTTCGTTACGGCATTACGGGCGTACACGACATGGGGATTGATAGAAACGATTTTTTGATCTACAAAGAACTTGCTGATCGTCAGCAAATGCCCGTGCGGATCTATGCACTAATTGGAGGCAGCGGCCGCTTCCTGGATGAGATGCTACAGACTGGTCCGTATCGTGACAACGTTGGAAATTTCCTCACTGTCCGTTCCATAAAATTATATTTGGACGGAGCTTTGGGGTCACGCGGTGCTGCGCTGATCGAACCGTACAGTGACGAACCGGAAAGCCGCGGTGTGATTACATCATCACCCGACTCGATCCGTCTTATTACCGAACTTGCATTATCAAAAGGTTTTCAGGTTTGCATCCACGCTATTGGAGACAGGGCAAATAATATTGCATTGAATGAATTCGAAAAGGCCTTGAAAAAATATCCTTCACAGGCACACAATGCACGATTACGGGTCGAGCACGCGCAGGTCATTGCGCCGGATGATATTCCGCGGTTCAAAAAACTGAACATCATTCCGAGTATGCAACCGACACACGCTACGTCGGACATGTATTGGGCTCAGGCACGTATCGGTCCGGACCGCATTCTCGGTGCATACGCTTGGCGTTCGCTGCTCGACAACGGAAATATCATCCCTGCCGGATCGGATTTTCCGGTTGAACTGCCTAATCCTCTGCTGGGCTTTTATGCAGCGATCACACGTCAGGATAAGGATGGAAAGCCTCGCGATGCATACGATGTCGGGAAAACATTTCAATTATCTGCAGAAGGGATTCGCGATTCCCTTGTTTTTCACGGTGGCTGGTATACTGCTCAAAAAATGTCGCGTGAAGAAGCGCTTCGTTCGTTTACCCAGTGGGGAGCGTATGCCGAGTTTATGGAACATGAAAAAGGGAGCATCGAAAAAGGAAAACTGGCGGATCTTGTAATGCTTTCAAAAGATATCATGTCTGTGGAACCAAAAGAAATTCTCACCACTGACGTTGAATTAACAATTGTTGGCGGAACAATACAGTATAAAAAATAAATTGCAAATTAACGCTTGAGAAAGGATTTAGTTCAAGGAGGCAGCTATGTACGAAAAATTATTGTCCGAAGCCGAAAAATATTTGGAATCTCATAAAATAAAGGAAGTTCCTATTCTTGAACTTTGGGATGAAATGGCAGAACGCGCCGAAGTGAAGGAATTCGAAATGCCGGAGAATCTCGGTGATTTTGAAATGCTGATCGAAGCAGATAAACGGTTCATTTTTGTAGCTGCCAAGATCGAAGATGAGATCGAGGATGTGGATGTCGGAGAGGAAGAAGGGGAATATGAGGTCGGCGAGGATTTCTTCGAAGTGGAAAAGATGGAGAAACTTGGCTTCAATCAGGACCAGATCGTCGGACTGAAAAAATACGAAAAAAAGCGGACGACGGATGATGACGACGATGAGGATGCTGCAAAGTTTTCCGGACATGTCGGAACAGTCCATACTATGAATAACAAGAAAAACATAAAATCTGCAGCGGAGAAAAAGAAACAAGGTAACGGATCTGCAAAAAACGTAAAACCGAAGTCAAAGAATGGAAAATCAATCAAAGGAAAGAAGTAATTTTTGAGTTCATCTGCTTCACCCAAAAAGATATGGACCATCCTTGACCTTATTACCTGGGGAACGGGATATCTTACCGAAAAAAATATTGACGATGCACGCCTGACCATTGAATTGATGTTGGCGCATGTCTTGCGATTCAAACGGATTCAACTCTACACTAGTTTCGACCGGCCTATGTCCGAGGACGAGTTAGCCCGGTTCAAGGAATTGTTGAAACGCCGTCTCACCGGTGAACCGCTGCAGTATATCTTGGGCGAAACGGAATTTATGGGATTGAAATTTGCGGTTGATGCGCGCGTGCTGATTCCGCGCCCCGAAACTGAACTTCTGGTTGAAAAAGCGGTTGAGCTGATCAAACAAAAATATTTACACGAAACTGCAATTTCCATTCTTGATATCGGTACTGGGAGCGGATGCATCGCAATCAGTCTTGCTGTTTTGGTCCCGAATGCCAATATTCTCGCCATTGATATCTCGGCAGAGGCATTGGCTGTGGCAAAAAAGAATGCTGAGGATAATGGAGTTGCGGAAAGGATCGAATTCCGGCAAGCCGATATCTTAACATTGCAGGATCATTCACTCACACAGCAATTCCACTGCATCCTTGCCAATCCGCCGTATATATCTCTAAAGGAGTTTGCGGAAGTTCCAAAGGAAGTTAAGGACTTTGAGCCGGGTGCGTCCTTAACCGACAATGAAAATGGATTGAAATATTATCCTGTGATTGCGCATATTGCACAAGGGTCGCTGGTGAAAGAAGGCATTGTTGGTGTGGAACATGCCTATGACCAATCCGAAAGTATCCGAAAAATATTTCAAGAGTATAATTTTTTACATCCGATCGTTGTCAAGGATTATCAAGGTATCCAACGACATCTTTTCTTTTCCTAAACCGCAAAGAGCCATCATGAGAGCTTTGATCCAACGGGTTTCATCAGCCGGTGTAACGATCGATGGACAATTGCACAGTCACATCGGGAAGGGATTGCTGATTTTTCTTGGAGTGAGAATTGGCGATTCGGATGCAGAGTGCATCAATCTCGCTGAGAAATGTGCGTTCCTTCGAATCTTCGAGGATCCGGAAGGTAAGATGAATCTTTCGCTGAAGGATGTGAATGGATCGGTCATGATCGTTTCTCAGTTTACGTTGTATGCGGACACAAGAAAAGGGAACCGTCCGAGTTTTATTGAGGCTGCGCCGCCGCAGATCGCTGAACTGCTGTATGATAAATTTATTACTGCCATGCAGGGACTTCTCGGTAAAGAGAAGGTAGCATGCGGAGTTTTCCGTGCAATGATGGATGTTGCACTCGTCAATGACGGACCGGTGACCGTGATCGTAGAATCGAAGAACTCATGATTAAGTAGTAACAAGCGATAACTGAAAGTACATGGGAAAACAGTGCTGCTTTCATTTTTGTTTTTACTGTTAATCTTCTACTTTTTCATTTCTTATTATGGCATTCTATTTCATCTTCTGGGACGGTGTCGGCTACGGGAAGAAAGATCCCGCCACGAATCCGTTTTTTTCCGCTAATCTTCCTACTTTCCGGAAGCTGTTTGACGGGAATCTTCCGTCCCACAGGTTCAAGAACTTCTCTTCCAATGTGGTTTCCCTCTCTCCCGTGAACACGACGCTGCGCATCCCCGGGCTTCCGCAAAGCGGAACCGGTCAGACGGCTATCATGACGGGAATGAATGCATCAAAATATGTGGGAAAACATTTCGGTCCTCATCCGTACTCTACTCTCGTTCCCGTCATCAAAGAAAAGAATCTGTTCGTTCAGCTTCAGAATATGAAAAAAACATTCTTCTTTGCGAACGGATATCCGAAACAGTATTTCGATTTTATCTTTGGTCCGAAGGGGAGAGTGCCGACGATCGCATTGTCGTATATCTCTTCCGGCATGACACTCAATTCACATGAAGAGATAAAGAATCAAAAGGCAATTTCCGCCGACATTTCGGGAACGCGATGGAAAGAACTCGGGCATCCCGATATCGATTCGATAGAACCATCGGCGGCTGGGAAGATGTTCCATCAATTCGGGCAGAATGTCGATCTTGTTTTTTTTGAATATTTTGTAACAGATCATGCCGGACATTCACGGGAAATGCCGGTCGCTGTCGAGATGCTCGAGCGGATGGACGGATTTGTTAAAGGGATAATTGATTCATGCGATTATGAGCATGATACCATTCTCATGATCAGCGACCACGGAAATATCGAAGATCTGTCGGTAAAAACACATACAAAGAATCCCGTACCGCTTATCGTCATTGGTAAAAAGCATTCATTTTTTTCCTCGCGCATAAAAAACCTTACGCACGTTACACCGGCAGTGCTTTCTTATCTCGCATCATTCTAATCCGTATGAAGAATCGTCCCGCACTTCTTGCTTCGATGGTTATGGCGGGGGGAATTTGCACGGCACGGTACATTCCTGCCGATTGGCGGATATTCGGAGCGGCAGCGCTTTTCTTTCTTCTTTTTGCACTCATAGAAATTGTGCTGAGGAGGAATCGAAATGGACGCGAGATTGTCACAATGTTTTCAATTCTCCCTTTACTTTTCTTCTCTGCTGCTTCAGCGTATTCAGTCAACGAGCAGCTGCACGGCGAACGGCACATCACCCGGTACCTCAACTCATCCGACACGTTGATGGTATATTGTAAAGTGATTGATGAGCCGAGAGAGAGCAACGGAAAAACAACTCTGCTTGTTTCCCTTATTTCGCTCAGTAACGAATTTGATTCCGTTGAAGTGGAAGGAAAAGCATATGTGGCACTCTATGCGAATAAACGGACGAAGGAGAAACCGAAACAGATCCCGTACGGTTCTTTCATTTCATTCCGGAGTATTATTCAACCGCCGAGTGATGAAAGGAATCCGGGAGAATTCAGTTACCGCGAATATCTTGCGCTGAACAATATCTATGCTACCATGTCGGTGTTCGGCTATTCGAATGTGTCGGTGTCCGGTTATCGCGAACCGAATTTATTTTTTGAATATCTCATATTCCCGTCGAAGGAATTTGTTGTCAAAACAATCAGCACCGCGATGAAAGGGGATGAGGCGAATTTTCTGACCGGACTTTTATTGGGCGATCGGACGGATCTTTCCGAGGAGATCAAATCTGCCTTTATGAATACCGGAACGATCCACGTTCTGGCCGTCTCCGGTTCGCATGTTGTGCTGGTCGCGGAGATCATTTTTGTTGTGGTCGGACTTCTGCGCTTTTCCAGGAAACCGAAGACAATCCTGGCCATAGCCGCCTTGATCTACTACATGTTTCTCACCGGAGCAACTCCGTCGGTTGTGCGTGCTACGTTGATGATGATCATTATGACTATCGGAAAACTCTTTGAAGAACGGACAGACGTCTACAATGTTCTCGGCATTTCCGCAGTCATCATCTTTCTGATCGAACCAAAACAGCTTTTCGATGTCGGATTCCAGCTTTCGTTCTCCGCCGTTTTCTCGATCGTTTATTTCTATCCTAAACTCAATGCGCTTATCACAAAGATACCTGAACCGTTGGAAGAACTGAAGATTATGCAATGGCTCTGGCAGCTGTTCGCCGTATCCCTTGCCGCACAGATCGGAACGATACCGTTTACCGCATTCTATTTCGGGAAAATATCCGTTGTTTCGCTCTTTGCAAATCTTGTGGTTGTTCCGCTTGTGGGAGTGATCGTTACGATTGGTTTAAGCGGAGCGCTGCTGGGAATATTTTCGATGTGGATCGCTTCCTGCTTCAGCGAAGTGAATAGCGTGACCGCAATAGTTACGTTGAACTTTGTTAAGTGGGCGGAGCAGGTTCCGTACGCCGTGATCAATACCGCAACATTCGGATTGAAAGCGACACTGATATATTCCGCGCTGACGGCATTCCTTTTCAATATTGGAAACCGCCTGATCCGGAAGCGCATTTTGTTTGCATCGCTGACCGTTGCAAATATTCTCTTGTTCGCTTCGTTCAGCGAGGCGTCGGAAAAGAAACTGCGATTCACCTTTCTTGATGTGGGACAGGGCGATGGTGCGGTGATTCAATTTCCGGACGGCAAAACGATTGTTGTTGATGCCGGACCGAAGACTCCCGGATACGATGCCGGGGAAAGAAATGTTGCTCCCTTTTTAAAACGGAACGGCATTTCTACTATTGATGCAGTCATTACGACGCATCCGCACGCAGATCATCTTGGAGGTGTACCATATCTATTGCGTCACTTTTCTGTCATGCGTACCATTGATGCCGGACAGCGCGAAAGATCGGATCAATTTATCGACTATGAAGCGCTTCAAAAGAATAGTGATCATGTAACAACAAGAGCCGGTGCAATGCTTTCATACGGCGGTGCGCGGCTCTATGTTCTTCATCCGACGGAACACTTCCTTGATACAGATTCGTCGAACGGGTACACGGATCTGAATGAATCATCCATTGTCTTTAAGTTGCTTTATGGTAAGACATCTGTATTGTTTACCGGCGATGCTGAAATGGATGCGGAAAAACAGATCGTTGATGTGTATGGGAATTTTGTGAAATCGGATATCATCAAGGCAGGTCATCACGGTTCGTCAACCAGCAGTTCGGAATATTTTATCTCAGCAGTATCTCCGTCGGAGGCAGTTGTTTCCGTAGCAAAGTTCAATAAATTCAAGCATCCGTCGAAGCGTGTAATGCAGCGGTACAAAATGGCCGGCGCAACTATTCATCGAACGGATGTGGAAGGCGCGGTTATTTTTGAATCCAATGGGAGATCATTGAATACCTTCCATTGGAGGGATCAATAAAGGCTTCAGAACCTTGCAATTCTTACATGTTTCATCTTGTCTGCATCTTTCTTATTTTCATTCACCAATCACCTGTTCATTACTTAAAACTCAGAGAGAATGTCAGCAAAGAACTTTAAGACCGATTCCGGTATCATAATCAAGGAATCATACAATCCGTCTGATGTCGATCCTGCTGTGCAGATCGGTGTGCCGGGACAGTATCCTTACACGCGTGGAGTCCATCCGGCCATGTACCGTTCGCGGCTTTGGACGATGCGGCAGTATGCCGGGTTTGGTACGGCAAAACAATCGAATGAACGGTATAAATTTTTGTTGTCGCAGGGGACGACCGGTCTTTCCGTTGCTTTCGATCTTCCGACTCAGATGGGATACGATTCCGATCATGTGATGAGCGAAGGTGAGGTTGGGAAGGTCGGTGTGGCAATTGATACACTTGCCGATTTGGAGATGCTTTTTGACGGTATCGAACTGCAGAAGATCACTACATCAATGACGATCAATGCAACTGCTGCCATACTGCTTTGCATGTACGTAGCAATTGCAAAGAAACAAAATGCCGACCTGACGAAAATCTCCGGCACAATACAAAACGATATTCTGAAAGAGTACATTGCCCGCGGCACCCACATCTATCCGCCTCAGCCGTCGATGCGGTTGGTTACGGATACATTTGCCTGGTGCAGCGAAAATCTCCCTAATTGGAATACGATTTCGATCAGCGGATACCATATTCGCGAAGCGGGATCCACCGCCGTACAGGAATTGGCGTTCACCCTTGCAAACGCAAAGGAATATGTCCGTGCTGCACTGAGTGCCGGTCTTGCCATCGATTCGTTTGCGCCGCGCCTTTCATTTTTTTTCAACGCACACAATAATCTGTTCGAAGAGGTCGCAAAATTCCGCGCAGCACGCAGACTTTGGGCGGCGATCATGAAAGAGGAATTCGGCGCGCAGAATCCAGATTCGATGAAACTGCGTTTTCATTCGCAGACAGCAGGTTCATCATTGGCCGCGCAGCAGATAGACAACAATGTTCCCAGAGTAACATTACAAGCGCTTGCAGCCGTGCTTGGTGGAACGCAGTCGCTGCACACCAATTCGAAAGATGAAGCTCTGGCGCTGCCTACCGAGGAATCGGTGCGGCTTGCATTACGCACCCAGCAGGTGATCGGATATGAATCCGGAGTAACGGATACCGTGGATCCTCTTGCCGGATCGTATTATGTAGAATCCCTGACGAATGAAATGGAAGATAGGGCGAAAGAATATTTAACGAAGATCGATCTGATGGGAGGTTCCGTTAAAGCTATTGAACAGCAGTATTTCCAGACGGAAATTGCCGACAGTGCCTATAAATACCAGCGTGCGATCGACGAAAAAGAAAAAATTATTGTCGGTGTGAATGAGTTTGTTGCAGACGAAACTCGGAATGTTGACTTGTTGAAAGTTGACGAATCAATCCGCGATGAGCAGATGAAAAGTCTTCGTGATGTAAAGTTAAAACGAAACAACGAAAAACTGAATGCAGCACTTTCGGCTCTGAAGAAAGCCGCACAGGGGAACGGGAATGTATTGCCGCATATTCTTCGTTCGGTTCAGGAATATGCGTCTATCGGAGAGATTTCAGACACGCTGCGGGATATTTGGGGTGTCTATGAGTGATGTAAGGATGCTGACCAAACAAAAATTATCGAGTATCAAAAGACTTCTTCAAAAGAAAAATCGTGAAGAAGAAGGAATGTTCATTCTGGAGGGTTGGAAGAGTCTAGAAGAAGCAGTGAATGCCGGTGTGGAGATCAATACAATCATCTACGATGCGCAGAAAGTTGAAAGTGCAAAATTATTATTGAAACTTGAACGCTCCGCAAAAGAAGTGTTTGCGGCAAAGACGAAAGAATTGGAGTCAATTTCCGATACGGTGAACGCTCAAGGCATCATTGCCGTCCTTCCGAAACGGCCGCACACCGGTACAGTGGAATCTCTTTTCAAACAACAAACGTCGTTGATCGTAGTGTTGGACGGTATGAACGATCCGGGCAATCTTGGTACAATCATTCGTACGTGCGATTGGTTCGGTGCTGATGCGTTGGTGATTGGTCAGAATTCGGTTGAAGTGTATAACCCGAAAGTTGTGCGGGCATCGATGGGTTCGCTGTTTCATCTGCCGGTGATCGACGAAGTTGATCTCACCGGTTTTATCACAGCATGCCGGAAAGAAAAAATGTCGATCTATTCTTCCGAGCTTTCGAACAGCGTCGATATCCGCACTGTCTCGTTTTCAAAGAGATCGGTTATTATTATAGGAAGCGAATCTCATGGAGTTTCCCCCGAGATCGCAGCGCTTGCTGATAAAAAAATATTTATTCCGCAGTTCGGGAAAGCGGAATCACTTAATGCTGCAATGGCTTGCGGCATCATTCTATCGCATATCAAATTATGATCACAGACGTTCCGGGAATTACTGTTGGACATTATACCGATAAGGAGAATATTACCGGCTGCACGGTGATCCTTTGTCCGCCGAATACTGTTGCCAGCTGCGACGTACGCGGCTCGTCTCCTGGTTCGCGGGAACTGGCGCTCCTTGCTCCCGATAAACAAATGCAGGAAGTACATGCAATTTTACTCTCCGGCGGCAGCGCATTCGGTCTTGGTGCGGCGAATGGTGTAATGAAATATTTGGCAGAAAAAAATATCGGCTACAAAACACCTTGGGCAATAGTGCCGATTGTTCCTTCGGCGATTATTTTCGATTTGAACATCGGTAGTTCATCGGTATTTCCGACGCAGGAGAATGCTTATACAGCCTGTCAGAATGCATCCGTCAATGTTGAACAAGGGAGTGTCGGAGCTGGAACAGGTGCGGTGGTCGGCAAGTGGAGCGGATTTGAAAATGCCATGAAAGGCGGAATCGGCACTGCATCAATGAAGTCCGGAGAAGTCATCGTCGGCGCAATAGCCGTTGTGAATTCGGTGGGAGATATTATTGATTCGGATGGAACCACTATTGCGGGAGCGTGCATCAACGGAAAATTTTCCGAACCGATCGAACGTTTGGAAAAGTTCAAGAACGATCGCTTGCTGACCAGGAACACAAATACAACATTGATCGTCGTTGCATCCAATGCAAAATTGAGCAAGATCGATACGCATCGTGTCTCCCAGAGGATGCACGATGGAATGGCGAGGGCTATTCAACCGTGTCACACAACATTCGATGGAGACCTGACGATTGCTCTCTCAACCGGTGAGATCATCGCTCCAATAGACTTTGTTGCAGAAATAGCGGCCGACGTTGCAGCACAGGCGATTCGAAATGCCGTTCGTTGTGCAAAGAGCCTCGGCGGCATGAAAGGATTACAAGATTGAAATCTGTCCAGTCAAAACGTGTTGTTAGTCTTCCTCGTGCACTCTCAAAGTTGGGAGTCTGTTCGCGGAGTCAGGCCGAGAAATTCGTTGCAGACGGTATTGTTTCTGTCAATGGAAAGATCGTAACATCTCTCTCATTTCGCGTCGATCCTTCCAAAGACAAGATCTCGGTGAACAGTGAAGCAGTCAAAAAAGATAAAGTGTTCGTATATTTTTTATTGCATAAACCGGTCGATGTTGTGACGACGCGTGTGGATGAACGGGGAAGGAAAACAGTGTATGACCTTCTTAAAGACCATCATGCAGTGCAAGGTGTCGGTCATCTCTTTCCGGTTGGCAGACTGGATAAAGATACGAGCGGTGCTTTATTGATCACCAATGATACGCAGTTAAGTGAAAAACTGACAAATCCTGAATCAAAATTTCCGAAGACGTATGAGGCAGTCTGTGAAGGGACACTGACGAGAGAAATCCTGAGTGAATTGGCGGAAGGGATTAAACTTGATGACGGATACACAACAATGCCAGCGCGCATTTCGAAAATGTATTCCGAAAACAATGTTTCGGAATGTGTGATCACTATTGTTGAAGGGAAGAACCGGCAGATTCGCAGAATGTTTGAGGCGGTCGGTTTTCCGGTGATCGAATTAAAACGGATTGCAATCGGTTCTCTGCAATTGGAAGATCTGCCTGTCGGAAATATCAGAAAATTACGTGCGGAAGAAATTACTCGGTTGAAAGAAGGATAAATGCCGAACATTGCCTGTACCATCGTAGAAGTCTGTCTCTTCTCTTTCACGAACAAAGAGCCGCTGTATCTTATGCTTCGCCGTTCTACGCATGAGAGCATGTATCCCGATATGTGGCAGATCATCACCGGATCGATCGAAAAAGGAGAGACGGCGCTGCAGGGTGCATTGCGTGAAATGAAAGAAGAGACCGGATACATTCCTCAAAAATTTTGGATCGTTCCTCACGTGAACTCCTTCTTTTCCGTACACCATGATACGCTGAACCATACAGTGGTTTTCGCTGCACAAGTGCCGCCCGGAACGGATCCGGTGCTATCAGATGAGCATTATCAGTTTGGCTGGTATACCATCGATAAAGCAAAAGCAATGTGTGTTTGGCCCGGACAGATAACGGCTCTTGAAATCGTCCATGAATTTATTGTGAGCGGCAGAAATACAGCAAAGTTTTCCGAGATACCTTTATGAAGATTTACCAATACTCATCATCGTTCTATCGGGTTTTTGTAGGTTAATGTGAACCGGTTACGACACTTGAATCCTTAAAACGCAAGTACATAAACCCTTCGGGTGCAGAGAACTTCCGGCAGGGAAATACGAAATACTTTTTTCAGCCGATATTTTTTCCGATATTGTAGAAGCGATATACATTTAGGCGTGACCGTGAAGTGGAGGGAACAAATTTAGTTTTCTCATTCACGTTTTCTGTATTTGGAACAACCGTCATGTTGAGCGATGCGGCATAACAAATGTTTGAATACCAACAATGACCAAAATATTTTTTATAATCATTAGGAGTAAGCATTGTCTATACTAGTTGTCGGCTCAGTTGCCATTGATGATATTGAAACACCGTTCGGGAAAGCAAATGATGTTCTCGGCGGTTCCGCGGTGTACATCGCTGTTGCGGCAAGTTATTTCACCACACCGGTCCGTCTTGTCGGTGTTGTCGGCGGAGATTATCCGCAGACCGCGATCGATTTTTTAAATGAACGCGGCGTCGATCTTACAGGATTGGAGATCATCCAGGATGCAAAGACGTTCCGTTGGTCGGGCCGGTATCATTATGATCTTAATAACCGCGACACACTTTCCCTCAATCTCAATGTCTTCGAAAAATTCAATCCGAAGATCCCCGACTCCTACAAAAAGACAAAATATATTTGTCTCGGAAATATTGATCCCGTTCTGCAGCGCAGAGTGTTGGAACAGGTAGAAAAACCGACGCTTGTTGTAGGCGATACGATGAATTTCTGGATCGATACCAAAAAAGAAGAGTTGATGAAGACGATCCCGCTTTTTGATGTTTTTATTTTGAACGATTCAGAAGCGCGGCTTCTCTCCAATGACCCGAATCTGTTACGGGCCGCGAAAAAGATCCGTGCAATGGGTGTTAAAACGCTGATCATCAAAAAAGGTGAACACGGCGCATTATTGTTCCATGGCGACCAGATATTTTCGGCTCCGGCATATCCGCTGGAAGACATTTTTGATCCGACCGGCGCAGGTGATACGTTCGCTTCCGGTTTTACGGCATGGCTTGCAAAAACGGACGATCTTTCGTTCGAGAATATGAAACGCGCCGTGATTTACGGTAGCACCATGGCCTCATTCTGTGTGGAGAAGGTTTCCTTAGATGGTTTGCGCGAACTTTCCTATTTGAAAATCCAGGATAGATTCCGGGAGTTCAAAGCGTTGTCGAAATTTGACGAATAGTTTTCAGTATCCAAAGACGCCGAGCCGCAGGGAAGGTTATTCTCGATGTGTCTCGGCGTCTTTGCAGTTTAAATCCCATCCTATCTATGAACAGTATCGAGTGGCGTAATAATGCGGTCCGTTTTTTAGACCAAACCGAACTTCCTCTCCGCGAAGTATATATTGAAACGTCCGATCTTTCCGTTCTAGCAGATGCGATCATCCGGTTAAAAGTACGCGGCGCACCGCTGCTTGGTATTGCGGCTGCGTACGGGATACTTCTTGGGATTCAATCCGCAAAAAATTCATCAAAAGATGCTCTGGAGTTTTCATTTGAGGAATCCGCACAGCGTATTTCTGCGACCCGTCCGACTGCAAAAAATCTTTTCTGGGCGGTGGAACGAATGAGAAATATCCTGCGTCTAAACTCACATGAAAATACAATAACGCTCTTTGAAAAATTAGAGTCCGAAGCGAAAGCAATTCATGAAGAAGACCGCGTCATGTGCGACCGGATCGGGAATATTGGCGCGGAACTTATCCCGCACGGTGCAAAGATCCTAACGCACTGTAACACCGGCGCACTCGCAACCGGTGGTATCGGCACAGCGTTTGGTGTGATTGTAACGGCTCACAGAATGAAACGCGCTATTCATGTTTACGCGGATGAAACGCGGCAATTGCTTCAAGGCGCAAGACTGACGATGTGGGAATTACAGAATGCGGGGATTCCAGCTACATTGGTCACCGATAATTCGGCAGCGTGGACCATTAAAACAAAAAAGATCGATCTGATTATTGTTGGTGCGGACAGAATCTCCGCTAATGGAGATACGGCAAACAAGATCGGCACTTATAATCTTGCATTATTGGCAAAAGCGCATGGAATTCCGTTTTATGTTGCAGCACCGACGTCAACGGTGGACAGATCGATCCATCACGGCGATGAAATTGTTATTGAAGAACGTGCTGAAAACGAGATCCTGAACGGGTGGGGAAGGCAGATCGCACCGGACGGTGCTCATGTATTTAATCCTGCATTCGATGTTACGCCGAACGAATTGATCTCCGCAATTATTACGGAAAATGGGATTGTTCGCGCGCCGTATGTTCAGACAATTTCGGCAGTGGTGAACCAATGATCGTCGAGACGGAAGCGGTTGTGCTGCATTCGATGAACTACCGCGATACGAGCAAGATCGTTACCCTGTATTCGCGGAAGTACGGAAAGATCAAGATCATTGCAAAAGGTGCGAAAAATCAAAAGACGAACAAATTCGGATCATCGCTTGAGCCGATGACGCACTCGTCGGTTGTGATCTATAAAAAGGAGCATCACGATCTTCATCTTCTGTCGAAAAGTGAGATCGTTACGCCTTTGAACCGGATTCAAGCGGATTCGGAAAAGATGTTCACCGGTCTTGCATTGATCGAATTGATGAATATGGTGATGCACGATGAAGAGGAGAATGAACAGATATTCACAATGCTTGTCGGATCGCTGAAAGCAATAGATGCGGCAGATAAGAACAGTCTTAATGTTCTTCTTGCTTTCATGGTAAAGATGTTTGACCAGTTTGGTTTTGGTCTGTCTCTTGAAGCGTGTGTAAACTGCAGTCGGAAGACAGACGAAAATAATTTTCCATCGGTGTTACTTAGGTTGTCCGATGGTAAGTGTATCTGTCCTCACTGCTCGCCGGATCTTACGTCGACCGGGACTAAAATTTCAGGCGGACTTTTGAAATCTCTTTATTATTTTCAAATAAATTCCATAGAAAAATCTTCCCTTATATCATTCAATGATACTGCACGGGAAGATATAATTTCAATTTTGCAGTCGTTCCTTCGTTACCACATTGACGGAGTCAGAACTTTGAAGTCGCTTTCGCTGTTACACAGTATATATTAAAAATCAAACAATGATATTCTCAGGAGAGGTCAACATATGAAACGTTCCATTCTTGCTGCATTCTTTTTTATCGTTATCGGGATCATCTTCGGTGCCGTACTCGTCTCTGATCTTGACGGGGTCAATCTCGGATTTGCACAGCAAAAGCAGGTGAAACTTGGCTCGGATAAAACTCCGGCAAAGGCGGACCTGAATCTTCAAGCTGCCAACGATGCATTCGTTAAAGTCTCGAAAGACGCAACGCCGTCGGTGGTGTACATCAGCGTTACAACAAAGGCACGCAAACCCGAAGGAAAAGAAGAAGAATTTTTCAAATTTTTTCCCGATTTCCGTTTTCATCAGCAGCCTGACGGACAGACACAAGGTGCCGGTTCCGGCGTGATCGTTTCGAAGGAAGGATACGTACTGACAAATAACCATGTCATCGAGAATGCCGCCGATGACGGCATCGAAGTAGTGCTGAATGACACGCGCAGGTTCAAGGCAAAACTTATCGGTGCCGATCCACTTACGGATATTGCTGTCGTGAAGATCGAGGGAGATGATCTTCCGGTAGCCATGATCGGAAATTCGGATGAAGTGCAGGTAGGTCAATGGGCGCTGGCGATCGGGAATCCACTGGGATTGAATTCCACAGTCACTGCAGGCATCATCAGCTATCTTGGAAGAGGAAATCTCCGTTTGATCGAGGATAGCTATGGCGTTGAGAATTTCATCCAAACAGATGCAGCAGTGAATCCGGGAAACAGCGGCGGTGCATTGGTGAATATTTACGGCGAAGTGATCGGCATTAATACGGCGATCGCTACAACAAATCAGCGGTATCAGGGATATTCATTTGCTATTCCGATCAATCTTGCAAAAAATGTTGCCGGCGATCTTATCGAACACGGGAAAGTTGAACGTGGATATATTGGAGTTTCCATTTCGCAGGTGGATGAGACACTGGCCAAAGCAAACGGATTGGATAAACCGGAAGGAGTCTTCGTTCAGGAAGTGGTTGGTGATGCCGCGAAAGCAGCCGGAGTGAAAGCAGGCGATATTATTTTATCGATCGACGGGAAACAGATGAAAGCGCCGAATGAATTGCAGGCGTATATTGCGTCGAAACACCCCGGCGACAAAGTGAAACTGATCATTTGGCGCGATGAAAAGAAATTGGAAAAAGTAATTGCACTGAAGCCTCGTGCAGATCAAACAAGCGTTGTCTCTAACAGCAGTGATGATGAAAACGGTTTGGGGAGTGCTGAAGAAGCTTCTGCCAAATCAATGGATTTTGAGAAGCTCGGGTTTTCGGTGAAACGGGCGGATAGCCGTACATTAAAAGAACGTGATGCGTCCAATGGAGTCATCGTCTCTTCCATCAAAAATTTTGGCGAAGGTGCAAGCCGGGGATTGCGTGAAGGGGATATCATCCTTGAAGTTGATAAAAAACCGATTGGTTCGGTCACAGATCTTGAAAAAGTCATTAAATCCAAAAAGGCCGGCGAAGCATTGATGCTTCGCGTTAAAGGGGGAGACAATCGGGCTCGGTTTGTTGCCGTGATGGTCCCGAAAGAATAAAAATAATTCAGTCATCGAATTTAAAAAAGACCTCGTTGATCGAAAAATCAATGAGGTCTTTTTATTTTATTTTGTATATTTATCTGTCAATATTACTCACTGTTGTTACGCAGAACAAGAAAAACGGTCATGGTGAGCAAGGCGCAGGTTACATTGGTTAAGTCATCACCTTCTGCCTTCGGAACAAAAGGCGATGGATTTGCATAGGTCCTAAGGACTCCACGGCCCCTCGGGCCTTCGGTGATGACCATATTTTCTGCGCCGCGCCGAACCATTTTACCAAAAAATTCATTTATGCGTAACATCAGTTACTCATTCAAAACCGCACACTATGAATTTTCCTTTTACTCGCGAGCATCGCATGCTGCGGGATTTGGCTCGTGACTTCACCAACGCGGAGATACGTCCGCTGGCTGCAAGGATAGACCGTGAAGAAGAGATTCCGAAAGAATTGTTAAAGAAGATCGCCGATGTAGGATTATTCGGGACCGCGATTCCGGAGGAATATGGCGGCGGCGGTTTCGGGAAAGTGGGATTTTGTCTTGCACAGGAAGAAGTAGCAAGGGTGTGCGGTTCTACCGCTGCCACCATTGGTGCGCATCAATCAATTGGTGCACAGGCAATCTTGCTTGGCGGTTCGGAAACGCTGAAAAAAAAATATCTGCCGATATTGGCCTCCGGTGAACTATTAGCCGCTTTTGCTTTAACCGAAGCGGATGCCGGTTCCGACTCGTTCAATCTTTCCACTCGCGCTGAAAAAATAAACGACAAATGGATATTGAATGGTGAAAAAGTGTGGATCACAAACGGATCAATAGCCGGTCTGTTTTCCGTTTTCGCCAGGACCGAAAAAGGAATTACCGGTTTTGTAGTCGAAAAGGGTTTTAACGGTGTTAGCGTCGGCAAGAATGAAAAAAAACTTGGTATCAAGGGTAGCGTAACGAACACGATCGCCTTCGATAATGTGGAGATACCGGAAGAGAATATGATAGGGATCGACGGACGAGGGTTTCTTATAGCGATGGAAACGTTGAACTCGGGTCGTCTGGGATTAGGCGCATGTTGTTTTGGTGCAGCAAAAGAAATGCTGGAAATGTCCGTTGCGTATTCCAAACAACGAAAGCAATTCGGCGAACCGATCTCTAAATTTCAGGCAATTCAATTCATGCTCTCCGATATGACGACACATATTTATGCAATGGAAAATATGGTGTATAAAGCAGCATTCAAGCTAGACAACAAGGAAGATATTTCCCTTGATGCAGCCATTGTAAAATTGTATTGTTCAGAGGCAGTGTCGGAGATTGCAGACCAGGCACTGCAGATCCATGGCGGAATGGGATTCTCCGCCGAACTGCCGCTCGAACGGTTTTACCGCGACGCACGGATACTGAAGATATTTGAGGGAACGAACGAGATCCAGAAACTAATTATCAGCAGACAGATATTGAAACAAAACGGCAAGTGGAATTCATAGAACATTTCACTCAAGACAATAACGTAATAAAAATAATTCAGCCATCCTGATCAAGTCCCGTTTGTTGTGGCGAAAAAAGTCAAGCCATTAAAGGACTCGTCGAAGGATCGAAAGAATATACCATGATACGATACTTTACCGCAGGCGAATCTCACGGACAGGCACTTGTCGGAATAATCGAAGGCATTCCAGCAGGTTTATCCATCTCATCCGAATACATCAACCATCATCTCTGGCGCAGACAACAGGGCTACGGTCGCGGCGGACGCATGAGAATTGAAACGGACACAGTTGAAATTCTTTCCGGCGTTCGATTCGGAAAAACTCTTGGCTCTCCCATTGCGCTGATGGTTCGTAATAAAGATTGGCAAAATTGGACGGAAAAAATGTCTGTTGAAGGGAGCGGTACGGGAATCGAAAAGATCACACTGCCGCGTCCAGGTCATGCTGATTATGTCGGTGCGCTGAAATACGGATTCGACGATATACGTAATGTTATCGATCGCGCAAGTGCTCGCGAAACGGCGATGCGTGTTGCCTGCTGTTCCGTTGTTCGCAAATTGCTTGAAGAGTTGGGATTATATATCGGCAGCCATGTCCTTTCAATTGGAAGCGCAGAGATAAAAAATGTTTCTGCTCTGAACAAACAGCTGCATAGATTGATGGCGAAAGGAAATGCCTGGAACGTTGCTGCTGAAGCAGATCAATCAGAAGTGAGAATATTGGATAAAGGTGTTGAAACGAAAGCCATTGCTGCGATCAAAGCGTGCAAGAAAAAAGGGGATACGCTCGGCGGCATTTTTGAAGTGATTGTTTCCGGGGTTCCGGCCGGTTTGGGCAGTTATGTCCATTACGACAGAAAACTCGACGGTCAAATTGCGCAGGCAGTGATGTCGATCCACGCAATCAAGGGGGTCGAGATCGGCGATGGATTCGAGAATGCCCGGCGGTTTGGTTCGGAAGTTCATGACGAAATGCTGTCTGATAAGAAAAATACCTATCGTCCTACAAATCGTGCCGGTGGATTGGAAGGTGGAGTGACAAATGGTGAAAATCTGATTATTCGCGGTGCAATGAAGCCGATTTCAACCCTTGCCAAACCTTTGCGTACAGTGGATATAGGGACCAATAAGACAGTAAAATCCCGCTATGAACGCTCGGATGTCTGTGCTGTGCCTGCTTGTGCCGTGATCGGCGAAGCCGTTGTGGCACCTGTTGTTGCAAATGCGCTGCTTGAGAAATTTGGAGGGGATTCGGTTCGAGAGATCAGGAAACGTATAAAATAGTTCCTTTCTGCCATAACATTAGGCCTTTCGCAGTCCAACCGATGTAGAGCAGTTTTTTAGCTGAACTCCGTTGTTGAAAAAATCCGCAAGCAATTTATTCCCTTGTACAATTGATATTAACTCCCGCCGTTGTTATATTTCAATAATATTAGCTTCATCCATCAAAGGTTTTTCTCGAAAATAACAGGTAAAGATATTACATTATCGGCGGTTACGTACTACTAAAAGCCCTTTCATAGAAAAACGAAAGTTGCCAGAGGAGGATTGTCGCCTTCAGTTCATTATTTCAGTCGAAAAGTATTCACGGACGCCTAAACAGCAAAGTGCTTGTGCTCAATCAGAATTATGAGCCGTTGAGCGTTTGTAATGTAAAAAAAGCAATCATGCTTCTTTTCCTACGGAAAGCAGAATTGATCGAAGCCAGTAATGGGAAAGTGATCCGTTCAGTTTCGTTGGCATTGCCGTTTCCGAGTGTGGTGCGTCTTTCTTCATTTGTGCGTGTGCCGTATAAAAAAATTATTCTTTCACGAAAGAATATTCTGCGCCGTGATGGTCACCGGTGCCAGTATTGCGGACGAGGTGATGTTCCGCTGACCATGGACCACGTTCAGCCTCGTTCGAAAGGTGGCGAAGATGCGTGGGAAAATCTTGTTGCCGCATGTGTGAAGTGTAATAATAGAAAAGGAGACAGCACTCCGGAAGAAGCGGCTATGCCGTTGTTGCGTCAGCCGATGAAGCCGAATCATGTCACCTTCATTCGTCATTTTGTCGGGAATATGGACGACCGGTGGAAACCGTACTTGTTCATGCACTGACACAAGGAAACAATTGAAACGTGAGATGAATCATACGTGAACGAAAACATCGGTTACTTTTTACGACACTTTTATAAAGAAAAATAGATTTTGACAAAACAGAAAAAAAGAATTTTATCGGGAATGCGTCCGACCGGAAAATTACATATCGGTCATTTGGTCGGGGCATTGGAAAATTGGGTCGCGCTGCAGAATGATTACAATAACTATCATTTAATAGCAGACTATCATGCATTAACGACGAATCTTGATACGAAAGAGTTATATCAGAATTCCATCGATATGGTGATCGATTGGCTTGCTGCGGGAATTGATCCGCAGAAAAGTCCCATATTCAGGCAGTCGCAGATAAAAGAACATGCTGAACTACATCTGATCTTTTCGATGCTGATCACAACCGCAAGATTGGAACGCAACCCGACGCTGAAAGATCAGATCCGCGATCTGAATATGGATTCAGTTGTGTATGGACATCTTGGTTATCCTGTACTGCAATCGGCTGATATTTTATTATACAAAGGTGAAGTTGTGCCGGTCGGCGAAGATCAGGTGCCGCATATTGAGATTACGCGCGAGATTGCGCGCAGGTTCAATCTGCAGTGGGGCTCAGTATTTCCCGAACCGGAACCAAAACTGACGAAGTTTGCGCGTCTTGCAGGTCTCGATGGAAATCAGAAAATGAGCAAGTCGTTGGGTAATACGATCTTGCTTTCTGACGCTCCCGACGAAATTCAAAAAAAGATGCGGACGGCGGTGACTGATACATTAAAAGTGCGGAAGAACGATCCGGGCAGACCGGATGTGTGTGTTGTTTTTTCGTATCATCAAAAATTCAATCCGGCAGAACTTCCCGAGATCCGTCAGGGATGCGAGAGCGGTGCTTTGGGGTGTGTTGATTGTAAGAAGAACTGTTCTTCAAAGATCGCCGAATCGCTTGCACCGTTCCGCGAAAAACGTGCATACTTTGAAAGCAATCCTGTGGAGGTGAAATTTGTACTGAGTGACGGGGAGTCGCGGGCTAAACGGATTGCCGAAGAAACGATGCGTGAAGTACGTGATGTGATGAAGATCGGCTAATAACGAACGATGGATAAAGCATACAGGGTTAAATTATCGGACTTTGAAGGTCCGCTCGATCTTCTTCTCTTTTTCATCAAAAGAGACGAGTTGGATATCTACGATATTCCCATCGCAAAGATTACGAAAGAATTCCTTCAGTATCTGCAGTATTTGCAGGAATTGAATCTTGATATTGCAGGAGAATTCATCGTAACAGCGGCCGAACTAATGCAGATAAAAGCGCAGATGCTTCTGCCGCGCCCCGAAGGTGAAGGAGAAGAAGAGTTCGATCCGCGCGCTGTGCTTGTTCGACGCCTGCTGGAATACAAACGCTGGAAAGAAATGGCGGAAGAACTGGAACGGAGACAGCTTCGTCAACGAAAACTTGCATACCGCGGTAATTTCGAAAATGATCCCAGGGTCATTGAAGAAGCGAACGATGACGATATTATCCGCGATGTAACGTTATTCGACCTAATTGCAGCATTCCAGTTTGCGGTGAATAAGATGCCGAAGAAACACGTTCACGAGATCAATAAACTGAACGTGTCGCTCGACGAACAAATGGAGTTTATCGTCAATCTGTTTAAAGAGAAGAGTGAGATATCATTTTTCGAGATCGTTCTTTCGATGACGGATAAAATCCGCATTGTGGTGACGTTTATTGCAATATTGGAATTGATGAAACAGCATATCATCGCTATCAATCAATACGATCCATACTCGGATATTACGCTGGTGAAAGTCAGTGATGCAATCACTATTGCACCTCCTGATTCATTGTATTAAAGATTTATAAGAAACGATCCAAACCCGATCATCCTCGGAGAAGAAGAATATGAGTGAAGAACAAACTGAGATCAAGGCGGAAGTGGCAGTCGAGGAGATAGTTGTTTCGACCGAGTTGAAGAACATCATTGAAGCACTAATCTTTGCAAGTGATGAACCGATGACGGTACGATTCCTTCGGTCCATCATGGATGATGTGAATAAAGATCTTCCGCCGTCTGAACACTATGCCGTTAATGCCGAAATTATCCGTAAAGCAGTGGGCGATTTGAACCGCGGATACGGAAAGATGGGAAGCGGATTCCGCATCATCGAGATCGGTGGTGGATTTACGCATGCAACTCAGGAACAATTTTCAATGTGGGTCGGGAAACTGGCCAAAGAACGTGCGCGCCGGCGTCTATCGCCAACTGCCGTGGAGACACTTGCGATCATTGCCTATAAACAACCGATCGCGAAGGGAGAAGTGGAATTTATCAGAGGCGTGAATGTTGACTATATCATCAACGCGCTGCTGGAAAAAGATCTGATCCATATCACCGGCCGAGCGAGTACACCGGGGCGACCGCTGTTATACGGTACTACGCAAAAATTTTTAGAACATTTTGGATTGAATGAACTGAGCGATCTTCCGAAACCGCGAGAGATTTCCGAATTGATTAATGAAACGGAATTGGAGGTTGACCGCAGACTGCTTGCCGAACAGCAGGAACTGGAATTCAAACAGGATCTTGAAACTAAACTTGAAGGGAACGAGGGATCAAAGAACAAACCGCAGAAAGCGGCGAAGATTAAGGTGCCGGATGACGTGCAGGCAGAGAACCGGAAGAGCGGAAAACAAAACGGTACCGCTTCACAGACAACGGTTCCTGTGGAAGACAAAAAAATTAATGAAGAAGGAGAATCATCATCAGAAAGCAAATTGACAACAGACGAAGCGGCAGCGCAAACCGCAGCAGGCCAGCAGAGCGGAACAGCGATCCTCGAAAACGGACCGGAGATCCCGGCGATAAACGAAGCGGATCATTTGGCGGGAAGCGTTCCGGAAAACCGGGATCAACATTCGGATCGTTCGGCGGAAAGTCCGGGGATAAGTTCGGAAAAAGCACCGGCAGCACCGGAAGAAAACGGACAGGATCATTCGGGGACAAGCGTTCCGGAAAACCTGGATCATCATTCGGATCGTTCGGCGGCGAACCTCGAGCAAGATTCGACAAGTTCAAGAAGTTCGGACCAGGTGCCGACCGCACGGAAGGAAAGCGAACAGGAAAACCCGGCGACAGAAGAACAGGATCGCCTGACGACCGGCGTTCTACAAAACCTGGAGACCGCTTCGGAAAGCCCCGCAGCAGATCCGGAAAACCAGGAAGTCCGGCCGGAAGAAAGCGTACAGACAATTTTGACGGCAGACGCGGCGGATCATTCGGGTCATTCGAACGAAAACGAACACCTCGGCCAACAGCAGCAGGCAGGGACCGAAGCAGGGTCCGGACAACAAACCGGGTGGAGCAAGTGGAAGAACAAAGTGAAAACGTTCTTCCAGAAACTCTTCGCTTAAACAGGTTCCTTGCAATGGTTGGCGTTGCATCGCGTCGTGCAGCAGAAGAGATGATCACCAACGGCGAAGTGGAATTGAACGGCAGTGTGGTCACCGAACTCGGCACGAAAGTGAATCCGCAAAAGGATGTTGTGAAGGTGAACGGACAAACATACACGCTGGCACAGAAACTGGTGTATATTCTTCTTCACAAGCCGAAAGATTTTATTACCACGGCAAGCGACGAAAAAGGCCGCCGCACGGTGCTCGATCTCGTCAATTCGCGTGAACGCATCTATCCGGTCGGACGATTGGACAGACAGACGACCGGTGTGCTTCTTCTTACCAACGACGGAATGCTCGCCAACAAATTAATGCACCCTTCCAGCGAAGTGATCAAGACGTACAACGTCTCACTCGACAAAGGTCTTGATCAGGTTCACGCCGAAAAACTTTCACGCGGTGTTTTTCTTGAGGATGGTAAGACAGCGCCAGCAGAACTTGAGATCATTCCGGGAACAAAGAGCCGGGAAGTGATCATCCATATTCATGAAGGAAAGAACCGTCAGGTGCGGAGGATGTTCGAATCGTTCGGGTATGAAGTGGAACGGCTTCACCGGTCGGAATATGCCGGTCTTTCCGTGCAGGGTCTTCAGCGCGGTATGTGGCGGTATTTGACGGAACGGGAAGTGAGACATTTGAAGAGTGTCGTCCTTCCGGAAAAGATCACAACCAAAAAAGAGGTATAGAGACCCTATGAATTTTGAACGCAGTTCAGGAATATTATTGCATCCCACATCACTTCCCGGTCCGTTCGGCATGGGTGACCTGGGAGCATCATCGTATCATTTCGTTGAATGGCTTATGGTTGCTGGACAGAAACTATGGCAGATGCTTCCGCTTGGTCCGGCCGGAATGGGCGATTCGCCGTATATGTGCTATTCGGCATTTGCAGGTGAACCTCTGCTGATTGATTTGCAGGAACTGGCCGATCGCGGATGGCTCACACCCGGTGATCTGAAGGATATTCCGCCGTTCGATCTTCATAAGATCCATTACGGTAATGTGAAAGCATTCCGGATGGAAAAACTCCGCATAGCGTCGCAGCAATTTTTCAAGAAACATTCGAAAACGGAATTGGATGATTTTCAATTGTTCTGTAAAAAACAAAAAGCATGGCTTGAAGATTATGCATTGTTTATGTCGATCATTCAAAAATACAACGGGGCGGAATGGAGTACGTGGGATGCCGATCTTTTGAAGAGAACACCTTCGGCAATGAAGAAGATCCGCAAAGAATTGGAGCAAGAAATAAATTTTTGGGAATTCACGCAATGGTGTTTTTTTCGGCAATGGTTTGCTTTGAAACGATATGCCAATGACCGCGGTGTGAAGATCGTCGGTGATATTCCGATCTTTATCGCATACCAAAGTGCAGACGTTTGGGCTAACCAACATCTGTTCCATCTCGACAAGAATATGAAGCCGACAGTTGTGGCCGGAGTGCCGCCTGATTATTTTTCCGTAACAGGCCAGCGTTGGGGAAATCCTCTCTACAACTGGAAAGCAATGCATGAAGAACAATATTCATGGTTCATCGAACGCATCAAAACAACACTTGAACTAGTAGACATTGTCCGCATAGACCATTTCCGCGGATTCGCCGGCTATTGGGAAATTCCTGCCACCGAAGCAACCGCTGTTAAAGGCCGCTGGGTAAAAGGTCCCGGCGCAAAATTGTTCGATGCAATCGAAAAGAAACTTGGTAAAATGCCTATCATTGCCGAAGACCTCGGCGAGATAACGCCGGATGTTATAGAATTGCGCGACCGCTACAACTTTCCCGGAATGAGAATTCTGCAGTTTGCTTTTGCCGGCGATACCAAAAACAGTTTCCTCCCGCATAATTATATCTCGAATACCGTTGTCTATTCGGGAACGCATGACAACGATACGTCGATCGGTTGGTTCAATACCGCAACGGAACGCGAACGCGAATTTGTTAAAAAGTATATCGGAACGGAAGGGAACGAGATCCATTGGGACTTGATCCGCATTGCTTCGCAATCGGTTGCCGGTATGGCAGTGTTTCCATTTCAGGATGTGATTGGCTTAGGTACGGAAGCGCGGATGAACATGCCCGGCCATGCGCTCGGAAATTGGGCGTGGAGATTTACGTGGGATCAGGTGCAGTCGTGGCACGCACAAAAATTATATGAAATTTCTGCTCTGACCAGCAGAACGAATGCGGACAAAGTAAATCTCCCCCCGTATCCTTCGGGGAAAGCGCAGCCGTAAATTTACCACTATGACGATTAATAAATGAAAACTTCACTGCTTCCTATTTTGTCTCTTTTGCTCGTGCTTGGTTGTTCAGCACCGCAGGCAATTATGTTCGATACCGACACTCCGATCGGTAAACTGGGGTTTGAACTCTCGCAAAAATTCGATGACCCGGATTTTGAAAATGCGCACTGGGGCGTATTGATCCGGTCGTTGAAGACAGGTGAGACGGTCTATTCGCGCAACGAAAAGAAGATGTTCATGCCTGCTTCGAACATGAAATTGTTTACAACGTCAACCGCAATGATGGCGCTCGGTCCAGATTATCGTTATACGACTCGTCTCGTTGCGGTCGGCACAGTTAAAGACAGCACGCTGAACGGAAATCTCATCGTTATCGGCAGCGGCGATCCAACGATCTCGGGAAGATTTAATGACGGCAATGTGACGGAAACATTCGGGCAGTGGGCGGACAGTTTAAAAGCCCATGGCATTAAAGCAGTTAACGGTACCATCATTGGCGACGATAATTGTTTTGACGAGGAATTCTACGGTTCAAACTGGTCAGCCGATGATGAAACAGATTATTATTCAGCGCAGATCAGCGGAATTTCGTTTAACGATAATTGCGTTGATTTCCGGGTTGTTCCCTCTGCGAAGGCGGCGGATCTCTGCTCGCTTTCATGGACTCCAAACACAAAATATGTCAATGTGATCAATCAAACAGTCACGGCTCCGGTGACCGACTCTGTTTCCGATATAAGGTTCTATCGTGTTCGCGGAACGAATACTGTTTATGTCCGGGGAACAATGTCGGTCGGTAAAAAAGAACTGATCGAGTCAGTTACGATCGATAATCCAACTCTGTATGCCGTTACCGTATTGAAGGAAATATTAGAATCAAAAGGGATCCGTGTGAATGGAAATCCCGCCGATGTGGATGATATAAAGGATTCATTGAACTATGGTAATGCAAAGCAGATTGCATCATTCACATCTGTACCGTATTCAGTGATGATCAGAACCATCAATAAGCCAAGCCAGAATTTTTATGCCGAACAACTTTTCCGGACGATTGGCAAAGAACGTGCAGGCGTAGGATCAATGGATAACGGCCGAATGACTGCGTATCCAATTCTGTCACATTGGGGCGTTGATACGGTGCGGCTCAGAATGGCCGATGGCTCCGGCTTGTCGCGTATGGATTTGGTCACACCGACAGATATTGTTTCCATTTTGTCCGGCATGTATACAGAAAAATATTTTCTCCCGTTCTACGAATCACTTCCCGTTGCAGGAGTTGACGGAACGATTAAAAATAGAATGAAGGGGACAAAAGCAGAAGGGAATGTTCACGCTAAGACAGGAACGATCGGTTATGTGCGTTCGCTTTCGGGATATGTAACAAGTGCAGACGGCGAGATGTTTGTTTTTTCGATGGTGGCAAATCATTACACCGTGCGGACATCGAAAGCGGAGAAGATTCAAAATGAAGCGTGCGTGAAACTGGCGGAGTTCAGCAGAACAAATAGTAAATAAGTTTCAATGAGTGACTATTCAAAGAGAAAGTATTATGGAAGATCAAATTACTAAAGATTATCACGATGAACTGAACACTTTAATGGTCCGCCGGCGCGAAGAGCTGGAACATTTAAGGGCGGCCGGAGTGAATCCTTATCCTTATGGATTTGAGAGGAACTCGACATCAAAGGAGATACTCGACAATTTCAAGGATGAGATGCCGCAGTGGATCGTTTCAGTTGCGGGACGCATCATGTCTATTCGCCGAATGGGAAAAGCTTCATTCTGTCACATTCAGGATATGACGGGAAAGATACAGTCGTATTTGAAAAAGGATGATCTGGGCGAATCGTATGACCAGTTCAAACTTCTTGATATTGGAGATATCATCGGTATTGAAGGATATGTTTTTCGGACAAAAATGGGTGAGGTTTCCATCCATGCTCAAAAATTGATTCTTCTTTCAAAATCGATGCGTCCTCTTCCAATCGTGAAAGAAAAAACCGACGAACAGGGAAAAAAGGTCACCTTCGATCCATTTTCAGATAAGGAACTTCGGTACCGACAGAGGTATATCGATCTGGTCGTGAATCCTGCAATACGTGAAACGTTCGTTAAGCGCTCCATGATTCTTCGTCAGATGAGAAGATTTCTGGACGAGAAGAATTTTCTTGAAGTGGAAACACCGGCGCTTCAGCCGATCTACGGCGGCGCAAGCGCACGGCCGTTCGCCACGCATCACAACGCACTTGATATTCCGCTGTATCTCCGCATTGCAGATGAATTATATCTGAAACGGCTGATCGTCGGAGGGTTTGACGGCGTCTATGAGATTGCAAAAGATTTCCGGAACGAGGGAATGGACCGCACACACAATCCTGAATTTACAATGATGGAATTGTATGTAGCCTACAAGGATTACATTTGGATGATGGAACTTGTTGAGCAGATGGTATTTTCCATTGCGCAATCGTTAAATGGAAGCGCAGTCGTTCAACTGGGCACGAACGAGATAAATTTCACTCCGCCATGGCAGCGGTTGACGATGTTCGGAGCGATCGAAAAATATTCGGGCAAACAATTGCGCGGAAAGACTGAAACGGAACTGCGTGCGATTGCAAAGGAACTGCAGATCGATCTCGATCCGAAGATCGGTTCAGGGAAAATCATTGACGAAATTTTCAGTGTAAAAGTACAGCCGCATCTTATCCAACCGACGTTCATCATGGATTATCCCGTTGAACTGTCACCGCTGGCAAAAAAACACCGGAGCGAAGATGGATTGGTTGAACGCTTTGAAGGATTCGTGAATGGCCAGGAGATCTGCAATGCATTCTCCGAACTGAATGATCCGCTCGATCAACGCGCCCGGTTTGAAGACCAGGTGCGATTGCGTGAGCGGGGAGACGACGAAGCGCAGACGATGGATGAAGATTTTCTGCGCGCATTGGAATACGGAATGCCTCCGACCGCCGGCTTGGGGATCGGTATTGATCGCCTGGTCATGCTGCTCACTCAACAAGACCATATCAGAGACGTCATCTTTTTCCCTCAAATGAGGCCGGAAAAATAACCACATCCCACAATGTTCATTGGCGCTGTTTTGATGTATAAAATAGCGCTTTTTTTATCTTTTCGATTGTCTCTTGTTATGAAAAAATATATTCATTTGTTTATTCTTATCCTGCCACTGCTCTTCACGGCATGCGATGAGGAACTGCCGCCGCAAAATAATCCGGAGAATTTGTTTATCAGTTCGGCTGCGTCCCAATACCAATATGTCTCCGATAGCAAACCGACGCAGTCATCGATCGATGTATTTATTGTGTATAAGAATCTTTATGACGAGACGCTCGATGATTTTGCATCGATGAAAGGGACCATCAAGATTGAGTGGCTAGCGCTGCCGGAAGAACGTGGGGCCTTCAATCCTGTTCGCACGGACCAGTTGACGATTGATAATCTTTTTCACGCTAACGGATATAGTTTCTCAACAAACAGACTCGCCATCGATCCGAACGATTCAATCGTCTTACGATATCGGTGGAATCTTAAAACGGATGACAGCACAAGTCTTCTCTGGCAGGTGAAATATTCCACCGATCATGATTGTATGGTGAATGCGAATGCACAGAACGATCCCGGGTTCCGGTACGTTTCGGCAAAGCAGCAGTTTCGTGTGACGGCTTCGTTTACAATATATCAGCGTGGCGGAGTCGTTGTTACATCTCCGCAGCAATTTTCTTCCTGCTGGATCGCGCCGCACTACGGCGAACGTTCACCGTGCAATCAACCGAATCCGTTCAATCCCTGCAGCATCATATCTACTGCGCAATAATTCTTCAATGAGAAAAATATCCGCTGTCATATTCTTGTTGTTCGCATGGTATTCCATCGTGGTATCGCAGCGTACCGTACCGAATAGCGGCGTCTTTTGGGCACCGATGACGATCAATAATGTTACGGCATGGTATTCTTCCGACGGCAAACAGGAAGCATCGAATTCAACATTGAAAATTGTCGGTGTTTCATATCCAAGAAACACAGTATCGACCGTATATACATCAGGATTTTTATTCGGTGGCGATAGGATTGATACAGGGAATGCGAAAACATTCGTGAACGGCGGATATTATTCTTCAACACTGCGGCAAGGTTCGATTCTTGGACTCCAAACCGGATTGGCTGAGAATTATCTCGCACCGCAATTGAGAATATGGAGAATCAGAAAAGATTATACAACAGCGGATCTTCGCCGGGATGCGGCTGAAACATACGGCATCATGGAAAGCAGCGTAAGTGTGATGGATATCCAGCGGCTCCGTACAGAGTATAAAAAAGATTGGAAAGAATGGCCCGGTGCTTCCGGCGCTCCGTACTATGATGCAAATAAAAACGGCATCTATGATCCAAAGTTCATGTATAATGAATTTGGAGTGGAGGTTCCGGACACTACGTCGGATTCGCCAGGTGTAGCGGATGCTGATCAGGTAATTTGGTATGTGTGTAATGATCTTGGAGGAAATTCACCCTGGGGCACGGCGAGCATAGGTATGGAAATGCAGGTGACCGTTTGGGGATTCAACACATCAGGAGCATTGGCAAATACTCTTTTCCGGAGATGTCGATTGATCTATAAAGGGACCTCTTCAAGCAAACCATTCAATACATTGGCGAATATGTATGTTGGTATTTGGTCATCTGTTGATCTCGGCAGATCGTCGGATAATCTCGCAGGATCGGATTCAATTCTTGGGCTGGGTTATGTTTACAACTCAAAGACGCTTGACGCTGAATATTTAAAATACAATATCATTCCTCCCGCGGTCGGATTCGACATACTTCAAGGGCCGGTCGTTAAAGGGACCGTTAATGATTCAGCACTCTTCAATTTTTCGTACAAAAAAAGTTTAAAGAATCTTTCGGTAACGTCGGTAACGTATACAGGTCAGTCGAACCTTCCGTTCAGTCTCGGTGCAAACGGAGTTTCACAGGTATATCATTCACTTCAAGGGTATCCGACTCGGGATAATATTGTGCGGACAGATCCGGTAACACAGCAGATGACAAAATTTTGGGCAACGGGAGATCCTGTGTCGCGAGTTGGATGGGTCGATGGTGTGTATGAACCCGCCGGATCAAGAGAATTATGTATCTCTTCGGGACCGTTCTCCATGGCTCTTGGAGATACGCAGGAAATCGTTACAGCATTAATCGCCGCCGAATCACCCGACCGGCTTGGAAGCGTTAACGTGCTGAAATATTATGATAAAATTTCCCAGAATTCATATCAAAAATTAATAATTCCCGCACCTGCTCTTCCGAAAACAAATGCAACACTTGCCGAATTCGACAAGAGAGTGTTGATCGAATGGGAAAAAGATACAGCCCGCGTCAATCAGACAGAACGCTTTTCGTCGCGCGAATATCTCTTTGAAGGATATAATCTCTATCAATTACCAACCGTTTCATCACCCCAGTACTTGTGGAAGAAAATTGCAACCTACGATCTGAAGAATGAAGTTACACAAATTGTGCAGGAAGATATCAATGCGTCCACCGGAAGAGTTGAACTGCAGGCAAAACAAGAAGGAACGAATTCCGGAATTATACGGTATGTAGTGTTGACGGAAGATGCATTGAGAAATTTTTCATTGGTGAACGGACAGCAATACTATTTTGCGCTGACCTCATATGCATATACACCCGATCAGAATGCGTTGCTGAGGATGATCGAAAGTGAGCCCCAGATATTGCCGGCAATTCCTCATCGATCGAATCCGGAAACGATACTTGCATATTCACTCGGCGATTCATTGACCGGTCTCGGAGAGAATATTATCGGGAATAACGACGGCCGTGTTGGAGCGAGAATACTCGATCCGTATTCGGTTACGGGAGGGGTGTACGATTTTTGGTTCGGGCTTTCCGGGGCAAGTTCAACGTGGACCATGGTAAAGAATGTTTCAGGTTCGGATTATGCAACCCTAAAAACTAAGATGAGCAGTGGTGAAATTGCTTTTGCACGGTCTGTTCAGCAGCCGACATCGACGGGAACGGCTTCATTGACGATCAACGATGCGTTGGATAAGATCACATTCTCCGTGGAAGCAAATACCAATTCCATCGTCACATCCATAGAGATCGGATGGGGACCGAAAACACAGGAAGGTCCCACGGTAAAGACATTATCTGTTAACAGCAAGACAGCCTCCGGTGTCTGGACTTCCGCGGATGCCGTGCAGCCTCTTACCGAAGCAACCTTGAGGGATCTTGCCGCAGGTTTTCTCTATGTCATCGTTAAGTCTACGGCGTATCCCAAAGGGGAGATACGCGGACAGTTGTTCGACGGTGTCATTCCAAGAACAAATCTTCCTCCTCCGGATCTTGCAACAAGTTCACGCTCAGTTTTTTCTTTTACAGAAAACCGTTTTCCGTTTGAAGGCATATCCCTGTACGTTTCTCCGGCTCCGATCGGTTTTAAGTCCGGCGAACAAATCGTACCGTCTCGGTCTAATGTTGTGAATGAAACAAACAAGGAAGGGACGTATTCCCTTGTCGGTCCCGGAATTGCATGGGGCGGATACAATCCGTCTGAGTCCGTCATCGAATTTCGTTTTACGAATGATACTAATTGGGCAATCGTGAACGCCCGCATTCCCGCCGAAACAAAATTCATCCGCGTTCCGTTTCAGATCTTTCAGGATTCAGTGCGCGTGTGGCCGGTCATCGGTAATGCGATTGCCACTGACTCATTGTGGGACATAAAAGGGAATTCATTTGTTAATGGCAAACCGACATTTGATAACATCGTCGGCATTGTTGGCAAATCAGACGGCGGCGGAAATGACATTTCTTACAACACCTTGACACGTAACGGCTCGCTTCCTTCCGGTAATGCGATGCGGGGGCGATTGATTAACGGAGTAAATCACATTGCGAAGAATATTGTTTTTGTAAACGAGAAAGATGACGGCCGTCCCCCGGCCGATGGTACGATTATCCGGCTGGTACCGTACAAGTCGATAAAATACGGAGACATCAAACGTGTTGTCGTGCGCTCTGTGCAGACCAATAATAAAGAAGCCGCACGGCAGCAACTGCAAAGCATCAATGTATTCCCGAATCCGTACTATGGTGTGAATCTTTACGAAAACACTTCAGAAAACAGATTTGTAACGTTTTCACATTTACCGGAAAAAGTTACGTTAAGGATTTTTAGTATTGCCGGAACACATGTGCGCACACTGAGAAAAGATGATCCCGCTCAGTTCTTTCGGTGGAATCTGCGAAACGAAAAAGGTTTCTTCGTTGCCAGCGGTTTATACATTGTTTATATTGACATGGGGGCAATTGGTGTACGGACATTGAAACTTGCCGTTATTATGGAAGACCAGCATTTGAATGCATTTTAATTGGATAGTATGAAATTTTTTACAATAATTTTCATTTTGTGTATTTTCGCAAGCGTCAGTTCAATTTCGTGCATTGACCGTGATACCATTGCCGGAACAGGAAAAGAGGAACCGGACAGGATATCCATTGTGAGTGGAGGGTATCAGTCCGGAATTGTAAATATAAAACTCCCAAACCCTTTAAAAGTACGAGTGCTTGCACTCAACGGCAGACCGGTGCGCGGTATCAACGTAGAGTTCTCCGTTGAAAACAACAATGCAAGTTTTTCTGATACTATTGCTGTTACGGATGGCGACGGATATGCACAGACGTATGTTACATTAGGTGCCAAAGCGGATTCGGTACGGATCAATGCATCTGTGTACGGATTAAAAGGTTCGCCGGTAAAATTTTCATTATCGGCCTCGTCGTCAAGCGCTACAAAAATAGAATTGGAAAGCGGCAATAATCAAATTGGCACTGTTGGTAGTGCATTGTCTTTGCCGCTTGTGATCAAAGTCTCGGACTCGTACGGGAATATGGTGCCGAACGTTCCCGTGTATTTTACTTCGTCCAACGGAAAGTTGCAGCCCTCGGTTGTTCTTACGGATTCGTTAGGGATATCATCAAGTGTATGGACTCTCGATACTCTTGTCGGCAGCAAAACAGCGCAGGCGTATGTTCCTTCCGTCACAAATGGCACCATTGGTTTTTCTGCAAAGGCAAATTCATTATCGATCCCTGCTGTATTCCAATATGTATCGAGTGATACAATGCACTCACTGCAGGGGGTAACAATAAATTCTCTGTTGCAGGTAAAAGTTTTGGATAAATACAAGAACCCTCTGTATTTGCCATATGCAAACCCGCCTCATGGTATTTCAGTAAAATTCTCTCTCGAAAAAGGGGAGGGCGAAGTTTTCCCTGCCTCTTCTTTTACGGGAAGCAATGGCATTGCTGCAGCCGGTGTGACTATAGCGTATAACGATTCTCTTATTAGGATCAAATCTGATGTAGGGAATAATTTTCCTCCGCTGTACTTTACGATATTTGCATACAAGTATCTTCAGATAGATTCATTAATGAGTAGCGGAGGGATTGTCACCCTCTTCTGGCAGAAAAACCTAAATCCGAATTTTGCAAACTATACCGTGCAGCGATGCGGCAATTATACATTCGACAATACAACCATTGATGTGAAGATCATCACCGATGAGAATATCACACTTGTAAATGATGCCGGGGCGGCCGTGGGCACCTCTCCGTTTTACAGGATCAAAGTGAATTACACGAATGGTTTTTATTTTTATTCCAATATCCGTGATATCAAAGTAAATCCTTAATGGCTTGTAAAGTCAGAACATATTTACGGTATGTACTTTTTGCATTGGCTCTTTCTTGTTTCGGAGCGTGTAACGAAACCTTGCCAGTGCGTGACGATGTGACGAACCTTGTAACGACGTCGATACGGTCTTCGTACGAGACAACGTCGCATTCAAGTGCGACCGGGCAAATAAGGTTGTTCATCACCATGGTAAACGGGACCGACGAGACGCTGGAAGACGTTGCACAGATTTCGGGTGCAATGGAAATAACGTGGCTGGTGCCGAAAGATATCCAACCGATGGTCGATATCTCTCGGTCAATAAAACTAAGCTCAAATAATATTTTTTATGCACGACGGTTCAACAGACTGTCTAACAGGTTAACGGTTGACCCGAATGATTCGGTGGTCTTGTCGGTTGTATGGAATTTAAAATCGAACGACAGCACGTATCTGCTGAAATATTTTCCTGTCGTAGAAGATCAAAAATGCAATGTCTCTACATCCGGATCCATCGGTCCAAGAAGGATTACTCTGCCGCAGCATTTTTCAGTGAAAGCAAGCATGCGTTTATTCGATAAATTATCGGTCTTTTATGCTCAGGAAATTTCTATTAAACATTGTATCATGGTTGGTCACAATGGAGAAGCAAATGCTTATCCCCGTCCTCCGTGTACGGATTTCACTCAATTCGATCCGTGTTACGAGATAGGACAATGAACGTATGAAAATTATTATAGCGGTCATCATGCTTCTTGTTCTCTCTCTTCCCGTCACCGCCGGTGTTTCCGGCATTGTTGAGGGAAAGGTTACCGATGCGTCGACGAAGGAAAATATTATTTCCGTAACGATCCAAATCGTAGGAACTAATCTCGGAACAGTTTCAAACATCGACGGGTATTACGTTATCCGGAATATCCGTGCCGGTGTCTATGATGTTAAATTTTCTCTTCTCGGATACAAAAGTGTCATCATGAAAAGTGTTGCAGTCAATGCCGACATGCGCACGCGTTTGGATGTTGCCATGACGCAATCAACCGTGGAACTTGGAGCTGTGGAGATTGTTTCACAGAAGCCGCTCATTCAAAAGGACCAACCGTCGACCGCGTTTTCCATCAGCGAAATAAAACTTGAAAAGCTCCCGGTCACAACGTTCCAGGATGTGCTGTCGCTGCAGCCCGGAGTGACGCTGGAAGGAAATGTCCGCGGCGGTAAAACCAATGAAGTGATCTATCTTATCGACGGAATCCCCGTGCAGGATTTTGTCGGTGGCGGATTGGGTACCGAACTGCCTAAGAGTGCGGTTGGCGGGATGACCATTTACACCGGAGGATTCGAAGCGGAATACGGGAATGCAATGTCTGCCGTGATCAACGTGATCACAAAAGGGGGACAGAACATTCATAATGTTGGATTGCGTTTTGAAAAAGACAATTGGGTTCCGTCGAAATGGAATAAACAGACCGATCAATTGAATGAACTGGAAGTGAGCGTGAGCGGTCCGGTAATTCCCGGTGACCTGTTCTATCTCAGTGCGTTAACGCTCCGTGCGTCAAACACCCGGTGGTGGCAGGATATGAATAATTTTTTCAATTCGCCGAACAACAAAGAAGCCAGCGGTATGTCGAAATTGGATTACATCATATCACCATCGGTTCATGTGACTGCTCAGGGAATTTATTCCTACCGCAATTGGCGTGATTATGAATTTAGCTGGCGGTATAATCTCGGCGGCCTTCCCGAGCGGACGAAGCGTTCCATCCGCGGCGTTGTTTCGCTCTCCCACACGTTGTCCGATAAGTCTGCCTACACTCTTAGTTTCACTCATTTCTATCTGCAGAATAGATTCGGCGAATCTGCAAAACAGGATCTGGAGATTACGCCGTACCAGTACGATATCTTTCTGCGGTATGTGAAGAGCGGAAATAAAAGCTGGTGGGCCAATGTTCAACAGTTGATGCAGACGGTGAAGAGTGATTTCTCATCCCAATTGGATGAATCGCAGTTTTTCAAGGCCGGCTTTGAAATGAATTTCTACGATATTTTTTACGACCTTGTAAAGTTCGAACCTCAGCGTACATATTTCGGTAAGCCGATCGAAAATGCACCGCTGCTGAATTTCAGCAATCAGTACGAATATTTTCCCCGCTCAGGCAGTGCCTACATTCAAGATAAGATCCGCTTCGCTCTCGATGGTTCAATTCTCAGTTTCGGTCTGCGGTGGGATTTTCTTGATCCGCGTGCCGAACGGCCTGTCGTTGAATTCATTCCCAGCAGCAGCACCGAGTTCAAGCAGAAGATCGTTGGTTATAAAAAGACAACAATGAAACAGCAGTTCAGTCCGCGCATTGCGTTCGCTGCACCAATGGGGCCGGACAATATGTTCTTCTTGAACTTCGGATATTATTTTCAATATCCGCTGTTTGAATATCTTTATACCGGCATCAATCCTCCCCAGATTCAAAGCGGAGCTCGCAGTGTGCTTACGGGGAATCCCGATCTTGATCCCGAAAAGACCATTGCATGGGAGATCGGATATAAACATGCGGTAACGGATCATTATGTCGGTTCGGTCACGTATTTCAAAAAAAATGTTAAGAATCAGATTGACTCTAAGACTCTGATTCCGTTTGACAGCAAGGCCGGCGGTGATTATGGATTTGCTCAATACGTGAACAATGCTGAAGCGGAAGCCGAAGGAATCGAGTTTATCCTGAGCCGCGAACGGGACGAAATGCTGTCTGGCAGCATCTCATACACATATATGATGACCGAAGGGACGAGTGAGGTTGCAAATCAATCCATCAACCTTGCTCAATGGGGTTTTCCGATCCGCGCAACTTCATTCCCGTTAAGCTGGGACCAACGTCATTCCGTTAAACTCGATCTGGAAACAAAACTTCCTTACAACATTGTAATGAATGGAATTGTTTGGTTCAATTCTCCGAAACCGTACACATATTTCCCCACGCGCGACGGATTTTCCCCGGTCGATTCAGCGAAGGATTTTGTGCCGAATAATGCACGCATGAAGAATGTTTTGTTCACCAATATCAAATTTTCCCGCGAATTTACATTTGACAATCTTCAAGATTGTACAATCATTCTCTATCTTGACGCTCGGAATGTCTTGAATACAAAGAATGTCAAATGGGTCGATTCCAATGGAAGGATCGGTGGGGAACTTTCTGATCCAAGCGCGTATTATGAATTACGCAGGGTAAAAGCGGGGTGTTCCGTCACATTCTAGTGCACGATTACTTGCATTTCGCGACATTTTCTTGTTTCTTGCTTCAGTATGTGAACAATATCATCGATTTATATCCGTCTTTCTCCTTATATTTCACAATTAATTACCTTACAACAATGAGAGCAGATTTCAGGAGCATTCTTATGAAGAAGCGATTTTCAATTCCGCTGATCGTCACGGTTTTTTTCGTGGCATTCGTCGGCGGAACACAGTTCAACCATCTTATTTCCGGCGACAATATCTATGAGCAACTTTCGAAGTTCAAAGATGTTCTTAGTCTGACGGAAAAATATTACGTGGAAGATGTTGATACGCAGAACCTTACCGAACATGCTATTACGGGACTGCTCAATGAACTGGATCCGCATTCTGTATATATCAAAGCCCAGCAGATGCAGCGCGTTACAGAAGATTTTCAGGGACGCTTTGAAGGAATCGGCGTGGAATTTTCTATTGTCAACGATACTATCACTGTAGTGCAACCCATCGGAGGCGGACCGAGTGCTTCATTAGGAATTATGTCGAACGACAAGATCGTCAGGATCGACGGGAAAAGTTCGGTTGGGTTTACAACAGAGCAGGTGATGAAGGGCTTGAAAGGACCTAAAGGAACAAAAGTTTCGGTCAGTATCGCTCGCTCAGGGATTAAGGAATTACTGGAATTTGAAATTGTAAGGGATATTATTCCTCTCTACAGCGTTGATGTCTCTACAATGTTGAATGACAAAGTCGGATACGTGAATGTAACGCGTTTTGCAGAAACTACAAGTAAAGAAATGTTCACAGCTCTGCAGAAATTAAAATCTCAGGGAATGAAACAACTTGTGCTTGATCTTCGTTCAAATCCGGGCGGGTATCTCGATCAAGCGGTGAAAATGGCCGATATGTTTTTGGAAGCGGATGCTAAGGGTGCGCCACGCAAAGTTGTCTACACATTAAGCCGGCGTACGGAATTCAATGAAGAATATTTTGCCTATACGAACAGCGAATTTGAAAAGGTTCCGCTGATTATTCTGCTTTCCAATGGTTCAGCATCGGCCAGCGAGATTGTTTCCGGCGCAATTCAGGACTGGGATCGCGGGCTTATTGTCGGCGAGACGAGTTTCGGCAAAGGTTTAGTGCAAAAACAATTTCCTCTCTCCGATGGATCGGCGCTCCGGTTAACGATATCACGGTATTATACGCCGAGCGGCAGATTGATTCAGCGTTCGTATGCGAACAAAGATAAATATCAGGAAGAAGCATTCACGCGGGATGAACAGGAGGGTGAAAACATAGAGCATAAAGAGAGTGCTGCCGATACGTCAAGACCTAAATTCAAAACTGCAGGCGGTAGAGTGATCCTTGGTGGCGGTGGAATCACGCCGGACTTTATTGTGAAACCCGGTAGCATCACAAAATATTCCATCCAGTTGAATCGCCGTAATATGTTCTACGAATTCATCACCGGATATCTCACGCGCAACGGAGAGCAGATCAAGAACAAATATAAAACGGATATGCAATCCTTTAATAAGAATTTTGCGATTGATGATTCATTAATGAATGAATTTCTGAGATTCACAAAAGAAAAAAAGATAGAATTTGTTGAAGACGATTTCAAAAAAGATAAAGATTATATACAGGCTCGGCTGAAAGCGTACGTAGCCCGAAACTATTGGAACAATGAAGGCTGGTATTCTGTTCTATTGGGGATAGATAACCAGGTGAAGAAAGCAATCACGCTATTTCCTGAAGCCGAAAAAATTGCACGGATGAATTGATTTATGATAAAACCACCTTCCCGGAAAATATTGTTGTTGATTTGCAGTGCCGCTCTGGCACTGTGTATTATTATTGTTTCACCGGACACATCTTCTATTCCGCTTGAAGCAAGAACTTCTTCGCCGATTACGTTCGAATTTGCTGCCACCGGTGACGATTTCTTTATCGGAGAAGAGTTGCAGTATAATGTCAGCTATACTGTCTTTGATATCGGTATGGTAAAATTACAAGTGCTCGATACGGCATCACGCAATGGGCATAAAGTATTCAAGGCAAAAGCTTTCCTTGATTCATACAGCGGAATTCCGTTTGTAGATCTGCATCAGGTATTCTACAGCGAAATGGACAGTTCTGCATTCTCACAATATTTCGTGACACATACAACAACGAAACCCGAACAGATGCCCTACATTAAGTATGTGTTCGATTATGGTAAGAGCCGTCTTTATTTTGAATTCGGTACGGATCCCGGCGGTAAATCAAAAAAGAACGGTGAAGAACCTGTTTTCGAGCCTCAACTGGACGGACTTTCTCTCTTCTATTATGCGCGCCTGAATTTTCGTCAACAGAAAAAATACAGTGCTCCTGTTATTGTAAATGAAAAATCGTATAAAACTCATTTTAATTTCATGAATAAGATCGGCTCACAGGAGATCGATGCGGTTAAGTATCCTATTGAGACCATTGAATTCGACGGTTCATCCGATTTTACGGGAGTGTATGGATTGACCGGATACTTTAGAGGATTCTTCAGCAATGATGCAGCCGGAATACCCATCGTTGCAAAAATGAAAGTGATCCTGGGTAGCGTTCACATTGAATTGATAAAATGGACCCGGCCGGGATGGGTCCCGCCGAAAGCGAAATAAGCCATGGGAATCATCACCTATAAAGGAATAACGCCGAAAATAGATCCGACTGTATTTATAGCCGATGGCGTCCATATTATTGGCGATGTTGAAATTGGAAAAGATTCAAGCGTGTGGTTCAATACGGTTATCCGGGGAGATGTAAATTATATCCGTATTGGCGAGAGAACGAATATTCAGGATAATACGGTCATTCATGTAACCAATAAGAAATTTCCGACTCATATCGGATCTAATGTCACGATCGGTCACGGTGCGGTGATACATGCCTGTACGATCAATGATTTTTCTCTTATTGGCATGGGTGCAGTGATTTTGGATGACGCAAACATCGGAAAATATTCACTCATTGCCGCCGGTGCGGTGGTGACCATGGGAATGAAGGTTCCTGAAGGGATGCTTGTGGCCGGCTTGCCGGCTAGGATCATCCGTCCTCTTACAGACGACGAAAAAAATTTTCTTGCTCAGTCCGCACAAAACTATATAGATTACGTTGCAACGTATAGATAAATTATTCTTGAACTTATACCTTCCGAAAGGAACACGCCGATGAAACTGAAGTTTTGGGGAGTGCGTGGTTCTATTCCGACACCGGGAAAAAATACTGTAAAATACGGCGGCAATACGCCGTCACTCGAACTACGTTTGGATAACGGTGAGCTGATCATTTTCGATGCCGGTACCGGTATCCGGAATCTCGGCGATCATCTTATTGCAAATGGCGAATCCATCAATGCATATATCCTCATCACACATCCGCATTGGGATCATATCCAGGGATTTCCTTTCTTCAAGCCGGCATTTATTTCCGGGAACGAAATTACGGTCATCGGTACCGACAGGGAAGAGATCGATCTGCAGCATATCATTGCCGATCAAATGAAGAAGATCTATTTCCCGATCCAATTAAATGAACTGAAGGCAAACATTCAATTCCGCAGCATTGGAGAAGAAGAATTCACTATCTTCGATGCACACGTCAGAACCATTTATGTAAATCATCCCGGCTTTACGGTCGCCTATCGTATCGATTACAAAGGGAAGTCAATCGTGTACATCAGCGATAATGAACCGTTCGACAAAGTATCGGCTGCACGCATGACCAATTTTGAACCGGCTGTATTGGAGAAATATCTTGGTCAAAACGGTGACCCGAATCAGCGCATTGTTGAATTTTCCCGTGGTGCCGATATCTTCATCCATGACGCGACCTATACACCAGAAGAATATGTCGATAAAGTCGGATGGGGACACTCACACTATCTTTTTACCTTGAAATTAGCCAATGATGCGAATGTAAAACATTGCATTTTGTTCCATCATGAACCGAACAGAAGTGACGAAAGTATCGACAAAATTTTAGAAAAATGCCGATACGAGATTAAACAAAAGAAATTCACATTTGAATGTTCTGCAGCTTATGAAGGTCTTGATCTTTCGTGGTAAAAACGAAAAACTTGACTTGCATACCTTCCTCTCTCTATATTTGTACAGACCTGATGCTCATTTGAACGTATTCTATTCCATATTACCGTGAGACATCAAACCCCGGCCAACGAGATACGGGGTTTTTCTGTTTGAAGGATATTCAGCATGAAATCAACATTCAATAAATCCGATATTAATAAGATAGGGAAAGTCCTTGGTGTTGCAGGGAAATTGAAGGGGAATAATTTTCGTTTTGAACTTTCCAACAGCAAAGAGAACCGTCAACTTGCATTGGAGATCTATCCGAATATTACCATCGGAAAGAAAAAAGGAAACCTTGTATCGGCCTATACGCATAACACTCATTTTCAGCTGCAGTTTTGCAGCGGGTATGTTGTCAGTCAGGATGTCGGCGAGGTGACCTTTGTGGGCGAGACAAAAGATAAAGTTTCCGCGATTGTCATCGAAAAAGAAGGCGGATGCACGTTCTATGCAAATGTCGATCGAAAGATTCTTTCAGGCGATTACAGAATGTTAAGTATCGATGTTATGCTGGCGGGTATTGCCCTCTCGCTGACGCAGGATGAAAAAAGATCGAAGAAAAAATGATTGCCGTTGCACTGTCCAAAGATCATATAGAAACTCCCTTTGCTGCTGCACAATTTCGCCGAATAACGGAATTTGTTTGCAGAAAAGAAAAAGTGAAAAATGCGGAACTTTCATTTGTGATCATCAATGACAGTACGATCCGTACAATCAACAGAAAGTTTTTGAAACACGACTATGTTACCGATGTTATCACGTTTCCGCTGGAACATCGGCAAGTGAATGCGGAAATTTATATTAATGTTCAGCAGGCCAAGCGTCAGGCGCGGGAGAATGGTGTGACAATAAAGAACGAAATGACAAGGCTTGTGGTACACGGTACGCTTCATGCCATTGGGTATGACGATACGACAGAAGTGTCCAAGAAGAACATGGATTCAATTCAGGAACGATATATTGCAGAATTGAGTTTGAAATAGTGAAGGAAGGAAAACGAATGCAGGAAAAAATAGTTGAAATATTAGTCTATCTTATCGGTGAGCTGAGGAACAATATACCCATCAATGATATTGACCTTTCGGTGCTTTCAAAAAAAGGATATTCCGCAACCGAAATCAGCACGGCGTTTAATTGGCTGTTCGAAAAAATTTCCGATGGCGAGAACATTATCACCGATATTACTCCCAGCTCGCCTCACTCGCACCGGGTGCTGCACGATGTTGAGCGTTCGGTGATCAATGCCGAGGCGTACGGGTATATGATACAGCTTCGCGAACTGGGACTGATCACGGAAATGGATATTGAAGTGCTGATTGACCGTATTATGATGAGCGGGTATCCGACGATAGATCTTCATGAAGTAAAATCTATGGTTGCACAATTAATGGCTGAGAGCGATGATTCATTCAACACCGGAAGCAGAACGATGCTCGGCGGCAAAGACACAATCAATTAATCAGAGGGAACGCAGTTTCTATACATGGGAAAATCATTAATTATCGTTGAGTCACCATCAAAAGCAAAAACAATCAACAAATATCTAGGTAAAGATTATGTTGTCGAGGCATCCGTAGGTCATATCAAAAACCTTCCTAAAAGTAAGCTGGGAGTTGATGTTGAGAATAATTATGCATCCGTCTATGAGGTTATAGCCGGTAAAGAAGAAGTGGTCGCAAAATTAAAAAGCTTTGCTCATGATGCAAAGAACATCTATATCGCAACCGATCCGGACCGCGAGGGTGAGGCAATAGCATCCGACATAGCCGAAGAACTTGAAGACAAGAATAAAAATATTTACCGGGTTCTGTTCCATGAAATTACGCCGAGCGGTATCACCGAAGGGATGGATAACCCGCGCAAAGTTGATACGAATTTGGTAGAATCGCAGCGTGCTCGCCGTGCGATGGATCGTCTTGTCGGTTATAAGGTCAGTCCGTTCTTATGGAAGACAGTATATTACGGGCTTTCAGCAGGCCGCGTTCAATCTGTGGCATTACGGATTATTTGCGAGCGCGAAGATGAGATCAAAAAATTTGTTGCCGATGAATATTGGACAGTAAGCGCCGAGTTTAAGACCGATAAGTCCGAACCGTTCATCGCGCGTCTGGTGAAAATTTCAGGCAAAGATCCGGTGATCGCAAATGAATTGGTTTCGAACGAACACGTTCAAGCGATCCAGAAACAGCATTTTCAGATCTCTGATGTTCAGAAAAAAGAAGTAAAAAGAAATCCGAACCCTCCGTTCATCACAAGTACGCTGCAGCAGGAAGCTTCAGGCCGCCTTCGTCTCTCCGCAAAACGTACGATGATGCTTGCGCAGAAATTATATGAAGGTATCGATCTTGGCGATGATGGTACAGTCGGTCTCATTACCTACATGAGAACCGATTCGACCCGGTTAAGCGAAGAAGCAGTTTCAAGCGTGCGTGACTATATATACTCGAACTACGGTAAGGAATATCTCCCCAAAGAGAAGCGTGAGTACAAAAAAGGAAAATCATCGCAGGATGCTCACGAAGCAATCCGTCCGACATCGATCAAATTCACTCCGAAATATGTGAAGAAACATCTCGACAAGGATCTGTATGCACTCTACCAGCTGATATGGAACCGTTTCGTTGCGTCACAGATGAGCAGCGCCACGTTCGAGCAACTGACGGTGGAGATCACAGGGGGAATATACTTGTTCCGTGCAACAGGCTCAGTTCCGATTTTCCGCGGTTTTCTTCAGGTTTATGACGATGTCATGGAAGAGCATGGAATTGATGCAGACGAGGATCCGACATCCAAGATTCCGGCAAATCTTGAGGCGGGACAAAAAGCGAATCTTGAAAACCTGCTGCCAAAGCAGCATTTCACAAAACCGCCGCCACGATATACCGAAGCCAGTCTGGTGAAGAAACTTGAAGAACTCGGCATCGGTCGACCCAGCACCTATGCTCAAATCCTTTCCACCATACTCAACCGGCAATATGTCGATCAGCAGGACAGGAAACTGAGTGCGACCGGTCTTGGGATGGTAGTGATAAAAATTTTAATGAAATGTTTCCCCGAGGTCGTTAATTACAAGTTCACTGCACAGATGGAAGATGAACTGGAAACGATCGCCAGCGGCGAGAATAATTATGTGAAAGTGCTCGACGATTTCTATAAGCCGTTCAGCCATTCTCTGGAACATATGAACGAGCAGGCGGGAAAGATCAAAAAATCACTCCAACATGATGCGGGCGAAGCGTGTGATTTGTGCGGTAAGCCGATGATCATTAAATGGGGACGTTACGGTCAGTTTAAGGCGTGTTCCGGGTATCCGGCTTGCAAAAACCGCAAACCGCTGGAAGATGAAACGGAAAAATATGCGCACGTTACCGGACTGATTTGCAAACTCTGCGGCGGCGAAATGAAGGTAAAGGGAGGACCATTTGGTACATTCCTGGGTTGCTCAAACTATCCTACGTGCAAGAACACGCAACCGATTAGTACCGGTGTAAAATGTCCGAAGTGTGCCGACGGCGAGATCGTCCAAAGCAAGACGCGGAAAAAAAGGATTTTCTACCGCTGTTCAAATGGATCCGGTGACGATAAAACGTGCGACTTTATCTCATGGGAAATGCCGGTAATGCAGCCGTGTAAGAGTTGCGGCAATAAATATCTTACCAAGAAGTCAACGAAACGGAAAGGCGACTATCTGCTCTGTCCGATTTGCAAGGAAGAATATTATCTCGATGAGCAGGAAGCGCAGGCGCTTGCTGTCTAGAAAGCAGAATGCAAAAACTGATCAGTGCATATCTTTCGTACCTCGAACACGAGAGAAATTTCTCACAGCATACCATTGTTTCGTATGCGACCGATCTTGCGCAATACTATTCATTCCTACAGAAAAAATTTCCAGAATTAATTGAAAAACACGATGACACCGACAATGGTGTCATCCGTGTTTATCTGGGGATCTTGTTGGATTCCGGTATCGCCAAAAAAAGTATCGTACGGAAACTTTCTGCATTACGGTCGTTTTATAAATTCCTTGTGCGGAAAAAAATAGTGCGGCAAAATCCGGCACTGAATATCGTCACACCGAAAGTAGAGAAAAAACTTCCGCAGTTCGTTGACAAAGAATCAATGGAAAAAATTCTTGCGCTGCCGGAAACCGGAACGTTCAGCGGTGCACGCGATTCCGTAGTACTGGAATTATTCTATGGCAGCGGTATTCGCAGAGCGGAACTGATCGGATTGGATATCGATGATATAGACGAACGGAACCAAACCATTAAAGTGACCGGCAAAGGGAATAAACAACGGATCATTCCATTCACACAAAGAGCACACACATCAATTTGTCGTTATCTGAATTTTCGAAAAGAGACAGTTTCGCAATCCGGGTCGAAAGAACGTGCACTGTTGCTGAACCAACTCGGTAATCGAATGTCTCCGTCGGCTGTGAACTGGCTGGTAAAAAAATATCTCTCCTGTTCTACGGAACTTAGGAAGAAAAGCCCGCACGTGCTGCGGCATTCATTTGCCACGCATCTGCTGGACAATGGTGCGAATATTTTGGCGGTAAAAGAATTGCTCGGACATGAAAGTCTCTCTACAACGCAAATATACACTCACGTAACGGTTGAGCGGTTGAAGAAAGTCTATCAACAGGCTCACCCAAAAGCTACAACATGAAAGGATCAAACTATGGATATTCACATCACTGCCCGTCATTTTAAGGCACACGAAACTCTCCGTTCGTATGCGTTTGATGCGATCAACAAATTGGAAAATCATTTTGAAGGCATCATCAGTGCTAAACTCATATTGAGTTATGAAAAATCCCTCAACAGCGTAAAGGCAGCTGAATTGATCGTGAAAGTTCAGGGTGCTGTTTTGAAATCGCTTGAAAAGTCTCCCGAGTATACAAAATCCATCGATGCTGCAGTGGAAAAAATCGAACGGCAGTTGCAAAAGCATAAATCGAAAAAACGTGAGAAGAGTAAAACGGTCATTCGTAAAACAAAATCAAAAGAATAAAGGGATGGTATGGCACTAAAGATGGGGAAGGAGTATCACAAGCAGAACATCACCGTCGGATTTTTGTTTGAAAAGAACAAAGACCGCCTGAAACTGGAAACGCTGGTGAATGTTGGTCTTGACAATAAGATCAAAGACAAAAGCATCCATCGACCCGGACTTGCATTAGCCGGATATGTGGGTTTGTTCACCTACGATCGTGTTCAGGTATTCGGCAACACCGAAATAAAATATCTGAAGAGCATGCCGCTGGAAAAGCGTGTGGAGGCGTTCAGTCTGTTGTTCAAGTTCGAACTCCCCTGCATTGTCATTACGGACAAGAATCCGATCGATAAGGAATTGCTCAAAATTGCAGAGGACCATAATGTTCCTGTCTTCCGCACGCCGTTTGAGACTACAAAACTGGTGTATTTGCTTGGCGATTTTCTGGATGATCAATTCTCGCTTCAGTCAACGATTCATGGTTCGTTTGTGGATGTGTATGGCATTGGTTTGCTGATCGTCGGGCGGTCTGGGATCGGAAAGAGCGAGATTGCACTCGATCTTATTGAACGGGGTCACCGTCTTGTTTCAGACGACGTCGTGACGATCACGCGAAAAGGGGAAAATATCCTTATTGGCACCGGAACAGATCTTGTAAAACATTTTATGGAAATTCGAGGTCTTGGTTTGATCGATGTTCAGAGTATCTTCGGTGTTCGTTCCATCCGGTTCCAAAAAAGGATCGAAGTTGTTGTTGAACTGATGGAGTGGCAGCCGAACGGCGACTTTACCAGAACAGGATTGGACCTGGAAACTATTGGTATTATGGGGGTGGAAGTTCCTCATGTTAAATTGCCTATCTTCCCCGGGAAAAATGTGACCGTCATTGCCGAAGTGATTGCCTTGAACTATCTGTCCAAGCATTACGGATACGATGCAGCGCAGGAGTTTTCCAAAAAGCTGGAAAAAGTGATTCAAACAAAATCAAAAGGGCACGGAAAGCGCAGTATTGACTATTTTGAGCATGATTTTGAATGATTTGAATGTTATCCATTTCAATTCTTGACAAAACGCTCATATTTATCTATTTTCTAACTACATTTTGATTAAACAGCAGGTGGTGGTGAAAAGAAAAAAACTATTTTTCTACTCGGATGAGTCCGTTACATATGTTGAAGCAAAAGGCTATCGTCTTAAAATGACAGTGCTGATTGCTCTTATAACTATGTTCGTCTTGCTCGGTGTGGGATTTGTAAATAATGCGTATGGTGATTTTCTTGGAATTGGCATTAAGACCACCGGAGAACTTTCAACAGAGAATTCACTGCTGAAACAGCAACTGAAGGAACTGAATGCCAGAATGACCGAATATTCAACGTCATTAAGTTCCCTTGCCCGAAGCGATAATCAACTTCGTACGATTGTAAATCTGCCTAAAATTGATGTTGAAACACGCCGGCTTGGAACAGGCGGCGCGGCGGTGGAAACATACGATGGCCTGCTTTCTACCGATGCAAGTGCTTTGATAGGTTCTTCGCAAATATTGCTGAACAAACTGGATAAAGAGGTAACCTTCCAGCGTTCCAGCTATGAACAGATCTTTTTGCAATACGAGAATAACAAAGTTATTTTCTCTTCCTTGCCGGCAGTAAAACCGATGGTTGGAACATATTCATACCATGGTTTCGGGATGCGCATGGATCCGTTCGTTGGTGCATTAAAACGGCACGAAGGTGTCGATATCCATAATGATGTCGGAACACCGGTGTATGCTACCGGTGACGGTATTGTCGAGTTTACGGGGCCCACAGGAAGCGGGTACGGTATTGCGTTGGAAATTAACCACGGATATGGATATAAGAGCTGGTATGCTCATTTATCGAAGTGTGTGGCAAAGTCCGGTCAAAAAGTGAAGCGCGGTTCGTTAATCGCTTATTCGGGAAACACGGGCCGTTCAACAGGTCCGCATCTTCACTACGAAGTGATTCGCAACGGCGAAAAACAAAATCCGGTGGAATACTTTGTTGATGATGTTGACTTTGAAAAAATCCGTGCTCAGCTTGTTGATAACAAAAAAAATTAGAATAAAGGTATTTGTATTATGATTTGGACGATGGAACTGGCTTCGTATCTTGATGATGCGCCGTGGCCTGCAACAAAAGAGGAATTGATCGATTATGCAATCCGAACAGGCTCCCCGCCGGAATTGATCGAGAATCTGAATGAATTGGAGGATGCAGACGAACCATACGAAAGCATTGAAGATATATGGCCTGATTATCCGACCGATGGTGATTTTTTTTACGAAGACGAAAACGATTATTAATCAATTCGGCAACACCATACAAAAAATGACAACCCAGTGATTTTCTGCTGGGTTTTTTATTAATTTTTCAATGATGTTTTTTTGAAGACGTTCCCTCCATATTCCTATTGTACAGTTCTCCTTTTACTCCTGAGTGCATCCATATCTGTATCCAATGCTCAATCCGATGGAAATAAAACAGAGGTCAAAAAGATTACATTAGACATTGATGGTTCAATATCAAAGCATGAGATTTTGAACCAGATGGTAACCCTTGAAACGCCAATAGGTTTGTGGATATTCCTGAATGAGGAAATCTATCAAAAAATCGGTGCGCCGAGGGAGTTCTTCGATGCCATTCTCTTTAATCAGGATATAGCGCATTTGAAGAATTTTTTACATGATAACGGATATTTCCAATCGCAGATCGACACAGTTCTGACTTTTTCGGATGACAGGAAATATGTCGACATTGCGATCCATCTTATTGAAAATAAGCGTTCGTTGATTGATACGGTAAAAATTCTTGGGCTTGAAGTTATTCCGCCGGATATTGTCAGCGATATACGGCAGAGCATATCGTTGAGAGCGGGTGATCCTTACACAAAAAAAAATGTTGTTGAGTCGCAAACCGCTATACTAAAAATGCTGATGAATGCGGGGTACCCGAAGGTATTTTTGGACACGCTGGCCTTGCTGCGGTATGCATCTACGAATAATGTTTCGATCATGCTGAAATTCAATCCGGGTATGCGGTATTATTTTGGGGATGTGAAATTCAATCATGAAAACGAGGAAATTGACAGTGTGGTACTGCTTCGGCAATTAGATTTCTCCCGTGGAGAAATATTCAACGAGGGGAAAAGACTCACCAGCGAACAGAATTTGAATCGTTTAGGTGTGTTTGAGTTTGCAAGCGTACGTCCGCACAGCACTGGGGGCACCGAATTATCCGATTCCGTTCCGGTGCTGATAACCTACCGTTTGATAGAACTTCAGGAAATCACCCCTGAGTTTCTGATATTGAACGAGAACAGCACGTTTTTTTCAACCGGTCTGGGCTTAAGTTATAAGCACAGAAATTTATTTGGTGGTGCAGAGAATTTTTCCTTTTCAACGAGTGCAAGAGCCAACAGAATTGAAGATCTTAATTACAAAGGCGCAATTATTAAGGGGCTTGCCGAGCCGACACTGTTCGGTAAGGCCAATATTCAAACCCAATTGGCATTCCCATATTTTTTCAGCAATAAAACAAGTTCTGCCATTACGCTGACAGCTGAAGCGGAAAAACAACCTGATTACGATCTGAATACGCTTCGAGGAAAAGTAAGTTTTTCATCTAAACTTGCCACCTATACAATTGGAATTACGGAATTCAATGTTGAACGAGTTGAACCAAACTATCAGATAGAAAAAAATCAGGGAATACGCCCCGATGATTCTACGAAGCAATTCAACGTCATTGAATCGTACACACTGCAGCGGGACAAAACAAACAATATTTTTTCACCGACGTCCGGTTTTTTTCATTCGATTTCGATAGAAGAGGCCGGTGTTATCAACGTGCTGGCTGGCGGATTTAATCTGCCATATTCTGAATACGTTAAGATCACGTTACTTCTGAAACACTATTTCAGCAGTGAGGATGATCTTGGGACCGTCTATGCTTTCAAGTTGAAGAGTGGTGTAGCACACCTCTATAATTCTAAGAACACTACACCCGTTCCCTTACCGCGCAGATTTTTTGTTGGTGGAAGCCAGAGTGTTCGAGCGTGGAAAGACAGGCAGTTATCAGCATTTGGCGATACGCTGGAAGGTGGTAATGTGGCGATCGACGGCAGTGTTGAAATACGTTCCCAGATGTTCCCGAATGGCGGAAAAATATTCAATGTTGTTGAACTTCCGCGATTTTGGTCTGTTCTGTTTCTGGATTTTGGTAACACTTGGTTTGCTTCCTCGGATATTTCGACGAAAAAAATTGCACTTGCAGCCGGTCTTGGGTTACGGTATGAAACATTTGTCGGACCATTACGGCTCGATGTAGCCTGGAGATTATACGATCCGAAAAAACCGGTAGGAGAACAGTGGCTCACTCAGCAGATTTTCTTCCAAAATTCTTTTTCCATTGTACAATTTGGTATTGGACATGCATTCTAATTGGCAACATGTAATAGGTCAGGATCGGGTTAAACAGTCACTGCAAAGTGCTATCCGGAACCAGCGTATCGCTCACGCGTATTTTTTTTGGGGGAATGCCGGGGTTGGAAAAGATGCCCTTGCGCTTGAGTTTGCGAAAACATTGGTTTGTCTCAAACAAACCGTTGAGGCATGCGGTGAATGTTCAAGTTGTAAAAAAATGACAGCATTGCAACACCCGAACATAAAACTGATTTTTCCTTTGCCAGGCTCCGACGGTGAAAAGAGTGATGATGATAAGCCGCTTGAGAACGATGTCCTGGAGGAGGTACGGAAACAGATCAGCGAAAAAGCATCCAATCCCTATTTCCATATCGATATTCCGAAGGCAAAGTTCATCCTCATTAAATCAATCCGCGATATCAAGAGGGAATGCTCGATGACCGGAGCTGAACAGGGGAAAAAGATTTTCATTATCTTTGATGCAGACCGGATGAATGATGCATCGGCGAACTCCTTGTTAAAAGTGCTTGAAGAACCGCTGGACGGAGTCCATTTTCTTCTGGTCTCATCACGGAAAGATGCGGTAAGGCAGACCATACTCTCCCGTTGTCAGATGGTACAATGTTCGACACTGTCGGATGATGAGATTGCCGCAGCGTTGACAGAAAGGATGGCTTTTGAAGAACGGCAGGCGCATATTGTTTCCCGGCTTGCCAACGGAAATTATACGCGTGCGTTGGATCTTCTTGGCGAAGATATTACTGCATACAGAGCGGATGCAGTCAAATTCTTACGCAGTGTGCTCGGTTCATCGTCGCTGAAATTTTTTGAAGAGCAGGATGAATACCTGACAGGAAATAAACGGGACAATGCCGAACAGCTGCTTACTATGCTGCTGGTCTGGTTTCGTGATACAATTGTTGTCCGGGAGGATTCCCAAAAGAATATTCTGAACGTCGACCAGGAAACCGAACTGAACAATTTTGTTGGTAAATTCGGGACGAAAAATCTTGAGGCGTGCATGTCGTCAGTAGAACGGGCTCTCGGACTTCTCCGCAGAAATGTGTATCTTCCATTGGTGATGCTCTCATTATCGGTTCATATACGCAGAATATTGCATGCAAAATAACTTTAAACGAATATTAGTGACCTCCGCTTTGCCGTATGCGAACGGACATATCCATCTTGGCCATCTTGCCGGATGCTACATCCCATCGGATATTTATACCCGGTATCAGCGTCTGCAGCACCGCGATGTGATTCATATATGCGGCTCGGACGAGCATGGTGTTGCGATCACGATCTCAGCTGATAAGGAAAAGACCTCTCCGAAAGCAATCGTGGATAAATACCATGAAGCAAATAAGGAAACATTCAAAAAATTCGGAATCTATTTCGACAACTACTCACGGACATCACTCCCGATTCACCATGAAACGGCAAAGGAATTCTTTCTGGATTTATTGCACAAGGGTTTCCTTCTGCCGAAAGAACAGGAACAATTCTATGACGGCGAAGCAAATATGTTTTTGCCGGATAGATATGTTGAAGGCATTTGTCCGAACTGCAATTATGACAAGGCGCGCGGCGATCAGTGCGACAATTGCGGAAAATATTACGACCAGCTTGATCTGAAGGAGCCGAAAAGTCTTATCACCGGGAAAACGCCAGTTGTTAAAAAAACCAAGCACTGGTATTTCACACTTGGGAGTTTTCAGAAGAAACTGGAAGAATATGTCGCTCTTCATTCGAAAGATTGGAAAGATAATGTCCTTCAGCAAACGCGCAGTTGGCTGAAAGAGGGTTTGCAGGATCGTGCCGTGACGCGGGATTTACGCTGGGGCATTCCGGTGCCGATCGACGGGGTGGAAGGGAAAGTGATGTATGTGTGGTTCGATGCGGTGCTCGGATATATCTCTTCTACAAAAGAATGGGCGCTGCAACAGGGAAAACCCGACAAATGGAAAGAATATTGGTGTGACACAACAACACGGTATATTGCATTTCTTGGGAAAGATAATATTGTTTTTCACACAATCGTTTTCCCGGCCGAATTGATGGCGAAGACGGGATATGTTCTGCCGGATAATGTTCCGGCAAATGAATTTCTGAATTTGGAGGGTGGCAAGTTCTCTAAGAGCAGAAATAATGCAATTTATGTTAAGGACATTCTGGAACGATACCCCGTAGATATTTTTCGTTATACGCTTGCGACGAACCTTCCAGAAACAAAAGATTCGGATTTTTACTGGAAAGATTTCCAGGCAAAGAATAATAATGAGTTAGCTGATATTTACGGTAATTTCATCAATCGCACGGTCACGTTCGTTGCTAAAAATTTTGGGAACAAGGTCCCGGTACGCGGTATCTTGAACGACCGCGACAAAGATATACTGGCGTATGTCCAAACAGCTCCGCAGCGAATCGGCGATCTGATCGAACAGTTCAAGTTCCGTGATGCAACGATGGAAATGATGAATGTAGCGCGTGCAGCAAATAAATATTTTAATGACAGCGAACCATGGAAGACATTCAAATCTGCACCGGAACAATGCGGTACAACATTGAACATTTGTCTGAACATTGTTCGTTCACTGGCGGTTCTTTTTTCTCCCGTTGTTCCGTTCTCGTCGGATAAGATTTGGAAATTATTGAATCAGTCCGATACCATCGGAAATGAACCATGGCTGAAGGCAGGGGAGCCGCAATTGCCGGAGGGACTTGCACTGGGGCAGTCAGAGATTCTATTCACTAAAATTGAGGATGAGACCATCGAAAAGGAACTTGGATTACTGGGAGTATCTGCCGAGATCAAGGCGGATGAAAAAGCAGCGGCGAACAAATATATTCCGCTCAAAGCGCTGATTACATATGACGATTTTGCAAAGATCGATTTTCGGACTGCGAAAATCGTTGAGGCAGAAGCGGTACCGAAATCAAAAAAATTATTGAAACTGCAGATTGATTTAGGATTTGAAAAACGCCAGATTGTTGCCGGCATTGCAGAGAAGATAACACCGGAACAGCTGATTGGTAAAACAATCATTGTTGTGGCAAATCTTGCTCCCGCAAAATTGATGGGGGTAGAGTCGAACGGTATGCTGCTGGCGACCTCTGCTGATGGCGAAAATTTCGCATTATTAACCTCCTCAAAAGATGTTGAAACCGGAATAGGTATAAAATGATAGTCGTAACGGGCGGCGCAGGATTTATCGGCAGCGCAATGGTTGCCAAACTCAACGAGAAAGGTGAGTCTGATATTCTTATCGTCGATGAACTCAGCACGTCGTCGAAATGGAAGAACCTTGTCGGAAAACGATTCACGGATTATATCCACAAGGATAACTTCATCGAAATGCTGCTGAATGACCGGCTTCCCAAAATTGATGCGATCATACACATGGGGGCCAATTCGTCGACGACCGAAAAAGATGTAGACCACTTAATGGAGAACAATTACCGGTATACGAAGATACTTGCAGAATGGGCTGTCAGAAAAAAAGCACGGTTCATCTATGCAAGCAGCGGCGCAACCTATGGCGACGGCTCGCTCGGTTTTTCGGATGACGACGCTGTGTCACCCAAATTAATACCGATGAATGCATACGGATACTCAAAACAGATGGCTGATCTTTGGGTGTTGCAGAATGATCTTCAGAACAAAACTGTCGGTATAAAATTCTTTAATGTATTCGGTCCGAATGAATATCATAAGGGTGATATGAAGAGTCTGGTCTGCAAAGCGTACACCCAGATACAAGAGATCGGAAAAATTCGTTTATTTAAGTCTTACAAACCAGAATACAAACATGGAGAACAGGTCCGCGATTTTGTTTATGTAAAAGACTGCACGGAAGTGCTTTGGTGGTTCCTGAATTCGCCGAAGGTAAACGGGATATTTAATCTCGGAACCGGTAAGGCAAGAACGTGGAATGATCTCGCGAAGGCTGTTTTTTCCGCACTCGATCTGGCTCCGAATATTGAGTATACCGAAATGCCGGAAGAAATCCGGAACGCGTATCAGTACCATACTGAAGCAACGATCAACAAATTGCAAAAGGCCGGATGCCCGGTACAATTTCGTTCGCTGGAAGATTCCGTAAAGGATTACGTACAGAAATATCTTCACCCCAGCGTGAACTATCTGTAACCGCTACAGAACTGTCGACACCAATTGTGAATTGAATAAAAAAAACGTATTATTCGTCCGCATAACATTATATCATTGAATACAAACACAATCATACTGCACTTCTTAGAGACGATTTATATATCGTCCTTCATCCTTTCCGACAGCTCCGTTGCGGGCTAAGAATGCTATTCCCTGTTCGTCCATTGAACAGACAGTTCATATTTTCCATTCGATTTTACAATACGTTCTGCTGAAAGATTCTCTATGAATTGGATCATGCTAGTTGTTGCAGGCCTTTTTGAGGTAGGATTTGCGTCCTGTCTGGGAAAAGCAAAGGAAACGTCCGGATCCGGAGCGGTTGTGTGGATGGGCGGATTTTTTCTCTGCCTCACTGTGAGCATGTTCTTATTATACAAAGCAACACAATCGCTTCCTATCGGAACTGCATACGCTGTGTGGACCGGGGTCGGCGCGATTGGAACAGTATTAGTCGGGATCATTGTTTTTAAGGAACCGGCTGATTTCTGGAGATTATTCTTTCTGACGACATTGCTTGGTTCGATCATCGGTCTGAAAATTGTGTCGAACCGTTGAAAAGTATTATCAACACCATCTAAAATAATTCCAAGGAGAAAATACCATGAAGAAAAAAGATCTGCTGAAAGAGGTCGTAAAACAAGTTGATGCGACGAAGTTCGATTCCACACCGATCATCAATGCAATGCGTGATATGTCATTCAGTTCACGCGACACAGCGCGTGCTGCCGATATATTTAAGACAATGATCGAGCACAACGGATGTACCAATGCTCTTGTTCTGGCTGGAAGCACAAGCGCCGGCGGATGCATGAATGTCTACTCCGATATGATCAAATACAATATGGTAGATATGGTCGTTGCTACCGGTGCATCCATCGTTGATATGGATTTTTTTGAAGCGCTTGGATACAAGCATTACAAAGGAACACCGTTCATTGACGACAATATGCTGCGCAATAATTATGTCGATCGAATCTATGATACCTACATAGACGAACAAGCCCTTCAGATGTGCGACAGTACAATCTATAAGATTGCAGAATCGCTTGAACCGCGTCCGTACTCGTCCCGCGAATTCATCTATGAGATGGGGAAATGGTGCGTGAAGAACGCGAAGAAGAAAAATTCACTTGTCCAACTGGCGTACGAGAATAATGTTCCGGTATTTTGTCCTGCATTCTCCGATTCATCGGCAGGATTCGGATTAGTGAAACACCAGCATGAAAGATTGAAAGCCGGCAAACCGTATATGACGATCGATTCGGTAAAAGATTTCTATGAATTAACACAGATCAAAATGAAAGCAAAAACATCAGGGCTGTTTATGATCGGCGGCGGTGTTCCGAAGAATTTCATTCAAGATACGGTTGTGTGTGCGGAAGTGCTCGGGGTCGATGTGCCGATGCATGAATATGCAATACAAATAACGGTAGCCGATGTGCGTGACGGCGCTTGTTCGTCCTCAACACTTAAAGAGGCAAGTTCATGGGGAAAAGTGCAAACAACGCACGAACAGATGGTTTATGCTGAAGCAACAACCATTGTCCCGCTCATTTTTAGCTATCTCTATCATAACGCAGGGTGGAAAAAGCGGAAGAAATACGAATGGACAAAGATATTCCAAAAATAGAGTAAAAAACACCAACCCTCCCTTATTTTGGAGGGTTTTTTATTTTACTGTACAATTGCTTTTATACCAAGTGGTGCCTATATTCTCGCAGAATTTTTTGCTCATTTTACCGAACAGTAAGGACCTTTTTGATGGAAAAAATACTTCATTATATAGAGTCAAATAAAGAACGTTATCTTTCCGAACTCAAAGATTTTCTGGCAATACCAAGCGTCAGTTCACAATCCGACCATAATGGTGATATGCTATTGTGTGCCCAATGGATCGCGGACCATATGAAAACGATCGGCATGAACAATGTAAAAATCATGCCGACGCCTGGGCATCCGGTTGTGTACAGTGAATGGTTGGGAGCACCCGATGCGCCAACGGTTCTCTTCTATGGCCATTATGATGTTCAGCCGGTTGATCCACTGAATCTGTGGACATCGCCGCCGTTTGAAATGACGATTCGGGATGGGAATATCTATGCCCGAGGTTCTTCCGATGATAAAGGACAAGTGCTTATCCAATTTAAGGGCATTGAAGCTTTAATGAAACAGACGGGGACCCTTCCGGTAAACATTAAAATGCTTATCGAAGGGGAAGAAGAAGTTGGAAGTGCCAATCTGGATAATTTTGTAAAACAAAATAAAGAATTATTAAAAGCCGATCTTGTGCTCATTTCTGATTCGTCGATGTTTGCCAAAGGCGTTCCGTCGATATGTTATGCATTGCGCGGATTGGCATATATGGAAATCGAAGTTGATGGACCGAACCGTGATCTTCACTCAGGTTCATTCGGCGGTTCCGTGCACAACCCGATACAGGCGTTGACGGAAATGATAGCATCTCTGCATGACAAGAACGGGAAAGTCACGATCCCCGGTTTTTATAATGACGTTCGCCCGTTATCGAAAGCGGAACGTGATGCATTTAAGAAACTTCCGTTCAGCGAAAAAAAATATGCGAAGGAACTTGGAGTAAAAGAATTATACGGTGAGAAAGGATTCTCATCCCTTGAGCGGACATGGGCACGTCCTACCTTGGAATGCAATGGAATTTGGGGCGGATATACCGGAGAAGGTGCCAAGACAGTTCTGCCGGCAAAAGCGTTTGCAAAGATCTCGTGCCGGCTTGTGCCGGACCAGGAATCTGGCAAAATTGCAAAGATGGTAGAAAAACACTTGAAGAAGATTGCTCCGAAGACCATTTCCATTCGCGTTCGGAATCTTCACGGTGGTGAGGCTGCAATAACTCCAATTGATAGTGCAGGAGTGAAAGCGGCTGTTGCGGCACTGGAAAAAGGTTTCGGAAAGAAACCACTCTATCAGCGGGAGGGCGGTTCAATTCCGATTGTTGTTCAATTTAAGAAATTACTCGGACTTGATACTGTGCTATTAGGATTCGGACTACCGGATGAAAACGCACATTCTCCGAATGAATTCTTAAATATTGATAACTTCTTTGGAGGGATAAAAACCTCTGTTCATTTCTTCAATGAACTGCCGCAATACTGGAAGAATAAAACCCAAAAGAAAAAATGATCAAAGAAGTAATCATTTTTATATCATTTAGATTTTATTATTTGATAATGTTAATGGTGTATATTTTTATTAGTATAAGCAAAAAAGCATAAGAGCCGGATAGGCCAAATGCGCTAAGGCCGATTTAATGATCGGGGTTATGAGAAAATTACTCATGGAAGTAGAAACGGACCGAAAAAATTGTATTTAACGCTTCTATCAACTGTAAATTTTGGTTGACAGTTTTATCAATTTTTTTTTACACGTACAAAACAAGTGTCTATTTTTGATCGAATTTGGGGGTTGTTTTGTGGTATGATACTTGAGGGTATGAGTATCGTAATTCATTTTTGATACATGGGAATTTTTAGGGGAAAAATGCGGCAGCTGTTACTTGTATAGATAATTAACGGGGTGTTACTTTTACGTAGTGAGTTAATCGTTAAATAAAGAACAAGTTGTTTGTAATAAAAATGCTTCACTTCACCATATCTTCCACCATAAATCATAAGGAGTACATATGAAATATGCGATACGCTTATTGCTGTTATTGAGTTTATTCTCATCAGCAATGTTCGCGCAAGGAGTTACAACAGCAGCTATTGTTGGAACGGTAAAAGATAACAGCGGTCAGGCGTTGCCTGGAGCTAATGTCATGGCAGTTCACGTACCGACCGGATCACAATATGGAGTCACGACACGCGAAGACGGACAATATAATTTGCCGAATTTACGTGTTGGCGGCCCTTACACAGTGACCGTTTCTCTAATTGGATTTTCAAAACAAGAACGCACTGGAATTAATTTGCAGCTTTCACAAACATTGCGGCAAAACTTCACTTTAACCACTGAAGACGTTCAGATGCAGGCGGTCGAAGTTACGGCAGAAAAATCTACTGTACTCAACGCAGCACGAACCGGAGCCGCAACAGCTATCAGCCGGAATGCCATTGAAGCACTCCCCACGATCACAAGAAGAGTACAGGACTTTTCCCGCTTAACACCGCAATTCTCCGGTAATAATTCATTTGGAGGTATGGACAATCGTTACAACAATACAACAATCGATGGTTCGTATTTTAACAACTCTTTCGGATTGCAGGGTCAGCCCGGTGACAGAACCGGTGTTGCTCCGATCTCGATTGATGCCGTTGAACAGGTTCAGGTAAATATTGCACCGTATGATGTTCGTCAGGGCAACTTTGTCGGCGCAGGAATCAACACGATCACGAAGAGCGGAACAAACGACCTCTCCGGATCGGTATACTATTTATTCCGTCACCAGGGTTTGGTAGGGCAGGAAGCCGGAGCAGTTGAATATAAACCCAGCACATTCAAATACAACCAGATTGGCCTTCGCCTTGGCGGACCGATCATCGAAGACAAGTTGTTCTTCTTCGGTAGTTTTGAAAGCGATAAAATTACTCAGCCTGGAACATCGTTCCGTGCGAACAAAGGCGGAGAAACAGTCGCCGGAAATACAACAAGAGTATTGCAAAGCGATCTGAATACTCTCAGTTCTTTTTTGAAAACAAAGTTTGGATATGAGACGGGACCGTATCAGGATTACAATAATGAAACTCCCGCAATCCGTCTGTTAGCGAAGATGGATTACAACCTGGACGACAAGAATAAAATTACCCTTCGTTATATACATCTTGATTCAAAAACAGACGTGCTTGTGTCGAACTCAAGTTCATTGGGTATCGGTGGTAACAGACAAAGCAGTCTAAACGGATTAGCGTATCAAAACTCAAACTATCAGATAGGTGAGAACATCAGGAACGTTATCGGTGAATGGAACAGTATCCTCAGCGATAATATGTCCAATAACCTTATCGTCGGATATTCGCATCATGACGAAAGCCGCGATTCACGTGGATCGTTCTTCCCGTTTGTCGATATTCTCGGCCTCAGTGCAACAAATTACATCACGTTCGGTTATGAAGCATTTACACCGAACAACGAACTGCGCTACAGCAGTATCCAGGCTCAGGACAATTTCTCTTACTCGCTGGATGATCATTACTTTACACTCGGAGCAAGTGTAGAAAAATATCAATCGGAAAATATCTTCTTCCCGGGTGCACAGAGTTCCTACGTCTATAACTCTCTGGCAGACTTCTACTATGATGCCAACAGAGCATCAACGGATACCGCAGCAACACTCCGACGGTTCCAGGTTCGCTATTCAAATATTCCGGGAATGGTTAAGCCGGTACAGGATCTGAAAGTTCTCTATACAGGTGTGTATCTTCAGGATGAATATCAGCTGACAAAGGATATCAAGCTCTCGGCTGGCTTACGTCTTGATGTTCCGATATTTGAAAATACAGGACTGAAAAATGCCGAAGTAGATACTATGAAGTTCCGTGATGAAAACGGCAGCCTAGTAAAATACAGCACTGATAAGCTTCCCAATTCGAACATTCTCTGGTCACCGAGAGTCGGCTTTAACTGGGATGTTACCGGCGAACGCACAACACAGGTTCGCGGCGGAACGGGTATCTTCACCGGTAAACCTGCGTATGTCTGGATTTCAAACCAGATCGGTAACAACGGTATTCTGACCGGTTTTGATCAGATCGACAATACAAAGACCCGACCGTTCAGCTCAAATCCGGATAAATACAAACCGGCAACAGTTTATGGAACACCAGCCGCAAGTTACGAATTGGCATTGACCGATCCTGATTTCAAATTCCCGCAGTTATGGAGAAGCAATATTGCCGTGGATCAGCAGCTTCCCGGTAATTTCACAGCAACCGCGGAATTTTTGTATGCAAAAGATGTTAATGGTGTTTATTATATCAATGCGAACATGCCCAAAGCCGATACAGTATTTGCTGGTGCTGACAACAGACCGCGTTGGAAAGCAGTCGGCAGACCGAATTCCGACAGAATTTATTCAAAAGTTCCGGATGCTATTGTAATGAAAAATGAGGATGTCGGTTATTCATGGAGTGCAGCATTCTCACTGGAAAAAGCATATAGTGACGGATGGTTTGCAAAAGCTGCATATAGTTATGGTGAATCAAAAAATACCGTTGATCCCGGATCGATTGCATCGGGTTCATGGTATGGCAACGCTCAGAGTGGAAACCCCAATAATCCGGGAGTCGGCTTTGCAGGAACTTCGCCAGGTCACAGAATTTTTGCAACATTATCATATCGTGAAGAATATTTTGATATTGGCGCAACAACAGTCTCCGTGTTCTGGGAAGGTCGTACGATCGGTAACGGCAGTTATGTGTTCAGCGGTGACCTTAACGGTGACGGCGGAACGGCAAACGACCTGATCTATATTCCTAAGAACCAATCTGAAATGAATTTCAAAGCGATTGCTGCATCGGGAACAACACCTGCCTTTACAGTGCAGCAGCAAAACGATGCATGGGATGCATATATCAAACAGGATTCGTATTTGAATGCGAACAGAGGAAAATATGCAGAGCGCGGTGCAGTATTTATGCCGATGGTATTCCGGGCAGATCTCAGCATCACCCAGGAAGTATTCACCGAAATCTTCGGCAAACGTAATGTATTACAGTTCAGAGCCGACATTCTTAATTTCACCAACTTGCTGAACAAAGATTGGGGTCTTAGCCAGCGGTTTGTAACAACGCAGCCATTGGTTGTTCAAACACCTACAGCTGACGGCAAAGCACTCTATCAATTAGCACGTGTTGGCGGAAAATTGATCGACCATACGTTTGAAAAAACAGCAGCAATTTCAGATGTGTTCCAAATTCAATTGGGCGTTCGTTATACGTTCAATTAATGACTCTTGTAATTCTTCGAAAACCCCGCATTTTTCGCGGGGTTTTTTTTTGGATATGGACGAAAGTTATGGTAATTTTAGTAAAGGACAACGAGTTGAAGTTGTCCTTTATTTTTGGAGGATACAATGAAGATCTATACGAAGACCGGTGACAAAGGCGAAACGGCTTTATTCGGCGGTGAGCGTGTGCCAAAAGATGCACTGCGCATTGAAGCATACGGATCCGTTGATGAATTGAATTCGATCATCGGTGTTATCCGTTCGCTGAAACCGCACAGATCAATTGACAATACCCTTGCGAAAATTCAACATCAACTGTTTGAACTCGGTGCCGATCTTGCTACACCGGCCGCATACCATAGTCCGCTCATTCCGAGGATCAAGAAGACACATTCTACGTCTTTAGAAAAAGTGATCGATACGCTGGAGAAAAAACTGCAGCCGTTGAAAACATTCATCCTTCCGGGTGGTTCGGTGATTGCCGCTCAGTTGCATCTTGCTCGGACCGTTTGCCGTCATGCGGAACGGAATGTAGTTCGTCTATCGCGGAATGAAGACATCGGTGATGCTGTTATCATTTATCTTAACCGCCTGTCTGATCTTCTTTTTGTTATGGCCCGTTATGCAAATGTAATTGATAAACATGAAGAGGTAAAATGGGTGAGCGGAAAGAGAAAAGTTAAATCATAGATTGGTGTGCTTATCCATTACGTCTTGAACGACAGAGGTGGTTTGCGGGGTTTTATCGTTCACCAAAAATTTTGTATATTGAAGCAGTTCTCGAAAAATTGACCAAAGGAAATCAATGTTAAAGTTTTTTAGTAATTTGTTCGGCAGCAAAAAAGAGAAGGATATATCCATATTACTGCCGCTTGTCGATGAAATTAATGTGCAGTTTGATCTGCTCAAATCGTTAAGCGACGATGAATTGCGGGCAAAAACACAGGAGTTTAGAGACCGGATAGCTGGGGCCGTGAAAGAAACGCGGAACCAGATCGGTGCGATCCATGAACAGTTAAAGACGGAAACCGATGCCGTCAAACGGGAAGCGCTGTATAACGATCTGGAAGATCTCGAAAAAGAGGATTTGGCGACCATCAAAGAGACGCTGGACGAACTGCTCCCGGAAGCGTTTGCTGTTGTGAAGGAAACCTGCCGCAGAATGGTTGGACAGGAATTCGATGTAGTAGGACATAAGTTGAAATGGGAAATGCTTCCTTATGACGTGCAGTTGATGGGCGGCATCATTCTTCATCAGGGTAGAATTTCTGAAATGGCGACCGGCGAAGGAAAAACACTTGTTGCCGTTGCGCCAATGTATCTGAATGCACTGGCCGGCAAAGGTGTGCATCTGGTAACGGTGAACGATTATCTTGCACGGCGCGACAGCGAGTGGATGGGAAAAGTTTTCCAGTTTCACGGTATGACGGTGGGATGCATTGTCACCAATCAGAATCCGTTCGTGAGGCGTGAACAATATAATTGCGATATCACTTACGGTACCAATAACGAATTCGGTTTCGATTATCTACGCGACAACATGGTGCACACACCTGATGAGATGGTGCAACGTGCACACTATTATGCGATCGTGGATGAGGTTGATTCCGTGCTGATCGACGAAGCCCGTACACCGTTGATTATCAGCGGCCCTGTGGAAGTGGATGACCACAGATACAACGAGATGAAGCCGCGCGTTGAACGGATTGTCAGCACGCAGAAGAATCTTGTTGCGCGCATCGTTGCAGAAGGGGAGAAATTACTGAACGAAGGGAAAAAAGAAGAAGCGGGAATTCTGTTATTCCGCGCATACCGGGGCGATCCGAAGAATAATAAACTGACGAAGCTGTTCTCCGAAGGCGCACCGAAAAAATTGATGCTCGAAACAGAATCTGTCTATATTGCCGAACAGAATAAACGGCTGCATGAAATTGACGATGAGCTGTACTATTCGATCGAAGAGCGGAATCACTCCATTGATCTGACCGAAAAAGGTCGCGAATTTATGGCGAGCGGTACTGATAAGGATATGTTCATTCTGCCTGATGTCGGTACGGAAATGAGCGTCATCGAAAATGATGAAACCTTACCGCTTGAACAGAAACAGTTGAAAAAAGACGAGGTGAACAAGGTTTATGCTGAACGAAGCGACCGCGTGCACACGGTACGTCAATTATTGCGTGCCTATTCGTTGTATGAAAAAGATGTGGAATATGTCGTTACCGACGACGGTAAAGTGCAGATCGTTGATGAGTTTACCGGACGAATTTTGCACGGCAGACGGTACTCCGATGGATTGCATCAGGCGATCGAAGCAAAGGAAGGGGTTCATGTCGAACGGGATACGCAGACGCTTGCCACCGTTACGTTGCAGAATTATTTCCGCCTTTATAAAAAACTGGCCGGCATGACGGGAACGGCGGAGACCGAAGCGGCGGAATTTTTCGACATTTATAAGCTCGATGTTGTTGTGGTTCCGACGAATAAGAATATCATCAGAGAGGATCTGAATGATGTCGTATACCGCACGAAACGTGAAAAATATAATGCTCTGCTTACGCAAATAAAAGAATTAAGAGAGAAGAAACAACCGGTGCTTGTTGGAACAACGAGTGTTGAAGTTTCTGAGACGCTTAGCCGTATGATGACGCGCGAAAAGATTCCGCACAACGTGTTGAATGCGAAACAGCATCAGCGCGAAGCGGAGATCGTAGCCAATGCCGGCTTGCCGGGTGCCGTTACGATCGCCACTAACATGGCCGGTCGTGGAACAGATATCAAACTCGGTCCGGGTGTTGTTGAGGTCGGAGGATTATCGATCATTGGTACAGAGCGGCACGAAGCGCGGCGTATTGACCGGCAGTTACGTGGTCGTGCCGGACGTCAAGGCGATCCCGGTATGACGAAGTTTTTCTTGTCGCTGGAGGACGATCTGATGCGTCTGTTCGGAAGCGACCGTATCGCATCGGTGATGACAAAAATGGGTGCGGAAGAGGGAGAGGTTATTGAACATGCGATGATTACTCGTATGATTGAGCGCGCTCAGAAAAAAGTTGAAGAGAATAACTTCGGCATCCGCAAACGACTGCTTGAATACGATAACGTAATGAACCAGCAGCGTGAGGTCATTTACTCCAAACGCCGTCATGCCTTATTGGGCGAACATCTTGATGATGACATCCATCAAATGCTGGAGGATTATGCCGAAGATGTAGTCGAACGGCATTACGAACAGGGAACGCTGGATGATATGTGCGACGAGCTGCGGACCAATCTACTGATTGATGTTCATCTGACGCCGTCTGAATTCCAATTGCTTGGTGTCAATGGTGTAAAAGAGAGGGTGATGCAGACCGCCGCTGAGTTTCTGAAACGGAAACGCGAATCGGTGGGGAATGAGTCAATGGATTTCATCCAAAAGATATCACTGCTTCAGATCATCGATACCCGTTGGAAGGAACATCTGCGTGAAATGGACGATCTGAAAGAAGGTATCTATCTACGCGCTTACGGTCAGAAGGATCCGATCCTTGAATATAAAGGTGAAGCCTATAAGATGTTCATCGAACTGATCGGTTTGCTCAACCGGGAAGCATTGAACATGGTCTTCAAACTGTTCCCGGAAAACCAACAGCAGATCGAAGCGCAGCAGCAGCGCCGGGGTTTCAATCGCGAGAGAATGACGCTGACCCATTCTGCGTCGACCGGTATGGGATTGCAGGGGGGAATCGATGCCGAAGAAGGAGATTCGAAACAAAAACAGCAGCAGGCACCGAAAGTTCAGCAGATTTTCTCAGGTGAGAAGGTCGGGCGCAATGATCCGTGTCCCTGCGGCAACGGAAAAAAATACAAGAACTGCCACGGAAAGAACGCGTAATACTTAAAGCCATTGCTGTTCGGAATGCTTCTGTAATTCTATGAAGGTATTTTCGCAGGAATGGCTTTACTGTTTTTGTATGGCATTGAGGGATTCAAGATTGCCGATGACAGCAGATCCGGCATCGTCGGCATTCATTCCGTCCCAATTCGAAGAAAATAGGAAAATAGTACATCCGTTATTGCTGTCGCTGAATTGACGTCACGAAGAAATGAGATTTTCTTTCAGACAAAAATTCTTACATTGGCACTATGAATCTCCGATTATTGTTTACCTTGGTGGCAAAACGGCGTTTGTTGATTGCATCAGTCATTGCTGCAACCATCGTTATTCATTCTCCCGCCCAGCGTTTGCTTGAGTGGAATATCAGCTATCCCGGCATACATCTTTTCAGAAGTATCTTTTTTTTCCTTTCCATAGCTCTGTTAGTTTCCCTCATTACAAAACCGGTCATTCAATTTTTTGGCAATACAAAACTCCCCAGATCTTACGGCAGTATCACTTTCGATTCCTTTAAAGTATTTGTGATTGTTGCGCTGCTGGTATTTCCGTCGACGCTGGGAATTATGGGCGTGGGATACGCTCAGATGAGCATTGCGCCATTTTCGTTCATCGATGCAAGTGATCAGTTGTATCAGCGCCTTCTAATGCCGGCGATTGCATATGCACTGCATTTGCGGGGTCCTGTTTTATACCATCTGTTCAGCCTTGCGATATCCTTCTGCATGATTTTCCTACTACACATTTTCTTCCTTCGGAATCATGTATTCTTGACCACGTTAGAATATGCTTCGATCGCTGTGTCTGGATTTATCATTACGCAATTCCAATCACCGGGATATACAGAGTCGTTGTCATATCTGTTGATTCTCATCTTGCTTATTACGGACCTGGATGAATTGGCACGCGTTGCAGTTTTTACGCTCTGTATTTTTGCCCATGAAGGAAGCATTCTCCTGCTACTGGCAATCAGTTTCGTTTTATTCTCAAAACGGGAGATAGTTTGGATTATTGCGATCGGTGCATTTTACGGGTTCATCTGGTTGGCAAGTTTCGGATTTCAGGTAGAGAGGATGTTGTCGGTAAGAACGGTTGGCAGCATGAGTACCATCAGTTGGATCATTAATTATCCTTTTCGGGAAATATTAGGGATTTTATTTTCCTTCAAAATACTCTGGTTCTTCATAGCTTTTGTGATGTACGTATGGAAACGGGAATCCAGAAACATTTTACTTTTCATTTTGCCAGGGATTGCTTTGACATTTATTGCGGTCGATACAAGCAGAATGATGGGATTTAGTTTTACAGCTTTATTATATTCCATTCTATATATCAAACAGAAAAAACTTTTGTCCGATCGGCAATTTGCGCTTGTGTGTGCATTGAATATATGCATACCGGCTGTCTATGTGGGGGTGAATTCGGGCATCGTATATTTTGACGGAGTCTATCAACTGCTTCAATACGGTATTTTTCTGAAATGATTATGAATCAGCGCCGGCTTACATATCGAGAGTATCTGCTGCTTTTGGCACTCACCGGACTGATACTTTTTGTTTATTCCGGAGCCATTCATTTTGAGTTCACGAACTGGGATGATGATATCCACGTGACGAACAATCCTTCAGTAAAAATCCTTTCGGTGAAATCTGTGGCTGATTTGTTTATCCCATCGGATAAATACATGTATCATCCATTGACAATGTTAACGTTTATGGTTGAATGGTACTGTGCCGGTGATAATCCATTGGTGTTTCATGCGACGAATATTGCGCTGCATCTTATCAATATATGGTTTGTATTCTTTATAGTCTTTCGGTTGAGCAGGAACAATGTGTTTTCACTTCTTATCGCGTCAATATTTGCACTTCATCCTCTTCAGTGTGAAAGCGTTGCATGGATCTCCGCGCGGAAAGATCTGCTATCGGGTATGTTTGTCTTGAGTTCTGCACTTTTATATTTGCGATGGAAGGAAGACAATAGTCTCAGTTCATATCTCGCGTCTGTTAGCTTTTTTGTTCTTTCGTTGCTTTCAAAACCATCGTCCGTCATTTTGCCGTTGCTTTTCATTACGTACGACATGATGCAGGAAAAGAAGTTGAGTTGGAACATATTCAAAAGTACAGTGCTATTTGTTTTGCTTTCAATCATGTTCACACTCTTTATTGTTTTGACTACAACATCGCATTCCGAATTGCCATTGTATTATTATTCAGTGACACAAAGGATCGTGTTGATTTTCTATGAGATTAGTTTTTATATATTTAAATTCATTATTCCGTTAAATCTTTCCGCTTGCTATTCTTATCCTCAACTACTTGACGGCACACTGCCCGTCCAATACGTTCTCGGGGCAATGACAACGTTTATCCTTTTGATATTAGTTATCATATATCGGAAGCGTATCCAAACTGCAACCGTCGGATTGGTATTGTATTGTATATTCATTCTTCCTGTACTGCAAATCATTCCCTTCAACAATGCATCTCTTACAGCGGATCGGTATGTGTACCTTGGAATTGCAGGATTGACGTTTTGTGGGGTAGCCGTTGTGGACCTAATGAGAATCAGGTTTAAGATAAGCAGTTGGGTTATAGCTGCTGCATCTATAACGTTGGTAGGTGTTTTCTGTTTTATGTCGCTGCAGCGTATCACAGTATGGAAAGACAGTATTACATTGTTCACCGACGTGATACGGAAAGATCCGAATACCGCCATAGCCTATGGTAATAGAGCAAACGCAAGAGTTGCGAGAGGAGATTATGAAGGTGCAATTAAAGACTGCAATACGTTACTCCTTTTGTTCCCGAACGAACCCAAAGCATACTTTAACAGGGGAAATGCTTACAGCGAACTGAAAAAACCGAGAGAAGCGATTGCAGATTATTCGATGGCAGTTGGATTAGGATTTACATCGCCGAATGTATTCTATAATCGCGGCAACCAATTCTTCATTTTGAAAGAATATGACAGCGCAGCGGCAGATTATGGCACAGTGGTGCGTCTGTCTCCGGCGTATCTTGCCGCGCTGATACAATTGGACTCAATAGCGACATCAGTAACGAAAGATTTCCGCTCGTCGGTAAAGTATCTTACAGAATATGTCTCGTATGTTCCAAACGATGCATCAATATACTATAAACGTGCGCGGTCGTATGCATCACTTGGCCGTTATGGGGATGCTCTGAACGATGCAGCCGTTGCCGTTTCATTGAATAAGAACAGAGACACGACTGACCAATTCATTATGTCATTGAATGATGCCGTTGATTCGATCAATACAGCACTAATATCGATTTCCTCTGCGTTGCCGTTACGCGATACGCCATTGCGAAAGAAATTATTGGAAGAACGGTCAGCACTCTATATGTCATTGGGTGATACACTTCGCGCAAAAAATGATATGGCGAAATCTGTTCTCATTCATTAGTGTGAGTACAACAAACGAAAAAATGATACTGAAAAAAACATATCACACTCTGCTTCTGTATCTTTTGGTCATGTCCATCGTCCTGGTATATTCGGCGACATTGACAGCAGAGTTGTTGACCTGGAACGACGATTCGATGATCTCTGCGGTCAGCGCATTGCAGAAAGGAAATACTTCGGTATGGAGTAATAATGATATACGGCCGATTCCGCTGATGATATTTTCGTTTTTCTACAGCTTCGGCAATGGCAGCATCTTCCTGTTCCATCTCGCCAATATCATATTTCATGCCTTCAATGCCATTCTTCTTTTCACGCTGCTCATCCGGTCTCGACAATCATTTCCGGTTTCTTTTTTTACCGCAGCTTTGTTCGGTCTACACACAATGCAAACAGGTACAGTCTCATGGATCAGTCATTTCCCCATTATTCTTTCATTGACAATTCTGCTGCTCACTGCGCACGTTTTTATACACTACCGCAGAACGAAAAAGAGAACTTACTATGGTGTTGTTATAATTCTCGCAATGCTGTTTCACCTTACCGTGAAAGGAGGATTTCTATTCCTCGTTGTATTGTTTGGAATTGATTACTTCGAGGAAAATAAAATATCATACAGGATGGTGTATCAAAAAATTCCATTTATGCTGTTCAGTATTATATCAATCATAATTTCAAAGATCTCGCTGGTTCAGATATATAATGATTCCGTTCAATTTATTCGTTTTGGTATTGTTGAAGGTTTTGTTAAAATAGTGACACTCGTTCATTCCTCAGGAGTTACTCCTTTGCAGGAAATAGCAGACAAAAATATTATGTTCGGATATTCACTTTATCCGCTTCTGGTTCCGTTCATCATTTTTAGTGTGCTATGGTTTCGGAAAACACACAACGTGCTGTTGTTCAGTTTCATTGGTTTCATACTCTTTGGGTTGCCGGTAGTATCATGTGTCGGGGGCGGGGAATGGGTATTGAATTCAGAGAAATATTATATCAGTTCAATGTTTCTTATTTTTCCGCTCAGTTATTACGTGTATGGTTACATAAAGAATACTTTAAACGGCAGCGTTGTTCGAATAACTGTAATTTCATTTTCTATTCTCTTGTTCGGGTTCATTGTGGTTCAATCATACCGATCGGTTACTTTCAGACGGACGAATCTTTCCTTCTGGACATATTTGAACAACGAGTATCCCGGAAATGCTTTCATTCTTAATAAGATTGGGACATATCATTTATCACGATATGAAAGTGAACAGGCGATTTCAAAATTTTCTCAAGCCATCAATCTGCACCCCCGGCATTATGAATCATACAACAATCGCGGTCTTGCCTATCTAAGCATCTATCAAACCGACAGTGCATCTGCAGATTTTTCGCGGGCAATCACGATTTTCCCTCAATATGCCTTAGCATACTATAATCTTTCTACCGTCTATAGTCTCCTCTCGGATTGGAATAATGCGGTATTAAATTGTAGCAAGGCTATTGACCTGCAACCGGACTTAGTTCAAGCGTATAATAATAGGGCAAATACCTACGCGAGGCAAAAAAAATACGTAGAAGCATTTGCGGACTACGAAACGGCCGTTCGTATTGAGCCTGGCTATTCGGACATTTATGGAAATAGGGCTTTAATTTACCTTGAAACGGGAAATGTGACGCATGCTCTATGGAATTTTAAGAAACAAAGCAATCTTGTTCCAAAACGCTTTGATGTATTTGTCCATTTAGGCTTGACCTATGCTATGACCGGGGATACATCAGAGGCATTCACGGTGCTGTCTGAAGCGATAAGACTTGATTCTGCAAACGCGAAAATGTATCTTCTCGGTATCCAAGAAACATTTTTAAGGGATCGCCGGGATATTGGACTTCTTAAGAATATTTTATTACGATTGGAATCCGGTCAAAAATAATTAGTATGAAAGAACTTAATACATCATAGAAATCAATCAAGAGTTTTTCAGAAGTTTTCAGGAAATAATTTCTTCCGATAGGAAATAATTTCCGATTCAAATACCTTTTCATTGTTTTTTCACTCAAATTAAGCACTTAAATATTGGCATGATACATGCCTAATTATTATTCAATAAGGGGTAAATAACGGATTTATCACGTTTAACTAAATAAAGGAGATATTTTATGGGACAACAACAATTGCTTTTAATCATTCTCGGTGTCATTATTGTCGGTATCGCCGTAGCGGTCGGTATCACAATGTTTCAGGATAACGCAGTCAGCGCAAACCGCGATGCAGTGACGAACGATCTTGTTCAACTTGCTGCAAAGTCACAGCAATATTTCCGCAAACCAACATCGTTGGGCGGCGGTGGAAATTCTTTTGCAACATTAACGGCAAATGCTGCCGGTATGGCAATGCTTGTTTCCACAGCATTCTCGGATAATGATAACGGAACTTATACTGTCAGCACAGCCGGTACGGCAACAACTGTTATCTTTACGGGTGTAGGTAAAACAGCTCAGGCAGACGGAACAATGCCGACCTATACTTGCACGGTTACGGCATCTGGCTACACTATTGCAAAAACAAATTAACACATCACAATCAACCAATCAACCATCACAACTAAGTAAGGAGTCATATGGGACAACAACAATTGCTTTTAATCATTCTCGGCGTAATTATTGTCGGTATCGCCGTAGCGGTCGGTATCACAATGTTTCAGGATAACGCAGTCAGCGCAAACCGTGATGCAGTGACGAACGATCTTGTTCAACTTGCTGCAAAGTCACAGCAATATTTCCGCAAACCAACATCGTTGGGCGGCGGTGGAAATTCATTTGCAACGTTAACGGCAAATGCTGCCGGTATGGCATTTCTTGTCTCCACAGCATTTTCCAACAACGATAACGGCACATATACAGTCAGCACAGCCGGTACGGCAACAACTGTTATCTTTACGGGTGTAGGTAAAACAGCTCAGGCAGACGGAACAATGCCAACCTATACTTGCACGGTTACAGCATCCGGCTACACTATTGCAAAAACAAACTAATCTCTGAATAAACGGCGGTATTTTTACCGCCGTTTTTTACACTCAAACCATAAGCAGAGAAAAAAATGGGGCAGCAACAGTTACTACTTATAATTTTGGGCGTCATTATTGTTGGGCTTGCAATTGCTGTCGGCATAACGATGTTTCGTGATAATGCAGTAAGTACTAACCGCGATGCAATTGCCAATGATCTTATGCATTTAGCAGCTAAGGCAAGACATTTCTATAAACGGCCTACTTCCATGGGGGGGGGCGGACATAATTTTACCGGTTTAACTGCTGATGCATCGGGAATGTTGATTTTGGCGACAACCGGTTATTCAGATAATAGCAATGCCACATATACGATTAAAACTGCCGGGGATGCCACAAGTGTTGAATTTAGGGCGGTTGGTAAAGCAATGCTGGATAATGGTACGTTTCCAACAATTGACTGTTTGGTGACGCAAAATAATCAATCAATAACAATCATCAACTAAGACAATTTCTGATACTCACACAAAAGCAGATGCCAGTAAATGGTATCTGCTTTTGTGTTTTTATATGATTATCTATTGGAGCCTTAGTTGATTTTGTGTTGAGTCGATTGTATCTTTACTGTAATAAAAAGAGAAAGTAATGAACTATGCCAGAATTTCGTGTGGATGGTGTATCGCTTAGCGGCAAGCCGGTGCAGGGTGTTATCAATGCCGATTCGATGAAACTTGCCAAGGAACGTGCCAATCAAATGGCGCGAGAACGTAAGTTCAAGATCAGTGGTGTTCATGCCCGCGCAACTTTTTTGTACCGCGTAAAAAAGGGGAAGGATAAACCGATTGACGGCGAACAAAAAGCCTTTACAAAACAGGAAGTGGTTGACGCACTCACAAAGATGGGCTATACAATCGTGTATGTCCGGAAACAGTTATTCGGCGGAGCAGGAAAAGTTCCCGACATCGAAGTCGTATCATTTGTGCGGGTAAGTTCCGATTTAATCCGTCAAAAACTTCCCTTCAACGATATGATGGCGATGCTGATCAACGACATCCAGAACAAATCTCTCCGTGAAGCCATTCGAGATATTAACCAGGATCTGAAACAGGGAAAAGACAGCGAAAAAGCATTTCAGAAACATGAAAAAGAATTAGGAAAATTTGCCGCACATATGCTCGGCCTCGCTTCGAAATCCGGAAACATGGGCGAGATCTTTGAAAGCACAGCAAAATTTTTAGAGCGGAATGCGCAGTTTAAGAAGGATCTTAAAAGCGCGCTTGTGATGCCGGTGGTTACACTGGTGATCCTGTTCGGAGCCGTTGGATATTATGTGGCGTATATTTTTCCGGCAACAGCAAATCTCTTCCAGAAATTCAAGATCGAACTTCCTCCGATGACAAAAGCAACGCTGAAACTGAGCGACTTTATTACAAGTAACATCATTTGGATCACACTGATGATTGCGATCCCGGCAGTTGCGTTTGCACGGTTTGCTACAACCGAACGAGGCAGATTCCTTATCGATAAATACATGTGGAAAGTTCCTGCTATCGGTGACTTGCTGCATAAGACCAGTATTGAAATTTTCTGCCGCGTTTTTTATGCACTGTATTCGGGATCGGGCGAGAACATAGAGGTCATTAAAATGGCATCGGAGGCGTGCGGCAATAAATATATGGAGCATCAGATCAAAACAATTGCACTGCCTATGATGGTGGAAAAAGGAGCCGGGATCACCGAGTCGTTCGAAGCGACCGGAGTGTTCACCAAAACAGCATTATCCCGTTTTCATTCAGGTGCAGAAACAGGAACCGTAAAAAACACGGCGCTGCAGCTTGCGGAATATTATGAAAAAGAAACAAGCTACCGCATGCGGAACGCCATTGATATGATACAACTTGTTATCTCCATGATCATTATGGTCGTATTGACCGGATTAACATTAGTTTCTTCTGAAACAGCAACGATAAAGCCGAAGCCGCCGGGCGGATGGCTGACCTTCTTTGGTTTTTATTTTTAATTCCTGCGGAAAAGGAATAGGGCAATGGCAGATATAGATATTACCGATAAGATCGGTTATACACTTTTGAAAAAGGGAATCATCGATTACGAAACGCTGGAAAAATCCCTGCGGATCAAGGAATCCGAAGCTGGGAAAAAAGAGCGGCGAAATTTAGGCCAGATCCTCGTTTCGGAATTTGCCGCGGATCACGATGCCGTGTTTCGTGAAGTGGCAAATCTGTACGCATTCCGCGAGATCTATATTGCCGATGAGAACATTGAAAAGGGACGGATTGATTTCATCAGGAAACTGATCGACGGGCTTCCGGAGGGAAACCGTGAACTTCTGATCCAGACAAAAATGCTGCCGCTGAAGTTTGATGAGAAACAACCGGATAAACTTATTATCATCTCTGCGGATCCGACCGACAGAGGCATTCCGCTGATCGCAAGGAATTTCAATGTCAAAAAATATGAGGTAACATACTGCCGTCAGAAGGATATTCTGAATCTGATCGAACAGATCATACCGCCCCAGAACGAATTCCTAAAACTGCTGGAAGACAATCACATCAGCGTTGAGACAGGGGAAGAAGAGGCGAACGTTGATGAAGATGAACTGAATGCTGAGATCAATAAGAGCGCCCTTGCAAATCTATTTGAAGGCTCTCTTGTTGAAGCTGTACGAACCGGAGTTTCGGACGTGCATATTGTTGCAGCAGAAGGTAAAAGAACGAATTTTCTATTCCGTGTTGACGGTAATTTAAAGCTGTGGCATTGCCAGGAAAATACGATGCCGGAAGCAGTGATGGCGGTTGTGAAGGACCGTACGAAAAATGTGGACCGCTTCGAACGTGAAGCATCGCAGGACGGTTTTATTCAGCGCATTGTTGATGGTCATCAGCTTAGATTCCGTGTTTCCATTATGCCGATCGTCACAACGGAATTCAAAAACAAGTTTGAGAGCGTGGTTATCCGTGTACTTGATGACAGGAAAGTTATCACGGACTTGAATAAACTTGGTCTGCAAGGTCCGGCAAAAGGATTTTTTTACAAAGCAATCGCGAAGCCGCAAGGGATCATTATCCTCACCGGTCCGACCGGTTCCGGAAAATCCACGACACTTATCGCAGCACTTTATCAGGTGATCGACCCGACAGTAAATGTGTTAACAATCGAAGAACCTGTTGAATACATTATTAAGGGGGCACGGCAGTTGAAGATTGGTCCGAAGATGACATTCGAGCAATCCATCCGCGGTATTCTCCGTCACGATCCCGACATAGTACTGGTTGGTGAAATGCGCGACAAGATTACTGCCGAGACCGCCATTAAACTTGCAAACACGGGTCACTTGGTCTTTTCAACTCTGCATACGAACGATGCGCCGAGTGCTGTTGCGCGTTTGTATAAGATGGGTATTGAACCGTTTCTTATTGCCTATGCCATCAACATCATCGTTGCACAGCGCCTTATCCGTACACTCTGTAAGATATGCAAAACACCGATTGATGATAATGAGAAACCGGATCTTCTCAAGTTTGGTTTTACCGAGGAGGATTTTAAGAATCACACATTCTATAAAGCTGTCGGTTGTGACAAGTGTGCCGGCGGATATAAAGGCCGGGCAGCTATTCATGAAGCACTCTATTTTACAAAAGCGATTAAAGATATCGTTTTGAATGCCGGCGACAAGGTTGACGAGAATGCAATCCGCGAACAGGCTTCAAAAGACGGCATGTGGACCCTGCGCCGCTCGGGTATGGAAAGAATGAAGGAAGGCTCCGCTTCACTTGAAGAGGTAATTGCTTCAACTGTTGAAGAAGATTAGGAATTTTGAAGAATCTACATAGTCCTTCCCTTTGATACCCTTTGAATTTTCTAATAAAGGCATCGTTTATTTCGGTATGAATATTGACTATATTCTATCAAAAGGTGCTGACTGACACATAACTTGAACTGAGAGCATTATATATTTAAGTGGCACTAATAGTATAATTTTATGGGCTTAGGTCAAACAATGTTGACGATCATGGCGTTGATATTGATGGGAAGAATGATCCTTTCCGTTAATACCACTACCCTTGATGTAGGCTTTACAAAAGATATGTCAGAGTATCGCATCACGGCCACATCACTCGGGACATCGATGCTTGAAAAAGCAAGCAATCTTGCGTTTGACGAAAATAGTGTTGATGCCGAAATTTCTGCAACGAGTGGTTTAACCGCAGCAGCTTCATTGGGCAAAGAGACGGGTGAAACCACTGAATCAACGTTTGATGATATTGACGATTATAATAATTATGTTTCGATCGATACATTATCTACTTCCGCGACGTATAAATCAAGAGTGACACTGGTGTATGTTTTGATTTCAAGTAACGTAATCTCTGTATCAGCATCACAGACATACAGCAAGCGCATGACGGTAGATGTGACAAGTGATTACTTGGTTGATTACTCTGTAAATCCTCCCAGGCCGGATACATTACGATTTCAACAGATTTTTAGTTATTGGTATTTTCGCTGAAAATATCAAGAGGTAGACGATGGGCTCACAAACAATTTTGGATTTAATCGCTTCGAGCATGGTCTTTGGTTCCCTGCTCTTGATGTGTATGCGAATGAATATGTCCGTCGCGACAAATTTGAATGCATACAAAGGAGATCTTGTTGTTCAGCAGAACCTTGTGGAAATTGTTAAATTATTGGAGTATGATTTCCGGAAGATAGGGTATTGCAAGGATCCTTCAAAGATACCTGATCCAACAAAAGCAATTCGATACGCTGACTCCATAAGAATAAAATTTTACACAGATCTTGCAACACCGGGTAATCCGTATGGCGACGGGAATATCGATACATTGGATTATTATTTAGGATCATTTTCCGGAGGCACTCCAAATCCATTGGATCGATACATTTTTCGCGTCGAAAATAATGCTACACCCGTCGGCGTTGATCTAGGAGTGACTACATTTAATCTTCAGTATTTCGATGTAAATAAAGCTGTATTAACGTACCCAATTTCCAATTACGGTTCGATTGCAACGATGCAAATTACAATCCAATGTCAAAATTTAGCGGCAAACACGGTCTCTCAATATGCCGGCCGTTTTGATTCGCTATCATTAGGATATCAATCTGCATATTGGAGGCAAGTACGTTTAGTGGCTAGAAATTTAAAGAATCGCTGAGTGAGAAGGGGGAGATAACACTATGGGACGTGCATCTATCTATATGATCATCGGTTTTTGCTCCATCTTTTTGATGGTAGGCAAAAATATGACGGATGTCAGCGTTCAATCGTTGGACAATGCCCTGACATATTATGAAAACTCACAGCGTTACAACATTGCCGGCGCCGGTGCAAATTTTTCATGCTCAGCAATTTTCCTGGATAAAACCTGGAGGGGCGGATTCAGCAATGTTCCGTTTAATAGCGGCACATTCTCTGTTACCGTAACTGATACGACATTACAGCGTGTGAAGATTGTTTCAACAGGAACTTATCAAGGCAGTTCAAATACTGTTATTGTTCTTCTTCAGCCAAGTTCGTTTTCTAAGTTCGCCTATTTTTCCGATAACGAACCTTCAACAATATTTTGGCAGAATGGTGATACTGTTTGGGGACCGTACCACAGCAATACGAAATTATATTATAGCGGGAATCCTGTCTTTAACGGCAAAGTGACAACAAAGAATGGCAAGAGTGGGACTGGTTCTCCAAAATTCAATGGCGGTTATGACACGGGTGTCAGCATGCCTTTGCCGACCGATCTTGGGCCAACGAAAGACTCGTCAATATCGCGCGGAAAGTATCTTGCAACCACAGATACAGTATGGGCAACATTCAATGCAGATGGCACTATTACCGTGAAAGTCGGTGCTGCTGCGGCTACCACAACTGCGTTAACAACATACGCACCTAACGGAGTCATAGCGTTTGAAGGTGCTGTTCTTCGTGTAAAGGGAACCGTCAATGGTCAATTGAGTATTGCAAGTATTGCCAATGGTTCCGGACAAGGGGGAAAAGTATTCATTGATGCCGATCTTATTTACAAGACCAATCCGCTGACGAATCCTTCATCGACCGATCTGATGGGAATCGTTGCAACAAAAGAGATTTTAGTTGCTAATACAGCAGCAAACAATACCGGTGGTGTTGACATACAAGCTGCTCTGTATTCACAGACAAAAGGGTTAGGTGCAGAAAATATTACATCAGGGGGAACGAAAGGTTCAATCAGGCTGCTGGGCGGAACGACACAAGGCCAGCGTCAAATAGTGATGTCGGGATCCAATGGCTATACAAAAAGCTACAATTATGATACCCGTTTAATGGGTATGTCTCCGCCCGGATTTCCGTTAACGGGCGGTTTCGAGATTGTTTCGTGGCTTGAATAAATATGGCTGATTCATTGACATTCACTATGCCTTTCAATATATTCACTCCAATGTTTAATGTAATACTTGAGAATTTTTGGTAAACCTGTTATTCTAATTCAAGAACATTTTTGTTCACAAATCCTTGTCTTTTAGTATGAATGCCGCCCCGACTGCGTCCTTAGTAATTCCTGCAGATGTTGTACAGAAGGCGCGAGCTATTCTTAATCAGGTAATTGCACAAATTCCTGTTTCAACGCAAGGTCTCGAACGTCAGATTTTTATCGGAGATTTTGTTGAAAAGCTTCCGATCGAGAACAAACAGATGCTGAAGAATTTCATTGAATGTCTGCTGCTGCGGATGCAGATGATCAATGCTTCGGATATCGATATTGGCGGGTACGGCGGACATGGAAAAGTGTGGTACAGAATTTTTGGATCAAAAAAACCTGATCCGACTTTGGACGTTCTTACTGCGGATGATACGAATGTTCTGATACAATCTTTGATATCATCGCGGCAGCGGCAATATCTGTACGAAATGAAAAATCTTGATTTTTCATTCATGATCATCGACGGTGATGCGATGCACCGGTACCGCGCCGATGCATATATGGATCTCGATCAGCTGGCGATGAATATGCGTGCGATCAATGCTGTGGTGAGGCCGTACAAAAGTTTGGAACTTCATCCGAACGTTACAAAAATTGTCAGTTTGGCGCATACAAAAGAAGGATTGATTTTAATAACCGGTATAACCGGATCAGGAAAAAGTACAACGCTTGATGCGATGATCGATCTCAACAATCATACCGTTGATGGTCACATTTGCATCGTTGCTTCCCCGGTAGAATACGTTCATAAATCCGACAGATGCATTGTCAGGCATCGTGAAGTAGGAAGAGATGTTCTTTCGTTTAAAGAAGGAGCAATTCAGGCGTTACGGCAGGATCCGGATATTATAATGATTGGTGAGATGCGAGATCCGGAAACAATTATGACCGGTCTAGAAATTACCGACAGTGGTCATAAAGTATTTTCAACACTGCATACCGCATCGGCTGTGGAAAGTATCGACAGGATTATAGGTGAAGTTCCTCATATTGAGCAAGATCGTGTACGGATGAGGTTCGCTGATGTCTGTAAGATGGTGCTATCTCAAAAATTAATTCCATCGTTAGACGGGAAGCGCGTTGCAGCCAGGGAAATTATGATCATGAATCCTTCGGTGCGTGCGGCGATCAAGAACGGAAATACCAGTGAAATCTACCAGATGATACAGGAATCCGGCGAGATTGGTATGCAGACAATGGAACAGGATCTGAAAAAGCTGTATCAAATGAAAAAGATCTCTCTGGAAAACGCTATGAATTACGCAAACAATAAGAAACGGATGCAACAAATCATCAACACGTAAAAAATCATGTCATATAAAAAAGGTGAAGGTAAGACAGTTTTAAGTATGTTCGTCGACGGACTGGATGTGAAGTTTGTCCATCTCTCCATGAAGAACAAACGAATGTACCTGCACGATGTTACCACCGTGAATTTGGTAAAGCGGCTTGAAGAGCGTTCGGGCGGCGATATGAATGCAGGGTCAGAGAATTTTGACATGATGGACAATATCGACAGCGGTTTACCTAAGGATGAGTTTGTCGAAGGATCGGGGGGTGCATCGAACGGTGAAGTGATGATCGGTCTTTTGTCGGAATATCCAACCGCAGCGTATGATTTTGTATATGCCATTTCCGAGCCGAATGTTTACTATCAGCAGTTCGAGGATGATTTTGGTTTAAAGGGACTGAAACTTAAACGCAAACTTGTCGACGAACTTTCTGCGACCCGTTCTGTAAAACCTACGTTGGATTCTGTTGAATTCATTGATGCAGCCGAGGGACAGGTCTTATCAGTTATCCGTGAAGGCGGTTTAGGCCTTCTTGATGTGATAGCAAGTGTTCAGGATTTTCTGGATAAAAGAGTGCCGCGGGTACAGTTTATCGAGACTTCCGATGTATCACTCATCAATCTTGTTCGGGCAAATTATGAACTTGGAGAATCAGAGGTCTCCATCATCGTTTACGTCGGATCTGAATTCAGCCGTTTGATCTTCATGAAAGGGCAGTATTTCTTCCATTTTGCTCCGGTGATCAGTGAAGGACGGCTGACTCCAAATATTGAAAATACGATCTATTCCCGAATTCTATTGGAGCAGGACAGCGCCGGTATATTGCGGATTGACCGGATATTCTTGGCAGGCGAAGCCAATAAGATCGATCTGAAACAATTCCTTGGTCCTCAGTTTGCCGAATCACCGATCGAATATGTTACCGCAGCAAATTTAGATACATCCGAATTTCAGGACAGTGCCGAATCAATTGTCTCTGAATATGCTATACCAATTGCCTCTGCAATGAGGGCGCTGGAACCAAAGAATCAAAATTATTATCATATCGATCTGCTGCCGGTGAGTTTTCGGGAAGGCCAGAAGATTTTCAAACTTGCGTGGCACGGATATCTTCTTTTGTCGCTGATCTTTATAATTACTTTGTTCTTTACGAACCGATATGCTACGCTGAATGATGATGTCCGTCGTTCCGGCAATGAAATGCAAAAGAAACAATTGCAGCTTGCAGAAAACCAGCGCTTGCAGGCGATCCTGGACAGTCTCACGCTACAGAACAAACAATACGAATCGGCATTGACCGTTTATGATTCACTCATGCCAAATTATAATCGATGGAGTAAAGTATTCAACCATCTCACAAACAGTGTTGAGAGTGTTAACTCGGTTTGGATAAAAGATATGGTTGCCAAAGGGGATTCGTCAATGGAGTTGATGGGCTATACAACCTATCGTCAGCGGATACCCCGCATCGCAAATATGTTTGAACATGCCACACTTCAATCTGTTGAACTCGAAAATATTCGGGGAAAAGAAGTTTATAAATTTGTTATCCTGGTCAAAAATTTTGATTCAGATAAATAGGTGATTTGTGTCATATAAAATTCGAAATACTATTGCTCTTGGTGTCATTATCCTGCTCGTTTCTATAATAGGCACATACATAACTTTTTTTTACCAGCCTAAAAAAATCAACCAGAATTTAAAAGAAACGAAGAAGATATCCGTCCAGCTTCAAGATAATACGGAACAGATGAATGCGATCGAGCAGAATCAAATGAAACTTCGCGAGACGCAGCATCGATGGAATAACCGGATTAAAGAAATTTCCGAATCGGATGTGTCGTCCCAAACGTACGGATATCTGAGCGAGATCATTGATGAAAGTGGTGCCCAGCAGTTGAAGATGAATCTTGCACTCGTCGGGACAACCGATGGCGGCACGATCGGTTACAATACGTATAAGATCAATGGCATCTCTGAATTTCCGAATATATTTCGTTTTTTATGGTTGCTGGAGAATGGTCGAAAACTGTATAAGATATCGAGTGTAACATTCCGCAGTGATGAAATTGGTGCGGACTCGATGGAATCTCCGCAGATAGCGCTTCAATATGATATGGAAATAAATGCATTTTATACAAAAGAGAAAACTCTGGGCATGCAGGTGATGCGGCCGGATTCAACTCCGCAGCCCATTATGTCGAATCCGTTCCAGCCAAGCATCCTCAAGAAGACTCCTGCTAATATCCGTAACCTTGTTGATATCGAAAGAATTTCGGTGAAAGCAACGGCGAACGGAAAAGCTCTGGTTATGACAGAAGCAGGGAAACTCCTGACGCTACAAATCGGGGATGAAGTGTATCTCGGGAAAGTCTCGAACATCATACCGAAGGACGGCATTATTGAATTCACGCTGAATGATGGCGGCATCGCGCAAACAAAACGTAAACAGATACAATTTGAGAAAAAAGATAAGGACGCAATACAATGAAACGAATGATCATTCTTGCACTCTGTTTCGTGTTGATGTCATTGAGTACATCAGCACAAAATAATCGGGAGCGGCGGCTGCTGCTGAACGATTATGTATCACCGGAAGAACTCGTTTCAATGTCGAAGTCATTGCCGTTCGACAAGGCGCTGCTGCTGTTCAGTGATTTTAGTAAAAAATATATGAACAAGATCATCGTCGATGTCAGCAATAATAAAAAACCTATCGGCGTCGATATTGCGAACACATATTGGTATCAGGCATTTGAAGGTGTTTTGCGTGCGAATGAATTATGGTATGATGAGCGTGAAGAATTCTTCTATGTCTATTCTCCAAAGGATTCACAGAAAGTACAGTCAGGAGCAGTGGGAAGCGGAGGCATGACTTCTGCTCAAATAGATTCTACCGGTAAGGTATTGTTAAAACAGCGCGACATACGAATTTCTTCCGTTTTTTTCACCGTTGATGTTTTGAAGTCCCTGCAAGCGGGTATCAACTGGAGTTTCTTCTACTCCGGAGATACGACGCAGGCCGGTTCGCGTCCGACACAATTCGGTACGGAAATGTACAGCGGAATTTTGGATCCCAAAACAAAAACAGCCGGAACTTCCGGTTCCGCTGCCGCAGCGATCAGTCCGGGATTTTTCGGAAGATTCGTTCCTGCACTTTCATTTACCAATATTTCTGCACTAATATCATTCTTCCAAAATAATCAACTTGGTAATGTCCTGTCAGGTCCATCCATTGTTGTGTCATCAGGTAAACCGGGCCGCATCCAAGTGGGTCAGGATATTTTTATATCAACAAGGGATATTGCCGGAAATACAATTCAATCGCCGATATCTTCCGGTATCATTATTGACGTAAAACCAACCGTCTATGAAGAAAAAGGCATTAAGTTCATTAATCTTGATGTGACGGCAGAGCGGAGCACAGTGAGTCCTGGACCGATAATTAATAAATCTTCTGCAAAGACTTTTTCGGTCCTCTATGATGGTGAAGAGATGGTGATGGGGGGATTGTACACAAATGTAGAAAGCAGCGAACGAGGTGGCGTTCCATTTCTTAAAGACTTGCCATGGTGGGTATTTGGATTAAAATATATTTTTGGATATGAAAATCAAACAACGTCGACGCAGGAATTGATCATTCTTCTTAAAGCGGAATTGGTGCCGACATTGGAAGAACGCATTGCGACAAAAGAGCAAAAAAAAGGACAAAATGCTGTTGAGCAGGCAAGAAAGCAAAATGCCGAAGATATCGAACGATTTAGTCCGAAAAAATAATAACAAGTGTTTTATTCCACAATTTTCGTCGTAGCGTTTATATACGTTATGACGAAAATGTTTTTATAGCAGGAAACTTTTTTTACCACGGGTGATCTATGAAAATATTCATGAAAATATCGACAAGCATACTACTTATTTTGGCATTGGGAATTTTTTCGTGCCAGGATCCTAATTCGCCTACTTCGACGTATACGGTTACGGTGAGCGGTTTTGTGATCAATAAGTCCAATGCGCCGCAGGATAGCGTTGTGGTGACGCTGGACAATCCGTTTCGTAGGGATACAACAAAATCCGACGGTAGTTTCAGCTATTCCTTCACTTCGACAGAAAAAAGTGAAATAACAGCATCCTTTAAATTTTCGCATATCAATCTTTCTTTCCGTGATACCATTCTGACGCGGTCATACAGCACAACTAAAAAGAGTATTACGTTCGGGGAAGTGACAATGACCGGCGTAACACCTTACCAGGACAGTCTTCCTCCGACAAAAGCGTCGGCTCGAGCCGGTATTGTAGCGTTTGTAAGTTCATCCTTTCAATCGATTTCGATCCGAGGTGCCGGAGGAAACGATGTCACAAATATGACATTTGAAGTTCGCGATTCGGTTGGAATACCGGTCGACGAAAAGAATAGGTCCATTGTTGCATTCAAACTGGTGACTAAACCAGATAACCTTGTTGAACTGAACCACGCAACGGCTGTAACTGGTTCGAACGGACAGGTGATTGTTCAGTTAACATCAGGTGATAAAGCGGGTATCGCGCAGGTGCAGGCGATTACAACTGTGAAGAATGCAGTCGATACAACCAAGATGGATACAATAAAATCACAGATCGTTTCCGTTACTATTGCCGGCGGCGCGCCGGTGGCAAGCCGGTTTACCATAGGTTCTGCAAAAGTAAATATTCCGGGACTGGTTAAATTTAATCTTCGCAATATGATCACCGCAGTAGTGGGTGATACATTCGGTAATCCGGTACAGCAAGGAACGCTAGTCTATTTTTCTACAAGCGGCGGTATCATTTTGCCGTATTCTAAAACAGCAGAGGACGGAACTGTGGGTGTTGATCTTATTACAGGTAATCCAATCCCTGCAAACGGGATAGCAGTGATCACTGCTCAGGTTGGAACTTCGGGTGCAATGACAACCGGATCGATAACCAACAAGACAGTTGACGAGAGCGTGATTATAAAACCGCTTCGCAGTAAGGGTAAATCCGTATCGAATAGCGCAGTAAAAAATCCAAGACTTACAATGCCGGCAACGACATTTACAAAGACGATCAATGTTCTTTTTAGCGGAGCGCCGCGGATTACTTCAAACGATGCAGTATTTATTGTGCCGCATCTCGGCACCAAACAATTTCAATTTACCGTAGATGATATAAATGGTAATCCAATGTCGCAGGGGACAACGATTACAGTAACCGGTGTTGGACTCGACACTACCGGAGCTGTATTATCCGGCGACCTTGTTAAAGTATTACCTGACACGAAAGATACGGCCTATACCAAATTTACTATAAGCATCAGCGATAAACGTACGAAAAACTTGAATGTGAAACAGCCGATCACAATCAACGTGGAAGTGGCCGGTGACAATGGGAATATTAAAAAATCATTTACCGGTGAGTTATCACCTGCAGTACCGGATTCGGGAGGCTTGCCGGCACAGTCGCAGTTTTCGGTTTCATTACCAAAAAAGAATTATTCCACACTGACCGATAAGTCGGCGTTAGTTACTGTTACTGCCGGAGACGCATTTGGCAATCCAGCAAAAACAGGAACTGTTATTAATTTCAGAACAAATGGTGGATTGATTGATGGAAACGGAACGACAAATAGTTCCGGTGCCGCTATCGCTACACTTCAAATTGTCAATCCTATGCCTCCATCGGGTATTGCAACGATAGAAGCAAAAACATACGGAGTCGGGGGAATAGTAATTCGTGATACGCAGACAGTTGTTTTTTCGCGTGAAGCAATTATTAGCGAAGTTGGCGGACCGTTTGCAAACTTTGAAATTGATGATGGTCTCTCAAAGACATTCCAATTTAGTGTTTCAGATATTAATGGTAATCCTCTATCTCAGGGGAATGTTATTAGCGTGCAGGCATCCGGGCAGGGTGCAAACAATATTGTATTGTCCGGTGATGTGTTAGTTACCACTATGGATACAAAAATTCAAGGTATCGGAACGACTCAGTTTACGTTTACAGCACGAGACACAGTAAAAGATGAAGGTCAGGGGCCCAAACCGCTGACTTTCAAGATCTCGGTAGTCGGCCCGAATACTTCCGGAACTACTACGCGGTCGTTCAACGGCACGCTTAAAGGGGGTGCAGGGTCGGGTAATGAAGGAAGTGTTGCTTCAGTGTCATATGCACGGTCATCAAAGGATACGATTTTTGTAGCCAATGCAGGCATTCCGACAACCGATACGATTACATATAAGGTGCGAAATTTAAGTCAATTGCCGGTCAAAGGGGCTGCTGTTCAGTTTTCGTTTACGCAATCGGCAAATGCAAGTGAATTCCTGAGTCCGTCATACGCCGTTTCGGATGATTCCGGTGAAGTGAAAGTTGTTGTACATAGCGGCATAAAAGCAGGAGTGATGAAAGTAATTGGAACGGTGACTGCTGGCAGTTCTGTTACATCATCGTCACCGGTTTCCGTTTATGTTAAAACCGGACCATTATTTTCAATAGCATTGATCTCTGTTGATAAAAAAGAGATATCAGTAAGGGGTGTCGGCGGTGATGAAAATGCAACAATCGTTTATGAAGCGCGGGATTTATTGGGTAACTCGCTGGATTATGCCAACCAAACAAAACTCTTCTTTGGTTTAACGGGAGTTACCGGTTTTGATGAACAAGTGAAGCCTGATAGCGCAATGACAGATCCGTTTACGGGAAGAGCTTCTGTAACGGTATCAAGCGGCACGCGATCTACTGTGTTGCAAGTGATCGCCCGAAACGCCGGCGGAACAATTACATCGTCTCCTGTGCCAATTGTTGTGGATGGCGGATTTACTGTTGATTCATTATTTATTTTCAAAAGCATCAGTCAGAATTTTTCGATCTACGGAAGCGATCAAACAATTGTTATGCAGCTTGGCGACAAATATGGAAATCCGCCAAAGATAGGCACGGCAGTATATTTCCAAACCAATGCAGGAATTGTCACAGCAGCATCTTATACGGATGCGTCCGGCATAGTATCCACAAAGTTTACACCGGTTGCTAATACGTCATACCTAGGCAATAAAACAATTACTGCATCTACGGTAGGCAACGCTACGGATGGACTTATTCAGAAGACATTCACCATCTTGATGTCGGGGAAACCGGTCATTCCGGTCACAAATGTTCCGACTGATACGGTGACACTGTTTGACGGTTCCAGCACAGATATTAATTATGAGATCAAAGATAACCTTGGCAATCCGATATCCGGCGGACATCAATATGATATAAGCATAGAAAGTTCAATCTCATCGCAGCTGGCTTTAGGCGGTAATATTTTTGGATTGCTTCCAGATACGCAGGATAAGGTCAATGGAACAAAATTCAGCTTCTCGGTCTCTGATAATATACCGAATAGCGGAACAAGCGGTACCTTTAAGATAAAGATCACCGTTACAGGAGTTACCGGCACGACAATAAAAACTATTTATGGAAAACTGTTGGCTCCTGAGAATATTATCGTTCCACCAAGAGCAAGGACTGCTGCATCTATAGCGTTGATCAGTTCGTCTTCTACTGATCTATCGATTGCCGGTGTCGGTGGTACGGAAAATGCAACGTTAACGTATGAAGTCCGCGATTCTGTCGGTGCACCGATTACGATTGAAAACAAAGCTGTTGTGAGCTTTAAGACAAACTTTTCGCCGAACACATACACGCCCGGCGGAACGGCTCCAACAATTTTGCCAAGTATAGACAGCACGGATGCTAGCGGAAGAATACGAGTTTCTATCCTCAGCGGAACACAAGCCGGTGCATTACAGTTAGATGCAATTATCAATCTTACGTCGCCGGTGAGGACCATTAAATCTCAACCGGTGAAGATCTCGGTGAACTCCGGATTTGCGGATCAAGGTCACTTTACCATTGCCCCAGCGGTCTATAATTTCCCCGGACTGCAGAAAGCATTTTATAGCACGACGATAACAGTTCAAGTCGGTGACAAATACAGCAATCCTGTGAAAGAAGGGACTACGGTCTATTTCAATTCAGCGAATGGTCTTATTCAAACACAACAAGGATTGACCGATAAGAATGGATTTGTATCGATGGCACTCTATTCAGGTAATCCTTATCCGCTGTCGCCAAACCTAGCATCCGGTTTGACCAATGGATTTTCTCGAGTCTATGCTCGAACCATAGGCAGGGATAGTTCATTCATCACTGATTCACTGGAAATATTATGGACGGGAAGTCCGGTCATAACCAAAACCGATGCAATAAATACATTTACTATCCTAAACGGTGGAAGTGAAGGTCCGTTTACGTTTACTGTTCAAGATTATTTAGGACATCCTATGTCAGCCGGTACCACGATCACAGTTGATGCTCCCGGACTGACTGTGAACGGAGATGCCAATGTCACGATGCCGGATACAAAATCCAGCGGTGCAGGATTGACATCCTTCTCATTTACTGTTAAAGATGCAAACACGACAGATACGGATCCACCGGCTGTATCACTTATAACCATTACAGTAACGCATCCTGTTTATGGAACGTTCAAGAAAGTGATTGCATCAGGAACAGTGGATTGATATAAGGACAATTTAGATTATCAACAGCGTCCCGCAATGCGGGACGTTGCTGTTTTAAAGAAGTTTTTTTGCTTTGATGAAGATAGAATTGAGCATCGGTTCGGTTAATGTGCCGGTGAAGGTATTTTGTTGACTGGGGTGATAACTGCCGATGAGTGTGAGACCGGGATGTATGGTGACAATTGCACCGTGTGAAAACTTTGGTCTTGAGCGTAGTTTCGTCCATTGTAATTCTTTCATGCAATCGAACGCTGCATTGAATCCGATTCTGCCCAAGCCAATCACGACGCGGAGATTCTTGATGGCCCGAAATTCCTCAAGGATATACGGACGGCAATTCCTGATCTCATCCGGAAGAGGTTTATTAAGCGGGGGAGCGCAGCGGCAAGCTGCAGTAATGAAACAGTTCGTTAATATAAGACCATCATTCCGGGCAATGGAAGTTTTTTGGCTGGCAAATCCCGTCTTATATAAAGCTCGAAAAAGCCAGTTTCCGCTTTCGTCGCCGGTGAACATTCTTCCTGTACGGTTTGCGCCGTGTGCGCCGGGCGCCAATCCGACCATAACAATCTGTGATTCAGGATCACCGAATCCAGGCACAGGTTTGCCCCAATACTCCTGATCCATAAACCGTTTAGTCTTTGTATGGGCAATTTCTTTACACCATGCAGTTAAGCGCGGACACGATTTGCAGGAGATAATTCTTTTGTGAATGGAAGCGATTGATGAGGACATAAAAAATAGATACAATCGCATACTCCGCCATAATGACGGAGCATGCGAGGCGATAATATTTATTATTTTATTTTCGTTACAAATGAGACAAGATGCTTGTTGAATTCGGCGGGATTTTCCATGTTGCTGATATGTCCTGCGTTAGGAATGATGAACATTTCGGCCCCCGGTATATTCTCTTTCATCGATTGGGACGAGGCGGCCGGTGTCAGCGTATCTTTGTCACCGACAAGAATGAGCGTTGGGCACTTTATGTTGGGAAGTGCGTTCGTTGTATCGGTCCGGGCTGCCAGGGCAAGCAACGTGCCGAAGATCGAAGCAGGTGCGGTGCGCTCGACGATACTTTGCACCAATTTGATCGCTTCAGCATGTGCTTCAAATGAAGCAGGGGCAAACACGATCTTCACATAATCCTGTGCGTAGTATTTCATCCCGTTAGCCTGGATGAATTTGATCTGATTAGCCCGTTTAATTTTTGCTTCGTTTCCGTCCGCATCGCTTTTAGTATCACAAAGGATAAGGCCTAGTATCCGTTCGGGATTTCTCTCAGCTGCGCGTAATGCAATATACCCACCCATTGAAAGACCGCAGAGGATCGCTTTGGGGACATTTAGATGGTCCATAAGGGAGAAGAGGTCATCAACGAACAATTCGATGGAATAATGCCCTAATCCGACCTCACTTTCGCCGTGTCCGCGAATATCATATGCAATTACCCTGTTGGTGGCACTCAGTGCATCCACCTGACCGCCGGGGAAGTTCCACATTTTGTGACTGAATGGGAATCCGTGAATGAATATGACCGGTGTCATCGATTGAGATCCGACATCGATATAACGAAGAAGGGAATTATTGATCGTTGCTTTCATGGTTACTCCGAATAAAAATAATGCGCCAGGTAATCGTGGCGCATATTGAACAAGTTCAGAAAAAAAATACCGGAATACTTAACGACGTTATTATTTCCGCTTTTCGATTCCGACGTAATCTCTGGTATCGTATCCCAGATAAATTTGCCGGGGCCGTGCGATTTTTTGTTCTTCGTCCAGCACCATTTCCTGCCAATGCGTGATCCATCCCGATGTGCGCGGAATAGCGAAGAGAACAGGAAAGAATTCCATTGGGAATCCCATTGCCTTATAAATCAGACCGGAATAAAAATCGACATTCGGATAGAGTTTCCGTTTGATGAAGTATTCGTCGCTCAGCGCGATCCGTTCCAGTTCAAGTGCAATTTCCAGTTTCGGGTCGACACCGGTTTCTTTGAACACATCATCAGCCAATTTTTTGATCACTTTTGCGCGAGGATCATAATTTTTATAGACGCGGTGACCGAATCCCATCAATTTTCCTTCACCGTTCTTTACTTTTTCTATGAACGCCGGAACATGTTTGATATCGCCGATATGGTCAAGCATTCGCAGCACCGCCTCATTCGCACCGCCGTGCAGAGGACCGTACAACGCTGCGGCTGCGGCTGCCGTGGCGGAAAAGGGATCAACGTGAGAACTGCCGACACTTCTCATCGCGCTGGTGCTGCAATTCTGTTCATGATCTGCATGAAGGATGAAGAGGATATTCAGCGCTTTTTCGAAAATGGGAGGCACTTCATACCGGTGTGTGCCGATGCTGTACATCATATTCAAAAAATTCTTAATGAAACTGTGATCGTTGTTCGGATAGACATACGGCATACCTTTGTTGTGGCGGTACGAGAACGCAGCGATGGTCGGCACCTTACCGATCAACCGCAGGATCTGTTTCTGCCTCACCACGGGATCGGCGATATTGTTCGCTTCCGGATAAAATGTAGAGAGAGCCGCAACCGTGCTGATGAACATACCCATCGGATGCGCGTCATAGCGAAATCCCTCCATCAGTTTCTTGAGATTCTCATGGATGTAGGTATGCATCGTAATTTTTTTCTCCCACTCCTCAAGTTGCGTTTTTGTGGGGAGTTCTCCGAAGAGAAGCAGATAGGTCACTTCAACATACGTACTTTTTTCGGCGAGTTGCTCGATCGGATAGCCGCGGTATCGCAAAATGCCTTTATCGCCGTCGATATACGTGACCGTGCTTTTGCACGACGCCGTGTTCATGAATGCAGGATCATAGGTCATCATGCCGAAATCATCATCGGATACCTTGATCTTCCGTAGATCTGTTGCATGTATCGTGCCGTAGGAAATCGGCATCTCGTACGATTTTCCGGTACGGTTGTCTGTTATAGTGAGTGTCTCGTTAGGCATAAGTCTCCAGAAAGATGAAGTTAGTAAACAGATTGTGCAAACGTTGATAATTCTTTGGCTGAAATATTCTCGATCTCCGCATGCAGGCTGTTGCCGTGTGCGTCCATAGTTACGATTGCCGGGAAATTCGTTACTGAAAGATGCCACATTGCTTCAGGTAAACCGAAATGTTCAAGATCGACTCCGTCCACCGACGTGATACATTTTGCATAGTACTGTGCAGCACCGCCGATCGCATTGAGATATACTGCACCATGTTCTTTCAGCGCTGCAAGGGTCTTTTTACCCATGCCGCCTTTACCGATGATGGCGCGAACGCCATATTTCTTAATAATATCAGACTGATACGGTTCTTCGCGGCTGCTTGTTGTCGGTCCGGCCGCTGTGATCTTCCATTTTCCATTTTCTTTAATCGTTACCGGACCGCAATGATACAGCGCCTGACCGTGAAGGTCCACCGGCGGATCATTGGTCATTAAATGTGCGTGAATGGCATCACGCCCGGTGTACATTTTTCCGCTGATGAGCACAACATCGCCGACTTTTAACGAGCGAATCTTCTCTTCGGTGAGTGGCGTTGTCAAATGTATCTCATTTCCGGTGAGAGGAACCTCGCTGCTTTTACTCATTTTGATCGTCGGTGCATCTTCTTTGTAGAGCCAGCGTTTTATTGCGCCGGTCTTTGCGTCGAGCACAACGCCCTGTCGCCGGAAGGCCCAGCAATCATAAGCAACGGAAACAAAGAAACTTGCCGGCAGACGGTTCTGAGCGCCGATCTTGCATGCGATGAGCGTTGAGTTTCCGCCGAAGCCCATCGTTCCGATCTTAAGTTTGTTCGCATTCTCCATCACATATTTTTCCAAAGCCGCCAATTCGGTATTCGGATTAACATCATCGATCATACGGAAAAGCTGCATCTTGGCATGTTCATATCCGGAAGCCCTGTCGCCGCCGACGCACACACCGACCGCACCGATGGCACAGCCGTGTCCCTGCGCCTGCCAGACTGCATGTAAAATACATTTTCTGATTCCATCAATGGTTCGTCCGGCTTTTCCGAGATGATCCAATTCCATTGGGAGCGAGTATTGAATATTTTTATTCTCGCATCCGCCACCTTTCAATATCAATTTTACTTCTATCTCGTCGTTGTTTTCCCACTGTTCCCAATGCATGACCGGTGTTCCGGCACCAAGATTATCGCCGCTATTTTTCCCTGTTAGGGAATCGACGGAATTTGAACGAAGTATCCCTGCTTTCGTGCTTTCGGAAATCGCCTCACGGATCCATTGTTTCATTTCGATTTGATTTGCACCAACCGGAGTGTGAATAAAGAACGTTGGCATTCCGGTATCCTGGCAGATCGGTCCGACATTGTCGCATGCCATATCGATATTGGTGGCAATCGTCTCTAATGCCATTGCAGAACGCGTTCCGTTTGACTCACTCTGCTGTGCAATTTTGATAGCTTTGCGTACGTCAGGGGGGAGATTGCTTGAAGTATCGGTAATGAGATCTCGTATGCTTTGCTTGAATGCGTTCATACAACCTTTCTCAATGAATATCCTCACTCCAGAAAGTGAAGTTATCTCCTTGATTCATGAGGGAGAGTTTCTTTGGCACGATCTGGAGGACTATTTGGTGCTCAGTTTCGTTGAATGAGATATCGAATGTAAACGACAATTTAAAGAAAATATTCTGTTCATTGTTCTTTGCTTCTTGAGCGGTCTGTTTATTGACAAACCACGTGAATTCCGGATTTGTATTAAGATGAAGGAATGCTCTTCGGTATCCTCCAGAATTTTTTTCAGTAATTGTTAAATATTTATTGGAGGGTACAGTGACGGCGATCGCATTTTTTTTCGGTTGTGTTAGTATCTGCGTGGGTGATTTTATAGAATATGTCTGATTATCGGCATCGTATTTCACCAGTTCCGCCTTCATCCAGACAGAATATTCACGAGAATTTAGTTTGTTATCGCTGAAGAATTTCCTGATCTTGTTGATGTGATTATCTTTGCATTTCTGTATGCGGGTGTTATATTCGGCCGTGGACTCGAATTCATTCTTATCGGCTGCTTCAATTTGGTACTCATCGGATAGCTTCATTAATCCGTCCCAAACAGTCTTGATTACGTCATAGCATTTTTCAGCCGTAAGAGTTTTCGCGGGATCGTGTGTTTCCAGAATGCTCTGCGAAAAAAGGAACGATGAAAACATCGCAAAGAGAACAAATAATGTCGAACATTTCATAACGGTATCCTTTTTTTTTCTTGTGAAATATACAACTTTTTTCGTGATTTTGTAGAAAAATCTGTCCAAATTCAACAAACGGGATGATTTAGTCTAATTTTTATTGTGTCCTTATTACTGCAAATTTATTTAAAGTCTGCAGGTTCCACAGATCAAAAATTGAAATAAAAATCTTCATTTTTCCCTTATAGCAAAATGAGCCGATTTACATCGATGGTAAGCCTGAGAATTACTATATGAGATTGCATGAAAGGAAATACAACTGAATATTTTGCAGGTTCTCTCGCAGTTTGAAGTGACCGGCGCGGAAACGTTTGCCGCAACACTTGCGGATACACAGATCGCCCGTGGGCATGCTGTTTTCATTATTTCCGATAATTTTTACACAAAAACGAAAGCTACGGTTATTGCGCATCCAATCGGAAAACGTGATATTTCCCAACGCAGAAAAAATATCGCATTCCTGAAGGATTTTATACGAAAAAATAAGATCGACGTAGTTCACGCCCATTCCCGTGCGGCAAGTTGGGTGAGTTACTTCGCCACGCGGAGCGGCAATGTTCCACTCGTTTCGTCCATTCATGGCCGGCAGCATCTGCATTTTTCATCCAAAATGTTTTCGGTATACGGTGAAAAGCGTGTAGCAGTCTGTAAATCAATATATGACCATCTCAACCACGACCTACATTACGAATTGGATACACTTTCCCTTGTCCATAACGGAATAGATCTGACTGCTTGGAAATATGAAAAGCATACACCGCCTAAACGGGCGAAGAAGATAGTTTCGTTTGTGGGACGTCTATCGGGATTCAAGGGAGATACGCTGCTGATCATTGTTGAGAAGATATTTCCTAAAATATTTGAACAATACAAAAATGTCGAATTCCACATCATCGGCGGGATGAACGAAAAGAGTAAAATCATTCCTGCGATCGAACGAACGAACAGAAGCGTCGGGACGGATTTTATCATTGCCAAGGGATTCAGCAGCAATGTTGAACATGTATACCGGGATTCCGATCTGATTGTTGGATCGGGAAGAGTTGCCATGGAAGCATTGGCGTGCGGTTCTCCCGTTGTATCCATCGGCGAGTCGAATGATATAGGAATCATCTCCTCAGAAACGGAACGCGAAGCGCTGATCACGAACTTCGGTGATCTGGATGCCCGTCGTCCGATTGATGTTGAGAGATCAGTCAACGCTATTCTCAGCGCATTGGAACATCCCGAACTGATTTCCGGTGAGTGGGGAAGAAAATTTATCGAATCAAATTTTGAAATTAACAACGTATCGGCACAGATAAATGTAGTGTATGCCGAAGCCATAGCGAAGAAAAAAGGAGTCAATGAAATTCCGGTTTTGTCGTATCAGCGAATAACCAACAGCAGTGCCGTTGAAGATGTAAGAGCAATCACCGTGTCCGAATTTGAAAGACAACTTGAATATTTAACGGCAAAAAAATTTACAGCGCTTAATTTTTACGACATGGCTGAAATCAGCTCATTTAAGAGGGCTTTGCCGGAGAAGCCTGTTATACTCACGTTCGAGTCCTATGATGATAATTTCACATTTGCATATCCGCTGTTAAAAAAATACGGATGCACAGGTATATTTTTTCTTCAAACCAATCTGCGTCTTGCCGACGGGAAACCGGCGCTCTCCTTTGACCATGCAAAAGTAATGCGGAAGGATGGTTATGAGATCGGATCAGCATCGCACAGCAGTCCGAAAATGAACCTTATCACGAATGATGATCTGGCGGAGGAAATTACCGGATCAAAATTGATGATAGAGAATTCGCTGGAGACCAGTGTTATTACTTTTGCTTATCCTGCCGGATTTATCAACGAAAAAATTAAGCAATCCGTAAAAAAATCCGGATACATTTTTGCTGTTACGATCGACGAGGGACGGCGGAATTTCTGGACTGATTTTCTTAAAATACGCCGAATACAGATCTTTCGCGGAGCATCAAAATTCTCATTCTGGAAAAAAACATCCGGTCGTTATCTTTGGTATAAATATGTTTATTGATTCGCACTGTCATCTGTTTTACGAGGACTATCAGAACGACCTTGCGGACGTTCTGGCGCGTGCGGTTGATTCCGGCGTGAAGTATTTTATTGTTCCTGCCACAAATCACAAAACAGCCGCCCAAGCAATTGCGCTGGCGGAACGCTATTCCTCCATTTTCGTTGCCGTCGGATTCCATCCGCTTGATTTGAACGAATATACCCCGGAGCGACTGAATTTAATCGATGAAATGTCGCGTCACCCGAAGGTCGTTGCGATCGGTGAAATAGGGATCGATTATTTTTATGACAGGTCACCCCGCGAATATCAGAAAGAAATCTTTTCCAGGCAGATTGATCTTGCGGTTCAGAGGGATTTGCCAATTATCGTCCACACACGCGATTCCGTCCAGGATGCGATCGACATTGTTGTCCGTCACGCGGAGAGCAATCCCGGTTGGAAAGAAGGGGGGAAGCGGGGTGTTTTCCATTGTTTTACCGGCAGCGCACAGCAGGCAGCTGAATTGTTCAAGAACCAATTTCTTGTTTCATATCCCGGACCGGTAACATTTAAGAAAGGGACAATGTCCGATGTTATTAAAGTGATAGGACTTGATAACATAATGGTTGAAACTGATTCTCCATATCTTACCCCCGTGCCGCACCGCGGGAAACGAAATGAACCGTCGTTTATTCCCATTATAGGCCAAAAGATCGCGGAGATTTTGCAGACAACAATAATGGATGTAGAAGCCAGAACAACGGCAAATGCTATTGATCTTTTCCAACTGCCGATACAAAGCGAATGAATATTGTAAAGAACCAACGGCGTACTTATGCCACTTCTTGCTGAGTGAACAGAACATCTCTTCTCGTAATTAATTCCTACCCAGGTGGAAAATAGAATGAAATATTTTTTTTCTTTTATTATTGTTCCCATTATCGTTTTCTCGCAGACGGAAAACGATATAAATATCCGGCTTTTGCAGGATATGCGCAGTGAGCAATCGTCCGGATTAATCTCATTTTTGGGATCGCAAAATCCGCATGAACGTGAACTGGCGCTATTGGCATTTGCAAACATTCAAGATACAAATACTGTTGAATATGCTGCGCAGCTGCTCAGTGATGAGTCACCGAAAGTCCGTTCAATGGCTGCATTTGCAATCGGAATGATCGGGCGCCCGGGTGGAGCAGCGTTTCTTTTTAGTCGTTTGGAAGTTGAGCGGAATGGACAATGTGTGGCTGCACTCTTTAATGCTATCGGTCTCTGTGGAACTCGTGATGACCTAAAAAAAATAATTATTCAGTCCGAAGATTATCGTCCAGGGTGGAAACCGTATGTGGTACAGGCAGTGATACGTTTTGCAAACCGAAAAGTGAAGGATAGCTCTGCTTCAAAATATACCGCTGCATTACTGTATGATAATAAAAATACCCTCAATGCAACGTACGCTCTTATGAGGATCAATGATACGACTGTCATTAATAACAACAAGGAGAAATTGCTGGATCAATTATCAAACGCATCCGCTCTGGTGCGCATGTGGAGTGCCGCAGCGCTCGGGTTGGTGGATGACGAAGTAACGGTGGAGCGCTTACGAACACTTGCAAAAAACGATAAGGATTGGCGAGTACGTGTGAACACAATTCGAGCTTTGCGTACAAAAAACATTGCCAGGAAAGATATTATAAAATTCATCGCAGATAGAAACGCTCATGTTGCTCTTACTGCGACAGCAACGTACGATGCACTGACTGCCGATGAGAAGCAGTTCATTGACAGCACACAATTCATCGGCATGCTTCAATCGAATGATTACGGAGAAGCTATACGAGATGAGATACGTAAACTTGTTGCAAAAAAACTTGGCGAACGTGCAATCCCGTTTATCGGCAGTTGGAAGTCCGATAAACCTTCTGTATCGGCGCAAAGGGTGAGAGCATATGGTGAAACGCATTCAGAGAAAGCAATACCTGAAATTAATGAGGCGATCCGTCAATCAAACTCATCTCTTGTCGTGATTGCAGGAATTGAATCGTATCAGGCAATTGCACAACGGTCGAATGAATCGGTTAAAAAGGATTTTCTGAAGGTTGCAACGCTGATGTTTTCAAAGAACGACCCGGGAATTTCGTATTCATCGGCAGTTGCATTTCAGGATACGTCGTTCAGCAAGGAAATCCGAAGGATCTATCTTTCCGCTCTCATTTCATCATATCTAAGAATGAACGCACCGTCAGATCTGGAACCGATGGTAGAATTGCAGAACGTCTTTGCTGAAGTAGCGGATTCATCTGCGATATCGGCGGTTGAAAAAGGATTAGCCGAACCTGATAAAGTAATCCGTTCAGCTGCAGAAAAAGCATATACGGCCATCACCGGAGTTGCTGCGCCTGTCCGGTCCGTGACATCGATGAAAGGAAAAAGACCATTCTATTCAACTCAAGAATTAATATTGTTGAGACAATACAACGGCGCAGATATATTTACGACTCAAGGGAAGATCAGGATCTCATTTGAGAAGGAAGCTGCTCCTTTCACCGTGCTGAACTTCATTCTTCTTGCTCAAAAGAAATTTTATGATGGTCTTTCGTTTCATAGGGTAGTGAGCAATTTTGTGATACAGGGGGGAGATCCATTCGGTAATGGAAGCGGGGGACCGAATTATTCAATTCGGAGCGAAGTTCATCCCAATGTAAAATTCAAAACTGGTGCGGTGGGAATGGCTTCATCCGGCAAGGATACTGAGGGGTCGCAATGGTTCATAACGCATTGTCCTACGCCGCATCTTGATTTCCGCTATACGGTCTTCGGTTATACTTCTGACAGCAAAATTGTAGACCGGATTATGATAGGGGATACAATCGAAAAAATTGTATTGTTTTGAATTACTGACAAATTGAAGAATAAATTAAAAAGGCGGCCATTGGCCGCCTTTTTTGTATTTCAAAAAGTTTCTATGATTTCACATTGCTTACTTAAAACTCTCTACTGCACTCTTTACCGTATCATGCAGTTCAATCACGTGGCTCACTTTGGTGATCTTAAAAACATGGGCTACCTTTTCAACTGCACAGGCAACCTTCAAATTTCCGCCGGCGTTGCGCATTGTGGTGACTGCACCGATCAGCATTCCGAGTCCGGAACTGTTCATTAACGACACGTCACCAAGATCGACCACGATATTTTGTTTTTTCGCATCGAGCAGTTTGTGCAGAGCGCTGTTCAGTTCCGATGCTTCCGGTCCGCCAAGCATGCTGCCTTCCATCTTTATGACGGTGACACCGTTCAATTCTTTTGTTGAGAACTTCATAGGATGCTCACTGGTATGCTGTCCTCTTTCCCGCGATTTCTGCAGATGCGGGAAAGAGGGAAATTATTATTTAACCTTTTTTTCCTGGCGCATTGTAAAATCCAACACAAGCGCGCTTGCAACGTAGATTGATGAATATGTTCCAAGGATCGTTCCGATGAAGAAGGTAAATGCAAATCCTCGGTTCACCTCGCCGCCGAATAGAATCAGCACAATCAAAACGAGTATGACTGTTCCGCTGGTAATAACTGTTCTGCTCAACGTTTCGTTGACCGATCGGTTCATAATGTCGAACAGCGAATCAGCTTTGTGGATCTTCAGATTTTCACGGATACGATCGAAGACGATAACCGTATCATTGATCGAGAATCCGATCAACGTCAGGAATGCGGCCATGATCGTTTGATTGATCTCCAGACTTAAATGCGGCGATAGACCATTGAGCAGCACGATAACGCCAAGCGTCGCAATCACGTCATGGAAGATAGCAATGACGCCGGCAAGGCCGTAGATGAATTTGAAGCGGAAACCGACATAGATCATGATGATCAACATTGTCGCACCGACTGCATAAATGGCATTCCGTCTCAGTTCGGCACCGATCTTCGGTCCGATCTTATCCTCGCGAAGCACAGAGAATTTGCTCGAAGGAAACTCCTTCTGAAGTTCGGAGCGGATCTGTTCGGCAACTTTTCCCCCTTCAGCCTGTTCGGACGTGAAGATCAAAATGTCATTCGGATTTCCGAACGATTTGATTTCGCTTCCTTTGTAGCCGATCTTGTCGATCGCCGTGCGGACATCCGAAATAGCCGGAGGATTATCGAATCTCAGTAATAATTCTGTGCCGCCAAGAAAATCAATTCCGAACGTCATTCCTTTTCCAAAGATGCCCGCGAGACCGATGATGAGAGTAACAACAGAGATCGTATAAAAAATCTTCCTGTTGCCCATAAAATCTATATTCGTTTTTTTGAATAGACGCATTACAATTATTCTCCTAAATCAATAAAAATCTAAATGTTCAAAAAATTTTAATTTGTTCTACTTCCTAACCGAAATTGATCTCGGTTGAACCACGTTCCACCATAATTTCAAAAACAACTCGGGTGATAACAATAGCCGTGAACAAATTGGCAGTAACACCCATCATCAGCGTCAATGCAAAACCTTGTACCGGACCGGTTCCGAATTGATACAAAACAACGCCCGAGAAAAATGTTGTGACGTTCGAGTCAAGAATAGCACTAAATGCCTTTCCGTAACCTGCATCGATCGCGGCTCTAAGTGCCTTATGCGTTGCCAGTTCCTCGCGGATACGTTCATAAATAAGCACGTTCGCATCTACTGCCATACCGATCGTAAGAACGATACCGGCAATACCGGGAAGCGTCATCGTACCGCCGAAGGCAGCAAGAATGGCAAAGATAAACAGCACGTTGATGAAAAGAGCAATATTAGCGACAGCTCCGCCGGTTCTGTAATAGATCATCATGAATAAAACCGTGATGATCAATGCATACGTGAACGACTTTGTTCCTGCCAGAATCGAATCTTCGCCGAGCGACGGTCCGACACTTCGCTGTTCCATGATGTCTACGGGAGCAGGGAGGGCGCCGGCTTTCAAAATGATCTCAAGCAATCGTGCTTCTTCGATATTAGCCATTCCTTCAATCTGCGAACGTCCGCCTGTAATTTTTCCGCGGATATTCGGTGCGGAAAACACTGCATCGTCAAGAACGATTGCCATTCTCTTATTGATATTGGCACCGGTAATGCGTGCCCATTCACGTGAACCTTCGTTGTTCATTTCCATTGTAACGATCGGCTGGTTGAAACTCTGGTCGATCGTTGCCTGTGCATTGATAACTACGGTTCCAGTCAATTCGGGAGTTTTCTTTAAAGCATAGAGACTGAAATATTTCACTCCTTCGTTGATGAACAGATGTTTGGATGAAAAATAGAAAGCCATGTCCGACGGCAGAATCTTTTGCACATCGGGTCGGGCCAGAATTCTCATGACTTTATCTTTATCGTTTTCGGAAACATACGCTTCACCGTTGCCCTGCTGGTTCGGACGTGCAAGGAACAAGAACGGATGATCCTTTGCCTGCTGTTCCGGGGATTTTTGTGCATCAGCGACAGCGTTTGAAGCGGTGTCTGATTTGCTTGTAAGAGCCGACAGCGTGTTCTTTGGTGCTGCTGTTTTTTTCGTTGTATCAGCCGACGATGTTGAATCGTTGTAACCCTTGCCGGCAAGATACTTGTCCACAGCTTCCATTGTTTTATAGATGATGTCGGGATCTTTCATCAGCTTGAATTCCAACAGCGCAGTTCCCTGCAGCAATTGGCGGACTTCATCCTCTTTGGAAACACCCGGCAACTCTACGATGATCCTTCGGCCCCCTTGCTTTTGGATTGATGGTTCCGACACGCCATATTGATCGACGCGGTTACGGATGATTTCCATCGCACGGTCAACAGCCTTATCGGTTTCATCCTGCAAGCGTTTGAGGATCTTATCGTTATCTTCACGAAGCGATCCGTAATAGCGGCTTAATCGAATTTGTTTTGCATCGAATGCACGCTGGAATATTGTAATGATATTTTCATCGCTTGTCTGAGCTTCACGGGCTATATCGGTCATCAGCAGAGCGAATTGATCGTCTTTGTTCTTAGCGATCTGTTCCAGCATCTTCAGCACGTTCACTTCCATCACAACACGCATGCCGCCCTGAAGGTCTAAGCCGAGTTTTATCCGTTTTGCTTTTGATTCCCGAATTGCAATCTCGTTATCGACGACATATTTTGCACTGTCTTGACCGACGCGGGTTGAAAGCTCTTTTTCAAAATTATATGCCCGGTACGTAGGGTAGAGAAAATAGAGCGCCAGAGCGAATGTAGAAACAATAATAAACAACTTACCGCGATTTTTTTTCACAAATAAACCTCCACAAATTACAGGTGTTTTTTAATTAATATTAGTTCAAGGAGAAAAATATAACGCAAAACCGCTCTAAAATCAATGAAAATTTACCCGGAATGTCAAACTCCCGTTTTTGTTATTCAAGCGATAATTTTCTACTTTATTGAAATTGTGCAACTTTTGTCCGCTGAATCCGAATGATTTGAACGGCACTTCATAGAATACACTCAATGCGTCTTAAAAAAATTCTGCTCCTTTTCGGGGCGATCATACTTTCCGTCGTCGTTTTCATCGTTAATGCTGCAACCAAAAATGTCGATCTGGCAGCTACGATGCTTCAGTATGTACGGACGACGTGCATCCTTCTCACATTTGCTGCAATCTATTTTTATATTCAAATTGTAAAACGGGAAAAACAGCGCGGTATCGTGCAGGGGATCGGTTCCGTTGCCATCTTTGCCGGTATTTTTCTTGGCACATATCTCATCATCAGTTTTTTGCCGTTAAAAGGATTTGAAACCAGGGATCTGACGCTTTATCCGCGCGACTATCAAACGATTTTTTTCTCTTCCATCATCAGCATTGTTTCCGGTATCTTTGCCATCGTTTCTCTTCTGTTTATCAAGGATCTTATCCTTTACAAAAGGAAAAAAAATACCCTTCGTAATTTTCTGATCCTCATCGGAAGTATCGTCATCACTTCTCTTTCGGAACTTATCGACAAACCGCTTGAAGATTCGGCGGTCAGTGTTATCTTTTTGGTCATAGCAATCCTCATGATCATTGTCAATTCATTCCGTCTTGCCTGGATCGCATATCTTCCACGAAAAGAAAAAGTGTATTCATTATTGTACTCGCTGTTATCGTTCTTTGGTTTTCTTATCATTCTTGTCATCATCTCCAGCGAGGCGGGATGGACGGAGAAAGGGATACACTATTATAGTTCTGCGCTCTTTACATTTGTGCGGATCACTTCGATCTTTGGCACGGTGTATTTCGGGATGTCGTTCGTCTCCACATTATTCCATCTTCCGACAGCAGAAGCGTTCGACCGTAAACAAACGGAGATCAGTTCTCTGCACAATCTTGGCCGTTTGATCAACCAGGTTTTCGATCTGAAGGATCTTGCTGAAACGGCAACGAAAATGGCGGCAGAAGTCGTTCAGGCAACAAGTGTGTGGCTTGAGATCATACCAACGGAAGGATCATTTCACAAAAGCGGTCTGATGTCGCAGCGGAACATTGATGACCAAGAAATTGAAGCGATACTTTCCGGCGGCGAAAAGTCCGTCCGGTCCGTTGTGTGTCAAACGAAAAAAGTGTTGATGATCGACGATATCAGTACAGATGCAATGACAAAGCATCTGCCCAAAATGAAAAAGACAGGATCGCTGCTTATTGTTCCGCTGCTGTCGCATGAACAAGTGATCGGCATCGTCTATGCGACGAAAGAAATCAATTTCGGTTTTGATAAGGATGATGTCGATATCCTTGCCGGATTCGCCGACCAAGTTGCCATCGCTATTGAGAACGCGCGACTGATCGAACGTTCATTTGAAAAAGAACGGCTGCAGCGTGAACTGATGCTGGCTCAGGAAATGCAGCAGCGCCTGCTTCCTCAGCATCTTCCTGTATTTGCTACTGTGGATATGAAAGCCGTATCGTCACCTGCACTTGAAGTTGGCGGCGATTATTATGATTACGTTATGATCGACGAAGAACTTGTCGGTATCGTAATTGGTGATGTGTCCGGTAAAGGGGTGGGTGCCGCATTTTACATGGCGGAAGTGAAAGGTATTTTTCAATCGCTGGCAAGGATCTACCGTTCACCGCGTGATTTTATGATTAAGGCAAATGGTGCGCTAGTTTCCAGCATCGACAAGCGTTCATTTATCAGTTTAATTTATGCCACCATCAATGTGAAAACCGGCGAACTTATTGTCTCACGGGCAGGACATTGTCCAATGCTCTATATCGGTGGAGGAAAAAAGGAATACGTGAAGCAGGTAGGTATTGGTCTTGGAATTACCTCCGGGAAAATCTTTGACGAGAGTGTTGAAGAACAAAAAATAATGATGAAAAGTGGCGATGTCTGTGTATTTTATACGGACGGCGTCACGGAGTCGCGTGCCTCCAATGGAGATGAATTTGGGTATGATCGGCTGCTTGAGGTAGTTGATGCACATAAACATCTGGGGGCGGAAGAGATCAAAGAAGCAATTATACAAACTGTATGGAATTATACGGATGCAAAAGGTTATCATGACGATCTTACCGTTTTTGTCGTAAAATGGACATAATATTATAGTTCTCAAAGAAGTGGAACAAAGTTGAAAAGTAACCGTTTATCTTTGTAGGAGCATGTATGAGTGATTTCAAAGTAACTATTCGTTCAAGAGACAACAACATACACGTGTTGGAGTTGAAGGGCTATCTGGATGCGCACACGACACCAGCGCTGGAGGACTCCTTCCAAAAGATGTTGAATGAGAAGAAGTACCGTCTTATTGTCAATTGTAAAGAATTGTCATACATCTCCAGCGCAGGGCTGGGTGTCTTCATGGCGTTTATCGAAGATGTGAGAGCGAATGACGGTGACATTAAAATGTCGGACATGTCGCCGAAAGTTTTCAATATCTTCGATCTGCTGGGATTTCCGATGCTCTACGATATCGTCCCGGCGGAAGAAGAAGCTGCAAAAAAATTTGATATGACAAAATAGATTAATCCGAAACTCACGCAATGGCAGCCAAACAAACATATAAATCCTCTCTCAGCATTCCGAGTCAGACCGAGCGCCTGAACGATGTGCGGGAATTTGTTTCCGGACTGGCTCGTGTTCACGGATTTGCTGAAGACGACATCAACAAGATAGCCATTGCTGTTGATGAAGCATGCACGAACATCATAAAGCACGGATATAATTTTGCACCTGATAAAAAGATCGATGTTGAGATCGTACGCCGGGGGAATGATTTTGAGATTGTCATTTCGGACAAAGGAAAACAGTTTGATGCGAGTGCCATACAAACACCCGACATGAAAGATTATCTTGAACATTACCGTCGCGGTGGTCTCGGCGTGTATTTGATGAAACGGATTATGGATAAAGTAGAATTTAATCTCCTCAGCGACAGGAATGTTCTGCGGATGACCAAAACGCTTAATTAATGCTGTGACACATCAACCCCACACATCTCGTCCCGAGTCAGAACTTCTGGACCTTTTTGAATTCAGTCACGTTGTCAATTCTTCTCTCGATCTCTCCATTATTCTCGATACGCTTTTGCTGACGCTGATGGGTAAATTGCTCTCTGCCAAAGCAGTCGTACTGCTGCATGAAGAGCGTACAATTTTCTCCGTTGTGAACGGAAAAGGAATCCCCAAAAGTTTTCTGAAACAAAAAATCAGTCTGCCGAGGATCAGAAAAAAAACTATTCGTGTCGACAAAGTATTTTGTGAGCCGCTCTTTACGCATGGTATCAACCGGCTGTTCCCAATCGTTTCGCAGGATCATGTAATCGGATACTTCGGCGTTGCAGAACATTCCCGCCGTCCGATCGGTACTACGGAACGGAAGTTCATTGAAACGCTGATCAGTATTTCGGCAACGGCGATCGAAAAAGGATTTTCTTTCCGCACGGTGAAAACGATCAATCGCTCGCTCGACGAGAAGATACAACAGTTGAAGACATTGTTCGAACTGGCGAAGGAATTCGGCGGCATTCTTGAGCAGGACAAACTGCTGAAATTATTCTCGCTGACGCTGATGGGTCAGGTGGGGACAAGCCGTTACGCGATTTGCCTGAAAGAAGGGAAAAGCATCTATTCAAAAATATCCGGTGCTTATCTCGAAACAGATAAAGGTTTGATCTTTGACTTGGTACAATCGCCGCTATTGAGTTCTGCGATCCCCCGCAAGAAGAAATACGAAGTGCTCCGCGAACATCTGGCAAAAGAAAAGATTATAGCACTTATTCCGCTGCAGATGCAGAATGAAGTAAAAGGGGTTCTGTGTCTGGGCGAACGGCTGCGGGGAGGAGAATATTCGGAAAGCGATCTCGAGTTTATTTTTTCACTTTCCAATCTTGCATTTGTTTCCCTGGAAAATTCCCGTTTGTTCATTGAAGAGATCGAAAAGAAAAAACTGGAAAATGAACTGCTTATTGCGCGCGAGATACAGCAAGGACTGCTGCCGAGAACGCTTCCGGAGATCGCAAAATTTGAAATCTCCGGTATTAATATTTCGTCCAAACAGGTTGGCGGGGATTATTACGACGTTATTCCAGCGGACAATGGAACGTTCATCATCGCAATCGGCGATGTTTCGGGGAAAGGTACTCCTGCATCGCTGCTGATGGCTAATGTTCAAGCGACAGTGCATGCACTTGTTCCATTCCATCTTGAACTTCCGGTTGCCACCGCACGGATCAATGACCTTATCTATCGTAATACCGGGTCCGACAAGTTTATCACATTTTTTTGGGGTGCACTTGATCCCAAGACCAGAAAATTTCAATATGTTAACGCAGGACACAATCACCCGTTAGTTTTGAGAGCCAACGGTTCGATCGAGCGTCTCAGCGAAGGGGGACTGATCCTCGGCATTATGAAAACAGTCATGCCGTACGAAGAGGGAAGCATTGTGCTTAAATCCGGAGACAGCGTCATCATGTTTACAGACGGTGTCAGTGAAGCTATGAATGTTCATGGTGATGACTATACCGAAGAACGACTGGAAGCGTTCGTCAAACGGCAAAATGGCAAAACGGCACACGATATATTAACCGGGATCAAAAACGAGATACAGCACTTTACACACGGTGCGCCCCAGTCGGATGATATAACAATGGTCGTATTCAAAGCTCTCTAACGTTCCGACATACCCGCGTCAGTATTTTTTTGATTTCAGAATTGTTGTTTGTATTTTCCACCCATGCAAAATCAGATCGAATACTTCTTCTTCCGTTTGCTCTTTTATATTATCCGGCTCTTCGGTTTTCAAACCGTGCAGCGCTTAGGCGGGGCATTCGGTAATTTTGTCTATTCTGTTATCGGCTTTCGCAAAAAACTGGTGATGGATAATTTGCGTAATGCATTTCCCGAGAAGCGTGAACAAGAGATCGATGCGATTGCGAAAGGATCATACCGGAATCTTTTTACCGCATTCTTTGAGATCCTCTATTTGGATAAACTCACGGCAGATGAAATTCGGCGCAGTGTTTCGTTCCCGGATGCCGGCAAGATCCAGGAATTATTGAAGCAGGGCAAAGGGTTGATCATTCTTACCGGTCATTTCGGAAATTGGGAATTATGTGCACTGACCGTTCCAGTTATTGTTCCCCAAAAATATACGGTCGTGGTGCAAAAACAGCGTAACCCGCATGTGAATGATTTTATGACATATATGCGTTCCCGTTTCGGATCGAAACTTGTGGTAATGGAGAAAGCGCTTCGAGAATCACTGCGGGCACTTTCCAACAACGAAGCGGTGGCGCTGATCGCGGATCAAAGCGGACCGGAAAGCGGCATCTATTCAAATTTTTTCGGACGCCCGGCATCGACTCATCAGGGACCGGCGGTATTCCAACTGCGCAGTGGTGCACCGATGATTATGGTGATGCTGATCCGTGAAGGGGCGGGAAAATTCAGGATCGATTTGGAGGAGATTGACACAAAGAATCTGCAAGGAACGGACGAAGAAAAAATGAACGAGATCACACAGCGCCATGTGAGTATGCTGGAAAAATTTGTCCGCCAATACCCCGAACACTGGTTATGGATGCACAAACGGTGGAAGCACACGGAAACGTACCGGAAGAAACAATCAATCATGAAAGCAGCGCAATCGTGAACGACCCGAAACGGATACTTGTCTTCCAAACGGCATTTCTCGGCGATGTAATATTGACGCTGCCGATGTTACAGCTTCTTCATCAGCGCTTCCCCGATGCCGAGATTGATGTTGTGACCACACCCAAAGCAGCCGAATTATTTTCGAATCATCCGGCAGTGCGTACGATCATTTCCTACGACAAACGGAAGAGTCAAAAAGGTTTCAAAGGGATCATTGCTCTTTCGATTGTACTGAGAAAGAAAAAATACGATCTTGCCGTTGTACCTCACCGTTCATTCAGAACATCTTTGATCATAGCCTTAAGCGGAATACGAAAGCGGATAGGATTTTCAACGGCCGCAGCAAATTTTGTCTATTCGGACGTTGTGCAATATGAAAAGACAAAACATGAAATAGAGCGCAATCTGGATCTGTTATCACCGTTTGGAATAACGGCTTCCGCCCGAGAACTTCCCTCATTATATCCGTCCCACGCAGATGTTGAATGTATCAATAGACTCGTGCGCGAAAAGGAAATTGCAGATCAGAACCGATTGATTGCAATCGCACCCGGTTCCGTTTGGAACACAAAGCGCTGGCCTTCGGAACGATTTGCGGAACTTTCGCTGATTCTTGCTAAGGACGGATATTATGTGTTGGTCATTGGCGGGAAAGAGGATGCTGAATTAGGAAGATCGATCGTTGAGTCCGGTCATCATAAAAATATTCATAACGTCACAGGAACTTTATCACTGCTGCAATCCGCAGAATTGATTCGACGAAGTAAAGCGTTGATCACGAATGACAGTGCGCCTTTGCACATTGGCGTTGCAATGAAAACGCCCGTTGCAGCGATCTTCGGGGCAACTGTACCGGAATTCGGTTTTGCTCCTTATGGCGAAAAAGACATCGTTGTTGAGGTGAAGGGATTAGAATGCCGGCCGTGCGCGATCCATGGTGGAAACAAATGTCCTATCGAAACATTCGTCTGTATGAACAATATTGATGCAACGATGGTGTACGGCAGGGTTATAGATCTCTTGAAACGAACGGCATGATCCGAATTTCTTGCGGACCGACTTCTGCGTTTTAAAACTCTGTTGAACTCCCCGTATCGAGTGAATCCGCACTCCGGTGCACATCACATTGAGCCGGCAGATATTTTGAGTTGAATATCTCCGTGACCCGTACAGGACAGAATTCCGTTACCAGTTTCTTCGTTTCGGCACAGATTGTATCACGTTCTACACCGTTGGGTATTCTGAAATACGGCTGCGTAACGGGAATGGTTTTGTCTTCGTAGACGTATTTCATAAATCGGCCGAAAAGGGGAGCAGCTGCACGTCCGCCTTGACCGTCAGCTGAATTGAATGTGACCGCCTGATCGTCAAATCCGACCCACATGCCTGCGGCAAGCTGCGGAGTGAATCCCACAAACCAAGCGTCGGCATATTCCTGCGTTGTACCGGTTTTTCCTGCAGCAGGATAATGAAAATAATTTCTGACGCGGGCTCCGGAACCAAACGGACTGTTGATTACATCCTCCATCATGTTGGTCATGATGTATGCGGTCTCTTTACTCAGCACCTCTTTCTTTTCCGGGAAATTCTCTTCGATGACATTTCCGTCTTTGTCTTCGATCTTCAGAATAGAATTCGGTTCAACAAAAACTCCTTCGTTGGCAAACGTGCTGAACGCCGATGTCATTTCCAGCGGTGTGACCTGAGCGGTTCCCAAAGCGATGGACTCGTAGGCAGGGATTGGCGATTTAATTCCCATCCGCTGCGCATAATCAACAACCTGTTCCTTTGTAACGAGATCCATGATGACGCGGACAGTGACCAAATTAAGCGAACGGGTCAGAGCATTGCGCAGCGTTGATTTTCCTCCAACATCACCTTCAAAATTTCCCGGTCTCCATTCAGTTCCGTCGGCCATCATAACGGTGATGGGTTGATTGAGCATTTCATACGACGGCGGATATCCGTTGTCTATCGCAACAGTATAGACGAATGGTTTGAATGAAGAACCCGGCTGACGCCGTATCTGCGTTACGTGATTCAATCCGTACCGGAAAGTTCGGAAGTTCCTTCCGCCGACCATGGCTCGGATCCCGCCGGTCTTCGGATCGATTGCAACAAAACCGACCTCAATCGACTGCCATATTTGTTTTATGGAATCAATGAAGCGAGGATCGTTTTTCAACGAAGAAAGAACACTATCCTTGTTTGCATGTTGCCGATACAGATCAGTTTGCTTTGCAGCACGCTCGAGGATCTTATCCAGCGCGGCGTGTTTGTTATCCCAGCTCCAGATTTTATTAAACTGTGCCTGCTTCTCGGCAAGATGTTCTTCCACCGCACGGTTCGCATATCGCTGCATTCTGCTGTCGAGCGTAGTGTAAATGGAAAGTCCCTCTTTATAGATGTTGAAGCCGTATTTTTCCGCCTTGTCGCGCATCTGCTGTCGGATGTATTCAACAAAGTGCGGAGCAAGTCCAAGTGGTGCTTCAATGTTCGATGTATAGGTGAGCGGTTCTGCCTTGATTTCTTCGGCACGTTCGGGTGAAAGTCTGCCTTCCTGCACCATCAACGCAAGGACGAGGTTTCTGCGACCAATCGCGCGCTCTGGATGCTTCTGCGGATCGTAATATGCCGGGCCGTTCAATATCGCCACAAGCATAACGGATTCGCCGAGCGTGAGTGCTTCAACCTGTTTTCCGAAGTAAATATCGGCAGCTGCAGAGATGCCGTAGACACTTCGTCCAAAATAGATCTCATTCAGGTACATTTCCAGAATCTCTTTTTTTGTGAAGTTCTTTTCGATCTGAACGGATGTGAAAAATTCCCTGAACTTGCGTGTTGCCTTTTCGAATGCATTCTCGTCGGCTTGCTGGAACCCGTACAGATTTCGAGCAAGCTGCTGTGTGATGGTGCTGGCTCCTTCTTTCAACCGCAGCGCGAGAATATTTTTTACCATTGCGCGGAGAAAACGCCACGGTGTAACACCCCAGTGCTGATAAAAATTCTTGTCTTCCGTGGAAATGAGAGCGTCAATAACGCTTTGCGGTATCTGATTGTAGGAAACGTACGAACGGTTTTTTGTGGAATAGAACGTTGCCAATATTTCACCGTCCACCGAATATACTTTTGTTGCAAGTTCGGGTTTTGGATTTTCAAGTTCTTCAAGGGAGGGGAGGCCGGAAACAATGTAATTGTAATACGCCACCATCAGCACCAGGAAGAGAGCGAACGCGCCGAAAAAATAGCGGCGGTATTTCTTAAAGAAGCCTTTGCTTTTCTGCAGCAGGGCTTCGCGGTATTTGGGGTCGCCGAAGTATTTTTTCATCTCTTCTGAACTGTATTTCGGTCGTTTCTTGTCAGCCATAATTTCTTGTGAGCAATTATTTTTTTCGTTTTGAAGGCGCGCGTTTTGAACGGCTAACAGCCTGTTTTTTGGGTATTACCGCAGCGCTGACCGTGTTCTTCCATTCTTTCAGTTCGATCTTTTTTCCGTCAAATTCAGCATATGTGTTATAAGAGATCCAATCACCCAGATTTAAATACACACCGTTATTTGTCTTGTGCTCTAACGGCTTATGGCGATGGCCCATGATCACGATCTCGTACCCTTCCGCAATCTTTTTTTCGGCAAATTGTACCATTCCGTCCGTTTCGCCGAAATCTTTGTTTCCGGTGTAGTGCCTGCTCGTCTTCGATGAACCGTGAGCGATGGGTGCTGTCCAGTCGGGATGCAGCAATGAATAGAGGAAAATACTGATACGGCTGCGGAGGATCTTTTTAAGGATGCGGTATCCTGTATCGTTCAATGCAAGGCCGTCACCGTGATGGAAATAGAATTTTTTTCCGTGCAGCACCATCCCGAATGGATCCTTATAAACCGGGATTCCCAGATCGTTCGGAAAGAAATCCTTCAGCCAGTAGTCGTGATTGCCGGCTATGTAATGCACGCTGATCCCTTGTTCTACCAGTGCTGCCAATTTTGAAATGACATGATGATACCCGCGTGGAATGACGTTCTTGTACTCGAACCAGTAATCGAACAGATCACCCATAATAAAAAGCTGTTCGGCATTCTTCTCAACATGCGACAGAAAGGAAAGCAAGCGCTGTTCTTTTTCTTTTTCGCGTGCGGTGTCGTGCAGGCCTAAATGAACATCAGAGAAGAAGAATATCTTTTTCATGTTGAGAATTCTAGTGTATCAAGGATGTTTGTTCGCAAAACATAAGTTTACGTTGCGGTGTTCCTGATATGTTCTTTGTCACTGACGCGTTCGAGCAGGATAAGCCCTGCAACAAAAAAGAGGCCGATCGTCAGGAGCGATATCCGCTGGTCGCCTGTAATATACGAAATCAGTCCGAACAAAAAAGTACCGACCACTGCCGAGGCTTTGCCGCACAGACCGTCAAAGAATCCGAAGAATTCTGCCTCACGTTCTTTCGGTGTCAGCTGTGCCATCAGGCTTCTACTGGCCGCTTGCGATGCTCCCATCGAACTTCCGGCGACAGCGCCGATCATGTAGAACATCTCTTTGGTCTGTACAAAGTACGCGCCGGCTACGACCAGTATCCAGATTACCAGATTGATCGCGATCGTCCGCTTTGCACCGATCTTGTCCGTAATGATCCCGAAGAAGAGCGAACCAACGATGCCGGATGCTTGAACAATTGCAAAGAGAACGAGAACTTCTTGCAGCGAAAAATGCAGCGTCTGTGTCGCAAAGATCGACGCAAACGAAATGACCGTCAGAATGCCGTCATTATAGATGAAGAATGCAAGAAGAAAACGGGAGACATTTCTGTAATTTTTCAGATGTCCGATTGTTTCGCTGACTCGCTGTATCCCGGCTTTTATATACGAGACCTTATATTCAAATTTTGTTTTATGATCGCGCAGAAAAATAAAAAGAGGGGCGGAGAAGAGAAGAAATATTCCGGCGGCAATAGCAAAACTTAGTTTTACGTTTGCAAGATTTTCTGCGCCAAATCCCAGCTTATACAAAGGCATAGCGATGAGCAGCGTTATCAGCGAACCGATATACCCCATCGCAAATCCGTAACCGGAAACGCGGCCATAACTCCGTTCATTGGTAAGATTGGGAAGGAACGCATCGTAAAAAACGAGGCCTCCTTCAAAGCCTACATTGGCAAGAATGAAGAGGATCATTCCTGTCGCAACCATACCGGCGTCGACAAAAGAGAGTAGGGCAGTGGAGACGATACTGACGATTGTGAATCCGAAAAGAAATCTTTTTCTGCGTGAAGAAAAATCAGCTGCTGCTCCGAGAACAGGTGCAATCAATGCTGTAAGGAGCATGGAGATACTTACGGCGATTCCCCATAAGAGATCACCCCGTCCGCTTCCGCCGGCAACAATCTCCTTGAAATAGAGCGAATACCCAACGGCAACGATCATTACGGAGAATGACGTATTGGCAAAATCAAACAATGTCCAGACAAAGATTTGAAACCGGTTCGAATGAGTGGGATTCGGATTCATCAAAAAATTCAGGCGTGAGGTTTTTTGGCTTGAGAATCGAGCAGGCCTCGGCCGGTTTTATTCATCAAACCTTCTTTCTTCAATTCGATCAGAACGGCATCCATAATGCCGTTGATGAATGTGCCGCTGCTTTCGGTGCTGTAATCTTTTGCGATCTCTATTGCTTCATTGATCGTCACTTTCGGCGGGATATCGGGAAAGAATAACAACTCAGAAAGGCTCATCCGCAGCAGGATCTTATCGATCAATGCAATACGGTGGAAATCCCAATGTTCGGTCTTTGATTTCAAGCGTTTATCAATCTCGGCTTGATGTGCAATGGTTTTGATAAAAAGGGATTGGGCAAAGTCGAAATCATTGCCGCTCTCTTTTAATTCGCCCAGTATGGTGTCTATAACATGCTGTGGAGCATCTTTCGAGATCTCGATAGCATACAATGCTTGCATTACAAGTTCACGGATGTGTCTGCGCTTAGGTATTTTTTCTTCTGTCATGCAACAAGATACTGAAAAATGAGAAACGTTGCCATAGATTAAATCGATGAGCGGCTCGGTCCAGCCTGATGCACCGGCTGAATTATCAGGAGAAATTTTGTATTTTACTGTATATGCTATCAAAACTACTTCCATCACCATCGGATATTCCGCCAGATCAGAATCCGTCCCTTCGTCACAACATCAAAATGCACCTGCTGGATGGTTCGATCTATGTGCTTGGCATGAGTCTGGTCTCTGTGCAAACGATCCTTCCGATTTTCATCAAGGAACTTGGAGGAAGTCCGATGTCGATCGGTTCCGTTCAGGTGATGTGGACCATTGGACAAAATATTCCTTCCGTTTTCGTAGCTCATTTACTGCAGCGGCGAATTCTTTTTAAGCCTCCCATGGTATTTTGGGGTCTTGCGCACAGAATCATGTTATTGGTGTGCGGGTTAGCGGCGTTTCTGCTGATCGGGAAAATCTCATCCGATACTGCAGTACCGCTTTTTCTCTTCCTCATCTTTCTTATTCCGGCGGTCGGCGGTTTTTCAGGGCTGCCGTGGTTCCAAGTTTTCACAAAAACAGTGCCGGTAAAAATACGCGGACGGTTGATGGGAATCCGGCAATTGCTCGGTTCTGCGGCCGGGGCTATCGGCGGTTCTCTCATCAGTCTGATATTGTATGCGGTCGTATTCCCGACGAATTATGCATTGCTCTTCTTCGGTGCATTTTTTTTCACGATGATCTCGTTTAACTTTCTTGTTCGTGTCGTCGAGCAGCCGTCAGTGGTAGAGGGAAAAGAGGGAATACAATTGAATATTTTCTCGGAGGCAAAGAGGATCATCCGCACCAATAAAAATTTTCGTAATTTTCTTTTCGCCGATGCGTTCACACTTATGTCTCTTGCAGCATCGTCGTTCTATGCCGTATATGCGGTGGAGAAATTCTCTCTTCCGCCGTCATACGCGGGAACATTCACCGCAATTGTGATGATTACCAACATGGCTGCAAACATCCTTTTCGGCATTGTTGCGGATACGTACGGACACAAGGTGAATTTACTCGTATTTGCACTCTGCTCCGCATGTGCGGGATTGTTTGCTATTTTATCAACGAATATACTGATGTACGGATTTGTTTTTTTCTTTTTGGCATGTGCTACGCAGATCCAGGCAATATCGCGGCTTCCGTTTGTTGCGGAAATGTGCAGGGAAAATGAGCGTCCGGTCTATATTGGGATCGTCAATACGATCACGGCTCCGACAGTCTTTATCGGTCTTGTGTTCGGATGGTTCGTTCCGAGAATAGGCTATGCGTCGATTTTTATCATCACCTCGTTGCTTGCTGTGAATTCGTTTCTGATATTATACAGATTCGTTGCTGAGCCGAGAAAATAATTGCGTACCGAACTATCCTAATATTTTTTATATGAAACCGATCTCCATAAAACAGACAGATACCGAAACACTGACATTCACATGGGATGACAATATCGTTACACCGCTAAAGATCCACCTGCTGCGGGATGAGTGTCCGTGCGCTGAATGTAAGGGCGAAACGATCCTGATGCAGCAAATCCTACCGGTTGTGAAACCGAAACTTCCCGGTCATTACGAAGTGAAAGGGATTGTTCCCGTAGGCAGTTATGCGATTCAAATTTCGTGGGGCGACGGTCATGCAACGGGGTTGTATTCGTGGGAGTATTTACGTAACCTGCATTCGAGTGCAGGAAAGAACTGACTCTTCAATCAACAGAGGATTCCATGAACAAAAAGATTCGCAGTCAGCTGATACAACGGGCGATAGAGGCAAAACAAACATCTTATTCTCCCTATTCGAAGTTCAGAGTAGGTGCTTCCATCCTTACAAGCGACGGTGAGATATTTTCAGGATGCAATGTAGAAAATTCTTCGTACGGTCTTGCGATCTGTGCGGAACGGAATGCAGTCTTCCAGGCGGCATTTGCGGGTAAACGAAAGATCGTTGCGGTGGCGGTGACTTCTGACGAAAAAGCATTTATCACTCCCTGCGGTGCATGCAGGCAGGTACTGTCGGAATTTGCCGACGGGAATGCAGAGGTCATCCTCGTCACAGCAGAAGGAAAATCAAAATCGGTGAAGTTTAAGAAAATTTTCCCAACCCCTCCAGCCTTGGAGAAATTGAAAAAATAGTCCCTCATTCATCCTGTCCCGACAATGAAAATCATCATCGCAAGCACACGCACGCCAAAAGTGAATGGAGTAAAAAAAGCGGTTGCCGCACTCTCCACGCTTTTTTCAATTGATATGCAGTCAATACAATTCGAAATAACGGATGCACCCAGCGGTGTTTCCGATACCCCTGTTTCGATTGAAGAATTAATGCGTGGAGCAAGACAACGTGCACAACGGGTGTTTCAAAAGATTGATAATGAATTGGTCTTGAGCGTGGGTGTGGAAGGGGGATTGTTCACGATTGAAGAAAACGTTTTTCTGCAGAGTTGGACGTGTGTGTATGATGGTGTGACTTTCCATTACGGAAGTTCGGGAGCGATCGAACTCCCCCGTATTTTGGCAAAGGAAGTGGTGCAGAACGGTGTTGATCTGGGGATAGCGATTGATGAATTTGCAAAACAGGCGGATGTGCGAAGTAATCAGGGAACATTCGGAATATTATCGAACGATAGTATCACGCGGGAAGATTCATTCGAGTTGGCAACGATGTGTGCGATGATCCCTTTCCTTAACAAAGGAATCTATTCACATTCAGGTAACATACATTTAACACAGGTTTAACATAAAGTACGTTGAAGTCGTTGCCTTTCTTCTCTATATTGGGGCCGCTGTGAAAGGATTCTTATGAAAAAAAAAATACTGATTGCCGACGACGAACGTGATATCATTGATTTCCTGAAATACAATCTTGAAAAAGAAGGTTTCGATGTGCTGACGGCAAAAAATGGAGTGGAAGCAGTAGCGCTGGCGGCGAAATTGCCGAGCCTTATTCTCCTGGACATTATGATGCCGGAGATGGATGGGTTGGAAGCGGTTCGTCTGCTAAAGATGAATTCGGCAACGGCAAAAATTCCGGTGATCTTTTTAACGGCGCGAAATTCTGAAGTGGATGAAGTGGTTGGTTTGGAATTAGGTGCGGATGATTATATCATCAAACCGGTCAGCATCCCCAAATTGATGGCGCGTATTAAGATGACTCTGCGGAAGAAAGCAACGGCAGCAGAGGAGAAAGTGTCGAGCACGGAGATACTCCGGCGCGGAATCATCGAGATCAACCGTTCACGGTACAAAGTTTTTGTCAATAAAAAAGAAGTATTCTTTCCCAAAAAAGAATTTGAAGTGCTGGCGTATCTTGTAAAGAATGCCGGCAAGGTCGTAACACGCGAAACACTCCTGTCGCAGATTTGGGGAAGCGACGTGTATGTTATCGACAGAACAGTCGACGTCCATATCCGGAAAATCCGCGAGAAACTTGGTGCCAACGCCGATTATATCGATACCATCAAAGGTGTCGGGTACCGTATGCGAGAGATATAATCAATGACCCCGAAACCGAATTCGGGGTTTTTCTTTTTAAAAAATCCATAGGTAATAATTCCTAGAAATTCCTATCTTCTTTTATGTATTCCTTACGGGTCCAAATATTTTTTGTAACGATCATTGCCGCAGTAGGCGGCGCATTTTCGTTCTATTATAGCTCATCCTTCCCGCTGTCCATCCTTCTTCTGGTATCTTCCGTAGCAATTTCGTACGGCATACTGTATGTGCTTGTGTATCGTCCTCTTCAGCGGATACAGCGGGTTGTTACGGCGCAAGAGGATAAAGAGTCGGTGCAGCGTGTTATAGCCACATCGTCGGATGAATTCCAAAAATTGTCGGACTCATTTAATGCAATGCTCGAATCGTTCCGCGCCGATATCCGCCAGTTGGAAAAATTGGAACGGGTCCGCAGTGAATTTCTTGGAAATGTTTCGCACGAACTCCGTACGCCGTTGTTTTCCACGCAGGGACTAATTGAAACACTGCTGCATGGAGCGATTGACGATAAAAAAGTAAACTGTGATTTTCTTAAAAAGGCGCTGAACAACATCGAGCGGCTCAATTCACTTCTGGAAGAACTCATCGACATCTCACGGATCGAATCCGGTGAGATGAAATTACGTCTGCGCTATTTCGATATTGTCCCTCTGCTTGACATGACCGTGACAGAACTGCAAACATTTGCCGAACAACGTGATATTTCCCTTACGCTTGAAGGGCCGACCGGTGAATCGTTAGAAGTATACGGCGACAAAGAACGCCTGCGCCAGGTGCTTGTGAACCTTTTGGAGAATGCCATCAAATATTCAGGTCCTGAGGATACGGTGAAACTTCGTTTCAGCAGCAATAATGATGCTGTCGATATTTGTGTGGAGGATACCGGAATCGGAATTGCGCCGCAGCACCTGACACGGATCTTTGAACGATTCTATCGGGTCGACAAGGACCGCTCTCGCGATGTCGGCGGTACGGGACTCGGTCTTGCCATCGTAAAGCATATCATTGAAGCACATGGCAGAACAATCAGGGTAGAAAGCGAAGTTGGCATTGGAACAAAATTTCTTTTCTCAGTCAGTAAATCGAGTACAAGCCAATAATACGATCGACAGTCCAAACACGATATGACTTCTCGTCCATCAAAAAGCCGCGGAGCAGGATTCAATCCTGCAAATCGCTTCGATACGAAATCGTATGAGGTGATGGATGAGGAATTCGATCCCGACAGGAAGATCGTAACACAATTTTTTCGCGATACGGCAAAGACGGCACTAGCGAAAAACGATTCGCCCGATATCGGATTTACGTTCGATCTAAATCCATACCGCGGCTGCGAACACGGATGCATCTATTGTTATGCCCGTCCCACACACGAGTACCTCGGCTTCTCTTCCGGACTGGATTTTGAGACGAAGATCATGGTGAAACCTGATATCCATCTACTTCTTGATAAGGAATTTCAAAAAAAGAGTTGGAAACCGTCTATCGTCTCTCTTTCCGGGAATACCGATTGCTATCAGCCGGTCGAGCGCAAACAGGAATTAACCCGGAAGTGTCTTGAAGTCTTTCTAAAGTTCCGCAACCCCGTCAGTATCATAACCAGAAATGCACTCATCATCCGCGATATCGATTTACTCTCAGAACTTGCGTCACTACTGTTGGTCAGCGTTACGATAACGATAACAACGCTCGATAAGAAACTGCAAAGGTCGATGGAACCGAGAACATCGTCGCCGGAGCAAAAATTGAAAGCGATCGAAGCACTGGCAAAAGCAGGTATCAATGTCGGCGTCAGTCTGTCGCCGGTGATACCAGGATTAAATGACAGCGAGATGCCGGCGATTCTGAAACGTGCAAGCGAGCATGGTGCGTCCTTTGCATTTTATACGTTGCTCAGACTGCCGCATTCCGTAGAGGCGTTGTTTATCGATTGGCTGCGGCGCGAATATCCGGACCGTGAGGAGAAAGTGGTGAACCGGATAAAAGATGTCCGGGAAGGGAAAATGAATTCGTCCGAGTTTGGGAAGCGTATGACGGGAACAGGGGAGATCGCGGATTCCATAGCACAGTTGTTTGAACTGATGTGTAAAAAATTCGGTTTCAATGAAACGGAATATCGGCTAAGCAGGGACATTTTTATCGGCAAACCGAACGATCAGTTGGATCTGTTTTGAAAAACGATCGTCGCGCGTATTGAATCTCGTAAAGATCCCGAAATTTTTCTTCTGAACCAGACACCGCGAGACTATCATCAACGCAGTTCAAGTATGGCGGATTCGAATTTCAGGATTCGGGAATTTGCACATTCTGTCTGAAAATCTTTTGCTTATCAAGTGAAGTAACCTTATATTTACAAGTCAATTTTGAACATTCACTGTACACAATTCAGTTTTTGCCAATGACTTTTGAACAAGGTGTTTTTTATTCCCTCGCAGGCGTCACGGTGTTTTCAGCCGTCATGATGTTGCTGCAGCGTAATCCGGTCAACAGCGCTCTCTTTCTTATCCTCAATTTCTTTTGCCTCGGCGGTTTATATCTGACACTGAATGCGCAATTCATAGCGTTAGTACATATTCTTGTCTATGCGGGTGCGATCATGGTCCTGTTTTTGTTTGTGATCATGCTACTGAATTTGGGGGATGACAAACGATTGACTGAGCATCTCGGGATGCGGATGTATTTAGGTATCGCTTTTTCAGTCGGGTTGCTTGTGGAATTGCTCTACATGTTTGGATTTAACACGCCTTCCAGCTACACGCAACTATCTCCGGCATCGGCCGAGATGGGCACGGTGGAGTTTATAGGGAAAGTGTTGTTCACGAAGTTTTTGTTCCCGTTTGAAATAACGTCGTTCCTTCTGTTGGTAGCCATTATCGGTGCAGTGCTGCTGGCAAAGAAAAAAATTGTTCAATAATTAATGGATGCGGGCAAGGCGCGAATGCCTGGCCTGCCGTGAAAAAAAAGTTATGATCCCTTTAAATCATTATCTCTTACTTTCGGCCTTCCTTTTCTCATGCGGAGTGCTTGGAGTTGTTGTCCGCCGCAACGCGATCATCGTTTTTATGAGCATCGAACTGATGCTGAACGCCGTGAATCTATCGTTAGTGGCTTTCGGTCAGTTCCTTGGAGATGCTACGGGCCAAATGCTCGTATTTTTTGTGATGGTTGTTGCAGCTGCGGAAGCCGCCGTCGGACTTGCAATCATCATATCGCTCTTCCGTAACAAACAAACAGTGAACATCGACGAATTAAACATCCTTAAATGGTAGCACATCATTTCAACATTTTGACGAACGTGTACTTTTGAAAATTCCGTAATTAAACTCTATGTATTCATTTGCCCCTCTTATAGTCCTTTTCCCGCTGCTTGGTTTTCTTATTAACGGATTCTTCGGACGCAAAATCAAGAACGAAACGCTCGTCGGAAGTATCGGCACGCTGGCGGTGGCATCGTCGTTCGTTGTTGCTCTGCTGATCTTTGTTGAGATGGTCGGTTCGCCGGTTGAAGAACGAAAGCATATCGTAACATTGTTCCAATGGATCGCCGCCGGATCATTCTCGGTAAATGTCGCGTTTCAGGTTGATCAGCTTTCCATATTAATGACGTTAATCGTTACCGGCGTAGGAAGTTTGATTCATCTATATTCGATAGGATACATGCATGGCGATGCGGGATTCTGGAGATTCTTCACATATCTGAATCTCTTTATTTTTGCCATGCTCAACCTCGTCCTCGCAGATAATTACCTGTTGATGTTCCTCGGATGGGAAGGTGTAGGTCTGTGTTCGTATCTGCTGATCGGATTTTGGTATGACAGGAACTTTGAAAAAGGAACGACCGGCGATGCGGCCAAGAAAGCTTTCATCGTTAACCGCATAGGCGATTTCGGATTTTTGCTTGCAATGTTTCTCATCTTCAATACGTTTGGATCACTTACCTACGAATCAGTGTTTGCGCAGGCCGCCGGATTTTCACCCGGAGTAAGTGTCATGTTCTGGATAACGCTGCTTATGTTCGTCGGCGCTACGGGAAAGTCCGCACAGATCCCGTTATATGTGTGGCTGCCGGATGCGATGGCGGGTCCAACTCCGGTTTCCGCACTTATCCATGCTGCAACGATGGTAACGGCAGGAATTTATATGGCGGCGAGAAGTTCCATCCTTTTCTCACTGGCACCGGCAACAATGGAGATTGTAGCGGTCGTCGGATTGTTAACGGCGTTCTTTGCCGGCACAATCGGTCTGGTGCAGAACGACATAAAAAAAGTATTAGCCTATTCTACGGTCAGTCAGCTTGGATATATGTTCCTTGCGGTTGGAGTGGGTGCTTTTACGGCTGGACTATTCCACGTAATGACGCACGCATTTTTCAAAGCGCTTCTCTTTCTGGGATCCGGAGCTGTGATCCATGCAATGCATGATGAGCAGGATATTCAAAAGATGGGCGGACTGCAGAAATATATGCCGTGGACATTCCGGACATTTGTAATCGGTTCATTTGCGATTTCAGGTTTTCCGCTTCTTTCCGGATTTTTCTCCAAAGACGAAATTTTATGGAAATCGTTTGCCGACGGTGCGCCGTGGATGTGGGTGATTGCGGCACTTGCTGCCGGAGTTACCGCATTCTATATGTTCCGTTTGGTATCGCTGACGTTTCTTGGAAAAGAACGGTTCGACCACCACCATGTTCATCCTCATGAAGCACCGAAAACGATGCTGATACCGCTTTTAATCCTTGCTCTGTTCTCGATCATCGGCGGGTATGTCGGAATTCCTCATGTGCTGGGCGGACACAATTATTTTGAAGAATTTCTGGAACCGGTGTTTGCCGGTGCGAATGCGAAAATGATGCTGCCGATGCATGATTCCGCTGCACTTGAACTTGGATTGATGGCTGTCTCGGTTGCGGTCGGACTGCTTGGAATGTTTGCCGGGTGGAAGATCTTTACCGAAAAACCGGAGATCGCAGAAAATACTGCGAAGAAATTTTCCGGTCTACATAAACTGCTGTGGAATAAATATTTTGTTGATGAAGCATATGATGCTGTCATTGTTAATCCCATCAAGCAGACATCGGATAAATTTCTATGGAAGATCTTCGACGTAAAGATCATTGATAATACGCTGAACTTTTCAGCAAAGTTCGTTGAAGCCACATCGAATATTCTACGCCGGATCCAAACGGGAGTAGTTCAAAGTTATGCAGTCATTTTTGTTGCGGGAATTTTATTTATTCTCGGTTATTTAATTGTTTGGTAATTTTTTTGATTGCAGATCACTGCAGTCGTGCAATGTAGAATTGATATGAATAATATTTTAACCTATACACTTTTTTCGCCGCTTGTCGGGATATTTCTGCTACTCTTTATTAATAAAGAAAAACAGAGCCTGATCAAATACATTGGTATTGGTGCGTCGCTGGTAACCTTTGCACTTTCGCTATTCGTCTATTTTGGATTCGATGCGGCAAATACCCAATTGCAGTTTGTCGAAAAATATCCGTGGATCGCTGCGCTGGATATTTCGTATTTCGTCGGTGTTGATGGTCTTTCGATCCTTCTTATTGTGCTGACGACATTTCTCACACCGATAGCACTAATTGCATCGTGGGAGTCGATCACCGACCGTTTGAAGGAATATGTGTCGTTCATGTTGTTGCTGGAAGTCGGTATGCTCGGTGTGTTTCTGTCATCCGATCTTTTCTTATTCTACGTTTTTTGGGAAGCAATGCTGATACCGATGTATTTCATTATTGGTATCTGGGGCGGTAAGGACAGAATCTATGCTGCTGTGAAGTTCTTTATTTACACAATGGCCGGATCGCTTTTAATGCTAATCGCAATTTTGTGGCTTGGATATTATGCTTCAACGCTCGCCAACGGTTACTTCACTACGAACCTGCAGAAGCTATATGTGATCGCACCGGGTATTCCGATGGGGATTCAGGTGTGGATGTTCCTTGCTTTTGCTCTTTCGTTTGCCATTAAAGTGCCGTTGTTTCCGCTGCATACATGGCTGCCCGATGCGCACGTTCAGGCACCGACGGCAGGTTCTGTTATTCTTGCCGGTGTTCTTCTGAAAATGGGCACGTACGGTTTAATCCGTTTTTGTCTGCCGCTGTTTCCGCTAGCATCGTTTCAATTTACTCCGCTCATGGCAAGTTTATCCGTTATCGGAATTGTGTATGGCGCACTCGTGGCGATGGTGCAGACGGATGTGAAAAAATTGGTTGCCTACTCATCGGTCAGTCACTTAGGCTTTGTAGTGCTGGGAATTTTTTCGATGACCGAAGAGGGGATGCAGGGGGCGGTCATTCAAATGATCAATCACGGTCTTTCCACCGGGGCGTTGTTTCTTTTAGTCGGTATGATCTACGACCGCAGGCATACGCGTGAGATTGCTCAGTTCGGCGGTTTGGCGAAAGTGATGCCGGTGTTTTCCACCATCTTTATGATCGTTACATTTTCATCGATCGGTCTTCCGGGATTGAACGGATTCGTCGGCGAGTTCCTGATTCTACTTGGGTCGTTCAATTCACTTTTCCTCGGATCGTATGTCTATGCAGCAGTTGCCGCAACAGGCGTCATTTTTTCGGCTGTTTATATGCTGTGGATGTGTCAGCGGGTGTTCTTTGGGAAGATCACACATGATGAGAACAAATCATTGCTGGATCTGTCGAAACGGGAAATAGCGTTAATTATTCCGGTGTTGTTTTTCATTGTGTGGATCGGCGTGTATCCGTCGACATTTTTGAAACCGTCCGCCGCTTTTACAAAACAGGCGGTAACACAACTGCAGAACGCAAAGAGCGGCAATATCGTGCCGGCCGGTGTAGTGTTAAAATAAGTTGTTGCGTAAAATTTAGTTATTAAAAATAGAATTATTTATGGAATTTTTTTCACCTACAGATCTTCTTGGTTCATCACCGATCCTCGCGCTGGGTTTATTCTCGCTGATTGCATTGCTCGTCAATGCGTTCTTGAAAAATTCTGCCGGTATGGTTTTCTACGTTAGCGCAGTCGGTATTTTTGTTGCAATCGGATGCTCCATCTATACGTTTCCGATGAATGCCACGGCGTTTTCCGATATGCTGCTGGTCGGCGGTTATGCAAGTTTCTTCAGTGTTCTGTTTTTGGTCATTGCGCTATTTTCGATGTTCATTGCAAAACCATATCTCGAACGTGAACAATATCATTATGGCGAATATTATGTGCTGATCTTGCTTGCCACGATCGGGATGGTGATGCTTGCATCATCGGCCGATCTGATCACGGCATTTCTTGGCATTGAAATGATGTCCGTATCGTTCTACGTTCTTGCAGGATATTTCCGCGGCAAACTTTCTTCCAACGAATCGGCATTAAAATATTTTCTACTTGGAGCATTTGCTACAGGATTTTTGTTGTATGGTATCGCTCTGATTTATGGAACAACCGGTACCACAAATTTGCTCCGCATCGTAACAATGTATCCTCAGCCTTTTAACGATCCTCTTCATATCATTGGTTGGGGATTGATCCTGATCGGATTCGGTTTCAAAGTTGCTGCCGTTCCGTTTCACATGTGGGTGCCCGATGTGTATGAAGGCGCTCCGACACCTGTCACGGCATTCATGTCCACCGGTGGGAAGGCTGCTGCGTTCTCAGTTTTTCTTATGACATTTTCTGTTCCAATGTCGATGAGAGATGAACGGTTGATGACGGTGCTGGCAGTGCTTGCCGCAGCCTCAATGCTGCTGGGGAACTGGTTTGGTCTTTCGCAGACAAATTTGAAAAGAATGCTGGCCTATTCTAGCATCGCACATGCAGGGTATATGATTATCGGTATCGCTTCGGCAACACCGATGGGACAGCAGGGTATCGCATTCTATCTTGTTTCCTACGCATTAACAAACCTTGGGGCATTTGGAATTATCGCAATGATGGAAAAGGAGAATGGCGGCAATCTGAATTATGAAGATTATGCCGGACTTGGAAAACGGAAACCGGCACTGGCCGCTCTGCTCGCGATGTTTATGTTTTCACTCACGGGAATTCCGCCATTCGCAGGATTTATAGGCAAGTATTATCTGTTTGCAAGCGCGGTCCAATCCCATATGACCTGGCTTGCCATTTTCGGTGTAATAACGAGTCTGTTCTCAACATATTATTATTTGCGGATTATTGTCTATATGTATTTCAAAGAAGCGACGAACCATGAAGAAATTAAGCTGCCCGGATTGACATTCGCAACTGTGATACTGTGCGGAGCAGGTATCGTGCTCTTCGGTATTGTCCCGTCGCTGATTTTTGATCTAATGAAATCTATCTTTTAATTTTTGCAATCGGACTCCTCTGTTGAGTCCGGTTGCAACATAGTTATCAACCGTCCCCGGGACGGTTTTTTTATTTTATGAAGTTCATTCTCACACCACAGCAAATGAAGAACGTTGACGAATTTGCAATCAAGACATTGCATATTCCGTCGCTTCGTTTAATGGAGAAAGCCGGTGAAGCGGTTGTGAATGAAACAATAACGCGGATTCGCGCTGTAAAGTATCCGAACACAAAACGAGTATCATCTGCTGGAGTGATCACGGCAATAGTTCTTTGCGGAAAAGGAAACAATGGTGGAGATGGTTTTGTTATTGCACGATTGCTTGCCAAAAAAAAATATGCTGTAACAGTTGTCCTGATTGAGAGAGACAAATCATTGAGCAGTGAAGCTTTGATGCAGTATAAGAGAATTTGTGCCGGGGATATTACAGGAATTGATATTGTGAGCACTGAAAAATATCTCCATCGTAAAGGCAAAAAGGCCGATGTGATCATCGATGCAATGCTGGGAATATCTTTTCAGGGTGAATTGAAGGGAAAATATCTTAAAGCGGTGGAATGGTGCAATAAACAGACAGCGTTAAAAATAGCTGTTGATATCCCGACAGGATTGAATGGCGAAACTGGTGAAGTTCTGTCGGAAGCCTTTTGCGCTGATGCAACGGTCACGATGTCCAATCCAAAACCCGGATTCTATTGCGGGCGGGCGAAAGAATATACCGGCGAGGTTATCGTTGCGGATATCGGTATTCCTTCCAGAGCGATACGCAAAACGAAAAGAATGCTTGTTGAAAAGAGTGATGTGCAGAAAATATTTCCGCGAAGGGCAAGCAACAGCCACAAACATTCCGTAGGAAAAATATTCGTGCTTGCCGGATCAAAAAGTATGATGGGAGCGGCTTGGCTCTGCAGCCAATCTGCGATGCGGAGCGGTGCCGGTCAAGTGATCCTTGGAATTCCCGAGACAGAATATCCGGTGATCGCCAAGCGGTCCATTGAAGTGATGCCTCTCGGGCTGCCTAGTACACCGGAGGGAAGTATTTCCTCTGATGCAAAGGGTGAGATCGGGAAACGGATAAGTTGGTCAACGGTTGTACTTATTGGATGCGGAATGTCGCGCAATGTAGAGACGCAGGAAGTGATACGTGAAGTGATCCGAACATGCAGCAGAACGCTGGTGATCGATGCCGACGGATTGAATGCACTGATCGGACATCGTGAGATTCTGAAAAAAAGAATAGCAAAACATGTTATCCTTACTCCGCATATGGGAGAGTTTTCACGTTTGACCGGACTTCCGGCGGATGAGATCGAAAAGAACCGATATTCCATTGCATCGGATTTTGCTGCTGAATATAATGTCACGCTAATACTTAAAGGGGCTCCTTCAATCATTGCTGATAATAAAGGAAACATATTCGTGAATCCGACCGGCAATCCCGGTATGTCTACCGCCGGGAGCGGTGATGTTCTGGCGGGGATCGTCGCTGCATTCGTCGGACAGGGAAATTCCGCAGTTGATGCTTCTGTTAACGGTGTATATCTACACGGGAGAGCAGGGGATATTGCTGCAGAAAAGATCGGACAGCACGGTATGATTGCAAGCGATATTATCAAATATCTGCCGACAGCAATTCGTGAGGTAGTGAAATAATGAATTTGCAGCAGAGAGTAATTTCATTTATACAGTTTCAACTGCCGGCCGCTGCATGGTGTTTTTTTATCTATGTGGCTTCCTCAATTCCGCAGTCAAAACTTCCCGAATTGGTAACGTATTCAGATAAGGTCGTTCACGCCGGTGTGTTCGGTATTTTATGCTGGCTTCTTCATGTTGCCTTGTCTCACCAGGGAAATTATACATTAAAGCGTCATGGACTGATGATCGCTGTTGTCTTTGTTTTTCTGTATGGTGTTTCCGACGAGTATCATCAATTGTTTACACCGGGCCGTTCTTCCGATCCCTATGATGTGTTAGCAGATGTTTCCGGAGGAGTGATCTATGTAATGGCCGCCCTGCGTTTTAAGTTCTATCGCGATGAATAACACTCTGCAGCGTTTTCTTTCGGTGCGGACTTTCCGCTCTCTGCGGCATCCATCATACCGTCTGTTCTTTACCGGGCAGGTCCTGTCACTTGTCGGTACATGGATGCAGTCAATGGCACAGGCATGGTTGGTCTATCAGTTAACATATTCTTCTGTGTGGCTCGGGGTTATCGGATTTTTAAATACAATACCAATGCTTCTTTTTGCGTTGTACGGCGGTTCGATTGCCGACCGATTCTCGAAACACAGGATCATTCTTGTTACACAAAGTCTATCACTGGTTCAAGCTGTAATACTTTCAACGGTCGTGTTCCTTAATATCGTTACGGTTGAAATGGTTTGCGTGTTGGCCTTTACTTTAGGTACGATCAACGCTTTCGATGTGCCTGCGCGTCAGTCATTTGTTGTGGAATTGGTAGGGAAAGAGAATCTTGCCAATGCTATCGCGCTGAATTCTGCGTCATTCAACGCTGCGAGGATTATCGGACCTGCTATCGGCGGTGTGGTCATCGGCGCAGTTGGTGTTGCCTGGTGTTTTTTCTTTAACGCGGTCTCATTCTTTGCAGTGATTATTGTGCTGCTGAAATTGAAACTGGAAACCAAACCTGTTCTTGTCAAAGAAAAGCAGAGTATCATTTCCGGACTGCGTGAAAGCATAAAATACGTTCGTTCAGACCTCTCAATGATGGCAGTGTTGACTCTCGTTGCAGTCATTACAGTATTTGGTTGGTCTTATACAGTGCTGCTGCCTATTTTTGCGGACAGGATATTGAATATTGGGGCCGTTGGTCTTGGCAATCTGATGATGTCATTTGGTATCGGTGCATTTATCAGTGCTATTATCGTTGCAAGCACGGAAGGAAACATTAGGCCGAGCAGTTTCATATATACCGGTATTGCATTATTTGTGGTCGGTGTTTCTATGTTTGCATCATCCACCAACGTTGCCGTGTCGATATACAGTTTAGTGTTCGTCGGAATGGGTCTGATCATGTTCATTTCAACGGCAAACGCTTCAATTCAACTCGGTGCACCTGATGCGATGCGTGGCAGAGTTATGGGGCTCTATTTGCTTATTTTTCAAGGACTGGCGCCATTCGGACACTTAGGGATGGGTTGGGTAGCTAATGTAATTGGAGCGCGTCCCGCGGTTGTGACCGGTGCAGCGATCTGCGGAGTGAGTGCAATTGTTATGCGTATCTTCATGAATTCAAAACGGAATAAATAATCGTAAGGAATAACCATGCTAAAGCAATGCTTCATTATTTTCGTCTTCTGTTCACTCTATGCTTTCGGCCAGACCTCGGGCGACCAGATCGCATTCAAAAAAGCAATGTCTGCTCCAACGGATTCTGCTCGGCTTGAGGAGATCAACAAATTCATCGCGGAAAATCCGACGAGCAATTTACTACCCAATGCCTATGCCGTAAAGTTTCAGATATACGCCAACATGAAGAATGACAGCGGTGCGTATTTCTCAGTGAAAAAATATCTTTCAATTCTGGACCAATCCCAGCTCGTACCGGCATTGAATGCGGTTGCTTTCGAATTTGCACAGCGGATGCTGTTTATCGATTCGGCTGCGGTGATGATCGATTCCGCGATCACACTGTATAAAAAAGAAGAACCGGTGTTACTGAACACGAAAGGGTTGATCCTGTTCCGGTTGAAGAGATACAGCGAAGCATTGAAGACGCAGGAACGGGCAGTTGCGCTGCTTCCTGAAAACGCGAAGATCGATTCACGTTATGTCTCACTCTTCGTTCAATTGGGATTCATACAGTTCGAATCCGGTTTATCTCTGCAGGGTATGCAAAAGATTATTTTGGGAAATCTTGTTCTGCCGCGGGAGGGACTGCCCGTCGACAAGGTCGATTCGTTATTGGCAACGAAGAATATTGATGCTAAGAATATTTCACTGATCCGTGACAGTTTATACCGTTCCGCAATTTCCGAATTTCTAAAATTCTCATCCGACAGCGCGTTCGCAAAAAGCAGACTTGCCGTCAGTCTCGCACTTAATAACATCTTTCCGGAATTGGCACTGCAGTATGGAAAGGAAGCATACGCTGCTGCACGATCACGCACAATTGAAGAACGCTCCGGCGCATCCGCGTCGCTCGGACTGACCAATTACCATCTTCAACGGTATCAGGATGCGGAACGGTATCTTTCTGAAGCGGCTATATATGCACCACCGAATGAAACAGAGATATTTATGACATTGGGACGGGTAAAAGAATTGCTCGGGAAAAAGAAGGAGGCATTCGATGCATATCTTTCCGGCGCGATGGGTTCAAACAATACTTCGGTGTACGACAAATTGATTGAATTGAAGAATGAACTGTTTCCGACGATCAGCTTGGATTCCATCATTGTGGCCCGGCAGGCCGCCGCACTGCAATTTACACCGGAAGAATATCAGCGGACAAAACAGGTTCTAAAAAATAATGAATTCCCGCGGATCGTTCTTGCAGAATTGTTTACTGGTTCAGAGTGCCGTCCATGCCAGGCCGCCGATGTCGCATTCGATTATTTGATCGATCGCTTTAAGACGTCGTCGCTTGCAATTCTGGAATACCACCAGCATATTCCTCTTCCCGATCCGCTCGTAAATGCGGATACTGAAAAAAGAGCAAAATATTACGGAATCAGCAGTACGCCGACAGCAGTATTTAACGGTCGGACTGTGATCACATCAGGCGGCAGCCGAGTGATGGCGAAAAATAAATTTTTCCTGTATGCGGATATCATTGAAAAGGAGATCCAAAAACCGGCATCGGTTACTGTTGCTCTTACGGCGTCGCTAAAAAATAATATCGTCACGGTAAAAGCCAAAGCACTTTCAACGGAAAAAAATATTAATCTGAAGGTGCGCATTGCACTTGTTGAAGACGAGGTCCAATACAAAGGCAGTAATGGAATTGAGCGTCATAAATTTGTTGTGAGAAAGATGATAAAATCGGTGGAAGGATATTCTTTCCCCAAGGATGGTAAATTGACGGTAAGCCAAACCGTGAATCTGCAATTGCTGAAGACGGAATTGGAAGCATATTATGAAAAAACGAAAGATCGTTTTTCAAAACTCGGAACTTCGCTGAAAGAGAAGAAGACGCATATCGATCCGAATCGACTTGCCGTAGTTCTTTTTGTGCAGGATGATGCAACACGGGAAATTCTTCAGGCAACGACTGTGAAAGTGGAGTAACAGTCTTTCGTACGATCGATCCGGCAACTGTATGACAATACTCGGAATATCAGCATTCTATCACGACTCGGCCGCGTGTATCGTCCGCGATGGTGTAATCATTGCCGCTGCACAGGAAGAGCGCTTCTCACGGAAAAAACATGATGAACGGTTTCCGCATCATGCTGTCCGTTATTGCCTTCAGGAAGCGAAGTGCACTGTTGCTGATTTGGATGCTGTTATTTTTTACGACAAACCGTTCTTGAAATTCAACCGTCTTCTTGAAACATATCTGGAAAGTGCACCAAAAGGATTCCGGTCATTTATTCATGCAGTTCCGGTCTGGCTGAAAGAAAAACTTTGGCTTTCCGACGTGATCGCAGAGGAATTGAATTTCGAAGGGAAGATACTATTTACGGAACACCATGAAGCGCACGCTGCATCAGCTTTTTTCCCCTCGCCGTTTGAACGTGCCGCCATCGTTACGGTTGATGGTGTCGGCGAATATGCAACAACGTCACTATCCGTAGGTGTGAACAACAACATTACGATCCTGGCGGAGCAGCATTTTCCGCATTCGTTGGGATTGTTATACTCTTCTTTTACGTATTTTACCGGATTTAAGGTCAATTCAGGCGAATATAAGCTGATGGGATTGGCCCCATACGGAGAACCCAAGTATGTTCAGACGATCTATGAACATTTGGTCGATCTGCGCGAGGATGGGTCATTTGCCATGAATATGGAATATTTCAATTATTCCTCAGGATTGACGATGACCAATGATAGATTTGCATCGCTTTTTGATGCTACTCCGCGAATGCCTGAATCTCCGCTAACTCAGCGGGAAATGGATATAGCCGCATCCATACAGGTTGTTACGGAAGAGATAATGCTGAAAATAGTCAGGCATGCAAAGAATATTACAGGAGAAAAAAATCTCTGTCTTGCCGGCGGCGTAGCATTAAACTGCGTTGCAAACGGCAAAATTCTCCGATCCAATATTTTTGATTCAGTCTGGATTCAGCCGGCGGCCGGTGATGCGGGCGGAGCTTTGGGTGCAGCACTGATCGGAACCTATCACTATTATAAGAAAGAACGGAACGCTGCGAAGGGTGATTCGCAAAGCGGTTCATACCTCGGCTCATCCTACAGCGATGAGATCATCGGAACATTTTTAAAGGAAAAAAACATTCCGCATTTTTATGTTCCGGATTTTGAGGGCGTGTGCGGACAAGTATCAGCATTGATCGCCGATGAGAATGTTGTCGGATGGTTTCAGGGAAGAATGGAGTTCGGTCCACGCGCGCTGGGGAACCGCTCCATACTTGGCGATGCACGTTCTCATCAGATGCAAAAGAAAATGAATCTCAAGATCAAGTATCGCGAAAGTTTTCGTCCTTTTGCGCCGGCAATTCTCGCTGAACATGTTTCCGAATGGTTCGATATTAACTGTGAGAGTCCGTATATGCTGCTGGTAGCCGATGTCGCTAAAGACAAACAACAGCCGATGACCGAAGAGCAAAAACAATTATGGGGAATTGCCAGACTGAATATCGCACGCTCGCAGATTCCGGCTGTAACACATGTGGATTATTCGGCAAGGATTCAAACCGTACACCGCGAAACAAATCCGCGCTTTCATCAGCTGATCACTGCATTCTATAATCGAACTACATGTCCGGTGATCGTGAATACATCGTTCAATGTAAGAGGAGAACCGATCGTTGAGTCGCCTGATGATGCGTACCGTTGTTTCATGCGTACGGAAATGGATGTGCTGGTGTTGGGGAATTATATTCTGATGAAAAGCGCTCAGCCTGCATACGAAGAAAAGGATGATTGGAGGAAAAAATATGAATTGGATTGATGAGATTACCGGAGAGATTTCGGCGATTCGGTCTTCAGCGAAAGAACTGAAGAAATTCGGACTGACCGTTGGTAGTGTATTTTCTGTTATGGGCATCACAGCACGATGGGTGTTAATGTGGAATACGGAATTATCGTACGCATTGTTATCCATCGGCGTTGTTCTTATGATCGGCGGATTTATCGCTCCAAATGTCTTGCATCGCACGTACCGTTATTGGATGAGCTTTGCCATTGTCATTGGGTCGGTCGTTTCAAGGATACTATTATGTGTTATATTTTTTATCTTCGTGACTCCCATAGCCTTCATTGCAAAAGTAAGCGGAAAAAAATTCTCTCGTCCATTTAAGGATCAACCATCGTCATATTGGATCTTACGCGATCAGCAAAAGAAGGTCAACTATGAACGGATGTCGTAAAAAAGGAACCCAATGGCAAAATTGAAAATCTTAGCAGAATATGTCTCCTTCCTTAAAGAAAATAAAAAATGGTGGATTTTTCCCATTGTTATCGTGTTGGTACTGTTCGGATTGCTGATCGTTCTAACAAAAGGAAGTGCGCTTGCACCATTTATTTATACAATATTTTAACAGCTACCGCTTTGATCCATAATGTTCATCGGGGGAGAGTACATTACAATGGACTACTTATGGTAGATGGTTTATTGATAAACAAACTTCTCCTTGTAATGAATTCAGAGCAGAATCATTTGAATACAATCTGCTAGATCCGACCATCTCAGTTATCGATACAAGACAAATTAGTCCTTTAGGTGTGCGGTGTTTAACTGTTCATAGTATAGCCCTCAAATAGATCATCCGGACATTGAATATTTTTTTGAAAAAAAAAGTGTCATTGAAATGCGATTCGCTTATTAAGATTTGAGAGAAAAAAATTTAGTTGCGAAAACTTCTATTTAATAGTGAAAATAGGGAATAACTGAGGTAAAATTTTTCTTCATTACGACTATTGACTATGAAGTTTTATTGATCTAAGTTTCTGAAAGCCCTTCCATGGAACCCGAAAAATCAAAGGAACATGTTGGCAGTTACTATCTATGACATAGCAAGAGAAGCGAACGTTGGGATCGGTACAGTCTCACGCGTACTCAATAATAGTCCAAAAGTAACGACCCAGACGAGAGATAGAGTAGTGACTGTCGCAAAAAGGTTAAATTATCAACCTCACGCATACGCACAGGCACTTGCCCGAAAACGCTCGAACACTCTTTGTGCTATCATTCCTTTTTTTACAAATTATTTTTTCATTGAAGTCCTGCAGGGTGTTCAGGAAACATTGACCTCACTGGGCTACGATCTGATCATCCACGGAGCTAACAGCAAGGATCAGGTAGAAGAATATCTGATCCGGTCAATGCGCAAGGGAAGAGTTGATGGTACATTGCTGTTCTCTCTTGAACTGCCGGAACGCTTTGCCGATGAGTTCTCCGAGAATAAGATGCCGTTGGTTTTGGTCGATACGTTCCACCCGAAGTTTGATTCCATACGTGTGGACAATGCAACGGGAGCAAAGATTGCGACCGAGCATCTGTTGTCCCTTGGTCATACGAATATTGGAATGATCAACGCGAACCTTAAAAGTGCACCGGCTCGCGAACGGCTGATGAACTTCAAGCAGACGCTGACGGAAAACGGAATCGCTGTGAACGAGGAAAATATTATCAACAGTTCTGAAACCAGGAACGACGGATTCAGCAGAGAATCCGGTTATCATAGCATGAAAGAATGTATTGCAAGTGGAAAGAAACTCCCGACAGCTTTTTTTGTATCAAGTGATATTCAGGCAATCGGTGTTTTGGCTGCTCTCCGCGAGAACAGTATCCGCGTTCCGGAAGATGTTGCCATCGTAAGTTTTGACGATGTTGAACTTGCAAAAATTTTTGACCTCACGACCATGAGTCAGCCGATGTTTAACATGGGTGAGTTGGCGGTAAAAAAAATGCTCGAACGCATTGAACATCCCGACGCACTTGTAACATCTGTTAATTTTAAACCGACGCTTGTTGTTCGTGCAAGCTGCGGTGCTAATAAAAAATATGTGTTCCATCAACAATAAACGATCCATCGTTTTTCACATTATCATTTCGGAGTCGCTGGAATGAAAAAAATTGGTACAACTCTTACTTTCATACTTTCACTCATTTCGATCTGCACATTTATTTTTGCCGGCACCACCGGAAAAATTGTCGGCAAGGTGACCGATTCGAAATCAGGTGAACCGCTTCCCGGTGTCAACATTATTCTAACGGGAACCACATATGGTGCCGTAACCGATTTCGACGGTAACTTCCTCATCCTGAACCTCCAACCCGGGGTGTACATCATCCGGGCATCCGCGATCGGATATTCACCGATTAACTATTCAAACGTTCAAGTGAATAGCGACCTTACCACGCGGCAGGATTTTAAGTTGACCGAAGAAACTGTTATAGGCGATGAGGTGGTAATCACTGCTGAACGTCCGATGATCGTGAAAGATCTTACGTCAACATCGGCAGTCGTTGGTGCTAATGACATTAAACAATTGCCTATTACTGAAATAAGCTCGGTTATTGGTCTGCAGGCTGGCAACGTTGCAGGAAGTATCCGCGGAGGACGTTCCGGTGAGACCGCGTATTGGATCGACGGTGTTCCCGTCACGGATGCGTATAACGGAAGCGCTGTTGTCGATGTCAATCCAAGCATGGTGCAGGAATTGCAGGTGCTTTCCGGCGCTTTTAATGCTGAATATGGCCAAGCAATGTCAGGAATTGTCAATATTGTAACAAAAGAAGGTGCAGAAAAATATGCCGGAAGCATTACAGCATATGCCGGTGATTTTCTGAGCAATCATAACGACATTTTTAAGGGTATTCAAAAATTTGAACCAATGAATATCCGTGACATTGAAGCGAGTTTGAGCGGACCACTTGTCGGGAAGGATGTTTCTCTTTATCTGAACGGCAGAAATATCTATTTCGGCGGTTATCTTAACGGCATTCGCCGTTATACTCCTAGTACAGCGATTGCTAAACGATTTGATAAAGATGATGTATATATACTCGGGACAGATTTCTTTAATGATTCAATATATGTGAGAAATAACGTAACCGGTGTATCCGCCGGAGGTTCTATCACCGGCACACAAGCGGATTCCATCAACAACCACCGTTTTGATTCCGCATACACCGTTTTTAAGAAAAATTATATCAATGGAACAGGGGACGGCAAAACGGTGCCGATGGGTTGGAATCAAAAGATGTATTTGCAGGCTAAACTGGCGTTGAGAATTTCTTCCGAATTGAAACTCAACATCACCGGTATTTACGATAATGCAGAATCGCAGGATTATAACAGAGATTTTCAATACAATCCGGATGGACAGGGGAAAAATTATACAAAAAGTTATACCGGTATCTTCCAATTGACCCACACGGTCAGTTCTACAACGTTCTATACTCTTGGTGGATCGTATTTCGAAAAAACATACAAACATTATCTATACGAAAATCCGTTCGATACCCGTTACACGCATCCTGATCTTGCAAATTTAGGCAGAGCTCAAAGTACGTATTCGTACAGCACCGGAGGCTCGGATCTAAACCGTTTTCAGCGTGCAACAACGACCGGTTTATTAAAATTTGATTTGAGCAGCCAGGTTACCAATGAACATTTTGTAAAAGTTGGTGTTGAAACCCGGCAGCATAAAGTGTTCATGGATGACCTCACGCTGCGCCCCATCGCAGTGCAATCGGCATTTAAGAATGGAGTATCGAGTCCGTTCATCACCACCTATATAGAAAGCGACACGTCGACATACCGTGATACATATACGCATAAGCCGGTCGAACTTTCAGGCTATCTCCAGGATAAGATGGAGTTCAAAGATCTAATCATTAATATCGGTGTTCGTTTTGATTATTTTGAACCGGATGCAAATGTTCTTACAGACGACGAAGATCCCAATATCTATGCGCCGGCTAAATTGTCTAACACATTTTTTGATTATAACAGTAACGGATTGCAGGATGGTAATGAACCGGCAAAGACTGTTGCAGACAGAAAGAAATATTGGTATAAAAAAGCAACTTCTAAAATGAAGGTTAGTCCTCGTTTTGGTGCTTCATTTCCGATTACCGACCGGGGCGTGATCCATTTTTCATACGGACATTTTTTCCAGACACCGAATTTTGAACGCTTGTATGCAAATCCCGGATTCAAAGTCGGTGAAGGAACCGGCAATGTGGATCATAAAGGTGCACCGACAGGAAATGCCGATCTAAATCCTGAACAGACAATCAACGGTGAAATCGGACTCCAGCAGCAATTAACCGACGATCTTAGTCTCGACGTTACGGCATATCTGCGCGACATCAGAAATCTTACAGGCTCCAGAGCTGACCAAATTCCGATCGGCGGAGGTTTTGCTTCACGCACGTACACAAAATATGTGAACAGCGATTTCGGATTTGTCCGAGGGTTGATCCTTTCGTTGAAAAAACGATTCTCACAAGGGATGGCTTTATCTGTGGACTACACATTCCAGATCGCTCGAGGGAGCGCATCGGATCCGAACCAAGCGCGAAATCAAGTGGCAGGCGGCCAACTTCCCGAAGTGCAGTTAACTGCGTTGAATAATGATCAGCGTCATACTCTTAACGCGATCTTTTCATACTCGGAAGAATCGTGGGGTGGTAGCATGATCAGTCAATTCGGAAGCGGTACGCCGTATACTCCGGATGTAACAAATGATGTGACAGTATTCCTCACCAATTCCGAAATCAAGCCTGTCTATTTTAACACCGATATCCGTTTGTACAAAAATATCACCATCGATGCTCTTCATGTGACATTATTTATGCGGGTCAATAACATTTTTGATACGAAAAATGAGACCGGTGTATTTGGAGATTCCGGCCGCGCGGGAGAAACAAAGTATGAACGCGAAGCCGCTCTTACGGGACAGAAGTCATATATCAACTCAATTCACGATTATTATACATACCCGACAAATTATTCTGAACCACGAAGAATTGAAGTCGGAACGACGATTGAATTTTAGTCAAGGCATTCATTATGAGAAAAATATTTTTCCTGTTTCTTATTTTTGCGCTCCTGGTTGGGACTGAAAAAAGTTTCGCACAATCGGGATCACAATACTATCGCTCGGCTGTCCACAATGCCAATAGGGTAAAATCGGTATTCGGCAACTGGGGTGTAATCGGACAACCGGTTGATACGAGACCGCGCGGTGCGTGGATATATTCAACGAATGGATATATTGGCGATGTATCGCTTCTGGTAGGCGCCGAAGTAAAATCGGGTGGTCAAACGTTTCACTCTGTTGTTACCTGTCCTGTTGCAAGGCCAGCGTCCGTATTTGACACCGAAGATAAATCAGGCGGAGGGAAACCGTGGTCTTTTATGCCTCTGAACGGATATTTCAATCCGGCCAAACAAAGCATTGCAATGAGCGATGACCCAACCACATGGCCGACCACATGGCCCGATAAATCTAATGATGCATTAGATCCGGGATGGCAGGGATCGTGGAATGGCTATTTCGGCAAAAGAGCAAGTGCAAATCAGGAAAGTTATGTAGTGATGGATGATGATAATGACGTGCGGTTTAATTTCTTAAATAATAATACCGTTGGCGGAACCGGTGTTGCATTTAAACCCGACTCCATTAATCTTTCGCGTAATGGATTAGGATTGGATGTTAGGGTTCGGGGAATGCAGTGGAGCCAATTTCTGGCGCAGGATAATATTTTTTGGCTGTATGAGATCACGAATACCAGCACAACAAATTATGACCGTTCAACTTTTGGTATGCTTGTCGGAACTCTTGTGGGTGTCACCGGCTCGCAGATGTTCAATGAGTATGATGATGACTGGTCGTTCTACGACGTGAATGAAAATATTTGTTACACCGGTGATTTTGACAGGAACTGTACAAGAAATCCATTCTGGCAGGGAAGTGTCGGAATGGTGGGGTATGCGTTCCTTGAAAGTCCGGGAAATCCATTTGACGGAATTGATAATGATGGTGATGTGGATAAAAAGATTATTGGCTCTACGGCATCGTTATATACATCCGCAGATTTTGATTCAACATTGATCAAGACCGGCGATAAGATTGTTCTTATCGGCAAAGATTTTAGCCGCCAGGTTGTTACGGTTGGAACAACAACGACAACCTATGCAACACGAGGCGGGACGGTAACGGTAATTCCTGGAATTACAAAATTGTCAGAAGGGAATGTTATCACTGTCTCGAATGTAACGATGATCAATCCGAATGCATATGATGGGATTGATAACGATCTTGACGGTGTTATCGACGAAAATTATTATTTACATTATCGTCAGGTAAAACTTTCCAATGATACACCACCAAAAACGCTGATCGATATTTTGCGACCTGTCAGGCATTTGTCGTACAATCCGGTGTTTAACGGCGGTCCATTTTCTTTGATTGATGAACGTCGTGATGACGGCATTGATAATGATAAAGATTGGAATATTGCGTATGACGATGTCGGATTAGACGGTGTTGCCAGCACAAAAGATGCAGGCGAAAACGACGGATTACCGACCTCGGGATATACGTCCAATGGAACAGACACAGGCCTGCCCGGTGAACCGAATATCGATAAGACCGATGTTGACGAATCAGACCAAATTGGATTGACCAGTTTTCTTTACTTTACTCCGGCGAACGATGTTCCGCTTGGGGATGATGAATTGATGTGGGAGAAAATGCAGCCGGGATATTTCGCAGTGCCGAAATCCATTGTTAATAACCGGCCGGAGTACGGACAGGATGGCGATTTTATTTATTCGTCAGGATATTTCCCTTTGATCTCAAAAAAGACCGAGCGTTTCTCGCTTGCACTCGTCTATGGCGGCGGTAACGGCGGATCACGTGAAGACGATATTACCGATCTGTTGAAACACAAACAGACCGTTCAAAAAATCTATGACGCTAACTATCAATTTCCCATTGCGCCGGAACCGGTGCCGACCTTGACTGCTGTTGCCGGAGACGGAAACGTTCGTTTATACTGGGACAGAAGATCGGAAGATGCAATTGATCCCGTTCTCAAAATAAAAGATTTTCAAGGATACAAAATTTATAAAGCGACAGATTATGAATTTAATGATGCATTCAAAGTGACAAATGCCGACGGCATTAAAAAAGGGTATAATCCAATTTTTCAATTTGATCTGAAAGACAGCATCAGCGGATATTATCGCGCACCTGCTACTATTTTTGACGATGCAGCTGGATTTACTTACAAGCTTGGCACGAATACCGGTCTTGTTCATGATACTACCGATATCGACGTGATCAACGGCAAAACATATTACTATGTGATAGTAGCATATGATAATGGCGACGAACAAACCGGAATTTTTCCTTCGGAAAATGGTTGGAAGATAGACATCGACCAGGCCGGAAGGATCAGAGGGGCATCCCAAAACGTTGCGATCGTCGTTCCCGGAAAAAAAGTATCCGGATACACTCCGCCTGCATCTTCAATGAAATTGCAAAAAAGTGCATCTGTGTTGGGAAGTGGGGATATTTATTATAAAGTGATAGACGAATCCAAAATTACCGGAAGTACTTATGAAGTAACCTTCAATGATACGCGCGATAGCGGCAAGGTCTCTCCGGTAACAACGTATTATAACGTTCGAGACACGACCTATTATTCAGCTACATTTACTCCATCGAAGATCGATACGATCACATCATTACTCCCTAGGAAAAATCTTGTCAAGGGGAGTGTTGCAATATCTAAATTGGACGGAACACCGATTGATACCACAAAGTATATCATCAATCTGGAACGCGGATCAATCAGGGCAAAAAATCGGTTTGATCTTCAGCCCGATACGAACAGCCTTCGGAAATATGCAATTCGGTATCAATATTATCCGGTGTATAAAAGTCCGTATATAAACAAAAGTCCTTTCGTGAAAGAAACCGAGGACACGGATAACTTTGACGGCATTCAACTTGCCTTTAATAATGTATGGTCCGTAGAAAAAATAGACTCGTTGTCGAAGTTCAATACCGGACTCCGCGCCAATAGTTTTGATTTTTCAACAAACCAATTTGATATCGATGTTGACGGTAAAGATGAGATCCCGATACGGAATGCATCCGATTACGTGATCAGGTTTGCCGACACGAATATTGATTCCACTTCGGGAGTATTCCAATCATTGATTCCCAAAATGCCGATCCCTTTTTCGGCTAAGAATATCACGACCAATAAACGGGTCGAAATGTTATGGGAGGATAATGTGTATCCGGGACAATTATCGCAGGGAGATTATCTGTATTTCTTTGAACGAAGCGATAAAGATTCATTGTTCTACAGCTGGGTCATAACGTTGAAGGCTGCCGGCTGGCTGCCTCCCGGCAAGGATTCGGTATTCAAATACGGTAATGGAGATTCATTGTTTATTCGCACGACAAAGCCTTTCCGCAATGGTGATAAGTTTGTGTTCACCACAACAAAACCGAAAGTAGTAACGGCGAATATCTCGTCATCACTTTCCACGGTAAGAGTTGTTCCGAATCCGTACGTTGTTCAGGCATCCGGAGAAACACCGCCGGCCGCCGGTACATTCGGACGTGGGGAACGGAAGATCGAATTTCAGAATGTGCCGCAAGGATCGAAAGTATCTATCTATACGTCGCGCGGCGAGCATATCCGCACGCTGTATCAGGATGGTTCAATCCAAAACGGAACTATTAAATGGGATGTGAAGACGAAAGAAAATCTTGATGTTTCGTTCGGCGTGTATTTTTACGTCATTGAGTCGTCATCCGGAACAAAGACCGGAAAAATCGCTGTCATTAAGTAATGGTGCAACCCGTACCGATAATGATCTTCGGAGTATGATATGAAAAAATTATTAGTCTTAGTCCTTTTATCCATCACTGCGGTTGACATCAGCGCGGCGCAAACAAAAGTTGGAACTTCTGCTGCTCCTTTTCTGGGGATTGCAGTTGGTCCGCGGGGTGTTGCGCTTGGCGGTGCCTATGTAGCCATTGCTAACGATGCTTCTGCATTATATTATAATCCGGGTGCCATTTCCCAACCCGGTTTTTCGCAGGTTTTGGTCTCGCATACGGCTTGGCTCGTGGGTACAAAATTTGACTGGATTGGCGTTATGCTTAATCTGGGAGACGGAAATGCAATTGGTGTAAACGTAACGCAGTTGAACTATGGCGAAGAAATGCTGACCACGGAGTCAAATCAAAACGGCGGTGACGCAACATGGACGGCAGCGGATCTTGCGGTAGGATTATCGTATGCCCGGAATCTTACGGACAAATTTTCGATTGGCGGAACTGCAAAATATATCCAGATGAAAATCTGGAACGAATCGGCAAGTTCAATGGCCGTGGATGTAGGATTGAAGTATAAGACCGACTTCAATGGATTAACGATTGGTATGAGCATATCAAATTTTGGTGCTGATATGAGGCTGGATGGTAAGGATCTTTATAATAATTTCGATTCCAAACCGGCTGAATCGGGAAATAATGCAACGATTGTAGCCCAATATAAAACTGAAGATCGGCCGCTTCCTCTCTTGTTCCGCGCCGGCATTTCCATTGATGCGTTCAAATCAGATGAACTGCGATTTATGATTGCAGCTGATGCACTGCGTCCCAGTGACAGTGCGGAAATGCTGAATGTGGGGGGAGAACTTTCATGGCGGGATATGGTGTTTATACGTGGAGGCCTAAAATCGTTGTTTTTGCCTGACCGGGAGGAAACATTCACTGCCGGAGGCGGAGCTAAATACGAACTTACGGCTGCGAACGTCGTTTCATTCGATTTTGCCTATCAGGAATTCGGCAAATTTGGCGGAATTCAGACACTTGCAATTGGAATAACATTTTAGTTTTTGACTTTAATCAACAATTTTGACAAATTTAACGATGAAAGGGAAAAAAACCTTCAATATTGTAACTCAATCCAGATTTTTTTTTGTTCCACAATCCACTATATCCAAAACATACATAGGAGTTTCACTATGAAACAAACTCTAAAACTTTCTTTACTGCTGGCGCTTGCTGTTGTAAGCATAGCGTTTGCAGATAAGAAGAAGGATGAACTGCAGCCTATCACAGTAGGTAAGACTGTTGTTTCTCCGGATCAGGCTGACGCTGCTTCGTCTCCTTGGCTTCCCCGCAACTTGGAAACGGCCACAAGCCAATTCAAAGTCGTCAATTTCTTTAACAACGGCTTTGTCCTTATTGCAGGTGCAAAAACAACCGCACCGATGTTGGGAAACTATTATGGTTTCTATTCGAAAGACAGTGGAAAGTCATTCACAAAGTTTTCATTCCCCAACTTTCAATCCAGCACAACCTCAACAAGCATGCGGTTCGTTGGTATTGCATCATGGGGCGATAGCGTGATGATCAATGCTGATTATAATGGAGTTCTGATCCGCACGCATAACTACGGTGCAACATGGGATACCGTCAGCAAAGCATACGGAACAGGTTCATTCTATGACGGCATTAAATTCGTCAGCCGTGATACGGTTATTGCGTATGGCGATGCTGTTGATTCTACACTCTACATCAATCGCAGCACGGATCGTGGTGTAACGTGGAACAGAGTTACATTCTCCGCAAAATTGAGCGCAAATTTAGGGACTATTACTGCAGCATCTGCAGGTCCGAAAGCGATCGCGTCATTCGGTAATACGGTTTGGTTTGGCGGTTATTCAAATGCAAACAATATCCCTGCTCTATTTAAGTCAACCGATGCAGGTTTAACATGGACAGTTACCGATGTTTCAAATCTCGGAACTATGAAAAAATATTCACTCGTGAATATGTCATTTAAAGATGCAAATAATGGATATGGTTTAGCTACAAACGGCTACACGAATTCATTACACAGAACAACCGACGGCGGTGCTACATGGAGCGATACCATTAACATCACCGGAGTTACAAACGTTCTGAACCAGCAATTTTCACAGGTTCAGTCATTAGCTGGTACCAGCACAGTGATTGCATCCGGATATGATGGTTTTGGTCCGGGATCGTGGAAATCGACAGATGACGGTGCCACGTGGACGAAACTTGTTACACCGTTGAACACTGGAGCTGCGGCAAGTCTTTCACAAATTTCATTCATTTCGGCAAATCTTGGTTTTGCTGCCGGAACACGTCAAGTGCTGCAATACAGCCCTTCGGTTGAAATGACATTCATTGTGAACACAGCAACAATTCCGGATACATTAAAAGGTACATCAACCGTTCAAATGCGCGGTGATGGCGGTGCATCCAATGGATTGCTTGACTGGAACGGTGCATCCAGCGTACGATTCACAAATATCGGTGGAGATTACTGGAGAGCAAAAGTACGGTTTACATCTGGTGCTGATTTCCCGTACAAAATCTATACACATGCACAGGCAAACGTCGGCGCAGGCCATCCTGGTGAAAATAATGGATGGGAAAATGACATCACAACCAACGGCAACGGAAACCGCCGAATGGTCGTAGGTCAGAATGACTCGACTATTGCTGTTCAATTTGCTAACGGTTCAGCTGCTACGCAGGTACAATTCTGGCGTCCATATGTGGAATCAGATTCACTGGAAGTTACTTTCCGCATCAATATGGCAAACCAGGAAGATTTCAATCCCGCAAACATGAAGGTTGGAGTTAACGGTAGTTTCCAGGGTTGGGGAACACCTTCTTCGTTTGTTCTGAAACAGGAAACAAACCATGGCAACGGCGGTTCGGTTGCATATAATGGAACAAATTTCTGGTCAGGAACATTCAAGGTTCCGTTGAAAAAAGCAACCATTGATACGATTACGGTACCGATCACTTACGAATATAAATTCGTTCAGTTTAACAATGCTACACCGACTACCTACAAATGGGAGAACCTTGCATCAAATCGTTCCTTCTCCGTTAAAAAGGGAAGTGCTGATACAACATTGTTCTGGAAGTGGTGGGAAGATATCGGCGTGAAACCGCCCGCAGGTACTGATACTGCAATTGCCACCTTCAAAGTTGATATGGGCAATGCTATTGCGACAAATGGATATACCACAGGCGATACGATCCAGGTACGGTATGGATTTGCAAATTCAGCATCGATTGTTGGTTCCAAGAATCTTGCAAAACAAGGTTTGACCAGCATCTATGCTGCATATGATTCAACGATCACTGGTGTAAAAGTTGACTCGATCGGCAGCAAACCGCTGGTCTATCAATATTACATTGTAAAAAATGGTCAGGATTTCAGAGAATCATATTACAACTTCAGCTATACCGGTGCAGACCAAACATTGGCCGAACGCCGTATGTTGCCCCTGACAAAGAAAAAGTCAGTCGGTGCGAACGCAGCTGCAGATACATCCAAAGACCAGACCAAAGCTGGCCGATGGCCGTTCTTCCGCAACACACGTAAACTCACGCAGAACGTTGCAGTAAAGTTCACCGTGAATTTACAGCCGGCTTACTGGCAGGTTGCAAAAGGCGATACCTTATTTGGTATTCAGAACACTGTTAATGTTACAAACAAAGACAGCGTGTACAAATGGGGTGTTTCCATCAACGGACCGGCTACAGGCACATGGGCATCATGGGGTCCTTCGCTGGGCACAGATCCTCTGCGCAAAATGTATGATGACGGAACAAATGGCGACGTAACTGCCAATGACCGCATCTATACAAGAGTTATTAGTTTCTACAAAGATTCCATCAACAACGTTGTTGGTCAGGAATTTAAGTTCGGTATTCAGGGCGGTGATAACGAAGGCGGAAAAGGCGGATTCGGTAATAACCATATCGAAAACATCAATGACGCTGCAACAACCGCTACAATTGCAAGCCAATTTGGAAGCATCAATCCGTTGTATTACAGCCAATGGAATTATGCTCTTCAAGTTCGTGGCGTGAAATTGGAAGACGGTATCACACCGACCAAATACGAACTGTCACAGAACTATCCGAATCCGTTCAACCCTTCAACAGTTATTAACTATTCCATTCCTGTGAATGGATTGGTATCGTTGAAGATTTACAACGTTCTCGGCCAGCAGGTAGCAACACTTGTTAATGAAGTGCAAACCGTTGGTAACTACAAAACAACGTTCAATGCCACTTCACTTTCAAGCGGCGTTTACTTCTACAAGATCGAAGCTGGTTCCTTCACATCCGTGAAGAAAATGATGTTCTTGAAGTAATCTTTGTTTGTTGGATCATTCGGGTGAATAACCCGTATGACTGACACCAAAGACCGTTATTCAAAAAGGCAGGGTGAGTAATTGCCCTGCCTTTTCTATATCACTAACATTGTTCATTTGTCGTATGGCACAAAATATTGTTGTTGTACCGGATTGGGTAAAGGAAAGTATCTTTTACCAGATATTTCCCGATCGATTTGAAAATGGCGACACAGCCAACGATCCGCCGCAAACAGAACAGTGGGGGAAACTTCCGAAAGGGAATAGCTTCTTTGGCGGAGACCTTCAGGGTATTATCAACCGTCTTGGACACCTGAAACGCCTCGGTGTTAACGCGATCTATCTCAATCCCATTTTTGCTGCAACCACAAACCACAAATACAACACGACCGATTACTCCATTATTGATCCGGCTTTCGGTACGAACGAATTGTTTGATAAATTTATCGTGCAATGCCGGGCGAACGACATTAAAGTAGTTATCGACGGCGTATTTAATCATGTTGGAACGGAGCATTTTGCATTCAAAGATGTGAAAGAGAAAGGGAAGGATTCGCCGTATGCTTCATGGTTCAACATATATTCCTTTCCGGTATCGTCTCCAAAGACACCAAATTATGAATGCTGGTGGGGCTATGGCTCTCTCCCGAAATTGATGGTGCAGAACCCGGAAGTGAAAAAATATATTTTTGAGGTGACTAAACATTGGTCGGACCGCGTGGACGGCTGGAGACTTGATGTGCCGAACGAAATACCGCATGAATTCTGGAAAGAGTTCCGCACGGTTATGAAATCTCGCAACCCGGGTTGCTATATCGTCGGCGAAATCTGGGACGATGCAAGTGCCTGGCTGCAGGGGGATGAATTTGATGGTGTTATGAATTATCGATTCCGTGAAGCATGTCTGGATTATTTTGTTTATGACAAGATCCAAACGGAGGAGTTCGATAAAAGACTTGAAACGATACGCAGTTCCTATAACCGCTTTCATAATCTTACAATGCTCAATTTGCTGGGGAGTCATGACACAGAGCGTTACTTAACCTTGGCGCAAGGAGAATATTGGAGAATGAAACTCTCTGTGATCCTCCAAATGACCTATGTAGGGGCGCCCATGGTGTATTACGGAGATGAAATCGGAATGGAGGGGGGAAAAGACCCTGATTGCCGGCGGACGATGATCTGGGATGAAAAAAAGTGGGATAATGAATTGTTCTCGCTTTATCAGCAGATGATCCGGATCAGAAAGAAATCCATCGCATTGCGACGCGGTCAGTTTAAGACACTTGTGGCGGATAATCACCGGAAAGTGTTTGCGTTCGAACGTCATTTGAATGCACATTTTGCATATGTTGCAATCAACCGCAGAGACAAACTGATGAGTATTGAATTAAAAGTAAATCCTCAGATCAGAGAACTGCGCGATGAATTCACGGACAAAGTGTACACTCCCGTTGAAGGGAATGTGATAATCGATATACCGGGTCATACAGCAAGGATATTTGTTATGACGATCGATGAGGACTAACGCCGTACGAAAGTTCTGCTCAACGTTTTTTTACCGGGAGTTCAACAATCCGATGCATCGACTAAGAACGGAACGTACGGCGATCTCAGGTTGAACAGGATTAATGATTGTCTTTTGAAAGTACCCTATGAAAAAATATATTTTATTGATTGCTGCTTTTTCGTTAACGGTATATGCTCAAGACAGTGTCGATGTTACTTTCCGGTATGCTGCACCATCCTCACCAACATTATTTCTTGTCGGAGAATTCAACGGATGGAACAATTCTGCAATGCCGATGGAATACACATCTGCCAATCAGTGGGAACGAGTAGTACGTCTTCCCGTCGGCGGCAATCCAAATCCGCCGTCTGTTGGTGTTCCCGGAGCATGGCAATATAAATTTTTTTATGCCGGCGTCGGTCAATGGCCAAACGATCCGTTGAACCACAATGAGAATCCGAAAGATAATGCGAATACCTATCTCTATATTAAAGATCCGACGATCTATCATTTTCTACCGAATCAACGACAATCCATTGTAACAACCGGTACGCCACTGGTGACGGTGTATCTTTTTCCGAAAGTCGGTGCTTCAATAGATACCTCTTCCATTATTCTTACCGTCGATGGCATTCGTTATGCACATATTGGAAAGTATTATGATGCCTCCACAAAAAAACTCTCATTCCCTGTCCCGAATTCGCTGGCGAACGGAAAACACAATATGGTGGTGAGTGTATCATCCTCAGCGGGAACGTCGAATGCTGATTCGGTTAACTTTACCACACAGGCCGGATTTATCCAGATTACGTCGCAAGGAGGATATCCGACGAGAAATCCGCTCCGTACGTTGCGCGGACTTGTGCAAAATAGTTCGGTGACGGCAATACGGATGGTGCGCAATGGTTCAGATACTACGTCCGTACCGGTGGTCAGCGGATCGTTCTCCGTTATGGATACACTTTCCGATGGACTGAACACTTTTAAGGCAATTGTAGACACGGGCGGAACAATTGTTGTCTCTGATCCGGTTACATATACATATGTTGTAAATCATTCACCCTTTGCTAAAGCATCTATTGCATTTACATCCGGGGATCAAATATCGCTAACAGCATCAGCGAGTGTTCATCCGGATGGAAAATTCATGACATTTAAATGGATAGACGATGCAGCGACACCATTGGGCTTGAACGGAAGAACAGGAATGACTGTTGCAGTAACAAAACCTTCGAAACCGGGTGAATACTATTTCACAGTGGTTGCTTCGGACAGTCTGGGCGGAGCAGACACGGCGCGCTGTTATTTTATCAGCAAAAAAGATGGAACAAACGAAAATCCCACCTTATCCGGCAACCCGGATTGGGCAAAACAGGCGCGGGTCTATTTTTTATTTCCGAAATCGTTCACTGCATCGGGGACAATTCCTGCAGCAGCGCAGAGATTGCAATACATTAGGGATCTCGGTTTCAATGTAATTTGGCTGATGCCGATAATGAAGAATGCCTATCCAATAGATCAAAATTACGGACCGGGATACAATATTACGGATTTTTACAATGTTGCACCGGAATATGGCACGAACCTGGATTTCAAAAATTTTATTTCACAGGCACACTCACTTGGAATTAAAGTGATCCTGGATGTTACACCGAATCACACCTCACGTTTCCATCCCTGGTCGCAGGATGCACATCTCTTTAAACAGGATTCACGCTATTGGAATTGGTACGAGCATACGGCAATCTCCCACAACACAAACGGTCTTGGTCAATCGTTTGATGCCGACGGTTTCAATTACTATAGCGCATTCAGCGATCAGCTGTTGAATTATAATTGGACGGATATCGATGCCCGCACTGAAATGATTAACGTCTATAAATATTGGATCAAAGAGTTCGGACTTGATGGATACCGATTTGATGTGTATTGGGGACCGCATCGCCGTTACGGCGAGTTGTATATGGGAAAACCGATGCGCGAAGCGTTGAAGCACATTAAGCCTGATATTCTGCTGCTGGCGGAAGATGACGGAACAGGATCGGGTACAGAAGCGATCTATGCCGATCAAAATGGCGGTGTCGATGCTGCGTATGATTTCAAATCGTATTTCAATCAGATACGCAGCTTTGGTTTCAGTACTCTGGCTGTGGACAATCTTCATAATGAGCTGAACAACGGAGGATATTTCCCCGGTCCGAACTCATTATACATGCGTTTTATGGAAACGCAGGACGAAGACCGCATTTCATATTTCTATTCGAACAGTAATTTGCTTGACGCGACAACAACATTTAATAAGTCCAAGCCGATGGCTTCTGTGATCTTTTCTGTCCCGGGTTTTCCGATGATCTGGAACGGTCAGGAAGTTGGATGGGGCTACGGTCTTTCCGGTGCAAAAGAAAAACGTAATCGCTCAACAATATCTTGGGATTTTCAGGGGGCTCCCATTCTGACGCCTCATTATCAACGTCTTGCATGGATACGCGGTGCGTTTCCTGCATTTGCGACACAATCATTTTTACGCATCGGAACGAATGACGGAGCTGTGTATGGAATTCTTCGTCCATATTTGAATGATAATGCTATCACCCTGGCAAATATTGCCGAGCAGCAGCGCTCTGTAACTTTGAGTCTCTCCATCAGCGGAACTCCGAATCTGCTATTCAGCAATCCAACCGATGGGAAAACATATTATGTGAATGATGTCTATAACGATTCATCATATCAGATCAAATTTACCGGTGGTTCGGCGAATTTTTCAATGAGCATTCCGGCATACGGCACTGCAGTGTTGATCATCTCGGATTCAGTGCGGAAGATCGTTGTTCCAAAGATAACATCTGTTCAACAATTGGCAGAGTCAACGATTCCGGAAAATTATTCGCTATCGCAAAATTATCCGAATCCATTCAATCCGGCAACAGTTATCAGTTATCAGTTATCAGCAAACAGTATAGTATCTCTGAAAGTATTTGATATTGTCGGAAGAGAAGTAGCAACACTTGTCAATGATCGACAAGAAGCAGGAACATATCAAACATTGTTCAATGCGCAAGGATTGGCGAGCGGACTGTATTTTTATCAATTGAGAGCCGGAAGTTATACGGAAACAAAGAAAATGATGCTGGTCAAATAATGTACCGGCGGGATGACATCGTACGGTTTCCGGAAATAAACCTATGAATAAAATTATTACTGCTCTTTTAATTTTTGTTCCCTTCCTTTTTCCTCAGCCGGCAATTCATAAGGAAGGGGTATTATTTACCTTCAACAAACCGGCCGAAAATGTTTCAGTGTGCGGAGACTTCAACAGTTGGACACGTGAAGCGAGTCCGATGAAACAGGACTCAAACGGCGTATTTTCCACTGCAATAAAAATGAAGCCGGGCATCTATCAATACAAGTTTTATGTTGACGGGAAATATATTCTTGATGAAACAAATCCTGCAACGATCACTAACTATGATAATTCAAGCAAGAATTCTGTTTTTACTCTCAAAGAAAATAACGAAATTGCACTAGCAGGATATCAACCAACTCCCCAGGGAATTATGAACGATACGTATCCAAAAAGTGGAGGAACACTCTACGTTAATTTGATCTGGCATCAACATCAGCCATTGTATCTTGATCCAGCGACCGATCAGTTGCAGGGTCCGTGGGTGAGAACACACGCTACAAAAGATTACTACGACATGGCATCAATCTTGGAGCAATATCCAAATATCCATTATAATGTCAATCTCACTTCTTCAATGTTGTTTCAGCTGCAAAAGTACTATGTTGACCGTCTGAAACCGTTCGTCGACCTGAAAAAAAACCGTATCGATACGAAGAAGTTTCTTGCAACTTGGGAAGGGAAAACGGATCCATGGATTGATCTTGCGCTGAAATCAACCAAGAATTTTACAGTAAAGGATCTGAATTTCCTGCTGCATAACACTTGGAATGCATTCGGCATCAGTGAGGTTCAGATCACCCGGTTTCCGGCGTACGCCGCATTGAAAGAAAAAAACACAAAAAAACTTCCGTTGACGGAACAAGAGCTTCGCGAAACAAAATTCTGGTTCTATCTGGCGCATTTTGATCCTGATTTCCTTGAAAAAAAGATTTGGCTTGCCGACGGTACTGTAATTGATCTAACGGACATTGTGAAGAAACATTCCGACGGAACATATCATCTTTCCAAAGAGATATCGGAAGACGACTGTAACAGAATTATTGTTGAAACCTATAAGGTGTGTGCGAACGTCATTCCGATTCATAAAAAATTGTTATATGATCATAAAACACATGAGGGGCAGATTGAAGTTGCGACGACGCCGTTTTTCCATCCCATTCTTCCGCTGATCTATGACTCTGATCTTGGAAAAATCTGTCAGCCAAACGATGCAATGCCGGATCGTTTTCATTTCCCGCAGGATGCCGATGCGCAGGTTGCGATGGCCGTAGAATATTATACCAAAACATTCGGACAGCCTCCGTTAGGAATGTGGCCCGGAGAAGGTTCCGTTGCACATGAAGTCGTTCCAATTTTCAAAAAGAATGGCATCCAGTGGATTGCTACCGACGAAAAGATCCTTGCACGCTCCAAACCATACGATCAGTCAAAATTGTATCCGTATGAAGTTGATTCTACTGATGTCGCCGTTGTTTTCAGAGAAACAGAACTTTCCGATAAGATTGGATTTACATATCAGAATTTTGTCGGAGAAGATGCCGCTGACGATTTTATAAAGTCGATCCTCCGGTATGCTCCGAAAGAGGGTGAACCGGATAAACTGCTTACCATTATTCTTGATGGTGAAAATGCCTGGGAATGGTACCGACGCGACAATGACGCAAAAGATTTTCTCCATGCACTCTACCGTAAGCTATCCAAACTACACAAGAGTAAACAGGTTGTTACCGTAACGATGTCAGAATATATTCACGGTAATGCGAAACGCAGTGTTCAGCCGCATCCGGTAGAGGCAATGCGTAAACTGGATTGGCTCTATCCCGGATCGTGGATCAATGCAAATTATGATACGTGGATCGGCGAAGACGAGGAGAACCGTGCTTGGAATTATCTGCTCGTCGCACGTCACGATCTGGAAAAATCCGGTTTGAACCAACCGAATCCAAAAGAACCCGAACCGAAACCGAGCACAAAAAAATGGTATGCCTATAAAACGTGGGAAGCAATGTATGCTGCGGAAGGTTCAGATTGGTTCTGGTGGTACGGAACGGATCAAAACGCGCCGGCCGGCGATAAACCGTTCGATATTGCATTCATCACCCATTTGAAAAATTTATATATGTTCGGGAAAAAAGCCGGCGGGACGTTTCCGGACCGTGAGTTTAAGCCGATCATAGCAGAAAAGGAAAATCTGGCTACGCGCGTTACGGGCGGAACCATGGCCCAGAGTAAAAAAGATACGGTCACTGTTGTATTCCATTGCGATGCGAGGAAAATATTTGTTCGGCGAGGAATATATATTGTGGGGAATCATGAACTCTTAGGCAGTTGGAAACCGAACTCCGTTCGTATGTATGATGATAACACGTTAGGAGATGAAATTGCCAACGATTCTATCTATACGTTGATAGTGCAAATGGCGGCAGGCACGGAACTGGAATATAAATATACCAATAGTGGTCCTAATGGGATTTGGGATGGTGAAGAATTCCCTCAGGCTAACCGGAAAATTGTAATTGATGGATCTCAAAGCCGGGTGGTGATCAACGATATCTTTGGGCAAAGAAAGAATTAACGGTATGCTCGACATTCAAAAACGGATCAGCAACACCTTCTATGCGATCATCAGCCTGCCATCCACGGCAATGGGTTTTGCATTATCGATCCAGATATCCGCACTTAGCTGGCTGCTGACAACCAAATACAATCTTGATATTCATGAAGTGGGGATCGTTTGGGCGGCAGGTCCTCTTGCAGGAATTTTCGGACAGGTGATCATCGGTTTAATCAGCGATAAAGTCTGGTTTTGGGGCGGACGCAGGCGGCCGTTCATCATCATCGGAGGAACATTAGCGGCGTTGATGCTGCTTGCATTGCCGAACATCGATGTAATAAGTAATGCCCTCGGTATTGCAAATCTTCTTGTCGTTGCCGTTATTGTTGCGTTAACATTGGATCTTTCCATCAACATCAGTTTCAATCCCACCCGATCCATTATTGCCGACGTCACCCCTGAAGGTAATCCACGCACTAAAGGATATACCTGGATGCAAACGATCTCCGGATTTTTTGGTGTTCTGGCCTACGTTATCGGAGCAAGTTTAGGGAATTATTATTTGATCAATGTTGGTGTTGTTGTGGTTTTCCTCTTTTCGGTTGTTCCGATGTTTTTTGTTACCGAATCAAAAGAACTTGTTGTGGAAAGTGCCGAAGAAAAGGCGCAAAAGACCGCAACAGAGTGGGGTCAGTTGTGGGGAATCTACATTGCACACGGATTTTCATGGATTGGCGTGCAGACGATGTTCGTATTTATTATCGCATTCATCCAGCAGAAAATGATGTCCGGTGTTGAACCTTCAAATGCAGCAGCTTTGTCCGGTCAGATCATTGCAATTTCTTTTGCGGTCTTAAATACGGTCGGTTTCATTCTGCCGGCATTTGTTCTTGAACCGATAGCAGAAAAGATCGGAAGAGTGCGCGTGCATATGATTGCGGTTGCAGTCATGTCTCTCGGATATTTTGGAATCGTAACGCTTGGTACCAGTCCGATGGCACTATATGTTCTTATGGCTGTATGCGGTATTGGCTGGGCATCAATCGTCAGTCTTCCGTTTGCAATCATGTCCGAAAAGGTTGATAAGAGCCGGATGGGTTTTTTCATGGGAATATTTAATCTTTCCGTCGTTCTTCCGCAATTACTGGTAAGTTTACTGATTGGGAAATTTGTTCTTGATGCTGCTGACAAGAATATCATCTTTATAATCAGCGGAGTATCATTAGCGCTTTCCGCAATCTTCTGGCTGTTCGTCAAAGAACAGAGAGGGCAAACGTCTGCTTCAAAAACACGCTCAACTGCGCATTAGATTAAGAAAATATTTGAATACTCGCTTAAAAAAATATTGGTACGATACCCGGCAAGTCAAAACCTTCCGCAATCACCATTTGCATGCTGCATGGTTTCAAATACTATTTTCACTCCTTGTTCTATCACTTCTTATCGTTTCCGGTTGCAGTCGTAAAAATGACGGTCGGATCCGGATAACGATCTGGCATCAGGATCGGCCGGACGTACGTGATGTGCTGCAGAAACAACTTGATCGGTTCATGGTATTGCATCCCGAAGTGAAAGTGGAACAATTGTTCAAAGAGACTGAGGAATTACGTTCAGGATTCATTATTGCGGCAATTGCCGGCCAGGGTCCCGAGATTGTCTACGGTCCTTCGGATCAGGTTGGTCCGTTCCAGGTAATGAATATTATTCTTCCGCTCGATTCGCTATTTGATAAAAAATTTACTGATCAATTGGATCCGAAAGCACTGACGTATTATAAAGGTCATTTATATAAAATATCGGACAAACTTGGGAATCACTTAACACTGGTTTACAATAAAAAATTTATAAAAAATCCGCCGAAAACAGATAAAGAATTAATTGATGTCGCTACATCGCTGACGAAAGATACAAATGGTGACGGCAAGATAGATCAATACGGCATAGCATGGAATTACACGGAACCATTTTTCTTTATTCCATTTATGACCGGATTTGGCGGTTGGATCATGGATGAAAATTATCAACCAACGCTCAATACTGTCGGCACCGTGAACGGCTTAAAATTTGTTCGGGATCTGAGAGATAAATACAAAGTCATACCCAATGAAGCAGATTACAATATTGCCGATGCGTTATTTAAGGACGGACATGCTGCAATGATCATCAACGGAGACTGGTCATGGGCCGGATATCAAAAAGCAGGATTGGATATTGGGGTTGCTCCGCTGCCGTTGATAACGTCGACCGGTTTGTGGTGCGGAACAATGGTTTCGCCGAAAGGTTTTTCTATCAACTCCAATATCACCGAAGAAAAGAAAAAATGGGTGATAAAACTGATCGAATATCTGATGTCGGAAGAGAATCAACTGGAAGCAACAAAGACACTTTATACAATGCCGACGAACAAAAATGTGATCAACAGTAAATTTGTGCAATCAAACGAAATATTACGGAATTCTCAGATCCAGATTGAACATGGCAATCCGATGCCGGTTGTTCCTGAACTGCGCGCAATTTGGGATGCTATGCGGCCAAGTTATCAGGCTGTATTAGCCGGTTCAAAATCTCCCGAACAGGCAGTAACGGATATGCAGATGCAGGCTGTTCAACGAATTAAAGAAATGAACGAATGATATGAACCAAACGCTTCGTCAAAAGATATTTATATTTTTCCTTGTTACCCCCGCATTGATCATACTTCTTGGCGTTGTTGTATATCCGTTCGTCTATAATGTGATTATCTCACTTTCCAATATGAACCTTCGTCATATTAAGGATTGGGAAATTGTCGGTTTCAGGAATTATGTAAAAGTATTTACAGAACCATCGCAGCCTGATTTTTATGTGATCTTTATTAAAACGGTCATCTGGACAATAGTGAATCTCTTTTTCCATGTTGTGATCGGCGTGTTTCTTGCGTTGGTGTTGAACCAAAAAGAGATCCGCGGGAAAGGGATCTTCAGGACGATTCTGGTTCTTCCCTGGGCAGTACCGCAGTTGATCGTAGCGTTAACCTGGCGCGGAATGTTCAATTACGAATATGGTAGCATCAATCAGATCCTCGGAAAGGTGGGATTACCTGCCGTTGAATGGCTGCGCAGTCCAACGGAGGCCTTTGTAGCAGCGATCATTACCAATGTATGGCTTGGCTTTCCGTTTATGATGGTGATCGCTCTCGGCGCGCTGCAGAGCATTCCGCACGATTTGTATGAGGCTGCGGATATTGATGGGGCATCGTGGTATCACAAATTAAGGACTATAACCCTTCCGCTGATCAAACCGGTGATGGTTCCCGCGATCACGCTCGGCACGATCTGGACCTTCAACAATCTGAACATCATCTGGCTCGTCAGTAACGCCGGTGAACCGTCGGACAGTACGCATATTTTGGTTTCATTCGTGTATAAAGCAGCATTTAATTTTTATCGGTATGGATATGGCGCAGCACTTTCTATGATTATATTTTTCATTCTGCTTATTTTCAGCGTCGTGTTTATGCGGAAGACGAAAGTTACGGAAGCTGTCTATTAATCATTTGTAATTACCGGACAAAAATAGTATGAACAAATCGCGAACCAAAAAATTAATTCGAGTGACTTTCTCATATATCATTCTGATAATTTTTTGCATCATTTCTATTTATCCCGTATCACAAGTACTGACTGTGTCGCTGAGACCTGCCGACCGGTTATTGTCCACGTCGCTAGAGATTATTCCGGACAACGCAACGATTGCCAATTATATCAATCTATTTGTGAAGACCGATTTTTTACGGTGGATGTGGAATAGCTTACTGATCACTGCATCGGTTACACTCACCGGTGTGATACTTGCGGCAACCGCGGGCTACGGTTTTTCCCGCTACAAATTTGTGGGAAAAAAAGCGGCAATGCAAAGCATGCTTGTCACGCAGATGTTTCCGGCAACAATGTTGTTGCTGCCGATGTACATTATGCTTGTCAACCTTGGTCTTATCAACAGTTATCTGGGGATTATGATCATGTATTCCGCAACGGCATTGCCATTTTGCGTATGGCAGATGAAAGGATTTTACGATACAATTCCATCCAGTTTAGAAGAGGCAGGGAGGATCGACGGTTGCAGTCAGTTCCAGACATTCTATTTGATCGTGTTGCCGCTTGCTGCACCGGCGCTTGTTATCACTGCACTTTTTTCATTTATGTCTTCGTGGACGGAGTATGTGGTTGCCGCACAGATTCTTCAGGATACTGCAATGTGGACGCTGCCGATCGGACTAAAATCATTCGAGTCGAATATGAGCACCGAATGGGGATTGTACGGCGCAGCATCGATGCTTGTCACGGTACCGGTGGTCGTATTGTTTTTGGTGCTCAGTAAATATCTTGTCTCCGGTCTTACGCTCGGCAGCGTAAAAGGATAACGTCAACGGAAATGATCCGCTGAACCATTGAATAAAATATCACAAACGTTATTATGGAAAAACCCCGTTTAAGTTTTTGGCAGATATGGAACATGAGTTTCGGTTTTCTTGGAATTCAATTTGGCTTTGCACTTCAAAACGCAAATGTGAGCAGAATATTTGAAACCCTTGGTGCTAAAATCGATTCGATTCCTATCCTGTGGATAGCTGCTCCGGTTACAGGACTTATTATTCAGCCGATTATTGGCCATATGAGCGATCGAACGTGGAACAAACTTGGAAGACGAAGGCCATATTTTTTAGTCGGTGCGATCCTTGCTTCTGCTGCAATTATTATCATGCCTAATTCACCGGCACTTTGGGTTGCGGCCGGTATGCTTTGGATTATGGATGCTTCGATCAATGTTTCCATGGAACCTTTCAGAGCATTTGTGGGAGATATGCTCCCATCAAAGCAGCGCACTGTTGGTTTTTCGATGCAAAGTTTTTTTATCGGGACCGGTGCAATCGTTGCTTCAGCATTGCCGTATATGATGACCAACTGGTTTGGTATTTCGAATACTGCCGCGGCAGGGGAAATACCTGATTCGGTAAAATATTCTTTCTACTGTGGCGGAGCTGTTTTTCTTTTGGCTGTGATATATACCGTTGTTTCCTCGAAAGAATACTCACCGGAAGAGCTGAAAAAATTTTCTGATGAGGGAAATAGTGGATCTTCTGCATCAGCTTCTGTAACTGTTTCATCCTTCGTCTCGGCGGGATCATTCTTGAAGAATGGTTCAATTTGGATACTTACCGGTATGGCCGGAGTTGCGGTTTTGCATTTTGGTTTCGATGTAAACGATTATGGACTGTATGTCCTATTTATTGGTTCAGTAATATTTGGATTGCTTCAATTGACGGCAGGATTTTTAACCAATCAGGGAAAAAAATCTGGCGGATTGGTCTCAATCCTAAATGATCTCTATACCATGCCGACGACGATGAAACAATTGGCATTCGTACAATTCTTCTCGTGGTTTGCGCTGTTTGCAATGTGGATATACACGACACCGGCAGTGACACATCATATTTTTGGTGCCACGGATCCGACATCAGCATTGTATAATCAAGGCGCTGATTGGGTTGGTGTATTAATGGCGGTGTATAACGGTTTTGCTGCAATTATGGCTTTTGTTATTATGTGGATTGCAAAAATTACAAACAGAAAAACTGTACACATGATCTCTCTTTTTATCGGAGGAATATCATTTGCTTCATTCTATGTGATAAAAGATCCGCAGCTTTTGTTGGTCTCCGAACTTGGGATCGGTCTGGCGTGGGCTTCCATACTTTCAATGCCGTATGCAATTCTTGCAGGTTCAATACCGGCTGAAAAAATGGGCGTCTATATGGGGATATTTAATTTTTTCATCGTTATTCCGCAAATAACGGCCGCGGCAATCCTTGGGTATTTTGTGAAAAATATTGTGGCCGGCGAAGCAATTTATGCTCTTCTCTTGGGGGGTGCATCACTGATTGTCTCCGGCGTTCTGGTTCTCTTTGTTCAGGATAAAGATGAATGATATTGGAGCATTGCGTATATTAAGAACAAAATAAACAAAACATTATCCGATTAGAATTACGGGTTCGCATGAAAGAATATAAAAAAATCATCATTTTTCTCTTCGTCACTGCTACGGTCTTCGCACAACAACGGCAGGATTTCAAGATACAGTATGATGTATCGAAGTTCCGGGGGGATGCCGAACATGTATATCTGGAAGTGTATTATGCATTTGATGTTTCTCTATTGAAGTACGTAAAACTGGGAAGTGATTATCAAAGTGAAGTCATTGCCGGCGTAACATTCAAACGATCCGCCGATGATTCGATCGTTGCACGGCAGGCATGGAGAATACCGTTCAGTGTTACAGACACTACCATGCTTCTCAATTCACGCTCGTACATGGATGTTTTTGGATTTTATCTGAAACCGGATATCTACAGGGCTTATATTGTAGTAAAAGATGTTAACAATAGTGAGATAAAAGATAGTATTTCCGTTTTATTGGATGTTAAATTATTGCAAACGGAAACGATAGCACTCAGTGATGTAGAACTTGCATTATCGATCAATCAGATCGAACGCGATTCAACGAATAGATTTTATAAAAATACATTTGAAGTGAAACCCAATCCGTCAAGAATGTTCGGACTGCAGCAGCCGGCACTTTTCTATTATCTTGAAGCATATAATTTACGGAAAAATGAATCCGAATATTATTATACAAATGCGGTCATTGCCAATGCAATCGGCAAAGAAGTGATCAATCACGAGAAAAAGAAACGCCGTATCAATGATTCGAACGTAGAGGTTGGCATGATGAAGGTGAATACCCTGCGAACAGGTGTTTACACATTCAATTATATTATAACGGATTCTGTTGATAATCGTCAATTCAAAACGTCGAAAAAGTTCTTCATTTATAATCCATCGCTGCCGAACGATACTGTACTGAACAGAGCATCCAACGATGTGGATGCATCGGAATATGCTACAATGAGCGAACAGGAAATTGATAAAGAGTTTGAACAATCACGGTATATTGCGACCAAAGGTGAGATTGAACGATATAAAAAATACAGTACGGTTGAGGCGAAACGAAAGGCCTTGTTCGAATTCTGGTCCAACCGCGACGAAGACAGATCGACTCCGCAGAATGAACAAAAACAGGAGTACTTTAAACGTGTATCGTTTACCAACAATCAGTACAAGACAGGTTTTCGTGAAGGATGGAAGACGGACAGAGGACGTGTGTATATCGTTTATGGTGCACCTGATGATATCGAACGCCATGCCAATGAACTGGATAAGAAACCGTATGAAGTATGGTCGTATAATTCCATCCAGGGCGGCGTACAGTTTATTTTTGGTGACAGAACGGGTTTTTCTGATTATATCCTGCTTCATTCAACTCATCGCAGTGAACTGCATGACGAGAATTGGCAGCGCCAGTTGCAGGCAAACTAGTTGCATTGAAGTGTAAGTTTCATTATTTTAGCACAGTTGTAATCCACTATTTCCTTTAATTCTATCCCGAGAGGTAGGAAAGGAGCACTTATGAAGTACTCTCCGCATTTGCACCTCCTTCTCAGCGTTGACAAGAGAACCGGAGGTTTTTTTATATGGTAAAACAAAACGTTATTGATGCAAAAGGTTTTGTCCGTACCGTCAATCGATTAGCACACGAAATTATAGAACGGAATAAAGGAGCGGAAACGCTCGGCATTGTCGGTATTCGCACACGAGGCGATTTCCTCGCACAAAGAATCGCGCAAAAGATTTTTCAGATGGAAAATGTCCAGATACCGATTGGCAGTTTGGATATTACATTGTATCGCGATGACCTTCGGGGAAAGATCAATCAGCCCCTGCTAAAAACCACTGACATCCTGTACGATATCGGCAATAAAAACATTATTTTGGTCGACGATGTCCTTTTTACGGGAAGAACGGTTCGTTCCGCCCTAAATGCACTGATGGATATTGGACGACCCGCAAGTATTCAACTGGCCGTACTGATCGATCGTGGTCACCGACAGTTGCCGATTAAAGCCGATTTTGTCGGTAAGAATATTCCAACATCATATTTACAGCAGATTCAAGTGATGATGACCGAGATTGATAGTGAAGATGCGGTCTATCTTCACGAGAAGGAAGGGGGGGCAGCATAATGGCTCTTACCAGTCGACACTTACTGCGATTACAGGGGATGCCTTCGGACGACATCCGGCAAATTCTTGATGCGGCAATTTCTTTCAAGGAAATTCTTAACCGTCCGATCAAGAAAGTTCCAACGCTGCAGGGGAAAACGATCGTCAATCTGTTCTTCGAAAATTCGACTCGCACAAGAACATCATTTGAACTTGCTGAACGACGTCTTTCCGCGGATGTTCTCAGTTTCGCCGCATCATCTTCAAGCGTGACAAAAGGCGAAACATTGAAAGACACAGCACGCAATATTGAAGCAATGAAGATCGATATGGTGGTGATCCGGCATAACGCGGCGGGGACATCAGATTTTCTTTCCAAAGTCATCAATGCCAATATCATCAATGCTGGCGACGGTCAGCATGAACATCCCACTCAAGGCTTGCTGGATATGTATACGCTTCGTGAAAAATTCGGAAAACTTGAAGGACTTCATGTTTGTATCGTCGGCGATGTGCTGCACAGCCGAGTGGCACGGTCCAACATTTTTGGTCTTCAAACAATGGGCGCCAAGGTTTCGGTCTGCGGACCTGCAACTTTAATACCGAGAGACATCGATAAACTAGGAGTGGATGTCTATCATCACATTGATGATATTCTACCCAAGGTTGATGCTCTGAACGTATTGAGAATCCAGATGGAACGTCAGGCAGGCGGATTTTTCCCTTCCCTAAGGGAATTTCACAGGTACTTTGGCGTTACGAAAGAACGCTTGGATAAAGTAAATAAACCGATAACGATCCTGCATCCCGGACCGATCAATCGTGACGTTGAACTTTCGGCTGATGTTGCCGATGGACCTCATTCGGTCATTCTTGAACAGGTCTTGAACGGTGTCGCCATACGTATGGCAGTTCTCTATTTACTGGGTGCAACAGAATAATCTTGAAAGAATATTATGAATGAAAAAATATTATTGAAGAACGGCAGATTGATTGATCCTTCGTCAAAAAGAGACGAGATCGTCGATATGCTTATCGTCGACGGGAACATTGCGACCATCAAAGCAAAGATCCCGGAATCAAACGAATACAAAACGGTTGATCTTACCAATAAGATCATCGCTCCCGGATTCATCGACATCCATGTGCATTTGCGTGAACCCGGATATGAACATAAAGAAACGATCGAAACCGGTACACGGTCGGCTGCGTACGGCGGCTTTACCGCTGTATGTTGTATGCCTAATACAAATCCGGCCATCGACGATGAATCGATCGTAACATTCATCATGACACAGGGAAAGAAGGCACACGGAGGTATTGTGGATGTTTTTCCGATTGCTTCTGTCAGCAAATCGCGGGAGGGGAAGACGCTTGCGCCGATTGCGGAACTTGTTCATGCCGGTGCTGTTGGTTTGAGCGACGACGGTGCGCCGGTTTCCGATGCGAATCTGATGCGACGTGCGTTGGAGTACGCGAACATGTATAACGTACCAGTGATGCAGCATTGTGAGATACCCGAACTAGCTCACGGCGGTGTTATGAATGAAGGCAAAGTATCTACGGAACTCGGACTTCCGGGAATTCCTGGAGTTGCAGAGGAGATCATGATCGCGCGCGACCTTCTTCTGTCGGATTATACCAATTCCCGGTATCACGTATGCCATATGAGTACCGCCGGTTCCGTTGATCTTGTCCGTGAAGGAAAGAAAAAAGGGATCAAGGTAACATGCGAAGTTACGCCGCATCATTTTACGGTGACCGAAGAGGTCGTTCGTTCGTATGATACCAATACCAAAATGAATCCTCCGCTTCGAACGCAGAAGGATGTTGATGCGATCAAAGAAGGTCTTAAGGACGGAACAATTGATGTTATCGCAACAGATCATGCGCCGCATTCACTTGATGAAAAGGAAGTCGATTACATCCAGGCGCCGTTCGGCATTGTCGGACTTGAAACGGCCATCGGACTTTCCATCACTGAATTGGTAGAGAAAAAAATTCTTACCATGCATCAATTGGTCGAAAAATTTTCTGTGAATCCGCGGAAGATCATCGGTAAAGAGGTCCGCATTGCCGAAGGTGAACCGGCGAATCTAACATTCATCGATCCGAATATTGAATGGAATGTTGAGATCTCAAAATTCAATTCGAAATCCAAAAATTCCCCTTTTAATGGCCGCACCCTCAAAGGAAAAGCCGTTGGGATCTGCAATAATGGAAAGATGCTGCTATACTGATGACAATCATCCATTCCGAAATATTCAAACAGTATCCTGAGATACTTTTTGGAATGAGTACAAACAGCGGTGGAGTGAGCAGTGGATCATTCGGACTGAACTTGAGTTTCCACGTAAACGACAATCCGGACGATGTGAAGGAAAACCGAAAACGGTTCTTTGCTGAACTGGGTATTTCGGAAGATCATGTTGCATTTACGCGCCAGCAGCACACCGTAAATATTGTCACTGTCAACCAGTCTGGAATCAACGAAAATTGTGATGCCTTGATCACCGAAAAGAAGAATATCTTTCTGTCGATCAGCATTGCAGACTGTACGCCGGTGATGCTCTATGATCCCCGGAAAAAAATTATTGCCGGCATTCACGCCGGCTGGCGCGGCACGACCGGCAGGATCGTTGAAAAAACTCTTCTTCAATTAAAACATGAATACGGTTCCACGCCTGAAGAAATCATTGCATTTATTGGCCCTTCTGCAGGAAATTGTTGTTATGAGGTCGGTGAAGAAGTTGCATCACAATTTCCAGCACAATGCTCTTCGGTAGGAACGAACGGAAAGTATCTGCTGGATGTAAAACGTGCGAATGTGATACAACTTCTTGAATGTGGAGTGCAAAATTCGAATATTGAAGTGAATAAGGACTGTACTATCCAAAATGAGTTATATCATTCCCATCGGCGTGATGGTATTAGATCCGGCAGGATGATGGCAATTATCGGAATGACAAAATAAAGGAAACATATGTGCGGAATTGTAGGATATATTGGAAGTAAGAATGCTCTACCGATGCTGCTTGATGGTCTCAAACGGCTTGAATATCGCGGGTATGATTCCGCCGGCGTGGCAATTCTTCGCGATGGAAAAATGCTCGTACAAAAAAAAGTCGGCAAGGTAAGCGAATTGGAAAAAAACGTTCCTCAAAAGGATTTTGAAGGAACGATTGGAATCGGTCATACGCGCTGGGCGACGCATGGTGAACCGAGTGACATCAACTCTCATCCGCATACAAGCAACGACGGAACGATATCAATGATCCACAACGGGATCATCGAAAATTACCAGGCGATCAAAACAAAACTTGAAAAATTAGGTTATAAATTTAAGTCGGCAACGGATACAGAAGCGCTTGTGATCCTCATTGAAGAGATGAAAAAAGTATCGGGCGACCTTGAAACGGCAGTTCGCCTTGCTCTTCGTCAGGTGGAAGGTACGTACGGTATTGCGGTTGTTTCATCACAGGAACCGGATAAGATCATTGCGGCCCGGAAAGGCAGTCCGCTCATTATTGGTGTAGGCGATGATGAACACTTTGTTGCATCTGATGCTGCTGCGATCATTCCGTATACGCGGCAAGTGGTATATCTTGAAGACGGCGAGATCGCTGTTCTCAGCCGTCAAAAGTTTGAGACGAAGACCATCGACAATGTTGGTAAGGTAAAGCAAATTCATGAAGTGACCTTTGACATCGAGGAGATTGAAAAAGGTGGTTTTGATCACTTCATGTTGAAAGAGATAATGGAACAGCCGGAGACTATCCGTAATTCCATGCGCGGACGCGTGTTGTTGGAAGATGGGAATGCGAAATTGAGCGGGCTCAACGATGTTATGCTGCTGCTGGAAAACGCCCAACGGATTATCATTACTGCCTGCGGAACATCGTGGCATGCCGGCCTGGTGGGAGAGTACATGCTTGAACAGTACGCAAAAGTACCGGTTGAAGTGGAATACGCATCCGAGTTTCGCTATCGAAATCCAATCATCAAACCGACAGATGTACTTTTTCTGATAAGCCAAAGCGGAGAAACGGCCGATACACTTGCCGCACTCCGAGAAGCAAAGAAAAAAGGAGCATCCGTTCTTGGCGTCTGCAACGTTGTCGGCAGCACAATTGCACGGGAAAGTCAGGGGGGCGTGTATATTCATGCGGGACCTGAGATCGGTGTTGCATCGACGAAAGCGTTCACGTCACAGTTGGTAGTTCTTTCGCTCGTCACCTTGCTGATCTCACGGCAAAGGAATGCCATTTCCGTGGAAACGGCAAAGATCATGTGCAAAGAGATGCTCGATCTGCCGAACAAGATCCAAAAGATTTTAGAAGAAACCTCTCATATTGAATCTATCGCCGAAGAATTCAAGGATTCCAATAACTTCTTATATCTCGGCCGCGGTTTAAACTTTCCGGTCGCGCTTGAAGGTGCTTTGAAATTGAAGGAGATATCTTATATTCATGCGGAAGGATATCCTGCGGCGGAGATGAAACATGGACCGATCGCACTGATCGATGAGAATATGCCCGTTGTAGTTATCGCTCCAAAAGACAGCACATACGATAAGATTATTTCCAATATACAGGAAGTAAAAGCGCGAAAGGGAAAGGTCATTGCTATCGTGAATGATGACGATCCAAGGATTAAATCGCTGGCGGACCATATCATTATCGTGCCGCAAACGATTGACATACTTTCTCCGATTGTTAATGTAATACCGTTGCAGTTACTTGCATACTATATCGCAGTGAAACGGGGTTGCAATGTCGATCAGCCGAGGAATCTTGCAAAGAGTGTGACTGTAGAATAAGTTGTTTCAGCCGTCAAAACTTTGTATTTTTACATCGTAATTTCACAATTTAAAAGGAAACTTCATCGTGGCAATAGATTATCGATTTAAAAACACCGATTGGGCTTTGATTTTAGGCGCTTCAAGCGGATTTGGCGGCGCCACTGCTTTAGAACTGGCAAGTCGCGGAATGAACATTTGCGGTGTGCATTTTGACCGTGCGGCAACAATTCCGAATGCAGAAAAAGTTAAGGCCGATTGCGAAGCATTTGGCGTAAAAACACTCTTTTTTAATGTCAATGCTACTGATTCTGAAAAAAGAAAAGAAGTGATAGACTCTCTTGAAAAACAGATGACATCACCAGAATCACAGGTGAAAGTGCTGATGCATTCTTTGGCATTCGGATCATTAAAACCGTTCGTTTCAAAAGATCCAAAGAATCAACTGACACAAGCGCAAATTGAAATGACGATGGATGTCATGGCGAATGCACTGGTATATTGGACGCAGAGTACATTCAACAAAGGATTTTTGAAAAAGGGAAGCAGAATTTATACCATGACAAGTTCCGGCGGTCACTCACAATTTCCGGATTACGGCGCTGTATCAGCTGCAAAGGCTGCTTCGGAAGCGTATATCCGTCAGTTGACACTTGAACTTGGACCGTATGGTATTACTTGTAATGCGATTATGGCTGGTGTTACAGAAACAGCGGCGTTAGCTAAAATTCCCGGGGCAAAAAAAATGCTTGATTTGGCACGTTCAAAGAACCCCTCACTGCAACTGACAACACCCGAAGCAGTCGCAAAAGCAATATCATTGCTTTCTCATGAAGATGCATTCTTCATCACCGGAAATACGATCGGCGTTGACGGCGGTGAAGATATCGTTGAATTTGTAGGTAATTAAATATTCAAAATTCCTTCAATGGTGTAAGAAATAACATACCGCCCGGTTACGGCGGTATTTTTATATATGGAAGATATTTACGTCAATAGTAAAATTACCATTCCCGCTTCTGCCGTTGCAATAAAGTTCTCGCGCAGCGGCGGCAAAGGTGGACAGAACGTCAACAAAGTGTCGACGAGAGTTGAATTGGTCTTTGATGTTGATGGAATCGTATGTGATGGAAAGACAAAAAACCGCATTAAGAGGAAGTTGGCAAATAAACTGGACCGAACAAATGCATTAAGGATCGTCTCTCAGGAATCGCGAAGTCAGTGGCAAAACAAACAGTCGGCTTTCGAAAAATTGGTAGAGATGGTTACAGATGCCGCCGTTGAAGAGAAGGAAAGGGTTGCGACCAAACCGACCCGCTCATCAAAGATTCGCCGGGTTGATGAAAAGAAAATAGAGGGACAACGGAAGCAGTTGCGTAAAAAGAGCGTTAGTCATGATGATGATTAATTTACCAGTAAAGGCTTTACCTGAGGTTTTTGTCCTTGGATCTGTCGCACACCCGGGGCAGGGAAATGAAAATAATCGACAATATTTCTAAATGTATACAAAAATTCATCTTCTACAGAAATCGATCCTAAATTATAATCAACGCTGACAGCAAATTTCCGTGTCGGTGTTCCTGCAGCTTTAATTCCGCCGAACCAAGGTCTGGTACTGTAAACGTTAATGGCACCATATCCGGCTGCGATGTTTAGAAATTTCGGCCAATACGGTTTCAATTGTTCAGGCAATATGCCGTGTACATTTACACTTAACCAATACATATGCCCGTCGTAGTCACTTGAAGGAATGAAATTTAGATTGATAGGGATATTTCCCGAAGGGTAATAACTGAACTTAAACCGAAAATTGTCGAGAACAGGATAGATTCGCTGAAGAACTCCATATCCTATTCCAAGAAAATTTGCCGTCAGATCATAACCCGAAAATGCATAGAAACTGAAACCGTCGTTTATTTCTATTGAAAGTCCGTAGAGCGCCGGTATGGCTATAGACGAAACAAGAGTCGTTGTTTCATCAAATCCGCTCCATTCCATCAGTTCATATAAAGCGTGGAAATAAAAATAGTGAGTATAGAAATGACCGGCTTTGTCCACGCCGAGGCTGTAATTGTCAAACAATCCATCATTCTTGTATCCGAATTTTTGATAATTGCCTTTCCACCACCACCGGTACTCGATATAAAAGGTTGAGAATGAATATGCGACCAGCGAATAGGCAAGAAGATGTTTCCGCTCCATGCCGAAAATTAATGAATCATGCCGGGGCTGCTGCTCCGGCTGAGAATAGGCAGACTGAAGAAGAGTAATTAAAATAAAAAATGTTTTTTTCATAAAATGAAAATAGAAAGAGTTTCTACCATAATCAATTTATCGTTCCGCAAGAGGCAAAGTTTTACTATATTAGACTCGTTATGCAAAAAGAATACGTCCGTTCACTCTTTGACAATATTGCTTTACGATACGACCTTCTTAATCATCTCCTCAGCGGCGGTGTGGATCTGTATTGGCGGCGCGCAGCAATTCAAACCTTAACTTCTCATCATCCTAAACGCATTCTGGATGTTGCGACAGGAACGGCTGATTTTGCTCTTGCTGCCATGCGCCTGCAGCCCGATGAGATTATTGGTATTGATATCTCTGAGCAGATGCTAAGTGTAGGAAGGGAAAAGATAGCACAGCGGCAACTTGAACGTACAATCAGTCTCAGGACTGGCGAAGCAGAGAACATAGCGTTTGATGAGGGCCGGTTTGACGCTGCAATCGTTGCGTTTGGTGCTCGTAATTTTGAGGACCTAGACAAAGGTCTTTTAGAGATGAACAGGGTTTTGCGTAAGAAAGGCACGGTTGTCGTATTGGAGTTCTCTCGTCCGCAAATATTTCCGTTAAAACAATTATATTTTTTTTATTTCAAACATATCCTGCCGGTGGTTGGTCGGCTTATTTCCAAAGATAAAGAAGCGTATCAATATCTTCCCGATACTGTCATGCGCTTTCCGCAAGGGAACGAATTTCTTGAACGTCTGCGCAATGCAGGCTTCTCATCTGTGGACGAACAACGGCTAACATTTGGCATTGTCACAATTTATACCGGAGTTAAATCATAATGAATGAGCGTATAGTAAAAGTAGGTCACAGCCCTGATCCCGATGATGCCTTTATGTTCTACGGTTTGGCGAGTGAAAAAGTAAAGCTTGAAGGAATTAAGATTGAGCATATGCTTGAGGATATCCAATCGCTTAATGTTCGCGCCATGAACGGCGAATTGGAGGTTACTGCGATCTCTGCACATACATATCCCTACGTTGCTGACAAGTATTGGATTATGGTAACCGGCGCGAGCATGGGAGAAGGGTATGGACCCGTCATAGTATCAAAAAAATATAAGACATTGGAGGAATTGAAGGGAAAAACGGTTGCAACACCCGGAAAACTTACCACTGCAACGCTGCTCCTTAAAATATTTACGGAAGGTATCAAGAATGTCGATATTCCGTTCGATCAGATTATGGATCGTGTGAACAGCGGTGAGTTTGATGCAGGCTTGTTGATTCACGAAGGACAATTAACCTACCAGGCAGAAGGATTCAACAAGATTCTGGATTTTGGTGAGTTCTGGGATAAAAAAACGAACGGCCTACCGCTTCCGTTGGGACTTGATGTTGTCCGAAAGGATCTTGGTGAAGAAATGGCACGAAAACTTTCTCATGGATTAAAAGAGAGTATCCGTTACGGATATAATAATCAAAGCGAATCGGTTCCTTATGCTATGAAGTGGGGACGCGGTATTGATTATTCGCTTGGTGAAAAGTTCGTAAAAATGTATGTAAGCGAACTGACTATTGATATGGGGGAAAAAGGAAAGCAGGCACTTGAACTGCTCTTCAAATTAGGTTTTGAAAAAGGGATCATTCCCAGCGTGCCGACACTTGAGTTGTATTAATTCTTTTCTTAAAGGAATAAAGACAAATATATCCGATTTCTATTTTTTCAAGACTGCTTATGAAAAATTCGTTAAAAAATCCATAGCCAAAAGTTGTTTTTTGCGCCATTCTTTTCCATTTTTATCCGGCTTATGGAGAAAAAACCTTCTGTAAATATACTATCCACGTGTTACCACTGCGGAGACAAAATTCTCGGTGAACGCGTAGAACTCGATGGGAAACTCTTTTGCTGTTCCGGCTGTAAAATTGTCTTTGAGATTTTACAGCAAAACAATTTATGTGATTATTATTCAATTGAACATACTCCCGGCATTTCTCCATCCCAGATTGAAATTTCCCGCTTTGCGTTTTTAGATGATGAAACAATTCAAAAGCAGTTGTTGGATTTTACCGATGGAAAGACCTCAACGGTAACATTCTCACTTCCTTCCGTTCATTGCAGCTCGTGCATCTGGTTGTTGGAGCAGTTGTATAAACTCGACGACGGGATTATTGACTCACGGGTTGATTTCTTAAAGAAACAGCTCTCTGTTAGATACCGGCAGCAGAAAACATCGTTAAAGAATATTGTCATTCTACTCTCCTCAATCGGTTATGAACCGGAATTGCGTCTTGATTCAATTGATAAAAAAGCTGAAAGCGGAATTACCCGTGCGTTGTATTATAAGATCGGAGTAGCCGGTTTCTGTTTCGGTAATTCGATGTTATTTAGCTTTCCGGAATATCTTGGCGTTGATGCGAGCGAACAGTTCCTGAAACCGATCTTTTCATATTTGAATTTACTTCTTTCTATTCCTGTGTTCTTTTACTGCAGCACTGACTATTTTACATCGGCACTCGGCGGCCTCAGAAAAAAAATAATCAATATCGATGTCCCGATTGCATTGGGAATTATTCTGCTTTTTGGAAGAAGTGCGTTTGAAATTGTTACTCATTCCGGTCCGGGTTTCGTCGATTCCATGTGCGGTCTGTTATTCTTTTTATTGTTGGGAAGAGTATTCCAAAGCAAAACATATGACCGATTGAATTTTGAACGTAATTATAAGTCATACTTTCCTCTTTCCGTCACAACGAAGAAGAATGGAATAGAAACGACAGTTCCTATCGCTGCATTACAGCGCGGGGCAAGGATCGTTATACGTCATGGAGAAATTATTCCTGCGGATTCAATACTGCTCCGCGGTATTGCTTCCGTTGATTATTCTTTTGTCACCGGTGAATCTTCACCTGTTGAAAAAGTGCTGGGCGAAGTGATCTATGCCGGCGGGAAACAAGCAGGCGGTGTGATAGAATTGGAAGTGATGAAAGAAGTATCGCAAAGCTATCTTACGCAGTTATGGAATAACTTCAACAGGTCGTCACGCGAAATTGGTCAACTTTCCGAACTTTCGAATACGGTCAGCAAATATTTTACCATCGTCGTTTTATCGATTTCTGCCGGAGTTTTGGCCTATTGGCTGCCAAAGAATTTAACGACAGCGATCAATGCTTTTACAGGTATTCTTATTGTCGCGTGTCCGTGTGCTTTGGCAATTTCAATCCCTTTTACTTTGGGAACTACGCTGCGAATCTTTGGTAGAAACGGTTTATATCTGAAGAACACTGCGGTGATTGAAGGAATGTCCAAGATAGACACATTAGTGTTTGATAAAACAGGAACGATCACTCATCCAGAACGGTCAACAGTGGAATATGCCGGCATTGAATTGACGGAAAATGAAACGAATGGCGTATTCTCACTTGTATCGAATTCCGTTCATCCGGTCAGTGTCATGATTGCGGACCATCTATCAGGCAGAAAACTGGAATGTGATAATTTTTCCGAAACGATGAATAGTGGTATTTCCTGTGCGATAGATTCGGTGTTATACCGCATTGGTACAAGGGAATTTGTCGGAGCAGCACTATTCCCAAAAGGAGCAGTGAACGAGACGCGATCCTATCTTTCGATCAACGGCGAAGCAAAAGGATATTATTCAATCAAGAATGTATACCGGCACGGATTACAGGAGATCGTTGCTTTATTGAGTAAAAAACTCCGGCTTTCCGTTGTCTCCGGTGACAATGAATCCGAACGGATACGGCTGCTATCAATATTTCCCAATGGAACCGATCTTTTATTCAATCAAACTCCGGTCGATAAACTGGAATACGTGAAATCGCTTCAGTCAACAGGGAAACGGGTGTTGATGATTGGCGACGGTTTGAACGATGCAGGGGCTCTTCTGCAAAGCAACCTTGGAATTGCCGTCACGGAAAACATATCACAATTTTCACCTTCATCTGATGCGATTTTAGATGGAGCATGTGTTCGTACACTGCCGGATTTTATCCGATTTTCCGTGATCAGTATGAGGATCGTTATCGCAAGTTTTATTCTCGCGTTCATGTATAATACTGTCGGAATATATTTTGCTTTGCAGGGAATGCTTACTCCGATTATGGCTGCAGTCCTGATGCCGGCAAGTTCAATAACGATAGTTCTGTTCACAACCATTTCGACACAATTACTTGCAAAAAAAAGGGGACTTTTATAATGGCAGTAATTGTAGTACTGATAGGTTGCAGTTTTATAATCGCAGTCGGATTTTTGATTGCATTTCTATGGGCAGTTAAATCCGGTCAGTATGAGGATAAATATACTCCTTCGGTACGTATTCTTTTTGATGAAAACAATAACACTAAATAATCCCACAATAAATTCACGAGGTTTCAATGGAAGTCCAAAAGTTTCAATACGATAACAAAATCGTCCGTGATTTTGGTATCGCCGCACTCGTTTTCGGAGTAGTTGGAATGCTTGTTGCGGTCACCATTTCGTTTCAATTGTTCATGCCTGCGGTAAACGCCAATCTGCAGTACATAACATATGGACGAATTCGTCCTCTGCATACCAATGCGGTGATCTTTGCATTCGTAGGGAATGCGATTTTTATGGGTATATATTATTCTCTGCAGCGATTGTGCAAAGCGAGAATGTTCAGCGATATATTGAGTCGTATTCATTTCTGGGGCTGGCAATTGATTATTGTTGCCGCTGCAGTTTCACTTCCGTTAGGAATCACCACAAGCAAGGAATATGCTGAACTTGAATGGCCCATCGACATAGCCATCACATTAGTGTGGGTAGTCTTCGCGATAAATTTCTTTGGAACAATTATCAAACGCCGAGAACGTCATATGTATGTGGCGATCTGGTTTTATATTGCTACCATCGTTACTGTGGCTGTTCTTCATATCGTAAATTCGTTGGAAGTTCCAGTCTCTTTCCTTAAAAGTTATTCGATGTATGCAGGCGTGCAGGATGCATTGGTGCAATGGTGGTATGGACACAATGCTGTGGCATTCTTTTTAACAACACCATATCTGGGATTGATGTATTATTTTCTGCCGAAAGCTGCAAATCGGCCGGTCTATTCATACAGACTTTCCATTGTTCACTTCTGGTCGCTGATCTTTATTTACATTTGGGCAGGACCTCATCATCTTTTATATACGGCACTTCCGGATTGGGCGCAATCTCTTGGTACAGCATTCTCCATTATGTTGATTGCTCCTTCGTGGGGAGGTATGATCAATGGTCTCCTGACACTTCGCGGAGCATGGGACAAGGTACGTGAAGAACCCGTGCTGAAATTTATGGTTGTTGGTGTGACGGCATACGGTATGGCGACATTTGAAGGACCGATGCTTTCGTTGAAAAACGTTAATGCACTGGCGCATTATACTGACTGGATTGTCGCACATGTGCATATCGGTGCGTTGGGCTGGAATGGGTTTATGACATTCGGAATTCTTTATTGGCTTATACCACGTCTTTATAGGACCGAATTATATTCCAAAAAACTTGCCAGTTTCCATTTCTGGATTGGGACTCTTGGAATTGTGTTCTATGCGTCGTCAATGTATGTAGCAGGCATCACGCAATCGTTGATGTGGAAACAATTTAATCCAATGGGAATGCTGCAATATCCTAATTTCCTTGAAACAACATTACAGATTATTCCGCTTCATATGATTCGTGCTGTCGGCGGATTAATATATCTTACCGGTGGTCTGGTGATGATTTATAATCTTGTGAAAACGGCTAAACAGGGATCATTCTTGGCAAATGAAGATGCTGAAGCTCCGGCACTTCAAAAAGATGTGAATCAGCCTTCGGAAACGAAACATCGCTGGCTTGAGAAAAAACCAATTCAGTTTGCGTTGCTTGCAACTGTTGCCATTCTCATTGGAGGGATCATAGAATTGATTCCGACGTTCTTGGTGAAATCAAATATTCCTACCATTGCGAGTGTAAAGCCGTATACGCCTTTGGAATTGCAGGGACGAGATCTCTATATCCGTGAAGGATGCAATAATTGTCATTCACAGATGATCCGGCCGTTCCGTTCTGAAACTGAACGGTATGGAGAATATTCTAAAGCAGGAGAATTTGTTTATGATCATCCGTTCTTATGGGGATCACGGCGTACGGGTCCGGATCTTCAGCGGGAAGGTGGAAAATATCCAAATCTTTGGCACTACCTGCACATGGAAAATCCAAGAACAATGTCTCCCGGTTCGATTATGCCGTCTTATTCCTGGCTGTTAACACAGGACTTAGACACTTCTTCAACACCGGCAAAAATTAGAACGATGCAGACTTTAGGCGTGCCGTATCCGAAAGGATTTGAGAATACTGCAAATGATATTCTTCGGCAGCAGGCAGATTCGATTTCCGCTGATCTGCAGAGGAACAAGGTCCCCGCTGAGTCTGGCAAAGAGATTATTGCCTTGATAGCATATTTACAGCGTTTAGGAACCGACATTAAAGCGGCAGGAAAGTGAGGAGACTATGATATCAACTTATCTCAGTGCTATCGACGGAATATCGGTTTATCCGCTTATTTCACTTTTTATTTTTATTCCATTTTTTGTCATCGTTACAGTATGGGTCTTCAAATTAGATAAAAATTTTCTGAACTATATGGGCGAAATGCCTCTCAATGATTCAACGGAAACTGTTGAGGATAGGAAACAATCACTATGAAAAAGAATAATGTATTCTCCCGTTTATTGTTCCTGGTGTTGATCGGATCGATCCCTGCATATTCTCAGGTGAAGGATCCGGCGGCAGAACTTGCTGTGATCTTTGCTGTTTCATTCATCATTTTTGTCATAGCAACGCTGATGTATATTATTGGCGTGATGAATGCGAATGTTGATCCGATGGCAAATCTGTATTACAAGATCAAAAACTATATCATACCTCCTCCAAGTGAAGTTGCCGTAGATGTCGGTCATGTTTATGACGATATCAAGGAGTTGGACAACCGCATACCGCCATGGTTCAATTATTTGTTCGGCTTGACGGTGGTCTTTGCATTCGTCTATCTGATTGATTACCACGTTGTCGGAATGTCTAAGCTTTCCGCTGATGAATATATGGACGAGATTGTTGCCGCAAATTTACAGAAGAAGATCATGCTGGCGTCGGGCGGTACGGTCAACGAAAATGCGCTTGTAGCCCTTAAAGATGCAGAGTCATTAAAAGACGGGGATGAGAATTTCCATAAATTCTGTATCTCTTGTCATGGACCGCAGGCAGGCGGCATCATTGGACCGAATTTGACCGATCAATATTGGATCCATGGTGGAGGGATCAAGAATGTCTATACAACAATCAAAAAAGGCGTTCCCGGGAAAGGGATGATTAGTTGGGAACTTGTGTTTTCCCAAAAACAAATTCAAAACCTGGGGAGTTACGTTTTGTCACTTCAGGGCACGAATCCTCCGGGAGGAAAAGCTCCGGACGGTCAATTATATGTTGAACCTGTTGCAACAGCGAAGGACAGTGTCCAAAAGAAATCATTGTGATAATCAATGTCTGAATCAAATGCTGAGAACGATCCAGGCGAATCATTCCGTGATTCGCTTGGAATTGTGGAGAAAAGCGGTAAACGAAAATGGGTATATCCTAAAGAACCGAAAGGCAGATTCACAAACGCCCGTAACGCGTTCAGCGCGGTTCTTCTTCTTATTCTGTTTGGAACACCATTTGTGACCGTCGACGGTCATCCGTTTATGCTGTTCGATATTATCAATCGACAGTTTATCCTGTTTGGATTTGCGTTTGGACCGCATGATTTTTTTCTCCTCGGTCTTTCGATGATCACTACCATCGTCTTCATTTTCCTCTTTACCGCAATTTTTGGTCGGCTGTTCTGCGGATGGATTTGCCCGCAAACCGTGTTTCTGGAATCGGTTTTTAGGAAGATAGACTATTGGATTGAAGGAGATCATAAAGATCAGCGCCGTCTTAATGAATCCGGATGGACCGGAGAAAAAACTCTAAAAAAGAGCACAAAGTATCTCGTCTATTTTTTAATTTCTTTCCTTACCGCAAACATGCTTCTGGCATGGGTTATCGGAATCGAACCGTTAAAGAAAATCGTCACTGAACCGGTCGACAGCCACTTCGCCGGCTTTACCGCCATGATGTTGTTCACAGGTCTGTTCTATTGGATCTTTATTTGGTTCCGTGAACAAGCCTGCATTCTTGTTTGTCCATATGGCAGATTGCAGGGTGTGCTCCTCGATCCAAATTCCATCGTTATAGCATACGACTATCTTCGTGGAGAACCCCGTGGGAAAATGAAGCGGAATGAAGTGAGAGCATCCGGCGATTGTATCGATTGCAACGAATGCGTTGTCGTTTGTCCAACGGGCATTGATATACGTAACGGAACTCAACTGGAATGTGTGAATTGCACGGCCTGTATCGATGCTTGCGATACAGTCATGGACAAAATAAATAAACCGAGGGGTTTGATCCGTTATGATTCGCTGAACGGTATCAAGACGCAGATCCGTAAGATCTTTACGACACGAGTGATCGGATATTCGGTCGTTCAAGTTCTCTTGCTTACGCTGCTGACGTTTTTTTTAATGACGCGTTCCGAAATTGATGTGACAATATTACGGTCACCGGGAATGTTTTACCAGGAACAGCAGAATGATCAGGTAAGCAATCTGTACGATATGAAAGTACTGAACAAGACATTTGTGCAACGGGATATCCAGGTAAAATTACTGAATATCAAAGGTGAAATTAAGATCCTTGGAGATAATAAAAGCGTTCCTCCTCAGGAAGCGGCGTTAACAAAAATGTTTGTTATGCTTGACAAAAAATCTATCACCGCAATGAATACCCCGCTTCTGTTCGCTGTCTATTCCAATGGTAAAGAGATACAGCGTATCAGCACATCGTTTTTAGGTCCTGTTGAGAAGAAGACAAAACACGACGAAAAAGAACATGATGATGAGAGGAGAGAAAAATGAAGATAAAGATGAATTGGGGATTCTGGATCGTCGTAAGTTTTATTCTGTTTGCTGTTGGTACATTTTTTATGGTCTACATATCGATGACAACAAGAGTTGAACTTGTCACAGATGATTATTATGAGAAAGAACTGAAATATCAAAACCAAATCGAGTTGATGAAAAGGTCAAACGCTTTGGAGCAGCCCGTTGGGATGGAATTCGTTTCCTCAACAGTGGTTTTGCGATTTCCAAATATCGACAAAAAAGACAATTATTCAGGAACAATATATTTTTTCAGACCTTCCGATAAGAGCGGTGACTTCAAGAGTGACATTAAAATAGATACTTCGTATTCCCAGGCATTTGAGACGTCTATGTTTTCCAGGGGATTATGGCGTGCAAAAATATTCTGGAATGCAGGATCTCAGCAATTCTATTCTGAACTGCCGATTATTATTCAATAAACAAATGGATCTTCTTGCCGCATTGACACTTGGTCTTCTTGGAAGTATGCATTGCATCGGTATGTGCGGTCCTCTTGTGCTTGCCGTGCCGAGTAATGCTGTGTCCCGCTGGACGTTTATTGGTGAAAGAGTGTTATATAATGCCGGGAAAGCCGTTACATATGGCGTGTTAGGAGCAGTGCTGGGATTTGCCGGGAAAAGTGTTATCATGGACCTTCAGCAGAATATCTCAATTGTTCTTGGTGTTACACTGTTGATAACAATTGCGATACCATTAGGATTGAAGTCAAAAATAGAAAAGTTTTCCCCTTTGAAATATCTCTATGGTTTTGTCAAGGAGACTTTTTCTGCGTTAATGAAAAAACGGGGAAGAACAGCCTTGTTTCTAATGGGTATGGTTAATGGATTGTTGCCGTGCGGCCTTGTGTATACCGCACTTATTGGCGCAACGGTCGTCGCCGATATTCGGCAAAGTGCATTATTCATGATCATCTTTGGAATTGGTACGGCACCTGCTCTTGTGGCTGTATCACTGACCGGAAAACTTATTTCCGTACGATTCCGTTCAATTATCACACGCATAATACCTGGTATAAGCATCGTGATTGCGATAATTCTAATTCTGCGCGGGATGAATCTTGGAATACCCCTTCTCAGCCCCAAGGTGGTGCAAACAACAACTCAAGAAAAGACGATGGATTGCTGCAAAGAATGACGCATCCTAGCGTGATACGTAATCCATCAGTGATTTTATTGCATCATTTTTTTCTTCAAGAATAAACTTTATAACATCTCCGATTGAGATCAAACCTGTCACTGTTTCTCCTTGAAAGACCGGAATATGCCTAACCTTTTTTTCCGTCATAGTGGTCATGATCGTTTCGATCTCATCCTCTTCTGAGGCAGTGATAAGACTTACTTTTGGCGTCATAATATCGCACGCCTTCAACTGCTCAGGATCTATTTTCAAAATCATGCATCGATGGACAATATCACGTTCGGAGATCACTCCAGCAACGGTACCATTTATGCTCATAACGATAAGAAAACCTACTCTATTTGCTGCCAGTGCCGCAACAGCAGTGTTGACAGAATCCTGCTCTGCAACGGTGAATATTTTCCTCCCTTTGGAATTTAAAATATCTTTTACTTTCATAAATAGTTCCCCCTGGTTAGTGAATAAGTTCTCAGACGAATGTAGAAAAGCGGATACAGGAAGTCAAGAATTGATTACAGATCAATTGAAAAAAATGTGACTATCCTTCTACTATGACTCGGCGGGTAATTGCTCCGTTAAGGATTGACGAAAGTACTGTAAAATACAATCCTAAGTAGTAATGATGGTTTTTAGGTGATTATTTACCGGATCGTGATCTTCCAAACCATTTTTTCTTTTCACCGCCGCCGGAACCGGTAGCTTTCGGTGTGGAATGCCCGGTACGGTGTGGATGTGCAGACCGCTGTTGTCTGTGCTGCGGCTGTTTTGGTGCTTTTACTGGATTGTGATCCTGCAACGGGAAGGGGTGGTGCTCCGTGACCGGTATTTTTTTGCCGATCAGTTTCTCAATGTCGCGCAGATATTCTTTCTCTTCAGCATCGCAGAATGAATACGCTGTTCCTTTTGCTCCTGCTCTTCCTGTCCTTCCGATTCGGTGAACATAGGTTTCAGGGATATTCGGCATTTCATAATTGATTACGAATTCCATATCATCCACGTCGATCCCACGGGCAGCAATATCTGTCGCAACAAGGACGCGTGTAGTTTGCGTCTTAAAATTTGCCAAAGCACGCTGGCGCGCATTCTGAGCTTTATTTCCATGTATCGCTTCTGCTTTCACATGGTTCTTCAACAGCACTTTTACAACTTTGTCGGCACCATGCTTTGTCCGGGTAAAGACCAGCGCTGTTTTGATTTTTGTATCTTTCAGGAGGTGCATTAACAGCGCATTCTTATTCCCTTTATCGACAAAAAGGATATGCTGGTTGATAACGTCAACAGTCAATGACTCGGGTGTGATCGAAACTTTTATAGGGTTGTGGAGAATTGTACCAGAGAGTTTAACAATCTCAGCCGGCATCGTAGCTGAAAAAAACAATGATTGCCGTTTTTGTGGAAGAGCATGTAATATTTTTTTCACATCATGGATGAATCCCATGTCAAGCATGCGGTCTGCTTCATCGAGAACAAAGATCTGAATATCCTTTAATGAAATATATTTCTGATTCATAAGATCGAGCAGTCTGCCCGGAGTAGCTACCAAAATATCCACGCCGCGCTGCAATGCATTTGTCTGCGCCTGCTGACCGACACCGCCAAAGATCACCGTTGAGGTCAAACCTGTGTGTCTGCCGTACGCCTTGAAGCTTTCATTGATCTGGATCGCCAGTTCGCGTGTTGGTGTAACGATCAAACTGCGGATCTTCTTTCTATTATCAATTGGTTTATGGCCGGATAATAATTGAAGGATAGGTATTGCGAATGCCGCCGTTTTTCCTGTTCCGGTTTGGGCGCAGCCGAGCAGGTCGGTTCCTTGTAATACTATCGGAATTGCTTTCGATTGGATAGGCGTTGGTGTATTGTAGCCTTCTTCAGTTAATGCTTTTAGGATTGGTTCGATGATGTGTAAGGTTTTGAAAGGCATGTATCTTCTGTATGCAGTGAATAAGGTGGAAAAAAATATTCACTTGGTGTATTTCGGCGCAAAGGCTCTCTTTAATCGCTCGGTTTCTAATACAAAATGGCGAAAAATATCGTCATTTCCTTGTCAAGACGTTAAATAATGCCGGGAAGACAAAAATTTGAGTGAAGTAAGGTTGTTTTTGCCGTAAGGGGTTTATGATCTCGCAAAATTCAAACCTTAGGGTGCTGTCATGAAAAAAAATCATGATAATAGTGCTATAGATTGGCCCACCGTTTTAATCGCCATTCTTTTTGTTTTTCAGCTTCAAGGAATGTCCAGACAACAAAACGGCTTTTCTTTTGTCCCTGCGCCATTTCAATTGTTCTGACTTCCAGAGCATTCACACTCTTCAGTTCCTCATAGATTGACGGAAGATTGGATTGTTTTGAAACAAGTGTAGAATACCAAAATACTTGATGAGCATACTCGGCGCTTTCTTTTATCATTTTAGTGACGAATGCTTCTTCACCGCCGACACACCACAATTCATTGCTTTGTCCACCGAAATTGAGCGGCATTTTTTTTTCTTTTGATATTCCCAGATTTTTCCACTTCCGTCGTGTACCGGCTTCAGCCTGATCTAATGAAGAATGGAAAGGGGGATTGCATATTGTGAAGTCGAATCTGTCTTCCGGTCGGAATATTCCAAAAAAAATATGTCCCATATCTTGTTGGCGGCGGATCTCGATGCTATTTGTCGGGAAAGAATTGAGTTCAATAATCTTGCCGGCGGATGAAATTGCAACAGGATCTATTTCGGAACCGGCAAAGCGCCAGCCGTATTCCGTAAAGCCAATGAGCGGGTAGATGCAATTTGCGCCGACACCGGTATCAAGAACAGAAATGGATCTACCGTGAGGAATGACATTGTTATTAACGGATGCTAAAAGATCGGCGCAATGGTGAATATAGTCCGCGCGCCCTGGAATGGGTGGGCAGAGATAGTGTTCAGGAATATCCCAGTAGGAAATTCCATAAAAATGCCGCAGTAAAATACGGTTGAGCGTCCGGACCGCTTCGGGACGCGCAAAATTGATAGTCTCACGTTTGTATGTATTGACGAAAACGAATTGCTTCAGTTCCGGATACAATTCGACCAGAGATGCGAAATCGTATCTTTTATTATTTCTATTACGGGGATGCAACCCGGTTTTTTCAATAGGAACTATTTTTTCTTTTCGGTTCAAAGGGGAAGATGTTTCCATTCTTTATTATCGTCCGAGCAATCCAATATCTTTGTTGCCGATTATTCGTTTTGCGTATCCTTTGATTGTTACCGCGATTATTGCATTGCCGAGGTCTTCAAGAGTGCAGACATGGGAAGGGAGGAGAGTTTTAAGAACAGGATACAGTGCACCTAATGGCTTTGCAAATGTAAGTGTTCGCTTCATTCCTTTAATCGGCCTGATAAATCCGGGGCGGAAATTGTAGACAGCCTTAAAGGGCAGTTTCGTCAGGTCGTTTTCGGTCTTTCCTTTCACACGGGCCCACATCGTTCGGCCATGTTCTGAACTGTCTGTTCCTTCACCCGATACATAGCAGAAGGTCATTTCAGGATTTAGTCTGACGAGTGTAGCTGCAACATGCATTGTTAATTCGTAGGTGGTTCTGGTGTAATCATGTTCATTCATTCCCAATGAAGAAACGCCGAGGCAGAAGTAGCATGCATTAAATCCTTTCAAAGGATTCTCGATGCATGAAAGATCAAAAAAATCAGTGTGGATCAATTCTTTCAGTTTTGGATGCTGAACACCGCATGATTTTCTCCCAATTACAAGTACGGATTCGACATTCGGATTGTTCAGCGATACATGGAGGACACCTTCGCCGACCATCCCTGTAGCACCGAGGATAACTGCATTAATGTTCATAAAAATCCTTTGAGTTAAAATTCACTTTAATGTAGAGCGTTGCAGAACTGAAATCAAGAGGGAATGTTTTCATCCATTTGTTATTTGATCATCGTAAGAAGCATCTTGAACCGCTCGTGCGCTTTCACGGCATGAGGAACATTTCCCGGTAAAATGATCGATTCACCTGCATGGAGTATTGACGATGTGCCGGAAAGTAATATTTCAGCTTTTCCGTCAAGCACCTGAACCAGGGCATCAAAAGGCGATGTGTGTTCGCTTAATTCTTCACCGGCATCAAAAGCAAAAAGCGTTACATTCCCCGTCGGTTTTTTGATCACCATTTTACTGACAACGGAACCCGGCGCATAATCAATTGAATTGCTCAGAATAAATATTTCTGCGGTTTGGAATTCATTTTGTTTCATAAGTGTCCGCTCGTTGATGTGAATGAAAAAGTTTGGTTGAAAAAAAATATCACAATCCGGTATTATTTTCCCTCATCGACTAATACAAGAGGCTGATTATTCGGAAAATCATACAATGTAAGACGGCGCAGCCGGTACAATGTTGTCCAATAATCCGAAAGCGTCTGGATTCGTGCACGGTATGCTGCATCCTTTTCGGATTGGGCAAGAAAAAGATTCGGTACATCGATCTTGCCGATCGTGAACCGCTCCCGTGCCACATCGAATCTGCGCTGGGCTACCGTATCAGCTTTCCCGGAAAGAGCTACTTGAGTCTGAAGCTGACGGAACCGCTGCACTTGATAAAGAATATCCTGTTTAAATGAGAACTGTTGAGATTCTACGGAAGATTCCACGCGTGATCGTTCAGCTTCGGCTGATTCTATTGCGTGGCTTCCGGAACCGAATCCGTATAAAGGAATTTGTACCTGAACACTGAATTCCTGCTGATCGAGCAAATTAATATACGCATCGCCGAATGTGTTAGCCTTTTGATTCAAACCGATATTCGCAAAGACGGACATTGAGAATGAGTTATTTGACTCAGTCTGCCGTACATTCCGTTCCGCTGTGATTTTTTGGACTTCAAAATTCAGTACATCACTTCGGTATTGAAGTGCATAGGCGAGTGCTTTTACCGGATCTACTTCGATGAACACCGGAGTTTCGTTCGGCTGAACATGGATCGGCCGTTCATCGGTGACACCGATTGCATGACGAAAATTGTGCAGTGCCCGGTCATATTCAATAATTGCGCTTTCGTATTGCGTTCTCGCATTCAGAAATGCAAGTTCGCTTTGTAGCAGGTCGTTCTCCGCGATTTTCCCGACATTGAACCGCCCTTTCGACATGACAAAGAGCGTATCATTAATGGCAAGATTAAGTTGAGCATTGTTCACGTTCATCGATGCCAAATAGAATCCGAAGAACTTGCTGGTAATATCGATAGCGGCATCTTCCATTGCTTCGACAAATTCGCGGTGTGAGGATTGATATGACAGATATTCCAGTTCTGTACTCCATGCAGTAGTGTTTATTGAAAACAAAGACTGTCGGACGGACAGAGTCAACGGCGAAGAACGGTAGACTGCGGATTTCGTTTCGAGATTATCAAGTCTGTTCATTCGTGAATAGACGGAGATCTCTGTATTCGTCCACGGAAGCCGCTGCATAAGGGCCAGCGACAGAGAAGATTGTGCCTGCCGCTGTAATAAAAATGCGCTGCTGCCGTCCGGTTGTGTTATGCTGTTGATTGTCCTGATGAATTGCGGCGCGTCGGCTTGCAATGTTAGCTGTGGAAGGAATCCTGCAGTAAATGCTTTGTAATGGTGTTTTTTATTTTCGTATGCCTTCCGAGCCATGGTCGAAAGGGGACCATTTTCCTGGCCCATACGGATGCTTTCGCCCAATGACAACGTCAGCGTATCCGATGCATCCTGTGCACGTAGAAAAGAAAAAATAAAAATCGAAATAAAAAAAATTTTATTCTCTATAAATTTATTCATAGCAAAAACTCGGTTTCATTTGTTTTCCAAACTATTTGCTCTCAATTATATTTTGGTATTATTTCCGTTACAACTCTACGAACTATTTCAGCGTCTGTATTATTCATAGCGCAGTGAATGAATAACATCCTGTTCGGCTGCCCTTTTTGCAGGGAAGTATCCGAATGCAATACCAATGGTGATCGAAATCGCAAATGAAATAATAATGGAGACGAACGAGACGATCGTATGAATATCGGCCGTATATTCAATGACGATGCTGATCGCAAATCCCAAAAGGATCCCGACGATGCCGCCGGTAACGCTGATTGTTGTCGCTTCAGAAAGGAATTGCATCGTAATGTCACTTCGTGTTGCTCCCACAGCGCGCCGGATACCGATCTCTTTGGTTCGTTCCATCACTGAGGCAAGCATGATGTTCATAATCCCGATGCCGCCCACAATGAGAGAAATAGAAGCAATGGCTCCCAGTACAATATTGAAAATCTCTTTAGTCCTTTGTTCTTGCTTTAACAATTCTTCAGGCACCGTAACTGAAAAATCGATCATTCCGTTATGGCGGCGCTGCAGCATTCGGCTGATAATCTCGGCAAGTGAGCGGATTTGCTCGGTATTTTTTATTCGTACGACCATGCGGTCTACCTGATGATAATTCACCGCCTTTTTCTGTTCTGTAATTGTATTGTCGGTATTACCTTCGCGCGCTGTATTCTGTATGTCGCGTCGCGTCACGAGTGAGCGGTTTTTGTAACGCAGCAGAACGGTATTAACCGGTGCATAGATATCAAAATTATAGTCACGCAATCCGAGATGTTGTATGTTTTGTTTTGATACATTCCGTTCGCTCATTACACCGATCACGGTAAGCCACAATTTTCCGCATTTGATCTGCTTACCGATTGGATCTTCCCGTGTGAAAAATTTTGTTTTGATACCGTATCCGATAATTGCAACCGGAAGGGAACGGTCCAGGTGTGTTTGGGAAAAGTAGGAACCTTTTTCCAGTGTGTAGTCCGAATGCATGAAAAATGTTGAATCGACTCCCACCAGTTTTGTTGACCGCTTCAGACCCTGGCGCAGTGCAATAGTTTCCAGAACAATTTCAGGACTGACCGACTCAACACCCGGCAGTGTTTCAACGATACTTTTACTGTCCTGCAGCGTCAGTCCGGGAGAAAATTTCTTTCTTTCATTTTGTTTTTGATTCACATCTTCATCAACTTTTCCTTCTTCCTGCTCAATAATCGGAGTAATGATGATGTTGTTCGTTCCCAGCAGTTTCATCTGATCGAGGATCTCCTGCTGTGCACCCCGGCCGATGGCAAGCATCGAGATGACCGAAGCAACACCGAAGACAATTCCGAGTGAGGTGAGACCTGACCTGAGTTTATTGCGTTTAATTGCCTCGAATGCCGTCAGCACATTGCTGACGAGCGCACGTGACGGCTGTATCGTCTGGAGCAGAGAAAGGAAACCTTTCTTCATTATAACGTTACTTTCAGCGAATGGAATTTAATAGTTGCGGCATCCGGCGGAGGAGAAAGATAGACTTCATCTTTTTCTGTTAAACCCTGTAAGACAATGGCTGCATTATCGTTTTGAAGGCCGAGTTTTACTTCCTGTTTAATGATACCGCCGTTTTTCAAATACACGTAGGTGACCGTGTCTTGAGTATGGACTGCCTCAAGGGGTATAGAGAGTGCATGCAAAATCCTCGCAACTCGTATTTCATTTGATGTGGTCATTGCAGGGCGCAGCGTTGTATCGCGGTCATTGATGAGGATCCGCACCTCAAATACTTTTGAATCGGAATTAGGACGCTGCTCGCCTATGTTGGCCACTTGTGTTACGCTGCCGGATAATTTTTTATTCGGATCGGCGTCTAATCTCAATGTTACTTCCTGCCCCACGGCGATCTTTTGAATATCCACTTCATTTACATACGTAATGGATTCCATCATGGTAAGGTCCGGAAGTGTCGCTACCGTTGGTTCCCACGGACTCACCATAGCTCCCACTATTTTCTTCTTGCCGTTCCATTCGCGTGCATAAACAACCATTCCGTCCGCAGGTGCAAGAATCGTGAATTGTGTCAGCACCGTAACCATGACCTCCATTTTCTGACGTTCTTTTAACAGATCAGCTTCAACAGCCTGAATTTTAGCTATCGACTGTTTCGTCCTTGTGATGTAATTTTTCTTTGCTTGTGCGATCGTCCGTTCTGCACGGTTATAATCTATCTGGGCCTGGCGTTTTACTGCCGGAGCTTCGTATGTCGACTGTTCGAGGAGGATTTTTTTTTCTTCAAGTACGAAAATCAAATTTACCAGTTCATCACGTGCTTGAGAAAGAACAAGTGTGCTGTCAAGTATCGTTTGAGTGAATTGTGCGTCCAATTTCTGTACGGAGAGTTCGGATTCTTTCAATCTGTTTGCAATCTCCGCTTTGTCAAGTTCTGCAACGAATTCACCCTTTTTCACCACCGTCCCTTCAGCTATGAGATTGGAAATTTTCATCTGCCAGATTCCTGCTGCTCGGGCTTGTTCCGGACCTTTTATTTCGATGGAATTTTTCGCCTGCAATTCGCCTGTGGTTGTAATTGAAATAGTAAATTCTCCTTTTGTCGGTAAGACTATAATTTCATTGGAGGTACTGCTTCGGGTGCGCATGAGAAAAAAAAATATTATGATGCCGATCAGTGCGGTGAGTGAGCCGTACAATATTCGCTTTTTGGGCGGCAGCGTAAAAAACAAGGACATAATATTAGGAATCTTCATATGATTCGGCCGGTACTGTTAATTTTGTGATGTAATATATCGTCGAAAAAGTGTGGAGAGATGATCTTCGATGTCGAATTTTGTGGTGATCTATTGTAAAAAGGTAAAGAAGAGAGGGGAGGAAAGCAAGCAGTAGAAATGGGTAATTTTTACAAGATTACCGTTAAAAATGAATTTAGCAGTTTGATTGTTGAGGAAAAATATTTTATGGGTGCAATTGTGCATCCATATTGTATTATCCGGGAAAATGAACTTTCTTTTTTGCTTCTTCGCTCATCATTGATGGATTCCAGACAGGATGCCATACGATTCTCACATCTGCTTCGGCTACGCCGGGCAATGATGCAACTTTCTCTCGGACATTGTTTGCGATCTGAGTAGACAGACCGCAACCTTGAGATGTTAGCGTCATTTTAACTCCGACCCAGTCATCGATGATCTTTACATCGTAGACCAGCCCAAGATCCACAATACTGACAGGTATTTCCGGATCGAATACGTCTTTTAATGCTGCAAGTATGTCTTCTTTCTTCAGTTCTGTAGAATTTTCCATTGTATTGAACTTCCTAAGTTATTAATAACCGTAGATACTATTTTGCGCGAAAAAATTCGAAAATCCAAAATTGAATTGAAGCGAGATTGATACAATGGCATCCTATTGTAGAATACCTATTTAGGGAAATTGTATTGTGTTATTTTCCATTCTCTACCATTCCTGGTATAGTGAATGTTGATCATCTGAAAATTATTAATGCTAATAAGGCCGGCGACAGGAATATTCATAAATATTCATCTTCACTACCGCTGAATCTAATATGGTGGACGGGAAACCATTGTAGACCAATATCATACAAATTTGTCCGATATTCAATCTTTGTTAAGAAAAAAGTTTTTCCTTAACAATTATATGTTGCTCTTTATTAAGAGAAAGCATACATTTTTACGTGTAAAAAACAAACCCTACCAAAATTATTCATCTTCATATAAGATTAACACATTGTTTCAAGTTTTTGAGTCTTAAAAAAAGCTTTTAGGAATATTTATAAAATTTTGAAATAATATAATTTAGTCTTGTTTCTGAATTGAACTGTTTTTCTTTGAATCAATCCTATTTCTCAAAAAAACTTACGTCAAAAAAATAAATTTTCACTCTAATCTACTATTTATTCATTAATCTACGAGGTATTGTATGAAGATTTTTTTCTCAATTTCGAAATCGTTTGCCGTGGTTTTGCTGATTGGCGCATTTCAAATTCTCGCAGCTCAAACGGTAATCTTTTCAGAGACGTTTGAATCTGGCACAGCAAGCAGTGCATGGGGAAGCAACTATCCTGGAGAAGAGACGGTCATCGCAAAGCCGATGGCAAATGCACCAAAGGCGCTCACGGGCGGCGGAAATTATGTGGGCTTATTGCAGGATCTTAATGGA
>CAIOTF010000040.1 GCA_903861125.1 uncultured Ignavibacteriota bacterium
AAAGGCACTAATCTTCACTGTTGTTTTTTCCGTGTTCATCCGTGTTCTTTCCGCGAAATCAGTGGTTAATATTTTTAAGAGCATTCACCACAGAAAAATACTGTAAAGGCACTAATCTTCACTGTTGTTTTATCCGTGTTAATCCGTGCTCTTTCCGCGAAATCCGTGGTTAATGTTTTAAGAGCATGCACCACAGAAAGACACTGTAAAGTTACGGATCTTCACTGTTGTTTTTTTCCGTGTTCATCCGTGTTCTTTCCGCGAAATCAGTGGTTAATGTTTTAAGAGCATTCACCACAGAAAAACACTGTAAAGGCACTAATCTTCACTGTTGTTTTTTCCGTGTTCATCCGTGTTCTTTCCGCGAAATCAGTGGTTAATATTTTTAAGAGCATTCACCACAGAAAAACACTGTAAAGGCACGGATCTTCACTGTTGTTTTATCCGTGTTCATCCGTGCTCTTTCCGCGAAATCCGTGGTTAATGTTTTATCTTCTCCCGCTGTTGTTTTCAAGTAATTGTTTCATCTTTTCCGTCGGATTTTCCATACGGGTCAGGAACATCAGTGCTGCGATCACGAAGGGTTTATAACCGGCTTCCGCGTACGTAGCCAAACGATATTTTTCAAAAACATCCTTCGCAACTTCCCCTTCTGCGCAGCTCACACCCGAAATATCCGCCGGAAGGCAATGCATATACAATGCTTCACCTTTTTTCGTCAATTTCATTTTCTTCTCATCACATTCCCAATTTTTGAACTTCGCGTTGTTGGCAAGACATTCTTTCTCAAGATCTTTCAATCCCGGTTTATCATTGCTGTTCAATAATACTGTTCTGCGCTGCATAACATTGAACGGTGCCCACGATTTCGGATAGACGATGTCGGCATTACTGAACGCAGCATCCATACTATTGACGATCTCAAATTTTCCACCGGACTGCACGGATTGTTTCTTTGCTTGCTCGATCACATCGGGAATCAAACCATATCCTTCGGGATATGCAAGAGAAACATCCATGCCGAAGCGTGACATCAGACCAATAACTCCCTGCGGAACCGAAAGCGGTTTGCCATAGCTTGGTGAATATGCCCACGTCATGGCAATTTTCTTGCCGCGAAGATTCTCCAGCGAACCGAAAGTATTCTTCAACTGCATCAGGTCCGCAAGAGCCTGCGTCGGATGATCAATGTCGCATTGCAGATTGACAACTGTGGGCCGCTGATGAAGTATCCCATTCTCATATCCTTCCTGTATAGCGGAACCGAATTCGCGCATATACGTATGGCCTTCCCCAAGAAACATATCGTCACGGATTCCGATCACTTCTGCAAGGAACGAGATCATATTTGCAGTTTCACGGACCGTTTCACCATGTGCGATCTGCGATTTTTCTTCGTCAAGCTCGGAAAGACCGAGACCAAGCGCATTGGCTGCCGATGCATAACTGAATCGTGTGCGCGTAGAGTTGTCGCGGAAGATCGATATTGCGAGACCAGTATCGAATGTACGGATCGACTTGCCTGCTTTATGCATATCCTTCAATAATTGTGCAACCGTCAAGACCGCTTTTATTTCATCCTCCGACCGGTCCCAGGTAAGAAGAAAATCTTTATTGAACATATTCGTCTTGAGGCTGCTCAGCGTGTTGAACTTTGTTTGAAATGCCTGTTGCATTGTATCCCTTTCATAATTAATATTTCAAAAACTGCAAATAATGTTTTATTGAGAAATCTTTTTTGCCGCCGGCGAATCTTTCATCGGCAGTTTGTAACGGCGGATACCGTCGAATTTATATAGTGCGCCGGCAACGGCTCCTGCGGTCGGCACAAGTCCGATCTCACCGACACCTTTCGCACCAAACGGTCCTTCGGATTCATGTTCTTCAACAAATATTACTTTTGTTTCCGGCATATCCTTAGCCCGCAATATCCCAAGGGAACGGAACTTGAATGATTCGGGAACGCCGTTCTTCAGCTTCAACTCTTCGGTGAGCGCATAGCCGAGTCCCATATGTATGGACCCTTCCATCTGCCCTTCCAGCAATTTTCTGTTTATGATCCTTCCGACGTCGTGCGCTGCAACGATCTTTTTTAGATGTCCGTTCTCATCAAGAATACAGACTTGCGTTGCAAAACCAAATGTCATATGAGTGATCGGTTTTTTCGTTGTGTCTTCGAGCGCCGTCGTGTAATCAATAACTACTTCACCAAAATATTTTTTACCGGTTAGATCCGAAATCTTTTTGCCGGCATCAAGATCTTTTTTCATTTCCTGCGCTGCTTTGATCACGGCGCGGCCGCCAAGCACGGTTGCGCGCGAAGCTGTTGTCATTCCGCACGGTGTCGGCTGCGTTGTGTCGATGTCCACCCGGATATTTCTCGGATCAACGCCGGTCACATCGCTGAAGAATTGAATCATCACCGTACAAAAACCTTGTCCCATTTCAGTGAAACCAGTGTTAATGGTGATCGTTTCGTCCGGATGAATTGTTGCGATCGCCTGGCCGTATTCCGGCATGCCGTTTCCTATGCCGACATTCTTTATTCCGCATCCGATGCCAACATATTTCGATGAATAATAGACATCCTTTACCGCCAGCAATGTTTTTTTGATTCCGACAGCCCGTTCAAAGACTTGTCCCGTGCAGAAGGTATCTCCGACATCAACAACATTTCTCCATCGAATTTCCCACCCATCGATCCCGACTTTTTCCGCAAGGATATCCATCATTCCTTCAATGGCGAACGAAGCCTGGTTTGCACCGAATCCGCGCATTGCACCGCACGGAAGATTGTTTGTATAGACCGCTTTTGCTTCAACATCGGAGTGAAGAATATTATACGGACCGCATGCATGACCTGCAGCCCGTTCCAGCACTTTTGTTCCGACGGATGCATACGCCCCTTTATCGCCGATCATCCGGGCGCGAACGGCCGTCAATTTTCCATTCGCATCACATCCAACGGTATATGTCATTTTGATCGGATGGCGTTTCGGATGAAGACGGATGCTCTCTTCGCGTGTCAATGTTGCTTTCACCGGTTTGCCGACCAACAGTGATGCAAGCGCAACGTGTGCTTGTATGCTAAGGTCTTCTTTTCCGCCAAAAGCACCGCCATTGGTAATGAGCGTTACTTTCACTTTCTCTTCCGGTAATCCTAAAAACGATGCGATCTGTTTCCGGTCATCAAACACGCCTTGGCCCTGGCTCAGCACTTCAATGACACCGTCCTTTGGGAAGGCAACGGCACTTTCAGGTTCAAGGAATGCATGTTCAATCACTTGCGTTTCGAATGTTCTGGTTTCCACAAATGCCGAGTGTACCAAAGCCGAGTCCACATCGCCACGTTTGATGATTGAATTGGAAAGGAGATTTATGTGGTCCGCGTGGACTTGCGGAGCGTCCGGATTCAGTGCTTCTTCGGGATCGAACACGCCGGGAAGAATCTCGTATTCTAGTTTTATTTTTTCAACTGCGTTTCGGGCAGTACGATTATCGGTCGCAACAACCATCGCAAGCATATCACCGATGCAATGCGTGATCTCCCCTTCAGCATGAAGCAGAGGCCAATCATGATAAATTAATCCTTGTTTACGTTGCCCCGGAACATCGCCGGCTTTGATTACGCGTATAACACCCGGAATCCGTTCCGCATCCGAAGAATCTATCTTGTTGATTCTGATCCGTGGATGCGGTGAGAAAAGAAATGCAGAGTACATCATTCCAGGCATTGTAATGTCATCGATAAACGGACGTTCGCCCATCGCAAATTTTTCGCCGTCCATTTTCGGAAGGCTTGTGCCGATCTTCCCCGAATAATCCGGCTGGGGAAGCGGCACTCCGTTAAATGCCTTGGCGGCAAGTTCAATCGCATCCACGATCTTTACATATCCGGTACAGCGGCAGATGTGATTGTTCAAAGCGAATGAGATCTCTTCCCTGCTTGGAGTCGGATTCTTTTGGAGCAGACTCTTTGCACGCATCACAATTCCGGGAGTGCAGAATCCGCATTGTGTTCCGGCGGAGAGTACAAATGCCTTTGCAAAGATGTTCCGTTCTTTTTCGTCAAGTCCTTCGAGTGTTATAACGTTCTTCCCCTGCATATTTTTTGCAGGAACCGCACATGATGCGACCGCCTTGCCATCAACGATAACAGTGCAGCAGCCGCATGAACCTTGCGGTGCGCAACCGTTCTTCGGAGAGATCAGTCCGGCCTGCTCGCGCAGAACATCCATCAAAGACATATTCTCTTCAAGCGCCGCTTCGAATTCTTTCCCGTTCAATGTAAATTGCAATGGATTCATAATTTTTTATTCAACTTTGCATGGATATTTTTTTTCATCCGTGTTCATCCGTGCTCTTTCCGTGAAATCCGTAGTTAATATTTTTAAGAGCATTCACCGCAGAAAGACACTGTAAAAGCACTGAGCTTCACTGTTGTGTTCATCCGTGCTAATCCGTGTTCTTTCCGTGAAATCCGTGGTGAATGTTTTTAAGAGCATTCACCAGAAAGACACAGTAAAAGCACAGATCTTCACTGTTGTTTTTATCCGTGTTCATCCGTGTTCTTTCCGTGAAATCCGTGGTTAATGTTTTTAAGAGCATTCACCACAGAAAGACACTGTAAAAGCACAGATCTTCACTGTTGTTTTTATCCGTGCTAATCCGTGCTCTTTCCGTGAAATCCGTGGTTAATGTTTTTAAGAGCATTCACAAAATGAACACGGTCTGTTTTCATAATTCCATGCAGCAAAGAATTCATCACATAATAATACCGCATGTCGATTACTAAATGGGCATTACCGGAGGCATCAAGAATTTTGTTAGTTTCAGGATGTAGTGTTACGTGGACCGCATTATACCTGAATTCACTTTTGCTGCCTTGTTTATCGTAATGCAATTCATATTCATGGCTATTGAAACGTCCATAAAGAATAGCCTTGTTTCCATTGAACTGCAAAACAAATCCGCTCAAAATGTTCCATTTTTTGAACGATTCCAAAGAACCAAAGAATCTCGGCTTTTCAATATATGGTCCGCCATCTTCCGGACAAAACACATCGCAATTGCCGCATTCATTGCATGCATCGGCATAATTGCCTATCTGATGTCTTTCTTTTATTGACAGATGACCGCCAACGATTTCCTTCCATCCGTGAACTGTTACTTCAACATTATTGAAATCAATTTCAATCGGTTCGGTCTCAAAATAGAAATTTGCATCATTCGGACAAACCGGGATGCATTTATCGCAATTAATGCAATCGAATAACTGCAGAGTGCTTCCGATCTTCCGCGGTGCAGTTTTGTTGTTGGAAAAATGATACCGTGGATTTACAGTACTTTTCGCGACAAGTACTGTTGTGTTATGAATAATCGCCGATTGAACATTCTCACTTTTACATCCGGAACTGTTTGCCGTACGAATGATAAAGTCATCAATCGTTTTGGCACCCAGTGTTCGCATCGCCTCCTCAAGATTGGTCAGATATTTTGGCAATCTTCCATAGCCACCCGGACGGAGGAGATCAGTACACGTTGTGACGGGGACCAGGCCAATGGAAACACAATCAGCAAAATTATTTGCATCAACGCCGGCAGAAAAAGAAACGGGAAAACTTCCGCCGAAGATTTTCCGCCAATCATCTACCAGGGAAAGATGCAGAAGATGAAGCGGCTGTCCGGAAAGATATTGGACCTTGTCTTTAAGATATTTTCCGTTGTTCACCACTTCCAGCGTATTGCCGAATTTCACACCGATTGTTTTTCCGGTTTGCGATGCAATGTTTTGCAGACGTTTCACCATTGCCACCGCATCATCAAAGGGAATATTGAACTCGTACGCTTTGGGATTTACAACTATATCCGTGTATCCAAGTGTTTGATACAGCAGATTTTCAAGACGATCTTTGCCGAGCATCGGCGGATTCATCTTAACAACAACGTGGAATCCCATCTCACTTAATAAATATTCACAAATCCGTTCGATCTCATCAGCCGGCGTTCCATGAAACGTGGAGAGTGTGATACTGTCCGATATTTTTTTGCTGAACGGCAGGTCACGATACTGTTTGAATTCATCGGGTATCTCTGCACGCAGTTCATCGATAAGCGCGGAGGCATCTTTCATTGTTTGCAGCCATGACCGCATTTGCGAAGACCGGAGACCCGCAAGATCGTACCCCACACTAACATCGAAGATCGTATCGAATTGTGACGGCCAGAAATTTGAATTTGGCAGATCAAGAAAGAGCCAATGCTTCAGTATCTCCACCATCATTCGTGCTTTAACATATTCTTTCGCCGATTCTTCAAGACGCAGTTCCTGCGACCATTCCGTATTATAGCCGACCGTTGCCATATCAATACAGGGACGTGCAATTTCAAGCCGGTCTTTTATTTGAACGGTCTTCAATTCGATGATTCGGGAACCGGCAAGCCAAGAGAGAGCGATATTCTGCGCCAGTTGAGTATGGGGTCCGGCAGCGGGGCCGACGGGATTTGCAGCAGGATTTCCGCAGGAGACTACTTTTAGATTGCTTTCGGCAACAGGAGAATAGAATTTTCGTGACGGCAGATCGAAGATCGCATTGGTCTTCGTGTATTCGTAATACATTCTTCGTAAAAGAGTGTGGAATGATATCGGAAAGAGTTCTGCCATATTTTTTGTTTTAGAAGCGGGATAATCGCTTAATGCGACGGTGCCGCCAAACTGCTGTAAGGTGTCATGGGACCGTCTCCATCATTTTGATCCACATTTTTTTTGATTTTGCCTGTGCTTCGGAATATATTTTTTCAACATCCATTCCTGCAACCGTGCGGTCTTTTACGACCCATTTCCCGCCGACCATAACAGATTCAACATTGGCAGAGCGCATACCAAACAGATAATGACCAAGGAGATTCTCTGCCGTTATTGGTGTCGGCGTAGTATAATCCGACACGATCAGATCGGCTGCGGAATTTTTCGCCAGTGTTCCAATCTGCGCGCCGAAGATCTCCGATGCGCATTGCTGTCCGCCCGTAATCAGCCGTGAGAAATCTATGTTTTGCTTATGTTGAGAATCCCGGCGTTTGAAGAAAGCGATCTTTGCCTCTTCGATCATATCCGAAGGAAAGCCATCCGTTCCTATCATGCCGCGATTTTTGAATAGATGGACCGGTGCATAACCAACCATATTATTCATATTTGAACGGGGATTATGTGCAAGCCATGTTCTGGTCTTATTCAGATGGGAGTACTCTCGTTGCGATAGATGGATACAATGAGCAAGAATTGATTTGTTTGTTAAAATCTTTGCACGGGAAAGACGGTCAATAATGCTGCAATGATATTTTTTTCGGGCATCCGCAACATCACACAAATCTTCTGCAACATGAATGTGAACGCCGGTTCGATGAGTTGATGCCACTTCGCCGCACAGAGAAAGCGACTCATCACTCATGGTAAATGATGCATGTGCACCGACAAGTCCGCGGAACAATGTATTGCTGCTGTTCGCAGCGATGAACCTGTCGTTCTCGGCTATGCCTTCATTGCGCCGCTTCTTTCCGCCGCGGTCAGTCACCTCATAGCACAATACTCCCCGTAATCCGACCTTTGACATTGCTTCTTTAATAATATCAAGTGAACCATTAATTGCATTCGGCGATGCGTGATGATCGATGATGGTTGTCGTACCATTTTGAACAGCCTCAATTGCACCGACGAGTGCACTATAATAAATCGTTTCTTCATCAAGTGCCCGATCCAGTTTCCACCACACTTTTTTCAGGATATCAAGAAAATTTTTCGGAGGGGTTTTGGGCGGCGGCATTCCGCGCGATAGAGATGAATACAAATGTGTATGGGCATTCACCCATCCGGGAAGAACAATTTTTCCCCGAAGATCAACTATTTTTTCGGCAGGGTGAGATGCGAGACCCTTTCCGCGTTCAACAATAATACCATCGCTGATCCGCAGATCAACCGTTTCCATCATACTAGGATAGAGAGTGCAAACAACGCTATTTTTAAGAATGATCTTCAAGACTATTTTAACTTCCGTGATGCAAGAATAGACGTTAATGCTTCCAGTGTGGGGGATAAACTGATCGGATCTCCGACCGCTTGTTTTGCAGATTGAATATCTTTCAATCCGTTACCGGTAACCATTACCAGCGCAGATTCATCCGGCAAAATAATTTTTTTCTCAAGAGCACGTTTCAATCCGGCCGCGGCCGTTACACCCGCAGGTTCACCAAACACGCCGCCGAGGCGCGCGGTGGTTTTCATTGCTTCAAGAATTTCGTCGTCAGAAACTGTGATCATTTCTCCGTGCGACTGTTTGATCTGTTCAATCGCTCGACGCCAATTACGCGGGGTGCCGACCGCTATACTGTCTGCAATAGTATTTGTATCCGTTGGAACAAGATCGGTGCCGGACATGAATGCATTTACCATAGCCTTTGCACCTTCTGCCTGAACACCAAGCAGCCGAGGAACACGGTCGATGAAACCAAGCCGTTTCATCTCCTGCAGACCTTTCCCAATTCCGCCGATCGTGCAACCGTCTCCAACTGAAACCACCACCCAATCAGGCATATCGTCGGCACATTGTTCGGCAATTTCCAATCCTGCCGTCTTCTTCCCTTCAACTAAAAATGGATTCGTTCCGCTATTACGGTTATACCATCCGAACTGTTCACAAGCTTCACGGCAAAGATCGAATGCGTTCTCATACGTTCCCTGCACCTTCAGGACCGTGGCACCAAACACCAACAGCTGCGTAATTTTCGGTTCGGGTGCGCGCTGCGGGACGAAAATATAGCTTTGCAAACCTACGGCGGCTGAAAGACCGGCCAGAGATGATGCGGCATTTCCTGTTGAAGCACACGCGATCGTATCAAATCCGAACTCGATGGCTTTTAATACCCCAATGGAACTTGCACGATCCTTGAATGAATTTGTCGGATTCCGGCCATCATCTTTAATGAATATTTTTTTTATGCCAAGATGCGATGCAAGCCGCGGAACATTATACACCGGAGTCCAGCCGACATGTAAATGCGGGAGCTGGATTTCTTGCGGAATTGGAAGCAGTTCTTTATAACGCCAATGGTTAAATTTTCGGGTTTGAAGAGATGCCGCAGTAAGTAGTTTTTTTATTGAATCGTAATCGTATTGAACATCGAGAATGCCTTCGATACCGCATTTCGGACAGGTTTGGATATTACCGTACTCAAATTGATTTCCGCAGACGAAACACTTCAGACCGGTAACAAACGGCGACGGCGGATAGTGATAATCTTTTTGATTCAAAAATACATTCTGCATTAGTGAATGTAAGGAAATTCCATCTATAGTTCAACGCGCTATATTCCTGCGTACCGTAAAAGGAATTTGTACCTTACTTAGATATTCATATATTGAGCATTGCAATTTTACACCAACAAAGCGAGTACCATTTTTGATCCAAGCATCTGCGATACATCAACGCTGGCAGAAAGCCGCCTTGCTCGGAAGCGTATGGGCTTCACTCGAGATCGTGGTAGGCAGTTTTCTCCATAACATGACATTCCCATTCACCGGCACCATCCTTTCGGGATTGGGAATAGCTTTACTGATCGCCGGACATTCTTTATGGAAAGAGAGAGGTATCGTATGGAGAGCCGGTCTCATCTGCGCCGTTATGAAATCCGTTTCACCAAGTGCAGTGATCTTCGGTCCTATGATCGGCATAGCAGCCGAAGCATTCATCGTTGAGATTGCAATCAGAATGCTCGGAGCAAATGCATTCGGTTACATCATCGGAGGGGCTATTGCCTGTACAACACCGATCATTCAAAAAACGATAGCATATCTTTTCACCTACGGAATGGACGTTGCGTTATTATTCGGCAAATTAGTGGAATTCGCATCGAAGAGTGTAAAGACTACTACGCTTGGTCCGGCCGATGTCATTGCCGCCGTTATTGGCATCAACCTTATCTGGGGAGGCATTTCGGGCGTTGTCGGCATGAAAGTAGGCAAAAGGGCCGCCATAATTTCCGAATCGGGTCAATCCAACATGCCACGGTCCGTGCAACGATCGAACTTCCTGGACGATGCCGGGATTCATTTCTCCGAACTATTACTTGCCGCTCACCTAATTGTTCTTTTGTTCGGACTTGTTTTTCAATCGTTGTTTTTTCTTCTTTATATTCCCTTTTGCTTTTACCACTATCAACAGGTACGCAATAAATTTCGCCGTTGGATATTCTGGGTTGAGATAGGAACAGTTTCGGTCTTGGCCGGGATCGTCCTTGGAGAATTCGTGCTGGCAGACCGGACCACAGGTATCCTCATCGGCCTTCAGATGTTCTTCCGGGCGGTCTTTGTTGTTTCGACTTTCACTGCTATCAGCGTTGAACTGCGAAATCCCGTAATATTGAATTATCTGTTCAAGCGGCGCATGAAGAATTTTTCTCTTGCGATCGATGCGGCCTTCGGAGCTTTACCATCCATTATAGACTCCTTACAGCAGGAAAAGACATTCTTCCGGCATCCAATTGATTCGCTGTCAAGGATCCTCTCCCACACAAATGAGATTTATAAACAACAACTGCCGGCATCCAACGTCTTTATTTTGAGCGGAGAAAAAGGAAGCGGTAAAACGAGTCTGCTGCTGGAACTACTTCCTGAATTAACGGTGAACAAAATTACTGCCGGCGGAATTTTGCAGCTAGGATTGTGGAAAGAGGGGACGCGGTATGGATATGATCTTCTCAATATTGAAACCGGCACCGTTGTGCCACTGTGCCGAACCGATGCTCCCGATTGGGGAATCACAGCCGGACCATTCAAGTTTTTCCCCGAGGCTTTCCGGCTTGGCAGAACTGCTCTGTCGCAGTCTGCGGTCGGGAAATGCGACGTTGTCATTATTGATGAAATCGGTCCGCTTGAGTTCGATGGAAATGGTTGGGCAGATTCTCTTGCTGAGATTCTGCAAAGCTATTTTGGGACGATCATTATCGTTGTTCGCAGTTCCAGCATTGATGATATCATCAAGAAATTTGAAATTTCCCCTACTGCCATTTGGAATACCCCCAACATTACCGCAGCCGATATTTTGAATCAGCTAATACCGATCCACGAAAAATGATCATTCTCATTATCGGACAAACCAAGCGATAATTATCCCCATTGTAGTATTGATCACCGGCAGGATACAAATCGAAGGTCTTATAAAGGAATGTAGACGGTCAACGGCTTGGAGGGAAACCAAAATAAAAATTTGGTAACCGTAAAGCAGATCACAATGTGATAACGACTTGCATGGTACTGATCAAGCGATAAGATTGATCTTTATAAAAGTCGCATGAGGGTGTATCTATTTACTAATAGCGTGAAGGGCTTGCGAGAAAAAGTGTGCTATATTTTTCATCATTATAACAATCGTAGCTTGAATGCTACGTTTGAAAAATCATCGGTGTTAATTCATTCGTTTCTTTTTCGCGACAATAAAGGCCACGCCAGCGTTATAGGAAATAATGTGGATATTACGCAAGCGGTTCTAAGATCTATATCGCAACCCAGCCAAAGTACATTTTCCCATCTATGAAGAATAGAAATTATTAAAAAATATCCAGAACCGCCGCTCCTCCCGTATCCGCAAGTGCCCGTCCCCTTTACTCCGGGTCCTTCGGCGGGGTTGAGACTCAGGTATGGCTTAAATACGGGATCCCTATTTTCGTAGGTGCATACAAAAACCCGCCAATGATTCTGACGGGTTTCATTGAACGTCACCTACCGTATTATTTCATGATACTCAACCGCTTCACATCCGAAAAGCTCCCGACATCTAGCTTGTAGAAATACACTCCGCTGGAAAGACGCGAGGCGTCAAACTGCGCGGTATGCGATCCGGGCGCCATCTGAGTGTTAACCAGAACAGCGATTTCGCGGCCCAGCAGGTCGAACACTTTCAGGGACACATGCGATGCCGATGCGATCGAATAGCCGATGACGGTTGTCGGGTTGAAAGGATTGGGATAATTCTGCAACAGGGCAAATACAGTTGGTGCCTCAACTGTCGTCTCTACTTCTTTTGAATATATAAATTTTCCATCGCGATCGATCTGTTTCAAACGATACGACACTTTTCCGATTGCATTGTTATCGGAATAGCTGTACGACTGTGCTGCGTTCGTAGTGCCATGGCCTTCGATGAATCCGACCTTACTCCAATTGATTGCCGACTTACGTTCGATGTCAAAACCGTAGTTGTTCACTTCAGTTGCAGTTTTCCAATCTAACGTAACAGAAGAGCCGTTGACGTTTGCAGCAAATGAGACTAATTCTACCGGCAGCGATCCCGCGACGCTCGCGAAAATAAGGACGCGGCTGTCGAATGCGACGGAGACGAACAGCTTCCCTGTCGCGTTGTCGATGGCCATACCAGACACACCAGAAACGCTTGAGGCCGAAGTAGGAGTTGAATAGCCTGCCAAATCGAGGCGGGTCGCCCCGAGCACAAAGTCAGCCGCGGCCCCGTTTGCCTTCGCGTAGGCATTTTTGAAAATCATCACCCGATAATTACTGCAGTCGCCGACATAGAGAGTGCCCGAGCCATCGATTGCCGTCGCATCGGGAAAATTAAATGTCGATGCCGATGCAGACGGGTTGTGCTTAATATAATCTGCCGCTCCGAGCACACCATCCGCATTTGCATAATTCGACTTCGAGGCTGCATTGTCGAACCGAAGCACGCGATGAGCGTATCCTTCGGCAACCCAGAGTGTCGTGCCGTCGCTGCACACTCCGTACGGATACGGAAAATCCTTTTGCGACACGACGCGAGCTTCGTTGACTGTCGTGAAGTCAGGCGCTCCGAGCACCTTGTCCGCAGGTGCGCCCGTTGCCTTTGCCGATGCGTTCGCGTATTCGAGCACCCGAAAATTGAGAAGGTCGGACACCCAGAGATTGCCCGAACCGTCGAAACAGACATGATTCGGAAGATACAAACCGGTCTGGGTACAGGAGGAAGCATTTGAGACATCATTGGGTTGGCCGAGCACGACTGTTGCCGCCGGACCATTGCTCGATGCACTCCATGCCGAGGGATATTTGACAAGGCGGTGGTTGTGCATATCTGCCACCCAGAGGTCCCCGTTATAGACGACACACCCATTCGGGAAATCAAGCTCAGTGGCGCTGCACCCTTGCGACGCCGACGTCATATTCGTCTGGCCGAAGACGAGATCGGCCACCGGCATGTCCCCTGTCACGGGATACGGATAGCGGAGAACCCGGTTCCCCTCGCCATCGGCGATATAGAGCTTGCCGTGCGCCTGATCGAAGGCGATGCCGTATGAATATCCGCTAAATGTCGTGCTCGATGCCCCCCTCGGACCAGAGCTTGTCTTGTTCTGCTGGCCGATCACAAATTCGGCCGCCTGGTTGTTGACCCATTGGGATGCGAGAGGTGCGGCGAAGACCGCAGAGAGGAGAATGACGATAATGGATTTCATGTGGTACCTTTCAGGACTGATTTATGGGGGGAGGCATTGTTTCTGAGATGTTGGAAATTCGGCAGCACAACAATTGCCGCCATCTATAAAGACCGGTGGCAAATTGAAACCTTTTTCTAAACGATAAAACAAAGCTTTAAGATCAAGACTTTTATCGGAACAAGCGCGAATGCTGACAAAGTTCAATTGTGGACCGCGCTCATTGCGCTTCAGTTGCTCAAAATATTAAAAGCGATGGCGCAATTTGCATGGTCGATGTCTAACCTTGTAGCCATGCTTCGGTTCAATCTCTTTACATATCGCGATTCAGTTCATTGGCTCGATGATCCGGTGAATACTCCACCGTTTGTTCCCGATGATCAACTTGTAATGTTTTAATTTGGACAGCAGATTAAAGGGGGTTCATCTTGATATTGATAATAACTTGTCCTTAACGCTTCATTTTTCAAACTTTTAATACTCAAACTTGATTTATCTTGGACAGCACTGATCGTTAGAATTGAAATGCATATCGCGACATTGATTTACTGACGTATGTTGACCCATTGCTGACACAATGGATACAATCGGCAAGATCGTTCGCAGCATCTTCTTTTACGATGTACCCTTTTACGCCGACTTGTTTTGCCTGAGCAAGCACTTCTTTTTCGTTATGCGACGTCAGCATGATCACCTTCGTCTTCGGATAACGATTACGGATATGTGTTGCAAGTTCAAATCCGTCCATTTTCGGCATGTGAACATCAAGTATCGCAATGTTGATGCTATTCTGGCCAAGAAGGCGTAATGCATCCTCGCCGTCTATCGCCTCCACAATCGTACTTTGGGGAAACGTTTCTTCAAGCAGTGAACTTACGGTCTGACGGAACAGACCATGGTCATCAACAACCATGATCGAATCATATTTTTTTTGAAAACCCATAAACGTCTCCGACAACGAGTCAAATACCATAGTAAAGTTTTTCATAGTCCTCATCTGTACATTGATAGAGTCATGTTTGTTTGGTATACTTTTTTTTCTTTGACGCTGGGCAGAAAAACACTGACAGTCGTCCCTATCCCAACTTCACTTTGAATGCTCAACGTACCGTCGAATATTTCTGCAAGTGCTTTGCAAATCGCCAAACCGAGTCCGGCTCCCTGCTGCTCGTACGATCCACGTTCATATTGCCGGAATGCAGCAATTTTCCCGATCTGTTCTTCCGACATGCCTCTGCCTTGATCCCGTACCACGATCTCAATTTTTTTTCCGTTCTCGATGCATGAAACGTAAACTTTAGTGTCGGGCTTGGAAAATTTTACGGCATTGTCGAGCAATTCTTCGATAATTTTCGCCAGATGGATTTGCGTAATGTTAGCCACAACATCCTGTCCTGAGATCACTATTGATCCCGGCAGCTCTTTATTCCTTTCGTTATTCTTTAACGCTGATTGAATTGCATTCAAGACTCCGGCACCCGGTCCCTGCCGAAGTTCGTGGATAACTTCGTTATCCTGCACCCATAATTTCAATTGTGCATAAATATTCATATTCTCAAGCAGGTGTAATAAACGAATACCCGCTTGGTAAATCATTTTGCTGTATTCTTTGATCTCATCTTTTGAAAGAGAATTTTCATCACGCATCAATTGCGAAAATCCCAATATCCCGTTCAGAGGAGTTCGGTATTCGTGCGGAAGGGATTGTGCTATGAATTTTTTGACATCGTCATATTTTGATTCATAATATTGATGCTGTGAATTATTTTTTGATAGCCGAGTTTCAATTGCACTCAACAGGTCTTCAGCCGTAAATGGTTTAGTCAGATAATCATCTGCCCCTTCTTTCATCGCTTTCCGCAAATCACCCATATCGACATTGCCCGTTAAAAAGACTATTGGAATACTGGAAAAGTCAGGTTTCTTTTTCAGTTCGCCAAGGAATTCCATCCCGTTCATTACCGGCATGTTCACGTCACACAGAATCAGGTCCGGATGAACCTGTTCAATATGCTGAAGGCCTTCAAGACCATTTTCTGCTTCAAGGATTTTATAATTTGACGACGACAGCATGGAACTTATTGCAATCTTGTACGGCAGATCATCTTCAATAACCAGGATTGTTTTTTTATTTTCGCTATTCATGATACATCATTACATAGATTTGGAGAACTTATTGGTAAAAATCTTTACACAATTAGTAAACAATCAGTATGCCATAAAAAACCATTGAAAAACGGCCTGTTTTGCATGTTGCCTAAAATTGGGTGACAACTTTTGTTTACACATGTCTACTTTTATTGTCTAAATAGTTGACACTCCAAAAGTAGTGAATGCGAGGCACTTGCGAAGTAGCACAGAAATGAATCAGCTTTGCTTTTGAGGATGGGAGGGTCTAAAATAGAACTTCCCGGTTTTCACCGGGAAGTTCTATTGTTATTTCAGCATATCACAGGGTATTTAAGTATAGCACCTGTTCAGTGATATACTGAACAGGTGTTTGGACCCTGGTTATAGATATTGATACCAGATCCAATACACAGCGGGTATGACAACACCAACGATAGAGAAGAATGCGCCACGTCCGGTTATCCCGTTCTTACCTTTCAGTACAAAAAGACCGGTGATTGCTACGATGATCAGCGATGCGGCATACGCATCGGCAAACCATGTCCACGCTTTTTTCGGCGTATTGAGATGCAGCTGATTGAATTCAAAGAGAACACTTCGGGGGCGGACATGTTCGATGATGCCTTTTCCCGTCGGAATATCGACAGTATATGTTCGTCCCTGATAAAACAATTGAATCGTTTCCGGATCCGGCCGGAACACCGATTTGGGTTCATCCTTCAAATTCAACTGGCTCATAACATTTTGTTTCATTTCAGGAGTCGCGGTCCCTTTCACAGGTTCCAGGGAGAAAGATTCCTTCTGCAGCTGATAGTTGGGATTCCAGTCAGCCGTATGATTTACAGCAATCCCTGATATCCCATACACAAGCGTCAGCATCGTTATGGTATATCCAATATCCCTGTGCAGGATATTGTTCCATTTTCTCCATTTAATCAATGACTGCTCCTTCGCCTTTTAATTGAATGACAGTCTTTGGTCCTTTAATGGAAGCGGGATCAAATTCTTGCTTCTCTTTTTCGGCATGTTTTTTTCCGGATTCGATCAGCTGCTCTTTTGTGAACGTCTTGACCGATAGGACCCCTTCTCCATGCGCCTTCTTTCCTTTGGCATCGAGCGGGAAAGTAATGACTCCGTCATCTACTTTGAAAACCAACGATTCAAAATCCTTATCGCTGGCAATTTTGATCCAGCAGCCCCGTTCCTTGCAGACATCAACGATATTTCCTTCAACGAGAATCCTTTTCCCGTTATAGATTTCAGGTTTTGCAAGAATATCGGATATTTTCGTTACCTCTTTCACCGTCAGTTCTTTGCCGTATTGCTTGCCGTCACCGGCTAAAGCTGCATGAGCAATAAATAAAAATGTAAAAAGCAATATTGATGCGCGCATGTGTATCTCCTTTGATATTAGGTATTGAGTTGTTTATAAATTATCATTTTTATGCGTTAGAGAGTGTCATCATTGAGGAATAATGACTCTGCTTTTTCAACTTTCCCTTCCGCTTTGATATGGTAAGGGTTTGGCATATCTTTTTTTTCGGTCTCTGTTACGAAAATTGTTAATGTTTGTTTTGTCAGTGCAGTCTTAATATTCTCCGCATTTGTTTGTTTAGGATCGAATACAACATACCCGTACGGTTTATCTTCATACCGTGTTGATAAACGAACGATGCCGTTATCCGCCGACAAATGACTGGCAAGAGAACCAAGATATCTCCGAAGCGCAGGAACACCTGCTTCCGGCATCGCAAAAACAAACACAAGTAATTGGTCGGACTTGTATTCCTTATAGTCATTGAATTTTTTGTCATACGAACGGAATATCTGTTTTGTATAACTTGTAACCGCGATCATCCCTTTGCCGTTCCCATCGTTCTCTCTTTTGAACGCAACTTCCACTTTTTCTTCACCTTCACCTTTTTTTACCATTGCATAATTTCTTTCGAGAAGGGCAAGCATTTTACCGGGCGTTGTTTGCCGGTTATCATAATAGACAGATGTCGATACCGGTTCGCCGTATTGTGTTTCGAAACCATAAATACCTTCATCCTCTTTCAGCAGATAGAATAGATTATTATTGTCTATCAGGTCAAATAATCCAAAAACACCAACTTCCCAAACAGCCAGGGAATCAATTGTTTTGTCCTTCACCTTCCTAATCTCCTGTTTCATCGGGGTGAACAGCGTCCGTTTTATCTTCGCTTCAGTAATTTCCAGCGGATTATAATAAATTGCTACTGTATGCGAGGCAGCGTAGGTGTCTAAACCATAGATACCATCAATAGAAGTAAGCTGGCTTTGCAATGCTTTAGAACTGCCGTAACATTTGATATTTTTCAAGCCTGATCGTTCGAAAACAGACATTTTTGATACGGTTTGAGAATCGCCCCACCGTTCTGATATTGTTTTGAATTCAACTCCTTTAGAGGCACCAAGGCTCAGCAGAACCAATACTACTACTGTAACGGGAGACAGGTACTTCAGATTCGACGATTTGTGAACCGTGAGGGTATTTTTCAAGGGACACGAATAGACGCAGTCCGTACAAAGATTGCAGTCTGTATGATTCACTTTTACATAAGAGGATATTTTGATACCCTGAGGGCATTTTTCATCGCATATTCCGCAATCCGTACAGTTTTCTGTTGTACGGGTAATCTTTGGTGCAGGCATAAAGACACTTCTCAGAAATCCCAACTCAGTAACAGCTCCAATCACTGTTAGCACAAGAAAAAGAACAACAAGACTTATTCCCGCTCCGAGAATATTTGCAACGATATAGAGCACGATGACCGATGCTACCGGAATGATATTGAGAAATATATTGCTCAATGCGCTGAGTGGACATAAATATTTGCACCAAAACAGTCGGTAAACTATGGAACCAATAATAGCAATGAGAAATGCAGGTATGGCAAAATACAGAACCATGTCGGTGTTATTGAACAGATTTACTGCGGCGAAATACGGATCATATTCCTTACAGAAAAGTTCACTGCTCGTCATAGTGATGTAGAGTGTTGCAAAAAGGATCCCGTATTTAAATATTCGAAGAGGCCGGTCAACGCGGCCAGGGATATCCCTTCTTATTCCGAATTTTTCACCAAGTTTGCCGAGCCATTCCGATACAGAGCCGATGGGACAAAGATAACTGCAAAAGAGCTTGCCAAAAATAATGACTCCGGCAACGAGTCCGATGCCGAGCATTACCTGCACCTCACTCATATTGCATGACATGGTTCCCTTGAATAATTTGCTCCCTAACGATGACAATCCGCCGAACGGACAATACGATTCAAAGTCGGAAACATATGCTTTGTCAAAAAGCGGACGCAATGCAACGTAACCGATCAGAGCCAGTATGGTCGCTTGAAATGCTATTCGTATGGTATTCAGATACTTAAATTTCTTTTTCATTTCGATTTTCCTTCTCTATAAGAAACGTTTCATTTTATGTCATAACTGATCTGCCAATCCATCCAATGATTTTTCATCGATAGGACCATCCACGGCAATTACAAATCTATCCACCGTAAAATATTTTTTAGCGATACGCAGAACATCCTCTTTCGTTATTTTTTTGATTCGATCCGTCTTTTTATCAAAAAAATTGAGCGGTTTTTTGTCCTGCAGCAGTTCAAAGATCCTCGATGCAACGTCTTCCGGTGTCTCAACCATGAACGGCAGCAATCCCAACTGGCGGTTCTTTGCTGTTTCCAGTTCTTCATCTGTAACCCCTGACTCCAGCAATTTTCTGATCTCCTTAAAGATACCGGTGATCACTTTCGTCGTATTCTTTGGAGCAGTTTTGGTGCTGATCTTCCAATATCCCACACCCAAACTGATTGTCCAGGGCTGACTCTTTATTCCATAAATAAGACCTTGTTTGTCCCGCAGTTCCACTCCAATCCGCGAGGTAAGTGCACTTCCAGCAATGACGTGATTCATAACGCTCATGATCTCTTCTTCATCATTGTCAATATCGTTCGTTGGTGCAAAACCGATATTGATTGTACATTCGGCATAGTCCTTCTCCGTAAATACTTTTACGATCTTTTCCTTCAGTTCCTTTGCTTTCGGTACTTTCATGAACGAGACCGATTCACTTTTTGTGCTCCATTGGCCGTAATACCGTTCGGCAATTTCCTTCATTTTATCATTGCTCATATCGCCGATCATAAGTAACGTGAGATTACGCGGATTGAAATATTTTTTATACAGCCCAACCAGATCCTGCCGTGTAATTGAGTTAACGGACTGTTCAGTGCTGAAGTACTTGGTCAGCGGATGTCCTTCAAATATTTTGTTATACATATAATAAAACGCCTGCAACGACGTGGTATTCAGGCGGTCTTTTGCCTGAAGAACATGGCGAGACCTTAGCTTTTCAATTTGAGCCGGGGCAAGAACGGGATCGTGCACCATGGAGTAGCCAATTTTCATCATTTCGTCTGCATTCTCTATCAACGAGTTACCCTGAAAATAGAATGACTTAAAACTTCCGCCGACACTGAAAGTGAATGGAACAAATGATAATCGTTCCGTCAATTGATCCGACGACAATTCTTTTGTCTCTCTGCTCATCACATCGGCCAGCATGCCGACGATTCCCGGTTTTTCGCCTTCAAGATTTTCCGGCATCACACCCGTTTCGATCATTCCAACGATGTTCAGTGTCGGAATAAGGTGGTTTTCAATAGCATACAGTGTGATCCCATTTTTCAACCTCATCTTTTTTATGAGCGGGGCAATTTCCTTAATCTCTTCATCATCATTAACCGGATCATTTACCGCGTTGATCAGATTTTCCTGAAATTCCGGACTTTGATAATAGAACAGATCATTCACTTCCTCCTGAATCTGGGGTTCCGCTACCTGATCCTCCGCATCGGTATCAACGGACTGTTTCTCCTTCCCCTTCGGAAACGCGTAAGCGATCGTCACCTGATCTTTATTGAAATATTTTTTCATTACTGCGATAATTTCCGATTTATTAATCGCAAGAACTTTTTTCATAAAAACATCGCTGTACTCCCATCCGTAGTATGCTTCATACTGACTGATCCGGGTTCCAATATCCTTATTTTTCGTATAGTTCGTTTTCTGGAGAAAATTGAATTTGTTCTTTGCTTTTTGCAGTTCATGATCTGTGACTGAATCTTTCTTCATCAATTCAATCTCTTCCCAGATCAATCGTTCGGCTTCGTCAATACTGCTGTCCGGTTTCATCGTTGCCGTGATCGAAAATATGGTGGGATCTTTACTGATGGCAAATCCGCCGGCTACCGACGCAACCAAACCTCGCTGATCGGCTAACCGTTTATACAACCGGGAATCTCTGCTCTTGGCGCACAACACAGCTCCTGCCATTCGGAGTGCGGGAGCATCATTATCCTTGAGGTTCGGAACGACGAAACCCATCCTAAACGAACGCTGAGCAATGTCATTATGATATAACGTGAAGGTCTTCCGTACCTTTTGCGTTTCCTGCAATGACCATGGTTCTTCGGGTGTGATACCGGCCGGCAAAACACCATAATATTTTTCTACCATTTTCAGGATCTCATCGGTCTGAAAATCTCCGACAAGCACAAGAAATGCATTATTTGGATTATAATGTGCTTTATAGTATGCATAGGCATCTTCCACGGTAATATGCCGGAGATCGCCCGGCCAACCAATGATGGGGTCTCTATTGGGATGAGAATAAAACACCATGGAATTCATAACTTCTCTCATGATTCCCTGCGATCCGCTTTCCGAGCGCATTCTGCGTTCCTGAATGATCACTTCGATTTCAGATTTTATTTCTTCTGCATTAAAGGTGCAGTTCATCATTCTGTCGGACTCAATATCCATTGCAACATCGATCTTGCTTGCAGGAAGATATTCGAAATAGCTCGTCATGTCATTCGATGTAAAGGCGTTAAAGACACCCGAATTTTTTGAAATGATTTTCGATGTCTGTCCTTTCCCGTATTTTGGTGTCCCCTTGAACATCATATGTTCTACTACGTGTGAAATACCGGTTGTGCCCAATTTTTCATTTCGCGAACCGACATTGTACGTAAGCTGATGATAGATCAGCGGCGCAATGTGCCGTTCCATGGTTAACACTTTCATTCCATTGGCAAGCGTATGACGATAGACTTTACCCTCATCATATTTGTTAGAATCTGCCGATGCGTGAAAAGACAAACAAAATAATAACAATGAAACCGCTGCACTTCGTCTCGTACTGCTTGAAAACATCATGAAAGGTACCTCTTCCTGGTAAATTGTGACCTGTTTATTAATTGATACATCTGTAACTTTTATAAAATATTATATTCGACCCCGACAAAGCAGGGAGAGATTTCTTACTCTAAACAAAACAACAAGATCGAGATTCTTCGCTTGCCCCTTCGGTGCTTCGTTCGGAATGACAACAGATAAATATTATTGTTTAAGAATCTTATTCTCTAAAAACTTTTGACACTCTCAATGTTAGAACGCTGAGCGCCGACATAACCAATCGGTGACTATACGAAGAAGTGCCGTGCCGATGTATCCCGGCACTCCTTCGATTCTGTTCTGTATGTTCTTATTTTAACAATTGCATTTTCTTCAGCTGTACTTTTTCTCCGCTTTTCAGTCTGGCAATGTACATTCCGCTGGAGAGTTTTGATGCATTGAACGTTGCAGAATAATACCCTGCCTCTTTCATCTCATCTATCAGTGTTGCCACCTCCCTGCCCAATACATCATAGACAATTAACGTTGTATAGTTATTGGCCGGCAGCTGAAATCCGATAGTTGTTGTCGGATTGAATGGATTGGGGTAGTTCTGATCAAGTGCAAACTGATTTGGCCGAAGCTCGTCGCCGTGCAATACTGATGTAAGCGGATTGCCTTTACCCGTTACAGCAATCGAGATGACTCCTTTTTGCTGGTTTGAATACACAAATAAAGTATCGATAAACGTACGAACCGAGTCGGGTCTGAATGAAAGAACATACACTGATGAGTCTTTGTTCGCAATAAACACGGGGGATGCAAACGTATGTGTGAATTGTTTTGTCCGTGTTTTGAGCGAATCAATTCTCAACTTATTAATTGAACTGTTCTTAAATACAATGGATCTTTTAGCTGTAGAATCCTTAAAGACATTTCCAAAATCAAGTGACGCAACTGAGGCAGACATTACAGGAAATGGCGAGTATCCTGACAAAGGATATTTTGTCTGGCCATTAATCGAAGTGATGGATAGAGTATCCAAATATTCGGCAAATGCCAACGGCTTAAATACCACTGAGAAGGAAACGCTATCATGACTTTTCACGGTCCCGCTCGTAGAACCGATAATTATGAATGCCGATGTTTTTTTGGTAAGGTCTTTATAATCCAGGCTGTTTATTGAGTTATTGATGATCATAAATTTTTGAACGGACGAATCACCAATAGCAACCGTGTCTTTACGATATATGACCGGTCGCAGAGAAAAAATAGGCTGCGGTGATTCCGCCCTTAGCGGTATTTTGACCAAAGTATTGACTGAATTATTGTGCAAAAACAATGTATCAGTAAATACTGCAAATGTATCTGCCGTGAAGTTTATTGATACACTGAGAGTTTCATTCATAGCAACATTACCATTTGTTTTATTAGCTATGAACTGTTTTGTTTTTGTATAGATTGAATCAATACCAAGTGTATTAATCGATCCGTTCATTAAGCGCAATTCTTTTGCCTGACCAACTCCTTTACTGACAGTAAGCCAGTCCAGAGCAGTCTGATTCGACGACAATACCGGATACGGTGAATTACCATTCAAAGGTACTTTTTTCGATCCGCCATCCGAAACTATGGTAAGTGTATCAGTAAATGTCCCGAAACGGTTAGGTTTGAACCATATGCGGACTTTTAAAGTATCCTTCACGACTGCCGGAAGTGAAAATTCCGGCACGATTCCGCCGATTTGATTGAATGTCGAAAGATATTTACCATCTGATCTTCTATTTGTTACAACACCACCGGGCAGAACGGTTGCAGTATCAACCGAAAAAGCATTTGTGCCAACGGATATGCTGCTTACCGTCATCTGTGATGCGGATTTGTTTAGGATTAATATGATATGGCTGGCTGAATCGGTTTTTACTTTATCACCATACTGTATCATAGTATCAGAAATTGCTAAAACTGGCGTTGGAGCAATCCGCACTGTTGCAGAAAAATCTCCTCTGCCAATTCCTCCCGTATATTGCGCGAAAAGCATTGCCGGTAATGCCAAATATAAAATGATGCTGATAATTTTATTTTTCATAATTTTTATTTTCATATTTAGTTGTTGAATAGGATATTATGATATGCAAACATTTTCACTTTTTACTATGGTGCAGTACGAACACCTCTTCCTCCATTCGAACTGGTACAGGCAGCATTATTCCGGGCACCGTAAAACCGATCGGAGACCCGTACAGAGCGAAGAGCATCATTCCTATTCCAATGGCCGCCTTTGTAGCCACCACCAGCCGCAGCATTCATCTTTACGCCGGTCGTTCCGCCGTAAATATTATTTGCAGTTGTGGCGCTTAAATTTCCATTGATCCCCGGCCAATAATCCGTTGTGGCCTCCCCTATGGTATTCAAAATACCGTCACCATGTAAACCGGTAAAACTTCTGCCTGAGATATATCCGGCATTGACAACACGTTCAGTGACATTACCGCACATGTCCATGATGCCATAATATGTTGCACCGGAAGATTGACGATCGGTCAATGTTGTGGCAAATGCTCCCACACGCATTGGGCCATGCACTGCAGCCGCACTATCAACAATGATATTGGCACCTGCCGTGCTTCCTGTTTCGCTTATCATACCCGGATTGTTGAGTCCGGCATTGGCTGTCATTGACGTTGAGCCCCATGCATATTCTTCCGGAACTGCGGCAATCGTACCACGGCATGCTTTTTCATATTCCAATTCCGACATTGGCCGCAACCCGCTCCAATCCAGAAATGATGCAAGGTGATGCCAATTCAGATAATTGCACGAAACATTCTTGCCGTCATCTGTCTCACCATAGACAGTATTCCCATTCAAGTTACATGCATATACAGCCGGCGTTGCTGTGGCTACGCCAGGAGTCTGTATGACAATTCCATTTCTATACGTAAGTCCGGAGAATATGAGCGTACCTGCTGCGAGACCCGGATTGGCGGCAGTAGTAACACCAGTAGTTGAGCACCAACTTTGCTGTACATAGGTCAGTGTGTTAAGGAACTCAACATATTGTTGCTGGCTGATCTCGTATTTCATGCAATAAAATGCATTATATCCTTTCGGATACGAAGCGGGGATTGGTCCGGTAGTATCACCACCCGAACCGGTCGTAGCAGAGCCGCGTAAACTATAAAAAAGGTATCCCGCAGTAGAACCCACGTTAATGGCACTTTCGCTTGTAACTGGGAACACGTTGGCTTTTGATGGAGATTGGTAGAACTCAGCAGAATCGCTTCCTCCGCTGCCTAATGAAAATGCACCTTGCGGAACATACACCATTTCGATTGCAAACACCTGAATATCCATCGTTGCTTCATCGGCTACACTATTGAGACCATAATTCCACCGAAGTTGCACTCCCGTTTTTGAAAACGTACCTGTACCATTTTCACTTCGATAAATAAAAGCACCTGTACCGTCAGATGCCGGAGTGATTGTACTGCCTGTCGGTGCGACATGACCTGTTGCATTTAATTTTGCGTGGTTCCACTCTCCACCGCTTACTTTATACTTTACAAACACCCAGGCAGCATCCCAGTTATTCGGCGCCGACGATGTTCGCCATGAATTTTCCCACGTAATATCAAATTGCACCAAAGCATAATTAGCCGCATTATTTACTCCGGCAGTTGTATTTCGACCGGTAACAGTAACGTTGGTCACGTTAACATTGTTTGAGAAAGCAATGTTGAACGCAGCAGCAACAATCCAGAGCAACAAAAAAAAGTGAATCGGTTTTTTCATTTATATCTCCTTTGGGTTAATTGTGGTATACGTTAATTATAACTACGTTAATAAATTTTGATATAAGCATCACATGCGTTTTTCATAATCAAAATCTTTCACCGTCAGCAAAGCGATAAGTCCGTATATCCCTGTCAGTAGTACAACCAAACAATAAATTGCGGCTTTGCGGACCGGGATATGTTTTTTTCTAAAAAAGTACATCGCGAACAGTAAAGAGATATTTAAGGCAAACAGAGCGCGGTAATCGGAAAAGTGAACGTAGAAATTAATATATGGTGTCGTCTCTTCTTCGATGTTTACTGTGAACGGAAACAGACATGCGGCTATGACGCCTGCATTCGTGATCTCGCTTCCACTCCAACTCTCACCGGTTCTGTTTATCGTTTGATACTTGCGGTCAGTCACGACCGAATGATATCCGTTCTGATGGTTCACCGTAATTACCCTATAGAACAGATCACCTTTGATGAGCAGCGTGTTCTCTTTATAATCATACTCATCCACAGGAACTTTTATCAACGTATACCTGTCGTATGAAATGATAAATACTTCGTTCTTTTTTGTGATCACCAGCGCATATGATTCACGCAATTCATTTTCTGTTGTTACCATACAGACGATATTGAGGTCCGTCGGTATTCCGGTATCCTTACAGAACGGCATCCCTTTTACCATCTTTATGTGAAACACTTTCCCTTTATCATCGATGACAAAATATCCTTCGTCGAACGGTTTTTTTGTGGAGGGATTACCATAGATAGCTTTTGCAGGAAAAGAGAAACCTTCCTTTACCAGTGCCTCTGTAAAGAGCGTACTTTTTTCCTCATTGATTTCGTTCGTTAAAGAGGTAATGAATTCCATCCTGGAACGTATCCTGAAAAAATCCGGAGGAAGTTCAAGACGAAGCCTTCCGGAGGCCGATTCAAAGAGAGGGAATATTTGCAAAGGTTTGTATTGGATCAATGCCGGCTGTACACGCATGTTGATATTATTGAGGCTAACCTCTTTGGGCCGTATTGGGATCCCGTCGATCGATTCAGGCAATTTTCCCGTGAGCATCAGCTGACGGAAATTCAAGAACGGAAGCAACGGCTCAAATTCGTCACGCGTGTAGTAATTTCCTTTTGCATCGGCATAATACGTCTGACGAACATCGGCTTTAATAAAAACAAAATCTTTCAGGATCGGACTATAGAATACATTGGTCTTATTATTCTCGTGTTTGTTCGCTTTCCAAAAGAAGTCCGGAAGGTAAATAGATGCTGCCAGGACGATGATGAGCATTAAGAGCACACGGATTGCATTAATATATCTCACCATATCCCCCGCTTAAAATTAAATGCTGAAAGAAAAATTATCGCGCCGGATAAAAATGTCAGGACACCGATATACAACAACGAGGGAGCATACATAGCGTACCCACCACCTTCAAAAAAGAGACTCACAATCCCGATACCGACAATTGCCATGAGTATTCTTTTCACCCAACCGGGTTCAATAAAAACTATCATTACCCAAAAATATGAACAGAGGCTGCCAAGATACCACGGCAGTGTTGTCGTGACCATGCTGTCAAAAAATTCGCGGGGCAGGAACTTAAGCGTAATCAAAGAAAGGATACATACATCAAAAACCGAAAGAACAATGAGAAGTGCTGCGCCCGTAGCTGCCATTTGAAAAATCAATTTATTTTCTTTAACAGGCAGATGCAGAGTTAATTTTAAGCGTGATTGATTCAGTTCCGGAAAGAACTGAAATATCCCTATCCCTAATCCGGTCAGCAGTGAAACATATTTTACCTTTGAATAGAATACGACTTCAAACGTGATAAATTGAATGATGACCTCGTTGGCCTTGTATATCTTAAACGTATTGAGCAGATCATAATACGTAACCAGCAATGCCGCACCATGCAAAACCACCAGTCCGATGAATACCCATCGCACCTTAAGCCACTCTTTCATTACCAAAGCTTTTATCATACGTATGTCCTTAATATTTTCCCGTTAGTCCGATAAAAGCATCTTCCAGCGACATCGGTACCTGCTGAAGTGCGCTGAACGTAATTCCGCGGGCGTTCAAATAATGTTCGATCTCATCCAGGTTGCTGAATGTATAGATCGAGACCCTGTTTTTTACTTTTTCAACGTTCTTTACCACATTGTCTTTGGGAAACTGTGACAACGGATCCGCGACATCGAATTTAAATTGTTTGAATGTCGCGAGGAATTCTTTGACGGGCATGGTTAAGAGTACAGACCGATAATCAAGAACAATGCAGTCATCCAGAAAATTTTCGAGGTCCTGAATAATGTGCGAGGTAATAAAGATCGTTTTACCTTCTGCTTTAGCGTATTCGGTAAGATAATCGATAAACAACCGGCGATATCCTGCATCCAGTCCCATGGAAAAATCGTCCAGGATCAGCAGATCGGGATCCTGCGCCAGAATCAGTCCGAGTGCCACCTGTGATCTCTGTCCGCAGGACATTTTCGACAATTTCTGGTGTTCGGTCACGGCAAGTTTCGACATCAGCTCATAATATGCCTCCTTCTTCCATTTAGGATAGAAGGCGGCATAATATTTTTCGATCTGTTTGATGTTCATAAAACTGTACTGTACGTGACCTTCAATAAGGAACCCGACCCGCGCCTTCGTTGCCGGAGAAAGCGTGTATGAATCTTCGCCGAACATCAAACACTTTCCTGATTTGGGTTTCAAAAAGCCATTCAGGATATTGATCGTCGTGGTTTTGCCTGTGCCGTTTTTCCCCAGCAAGCCAAAGATGGAACCTTCGCGGATGTTAAAACTAAGGTTCTCAAATATTAACCGCTCACCGTAATAATGGGTTAAATTATTTATTTCAACAACATTGCTCACTTCATTTCTCCCGCTTTGCACTGTTTACCGAATGGTATCATGCAAGACACTCCTGCATGCTGCCACAACGGCTTGAACTTATTTTATGAGCATCATTTTTTTCACTTCAGTATATTTGTCAGACTGCAGCCGGTAGAAATACAAGCCTGACGATAAAGCTGAAGCATCAAAACGGACGGAATAATATCCCGGCTCCATTACTTTACTGACAAGTGTCGCAATTTCTTTCCCTAAAATATTATAGACAGTCAACCGTACGTTACTGCGTACCGGCAGTTGATAAGAGATCGTTGTTGCGGGATTGAAAGGGTTGGGGAAATTTTGTCCCAATGAATATTCTTGAGGTACTTTAGGATCAGCTAATACGTTTGTCAGAGCAGCATTTGAGTATATCACACTATTCCCGGCACAAACATAGACAGCACCGGAGGGTGCAATGGTCACATCGATGACCGTATTGGTTGAATCAAAGACAGCATAATTTACTTTGTTCGTCCAGGACGTGCCGGCATCGGTGCTTTGTAAAATTCCGGTGCTCTTTGGCGATGCTACCTTGGCACCAACGGCCCATATGGAAGATTGTAATGAGGCAATACCGGTTAAGGTTTGATCCAAAGTAACATTACTATAATTCCACGTTGCTCCGCCATCGGTAGTTTTAATAAACAGTTTGTCACCGGCAGCAATGGCTGTTGAGGCATCTAAATAAGTAACCTCCCGTAAATTCGCTGTTGCTGAACCGGTTGGTACACCATTAATAACCGAGGCCGTCCACGTAGTACCACCGTCTTTTGTATACATCGCTTTCATTTTTTCAGCAACTGCAATACCATTTTGCGCATTGTAGAATGCCACACCGCGCAGGTTCGTAGAAAGAATATATTTGGTGTTCGTCCAATCTACGCCGCCATTGACAGTCTTGTAAACAACATCGACATTGTTCCCGGCTTTCCCGACAACATAACCGACGCTTTCACTAATAAAGTGAACACCATAATTGGTGATTGTTGCATCTGTCGTATCTTTCATTGCATAACTCCACGTATTGCCACCATCGGTAGTTTTAGCAATTACACCATAGGAGTTTGCAGAATAGCCGGTATTTTCATTTACAAAATAAAGACCTTGAATGTTTGAGGAAGAATTATTTATCCGCTGATACGTTCCTTTCCAATTTTTCCCTCCGTCGGTTGTCTTCATAAAGACACCATCCTGACCACCAGCATAGATCACGTTGTTATTCACCGCAAAAATAGATGCAAGCGGAGTAATCGGAATCTGAGTAAGCATTTCCCACGACGTACCAAAATCTTTCGAAGATAGAAATGCCCCCGCGGATGTAACACCAATAATCGAATTCCCGTAACCAAATACTCTTGATATAAGAGAACCGCAAGGCACTTCAACAGGTACCCATTTTGCCCCTCCGTCTGTTGTTTTTACAACAAGCCCTGTTCTGCCCCCTCCGCCAACGGCAAGTCCGGTAAGTGCGTCCTTAAAATAGAGATCATACATATTATCATAAGTCTTATTTACAGCATCCTGAACCAAATATGTCCATGTAACTCCGCCATCGGTTGTTTTTATTTGAATGCTTGGCTGTGCACCGACCAGCGAACCCCAACCGGTAGCGTAAGCAATATTCTGGTCAAACATGAATATGCCTCGGATATCCGTGCGCGTGTAACCGGCCGGGAATGTCGGCGCAGTTGTTTTTGTCCATGATGAACCATCTTTTGTATAATAAATATCACATTTCCCGCCACCGCCACCGGCTGCGATACCGGCTGCAGAACCAAATATTTTCATGGTTTGAATATTGCCTGCGGTATTATTTACAGATGTGATCCACGTTTTCCCGCCATCCGTTGTGTGCAAAACTTTCCCGAGAGATGCTGAAGATGAAAGGAACCATCCGTTCAGTGAATCGGAAAAATAAACATCATTATATGACGGAGAGGGAATAACTCCTGCAACAGAAATAGAATCCCAGGTTACGAACCCATTAACAGACTTGTAAAATTTTGTTGCTGTTCCGATATACCCTGTGTTTACATCACGAAAATACACCGATTTCAAGTCGTCTGTAATTCCGGAATTGATATCGGACCATGTTTTCCCTCCGTCTGTTGTCTTTCGAATCAATCCCTTTGCACCAACAAACCATCCTGTATTTGTATTCAGGAAAAAAGAGCCTGAGTACGATGGAAGCGTTGATTTTGCTACCTGATTCCACGTTTGCGCATCCAGAACGGAAACAAGCAGCAAAATGACTGCAATAAGTGTGGTATGTTTTGAGTTCATGTGTTTTCTCCTCATAATCATAATGGCTCGTTACAGTGCGGTTAATTTTATTGAAATATTTCCGTTGATATAGTTCCTGACAATGTTCGCCGGAAATTCCGGGGTAGTGATGCGATACTGAAGCTGAGCATCGACACTTAACACATCGGAGAGAGGAAATCCGGCGCCGCATGTAATTTTTTTGACAGTGCAGCGATCTCCACCGTAGACAAGATCGTGAGCCATGAATCCATAATTAAATCCTGCACGCAGGAAGATTTCATCACATACCTTGTATTCGGCACCTGCACGTATCGTATGGTCTATTGATGTGTTTTTCACGATTTTGTTATCAATATATTTTGAAGAATCGGCATTGGATGAAGCAATCTCATATTCAAATCCCACAAGCAGAGAACTATTCAATTGATAACTGCCGCCTGCGCCGAAGAGATATTTTTTTACGTCCCATTCCCAGATCAGCAGATCCTTTAAGGATATTTTGGACCAACTGTATTCATGATAATATCCGCCGAAAATACCGAACAGGATATCATCATTGTATTTGTATTGGGTTTTCAATTGAATATCGGAATACTCAAACGCCGCATAACTGTCTTCCACCTCATCGAATGTTTGAATAGACGAGGAAAACGGCTTTAGAAGTTTTGAATCAGACGGCCGATAATTTGCCTGAACGCCGATAGAAATATCATCCCCGTTATCCCAAAAGAACTGGGAACCGAACGCGATCCCTTTCTTTTTTATTTTTCCCGTCATACTCGACGATCTTTTGCTTATAAAAAGATTGTCACCTCTGAAATAGTAGAGCTCTACATCGAGCAGGTTGACATCGCTCGCTTCAATTGATTCCTGCGAATCGAAATACTCCACCATTCCGCCGATCATCACCCTATCGAATGGAGTGTAGGTAAGTCCTGCTTGTATTTCCGTATTGCGGTAAATTGTTTTTGCATACGAAAATTGTTTTTTAAGCCCATCAAGCAGCTGATAGGAAACTGTAATGCCGGCATTGAGGTCGCTCACCGGTTCCCAGCTATATGTCAAATCAACGCTGGGTCCTCTATACCTGAAATCGGCAGCAGTAGTATCCGAAAAAAAGAATGACTCACCATTGTAAGGATCCTTCTTTAAGGATCGATAATAGTTCCGTCTGTTTTCGTAGTTATAAGAGGTGAAGCCTGAAAACGTACCATTCTCGCCTAAGGTTTTTATTTCCTGGAACGATATTCCGGCATTCATCGTCCCTTCGGCATCATATTTCCGGCGATATCTGCCCCAGTCATTGCCGCCAAACGCCCCCATTTTAAGAATGGATTCCTTTTCATCGAGATACAGTCCGGCTGGATTGCCGCCGAAATCGTACGGCGACAAAGAAAGGTCCTTGTCGACAAGTGAAAAACTCAGGCTGCCCATTCCCTCGGTTCGACTGAACTGTGAAAAAATGTTCAGTGATAGAATAATGGTAGTCAATATTATTTTTGAGAATCTGTTCACGAACTACAAACTCCGGATTTTAGACTTTATATTTTGAAAACTTGCCTGGGAAATTTGTTCCGTTGCACAATTATTCCGATACAACGATTCAACAGCGTTACATTATCTGCACATCACTGGCTGCCGGGTGTTGCAACATGAATAATTTCCCAATCGGAAATTCCGTCATTGGAATCACCGCCGGGTTCCCTCCGCTGCATTGATTCACCGCTGTATCTGGACGGACTCAGCATAAAGCTTTTATCAACTCTAAGGTCAAGTGTTTTACTGCTTGTTGTACTCGATTTATATTGGACGCCATCGATCACGGTGGAAATATCTATACCGTCCGCCCACACTGAATCAACCCCTGAAGCCAGCACAATCACATCGGAGATCAGATTAATCAGAAAATCCGAGGTCTTGTCGGACCGTAGGTTAATAAGATTTGGGACATCGGGATTGTTAAAGTCGGAAATCGAAAATTGGTTATAAAATTCCCAGTCAGCGTGTGACAGATCGAAACTTGTTGAGACGACATTCTTGTGGTTGATTGCGGTAGATGCAAGCACTTTGTACGTTTTTGGATAAAACGGGAAATTTTTCTCACCGGGTATGCCGGGAAATTTGAAAATGTATGTTACTCCGTCAATATCACCATCATTCCCCTCATCGGCCCCCGGGCCTTTCCCGCCGCTTTCGGTATTCCCCGACATGCGCATCACAGACATTCCATCCAAATACCGCACCTCATCACTGTAATTATATAGTTCGATGAATTGATCATAGAAGAAAAATATATTGTTCACCGGACCGGATGAATAGATCTCATTGATCGCAATTCCCGTATTTGCTACCTGAACTGCTTTAATAGTGTCCGTATAAACGTTGCCGGAAATTATTTCCTTTCCTTTCAACGTACCAACGAGCAGAATATATGGATACGTCGGATGGATTAGCCGGGCTGAAAAACTATATGTTGATGAAGCAATGTTATTCAGAATTAGTTTTCCCTCTGAATCCGTGTATTTGATCATCACACCGTATTCCGAAGAAAGAATCACTTTGGCATTTTTCAAAGGAACATATGACATATTTGAATTAGTCAGTGAAGTATCCCCAACGACAATCAGTTGCATTGTCGCATTCCCTTCCGTAGTTACCGGCTGCGGTTCATTGCAGCTGAGCAATACTGCACATACGGAAACGATTACCAATTGCACGATAGGCTTCATATAATTACCCTATTCAATAATTCGGTCAAGGATCATACTCATTTCAATTCCGTAGAACAGATCGGGATTACGTTTCTCATCCATTTGCTGGGTCAAAGAAACATAGTATCGCCGAATCGCATAATCATCTAAGAAGTTGTTTACATAGAAAGATATTTCAGCACCTTTAAAGAGTGATTTGCTCATATTGAAACTAAAGAGCCATTTATTCGGCTTGAGTTTCATCTCCCGGCTGAAAAGATAATTTGCAACGTCGGCCTGATTGGCAATGGCAGGGTCTATCGGCGCCTGATCGTATGTTTGCGAACGTTCGAACAGTACTTGTTCGGCACGCAACGTTACCCACAAGCCGAGCGAACGCAATGTGTATTTGGCAGAATAATTTAACTGGAAGCGGTCATTCCATTTTTCATTCCTGGGATACGTCCACCCGATGACCGTATCGACCAGCGAAGTGTGTAAGGCATAATTCGGATATTGACCTTTGCTAGCATCATATGTGGCAGAGAAATATCTTCCGGCACCTGGATTTTTGATGAACAGGTACGATCCGTTTACAGAGAAGACCATGTTTAACGGTTCGATCCGTGATGACTTTAAGCTGAATTCCAATCCTTTCGTTTCCGTTTTGCCGATGTTCGACAGCCGGGAGAACTCATTGACGAAATACGCCTTATATGCATTCCCGGATTGAACTTCGGCAAACAGCGGAATATCGTTCGACATGGGATACCCGTTCCTGATTTTATAATATCCGGAGAGTGTCACTCCAATCTTATTAAAGAGCTGCTGATCATACGATACCTCACACATCGACTCGCGGTATCCTTTTAGATTCGGCTGCCACAGATCCTGACGAAAAAAATAATTCTTTCCGTCAACAGGATTTCTCCACGGAGAAACATCTTCCGGAGGGTACAGTGTACTCATCGGCGGCGATTTGGACGATGTACCGGCACTCAATCGAAGCTGGTTATTCTTTGAAAAATAGATCATCACATTCAAGCGGGGATTAAAGAACGATCCCTGGCGTGATTGTACGATATCGCCGTCTCCCCACGCTCCTGACAGATTGAATTTTGTCGGATTGTACATCTCGTACCGGAATCCAAACATTACGTTGAAATCAAAGAACAGATGACCGGTAATCTTATCCTCGCAATACAATCCGACCAGCAATTGTCCGGGAATATTGTTAAACGAATACGGCCGGTTGCCGGATCCCTGACCGTAATAACTCAGCAGCGTATCAAACACAACACCTTCGCCGGTATTCGCATTGTATTGAGGTTCAATTCCATACAAGACCTTGTGAATAACAGAGCCGGTATAAAAAACATTATTATATTCCAGACGACCGCCGACATTCCATTCCACTCCCTTGTTTTCAAGTTTGCCGATATAACTTGTGATGGTATCGCCGGAAGGAATGATGACATAATCAGTCACCAGTTTTGACTTCATGGAATTTTCACGGCGCATTGTAGTGTAGAAATTATAATCCAGCGACGAGACCCCTTCGTTGAATTTAAAATTTCCCCATGTTGATGCCGACACGGAATAACTGTGGTTAAAGTTATTTGTTTTCCGCAGATCACCTCTTGGCTCCTGATCATCCATAATACGCTGAAGAGACAACTTATAATTCGTCTGCAGTGCATCGTCCAACATTTTTTGAGAATAGACAGTCTGTCCTGTTAAACGTACGTATTCATCACCTGTCACCCTCACATCTCTTTCGCTTTGTGCGGCGTTAACATTATAACTGATGGCGCCTTCGCCCAACGCCACACCCCCTTCAGCATTTGCTTCTTTGGTATCCGGATTGTTTTTCAACTTAATGCGGTGAGGAGAAACACCTGCTTTGGTTCTCATATTGATGACACCCGAGGTTACATCGCCATATTTTACGGAAGGCAATCCGGTGATCACTTCAAGATTTTCGATATTATCGGCCGGTATCGTACGAAGATCGACACTGCCTCCGATATTTGATGTGCCGAATGTGGCGCCGACGGGGCGTTGGAATTGGAGGTTGGCATTATTGGAAACAGGCATTCCGTCAACTACTACAAGCGTGCCGAATGCGCTTCCGAAATCGTTTTCGTTCCCTCTCAGCGCAACTTGTGATGTTTTGCTTAGTCCGGGATTTTCTGTTTTTTGAACTCCCGGCACAAGATCCAGTACATCTTTCAGGCTCGATGCCTGGAAGTGTTCTATTTCGCCACTTGATATTTTCGTCTTAGTTCCCACTTCATCCGGAAGCAGTTCTGCCGTGCCGAGCACTTCAATACCACCAATCTGAAATGCCGTAACTTTCAGCGTCAGGTTTATTTCCAGAATCTCGCCGGCTTGAATTGTTATTTTGCGTATAATCTTCTCGTACCCCGTAAACGATACTACCAAAGTATATACTGCGGGATTCAGTTTCCGAAGAAGAAAGTTTCCATTGACATCTGTGGTGCAGCCATTCCGTAATTCCTGCACCAGAACATTTGCGCCGACAATGTTTTCTCCTCCATCCGTTTTTACATTACCGCGGATACCCCCTGTTGATTCATCGATCTTTGTCTGACTTGCGAGCAGAACCCCACCCGGTTCGAATTCATAGTATCCGATGCCGTGACCGGAGAACAGTTCGTCAAGAACACTATATAAGGGCTGGTTCACTGCATTGATGGTAATGCCGGAAATATTCAATAACCGGTCACCGTACACAAAATTGATCTTGTTTTTTTTGGATATGTCGTGAATCACTTCAGAGAGTTTAGCGTTGACAGAGTGGATTGAAACGTACGTTGCGAGCGTAGAATGCGTTAACGCTCCAAGAATTTCTCCGTTTTTGTCGTACTCTAATACAATTTCGTTATCATCTCCGGGAACCAAATACGTTTTTTCGGAATCACCCGGATCCTGAAACGATGAAGCAGGAACGACTACGGCGAAAGTAAATACACAACACCAATATGTAAATATCGTTCGAATTGTTATCCCTTGATAGTGTTCTTCTTTTTTGAATGACTGTCCACGGTGATGACACCGTTATTATGCGATACACTGATATCCAATGTGATACTGATAACAGTAAGGATATTATTCATAGAGTCGGTGTTGAAATATCCGGTAATGGTTTTCGTTTTTAGTGATTCTTCGACAAAAAATACTTTTACATTATAGTACCGCTCAATTTCATCCATTACATCTTTTAATGATGAATGTGAGAATGATAATTTGTCGTCCCGCCACGCAAGGGCATGCCGCAGCTGAACTTTCTTCGGCTGCGATAATCCGGTCACTTCGTCATACGATACTATTTCACCTGTTTTCAACTTGTATTTTTTTTGCGATGCAAGAGCGTAAGTTTCCACAATTCCTTTGACAACAACAACGCTGACGGATGTTCCCCGGTTTTTAATATTAAACTCGGTTCCCCGAACTACTGTCATCGTCTTTGCACATTTCACCTGGAACGGTCGTGTGATGTCGTGCGTGACAGATAGATATGCTTCACCTTCCAGTTCCACTTTTCGTTCGGTTGCATTAAAATCGTTGGAGATCTTCAACGTGCTGGAGGAATTCAGGTGGATTCTTGATCCGTCACGGAGCATGAGAGATTTTTTTTCTCCCTTCTGCGTCGTGATTATTGTCCAATCATTTGGCGATGTGATCTGCTGTGCCGGATCATTGATTTTAACTCGCCCGTGATATTTGTTCACCACAAACCCGATTGTAAACATGACCAGGATAATCGCCGCCGCAGATAAATACTTCCCATAATTAGGCCAACTGAATCCGGCAAAGATATTTTTCTCCGGTCCGTTCAAATGCTGCAAGTGTACCGTACGCTTTACAGAGGCACTGTTTTTCAAATGATCATCGGGAAGACGTGATGTTATAACTTCCCATTGGCGGAGTGGATCGGGGGGCATCATAGTGCGGGATGGTCCGCATTGTTCCCAAAGGACCTTAACAGAACGGAACTGCTTCCGGTTTTTCTCGGATCTCGCCATCCATTCTTCAAAGATTTTCTTTTCTTTCGGAGTTATCTCATTATTAATAACCCTGACGAGAAAATGATATTCAATATTTATTGGTTTTTTTGCCATAGTATTTGTCGTTTACATAAAAGACACAAACCGCGAAATATTGTACTACGGCCGCCGAAAAAATATTTCACTATTTTACAGTATTCCGGCAACGCCAAAAGTGCTTCAATTATATCGTTTTTTGAGGTCCGGCAAGGGGTAAAATGCTGATCGGACAGTAACTATGATTTGGCTGTTTCTGTATAGTACATTTACCAATAAATTGTGTATTAATAGTGGGAACATTGTAATTATCATCCATTGGACACACACGAAAGGTAATACCATGAAATTAATCAGAAATGGCTGCATTTTCTTAATGTTATTGATTATATGCAGTGTTACATCAAATGCACAAACACACAAACAATACGGCTTGATGGATACTTTGACTCCCTCACCCAATGTTTTGATCGGTACGCTCCCCAATGGTTTACGATATTACATCCGTGAGAACAAAAAACCGGAAAAAAGGATGGAACTGCGCCTTGCAGTAAAAACGGGCTCCGTATTGGAAGATAACGATCAGCAGGGTCTTGCTCACTTTGTAGAGCATATGATGTTCAACGGAACAAAACGTTTCCCTAAAATGGATATCGTTAATTTTTTAGAACGAACAGGCGTCCGTTTCGGTCCCCACTTAAATGCAAATACCAGTTTTGATGAAACTGTGTATATGATTCAGGTCCCGACCGATTCGCTGGAAGTCGTACAAAAATCATTGAACATCATTGAAGATTGGACACGTGCCGTTCTATTTGAAGATTCTGAAATCGACAAGGAACGGGGAGTGATCGGTGAAGAATGGCGCCTTGGCCGCGGAGCATCTGAGCGGGTGAATTACAAACATTACCCACTCATTTTTTTCAAATCAAAATATGCAGACCGTTTACCGATCGGCAAAAAAGAGGTCATTGATACAGCAGACTACGATGCCGTGAAACGATTTTACCGCGATTGGTACCGGCCCAACCTTATGGCCGTAGTCGTTGTAGGTGATTTCGATAAAAAAGAGATTGAAAAAATGATCGTCGAACGGTTCTCTTCACTGAAGAACCCACTCTCTGAACGTGCACGGGAGGAATTCACAATTCCCGATCACAAAGAGCCTCTCATCTCTGTCGCCGCGGACAAAGAACTTCCGGGATCCTCGGTGGCCATTTATTTCAAACGAGTAAAAACAATTCCGGTAACCGTTGGCGGCTATAAAGAACATATCCTGGATGGTTTATATAACGGCATGCTGAACGCGCGATTGCAGGAACGATTGCAAAAACCGAATCCTCCTTTCATCACAGGAAGTGTCGGCAGTATCGATTTTGCAGGAGACAGACAGGCATTCGGAATGATTGCATCGGTAAAAGAAACGGATATCGTTCGCGGCCTGGAAGCGCTTGTAACGGAAGCATTCCGTGTAAAGCAGCATGGGTTTACGCAGACCGAGCTCGACCGCCAGAAATTACAACGAATGCGAATGATTGAGCAGACGTATAAAGAACAAGGGAAAACTGAATCGAATACATATGCCAATGAGTATTTGCGAAATTTTCTAGAGCGAGAAATGATACCGGGAATTGCTGCGGAATACGATCTGTATCAACAACTCCTTCCGACGATCACATTGGCAGAGATCAACAGTCTATCGACTGAACGCATATTGGACAGCAACCGCGTTATTACTGTCTCCATCCCTGAAAAAGCGGGCGTCATGGTTCCCACCAAGGAAGAAATAGTACGGATCCTGGATGATGCCGGCAAAAAATCGTTGGAACCATATATTGATGCCGTCAATGCAAAACCACTTCTTTCCGCACAACCTAAAACCGGGAAGGTGATCTCACAACGGCAGATTAAAGAGTTGGATGCCTGGGAATGGAAACTTTCCAACGGAGCCACAGTAGTTTTAAAATCAACCGATTTCAAGAATGATGATATTTCCTTTGTGGCCTTCAGTCACGGCGGTCATTCTCTCGTTACGAATAAGGATTTCGTTTCCGCAAGCATGGCCGGGCAACTGACGGCAATGAGCGGAATCGGTGAATTTGATGCCGTTACGCTGCAAAAAAAAATGGCTGGCAAAATCGTCAAGGTCAATCCGTATATCGCTGAATTATCGGAAGGGTTCATCGGCAATTCCTCACCAAAGGATCTCGAAACACTGTTCCAACTTGTGTATCTCAATTTCACGGCACCGCGGAGTGATTCATCCGCCATCGGCGCATTTCTTTCACGGATAAAATCTTCCCTTCAGAATTCTTCCGCATCTCCTGATCAGGCCTTCAAGGATACGGCACAGGTTACGTTGGCGCAATATCATTATCGCGCCCGCGTTCAGTCACCTGCATTAATCGATGAGGTGAACAGTGCAAAGGCATTTTCAATTTTTAAGGAGCGTTTTTCCGATGCAAGCGGTTTTAAGTTCTTCTTCGTTGGTAATTTCTCACCCGACAGCATGAAACCTCTGGTGGAAAAATACCTTGCATCCCTGCCGGCACTGAAAAAGAATGAAAAGTGGAAAGATGTTGGCCTGCATGCACCAAAAGGTATCGTTGTTAAAGAGGTTATCAAAGGGATTGAGCCGAAAAGTTCCGTCCTGCTTTCCTATAACGGGTCATTCAATTGGTCTGCACAAAACCGGTTCGATTTTTCTGCAATGATTGAAGTGCTGCGGATCAAACTCCGGGAAGTCCTCCGGGAAGATAAAAGCGGTGTCTACGGCATCAATATCACCGGCAGTACAGTCCATCTGCCCCGTAACGAATATTCCATCCGAATCAGTTTTGGATGCAACCCGAACCGTGTTGATGAATTGGTTTCAACCGTAGTTCAGCAAATTGACAGTATGAAAATGAAACCGGTTAACGCGGTGTATATTGACAAGGTAAAAGAATTACAGCGACGTGACCGCGAAGTAAATTTAAAAGATAATAACTATTGGATCGGACTTTTCAGGACGAATTATGCCAACGGAGAAGATCCCCGCAGTATGCTGAAAATTCCGGAACGGATCGACAAATTAAGCGCGGCGGATATCCAGTTATCGGCAAAGAAATATTTTGATCAGAAGAATGTGGTAAAGATCATACTAAAGCCCGAAAAACAATAACGCCGACCTAAGAAGAAATGTAACACCAATTGTTTGCATGCCGTTCATCATCGTTCGGCACGGTTATCTGCGAAGAACAGAACATAAAAAAACATCCGCGAATGTAATATTATTTGCGGATGTTTTTTTTCAACTAACAGAATAAAGTGTTTACGGTGTCACTGGATCATTGGAGCCAGTCATAAGCCGGTTTTTTGTCTTTAACGCTTCGTTCTTTAATTCCGGAGCAGAAGATGGATCAGCTATCAGTTTATTGCACGCATCGATGAATTCTCCCCGCCGATACGAAAACGAATACCAGCCCATTGCTTCAATTGCAGTTACACGAACACGAAGAGGATTACCCGCCTTTAATGCAACATTCAACAAGACCGGTACAGCCCCGGTGTAATTATACAACCGGAATGTTCTGATTGTTTGCACTCGTGACTTCACCGAAAGCGTATCATTCAGACTTAGTGGTACAAGATCCGAATCGAGCCGTGAATGATAATATAAACGGGACCGTTTAAAGTCCGCCAAAAAACTTTCTTTTTTTGAACCTTCGGCAACATGGTTCGCAAATTCTTGCAGCGGACCTGCTATTACATCAAGACCAATTTTTTCCATGGCATTACGTGCGCTGTACTGAACCCGTTCCGATGCATCTGTCATTGATGCTTTTGCTACCGCAGAAGCGTAATCCGGTTTACTGACCTCTCCCATCCACAAAATCGCTATGCGGCGGATAAACTCATACGGATCTTCTGCTGCTATCATCAATGCTTTTTCGAATATTTCAGTACGCAGGACAGCAAGATATTTTAAAGCTGCCATCCGAACATTGTAAGACGGATCGTTCTTGAATATTGTGAACAGTTCCTGTTCAAACGCTTTCCCCTCGTTTTGGAACATCATCGTCACAGCCAAGGAACGAAGCGGTACATCCTGTTCCTTCAGCAATTTTTTCCACGTTGCAACATCACTGCGTTTTGACGAAAGCAAGGTTTGAATATCAGTTTGAGTTCGGTTGGCAAACCTGTACGTCGGATCGCCAATGATATGCGATTCGAGCGTATTGCGGAACCGGTGCCACGAACCAATACGGACACCATATCCCAAAAGACCGATATGCTCATTTGCCCACACATCCTGCAGAATATTAACGGAATTTGCGACTGCGGCTACCGTTCGTCCGTTCCCAAACACATATTTACCCGCGACATACTCCTTTTCATGGAAACTTCCGTTAAAACATTCATCGAACATAACAAAACGCGGCTGCGGTGCAATCATGTCAATGTCGTACGAGTGAATGTCCTGCTTTTCATCGTCGATGGAATCCGCGGCGGCAACAGAATCGGTGAACGTATCGGCGAACCATTCTTTCGGAAGACGATACTGATCTACATAGTACTGCAGCGCTTCGTCAACAGATTTTTTTCGCCGTTTTGCCGTACGCATCTTACTGCGGATGAAACGTTTGATCGCCTGGATATTATGGTCCATCATAAAAGTCGGCGGTTCCCCAACGATCAGCTGAGCATCGACTGCACCATGGGCATGAAAGAGCGCAAGATCAAGATCATCGCTCTGCACTTTCTGCACCAGCATCGCCTTCATTTCGTGGTCCATCGCAAAGTTGAGATTCTGTATGTGCCCTCCCGGTTGGTATAGCGACGGAAATAGTTCTTTCATCGCAAAACTATTCCCTTCCCACGATGCAAGCGACTCGGAGTGATATCCGTAACCGGTATACACAAGAGCATTGTCTAAAACCTCACTCTTCTTCTTTTCACGCACTATACGGTCGAAATATTTTTTCAGGATATCGTATTTTTCATCTCCATTCACAGGAGATTTAATTCGTGCGCTGTACATGTCACGGTCAATACGCTGCGGAGAATCTGCATCGAGGGAATAATAAAAGTACAATTTCCGCGCGGTATCCTGTTTTATGAATGTGAATTTCAGATCAAGATCGTCGTAGAATCTGTCGGATGGAACAGAGGACCTAACCCATGATACTTCCTGATCCAATTTGAACGCCGTTGTCATGTGTTGAGCATCGCGGATCATCGGAATCGGAATATCGCCAACGAGAACAAATCCTTCTAGCGGGATTTTTTCGGAATACAATTTCTTAATGACTGATTTTACGGCATCAGCATTTTTCCAATCATCAACAACGATGTACGAAGGAAGTCCGTCACGTTCAACGCTCGACCGGTATGCGTCTACCGACTCGCCGATCTTTTGATATGTTTCTGCGTCAACAATAATCGCAAATGTCGTGCTCCCCTTAATCGTCGGTTTTTTGAGGATACTGTCAGCTTCAAGAAGACCAACAGAAAGAAATAGAATAAGTAAATATGTTACACACTTCATGTTGTACCTTTTTCAAGATTGATTTAATTCATCAAGAATCCCGCTGTGAAACAACACAGCGGGATTTCAGATGAATCATTTTGAAACTACTTCGTTAACAATCCCGCCAAAATGCAGCGGGATTTATTCAAACCAAATATTCTTTCATAAACAACCCCGACAGAAAAACGTCGGGGTTTATTCAAACTATTACTTCATTAACAACATCTTCTTTACCTGCATGAACGGCTTGCTGTTCGGTTCGCTCGACTGAGCCGTGATGCGGATAAAATAGACGCCGCTGCCGACATGGCTTCCGTTGTTATCCGTTCCATTCCATACAACCCGGTAGAAGCTTGGACTCTGGTCATTATTCACCAACGTTTTCACCTCCTGGCCAAGCACCGAATAGATCTTTACCGTTACGTTGCTCTGTTTCGGTAAGCC
>CAIOTF010000041.1 GCA_903861125.1 uncultured Ignavibacteriota bacterium
ACGGACTGTCGTGGAAAGCGTAAGATGTTGAATGGAAAGTCTCGACTTGCTCACGCAAAGGTCAGGGGGCTTCATCCGGACTGGTTGAAGAACTGCCTTAAAATCGCTAAAATCAGCAACCGAAAATAGACACGCTTACGCATTTACGTTATAGCAAGATCAACTATAATTGTGTATGCTCTTTTTACGATACACCAATGATTTATTTTGAATACATCTAACGGCGATTCATTGTATACACTCTATCTTATGATGTCACAGTGTTTTCAATTTTCACTCTTTGGGAAGATACACATTTTATTTGTCCTCCTTTTTGTATGTGTTTCGATCTTGAATTCACAGGAAAAAGAAACATGGGGTTTAGAATTTTCGGAGGGGAAACCGAATGTTATTGAAACAACGCTGGATCTAACGTCTGAAAAGCCTATTACTTTTGATAAAGAACTTCGATTAGAATTTGATATTTCCATACTGCAAAACAATACGTACGGAAATATTGCCGAGTTTCGCGATGACAAAAATGCATTCAGATCCAATTTGGTCTATTATCATCACACAAATACAGATACGTCGTATATACAACTGAATATCAACGGTCGTTCGTCAAAATTGATTATCCCTTTTGTAAAGAAAAACCTACACCGAGGCACTTGGCATTCGATACAATTGTATTTCGAACGAAAGTCCCGCAAAATCACAATGCTCTGCGACAATAGTCACTTCTTCTCCGATACCGTTCGATTTATATATCCTCCCGCAATGAACATTATCTTTGGCGGATACGAAAAAGAGCGCGACACTCCCCCGATGATTATCCGTGACATACGGATTGAGATTGATGATTCGCCCGCTTCGCCGAGACACGATCACTGGTGGAAACTAAACGAGATTGAAGGAATCAGTGCAATCGACTGTGTAACAGGTGGGAATAGTGCAACAACATTACCGGTATGGAATGGCAATAATTTTTTCCGATGGCGTCAGCGCGGCGTGGTAACGGTGCCAAACGATGCCGGAGGGTCTTTTTCGGGTACGAAATTCTCATTCCCCGCAAAAAAAGTAATGACGGAATATAATATTCTGACAAATGCGATCACGAAAGTGACGTATGGAAACGAACGCCCATCGCGAGCAATCTATTCGGTGCATATACAGAATACCGTTGGCGTGTACCATGGAGGGGGCGGACAGATATCGTTGCTGAACAGAGAAACGAATACCTGGTCATTCATCGATGACCGGTTCGATGATGACATGCATTTCTATGGAACAACAAAATTTGTAGATACCGTGAATAACAAAGCGTATGCATTTGGGGGGTATGGATGGCATACGGCCAAAAGCATGCTCCGTCAATTCAATTTCCGGGTTCATCAATGGGATACGATACCGCTGGAAAATAAAAGCAAGTATTCCGAGCGTATGAATGTCTGTATTGCACCGGCGAATGAAAACGGAAAATATTACGTTTTAGGGGGGATTGGCAACGCAACCGGGAAACAGCAGGATGGATTCAATCCCATCAATGATCTTTGGTCGCTGACGCTGAATCCGGGCAGACTGAAAAAAATCAGCGATATTATCCTTCCGCCGGAAGTGAAGGATATCTCCTGGCCGAGCGGTCCGATGTGGTTCGTCGTAAAAAACGACTCGGTGTTTTATTGTCTGGCGAAACTTGCAGAACGAAAGCACGATGAAAAAGAAACGCTGAGTGTATATCAAATATATACATCTTCATTGGATTCAATGATGTTGCGTGCTGCCGGCGAAAAGTTATATGTTAAAAATAATGAATGTTTAAGCGGAATATTTGACTCGCCGCTAACCAAAGAACTGATTGTTCTGCGTTCACAAAGCAGTTCCGCAACTGATTCCGTCCGCTATGAGATTCTTACGTTATCTCTGCCACCGTACCGTGTAAGTGAGTACGAATATTCGGCTGCTGCACTCGAACGTACAACGTCCGCTTATTGGTACGGCGGTTTCGGATTATTGGTAGGCATTACGTTTACCCTCACGTTATTTTATAGAAAGAATCTGCAATTGCAGCCGGTACAACGTATGCCGGTAGTTTCCGGCCCTGACCGAATGACAGATCTTCCAGTACACGTTTCATCGGCAATAAATATTTTTGGGCGGTTTGAAGTGATCGACAAGAACGGAATCGATATTTCACAAACATTCTCCCCCTTAATGAAGCAATTGCTTGTCGTGTTGATCATCCACAGCAATCACAAAAAGAGGCCGCTGACCACGTCCGAACTGTCGAAGTTCTTCTGGATCGATTCTGAATTGGACCATGCAAAAAATTCCCGTGGTGTTGCATTAAAGCGGCTGCGTAAATTATTGGAGCATGTTGATGATGTAGAAATAGTTCAAGTAAATCATCTTTGGCATATTCTTATACAGCAAGGAACCCGCTGCGATTATTTTGAATACATCCGATTGCGTGATTCCCGAAGCGGCAATTCTGAATGGCAGCATAAATTTGTGGAAGTAGCGGAGCGTGGTATGCTTGCTCATGAGCTTTCGTATGAATGGCTCGATCCGGTACGGGCCTCGCTATTGGATGACATAGAAATAATATGTCGTGAAATCATTAGGAGCGATGCCGATGAACCGTTTAAATTGCAAACCGCCCGGGCGCTGTTGCTGTGGGATTCAATCAACGAAAATGCATTGATCACAGTGATCAATATTCTTGTTGCGCAAAAAAAGATCAATCTTGCAAAGGAAGTGTATAAACAATTCTGCTCCGAGTATAAAAAGATAATGGATAAAACGTACTCACGGGCATTTGAAGATCATGTCACCCGGTGACCGAACGATAATATCCCAATCAGTTTCTCTTTTATTGATGTAACCATCACAATACTTCAAAGTTCCGCAATCAAGATATAATTGTCCGCTGTAAAATATCGATAATTATTTCTTTTAACCCACGCTGTAATCTTTCCTGTAACCTGTGCGGTAACCTGCCGACGGTATCTTTATAGCTGCAAATTGCCGTAAAAAATATTTATCGTTTCGATGCATTTTTACGAACTTGCGTAGTTGACACTTGATAAAATATTTATCATGAGTAGGCAAAATACATTTTTACGAACATACGTAGTTGACGGTGGGGCTATTAACTTGTATTAATGTAGTACTGTTTATCTAAAACAGTTGGATCCTGAGTTTTACGTCGAATGATACATTTGCCAACAATTTGTCATTCACTAGTAATTATGTTGGTAATAAAAATAATGCAGAGAGGTTGATATATGTACATAAAAAAAATAACACTTTTGCTGATCATTGCGTCTCTGATGTCATTGATCATTGGTTGCAGCAGCTCAAAGCCGACAATTGAGGAAAAGCCAATTATTGAGAAACCAATTGCAGAGAAACCAATTACTGATAAGCCATCGGTGAATAAATCATTGATGTTTACGGAACTTGGCTCAAAAATAGCGGCCTCTATAGTGCCAAATTTCAACGCATTAAAATTAAGGGAGAATTTGAATTCGCTCTATATCGCAAGGGTGGACGATCTGGTCCTTAGTGGAAAATACAGTCAATTTAACAGTGACGATGCATTCATCGAAAACGGGATTATTGCTGGACTCCTCAATTCCGGGATCAAACTAACTGAAAAACTCAGCTCCATTAATCTTCGGGATGCTGCCGATGTGGATTATAACACAATGCCCAAGAGGGCATTCTATCAGCATACTCTTAATTTGAATGATCTTAGTCAGTTAAAGCAGGACAAAATAACATCGCATGTTCTTCTCTATAATGTGATCAAACGATCGGATAATGGATCGGGAGCATTGGTGTATTTCAGGGTGATCGATATCAATAGTTATAAGATCGTTCTCTCAGAACTGGTGAACGTGAATATGAACGACGGCAAATGGGAGGATGAACTTAAAAAGGATACTAAAGCGAGCGGGTATGCATCGTCGTATCAAAAAATAGTGGATGAACTCAAAAAGAAAAGGACATTGATCGAGACAATAAAATCGAATGTAACGCAATGCATTCTGGTGAACATCGATCTTTTGAACGTCAGTAATTTGTATAAGACGCCTATAGATCTGAAATCGATGGCGCGGGAAGATGCGATAACCACTTTTATGGTTGATGTCTCTAAGGACGGAAAAGCTTCGATCTACGAAAAGACAAAGAATATCGTCTTTAAGTATCCTTCGGTCTATAAAAATATTGTATTCAATACCAATCCGTTGATCTACGAAGACTGGCAGGAATATTTTGACAATATCGGATATCCCGATGTGATGTTCTACAGAACAAATCTTGACAGTACGCTTTCGCTCTATCATGTAAATGCCAAGAATTCCGGTGAAGTATCGTTCTATGATTATACGGAAATTGAACGGAAAATCAATTCGACCGAAAGTTCATTCAATCTGTTTTCGAAGATCGTCAGTCACAAAATGTTCAAAGATGAAAAACTATTGAAACTAATTAAAGGAAAAAGGATCATTTTGGTTGACGGCGACGGTATGACCACAAATTTTTCAAGTTTTGAGAAAACCAGGCAATTGTATGATTACCAGCAGTGTGCAATAGAGGAGGGGATGGCATCGGCAATCATAAGCAACTCAAACACGACAAAAGTGGTTGAAAAACTGAAAACGTTGTATTACAAGAGGGATGCGATGTATGCCAGCAGAGTATTTTACCCTAATCCCCTGTATTTGGATAACTGGAAGCAATTGAAGGATGCGTACGGTGTTGATCTGGTACTGGTCTACAACAATACGATAAATTATTCTTCTCCAGGCGATGCCAAACAAAATCTCTCCAAAATCTCCGTCGCTTTTCGTCTGATCGATCTGACCGATGGGTCCATACTGTATGCAAATTTTCTGAACTAATAATACAAGGGAATATTCCATGAAAAAAATATTTATATTCATCACCCTGCTGATTCTGCAATCGCAATCCTTGTTTTCGCAAGGATTTACCGTTGCCGATAAGCCCAATGTGTATGTTTACATCTTTACTCATTACTATAATCCTCAAAACGTATTTATCAAAGATACGGTAAAGTCACGTGACTCCGTGACAACATCACTTCAACTTACCATGATAAATCCACAGGTTGCTTCCTCAATGGTATCATCGGCCCTTGCAAAATGGGATTTTCAAGTGATTGTTGAATCGATGCAAAAAAGAATATCGTCAAGAGGATATAATGGGGACAATGTATCAGAGCTGTTGAAAAGTAAAAGCGCAAAAGAGGCCGACTATATTATTGTCGGCGAATTCGGGCATACTCCATCATCACTTGATCTTGACATTAAGGTATACGACGTAAAACTCCAGAATTTTATATACCGCAGCAATGTGAAACCGGAAAAAGAAATATCAAACTACCGCAAAAGTATTGAGGAATCAATCGAAGGTTTTGTTGATATAGTAAAACCGGCTCACGCAGGATATGTATCCTTTCTGGCGGATAGTCTTTGCGCCGAGGATATTAATCCCAATATGGTGTTTTATAAACCGGCAGAATTACTTGTCGACAATAAACTTATGCCGACAAGCGATAAATTATTTTTAGAAACACCGGTCTATATGATTGATTCTCTGGGTATGAGTATATTGTATAAAAAGAAGGATGCATCCGTCGCATTATTAAATGATTACAAAGAGATCCTGCAGGATTCGGTGAAGAGACCAAAAAAATATCTCATCTTCTCTGTGAAACCATTCTGGCAGGGTAAATATGACATTAGATTCTATACAATAAGCAATCGTGAAATTAATGCACAGGTAAGCGTAAAAGCGGGAAGAATAACCATTGCACATCTGCCCGGATGCACACATTCAATGGATACAGCAAAAGTGGAGCCGATTGTGAAATTCTCTTCGGGAAATATTAAAATAGAGAATATGATCAACGGTTATACCGCTTTTTTATCGGGCTTATCAAAATCACCGGCGAAAGAATCTAGAGGTTTTTCCGGTAGTCCGAACGGGATATCGAAGCCGACCGTTAAAGATAAAAACTATGCGGGTAATATTGACACCATACAATTTTTTTACTGCTACAATGATAGTGGGAAAATTAAATATTCGGTCTCTCCGACCAATGACATTAAGGATATGCCGTTTTCAACAGACAGCACAAGAATTACTGTTCAGCAAAACAGCATCATGATCGAGAACATCAATCTTGGTCAATATCTGTTTTCCGGATCGATGAAAGGTCAGGAATCCTTTCCAGGTAAACTAAATGTAACATATTATCAGTATACGAAAATTGTAAACCTGACCGAGAATGCCAGAGCGGCTACAATTTCAATGATACAAAAATCGCGCGACAGCGCGGCGGCAAAGCAAATGGTGGTCTATTTAGATCCTTTCCCGGATGAAAATGCCGGCCAATATTCGCTCTTTATTAACGATGAAGCCTCACCGTTTATTGTCGCAAAGAATGTCGGGGAAGTGCATATTTTCTATAATCAGGAAATCAGTAAGATCAGAGGGATCAATGCAAAGGGGGAGAAATCAACAAGTATGGATTTGACGACAGTTAAATCCAAACAATACGGGGAGCTAAAGTTTAAATAGCTGCCGTTAAAAAGATCCTCTCATTGCAATAGCAACATATATTTTCTGACCGGTCATTCCCGCACGGATACATATACGGGGATGGCCGGTCAGATTGTTTTTTCTAATGACGCTGCAAGATGTGAGTAATCAAAAATTAACCCATGCATTAATACAATACACTTTCTGAAAGAATGCGGTATGTTATCGATTTTGTTTTCGCAAACTGTCGCTGAACATCAATTCCAATGAAAAAGTCATAGATACCAAGGTTTTGCTCAGTTTTAGAATTTACATACCGTGAATTTTTAATCAATTTGCTATTCCATTGAAATAAAAATGATCCCTGCTGATACTGGCCGGGATTATCTGTTTTAAAGGGTGGTTTAGCTGCTTATAACAGCGTCACTGAGGTTACTTTTAGCCGGTAAAGTATACGGTTTAATTATAGGATCACTGAATCATTTTACTTTGATGTTTTTGGCGTATAACATCAAGAAAGCCAATAAGTTATGGCGGAATTACAGTTGCGCAGAAAGAGAATCTTTGATACATTAAACCGTTCATATCAGAGATACTCACAGGATCCTTTCCCGGAATACTTTTTACCCGTTGCTGCATCAAGAATCATTTCAACGTTCGCATGTATGCCGTATTTCCTGCAATGCCATTCTAAATAGCGTACAGTACAATGATCTCCATAAAAAAAATATTTTCCGGTCTTCGTTTTTCCCTGAACCAGATGTGGATCATTTTTGCCGGAACGCTCATCGCACTTCTCTTCGCTTTGTATGTCTACGAATCCGAAACTGCCGATGCATCTGCCGTGGCCCGTTCACAGGCCGTTGCCTTTATCGAAAAAAATCTGCTGCTCAATCATTGGGATATCGCCGATTTCGATCTTTTTATAAAAACGGAAGAATTACCGCCACAGAATCTGTACAGCGCACACGATACGGCATACCGGCAATTCAAGGGGGTGACCAAGGTAAATCCGGCCAGCATTCTGCGGTTGTTCGAGAAACAGAACTCAGCATCCTCCGGTATTCAGGGGAAACTTGTTCGTATACATTCTCCAATAACAGAACATCAACCCGATGCCTGGGAATCGGGAAATTTATCACACTCCGAATATGCAGGGGAAGACGTCACGCATTTGCAGCAAACCGGTGCGGAGATCTCTATGCGTCTTTTCCGTCCGCTCCGGATCGATCAGCGCTGCTTCGGATGTCATACAGATTGGTCCGGCAAAGAGAACGAAATATTTTGCGGTATCAGCGTGACAGTGCCGATGAATCAGTTTATTACCATGAGGAACAGACACGTGATGAACGCCGGTATGATCCTTGCCGGTATTTGGAGCATTGGAATAATCGGGTTCGTTATCTTTACGCAGCGTTACAACAGACGGACGAAGGAAAACGAGATTAAATTCAAGGAGATGTTCGATGAAGCTCCGGTCGGCTATCATGAAATTGATTCAAAAGGTCGCATCACGCGAGTGAATCGGACCGAACTGGCCATACTTGGATATACCGAGGCTGAGATGATCGGGCAGTATGTCTGGAAGTTCGTGTCCGACGAAACAAGTTCGCAACATTCCGTGATTGAAAAACTTTCCGGTGTGCAAGCGCCGGCAAAAGGATCCGAGCGAACGTATATGCGAAAAGACCGGAGTGCAATGCCTGTATTGCTTGAGGACCGGATCCTGCAGGATACCAGAGGAACGATCACCGGAATCCGCACAACAATTCAGGATATTACCTCGTTGAAGGAGCTGCAGCGGGCGATCCAGGGGGCGGCAACATCGCTTGAGGCGGTTATCGAGACCATTGGTGAAGGCATCTCGCTGAGCGATGCGCACGGACATTTTGAGATCTTTAATTCCACTCTTGAAACCATACTGGGTTATACCAAGGCAGAGGCGAACAGTGTTGCAGATTTTTCATCGCTGATCTACCCGCTGGAAGAGCAGCGTCAAGCAGCGCTGGACGGATTAAAGACGCTGCTGGATGAACGGAAGACGCACGATGTTGAAACAACGATCCGCAGCAAAGACGGAACAGTGAAAACACTGCTGGTATCGAGTGCAATCATCGACTTCAAAAATGAACAGATGTTCTTGACTGCATGGAGGGATATTTCCCTGCGAAAAAAATCCGAACAGCTGCTGTCGGAGCAGCAACGGACCCTTCAGGCGATCACACAGTCGGCCGGGGATGCCATCTTGATGATGGACAATGCCGGCACCATCTCGTTCTGGAATGCAGCGGCGGAACGTATCTTCGGCTGGACCGAAAAAGAGGCGATCGGAATGAATCTGCACTCGCTCATTGTTCCCGAACGCTTCCGCGAAAATCACAACAAGGCATTTCCAAAATTCCAGATCACCGGTGAAGGTGCCGCCATCGGCACGCAGCTTGATGTGCAGGCTATCAGAAAGGACGGAACGGAATTTGATGTTTCCCTTTCCCTTTCTGCGGTCCGTCTCAACGAGCAATGGCATGCCGTCGGCATGCTTCGCGATATTACGGAGCAGAAGCGGATAGAACTGGTGCGTCAGGTTCAATACGATATTGCACACGCTGCAACGACCACGGAAAACAGCGAGGATTTCTTCGCATCGGTCCGTTCCAATCTCAGCAAACTCATCAACACTAAAAATTTCTATATTGCACTGTATGACGATCTCTCCGGCATGGTGTCATTTCCGTATTTCGTTGACGAGGAAGATCCTACTCCGCAGCCGCGGAATCTGGGGAAGGGTTTAACCGATTACGTTATACGGAGCGGCGAACCGTTGTTCGGCACCATAGAGAAGTGCAACGAACTTGAAGCAGCCGGACACATCATTATCATCGGTTCGCCCAGTGCGTTGTGGCTCGGCGCGCCGCTTAAGATCGGCGAACATATTTTTGGTGCGATTGTTGTTCAAAGCTACGGCGATCCGGACTGCTATTCACGCGCAGATCTGCAGCTGCTCGATTTTGTCTCGAATCAAATATCACATTCGATCAACAGAAAACAGACGGAAGAACAGATACGGAAACAATTTTCAATTATTGAAGAGAAGAATATCGAACTGGCGGAAGCACGCGATCAGGCGATGGAAGCAAGCAAGGCGAAAAGTTCATTCCTGGCGAATATGTCGCATGAACTCCGGACACCGCTGAATGCGATCATCGGATACAGCGAACTTCTTCTGGAAGAAATGGGGGATGCCGGTGAGAAGGGTTATACGCAGGATATCGAAAAGATCCGGATGGCGGGGAACAATCTTCTTTCACTGATCAATGATATTCTCGATCTGTCAAAGATCGAAGCGGGACGGATGGAACTGTTCATTGAGGAGTTCGATCTTCTTCATCTGCTGAAAGAGATCGATGCAACGATACAGCCGCTGGTGGATAAAAAATTGAACACATTAACTGTTCACGCACCCGAAAAATCGGTGATGCTCCGGCTTGATCATACTAAAGTACGTCAGATTATCTTTAATTTGCTTAGCAATTCATGCAAGTTCACCGAAAAAGGGGAGATCACCTTATCGGTTGCCGTGGAGACGGGGCAGAGCACGGGCACCGGGGATGTGATACGATTTTCCGTTAAGGATTCCGGCATCGGTATGACTGAAGAACAGATGAAAAAACTTTTCATGGAATTCTCGCAAGCCGACAGTTCTACAACGCGCAAATACGGTGGGACAGGACTTGGTCTTGCCATCAGTAAACGCTTCTGCGAAATGATGAACGGTTCCATCGGCGTTGAAAGCATCCCGAACAGCGGAACAACATTCACGGTTACTCTGCCGGTCACACTTGAAACAAAAGGCAAGGCAACAGCCCCCGCTGTTCAAACCACTGCAGCTGCGGCTGTCGTGCCGCACACCGCTGCATCAACCATCCTGATCATCGATGACGATCCCAGTGTACGCGAAGTTCTGACGCGCACACTGCAGAAGGAAGGATATGTCGTCTGCAGCGCCGGTACCGGCGATGAAGGATTGGAACTTGCACGTAAGATCGAACCGACCGTGATCATTCTGGATGTAATGATGCCGCAAAAGGACGGCTGGTCTCTCCTTCGCGAACTGAAAGACGATCCCCGATTGAAAGCTATTCCGGTGGTGATGCATACGATTATAGATAACCGCAACCTTGGATTTGCGATCGGAGCGCAGGACTATCTCATCAAACCGGTCAATCCGGATCTGCTGGTGCAAACGATGAAACGGTATACGCGAAGTTCTGATGCACTGAACATTCTTATTATCGATGATGATGAGCAACAGCGCGATATGCTGACGCGGATCTTTGCCAAGGAAGGCTGGACTATGCAGACGGCGGACGGAGGAAGATCGGCCCTTTCCCTTCTTGCAAAGTCGGTGCCGGATGTGATGATCCTCGACTTGATGATGCCGGCGATGGACGGATTTGAATTTCTGAATCATGTAAAAGAAAATGATCAATGGTCACGGATACCTGTTTTGATCCTTTCGTCAATGGAACTGAACAAGGGAGATATTGAGAGGCTCTCAGGTTCGGTGGCAGGGATTCTGCAAAAACAAGAGTTCGATCCTCAACAATTGCTGACGGTCATTCAGCGTGTTCATAACACCGGCATCAACCGGAAAGAAACGGCGAAGGAATAAACGTATGAAGAAAATATTGCTCGTAGAAGATAATGATGCCAACAGGGAAATGATGAAACGACGGCTTAGCCGGCTCGGCTTTGTAGTGATTGAAGCAGTGGACGGGCAGCAAGCGATTGATAAATCATTCAGCGAAAAACCGGCGGTTATTTTAATGGATATGAGTCTTCCGGTCATCGACGGATGGGAGGCAACCGCCCGTTTGAAAGCGGACGAGGCAACGCGTTCGATACCGATTATCGGACTGACCGCTCATGCAATGGTTGAAGACAAACAAAAAGCGCTTCAGGCAGGCTGCGACGATTATGCAACGAAACCGGTGAAGTTCGACGATCTTATCGCCATGATTGAACGCCTTACCGCAGGTGCTGTACCGGAAGGATGATCCGCATCCTTCCGCTGTGCTTTCGTAGTATTGCCGAATGGGCATCAGACCGGAAGTGTGATAATAAATGTTGATCCCTGTCCGACGACCGATTCGACACCGATCGTTCCTCCGTGTGCCTCAATAATTTCTCTGCATATCACAAGTCCTAAACCGGTACGGGTTGCCGCTTTCCGGAACTTTGCGATCATGATTCTGTTCTTATCGAACAGAGTTGGTAATTCATCTTCCGGGATCCCACTGCCTGTATCGGCAATGTCGATCCTCACGGATTGTGCATCGGGTGACCTCGGGGAGGGGATCTGTCGGGCGACGACGGATATTGTTCCGTTCATCGGAGTGAACCGCAGCGCATTATCAATAAGGTTCTCGAACACTTCCATAATCCTGTCATGATCAGCATCGAGGACTACCGCATCACCGATCTGCACATCGACGGTGATATTTTTTTGCAGCCGCATTACTTTCATTTTCCGAAACACTGCATCCACAATTTCCTGCAAATGCACCGGCTGACGCTCCAGTATGTATTCACCCGATTCCAATTGTGAAAGTTCAAGAAGATCCTTAACGATCTTCAGCAGATGTATGTCGGCCCGGTTGATCTCCGTGATCATCTCAAAGTGATCTTTGGTTAAAAGATCCTTTTCTTCCAGCAGGAGGTCGGAAAAACCGAGGATAGCTCCGATGGGATTACGGAGATCGTGAACAATCATCGAATAGAAAGATTGCTGTAATTTTCGTACCCGCTTATCCGCATCGGCAATACGAAGAACGGAGCGGACCCGCACAATCAGTTCATCGACAGAGATCGGTTTGGTCCAGTATTCATTTCCGCCGAGCAAATAGCCCGCGTCAATATCATCGGGAGTTGTGCCGACACCGGTAAGGAAAACGATCGGCGTATATTTGAATTTTTTGAACTGCCGCAGATGTTTGATCGTTTCATATCCGTCCATGACCGGCATGTGTACATCAAGGATAAAAAGGTCAAAACTTTGATTCACTGCCAGGTCGAGACACTCTCTGCCGTTGGACGCAATAACTATTTCGTGTCCTTCTTTTGAGAGGATCGTTGAAAACAATCGTTGAAAATCTACTTCATCATCAACGACCATTATTTTCTTCAGCGTTTCCATGGTTCACCTTTCAACGTGTTGTTGCACAGTCATTTGCTGACGCAGTATTATAAAATATGATATTATTCAAGATAAGTATCAATATCTCATTTCTATGGACAGGGTGAACAAATTTTGTGTATTATTCTTACAGAAAGCGTACATTTCCACCATACTTTAATCAGGAGATTGATATGATGTACCGATGGCTGCCCGTTCTTGCTGCTGTTTTTTATTTTTCCCTTTCTGCGCAAACATTGTCTCAGATTGAATCGAAGCGCGTAACGCTTCCGAACGGATGGAGTCTTACTCCTGCCGGAATGCAAATGCCGTTGGGAGATCTTCCGCTGAATATTGCGGTCTCTCCGTCGAAAAAATATCTTGCCGTTACCAATAGCGGACAAAGCGGCCATTCGCTTCAATTGATTGATCTCCGTTCGAAAAAACTTCTTGCTGATGTTGTGATACCAAAATCATGGGTCGGTCTTGCATTTACATCCGGCGATACATATCTCTATGCATCGGGTGGGAACGACAATTGGATTTTACGGTTTGCCGTGACGAAAAACTCTCTTGCCGTAGTCGATACATTTGTACTCGGCGCGCCATGGCCAGAAAAAATCTCTCCTGCCGGTTTAGCGATCGATGAAAAAAGAAATCGTCTTTATGTTGTGACGAAAGAAAATAATTCGCTCTACGTTGTCAATACGCAGACAAAAGCAATAGCAAAACAATTGCCTCTTGGCGGAGAAGGATATACTTGTCTTCTCTCACCTGATACAAAAACATTATATATTTCCTGCTGGGGATCGGATACGGTACGCATTTTCGATACCCGCAGCGAGATCTTTACCGGTGCGGTAGCCGTCGGTGACAATCCCAACGATCTGTGCATTACACGGAACGGCGCATTTCTTTTTGCTGCCAATGCGAATGATAATTCTGTTTCGGTGATCGATCTGAAAAAACAAAAAGTGATAGAAACGCTGAATGCTGCACTTTATCCCGACGCACCGAGCGGATCGACAACGAACAGCGTTGCATTAAGCGATGATGAGAAAACATTATATATAGCCAATGCCGACAATAATTGTCTTGCCGTTTTCGACGTACGAAAACCGGGCTCGAGCAAAAGCTTGGGATTCATCCCGACCGGATGGTACCCGTCATCGGTTCGCGTTGTGGGAAAGAATATATTCGTGGCTAACGGAAAAGGATTATCGTCGATGCCGAATCCCTACGGACCGAATCCTTTGGCTAAGAAGCAAAAAGTAGCATACCAGCATGGCGACACAACAAAGCCGATCGGCGTTCAATATATTGCCGGATTGTTCCGTGGAACGCTAAGCATCATTCCTGTACCGAACGAAAAACAACTGGGTATTTATTCGCAGGCTGTATACCATAATACTCCATACACCAAGGAACAGGAAACACTGGCAAAAGGCGAAGCAGGGAATCCCATTCCGCAAAAGATCGGTGACCCGTCGCCGATCAAACATATCTTTTACATCATTAAAGAAAACCGGACCTACGATCAGGTGCTTGGCGACATACCGGAAGGGAACGGCGATACCAGTCTTGTGTTATTCGGAGAGCGGATAACACCCAATCAACATGCTGTGGCAAAACAGTTTGTGCTGCTTGATAATTTTTATGTTGACGGCGAGGTGAGTGCCGATGGACATAACTGGAGTACAGGAGCCTACGCTACAGATTTTCTTGAAAAGACATGGCCCACAAGCTACGGTGGACGAGGGGGCGGGTATGATGCCGAAGGGAACCGCAGCGTTGCCAACAACAAAAATTTTATCTGGGACATGTGTAAAAAAAATAATATCTCATACCGCACGTATGGAGAATTTGCTGATCAATATAAACCGAACATTCCTTCTCTTGCCGGTCATCTCTGTCCGTACTATACCGGATGGGACGACAATGTCCGTGATACGACGCGGTTCTACCAGTGGAAGCGTGAGTTTGATTCGCTGTTTGCCGCGAAGAGTGTTCCGCAGTTCAATACGCTTCGTTTCATTCACGATCATACCGAAGGTTTACGGAAAAACAGGCCGTCACCGTTTGCGCACGTTGCCGACAATGATCTTGCCGTAGGTATGTTCATAGAGTATCTCAGCAAAAGTCCCCTGTGGAATGAAAGTGCCGTGTTCATAGTTGAAGATGACGCGCAGAACGGACCCGATCACGTTGATGCACACCGCAGTCCTGCGTATGTAGCCGGTGGGTTGGTGCGGCGGAAATTTGTAGATCACACGCCGTATTCCACATCATCTGTTCTGCGGACGATCGAACTCATCCTGGGCCTTCCTCCGATGTCGCAATACGACGCGGCGGCAACGCCGATGTGGAGATGCTTCACCGCAACCGCGGATGCGTCACCGTACATCTCTCTTCCGTCCAATATTGATCTTGATGAAAAGAATGTTGCCGTCAATGAATGGCAGCGGAAGAGCGAACTGTTCGATTTTACCATGGAAGACCGTGCGCCGGATCAGGAACTTAACGAAGTATTGTGGGTTGCCGTAAAGGGAACTGATGTTCCGTTTCCGGCGATCAACCGCGCAGCGTTCGTGCGCGCCAATGAAAGTGAAGAGAAGGAATAACGAAGGACTATTCTTGAGCGTACGGTTATTATCCTTTCGTAACGATAAAGGATATGGAAACGATGTTTTTTATTTTACCTGTAGACGGGGGAGCAGTCTCGCTATTTTACTGGTCAACGTTGTTCTTGGAATATTGAGTAGTTTTGCGGCATCGGTGACGCTATTGGAGCAGCGAGAGAGCGCCCATTCGATAATCAGGGTCTCTTTGCTTTGGATATATTCTTCAAATGAACGGAACGCCGAAAGGTCTTCGCCTCCCAGTAAATTTCCCTTAGCATGACGGTCCAGATCAATGACGGACACATCAATCTGTCCGCTGAACGAAAGAGCGATCATCCGTTCCACGATATTCTCCAGTTCCCTCACGTTGCCGGGCCATTGGTATGACTGCAGTTTTGCGAAGATCTCGTTGGTGAGGAGCATGATCTTATCCTCAGCGCGGTGTTTCCTGAAAAAATGTTCTACAAGCAGCGGAATATCTTCCTTTCGTTCGCGCAGCGGCGGGATCTTGATCGGGATGATATTCAAACGGTAATAAAGATCCTCGCGGAATGATTTGTTCTCCACTTTTTTCTTCAGGTCGATCTTTGTTGCACAGATGATACGCACGTCTATGCTGACGTTCTGATTTCCACCGACATGTGTCAACTCCCGCTCCTGAATAACGCGCAGCAGTTTAATCTGCACATTCAAGGGAAAATCGTCGATATCGTCGATAAACAGGGTACCTTTATTAGCCCGTTCAAAATAGCCGATATGCTGTTTGATGGCACCGGTGAACGCCCCTTTTTCATGGCCGAACAATTCGCTTTCCAGAAGACTTTCGGGAATACTGGAAACGCTTACAGTTATGAACGGTTCGCTCCTACGTGAACTTGCTTTGTGCAGTGCGCGGGCGACAAGTTCTTTTCCAGTTCCGCTTTCGCCTTCGATCAAGACCGTAGAATCATTGTGGGAAATCTGATTAATGGTTTGAACGAGCTTTTTCATTGGATCAGAGATACCAATGATGGTCTTGCTTTCAAGCGTATCAATCCTGTTTTTCAGTTCTGCGTTCTCTGAAATAATCTCGTTCAATTGTTTGATGTTCCGGAGAATCGAAATCAGTTTTTCCGGCGAGAACGGTTTTGTCAGATAATCGTACGCGCCGATCTTCAACGATTGGATCGCCGTATCAACACTGGCAAACGCAGTGATCAGAATGACCTTGCATGCAGGATTGACGGACATGATTGCGGAAAGGACTTCAATGCCGTTCAATTTCGGAAGACGAAGGTCTGTGATGACAATCGCCGGATTTTCCTCTTTGAAGATCTTTAATCCTTCTTCGCCGTCTTCGGCCGAAAATACCTGATATCCTTCCGTATCAAGGATATCGGAAAGCGATCGTCTGGTAATCTTTTCATCTTCAATGATCAGTAGTTTTGTCTTCATATGCGACCGGTAGTGTTATTCTGAAAAGTGTTTCAACATTCGGCGTGCTGTGAACCTCTATCTGTCCGCCGTGCGATTCTATGATTCCCATGCAAACAGACAATCCGAGTCCTGTTCCTGTGCCGACATCCTTTGTTGTAAAGAACGGATCAAATATTATTTTAAGGTCATCCTTGGCAATACCGGTTCCGTTATCTTTGATCTCCATGAAAAGATGAGCATCATCGGCTTTACCTGTTGTGATGGTGATGGAGCCGTTTTGTTCGATAGCGTCATAACTGTTCAGCACCAGATTCATCACCACCTCCTGGAACAGGTGATAATCGATCTGCACATTCCCGATGCCATCCATAAGGTCGATGCGTACTTCGATCATCTTTTCTTTCAAGCGCAATTCGAACAGATTGATTACTTTATGAATTGCCTCATTGATGTCGATAATACTTTCCGAGGTGGATTGCTGCCGGGCAAAACCGAGAAGTTTCTTCACCACAGTCTCTATATCATTCATTCCTTCGTTGATCAGTTGAAGATATTCCTGCACTTTTTCTTTATCGTTCGGCTGCTGTTTAATTGCATACAAGCAGGATTTAATGCCGTTCAGCGGATTGTTCACCTGATGGGCTACACCAGATGCCAACCGGCCTATTGAAGCGAGTTTTTCCGCCTGGTAAATCTGTTTTTGAGCTTTTTCCAACTCGCGTTTCGATGCTTCCAGCCGTTCCTGCAGCAGTTTGAAATGCCGGTAAAAATACCCTATTTCATCCTGTTGTTCGGGCTGACCGGTCTGCAGTACGGAAGTGAAGTCAATAGAATCGATTGCATGGACAAGGTTTTCGATGGATTCAGTCATCCGGTTGATCATGATGAACAAAATGATCAACACCACCGATGTGATGACAAGCGTAGAGGATAACAACAGGAAAAAAACGCTGCGAATCTCATCCCGGATGGATTGCGCATTGAATCCGATCTTTGCAATACCCCACTGTCTGTCCGAAAAGATCAACGGTTGTCGTACTTCCATAGTCCATCCGAATTGAGGATGTTCATAGATCCGGACCTGACTGTGCAGGCTGTCGGCAATGCCGGGCACTATCGGTTGCGAAGGATCTTCCTGATGAGGATCGGAGACCTGTACAATGTTTGTTCCATGTTTGTCGTAGATAACAACATAGCGAACATTTCCGAGACGGGCGATAAAATTATCAACATATGTTTCAAGGATATTCTCTTTTCTATACAATGATTTTTCTTCAAAGATCATTGCATCGATCACCGTTACGGCAAACGTACGCGAGATGGACTGTGCATTCTCGGTTTGATTCTGGATGATCATCTCCCGCCATTTGAACAGGATCACGAACGAGATCATCAGCATCAGCAATGTTACGACGGTGCCGGTGAGCAATAATATTCTTGTTCTTAAACTGGAGCGGATGTTCAGCATGGTATACTCATTCTTTTTCTCCGCTGATGGTCCGGACGACATTGTAATCCTTATCTTCTGCTTCAACGAATCCGTAAATGAATTCATTATCCCACCCCTTGGTGATTCTTTCCCGCTGCGGATTATCGCGGTTGATCGAAAGAAGCACTCGTTTCATCTCACGGACGATCTCCGGTGAATATTCTTTTGCTACCACGATGGGGGATGTGGGGAACGGATCCGAATACAAAACGATACGTATATTTCTATTCTGTATTTTTTTGATCAGGTATTCCCTGGTGACACCCGCATCGTAGGTACCGCTCACAACATTCTGTATGACGCTTTGATGATGCGGAAAGTTCACGATCTCAGCCACATCGTCCGGATGAATGTTGTTCTTTATAAATTCATAATGGAGCATCCAATTGGAGGAATATGATTCTTTCGCCGGCAGCGCAAGCTTTTTGTTCTTCAGATCATTGATACTGTAGATATTTTTTACGCTGCTGGTGAATAATACAGAACGGGAAAATGGTTCAAAATTGCTGTTCAACGGTTTTAAGATCGGAATCACTCCGTTTCCGCTGCGCGCTTTAATGTATACGTACGATCCCAGAAACGCCGCTGCCGCCTCTTTCTTCAGTAATAATTGTACAGCCTGGTTATAATCATCGCATAATTTCAATTCAAATCGGTACGGAGTCTGCGACGTAAGATAATCCAGCATCGGCTGATATCCGTTGTAGATAATGTTGGGAGGATAACGCGAGATGACACTGATATACACAATCGGTTTGTGGATGGAAGAAGAATCCACAGTAAGATCATCGCTGTCGGAAGCAATGATCCCTTCGATATTCATGGTGTAGTGATAGAAAAAAAATGTAAAGATGATCGATACAACCATCAGAGAAATAATTCCGCCGTATGCTGCTCTTCTTTTTATCATAGGTTCTGAATGATATGTAAAAACCGTTCCAAAGAATACTTCGTAAACAGAGCCGGAATACACAAATATTTTTGTCTCTAATTTTATTCGACGACGAAAAATCGCCATCGCGACCAATTATCGTCATTACAAGATACCCTATTTTCAAAACAATGTCATTATCAACCAAAAAATCAATGTTTATCGTTGGCATACGGTTTGTCAATATTTTATCGAATACACTATCATCGAAAGGAGCATGTATGCAAGAAATCGTCCCCCGTTGGGAATGGAGAACATTTACCAATGATCTTAAGAAAGCGGAGGAAAATATCCGAAAGCACACCGAAGGGAAATCACGTGAAAGTGCCGAGGTCTATATTCTTTCCGAAGTGAGCATGGACAACACAAAAGTGCGCGACAACCTGATGGATATTAAAACGCTTCAACAGGTGAACGAAGACAGGCTCGAACTCTGGCTTCCGATAATGAAAGGAACATTTCCTCTTCCTGTCGCAGAGATCGAAAAGGTATTCAAGTGTTTCCGCGTGAGCATGCCGAAATTATCAAGGGACCAATACACCTTTGAACAATACCTTGACGAAGTGATCCGTCCCTCAAAATTATTGAAAGCAGTTAACGTATTAAAGAAGCGGACAGGTTTTACGATCAACAACTGCATTGTTGAGATCGCCGATGTGAAAGTGGATGATAAATGGATTAAGACCGCCGCCGTAGAGATGGAAGATCCTTCAATGGTGATCAAAACAGTGAGGGAATTGGAACTTGATACATTTCCGAACATCAACTATCTGCGCGGTTTAAAAAACCTCGTTGGAATGAAATAAGGAGAATGTTCATGGGTAAAGAGATTGAACGAAAATTTTTAGTGAAGGGTGACTTCAAACCTTTCGTCAGTAAACAAACACGTATTGTGCAAGGATATCTTTCTTCGGTTCCGGAACGGACCGTGCGTGTTCGCATCAAAGGCGACAAAGGATTTCTCACGATTAAAGGGATCGGAAATGTTTCCGGCGCAAGCAGGTATGAATGGGAGAAGGAGATTCCGATCAGCGAAACAGAAGAGTTATTAAAGATATGCGAACCGGGCGTTATTGATAAAACACGGTTCCTTATATCGGCAGGGTCTCATACGTTCGAGGTCGATGAATTCTACGGCGAGAACAAGGGACTTATTGTTGCCGAAATTGAATTAGGATCGGAAACAGAATCGTTTGAAAAACCTAACTGGCTGGGCGAAGAGGTTACCGGCGACACGCGGTATTACAATTCGATGTTGATGAAGAATCCGTTTACCCGGTGGTGACCGGCGGGAGCTGTACTTTTATCTATTCGTGAGACGACTATGACAACATTCGATCCGCTTGATATGCAGCAATACCGAATTGAGCGGCTGCCACACCGGGAAAAACCACGCTTCGAAAAATGGCTTGCAATGTCAGGACCATTTCTGGCGATCATCGCGTTTGTTCTGTTCGCCTATATTATCAAACTGCCGTTCTTGCATTCCCTGCAGTCAACTGATATCGTTACCGCCACCGCAAAAGAGGCGTTCAATAAAGTCGGCATGGAACAGTTCATCCGGAACAACGAATACATGCTCGCAATATTTCTGGCTTCGATCATTCTCTGGGTGACCCAGGCGATCCCGAATTATCTTACCTCGCTGATGCTGATCATCACTCTTGTTCTCACGGGAGTACTCTCCGAAAAAACGGCATACGCGCAGCTTGGCCATCCGGTAATGTGGTTGAACATTATGTCGTTTGTTCTTGCCAGTATGCTTGTTGTAACAGGACTCGCCAAACGATTTGCACTATGGCTGATCCTGAAGTTCGGGAAAAATGCCAGTACGGTCTTTATAAGTTTTATTGTAATCAACATGTTCTTATCGGCTTTTGTTTCTGCGACAACGGCAAAAGCAGCTATTTTACTCCCGATTTTTATGGTGATCGCAGCGATATATGGCGCACAGGGAGGAAAAAAGAGGAACAATTTTGGCAGAAGTATCGTGCTGCAAAATCTTTTTTATATCAATGTCGGTGCCGGTGCTTTTGTGACCGGGTCAGGGGCCAATCTTTTGGGTGCGGCGATCATCGGCGGTGCGATCAGCGGAAGCGTATTTTTTGCGGACTGGATGATGGCGATGTTTCCATTCATGCTCACGATGATGTTCATCGGTTATCTTGTTGCCATGAAGATCTATTTTCCGCTCGCTCCCGAAGAACGATTGCCTCAGATCGCAGGAGGAATGGATCGGCTTCGTGAGGAGTATCAGAAACTCGGACCGATCACAACGTTAGAAAAAAAATCCTCGGTGATTTTTATTACCATTCTCGGTTTTTGGGCGACCGACAGCTTGCACGGCATCAGTCCGACCGCTGTTGCATTCATCGGCGCTATCGTTGCCATGCTGCCGCGGTACGGTATTGTGCAATGGAATGAGATTGACGTACCCTGGCATCTAATGCTTTTTTCTGCCGGTGCATATGCGCTCGGAGCCGGGCTCGATGCAACGGACCTTCCCGCAATCAGTGTGAATGCATTTTTTAACCATTTAGGTATCGGCACAACGACGCCGTTTTGGGTATTGTATCTCACCCTGACCGCGATCATGATTTTCAGCGCACTGATTTTTGAATCAAAAACCATGCGTGCGATGATCTTTATTCCGATTGCCATCGGAGTTGCAAAACGATTCGGCTTTGAAATTATCAGTTTGGCGCTTCCCGTTGCCTTTATGATCGAACATGTGTATGTGCTGCCGTTTAACAGCAAACCGGCAGCATTATTGTATGAAACGGATCACTACAGTTTATCCGATACATTCAAATTCGGCATTACGATGATGGTGATTGCCTGGATGTTAAGCATTGTAGCCGGCGAAACATGGTTCAGGTATCTCGGAATAACCCCGAACGGTGTGTTTGGATTGTTCTAACAGTGCAGGATAACAATAAAATGAAGAGGGTATGATGTCATTATTTTTTAAAAACACTTCGAAGTTAGAGGCGCAGATCGATGAATACCTCGATCTTGTCATCAAAGGCGGTTTGGTGTTCCGTCAGGGAATAAAATGTTATCTGGATCATCAAACGGATGAGTTCGAAAACTATCTGAAGGAACTGCGCAAGACGGAAGAACGGGCAGACGATCTTCGGAGAAATATCGAGATAAAGCTGTACACAAGAACGCTAATTCCGGAAGCACGCGGTGACGTGTTGGGGCTTATGGAAAGCTGCGACAAAGCGCTCAATATTACCGCTGAAACGCTGCTGGAATTCTCCGTTGAAATTCCGAAGATCGTTCCGGAACACCGGCAGGATTTTCTTGATCTGTGTGAAAGTTCCGTAGCATGTCTTGAAAACACCGTAAGCGGAATACGTTCGTATTTCAAAAATATTGATGCCGTGCGCGACTATGTAACAAAAGTACAATTTTATAAGAAAGAGACGAATAAAATTGCGGAAAAAATTAAGCGGTCTGCATTTAGAACCGAAGATGAGTTAAGTCAAAAAATTCACATCCGGTATTTTACGTTTCATATTGAACGGATCGCAGAACAATCCGAAGATGTGTGCGACCGGTTATCCATTGCGATCATTAAAAGGTTTGAATAGTGGTTGATATTACTATCTGGTTCTTTATCTCCAGCGGATTGTTTCTCGGCTGGTCGCTTGGTGCAAACCATGCGGTCAATGTCTTTGGAACCGCCGTTGTATCGAAGATGGTAAAGTTCCGAACGGCAGCAATCATTGCCGGTATCTTTGTCGTGCTCGGCTCGGTGATCAGCGGTTCCGGAACAACACGGACCATCGCTGAACTTGGGCCGATTAATGCGATTGCAGGAAGTTTTTCCGTTGCGCTAGCCGTCGGAATTTCGGTGACGGCGATGACGCGATATAAACTTCCTGTTTCAACATCGCAGGCTGTTATCGGGGGGATTATCGGCTGGAACATTTTTACCGGATCGCCGACCGATCTTGGTTCATTGAGCAGGATCATTTCCAGTTGGATTGCATCACCGATTATTGCAGGAATATTCGGCTATTGTATTTTCATTGTTTTAAAACGAACAGTGCTAAAATGGAAAATTCATTTGCTGGAACTGGATCAATATATACGCGTCGGCTTGATCATTGTCGGAGCGCTGGCATCATATTCACTGGGTGCAAATAATATAGCCAATGTCATGGGGATGTTTGTCTTTGCCCCGTTGTTCAGCGATCATTCTCTATGGGGAATTGTTACGATCACCGGAGTTCAGCAGTTATTCTTCCTCGGCGGAGTGGCCATAGCTATCGGTATTTTCACGTACGGCAGAAGTGTCATGGAAACAGTCGGGAACGATCTCTATAAAATATCTCCGCTTACCGGTTTTGTTGTTGTCTTTGCGGAATTTCTTGTTCTAACGTTATTCACGTCGGAAACCATTGAATCTTTTTTATTGAGCATCAATGTGCCTTCAATCCCCCTGGTGCCGTTGTCGACCACACAAGCATTCATCGGTGCGATTCTTGGTGTTGGACTGGCAAAAGATCCGCATTCGATCAATTTTAAGGTGTTGGGAAAAATTGCACTGGGCTGGGTGATTGCACCGATCAGCGCCGGACTCATCACGTTCGTTTCATTGTTCTTTATTCAGAATGTTTTTGAACAAAAGGTTATCTATCCGGTACCGTATGAAATATCCCGTTCTGTGTTGACCGAACTCGAAAAGGAGGGGATCCCCGTAGACAGTATTAAAGAAATGACGGGGAAACGATTCTACAACAAAAAAGTGCTGCGCAACGAATTGTTGAAACGAAATAATTATACCAATGCACAGATCTATTCCATCTTTCAATATGCCATAATCGACAGTTTCCGGATTGATTCCACAATTATCGTCGCCAGACTGGAAAAAAGTTTCCTTACGGACGAACAGGCCGCTGCGCTGAAATTGTATCACGGAAAAACATTCCGGCATAAGATCGATTTTGAGAAGTTCCTTGCCAAAGCACGGATCGAATTTGTGCCGACCGGGAACAAACTTATTGATAAACAAATAGAAGAAACCAAACTTTTCATTGAGAACACATTAAGGATCTCAGCAAAGAATAAATAACCGTTTCAGAAGTAACTGTACCATATTCATTAACACTAAAGTAATGGAGTCATTATGAAAAACCGTCTAAGAGTAAGAAGTATTTTGGTTTTTGTATGTCTGGCAGCGTTGAGCACAATGATGCTTGCTCAAGATTCACGGATTCCCGGAGGCGATCAAAAAGTTCCTCTGGGTGCGGAAGTTCGCAATGGCAAACTTGTCTTCGCCAGTGAAGACGGCGAATACCGCTGGTGGTTCGATTCGCGCATTCAGTTCGACGGTGCAATGTATTTCGAGAACAAGAATGCAATGAGTAATGGTGTAACGTTCAGACGATTGACCTTTGCATTGAAATCGCTCCTTGCAAAAGATTGGGAGGCCGAACTTGATCTTGATTTCGCCGAACAAGTTTCTGTGGATCCTCAGATAGATCTTCGCGACGCGTGGATCAAATATACCGTTCCGGATATGAATATGTCCGTGCAGGTTGGAAACTTTAAGGAGCCATTCGGAATGGAACGCCTGAACAGTTCGCGTCTTCTCACCTTTTTAGAACGTGCGGCAATTTCTAACGCTCTTCCCCTGGGAAGAAGAATGGGTATGTCGGCCCGGTATTGGACAGAGTATGGTCAGATCACGGGTGCAGTGATGGGGCATGAAACGTCAACACGGGTTGATAAAGGACAACGGGACGAAGGATTTTCCACGAACCTTCGTATATCGGTTGCGCCTATCAATAAACATGGACTGAACCTTCACCTTGGTCTTGCCGGTTCGTACAAAACTCCCGATGCGGTTGCGGATCTCAGCCCGAACACGATCGAGATCAATGCTCGGACAGAAACATATGTCTTCAATCCTAAATTTCTGCATTCCGGAGACATAACCGACGTGAATTATTACAATCGGTATGGCGCTGAATTGGCATTTATTATGGGCTCATTCTACGTTCAAAGTGAATATATGGGTACAAAAATCGTTCGCTGGTATAATAAAGAGGATGTAGATATGTCGGGCGGCTATCTAACGGCTACGTGGATCGTAACCGGTGAAACGCGGTATTATTATGTCGACGAAGGAGAAGTTGGTCCCATTGAATCACCGATAAATTCATGGGGTGCATTGGAACTTGCCGCACGGTACAGCGTTACCGATCTGAACGATCTTCCGTCTGGTATTCACGGCGGGAAATCGAATCAATTGATGCTCGGAGTAAATTATTATCCGAACAGAAATATTAAAATACAATTCAATTATTCCCAGGTTGATCTCGATGAGTATGCAACACGAAAAGGGAACCTGATCGGAAACGATGATCATTCATTCATTCAAATGAGATTCCAAGCATCATTTTAAACAAGAGGAAAAAATATGAAAACATTTTTGAAAAGTATCATTCCTATTGTCTTAGCCGGCATCTTCATCTCGTGCTCTCGAAACGAACCGGCACCTTCAGGACCGCCGGTTGTTGAGATCGTTCCGGTAAAAGTAAATGAAGTCTATACTCGCGGAAATCTCTCCAGCCCTGACTGGATAGAAATCTATAATCCGAATTCATCTTCCGTTGATATCAGCGGATACAAGGTCTACAATCTTGTCGGAAAAAATGGCACAAAACCGAAGAAAGTGCTTCCGGCCGGAACAACCATCGCAGGAAAGAGTCTTTATGTGGTAGTTGTGAATGATACTGTATCGACAAGCGGTTTCGATCTTTCAGCGGCAGGAGAAACCGTATGGTTTGAGAACGGGAGCGGAATAATTATCGATAGCGTATTGGTGCCTACCCTTGGCATTGACTCTTCCTACGCTCGAAAACCGGACGGAGCTATCACCTGGGCAACGGTAACACCGCCGACCAAAGGGACTGCGAATTCCATTCTTCCGATTGTGATGAATGAGATTTTTTCGCGGGGTGTTCCGGGAGATCTTGATTGGATTGAGATCTACAATCCTAATGCAACATCTATTGATGTTGGCGGATATAAAATCTACGATGTGGGAGGACAGAGCGGAGTAAAACCGAAGAAAGAAATACCTTCGGGGATCAGCATTCCCGGAAAAGGATTTTATGTGATTACCGTTGATACCGCAGATGCAAACGGAACTGCATCCGGTTTTGGTTTGTCGAGTACCGGTGAGGTTGTCTGGCTGGAAAATGCCAATGGGAATATCATTGATAATATCACTTTCCCCGCAATGCCGGTCACAACAACATCGTACGGAAGAAATCCCGACGGATCGACCACATTGCAAATTCTTACGACCGTAACAAAAGGTGCGGCAAATAAACCATAAGACAAAACCGACGAAGCATTCATTGCAGCGAATGAATGCTTCGTCGTAAAATAATCAGGACTATATTGAACAGATTCTGCCAACCATATTGCATCATCATTCTTTTTGTTCTCGTTATAGCAACGGGATGCAAACGCGATGCACCGACACAAGGGACAATCGTTGTGCCGCAGGAAACGGCAACTCTTCAGCCGATCGCCGAATACTATCTTGGCCCGAATATCACCGAGCCATCCGGCATTGCATACAACGCAAAGAATAATTCATTCATCGTTGTGTCCGATGCGCATCCCGAAGTGTATGAAATAGATTTTCACGGTACATTGCTCCGGACGATACCAACGGCCGGCAGCGACCTTGAAGGGATTGCTCTTTCGAGCACCAATGATACAATCTACGTTGTAGAGGAAAAGAACAGACTGGTGGTCTCTTATCTTGCCAATGGAACAAAATTATCTTCCTTCAGCGCCGATGTTGCCACTCTTCCCAATAACGCTTTAGAGGGAATAGCCGCAGGTAAAAACGGACATCTGTATGTTCTAAATGAAAAACTGCCTGGAATGCTGTTAGAATACGCTCTGAACGGGACTGAACTTAAACGTACTCCACTTTCGCTTGCATCGGACTATGCCGACATATTTTACAGTGAAAGTGAAGACTGTCTGTGGATGATCAGTGATGAATCAAAGAAGATTATGAAGACCGATCTTAACGGTTCATTGATCTCCCAATGGTTTGTGCCGTTCACTAAAGGAGAAGGGATCACGATCGTTCGTGATACGATCTATGTTGTCAATGATGCAGATGCAAAGCTCTATATCTTTAATAAACCGAAGTAAGCGGTACACATTACCAAATAATAAACGGAGGTACACGATGAAAAATAAATCCATACTTTTTTCAATACTTCTTTCATCATTGTTTCTGATTGTGAACATCAATGCTCAATCAGTCATAAAAATGAACGAGGTATATTCACGCGGCGTTGCAGGAAATCTTGATTGGATCGAGATCTACAATTCCTCTTCGTCGCAGGTCGATATCAGCGGGTACAAGATCTATGATATCGGCGGTCAGGGAGGCACGAAAGGAAAGAAACTTTTTCCGGTCGGGACGATTCTTCCTGCAAAGGGATTTGCCGTTGTCATTACGGATACGGCAACATTTGTCGGTGATACGACAGGATTTGGTTTAGGCAGCGGCGGTGAAACAGTATGGCTGGAAAATGCGGCAGGTGTATTGATCGATACGATTGCATTTCCTGCATTGGGGAATGATACTTCGTATGCACGCATTCCGGATGGTTCAAACACATGGAAAAAAACAACACCGCTTACAAGAGGAATATCGAATGTTCTTGTAAAGATGAATGAAATATACTCTCGCGGCGTTGCCGGAAATCTTGATTGGATCGAGATCTATAATTCATCGGCTACCCAAATTGATATCAGCGGTTACAAGATCTATGATATCGGTGGTCAGGGCGGAACGAAAGGAAAGAAAATCTTCCCGGCCGGAACACTACTTGCGGCAAAGGGTTTCACCGTTATCGTTACCGATACGGCAACATTTGTCGGAGATACAACAGGATTTGGTCTGGGAAGCGGCGGCGAAACAGTATGGCTTGAAAATGCATCCGGAACAATTATCGATACAGTGGCGTTTCCTGCACTTGGAAACGATACTTCGTATGCGCGGGTGCCGGACGGTTCAAATATTTTTGTAAAGAAAACTCCGGTGACCAGAGGAACAACAAACGGAGCAGGAACATTCGTACAGTCCAATCGTTCCGTTGCGACGGGATATACACTGGAACAGAATTATCCGAATCCGTTCAATCCTTCCACATCAATTCGGTACAATCTGGCGGTCAGCGGTTCTGTACAAATAGCCGTATTTGATCTTCTGGGAAAAGAAATTGCGATGCTTGTTAACGGACAGGAATCTGCCGGTGAGCATGTTGTACGTTTCAATGCAGGACATCATGCCAGCGGAATGTATTTCTACCGTCTTACGGCGGGCACATATTCCGAAATGAAAAAAATGGTGCTGATAAAATGATTACTCGTGAACGGAAGCAGATACATTTTGTCTACTTAGAGTTGATCGCACTTGGTGCGGCGATTGTGTTCGGCTTGGTTCATTTGTTTTTGTATCTATTTCCATAAACAGAAACATATCTTTTGCAGTGATGAGAACCGTTTTCATTCTGCATAACGGTATTATGAAACGAACTATTTTCTGAAGAGACTCTTAAGAGAGAACCCAAAAGCTCCGTCTATTTGACGGAGCTTTTGCATTGTAAGGTTGCGATATTATTGATTATTTTTGATGGTTGTACCATTATCCCCGATGGTCACTGCTGCAGCTCTTTATGGCAGATTAAAAAATATTACGGTACATTGCAGTCAACGCAGGAAGATCTGATTTGTAGTCGGCAGGAGGGAAGCATGAATATCCTCATGATATACCCGATGTATCCGAACACTTTTTGGAGTTTCAGACATGCACTCAAGTTTGTGTCGAAGAAAGCCAGTTTCCCGCCGTTAGGACTATTAACCGTTGCTGCACTCCTTCCCGATGATTGGAATAAAAAATTAATCGATCTGAATACCACCCCTCTTACGGATTCGGATATTCGTTGGGCTGATTACGTTTTTCTCAGCGCAATGTCCATTCAAAGTGAATCCGCAAATACTGTTATTGAACGATGCCGGCAATGCAAGACAAAGATAGTGGCCGGAGGTCCGTTGTTTACTAGCAGCAGTGATCAGTACGACCATCTGGACCATCTTGTGCTGAATGAAGCGGAGATCACGCTGCCGTTGTTCCTGCGCGATCTGGCTGCCGGAACGCCGCAACATAAATACACAACGAACGAATGGGCCGATATCTCTGCAACGCCGCTTCCTTTATGGAACCTTGTTGACCATACGCAGTATTCATCAATGAATATTCAGTATTCCCGCGGGTGTCCGTATGAATGCGATTTTTGCGATATCACGGTCCTTTACGGAAGAAGGCCGCGTACAAAAACAAAAGAGCAGGTGATCGCCGAACTTGATGCCGTCTATGCCTCCGGCTGGCGGGGACCGCTGTTCTTTGTGGACGATAATTTCATCGGCAATAAGAACAAATTAAAGAAAGAGATCCTTCCGGCCATTGCCAAGTGGAACCATGAACACAACCATCCGTTTTATCTTAACACGGAAGCCTCGATAAATCTTGCGGATGATGAAGTACTGCTGCAGTTAATGGCAGCCGCAGGTTTTGAATCGGTGTTCATCGGCATTGAGTCTCCCAACGAAAAAAGTCTTCTTGAATGCAACAAGATCCAGAACAGAAACCGTGATATGATCTTGAGCGTGAAGAAAATTCAGCAGGCAGGACTTGAAGTGCAGGGGGGATTTATTGTCGGGTTTGACAATGATCATCCGTTAATCTTTGATGAGCTGATACAGTTCATACAGCAAAGCGGCATAGTGACCGCCATGGTCGGACTGCTGAACGCACCGAGAGGAACCAAACTCCACAAAAAAATGCTTGATGAAGGAAGGATGCTTGCAAACTTTACGGGCAGCAATACCGATTTCTCGATAAACTTTATTCCCAGGATGGATTGTGATGCTTTGCTGAACGGTTACAAAAGAATCGTGAGCACCATCTATTCACCGAAAAAATACCATGAACGGATCATGCAGTTTCTGCAGACCTTCGACCCGAAGCAGAAAAAGGTTTTTCATTTCAATCCCAATTACGTTCAGGCATTATTGCGGTCCATGTTCTTGCTGGGGATCGTCAGTGCAGGACGAAAATATTATTGGAAATTATTCTTCTGGACACTCTTCCGCAAACCGCAGTTCTTCTCCTTAGCCATAGGATTTGCAATTTACGGATTTCATTTCAGAAAGATTTCGCAGGATTACTGATGCGGTCCGTTCCTGTTTTTTATGTTGCAGAACTCTTTAAAATGCCGCCGCCGGTCAAAGACCGGCGACAGAGTTCTGCGACATTGTTGAGATGATTACTTTAATTCTTTTTCTGAAAAGCGTTTGCTGATCCATGATTTTGCTTTTTCGGTATATTCATCAACAAGTGAATATGCCGTTGGAACAACGACGAGGGTTAAAAATGTTGAGATCGTTAATCCGAAAATGATCGCAACGGCAAGCGGACGCCAGAAGCCAGCACTTTCGGAACCCGAAACAAAATGGAATTCCGTCCAGTTAAAATCGACTCCCGTACCCATAGGGATCAACGCCAACACTGCCGCAGCCGCTGTCAATAGAACCGGACGCAAACGGACCCTTCCGGCTTCCACTAGGGCGTCATCCAGAGACATACCCCCTTCGCTATGTTTATGCTTCACAAAATCGAGAAGAATAATACCGTTACGCACAACAATACCGGCAAGCGCAACAATGCCGACACCGGTCATCATCACACTGAGCGGAGTTTGTGTAATGATCAGGCCGAGAAGCACGCCGATAAGCGACAAAATAACTGAGAGCATAATCACGAACGGCACTTTCATTGAATTGAATTCCATAACCATGATTAAAAAGACCAGAAGCAATGTTATAATGAATGCTTTACTCAGGAAGTCAGATGCTTTTTGCTGCTCTTCCTGAGAGCCGGTCAGTTTCACAGCATATCCGTTGGGCAAAGAAATATCGGCGATGCGTGCTTTCACATCGCTGAGCACTTCGGATTGTACGCGACCCGCAACATCTCCGCTGACAGTAATGACGCGCTTCTGGTCTTTCCGGCGAATGTCGGTGACCGATGTTGTACGCCGTATATCCGCAACCGAGGTGATCGGTATCGACAGCAATTGTCCGCGACGGTTCATAAAATTGATACGGAGATTTTCAATATCCGCAGGTGATGTTCGTTGATCTTCCTTCAAGCGGACGCGGATCTTGTATTCGTCTTCGCCGACCCGGTATTTCGATGCTTCCACACCGGCGATTGCGGCTCGTACGGTTGAAGCAATCTGACCCGTGCTTGTATAAAACAGTCCTGCTTTTTCACGGTCAACAATAATCTCTACTTCAGGGCGTCCGGTATTGTAATCATCTTTTAAGTCAACGAGTCCCGGAATATCTTTGATCCTTTCGCGGATCTGTTTGCTGATTGTTGCAAGCTGAGCGTAATCTTCACCCGAAACTTCGATACTGACCGGCGAACCGACCGGAGGTCCCATTTGCTGTTTCGTCAGACGGATCTCCGCGCCGGAAATTCCAAGCGTTGCTTTGCGGATCTCTTCCATGGTCTCAAACGTGCTTTGTGAACGAAAATTTTTCTCGTAGAAATTAATCGCCACTCTACCTTTGTTTGCCGTTCCCTGACCGCCGAAATCGAACATGTCATCCGAAGTACCGACACTTGCGCCGATAAACTCAACGTCCTTGCGTCCGGGGATCGACTGCATACGTTCCTCGAGTATTTTTGATATTCCATTTGTTACCTCGAGCGATGCTCCGGCCGGACATTCAATACTGACGCTCACCTGCGAGGGTTCGGTATTCGGGAAGAACTCGACTCCTTTATTAAATAGGACGAACAGGATAATCACAGAAAGTAGCAATGTGAACGAGCCCCAGATTGTCTTCCACTTGTGCTGCAATGTCCAGCGAAGGGTTACCACATAGTTCTTCTGCATCCACGGGAAGAACTGTTCATCCACTTTATGATAGAGGATGGTGAGAGGATTATATTTTTTGTACCAATGCGGATGTTCAAGATTGAAGCGGGCTTTTTTGATCTCTTTCTGGTAGTTAATCCACTGCGCCGCCTGAACGGGACTGATGACATATGCAACGAACAGTGATGCGGTCAGTGTTACAATCAGTGTGATCGGCAGAAATTTCATAAACTCGCCGACAATGCCGGGCCAGAAGAGCAGTGGAATAAAGGCCGAAAGTATTGTTACTGTTGAAGCCAGCACGGGAATGAAAACTTCACCGGCCGCTTTCTTGGCCGCTACATTCGGTTCTTCGTTGAATTCCTGCTGATGACGGTATGTATTTTCAATCACGACGATTGCATCGTCCACAAGAATTCCCAAAGCAAGAACAAGTGCAAACAGCACTACCATATTCAGTGTGATACCCATCGCACCCAGGACAATGTAGCCAACGAACATGGAGAGCGGTATGGCGGTGGATATCAATAGCGAGTTCTTGAAACCGAAGAACATGAAGAGCGAAAGAACAACAAGGAACATGCCGGTGTAAATACTGTTCTCCAGCTCGTGCACCATTCTTTTAATGAAGCGGGATTGATCATTGGATATTTCCAGTTTGATTCCATCCGGAAGATTCTTTTGCTCTGCTTCAACGATCAGTTTCACGTCGTCGGCAATTCGGATCAAGTTTTCACCCGATCGTTTCCGGACAGCAAGTGAAACAACCTCACCGCCGTTCAGCCGCGCATATGTCTGACGGTCTTCGAATGAATAATCGACCGTGGCAACATCGCGCAAATAGATCGGTTTGCCGTTCTGAATTTTTAAGACGATGTTTTCCAGCGGTTTTACCTGCTTAAATTCACCGGGAACGCGAACGGTAAGATTTTTTTCTTTTGTTTCAATCGTTCCGCCAGGGATCGAAAGATTCTCGGCACGGATCGCTCCCGATACATCGTCGAAGCTGACCTGATAAGCATTCATTCGGTAGACATCAACATTCACCTGAATTTCGGGCTGCAGTCCGCCGGTGATATCCGCACGGAGCACACCCTGCACTGCTTCGATTTTATCCTGAAGATCTTCGGCAATTTTTTTCAGCCGCGCCACGCCGACATCGCCGACGGCGTTTACATACATAATGGGGAATTCGCTGAAGTTGATCTCCGAGACGATCGGATCGAGAATGTCGGCCGGCAGCTGTCCGCGGGTTGAATTGACCTTATCACGCACCCTGCGCAACGCTTCATCGACATCGACCCCTGTATTGAACTCAACGCGGATGGTTGAAAGACCTTCCTTGGAAACGGAAGAAATCTGTTTGACATCCTTCAATCCTTTCAATGCGCGCTCAAGCGGCTGAGAGATCAATCCTTCGATATCAACGGGAGAGACACCGATGTAGGGTGTCGACACGATGACGAGTGGTATGGTAATATCCGGTGTCGCTTCGCGCGGCAATCCGGTATAGGATGTATAACCAAAGACAACGATCATCACCATCAGCAGATAGACCGCTACTTTGTTATCGACTGCAATGTTCCAGATTTTCATAGTGGCTGCTCCCTTTATTGCGTGATGACAACAGGTGATCCGTTGATCAGTTTTTGATAACCGGAAACGATCAAGAGGTCGCCTATCTTTAATCCGTTCACCACTTCGACAAGATTTCCCTGACGTCCGCCGATTGTGACCCGGCGTTCTTCCGCTGTACCTTTATTCACGACGTAAACGATATACCGGTCACGGTCGACCAATTGCACAAGACTTTCGCTGACAAGAATTGCATCGTTCTTTTTTTGCCGGACGAGGGTCACCTTTGCGACCATCTCCGGTTTAAGTTTGCCATTCGGATTCGGCAGGAGGATCTCCACAAGCATCGTTCGGTTTGCAGCCGATACTGTTGAGCCTACATAGGTCACTTTTCCGTTCAGAAGTTCACCCGGAACAGCGTCGAATGTTACAGAGACCGACGTTCCAATATTGATCATGCCGGAATACAATTCGGGAATTTCCGCCTGTATCTTTATTGTTGATGTGTTCACAACCCGAGCAATCGGAATTCCGGGAGCGGCCATTTCTCCGGTGTTCGGTATGGTATTGTCCACTACACCGTTGATCGGACTTCGCAGTTGTGTTCGTTCCCACCGGGCTTGCATCAGATCAGCATTTGCTTTGGCGGCATCGCGTCCGTACACAAGGTTCTTATATTGCAATTCGCTGATTCCCTGCTGTTCAAAAACGGACTGTTGCTTTTCCACATTCAGCTGTGCCATCTTGTATTGTGCATTGGCTGCTTCGTAACTTGCTTTAATCACTTCATCTTTCAGCGTTACGATGAGATCGCCCTGTTTTACCCGGTCTCCTTTTTTCTTTTTCCATTCCTTAACGATGCCACCTTCTTCAGGACTCATCATGACATCTTCAAAAGCTTTCACCGTGCCGGCAACCTGAATACCGTCGATCATGGCGGAGGGGATTATTTTCTGCACTGATATATTGACCGGCTGAACTTTTTGTGTTGTGCCTGCCGTTTCTACTTTCTTGCAGGATGGAATCGCTGCTATGACTGCGGCGATTATTATTGCGGCGAGGAAATGTTTTGTTGTTTTCATTGTGATTGTTCCTTTTGTCTATTCAAATTCAAACGTTAATTTATTCTTCCGTTTCCCGCGCAACATCAGGCAGACGTCCCAGCATGGCATCGAGATCGGTAGCGGCGACGAGATAGTCAAAGATGGCCTGCATGCGGTTCACTTTTGCCTGCGACAGTGCAAGCTGAGCATCGTTCACTTCCAGCTGCGTTGCAGCGCTGGAAAGGAAGCGGGCGGTGACGATCTTGTAGCCCCGTTCGGCTGTTTCAACGGTCTTCTGTTGTCCGTCTATCCGTTTGCGGGTTTGGCGAAGATTGCCGATCACCGAACGGATTCCCATCTGCAGATTCTTTTCAAGGCTCCCTTTTTGTTCCACTGTCTTTTGCTCTTCAAGCTGGGCCTGCTCTATGCGGGAGTTGGTCTGCAGACCCTGGAACAGGTTCAGTGAAAATGTAAGGCCGACCTGTGCTGTTTTGTAAAAATCGTTTCCGGAAAATCTATAATTGTCCTTGATTGCTGTGTACGAATATGATCCGTATGCAATGACGGAAGGGAGAAAATTAGCTCGTTCCGCATTCACGGAAGCTCCGTTCAATTCAATTTGATGTTGTATCACATTCAGGTTCAGGTTCGTTTTCAACACGGCCTGATCTGCATTCTGCAGGATCTGTTCATCCACATCTTGAAAAACGAGGCTTTCCGACGGGATAACCTTTACCGAATCGCCGATGCCAATGGTGTTGCGGAGATTATCAACGGCAAGGTTGAAATTTGTCTCGCTCTGAATGACGGCTGGCCGCAGATTGTCCATTCCCACCGTTGCACGCAGTTCGTCGTATTCGGAGACGATACCCTGAGATCTCAGCAATTGAACATTTTTGAAATTCTCTTCAGCGTTTTTCAGATTTGACTGCATCATCGTCAGTGCTTCATGCGCAAGCAAAGCTGCATAATATGCTTTCCGCACTTTGGCGACTGTTTCAACCTTCTTCAGCATGAAGATGTCGCGTGCCAGTTTGGAGTAGATATTTGCCGCGCCGACGCCGATAAAGACCGATCCGTTGAAGAGGATTTGACGGACATTCACGGCGGCGTTTGCTGAGTTGGTCGGCGACATTGAGAAGGGAAGTTCGATCAGCTGGCCTGTTGGTTTCGGAAGATGCGCTGTTGAATCCATCAGTTTCACCAGCGGATAGTAGATTGCATCCGGAAAGAAACTCTTCGGTTTTTCCACAATGTGGTTGAAATTGCCGCTGAGATCGACCGTTGGCATCGTAAATCCCCATGCTTCCATCACTCGCGCATCGGAGCGTTTCACTTCCAGCCGAGCCGACTGGAGTTCGGGATTATTTTGTACAGCCATGCGGACGGCTGTATCAATTGTAAGCGAAAGCGGCGTTGTGTCGGCACTCTGCGACCGTGCCGAATAAAAAACGGCGGCGGTCAGCACAACAGCAGCAATGATATTATTTTTCATCTGTTCCTCGTTGTTAGTTCAGTGAAGCGTAAAGTTCTTTTTTCCCCGGCTCAGTCATAATTGATTCAAGAAAGAGGGTATTGGATACCCGCAATGTATCGTTCAGGTTGATGTTCATTTTTTGTATGAACATATCGTGCTGGGTATCAATTCTCATCAGCAATGTTGTAGCGTTCGACCACATGATCAGTGATATCTCGATCGGATTCAGATCCGTGCGAAACTGTTTCTCTATCATTCCCTGTTTAATAATCTCTACAACCATGTTCCAGAGCGATTGGTTGAGATCGTCGCACGACTGCATCATTTCTTCCGACACCTGTTTATGGAATTGCGGAGTGTTGAAGAAGTGCAGCATGCGGAAATAATTTCTATGCTGTTCGAAAAAGGCCGTATATGATTTCGTGAGTTCCACCATTGTCTTTACCACAGAGAACTTCTGTGCTATGACCTCCTCGAACATGCTGTGCATGATCATCAGTCCGCGCATCATAACGGCAAGATAGAGATCCTCTTTGCTGTGATAATAGAGATAGAGTGTTCCTTTGGCGAGCTCGGCAGTTTCGGCGATCTCATCCATCGTTGAAAGGAGAAGTCCTTTTTCGAAAAAGACTTTCTGAGCCGCGTCTATGATCGACTCTTTGCGGCTTTCTTTCTCACGTTCTTTTCTTTCAGTGATACCCATTAAAGTTTCTTTATCGTGCTAAAGCAAAGAGACAGAAAAAAATCTTTGGTTATTCCGGCCGTTTCTCTCAGGTCAATTTTTTTTGGGACTGTAATTGGGTTATGCTCTCAAGAAAATGACTGCCGGTCATTAATTACACGCAAGTCTTGCAAATAAATCCTAAAAAAGCAAGCAAATATTCATTGATTTTATTGCGTATTTCAGACAAAATTCTCTTGCGAGATTTTGTAGGACTTTTAGAAGCGGAATTGATCAGGGGGAGGAATTATTCTTCCGTTTTTGCTTTCATCACGTCTGAAAAGTGAATGTTCTCTTTAATCAAATATGCGGTTCCGATCAGCAGCGTGCAGAGGTAGCCGATGGCATGAGTATAGACTACATACGCAACGGCCGATGCTTCTGTAACTTGATACACACGCATAAGAGTAAAAGTGATGAACGAATGGTAGCTTCCAATTCCGTTCGGTGTCGGCATAGCCGATGCCAGGCCGGATGCCAATTGGAGTGTTGCAGCAGAAATCAGCGTTAGATTTTCCATGCCGAACATTCGCATCGGAAGGAATAACAACACGATATAGCTAAACCAGATTGAACACGTCAGCAGCATAATGATGCCGTAATTTTTTCGTGTTCCGCCGGCTTGAAAACCCTTCAGGAATGAATCCATAAGGCTGTCAATTTTTTTTCTGGAAGAAGCAGGGAAGAGCACAGCAATTTTTTTTATCGATGAAAATATGATGTGCGATTTAAGGAACAGCAGTACAAAGAATACCAGCATGAGAAGACCTATCGCTCCGAGTAACAATGCTCCGCCGGGGAACAACGGAAACCAGATCACAATCGACTTGGCATTGATGATGACTACGATGCAAAGAACAGCGGCAAAACTGCTGATGTCGAGTAACCGTTCTAAAATAACGGTGCTCAACACCGAACTTGGGGCAATATGTTCTCTCTTTCCCAGAACGTACGATCGTGCTATCTCGCCGGCCCGGGGAATGATCCCATTGATCATGAGGCCGATCATCAGCGATGAGAATGCTCCATGAAGCGGGATATTCTCCTTTACCGGAGAAAGCAGATAGCGCCAGCGGACGGCGCGCAGAATATGGCTGAATAATTGAAGAGTGAATAATCCGAAGAACCAGAGAAGCGGCAGACGGAACAAGGCATGCAGTAGTTCATCGGGGTCTGCATCGTGAAATGCGATCCACAAAAAGAACATGGTTAACGCCATGCTCAATAGGATGCGAAGATAAAAAAAGGCTCTTTTCATGCCGGCGGAATTATTTTGCCGCAATTCTATTGTTCAGTGCTGTATAGTCCGGATTATTTGGATTGATCCGGTATAATTTTTTCAGCAGTCCCGCCGCATCTTGTTTTCGGTTCAACGCGAGCATTGCTTTAATCGCGCGGATAATGAGGTCTTCGTTAACGGGATACAATGAAAGTCCTTTTTGTGCTATGCGCAGCGACACCGCAGCGCTGTCATTCCACAATTGCACATCTGCCAAGGCGGTATACGCGTCCACATATGTTTCGTCGCGTTGAAGCACATTGTTGAACAAGTGCTTTGCCGTTTCATACTCCTTGTTCCACGCATAGGTCCGTCCGAGCAATGTGCGGACATCGTGAAAGTTCGGCGCGGCGGCCAGTATGCGGCGGCAGATAAGGCGCGCTTCATCAGTTTTTCCTGCAAACGCTTTCTCGCGTGCCAGGAAGAACAATTTATCCATATCCAGATTCAATGCATCTATCTTTTTGAAAGCGGCCATATCTTCCGGAGTGATATCGTCATCGGCCGTCTCTTGCGTTAGAGGATAAAGTTTGTTCTTATCAACGACATATTTGTTGATCTGTTTGAAGCGTTCAAGTTTTGCCTGAACATCATGAAAAATTTTGTCGTTTTGAATTTCCTCGATATCCATTCCCGGTTTCAGCTCGAACAACTGTTCGCCGGAGATAAAATAATTTCCGTCCAGGTAATCCGCTATCTCTTCTTTTACCCTCATAAACGGGATTGAATGGATGTTCCGAAATGCCGTTGACGTGTCAATCCCGTCTCCAAGCCAATGGGCCTGGCGGGGAAGCGGTAGGTTATACCGTGTTTTCAAAAAAGCGAGAATGCTTGGTGTAACGTCCAGGTGTGATGAAACCGAGGAGAATGTGACCGGTTGTTTTATCAGTGGTGAAAAGACTATAAAAGGGACATGAAACCGGTCCATTTTTGTTGCCGGCGGTATCGGAATGATCCTATGATCACCGGTCACAATAAAGATCGTATTCTTATAATCGGGTCTTTTTGAATATTCTGTGAACAAATACCGGAGTGCATCATTAAGATAGATCAGGCTGGATAATTGATCCCGATACGTTTCATACTCGACCGCTTGGTCTTTCGTAAGCGACAATCCCGCAACGGTCTCTTGAAATCGTTTCAAATAGTAGGCACGGTTCGGCGGTATGAACGGTTCGTGTGTGCTCATGGTTAGATACACATCAAGCCGTGGTCCCGGTTTCTGTTCGGCCAGTATCTCGATCGCTTTCCGGAAAACATCGCCGTCAGGATATCCCCAGGTGAATCCGCTCTGATCGCCGGGCGCTTTTTTGTAATCGGCACCGAATTTAGATTCATCAAGAATTACGTTGACCTGTTCCCGCTCAAGAAAGACATCTTTCTTGTCAAAGTTTTTGTTCCCGCCGTACATGAAATTGATACGGTAATTATTCTGCTTCAGTAATCTGATCAGCGAAAGATGCCGGGGCATTTTATATTCGAGCTCGTTAAATCCCTTCTCGCCGAAGGGAAGCGATCCCAGCAGCGAGGGCAATACGCCGAATGTTCTGCCGGAATTACTCAGAAAATTTTCCCAATACAGGCTTCGTGTTGTCAACGAATCAACGAACGGAACAAATCCTCCGTACTGTGCATGTGCTCCAACAAAATCTTTTCCGAGTCCTTCTACTATGACGACTACAATGTTGGGTAAGACCGATGAAGAATCCATATGCGGACCGAGAACATCGTGATACGGAAAATCTTTTACAAGCGGATATTCTTCCCGAATATCGGCGGTGGTTACAGACGGTTTGGTGAAATGGTGCACAGCGTTGGCAAAAAAGAAATGTGATTTGTTTACCGAAAGATAGTATTTCAATTCCGAAGAAAAATCCTTCGGGGATGAGATCAGGTACGGTGAGAAGACAAGCGCCAGCAAAGATATTCCGGTAAAAGCAGCAGATATTGTTCTGCCGATCCTGAAACGTTTGTAATAAAAAACATGCAGGGCGATAACAATAGCAAGAATAATGTACGGCAGAAACGTTTTAATGCCGATGCTTGACGAAGTTTTTACGGTGAACCGTATATCGTCCATTGAATATCCGAAGATATCGGCTCCGAGCGGCACAAGTGTCACAGAAAAATATTGGACCAGCCCGAAGTGGATAATTCCGGTGATGACGAGAAAGGAATAATATATCCGCCGCGAGGCATTCGGGAAAAAGAGTGCAAAAGGAATCACTATAAGTGCGAAGAATCCGGAAAAAACAAGAAAGAACAAAATATCCGCAGCGCCGATCGGGATGAAAATATTAGCAAAAGAAATCGGCAAGGCATGTTTTGCCGATATCATTATCATTTCATAGATCCGGAGAATAATAACGAGGCAGAAGAACGCGATACTGAGAATAGTAAATTGTTGTGCTGCAAAGGTGAGACGTTCCCTCAACGGTTCGGAAGAAGCGGAAATATTTTTCATATTGTAAGTAAAAATATTTGTCATGGACAATCTGTGAAAATTGTTCCTATGTGAATTGGCGCAAAAACACGATTTTGCTTCCGTCAACAATACTGAACAGAGATATTGAATGGAAACATCATTATTTCAATTTAAATATCGACAATAAAAATGATAATAAATACCGGCGGGCAAAAAAATGGTACCGGAGGTTTTACAATTTTCTTTTTGCAGTATTTATGAAATAAAAGAACAAGCCGGGAATCATAAATCCCAGACATCCAAGCACGAGTTTGAACTCATACATCAGAATATTGTCGATCGTTTTGCTGGGAATAAAAGAAACGCAAATTCCGGAAAACGTTATCACACCCCCCGCAATACCGGCGAACCGCACCAGTAACCCATTCTTAAAATACGCTGATTGCGAAGGATAGGCAGTACGGATTTTCAACAAACCAAAGAACATATACAGATACGGGATCAACTGAAGCACTACAGTCGTCTGCAGCAAAATTAAATACATATCATGAACGCTTGATCCGATCGCGCTGAAGAAGATGATGACGCTGGATGCGATACCCTGCACATACAATGCAATATGCGGAGTCCGGTATTTTGGATGGATCTTGCCGAGAAATGCCGGCAGATATTTGTCGATCCCGATCACAAACGGTATGCGAGCCGAACCGGATAACCAAGCCGATGTGTTGCCCCCTGCATTGAAAATCATTAAGACGGCCACCGGGATAACGATCCATGCCATACCGATCTCTCCGGCAGCTTTTTCTATACCCTGCAGTATTCCGTCTATGATGCCGATTTCCTGCGAAGGGATGGCCACGAGCAACGATGTTGTTACAACAAGGAACATAGTGACGGTGCTGATGCCGGCAAAGAGCACAGCGCGGGGAATGTTCCTCTCCGGGTCTTTGATCTCATCACCGATGATCGACCCAAGTTCAAGTCCGACGTAGTTCAAGCAGACCACGCTGAGTAAAGAAATAAATTGCCAATCGGCCGCTGCCGGCAGCAAAGCACTCCATTCAAAATGGTTCGATGAACCACGTTGAAAAAAGACAAGAATGCCTACGGTTAGAATAACAGTTGCAGTTATAAATGTACCGGCTGCGCCGATGTTCTGGACCCATTTTCCGACTGTAAATCCCTTCACATTCAGCCATGTGATGCACCAGAGAATGACCAGCGAAAGCATAGCCATGGATAATGGATCGTCCGCAAGATGTCTGGTGTATTCACCGCCAATGAACGCAGTAAATCCTATAATATAGATTAGCAGTGTCGGGATATAAAAAATGTTATTTACCCAATACGACCAGCCGGAAATAAAACCGTGAAAATTTCCGAACGATGCTTTTGTCCAATTATAAATTCCCCCTTCTTCGGGTGACCGATGCGAAAATTCCAGTACGGCGATCGCCTGAGGAATGAAAAAAAAGAAAAATCCGGTACACCATAGTAATAATGCAGGAACCCCTGCTCCGGCGATCACCGGAACACTGTTCAGATTTACTAATGCGGCAATGAGAAAAAAAGAGAGGTCCCGTAATCCTAAGACTCTGACAAGCTGCGGCGGATGTTGTTCCATTCGATAGTTTAAACTCCTAGTGATATGCAAGGAATGGTTAAGAATTATGTCGGATCGTTCCAAACCGGACACGGTGCAAAACCTTAAGAACCTACAATCTTAATCATCGAAAATCAAGAAAGAGATGAAGAAAAATATGCAAGTGATCTCAACTCTTCTTAATTTACAGTTGAAGCCGCTGAACGACTATACACCGGCCAAATGGAACAGTACAATTATCCGTCAACCGGGCGGCGGAGCTATTTCCATTATCGAATTCTCTGAACACATTATGCGGACAATTGTTGCAGCATGAAAAAGAAAAAAATACTGATTGTTGAAGGTGAAAAGACCGTTGCGCTCCAACTGCGTGCAATACTGAACGCACTGGGATATTCCGTGTGCTGTGAAGTTTCATCGGGTAAACAGGCCATTGCGTCGATCCGGAAAAATATTCCGGACTGTATTCTGATGGACGTTTCTCTGAAAGGAGAGATGTCGGGAATCGAAGCGGCGACAGAAATTATGGATCGGTTCGATATACCGGTCATTTTTCTTGCGGCACCTTCCGATTCTAAATTACTTGAACAGGCGAAATACGCCGGCACGTACGGATATATCCTGAAACCCTTCGATGAGAGTGACATCCGCATAGGCATTGCAATGGTGTTGCAGAAGCATTCTACCGGATCTCAGTTAAGAACAGAACGGCAATGGTTTGAAATAGCACTGCAAAGTGCCGGCGATGCGATGATTGCAACCGATAAAAAAGGATTAGTCACATTGATGAATTCCGTTGCCGAAAAACTGACCGGCTGGAAGCAGAAACAAGCACTCGGCAAAAAACTTGGCGACATATTCAATGTTGAAGATATTCAAACGGGTAAACGGCGTGCAGATATTACGGCAAAAGTACTGCGACAGCGCACAACAGTCAGTCTGACACACCGCACAATCCTCATCGCAAAAGACGGAACAAGAAGGTGTATCGATGATTCCGCGGCACCTGTCATTAATGGCGCAGAAGAAATAACGGGGATCGTCATCACATTTCGCGATGGTACCGAAAAAAGAAAATTACAGGATGAACTGGTCGAAAAAAACTCCGGCGCAGAAGAAAAGCTTAATCACCTTAACAAGCGTCTCAACCTTATTACCCGCGTAACGAGCGAAGTGATTGGCACACTTCCTATTCAGACGCAGGCGAGGGAAATGATCGAACAGGTGAAACAGGCGTTCGGTGTTGATACGGTGATCATACGGGTGACGGAAGATGATACGTTACATTTGCTTGCCAGCACCGGTGTTGACGAGCAACTGTTGGAAAAAACGATTCCAAGCAATTATGGAATTTCGAAACAGATGAAAGCAAGCCGCCGCGCGCTGACGATAAAAAATATCCGGGAAAATATTTCAGATTTTTTTCTCTCGGAGCCGCCGGTAACCGATCCCGCAAAATTCGATTTTATTTCGTATGCAGGAGCACCGCTGCTGATCGGCCATACGTTTATAGGACTCATCGGACTGTATTCCAGAAAGCTGGTGCGTGAATTTTCGGCAACAGATCTGGAACAGCTGCAGATTGTTGCGAACCACATCTCCGTGGCAATCGCCAATGCACGGATGTTCAAAGAGATTCGCGAACAGAATATTGAAATGGTGAAGCATATCGAGGAGCAGACACGCGCCGAGAAACTGCTCCGCGACAGCGAGGAACGATACCGGGGGCTGGTGGAGCATTCCCCAACGGCGATCTTTGTTCATGTGAACGGCGAGATACAATTTGTGAATCAAGCCGCCGTCATGCTGTTCGGTGCATCGGCCGCTGCCGGACTCATCGGCAGGAAAGTGGCCGATCTCATCCATCCTGACTATCGTGCGGATGCGGAACAGCAGATGATGAAAGTGTATGAAAACTATATCCTTCCGGCTGCGGAACAGAAATATCTGCGCCTGGACGGCGCAGCGATTGATGTCGAGATATCATCCATTCCGTTTACGTTCGAGGGGAGACCGGCTGCACAGGTGATTGCACGCAATATCACCGATAGAAAACAGCACGAAGTGGCACTGCTCGAATCGGAACTTCGTTTCCGCTCCCTCTTTGAAAACGCAAAAGACGCGGTATTTCTTGCCGATACAAAAACCGGGATCATCATTGATATGAACGTTGAAGCGGAAAAACTTCTGAAACGTTCGCGCAGGGAGATCATCGGACAACACCGGTCGTTCATACATCCGCCAGACCGGTCCGCAGAAGCCGATACGCTGTTCCGGGAACAGATCCTCACGCTCGGCGAACACCCGGTGGAATTCGAAGTGATTGATGCAGCCGGAAAAAGGATCCCCGTTGAGATCAAAGCAAGTATGATCCGGCTTGACGATAACAGAATCATTTCTCAGGGTATTTTCCGCGATATTTCAGAAAGAAAAATAGCAGAAGAATCGCTTCGTGAAAGTGAACACCGTTTCCGCACGCTAGCCGAAAATCTTCCCGGTGTCGTTTATCTCTGCAAGAATGATGAACGTTTTACAATGCTCTATCTGAATGACCAGGTGAAACAACTAACGGGATATTCCAAAGATGAATTTCTTGAAGACCGGATTTCGTTTGTGGACCTCTATCATCCGGATGATGTTGCCGACATCATCGCAAAAGTGGATGCAGCGCTGTCAAAACATAATCCGTTCCATATTGTGTACCGCATCAAACATCTGAATGGTTCATGGCGGTGGATCGAAGAACAAGGGATCGGTGTCTACCGCGGTGGCACATTGCTCCGGCTGGAAGGATTCCTGAGCGATATTACGGATCGGAAAATTGCCGAATCCGCTTTGCAGGAAAGCGAAGAAAAATACCGTCGGCTGTTTGAAGATTCCAAAGACGGCATTTATATTACCACTATCGAGGGGATGCTGCTTGACGTGAATTCATCAATGATGGAGATTCTCGGCTTTCAGGAGAAGGAAGAACTCAAAAAATATAATGTCAAAGATCTCTATTTTTATCCGGCGGACAGGGAGAGACTGCTCAAGGAATTTGAACTGCAAGATTACGTTAAAGATTTTGAAGTAACGCTGAAAAAGAAAGATTCCGGCAAGGCGCATGTTCTGCTTACAACTGTTGTAATTCGTAATGACCAGGGAAAGCCGATTCTCCTCAACGGTTCCATGCGGGACATCACGGAAAAAAAACAGCTGGAACAGCAACTGATACAGGCGCAGAAAATGGAAAGCATCGGCACGCTTGCCGGCGGCATAGCGCATGATTTCAATAATCTTCTTGCAATGATTCTCGGAACGGCAGAACTTATTAAACGGCATGTAAAGGAGAATCCCGCGATCCAGTCGTACGTTAACCGGATCATCGAAGCATCGGAACGCGGTTCATCTATTTCCAAGCAATTGCTCCTGTTTGCACGTCCCGAACAGACCGAACTTCGGCCTGTCTCCGTCCGCACTGTTGCTGAACATGTGACCGATTTTCTGTTGCACTTTCTGCCGAAAACGATCATCGTCCGCTGTGAATTTGCGGATGTATCTGCGGTCATCATGGGAGACGAAGGGCATCTTCATCAGGCGATCCTGAATCTTTCGATCAATGCACGCGATGCAATGCCCGGCGGAGGGATCATTACGATCGGTGTAAAGAACGTCGATGTGCATACCGTGCGGCAGCAGTTTCCCGAAGCGGCCGAACATGAGTATGTTGCAGTAACCGTTCATGATACGGGGGTCGGCATGGAGGAAGAGATCCAGCAGCGGATATTTGAACCGTTCTTTTCTACGAAGACCCGCGGAAAAGGAACGGGGCTGGGATTGGCGATCGTACACGGTATAGTACAACTTCATCAAGGGTTTATCAATGTGCACAGCACAAAGGGGATCGGTACAACATTCACCATGTATTTTCCATCCATTACCGCGGACGCGGCGGAAACAAATCAGCAGGAGAGTGCTGTGCGAAAGGAAAATAATGAGACCATTCTCATCGTGGATGACGAACAGATATTGCGTGAGATCCTTCGGGAAAGTTTAAAGGATGAAGGATACAATATCCTCGCCGCTTCGGATGGTGTTGAGGCATTGAAACTTTATGCCGAATATAAGGATACAATCTCGCTGGTCGTTACGGACCTTGGCATGCCGAACATGGGGGGAGAAGAACTCTTCGGCAAACTTCAAGCAATGAATAACAGCGTGAAAGTGATCATCTCCTCGGGATTCTTTGAAGGCAGCACACGGTCCAACCTGTTGCTGCGGGGGGTCAAAGATGTGCTGACAAAACCGTACAGGTTTGATGTGATCTTTTCCACGGTTCGAAAGGTTATCGATAATGAATAGGCGGTCATCATGAATATTCTCATCACAGGCGGAACAGGATTCATCGGCACGCATCTTCTCCGGACGCTGTCGGCATCGCAGAATACAATTGTTCTGCTCACCCGCGGTGCTTCAGCGACATCCGCCATGAACAAGGCAACAGTGAAGCATCTTCATTGGGATCCGCTGTCGCGCGGAGCATGGATGAACGAAATAAATAACTGCGACATCGTCATCAACCTCATCGGAAAAAATGTATTCGAACAGCGCTGGAATGAAAAAATAAAACAAGAGATTCTCAACAGCAGGATCATTCCCACGCGGCTGCTTGTTGAAGCGATCGCGCAGGCGGAACGAAAACCCCGTCTGCTTATTTCTGCATCTGCCGTTGGATATTACGGTGATAGAAACAATGAGATTCTTACCGAAGAGAGTTCGGGCGGAAATGATTTTCTTGCCGGTGTTGTACAGCAATGGGAAACTGCAGCGTATGATGCAGAGCAATACGGTGTTCGGGTTGCAACGCCGCGCATCGGATTGGTGCTGGAAAAAAACGGCGGAATGATCGGCAAAATGCTGCTGCCGTTCAGGCTGTTTGCCGGCGGACCGATTGGCAGCGGAAAACAATTTCTGCCGTGGGTGCATATGGATGATGTTGTGCGGGGAATAATGTTTCCGCTGGAGAACCATCAATTTCACGGCATCTATAATCTTGTCTCGCCGAATCCTGTTTCCATGAACGAGTTCGCAAAAACATTCGGTACAATTCTTTACCGTCCCTCATGGTTGCCCGTTCCGGATATTGCATTAAAGATCCTCTACGGAGAAGGGGCAAAAGTGATCCTGTCCGGTCAAAAAGCCGTGCCTGCACAATTGCAGTCAGCGGGATTTGAATTTTCATTCTCCGCTCTTCACACCGCACTAAAAAACATACTTGAGTAATGACAAATCGTGTCAATTTGCGTATGCGCCTACGTTTTGTGCATATTCGCGTTGCTGTTTCCTGAGCAATTCAGCAGATGATATTTCCCTGTTGTAATAGTCCTTATTTAACGGTAAAATTTATCGGCACCATCATAACAGCTCACTCACTCTTGGGAAAACTTTGAAAAAGATCTGTATTGTTATTGCACTGTTAAATTTTTCCTCTGCGCTTTTTCCCCATCGTTTGGATGCTCAGGAACGTAACGCATTTTCTGTTCTTCCGGGATTTTCCGTCAGTCCATATTATAACGAACAGATAAAAACTTTTATCTATAATCCGGAAGTGAGAATACAAATCAATGCGCCGTCGATTGATACATTCGATCCGTCGAAGCCGACCACATTGTCATTCTTTGCGCTGCCGAACGGCAATACGATTGAAATGACCGTCGGAAAGCAATTGAAAACGGGTGATGACTGGCATTACGATATTCAGCATATCGGCGCGCAGACGAGATTTATCCGCTCGAAAATGAAGGATACGAATTTCGTTACCATCTATCTCGAAGCAAATGCCTCGTCCGTTCCGCTCAGTTGGCCGACATGGCGAAGCAAGTATGCGAACAATGCAGCGCTCGTAAAAGGGATCGTTGATTCTGTTAAGAGCATTTTTGCAGCCTGCAATCCGTACATCGTTCTATCAAGTCACAGCGGCGGCGGCGGATTCGAATTCAGTTATTTCAATGCTGTTACGACAATACCCGGCGATGTAAAGCGGATCAGCTTTCTCGATGCAACGTATAATTATGATGATACGTACGGTGTGAAGATCAAAGATTGGCTGCTTGCTTCCTCAGATCATCATTTAAGCGTGCTTGCGTACAATGACAGCATCGCACTTTTGAACGGTCAACCAATTGTCAGTGCCACGGGCGGAACATGGTATCGAACCCGGCAAATGGTATCGTATCTTTCCAATTTTATGACTTTCGCGAACACGGAAAATTCAACATTCATTACACACACCGCGTTGAACGGAAGAGTGAAGATCATTCTTAAACAGAATCCTACCCAGGCGATTCTTCACACCGTACAGGTGGAACTGAACGGCTACATTCAAACAATGCTGTCGGGAACTCCGCTTGAAGGGGCCGGATACAGCTATTATGGCTCGCGCGCCTATACGTCTCTGGTGCAGACCGGAAATGCACTTCCAAAACCGGTGCAGATTCCGCCGCGTCCGGCCGGTGCTATTACCGGATCGCAATTTATGGCAAGCGTTGCCTCAATGTCGTTTACGGCGCGCGAAAATGCAATCTATAATGAAATATCAAAAGGGAACGTTCCTGATTTTATGCGGACACTGAAAAAACTTCAGTCGGTCTTTCAGGATAATGACGGAGTTTCCCATACGGTGATCTACGAAGTAATGCCGGATTATCTCTGCATCGGATCGAACGAAGATTTCTGCCGCATTCCGATGGGGCCGGCAACAGCGCAAAAACTGGCGAATCTTTTCGGCGCAACGATGCCGACGGCAAAACTTGTGGACGATATCTATTCTAAAGCGCCGCTGAAAGTTGCACCCGTAACGTACGCACCGGTCGGTAGCGATAATGAACAGGTCGCAAAATTCATTGAGCATAACACGGCAATTGAAGCACAGCGCGTCTCATCCGGACAGCCGCTCGGCACGTTGATGGGAGGAACAAAGAAGGACGTTGTCATCAGCAATAAGATCGTCGATCCGACCCGGCCCGGATATGTTGTTATTTACGGATGGCATCAGTTGAATGGAGTTGCGATTCAGCCCCTCACAAATATACACAGCGGCAGTTATGTTGATTACAGTCATGGTGTGCGGTTAATGAATGTGGAACTGCTGGTGGATAGTGTTGTGATGAATGTAAAACAGATGCTGACCGATGCTAAATGGTATAAAGTGCTGAGCAACGAAGTCGGCGCAATGACACAGCCGAGTTATTTTAAGGAAAGCAACGCTCCGTCAACCCCAAAATCTTTTGGCATAAAAGCCGAGAGCATGACATCCCTGCGTCTTGTCATCAAGCCCGATACAAATACGGCTGAGTATATTATCTATTATGGCACAAATGGAATGCTGTTTACGGATACAATAACTGTTCCGGCAGTAAATCCTGTGATCACCGGACTTCAATCAAATGCACTTTACTATTTAATGATAAAGGCTTCAAATACCGCCGGAACATCCGCTGTATCCGAACTTCTTGCAGGAATCCCAAACATTCAAAAAGAAAAGATACTGATCGTGAATGGCTTCGATCGGGCATCAACAGGGAACACATTCAATTTCATCCGCATGCATGCGTCGGCTGTCTACGTGAACGGATTCACATTTGCTTCGGCAACAAACGATGCGGTCACCGACGGAACAATTTCTCTGAACGATTATTCCGCTGCCGATTATATACTGGGGGACGAAAGTACTGTTGACGAAACGTTTAGTACTGCCGAACAAACGAATGTGAAATCATTTCTTCAGAACGGAGGATGTTTGCTTGTTTCGGGGAGCGAGATCGCCTGGGATCTTGATGCGAAAGGGACGGCGAGTGATAAGGATTTCATTAATAATTATTTGAAGATGAGATATATTGCCGATGCTCCGAACGGAATTAAACAATCAACGTATCAGGCGGAAGTGCTTTCATTAACTCCGTTCGGCGGAATCCCGTTTCTTGCGTTCGATAATGGTACGCACGGGTCCATTGATGTGCAATGGCCCGATGTTGTGAAAGCTAATGCGGGAGGAGAGCCGCTTGCCAAATACACGAATTTGGACACATCGGTAGGAGTAAGCAGCGTCTATTATAGTGGACTCTTTCCATCGGGAACAAAAATCGGAAAAGTTGTTGCGTTAGGATTCCCGTTCGAAACGATCTACACTCAGGGAACCCGCGATCTTTTTATGACAAAGATCATTTCATACTTTGGCATTGCAACTGGCGTTCACGATCTACCGACTGTGCCTGATATATTTGCACTATATCAGAATTATCCCAATCCATTCAACCCCGTTACGACCTTTAGTTATCAATTACCTGTACAAAGCACAGTATTATTAACGGTGTATGATGCGCTGGGACGTGAGATCGCCGTTGTGGTGAACGAAAAACAAGCGGCCGGATATCATTCGGTTTCGTTCAATGCGTCGCATCTTGCAAGCGGTGTATATTTCTACCGATTAACGGCAGGAAATTTTTCATCGGTGAAGAAATTTAACCTGCTGAAATGATACCGGCTTTGCCGCCGCTTCATAACTATTAAAAACACACCCCGTAAACAATTAATTTGGAAAATGTTCAGCGAGCATCATTTTCAGTATGTTGATGCATAACACATTTTCACCATGCCCTTTTTAACAAATTCACATTTCCGCTGTCTAATGTGTGATTATTGCGGTTTTTTCCGTAAAATATTGTAAATTCATACTGTACAGATGAAAACCGCTTATTTTATTCTATTTATTGGACTTTTTTTATTCGGTTGCGTTGACGATGCGCCGCATGACAATCCGCTTGACCCCCAGTCTTCGAGCTATCGGAAAGAGGGTGGAATAAGCGGAAGGACCATTATTGCCAATCAATCCGCAGGAATTTCCGGGGCAACGGTCCTGGATCTTGCGGAAAAAATCTCCGTAGTGACCGATTCTTCCGGTTATTTTTCCTTTAATGAAGTTGCAGCCGGCACCCATCGCTTTGTGGTGACAAAAAGTAATTTTACAAGCGATACATTTCAGACAGTAATTCAAGCCGGCGCAACAGTGCAGATCATCCGGGGATTGAACAGTGCTCCCGTTGTAACATTTCAACAGATATTGACCAGGAAGATCGATCAATATTTTCCGAGTCCGCAATATTTTGTGGAAATTTCTGCCGCCGTCAGCGACCCCAACGGCATAGCCGAACTGGATTCTGTTTGGTTCGGAGTTGATTCATTGAAATACTCGCTGACGTATTCCGTTACAACAAAAAATTTCCACGCAATGATCTATAAGTATGATTTTCCGACCAATACGATCCAATGGCTGGTGGGCAAACCGCTGACGATTATCTCACGGGATGTGAACAAAGCAGTAAATATTAGCGCGCCGTTTTTCGTTGCGCGGGTAATCGAAAACGAAGCAACACCGATCTCTCCGTCGCCGTTTGTTAACGATACGGTATCGGCTGATTCACTAACATTCAAATGGTCCCCTCCAAATGTCACATTTAATTATACATACAATATTTCTGTATCGCGGGTCGATGCAGGTACTCAAACGGTTGTGTGGACTCTTACCGCCCTGAATTCATTCAATGAAAGTTATGATTTTTATTTGCATCCGAATCGTCCGGTGCTAATCCCCGGAAATTACGTGTGGACGGTTTCTGTGGTGGATGATTTTGGAAATTACGGTCGATCAAAAGAATCAGCATTTGTCATAAAGTAAAACTATGGAAAACCAAAAAGACAATTTCAACGCACTGTTTCAGATCACCCGCACGATCAATTCCATTCTGGAACCCGATGCATTGCTTGAAAAAGTTCTTGAGATCGCCATGACGCATCTCTCCGCCGAACGGGGATTCGTGATGCTGGCGGATAATATGAGCGAGAGCGGATATACCGTGGTAGCGTTGAAAAATTTCAACTCAAAAAAAGCGAGTGACGAATTTGCCGCTTCCTCTTCGGTTGTCACAACCGTTCTGCAAACGGGCGAACCGGTGTTGACGTTCGATGCCATGAGCGATGAACGCTTTGAATCGTCTGTCAGCATCATGGCGCAGAAGATCCTTTCGATCATCTGCATACCGCTGCGTGCAGGGGAACGGATAGCCGGAGCCGTGTATTTGGACAGTAGTAAATCCCGCAAGGCATTCACCGAGGATGCTTTGAAATTTCTCACGGTATTCGGAGGTCTTGCGGCTATCGCTATCGAAAATGCCCAGCGTTATTCGATCCTGGAAACTCAAAATACGAGATTGAAGAATGAAGCGGATGTCTCCCATTTGTTCAGTAATATCATCGGTAAAAGTGAAAAATGGAGAAAAGTTCTCGAGATTTCTCAGCGTGTTCTTGATGTAGATGCGGCAGTGCTGCTGACCGGCGAGAGTGGTACGGGAAAAGAATTGATCGCCCGCGCGATCCACGAAAACGGAACACGCAAAGGTCAGTCGTTCGTTGCCGTAAACAGTTCGGCGCTGCCGGAGAATTTAATGGAAAGCGAACTGTTCGGCTACGTAAAAGGATCGTTTACCGGAGCCGCATCGGATAAAAAAGGATTGGTTGAGGTTGCCAACGGCGGCACATTGTTTCTGGATGAGATCGGAGAACTGCCGCTGTCGCTTCAGGCGAAGATACTGCGCCTGCTGCAGGAAAAAGAATACCGCCGCGTAGGTGATACCGTTAACAGAAAAGCGAACATCCGCATTATTGCTGCAACCAACAAAGAACTGAAAGAGGAAGTGAAAGCAAACCGTTTTCGCGAGGATCTTTTTTTTCGTTTGAACGTGGTCGGCATTCATCTGCCGCCGCTCCGCGAACGGAAGGATGATATTCCGCTGCTGGCAAATTATTTTGTAAAGAAAGCGGCGGAAAATTATAAGCGTCCCATCGACAGCATTCATCCGGACGCGATGCAGATTATGCTGGCAAATCAATGGAAAGGAAACGTGCGCGAATTCCAGAACGTGATCGAGCGCGCCGTTGTGTTGTGCCGCGGTACTCAATTGATGAAGGATGATTTCCTGTTCGATACAAGCGATCAATCGGTTCTGCAGAAAAACGGTATGACGCTGGCCGATGTTGAACGTCAATTGATCGAAACTACGCTTAATGAGATGAACGGCAACCGCACCCGTACAGCGGAAAAACTCGGCGTCTCATTGCGCTGGCTGCAGTACCGAATTAAGGAATGGGGCACCGAAGGATAAAGAATAAGGGAATATTTTTTGGTTCGCTTGTTTACTCCGAGAACTCCCGTGCTCAAACGTGCATAATTGTTGGAAATGAAAAAATCGCAATTCAAAATAGAACAGAAGCTTAATGAAAGCGGAACGACGATTGTCTATAAGGCGTTCGACGAAGTGCTGCACCGGAATGTGCTTCTGAAAGTGCTCCATAAGCATCTGGCAAACGATGTCGATCTGCGCGAACGTTTTGTGCGTGAAGCGCGTGCATGTGCGGCACTGCAGAGCGAGCACATTGTGCAGGTGTACGATCTTACGGAGATCGACGGCGCGCCCGCCATTGTAATGGAATTTATCGAAGGCCATTCTCTCAAAGAGGTGATAGCATCAGGGGCGAGCAAAAATTTGGAATTTGCTAAAAAAGCTGCTGTTCATATTCTCCGCGGTCTTTCCATTGCACACGAACGGGGGATTATCCATCGCGATATCAAACCGGGCAATATCCTTGTCTCTGATCAGAGTATATTGAAAGTGACCGATTTCGGTCTGGCATATGTGGCACTATCAACGACAGTGACAATGGAAGGAATGGTGCTTGGAACGCCGGCTTATATGGCCCCGGAGCAGGTACGCGGTGATGAGATTGATTCGCGGACCGATCTTTTTGCGCTTGGATTGACGCTGGTAGAGATATTGAGCGGTGAACGGATCTTTGAAGGTTCAACCTACTCGGAATGCATGAAAAAAGTGCTGGCATTCAAGGTGGATGAATTGAAACGGTTCGAATCCATATCCGATCCTGAATTCGATTCGTTCCTGGAAAAACTGCTGCATCCGGAAAAAGATATGCGTTTTCCCTCTGCTCGCGAGGCGCTGAAGAGTATTGGCGATAAGAAATATTCCAATGATGTTCGTCCGGTATCTGCTTCACCCAAAAAACGTTCTTTCGTTATCGGCATTGCTGCCGTTGCACTTGTGGCGATCGTCGTGTTCGGATGGATAAGCGTGTCCCGGCAATCGCTTCCGGAAGTGGCAACGGAGTATCAACAGCCGCAAAGCATTACCGCTGATCCAATGACTGTGAAAAAGGAACAAATAGAAGATCGTCCTGTTGAGGCAGTGAAGAAACAGTCTCCAGCGGCGATAATGGAGAAGAGCGACGAAAAAAATATCGTTGCCGTGTCGAAGGATTCCGGCAAAGTGTATCTTACCAGTACGCCATGGGCAAAGGTGTATGTGAACAACCAGTTGATCGGTGAAACGCCGATCGCACGTCCGGTGACGCTTGCTGCCGGAAGTCACACGGTTATGTTCACTAATCCGTCGTTCGATCCGATTGTCAAGACTATCACGATGGAATCAAACAGGGAAATTACGGTGACCGGAAATTTCTTAGAGCAAGCCGGATATCTGCAATGTAACGTTACACCGTGGGCGGAAGTATTCGTGGACGAACAATACAAAGATACGACTCCGCTATCAAAACCATTGATGGTTTCCGCCGGCCGACATTCTCTTCGATTTCGGAATTCTGCATTTCCCGATATTGTCAAAGACATTATTGTGCAGGCAAAAGATACTACTCAATTAACGATCAGCTTTCATAAATGAACACATTGAAAACATTTTTTATTTTATTTCTCCTTTTTTCGGCGCCCGTTGCTGCTCAGATCTCGTTCAGCGATTCATCGCTTGTGTTCATTGAATCACTTTATAATAATGGACAGTATTTATCTGCCGAATTGGAATCGCGCCGAATGCTGGAACAAAGCGGTCTGAATGATGCAACAAAAGTGCAGATAGAAAAATGGATCGCCTTTTCTCTTATTGCGCAGGGAAAATCTTCTTCGGCAAAAGAACGTTTTATCTCATTGCTCATGATCGATGGAACATTCGAACTCGATGCCGTATTGACTTCGCCGAAAATTCTTTCCGTCTTCAACGATGCTAAAATGAAATTCAGCACTCAAAGGAAAAATATTGCTATTGATACGTCACGTTCTGCATTTCACCAACAGACGGAACGTTCCATCGTTTCATTTCGGACAATACTGTTTCCGGGGTGGGAGCAGATTCATCAGGGGAGAGATGCCTTTGGCTACAGTTTGTTGGCTGCCGGAGTAGTTTCGCTGTCATCGGGGATTGCTTTCGAAGTGCTTCGTGCGAATGCGCGGGAAAAATATCTTGCCGCAAAAACAGCTGCGGATATTTCATCAAAGTACGATACCTACAATTTTAACCGCAAGGCAGAAATATATTCATTCACCGCTTTTGCCGTTGTATTCATTGTTTCGGAGATCGATGTTTTTGCACAGTCCGAGGTGAATGTGCAGCCTGTTTTTTCATCGAAAAACGGTCCCCAAATGCTTTTAACGGTCCGTTTTTAACCATATGGAACAGCGCATAGTATGCGTTAAACATGCAAAATTTGCATAGTATTGGATACATAATCCCCGAAAAATCGCTAATTTCGGGGATTATTATTCTGGTACGATGGTTGTAATACCTCTTGTATGATTATCATGTTCATATGCGTTATCATTCCGTGGATGTTGATTCTGTTTAACAATACGGAAAATTTTTTGACCGTCTGTTCAGTAACGACAGACAAATGAATATTTATAAACCAAAACAATTCATCATTATTTAGGAGGATTTATGAGTAAACGTCTTACCGTTTTTTTACTGGTTTTGCTGGGTGTCGTAGTGTTGCTTGCTCAAACGACGCGCTCGGAGATCAGGCTTGTTGTGACGAAAGTTGAAATGAACGGCCAGGTAAAACTATCCTGGACAAAAGCGCACAACGCAGATAACTCGACCCAATACAATCTCTACAGGGCCTTGGTGCCGGATACTGTTGGAACTCTGATAAAAAGCGGTGCGGATACATCGTTTGTCGATCAAGTGCCTGCGACGGTTTCGGTATTGCCGCAGACGTTTGCCTATAAAGTCATTGCAAAGACCGGCGTCAATGTTGAAATGAGCAACCCGGTATTTGTTCCTGTCCCGGGAATTCCGCTCATCGGATCATTCCGGTTGGAAGGGAAGATCGACAGCGGCAAAGTGAAATTATCATGGCAGGCTCCGCCGATCAATACACCGGTTGACTATTACCTGGTGTATGGAATGCCGATGCCTATTATGGGCGCATTGACGAAAATTGACTCCACAAAAAATCTTGTCTCGGTTACCGCTCTCCCGCAGGTTCCGGCGGGGACAAAACAGTTCTTCAATTATTTTGTCCGTGCAAAACTTACGAACGGTGATTATTTGCAAAGTACCTCCGTTCAGTTGACGGTTGAGAATAAAATCGTACGAGATGATATAAAATTTACTTCCGTTCCTAATCCTAATGCTCAGGTCAATGTTCCGTATCTCTATACGGCAAAAGCTGTATCGAACGATGCCAATGCTGTGATCCGCTATTATTCGGAACAGATGCACAATTCGACCCCTTCATCCGCAAAGATTGATTCTGTAACCGGGGTAGTGACATGGACGCCGACAGCAAAAGGAATATTCTGGTTTGCAATTGTTGCAGCATCAAATAAAGGAGGAATGGCAAAACAGGAATTGGTTGTTACAGTGGCCGGCGGTAACGGAATTATACAGGGTAAGGTCACCGACACACTGAATACCGGAATTCCCAGCGCGATCATTGAAGTCTATAAAACTGAGAATAGTACAAATCTTTCCTTCGCATATTGCGTGCGAACGGATATCAATGGGAACTATAGGATCAATCGTGTCGATCCGGGTAACTATAAATTGCGTGCAAATGCTCCTTCAACAAAATTCCAAAGCCAATGGTATGATGGAAAACAGGAAGTTTCACAAGCAAACATCATTACGGTGCTTGATTCACCGGCAGTTGCTCCGGCAACCAATTTTGTCCTGCGCGGTGGCGTGTTGAACGTTTCAAAGATCAACGTCAGCGGTTCAGTGACGGATACGACCGGTATTGCAATCAATGGCGCAGAAACGCATGTAGTATTTGTCAGAACAGAATTTGCACTAAATGTCGGCAGCGGCATGAATGCAAATGTTGAGAACTTCCGCAAATTCTTCGAATACAATCTGCTCGGTGATTTCAGACTTGAAGGAAATTCGGATTATGTCGTAAAAGTAAAAGTGGATTCACTTGGTAAATATAAAGCACAGTTATCTCCGGGCAGTTATCTTGCATTTGCCCGTGCAAAAGGATATGCCGTTGAATTCTTCAATCATCAAACAAACATCCTTACTGCCGATATCATTCGTGTACAAAAAGATACCGCGGGAATCAACTTTACAATGTATCCGCTTCCTCCGGTGGTGTTGGGTGAGATCAAAGGTGCCGTTCTGGATTCCGTAAAAGATGTCTCCGTTCCTTCGCGTGTTATTGCATTCCGTGACGGATGGAGATTCCAGGATCTGCATAGCATCGGCAAAACGTATGTGACCGACACCGATTCAACCGGTAGTTATAAATTCAGCGATCTGCTCCCCGGAACCTATGTTGTCATGGCTCTTCCGCTTGGGAACTATGCACCGGCATTCTATTCAACCGATACTCTGAACGTCCGATGGAAACGTGCGACCAAAGTTGAAGTGAATGGTACCAGTGTTGACAATATCAATATATATGTGAAACAATTCGGTCCGACCGGTATCGGATACACAGCAATCAACGGCAATGTTTCGATCAGCGGCAGTACCAATTCGAATCGTGCAGGAGCGGTTGTGTATGCGTATCGTAATGGCGAGATCGTAGGATATTCATTTACCAATGCTGAAGGGAACTATGCCATTACCGGACTTGCACCGGGACAGTATTCTGTATTCGTAGACAAAGCAGGATATAATGAATCAAATACGGCCGTTGTGAATGCATCATATGATATTAACGGCAGCCCGTTGAGCGGCACGGCAAACTTCACGATCAATAGTGTGTTGAGTGTAACGGAGAAAATGACAACCGTTCAGCCGACAGCCTATACGCTTGAACAGAACTATCCGAATCCGTTCAACCCTTCAACATCGATCAGTTATTCGCTCCCAGGAGCAGGAATGGTTTCGCTGAAGGTGTACAACCTTATCGGCCAGGAAGTTACGACATTGATCAACGGATATAAAGAAGCTGGTCAATACAACGTAACATTCAACGCATCAAATCTTGCCAGCGGTGTCTATTTCTACCGGCTTGAAGCAGGATCGTTCAATGTTGTCAAAAAGATGATGTTGATCAAATAGTAACAAAATAGTAAAGCAATATGGTTGTGATAAAAGAAAAGGCGGACGAAAGTCCGCCTTTTCTTTTAATAGTATTACGTTATTACAACAACAGGTGAAATATTGTATATTCAACTTCATGATGCATAAGGCCACGATCATATCGCTCACTGCATATTTTTTGTTTGCAGCTCTTTGTCTCCCCTGCGGCGATTTTTCTTTGCTGGTTGAGCTTCCCAATATGTACCGGCACTGCAAAGCAGCAGAAGATGTTGATATGGGACCAATGGATTTTCTTACAGACCATTTAATCAATTTTGACGCAGCGTTCGACCAGCATACCGGAGGCGACAAGCAAAAACCTCATCAGTCAAATCAAACCTTTCGTGGAAATTCGAACGCAATATTGTTCTTTCGATGTTCTGCAGCAACGATAATTTCTCCGGTTTCGCAAAAGAAACGTCCCATTGTTCTTTGCGAAGATCTCTATGCCTACGATCTTACATCGTCAATTTTTCACCCGCCTTCAGTCGTATCGTAAGAATATTACCGATATATCAAAGTAAACACAAACCGTGTTTGCACCATTTTGTTATCACAAATAAAGAAAGTTAACGACTATGAAGCATATCATGATCGCACTGCTCAGCCTTTTTCTCGTCGGCACAACGGCATTTTCCCTTGTCGCTAAAAAGGATAAGATACCGCAGGCTGTTGTAGAGTCAATGAAAAATAAGTTTCCGGATGCCCAAAAAGTGAATTGGGAAAAAGAAAAAAGTGAATATGAAGCAAGTTTTGTCGTAAATGGTATTAAAACCTCCGCTAATTTCAAACTGGACGGCACATGGACAGAAACGGAAAGTGTTATTCCCGTTTCCGGTCTGCCCAAAATAGTTCTCGATGGAATTCTGGCGGCTTACCCCGCTGCAACGATCGTAGGAACGGCGAAGATCGAAACGCCCGGAAAAGGAGTTCAGTATGAAGCGGACATACAACGCGGCAAGAAAAAAACAGAGATATTGTTTAATGCCGATGGTACAGAAATTAAGAAGTAAATTATCATTCAATAATATATCTTTCGAAGTCGTTGAGGCTTCGAAAGATATTTAGTTCGTCGAAATCGAATCTTCTATAATAAATGAATAAACTGCCTCAAATTACCGTTGTTTTTTGGATTACAAAGATCTGCGCCACAACATTGGGCGAAACAGCCGGTGATCTGTTATCAATGACTATGGGCATTGGTTATGCGGAGAGCTCTATCATTCTAATCGGACTTTTTCTGGCAGCACTATCCGTTCAACTGCTGTCAAAAAAATATCATCCGGTTATATACTGGAGCGTGATTCTGGCAACAAGTACTGCGGGAACCACAATGTCGGATTTTATGGACCGGACATTGGGTTTAGGATATGCGGCCGGATCGCTGGTGCTGGTGGCACTGCTGGTTGTTACTCTTATCGTGTGGAAGAGAACTGAACAATCATTATCGGTTACGAATATCCGCACTCTTCGTGGAGAAATATTTTACTGGACAGCCATTTTATGTTCCAATACACTTGGAACAGCCCTGGGTGATTATTTGGCAGATAGTTCCGGACTTGGATTCTCCGGCGGCGCAATACTTATCGGATCTTTGCTTCTTCTTCTTATCCTTGCACACTATTTCACCAAAATATCCACGGTAGCATTGTTTTGGCTGGCGTTTGTATTAACAAGACCGTTCGGAGCGACGTTTGGTGATCTTCTCACAAAGCCGCTTGAAAACGGCGGATTAAATTTCGGAACGATCGGTTCATCATTAATTCTTTTTGGAATTCTTTCGGTGATGATAACATTGTCAATGTTCAGAAATGTTCCTGCAGGAGAAAGTACGATATCAGCACCGCAGTAGATTTTATCCCTTCGGTGTACTAGTAAATACAACGCTGTTGACAAACGAGACAACACTGGCAATCGAAGTAGGGATGAAGTCGGCCGTAATCTTTTTCTTCAGCTTCTCCGAAACACCGCTCCCGCCGACAATTAACTTAGCACCGATGATACGGGTTGTTTCATACAGTCTGCCGCACTGTTCGAGAAGTTGTTTCTGTGATTTCGGCGCTGTTGTTGAGATGCAAACGATATTCGGCACATAATTTTCTATAGCATCGACAAAAGATTCGGCCGGAAGGTTTGGCCCAAGATACAGCGTCGTCCAACCGTTTGTGTCCAATACATTGTTGACGCAGGTGATGCCGATCTCGTGGTATTCATCTTCAAGACATCCGCATAGCGCTATGCCGCCGTGTTTCGGTTTTTTCGTGATATGATCCTGTAGTTTGAAGATGGCATGCAGAGCGGTGTTCGACGCAAGATGTTCCTGCTCAATTCTCAATTCTCCGGAGAGCCATTTCATACCGACTCTATGAAATGCAGGAAAGACGATGTTGTCGAACATTTCCACCTGCGAGATCCTGTTGGCATATAAAAGGTTGAGATACTGGAATGTATTCTCACGGTTTCCCTCCAGCATTGTGTTGTAAAAGAGTTCTGCCAGCGTTTTGAAGTCTTTGGTAAGGATTGCATAATCGGTAGAGACATTTACCTTGCTCATCTGTTCTTTTGCGGGGACCAGCAGATCGGTCACATCGTACGAGAACGTATCCATGAATTGAACGACATCCTTCATCTTATACTTGCGGTGACCGCCGGGGGTTTTAATGCACCGGAGCGAACCCTTGTCCGTCCACCGTTTTACAGTTGATTCATTCACCTTCAGCATATTTGCCACTTCATTTGTCGAGAGAAGACCTGTTTTCATAAGAATGCCTTATATAGATGAAAAGCACGTTTTGCACGTTATAATATACGGCAGAATATTTTTGGAGACAAGCCATATTTTTGTCAATCACTTTGAGGCGATGCTGTGTGTGCAATTAATCAATCCTTTCCGGTCCAATTTTTTGTACCTTTTTATATTCTTAACAAACTAACTGCGAATACCAGCAAATGAAAAAATATCTCATCGTTGTTGCATTGTCCGTTGTCATCGGGACCTCCTATTTCATTTTAACAAAAGAAGAGATACCGCAAAAAAAGAATCGGAAGGGACTGATCTCGTTCGATTGGTGGTACGATCAGCGCGCGTTGCCGGGGAACATGATACAGCCGGATGGTCTTGGAAAAGCATTCCAATACACGCAGCAGCGTATGTTGGCGTTCAAAAAAGCATCGAACGAAGAACCATGGCAGTCCATCGGCCCCGATAATATAGGCGGAAGGGTATTGTCCCTCGCGTTCGATCCGGACAGTTCCAACGTATTGTGGGCGGGAAGTGCCAGCGGCGGATTATGGCGTTCATCAACGGGGGGTGCCGGTGCAGACGCATGGGATTTTGTGAATACGGGATTCAACGTTCTCTCTGTAAGTACGATCGCGATCAATCCGTCAAATCCGAATGAGATGTATATCGGCACAGGAGAGATCAGCGGATATGAACTTGGTCTTGTCGGTACACCCGGCGCAAGAACAACGTACGGATTGGGGATTGTAAAAAGTAATGACAGAGGAAAAACGTGGAGCGCGACAGGATTGACTTGGCTCTTTTCACAGAATCGTTCCGTTCAAAAGATCGTCATCAATCCGAAAAATCCTAAAACAGTTTTCGCCGCTACTTCGGAGGGAACATACCGTTCATACAATTCAGGAACATCGTTCATCCGCGTCGATTCAACATTGATGGCAATGGACATGGCGTTGAATCCCGTTGATACATCCATTGTCTATACTGCATGCGGCCAGCGGAACACCGCACCGAATCCGGGATTGTACCAGTCAAAAGACGGTGGAACGACCTTTGTAAAACTGGTCGGAGGACTTCCCGCATCGAATTTTGGAAGAACTTCTCTCGCACTGTCTCCGTCCAACCCTGCCACTGTGTTTGCCGGCATCGCAGATGCGTCGACACATGGAACATTGGGATTGTACAGAACTACCAACAGCGGAACAACGTGGGAACTTATGACCACCACAAACTATATGAGTGGACAGGGGTGGTACAACAACGTTGCCGCAGTGCATCCGTCAAATCCCAACATTGTCATTACAGCCGGTCTTGATGCATACAAATCTACTAACGGCGGCAGCACTCTCACACAAAAATCATATTGGTACAAAGGGAAAGAAGGGGTCATCACGCCGGGCGGCATTGAAGGAACCGACAATACGTACGCGCATGCCGATCATCATGCGGTCGTTTTCGATCCGAAGAATGCAAACAGGATTTTCTTCGGGAACGACGGGGGCATCTTTGAATCGACCGATGGGGGCGAAACATTTATCGGACGCAATGGCGGATTTGTTACCACGCAGTTTTACAACGGATTTGCAAACGCAGAGACCGATTCGCTTATTGCGCTGGGAGGACTGCAGGATAACGGCACCGTGAAATATCAAGGAGGCCCTTCATGGAACAAAGTGTACGGCGGAGACGGGGGCTGGTGCGCTGTCGATCCGAAGAATCCGAACATACTCTATGAAGAATATGTGAATCTGGCGATTGCAAAAAGTACAAATGGCGGAACCAGTTGGACGAGCATCTTCTCGCCTGTTGCTTCCGATACCGCAAATTTTATTGCGCCATTCGTTCTTTCTCCTTCAAACAGCCAGATCCTTTATGCGGGAGCTGAGAAAATTCACAAATCGACAAATGCTGGTTCAACATGGACCGCAACAAATAACAATACGGCGCTGAATTCTGCGAGCGCTACATGCCTTGCCGTAAGCTATACAAGTTCGGACACGGTCATCGCCGGCACAGGACGGCGACAAAATCCGTTATTTGAGCTGTTTTATACTACAAATGGCGGCACCACGTGGTCAAAAACAACCTCGGTCACACCGAACCGGTATCCTACCGATATTGCGTTCGATCCGTCTGACAGCAGAAATGCTTATGCAACTTTTTCAGGATACGGTTCTCCTCATGTGTATCAATCAACAGATGCAGGAAAAACATGGGTGAACATCTCGGCTAATCTGCCCGATCTGCCGGTGCAATCTGTCTGTGTCGATCCGGAGAATCCAACAGATCTTTATGTAGGAACAGATCTTGGCGTCTATCGTTCCATCAACACCGGTGCAAGTTGGGATCCGTGGTTCGAAGGGATGCCGTTTGCAATGATCCTTGATGTTTCCATCTCCAATAAGGACCGGCGTCTGCGTGCGGCAACATTCGGCAACGGATTATATCAGCGCAAGCTCCGTCCAAAACAAATTCTCGGCGTGCAGTTGACGGACGCGCATGTTCCGTCGACACTTTCGCTGAGTCAGAATTTCCCGAATCCATTCAATCCCGCAACAAGAATGAATTTTGAGATTCCCGTTTCGGGTCTTGTTTCACTAAAAATCTATGATGCGTCGGGAAAAGAAGTAGCAACTCTTGTGAATGAACGAAAAGAGTCCGGAACATATTCTGCGCAATGGAATGCATCTGCGTTTGCCAGCGGTGTTTATTTTGCGAAATTGCGATGCGGAAATAATGTGCAGATGCGAAAGATGGTGTTGTTGAAGTGATATCTAAATTTCAGAATTACGGTGTAATGGAATTTTTCAATCAATAAGAATTTCATGCACCGCGATCGGCGCATCGAGTCCTTTGACCAAGATAGGTTCTCGAGGTTGTGCTGCAATGGTTCCTTGAAGTGAACGAAAGGTGCTCTCCGAAATCAGAATTCCGCCGACCGGAGCATTTGATTCCAGCCGCTGTGCAAGATTCACATCGGACCCGATAACAGTGTATTCTTTTCTCCGCTCGGAACCAAGATCGCCCACGATCACTTTCCCTGTATTGATGCCGATACGGATCTGCAGCGGGAAGCGTCCTTCTGATTCCCATTTCTTTCTGATCTCTCTGCACTTTTTTTGCATTTCAATGGCTGCCTGTACGCATCGCAATGCATGATCTTCCTGTGTTTCCGGCGCTCCGTAAAAGACCATAAGACCGTCGCCGATGAATTTATCCACAGTCCCCTCGTATTTAAATACAATGGCAGTCATCGCTTCAAAATATTCGCTCAGCGATCCGCTGATCTCTTCCGGCGTCATTCGCGAAGAATGATTGGTGAAACTTTTGATGTCGCTGAACATGATGGTTATTTCCTGGATGCGCGGCTTCGTCATAAGACTGTCAGGATTTTCCAGCATTTGTTTCACGACGGCAGGAGGGAAATATGATTCAAACCGTGCGCGCAATTGTTCCTTTTCTTTTTCCTCAGTGATGTACCGGTAGGTCAGTACCGTACCTGTGGACAGCACGATGGAAAGTGACGGAAATATTAGAGACACAATGGTGTTGCCGTAAATGAACAATGCACAACCGGCAACAAGATAGAGAATCAATAACAAGAGAGAAGAAGCAGTATACACAACAGATGAGAGTCGATATGAAAAGAAGATCATCAGAAGGGCAAGCATGACAACAATGGTAACAAAATATTTCAGGTGAATCTGTCGGAGAAAATTTTCCGTTAAAATGGTATTCAGGGTATTGGCATGGAGTCCGACCAGCGGAAACGATTGTTCGAACGGAATCGGCCCGACATCCGAAATTCCGGTAGAAACATCCCCCACAAATGCGATCGATCCGCGATATTGTTCCGCAAAAGCTTCCACTTCATCCTGGTCCTGAGCCGCATCAAGTAGGGTAATGAAACTGATATGCTTCATCCGTTCCCACTGTCCTATCCAATTGATTACCATATTGCCCTGATCGTCGATCGGTATTACAATGTCCTTCTTGCTGCCGTCTCGTACCGTCGAATTGCGAAGGGTGATGGAATTACCGCCATCGATGATGATGTTATCAGGTTGGACTTTTAGAAGATCGCACGCCATCCGGAATACCATACTGGGATAGAATTTATTCTTGTAGCGGATGACCAGAGGAACACGGCGGAAAACACCATCCGCATCGGTGCTGACGCTGATAAATCCGACACCGCGGGAAAGATTTGAAAGCGACGGCCACGTAAGCAGTGTTCCGCCGGAATGATAGAAGCTGCTTGTATCTACGGCGCTCAATGACCACGCAGTTGAATCGAGATACTTTGCCTCCTCCGGTTCCATTTTCGCCGAAGACTGAATATCTTTAAGTTCGAATGCCACAGGAAAGTAACCGCTGCCGTATTTTTTTACCGCGTCTAGCAGCAGCGTATCATCGATGGTGTTCAGCCGCTGTGCGAAAATAATGTCGTACAGCAAAGCGGAAAATTCCATTCTGCGCGTAACATCAAACAGGTCCGCATGCAATCGGCGGGGGAAATAATAACTCAGCTTTTTAATGCTGGAGTTATCAATATCGATATGGACGATCGTTGAGTCGTAGGGTGAGGGATGTATCTGCTCTCGGATTACAAACAAACGGTCGATCGTCTGACGGTCCCATGACTGAAAGACGCCGGGAAACACGATGAAGAGCATCGTCGTGAATGTGAACGCCGAGATGACAAGAATACATGCGGATCGAAGCCGCTTGATCTTATTTGTGTTCAATCGTTATCGTTTTTGAATAAAAATTGTTGGCAGAGATCTCTGTTGACAGTGTTGCAACATCGAACTTGTCAGGATTTACCGGATCCGGTTTTGTTCCGCGTACATTTCCGGCGATGCTGATAGGACGCTCGGCAAGTGTTTGGTATGTGCGGAATTTCTTTTTGATCTCTTTGATCTCCGAAACGACCGCTGTTGCAAGATCCTTCTGCTTATCGGCAGCGGCGGTAATATAGGCATTCAATTGCTGCTCCAGATCAGTGAGCCGTTCTTTGGAAGCCAGAATATAGAATGTTTCGGCTCCGCCGTTCTTATCCAGTTTAAACCAGCTTCTCCCTTTGGGCAGATAGTAATTCTTCTCCAATTCAAATTGAGCATCGAATGAATACGGATAGAGTACAGACAGTTCATTTGATGATCCCTTGTGAATGACATACACGTAACACTTTTTCTGCAGATTCACCATCATTTTAAATTCATCGCCGGTTTGCAGTACCGTGTCGCGTGTGACCATGGCAATTTTTCGTTCGCCGGCGGGACCGATCTTTGCAACGAACGACCATTTATAATTGATATTTTCTTCTGAATCTCCAGTCTGCATTGCACAATAGGTAAAGGATTGCGCAAAAAGTATTAACGCAATGAGGGTCAACGGAAGTGGAATTTTTTTCATATTCGTACTTTCAGATTGATGGTTAATTGGGAATCAATGAAATTGTCAGATCTTTATCATACGTGCCTTGATTACGCGTCGGGTGCTGATTGCCGTTCGTTTGGCGCTTCACTTTTTCTTCCACATAATCCATCAATTCGCCGATCGTGACGGTATAATCATTGTTGAAATCCGCCTCGCCTTTCATTCCTTGCAGCAGGTAATACGTGAAAACGCCATGACCCAATTTTTCAAGTTCCTGCGACACTTCGCCGGATTGGCTTGCTGTAAAAACGATAATGCCTTCTTTTGTTTTCGACAGGTCGGAAAGATATTGATTGATCAAATTGCCGTCGGTGGTGCTCATTCCCCGCGTAGCTATATCCGAAGTAATCCCGCCGCTGTGACACGCGTCCGTAAAGACCACAACACGTTTGGAGGGAATATACCGCGTCAGTGCAGTGTTTACGTCCCACATCGGGAAGGCCGTTGTTTCCAATGATTTTGGATCAGTATCATAGCACAGCAAATAATTGTTTCCGGGATTTGCCGGTTCCGGCGCACCGTGTCCGGCAAAATAGATCACCACAAGGTCCTTATCGACTGTCTGCCGCAGAAAATTAAAAAGTGCCTGCTTTATATTCTGCAGTGTGGCTTCTTTATTGAGCAGAACTTTCACCCGTTCCTCTTCAAATCCTCCTCCGGCCGACGTCTTCAGGAATTCTGCAAACGCTCGGGCATCTCTATCAGCATACGAAAGATTTTTAATGGCGGGATTGCCGTATTCAGATACGCCGACAATAACTGCCCAGCGCTGCGGTTGTCCCGATGTGTTCTTCAGAGGTTTGTTATCTGCGATTGATGTCGGTGCACCAAGCGTGCGGCGGGTGATATTGATCGACTTACGGATCTTCTCTCCGTTGCGTCCATTCACTGCCAATTGTATCTGGTTCAGACCGGCCGACAGAGAGAGTTTTTCCGTTCGGAGAGTTCCAGTTGGTTTTTTCGGGAAGTTTTCTTTTTTCGCGATCTCAATCGTGTTCAGCTGCAAGGAATATGATGAAAAATCGAACCACACCTTGAATTGCAGATCAATTGCTATTTGATCGGTTTCCATGCTTTCTTTCGGATTCACCATCTCAACGGCAGCATCCTTGGAAAGTTTTGTAACTTTAATCTCCTTTACGGCAGTATTATTTTGTTGATCTGTCGCCGAGATCAGGATCGTATTCACTCCAGCGGCTGATAACGGAACAGTTGAGGTGAACGTAACGGCGGAGAATGATTCTTGTATTGAGCCGCGTTCCTGCGGTGTTGCAGGGGTTGCCACAACCACCGAATCGTTCACTTTCACTTCTTTTATCGCACTTTCATCCGAGACAATACCGGTCACTTCAATCTCGCTGTTGAAGATTTTCGCCGGTTCGTTATCGGTCATACGCGGGTTGTTCACGGTGATTTCCGGCGGGGTTTGATCCGGTTTCTTCTCGAGCATTTGGTATGTTCGTATCTCTCCGGTCCGGGAAACTGCCGCCAATATTTTCTGCTGCGGCGCAACGGATAAGAGTTGCGGCAAAAACGATGTATCGGCTACCGTCTGAAAAACTTTGCCTGTGTTAATATCCCAGAATGAAATTACGGATGAAGCTGATACTAAATATTTACTGTTCGGATGGAATCCGATTGATGTAACTGCGCCGGAAGTGCTTTTCAATGTTGCAGTAAGGGTTCCGTTGCGTCCGTTCCAGACCGTTATGCTTGAGTCCATGTGTGATACGGCAAAATATTTTCCGTCCGGACTGAACACAACGGCATTCGCCGCAGATCTTTTGTCGGTATTTGTTTTGGCAACGCCCATTGTTACGGCATCAAAGACAGTAATGGCGCCGTCGGAACTTGCAACAACGATGAGTTTTCCGTCGGGGGAGAACGAGATTGCCGCGATTTCATTGTTGACCGGAGGGAATTTGCCTATCTGTATTCCCTTCGTAAAATCCCACATTGTTACGATTTTATCATTTCCTCCGCTGATCACTTTTCCCGATAGATCAACGTCAAGGCAACGGAGGCTGTTTCCTTGCGAAAAAGTTTTTGATATGCTCGAAGTTGCTGTATTCCATACGGAAATATTTCCGTCCGGAGAACCGATAATAAGATTCCGGCCGTCGTTTGTGAAAACGAAATTAAACGTTTTCTGATTTCCGTTTACAAAAGAAGCTTTCTCTTTAATTGTTGCCGGATCCAATAGTTTTATGGATTTATCAGCACCGCTCAACGCCAGTAGTTCTCCGGCAGGCGATAATTTTGCCGCTAGAAACGTAGTTTTCTGGCTTTTATTCTGAGCGACCGGTTGAAGATAGATGTTTTGTGCTGAAAGCTGAAGAGAAAACAGCATGAAAACAGCTAATAGTAATGTTTTTGTCATTGGTTTGCCTTCCGAGATACATCAATTCGTACGCAAGATGTGGAAAACTGATTATTTAATCAAGGTAAAAACTCAATTGATTATAGAGTCGCTCTTTACTATATTTCTTCCAATTTCTAATACAAGCTAAAGTATTATTTTTCCTTATGTCTTGAACTGCATCACACAAGAAGTGCTGTAAATGGGGCAAATTCGACACTCTTTTTATTAACTGTTCACATTTGTGTAATTATGAAAAACATCATTACCGTGCTAGTTTTCTTGTGCTTTGTAAGCATTAACCTTTTTTCTCAGAAAAAACCTCCTGAGATCACAGTTAAGATCTCTGAGAAATCCGGCTTTCTTGGAATGGGAAAGGCGCGATTTGCAAAGATCGCATTATCCTCCCGCAGTCAGGATAAAGAACTTACGAGCGAGAATGTCAATGCCGGTCCTTTATACTACTTTATCATGAAAGATTCGGGCGGATGGAAGATTGACGATGATTTTATTGCCGAAGAACTTCCAAAATTGACGATCTCGCAAAACGGCATCACATTTCGGCTGGATGCAGCCACATCTGTTGTAAAGGAGAAAGAACAGTATCTGCTGCTTCTTTCATGTAAAAAAACACTGCTTTTGCATCAGCCGATGAATTTTAGTATTTCCCTTGCAAAGAATGTTGAAACTGTTCCGATGCAGATTCCTCAGGAATTTTGGCCCGGATACAAGAAGTTTGTGCAATTGAAACAAGATGGTGACAAGGCATTCGATGGAGGAAAATACCAGGACGCACTCGGTCCGTATGAGCAGCTTCTTATGGATCGCACACTCACCATTTTTCCCGATTTCGACCAGATCTATGTGAAACGGTATGTTGCATTACAGCGGCATCTTGGTGAACAGACGCAAAAATTCGCTGAATCGCTGTCGGATAAGACAACAATCACAAAACAGAAAATTTCCTCGACAGAAGAGTTTATAAAAAAATTCACCGCAATATCCGAGTATGCAGCGAAAGAGTCATTTCAGAATCTGGATACAAAGGATAGTTCCAAGATACTGCTTGATAATTCAAAGGGTTTGATTGACCGAACTACGCGCGTCCGCGATTCCCTCAACCAAGCTCTTGATGAACAAACAGTACGGTGGATCGTTCGGGGATCATCGTTGGGAAAGATCGATTTCAAGTATAAATATATGATCGAAACCCTTGCCTCAGCTTATCTCTCGCTGGATTTTGCTGATACGACAGCTACTTCATTGAAGGTCGTTATCTCTGATGAGTTCGCCGCGCGTTTGCAGAAATACACTCTGACGAATTCATACGAAACATTTCTGAAAATGGTGAATAAAAGGTGGGGGTTAAGACAACCGATGTTCCCGGAAGGATTCCTTCAAAACCTTGCAAAAGATACGGCACAGTTTCCGTTGCCGTACTATTCAATGTTGAGATCGGTCGAAGAGTATTACAAGAAAAACTACAAGGCAGCCAAGCAAGAGATCATTGTGGTGATGAGGAAAAGCTATGCCTTTGACCTTACGGAGCGGATCGACCAGCTACGCATTCTGATTAATACTATTGAAAAAAATGTGCCGATGGAAGTATTGCAACGCATTAAGGACGGGTACCGTGCCGAAGAAAAAGGGGAATCTGATAAAGCCATAGAGCAATACAAAGATGCCATTCTGATCGCGGAAGATTATGCACCCGCCGCGTTTGCACTTGGTAAATTGTATGACCGGAACGGCGACAGTTATACGGCGAATAATTTTTTCCAAAAAGCCATAACGGTGGATTCTCTTTATTACACGGCATACCGGTTTCTCTATACGAACTTCTTTAAAAACGCAAACTTCAAACCGATGATCGATTTGCTGACGCAAGCGTTAGCAAGCGGCAACGATTTTTTTGATATTCATTTTTATTTGGGAATCGCGTATAACGGATCGGCACAATACGATCTGGCAATTCAGCAATACGAACGGGCGCTTGAACTGAACGGCAAAAGTATCGATGCCAACATACAGGCCGGCATCTCGTATCAGAATATGAAATCGTTTGCAAAAGCGAGAGAATATTTCCGCCGTGCAATCTCGATCGATCCGGAGAATCAAACTGCGACCGATAACATGAAACGGCTCGATGAACTTCAAAAAAAGATGTAAAATATAAATTATGCGTTATTCTCTCTGTTTCGAGAATGACGCATAATTTATCCGTAATTAGTTTTGTTCTTCAAATGCTCGCTAAAACCGGTCTTGTCTATTGATTCGGACAAAACACTCTATTTACAGGTAATCAGTAGTATCCCTTCTCCGTTTACTGAAAAGACGTTCATCACCCTCTTCTTAAAATTCCTTTGCAAAACAAAGTGATTTCCTATTATAGGAATCTTGTTTCGCTCTTCCTGTTTATGCAAATCCTTTCCAAAAAAATTCAAATTTTTAACCCAAAAACGATGAGATCCCTATGGCACTATAATTGAGTATTATCATATCAATTATAATATTTAATGGAGTATTCTATGATCTCCGGTACAGTAACAATTGCCACCGAAATTTGTAAAGGATGCGAACTTTGTATCGTTTCCTGTCCTCAAGATAGTCTCGGACTATCACCATCGATTAATCATAAAGGATTTCGTTTTGCTCAGCTTGTTCAGGATAATTGCACCGGATGCACGAATTGTGCACTTGTGTGTCCTGATTCTGCGATCACTGTTTATCGCGAAACGAAATCGTCAAAACGTGCTTCGAACCCTCTTGTTGCCTCCCAGGCAGCGTAATATGAAAGGAAGAAGCATATGTCAGAAATTCAACACGATGAAACCCCGAAGTTAATGAAGGGTAATGAAGCGCTTGCCGAAGCTTCTCTTCGAGCAGGACTTCAAGCGTATTTTGGTTATCCCATCACACCGCAATCCGAGATACTGGAATATCTTGCAGAAAAAGCACCGGAGCATACGGAAGTTGTTGTGCTTCAGGCGGAGAGCGAAATTGCCGCCATCAACATGGTCTATGGTGCATCGGGTGCCGGTGCGCGGGTAATGACGACATCATCGAGTCCCGGAATCAGTTTGATGCAGGAAGGTATTTCATACATGGCAGCATCCGAGCTGCCGTGCGTTATTGCTAATGTGCAGCGGGGCGGACCGGGTCTCGGAACAATTCAACCGGCGCAGGGAGATTATTTTCAGGCGACAAAGGGGGGCGGTCATGGTGATTATCATATGATCGTGCTTGCACCCTCATCCGTTCAGGAGATGGCCGATTTTGTGTTCGACGGCTTTCGTCTTGCCGAAGAATACCGAATGCCGGCAATGATTCTGGCGGACGGTGCTCTCGGACAAATGATGGAAAAGGTTTATTTACCGAAAGCGGGCACACTGCCGAAAAAAGAAACTCCGTGGGCAACGGTTGGTAAAACGGCTTCGCGTGAACGCAACTATATCACATCGCTTCACATTGAATCCGAAAAGATGGAAACAGTTAATCTTCATCTTCAGGATACATACAGAAAATTAAAACAGGAAGTTCGGTGCGAGCTTACCAATACCGCCGATGCCGATATTTTTTTGGTGGCGTTCGGTCTTTCCGCACGCATCTGCAATAAGGTAATGGATATTGCCAGGGCTAAAGGGATCAACGTTGGCGTTATTCGTCCGATCACATTATATCCTTTCCCATACGACATTATCGCTTCGTTTGCCGGTCCGGCGAAGATGTTCCTGACGGTGGAAATGAATGCAGGACAAATGGTGGAAGATGTCCGCTTGGCCGTGAACGGAAAATCTCCCGTCTATTTCAAAGGTAGAATGGGCGGAATGATTCCGACGCCCGAAGAGATCATGTTGGAAGTGGAAGCAATGTCGGAAAAGCAGCAGAATTTGAACCAGTCGGCGGGGTATTTATGAGCATGACAATAAGCGATAATATGGAAACGGTCTATCAAAAACCGGCAACGCTGACGGAAACGCCGATGCATTATTGTCCCGGCTGCGGCCATGGTGTTGTCCACAGGGTCTTAATGGAAGTGATTGAAGAGATGGGGATCGCAGAACAGACCATCGGTGTTGCGCCGGTCGGTTGTTCCGTGTTTGCCTATCATTATATGAATGTAGATATGCAGGCTGCTCCGCATGGAAGAGCAAGTGCGGTTGCAACAGGCGTTCGCAGAGTCCTTCCCGAAAAATATGTGTATTCCTATCAGGGGGACGGTGATCTTGCGGCGATCGGTACCGGAGAAACTATTCACACGGTAAACCGCGGCGAGAACATCTTGATGGTGTTTGTGAACAATGGCATCTATGGAATGACCGGCGGCCAGATGGCGCCGACATCCCTATGCGGAATGGTCACATCCACATCGCCGTACGGAAGGGATGAACACGTTATGGGGCATCCGCTGAAGATTACGGAAATGATCGCACAGCTTCCGGGCGCTTATTATGTAGCGAGGCATGCGGTGCATACGCCGACGGCAGTGCGGAAACTGAAGAAAGCATTCAAGACGTCGTTTGAAATGCAGAAACAAAAAAAGGGAACATGTTTCATCGAGGTTGTCTCCAACTGTCCTTCGGGATGGAAGATGACGCCGGTCGAGGCAAACGATTGGATGGAAAAGAACATGTTTCCGTATTATCCACTGGGCGACATCAAAGTTCCCGCAACGATGAAATGATAAGGGAGATGAATATGATACAGAATCAGGAAATTATCATTGCAGGTTTCGGCGGACAGGGTGTCCTCTCGATGGGTCAGATTATTTCCTACTCGGCAATGAAAGAGGGGAAAGAGGTCAGTTGGATGCCTGCGTATGGACCGGAAATGCGCGGCGGTACGGCGAACTGTATTGTCATTGTTTCGCCGAAGAAGGTCAGTTCACCAATCGTTACCATGTTCGATTCAGCGATCATTCTTAATCAGCCGTCGCTTGAGAAGTTCGATTCAAAAGTAAAACCGGGCGGATTACTGTTATGCGAACAATCCACGATTATTACACCAAGCGTCCGTACGGATATTGAGATGCTTATAATCCCCGCAACCGCCCAAGCTGTGAAAATGGGAAAGAAACAGGTCGCGAATATGATCCTGCTTGGTGCGTTCCTGGAGCGTCGTCCGATCGTCAGCATTGCCAATATTTTGCTTGCGCTGAAGGAAGTGCTGCCGGAACGTCATCATCACCTTATTCCGTTGAATGAAGAAGCATTATATGCGGGGCAGCAGTTCGCCTCGTCGCATATGCAGACCGTTTAAAAAGAGGAGGCCGTATGACACTCAACGATTTTTATTGCGAACATAACTGCAGGAATACCTGCAACGCATTAACAAAGGCGCTACAACTGGAATCGGAGATTGTGCGCTTGTCCGAAGAGACATTGAAGCAATGCGATGATGAAAGTATTAAAAAATTCATGATCGAACTGGCCGAGAACAGCAGCGAACGGATCATGGGCATTATGCAGAAGCTGAATGAGATACGTGCACGCGTACACATACTGGACGGCATCGCCGACAGCTTTGAACCCCATACCCCGCCTTCAAAAAAGATTCATTGATTGTTTCTGATATAGAACCTCCATGAAGCCGGTTTAGACCGGCTTCTTTATTTTTCTCCCGTACAATCAAAATGTCAATGTATTACTGAGGGCCAACCGGGAAACAACAGTGCGGTAATAACGATAGTATCCCGGGCAGATTGAGGATGGAAGCGCCGCTTAATCATGTGCAGTATTTTTTGATACCCGGAGAACAAATGTATCAGTTTCGGTGTTATACGGTGTGAAAGGAGCAGCGTCTTATGAACCGAAAAAACATCATCACAATAATTTTGCTGGCCGGCATGGCAGGCATTATCTATTTTTCCGCATTTGCAGAAAGACCGCTTGCATCCATGGTACAAAAGAGAAAATCTCCCCCCACAGAGAAGGAACCCGCAATGAAACCTATCGCCGAATATTTGAAGGATGTTTATACAAAAGGAATGCCCAAAGTTATAAAGAGTGAAGAAGAGTGGAAAAAAATACTCCCTCCGGAAACGTACGCCGTTGCACGCGAAGCGGGAACGGAAAGAGCATTCTGCGGAGCGTTTTACGATCATAAAAAAGAGGGGATCTATCTCTGTGTCTGCTGTGAGCTTCCGCTCTTTGCTTCGAATGCTAAGTTCGATTCAGGTACAGGATGGCCCAGTTTCTTTCAGCCGGTGAGGAAAGATCATGTTGAGGAGAAGGCCGATCTGAGTTTTGGAATGAGACGCGTTGAGGTGAACTGTGCACGGTGCGATGCGCATCTGGGACATGTTTTTGACGATGGTCCGCGACCGACCGGACTGCGGTACTGCATGAACTCCGAGTCATTGAAATTTGTACCGGGGGAGATTCCATCGAAATTCTGATAACAGAAAAGCCGGCGATTGCCGGCTTTTTTTTTTGTAGGTCAGAACCGTTCATGATCCTGAATCGTAGACGTTGTATTCTTTGTTGGAATCAATAACTATACGCTTCGCGCTGATGGAAAATCGGGAATTGTTTTATCCGCTGTGTGTAGTAGGAATCCTGCAAGAAAGGAAACGTCAGCGGATCGGAATTTCCGTCGTAGAATGTTACACCGAGCGATGAAAATTTTCCGATATAGGTTGTCCACGTTATCGGAAATGCACGCCGAATTGTTGCATCAAGATTATATTTTACATCAATATGTTTTATATCGGCGGCCTGGAAAACAATAGGCCTGGCTGCTGTAATGCCCGAATCGACGATGACATCGAATGTATAGGACGTACGGTTGTTCGGCAGCAATGTCATAGAATATCCGTACGAATAATTCTTATTTACCTTCGAAAAATATTTTGTGCTGTTGCTGTATGCCGTCGTTTTTCCGCCACCCATGCCAACAATGGCAAATCCCGTCGGCTGGTAAACGAATGCCTCAAGATAACTGTACGTTCCGTTTATAACGGCAAGATTTAATTGCTCCCCTTTTTCGTTGATCGGCTTGAATGAGACGGGGAATGCCGCATCCGTGCTTGTGACGTCAACGGTTGATTTTCCGGTCACGCTGATCTCGTCCGTAACGACATACCGCGAGCCGTAGAACGACGTGACGATATCATACGTTCCCTCTTTCACGATGAGAGAGAGAGAGTTTACTTTTGGCGAGAGAGTTTTCGAAAAATTACTTCGGTTATGGATCATCACCAGCCAGGGAACCTCGTTGAAATGCAGCTGCAGCATCGGTCCCTTAAAAAATGCATACGGAACAGAGATCGTATCGGATGTTCCGACGGCAAGAAGTTTTCCAGAATATCCGTTTTCGAAGGCGCTGTTGTTGCTTAAGAACAGATTATTTGTCTCCAATTCAACCGCAATCTCTGCCGATCCCTGCGGAACAATCTCGACCTGCTGAGGCACAAACCGGAACTGCAGTGCGGGATTGGTTGACGAAGAAATGAGGCGGTAGGTACGTGATTCAGAACTTTTGTTATAGAGCGTGACACTCCGCAACTGTTTCCACGATGCTTCTGCCGGCGGATTGAAACCGAAACTAAGCTGTGCCGGACTTGAAAAAACGCTGCTAAGCAGTACCCGTTCGCTGACCTTGCCGTGACCCTGCGAAAACAACGAATTACCTATATCTGTGCTGTTGGAAACAATGGCATCTCTAATCTGTATGGCGCTCCACTCCGGATGCAATTCTCTCATACCCGCGGCAATTGCGGTAACATACGGTGTTGCCATCGATGTTCCGCTCATCTGAACGTAACCGCCCCCTTTTTTTGCGGAGATGATGTTTACGCCGGGTGCAACGATGTCCGGTTTGATGCGATAATTTTCTGTTTCAGGACCTTTCGAACTGAAGGAAGCGATCGCATTTGCGTCGGTGGCTCCAACCGTCAAGGCAAATTCCGCTGTACCGGGAGAATTGATTGTTGAATATTCGCCGGTATTTCCTGCGGCAACAACAACGATCATTCCTGATTGAACGGCGCGGTTCACAGCCGATGTTAATGGATCATCCGCAGAACCGGAAGGGGTGCCGAGGCTGAGGTTCAATACCTGTATGCTGTCGCGCATGGCTTGCTCAATTGCTGCGATCACCGACGAAGACGATCCGCTTCCGCTTTGATCCAGTACTTTATATGCGAAAAGAATTGCATCTTTTGCTGCTCCGGTAATCGTCGCAGAATTTCCACCGATGATTCCCGCAACGTGCGTGCCGTGTCCGTTGTCATCCATCGGATCGGGATCATTGTTGACGAAATCGTATCCGCCTGTAACGGCAAAACCGGAACCGAATCCCTTGCCGAACGCTTCATGGTTATAATCAATGCCGGTATCGATGATGCCGATGCGAACTTGTTTTCCTGTTGCCGCCGAAGCCGGATTTTTCGGAATATCCTGAGAAGCAGAACCAACTGAATACGGTACCGCGTTCACGACTGCATCCGGATACACCGATTTTACACCGGGCAGTGAGGCAATGGCCTGGATGTTCTGACGTTTTGTTGTAACGGCAAATCCGCTGAAAATATTTTCGAATTCCCGGTTGACTTTTGTTTCGGCATCCGCCAGCACCAACTGCTGCTTGGTCATATCGGCGGTAGTTTTTGAAAACACTCTGCCGTTTATTTTCTGCTCTGCCCGCGACGGCGCTTTTAGTTCGACGATCAAACGAATATTGTCGTTTTGAGATTCCGATGTGATAATGTTATTGTCAACAGATGAGACGGATATTCCGGAGGTGTTCGATGCGATCTTTTTGATTTCGCCGTTGGTCTTTACGATCAGCTGCTGTGCAGCCCCTATGGTGCACAAGACGACAATAGAAAGAATGATGTTTTTCATACTTATTTCAGGACAACCATCTTTTTTGTTTCGACAGTGGTCTTTCCGCTGTTCTTGTGTGTGATCATGCGGTAGATGTATGTGCCGGAAGCGATGTTGGTGTTGGAGAATCCGACGCTGAACATGCCGTTTTGCTTTGTTCCGTTCACCAGTGTTGATACTTCGCGTCCGGTCATGTCGAATACTTTAATCGTTACATCGCTCATCTCATCCACTGAATAACGGATGACTGTTGAGCTGTTGAACGGGTTCGGGAAATTCTGTTGAAGTGCGGATGTTGTCGGCATGGATCCTCCGTCTGTTACTGATGTTGTGCTCTGTTCTTTTGCAACAAATAAGGTGTCTCCGGTAATTACTGCAAAAGGCGATGTTGTTGATGTTGAGCGGAATTGTTCAATTCCGGCTTTCGTGATGGTGAATTGTGAACTTACTGCAACCTTATTTGAGGGTTGAACATTCATCAGATCGAATCCCTGTGAAAATACGAGGGTGGATAATGCAATCGTAGCCTGTGTTAAATATAAGAATAAGTTTTTTATTGTCATTTGCTTCATGCCATGTATTTCTGCAATGCAAGGGCCAATAAAAAAACATTCAAATTCATTGAGGTTTTTGAATATTTTCTTTTTTAAGAGGTGTTTTTTTTACGAGATGACCAAAGAATTGTAGAAATTACAATGTAAAAAAGGGTAATAATGACAAGGGGTTAGCGGGATTTTACATGGATCTTGGGATGGGAATGGGTAAAAAAAATTGAAATCTTGATCAATTCAAAGCAGAAACAGGGGAGCCGAATTGCACTCAATAAGTCAAAAATTCAATGATTTTGGGGTAATTGAAAAGCGATTGAAAATTGCATAAAAACGGCGATTAAGAGGGGATAATCTTACCCGGAGGCAAAGAACAATGCCGGAATCCGGTGACGGATGAAAGCGGATGTGTCTAAATGAAGTTATTACAGGGAAATTTGCGGGGAATGGAAGAAAAGCATTGCGACCGAACTATTCTTCCTTAAGATTGAACTTTTGGATCTTGGTGTATAATGTTTTTAACGAAATGTCGAGCAGTTTTGCGGCAAGATTTTTATTCCATTTTGTATTGATCAGAACACCGGCGATATGTTCTTTCTCCAAATCATCAAGAGTCATTGCCGAACCGATCTTCTGATTTCCATTGCCCGAACCCGATTGTTTCATGTTCAATTGCTGCGGCAGCAGAAGATCTTTTGGACGGATAAATTCATCCGTGCTGAGAATGATTGCCCGTTCAAGAACATTTTCCAGTTCACGGATATTTCCGGGCCAGTGATATTCCGTCAGTGCTGCGAGTGCATCGGGATGAAGCTCCTTCTTTTCGCGTAATTTATTCTTCCGTATCAGAATATTCTGCGCCAGCAGAGGGATATCCTCTTTTCGTTCGAGCAGCGAGGGAAGCCGGAGTGTGATCACGTTCAGCCGGTACAAAAGATCTTCGCGGAATCTTCCTGCTGTTACTTCATCGAAAAGATTTTTGTTTGTTGCAGAAATAATCCGCACATCGGACCGGAGCGATTTATTTCCGCCAACGCGGCGGTACTCGCCCGATTGGATAAACCGAAGTAGTTTCGGCTGAAATACCGGAGTGATCTCGCCGATCTCATCTAAAAAAAGAGTTCCGCCGTTTGCAATTTCAACCAGTCCCTGCCGCATGGCGCTTGCATCGGTAAAGGATCCTTTTTCGTGACCGAATAATTCGCTTTCGATCAATGTGTCCGGAATGGAAGCACAGTTCAACGCCACAAATGGTTTTTCTGCACGTGGGGAATTTTTATACAAATAATTGGCAAAAACTTCTTTTCCCGTGCCGCTCGCACCTTCTAGCAATACGGTGGAATCACTCGGTGCAACTTTGCTTGCAAGTTCCAATGATTTCTGGAACTCCTTGCTTTCTCCGATCAGCTGCGATGAATGAGTAAGCCGTGAGATGGTGGTTTTCATCACCTTCAGTTCAATGGCCATCGAACGCTGTTCCAGCGCACGGTTTACCAGTGAAGATAATTCATCCACAGAGTACGGTTTGGTGAGGAAATGAAATGCTCCGAGTTTCATGCATTCCACCGCGATGCGAACATCGTTGACCGCGGTGAGAATGATTACCTGCGTGTCGATATACTGCTGTTTAATGAATTGCAGCACTTCAATGCCGTCGACCCTGGGCATGCGGATATCCAGCAGGACCAGATCGAATGTCTTTTCCTGAAGCTTATTGATTGCATCGGCTCCGTCTTCGGCGGTTGTTACGGTATGACCTTCCGTGACAAGAAATGACTCAAGAATCATCCGGAAGTCATATTCATCGTCTGCAACAAGGATATTTGCGCTTTGGTTAATTTTTGCCATATGTAGTGTAAGAATATAGATGTTAATCAGGTGATCTGCAAAACCTAATTTTGCTATTTCTGTGTGGAAAAAACGATTTTTGAGGGGAAAAACCAGTCTCGTCAGCAAAGATTTTGCCTGTGCAGTACGGATAATAATTTCGTATAGAATTGACCGCACGCTGGCAGCCGGACGGCTTGAGCTATACCGGTTAAGAGGAGGGAGAAGATTAGTTACATAATTAAGGTGAAGTATGGAACAACCGTACGGTCGGACCGCGCCATTGATTGGTGATTGACGGCAGACAGATGCCGGTATTAGTATGCCCTATATTCCACGATGCGGTTTCCGGGAATTATTAAATAGTGGATACTGTCGGCAGTGATACTTTTACAGTGGTTCCGGTATTCTCTACACTTTCAATCGTTAGGGTGCCGCTGTACAACTCTATGATAGTCTTCACGATCGTTAAACCCAGCCGTGACTGCTGCACGGGATACGACGGTTCGTCGTTTTGGAACAGCGATTTGATCATGTCGATCTCTTGGTTCGTCATTCCGCGTCCTTGGTCGCGTATTGTCAGGCATACTTTGCCCGGAGTCTGTTCGGAAGAGATGATGACTTCGCCGCCGGGTCCGGAAAATTTGCATGCATTGTCGATCAGTTCGTCAACAATCTTTCCGAAATCCGCCGGCGACATCTGCAGAGCGGCATCGGTACAGGTAACAGTGAACGAATCCTTCCGGCGGTTTGCGCGGCCGTTCTCACGAATGATGGAGTTGAGAACGGTGAGATAAGACGGAGTCGTTTCGCGGCGCAAAGATTCGATTTTTTCCTGATCTTTTACCCACAACTGGAGCATGGCATAGAAGAGAATGTTCTCATGCAGATGGCTCAAACGTTTTCCGGAGAGTGTGATCATCTGTGCCGTTTTGCGGGCCGTATCGGTCGAAACATTTTTTGCGGCAAGAAGGGATTGGGCGTGTTCAAGAATATCCATCACCAGCAGCTGCAGTTCGTTGGACAGCAGAAGGATGAAACCGGTATGGGTCTTTTCCATCGACGAATCGAAGAATTTTTGCCATAACATTTTTTTGCGCAGACGGGTTTCTATGGCATTGATGAGATCTTCCGTTGAGAAAGGTTTTGTGAGATAATCATCCGCACCGAGGTCCATTCCTTTCCGAAGATCATATTGCCCTACATTTACGCCGGTCATAAAAACAAAAGGGATCTTTCCGAGTTCAGGATCAATTTTCAGCGCATTAAGCAATTCATAGCCGTTCATGGAAGGCATCTGAATGTCGCACAGGATAAGATCCGGAAGCACCGATTTGGCAAGCAGCAAACCCTGCGAACCATTTTCCGCTAAAAACGGTTCATACCCGGAATCCAGTAAAATATCGTTAATCACATTGCGGAGATCATGTTCGTCATCAACAACAAGTATCTTTTGTTTTTGCTCCTGCATATTCTGCCTCTCTAAAGGATGCGTTCTTTCCGTAATGTAAAATTGTGTGCCGATTCAAACGGGTCGTTCAGGAATTGCCATTGCGCCGATCGTTTTGCCGATCATCTCCACTTCATAATTCTGTGTTGCGCTGAAATCCCTCAGTGCTTGGGATATCCGTTTTGATTCGTCGCCGATGGAATCGATATGCGTTGTCATTTCCGGTGTCAACTGGAGAGATTGTTTTACCTTGTGTACCCGAAGTAAAATAATGGCCAGCGGATTATTGATCTCGTGCTGCAAACCGGTCACCACCTCACGCATGGTGCTGATCTGCGTCTCTTTAATGCTCAATTCCTGTTCCTTCATGATCCGCTGCGTTTCGCTCTCATGCAGTTTTGTTTTTATCGTTATCACTTTCACAAGCATCATTGCCAGCAGCCACATAAAAGGGAGTGCGTCGAACATCTCAACGACATCATAAAAACCGACGGTTGATCTATGGGCAACAATAAAAAATCGTATCATCACAATAAAGAGATACATATAGATGATGTACCCGGAGATGATCGCCGGATATTTTTCCGGCAAACTTTTTACGGACCGGATGAATTTTAAAAAAGTTTTCATATCAACGACCTTTTATGAGCATACCAGTTGTTTCTTTTAGAATGTCATCCGAAACCATTCTTCCCGAACTTTTGCTGTACTGACAATACAACGGATATAGACAAAGCCTTTTCTTGCAGTCCCGTTTTCGGATGACCGGTCAGACGAGGATAAATGCCTGCCGGGTGAACGAAAGAAACCTAAGAAAAATTATCCGGATGTTCAATTCTTCAGCGCCAATGGTATGATGATGCTCACAGTGGTACCCCCATTTCCCTTACTTTTTATGGAAAGAGTACCGCCGTGAAGTTCGGCCAGCGTTGTGGCAATGGATAAGCCCAAACCGGCTCCTTGTTGTTCGTAATAACGCCGTTCAAATTGCCGGAACCCGGAAATATTTTTAATCTGTTCTTCGGACATTCCGCGGCCTTCATCCCGGACAGTGATGCAGAGATTCGGTCCGAACTCCCCGCTCGAAAGCTGCACGGGAGATCCTTTTTCGGAAAATTTCAAAGCGTTATCAACAATTTCTTCCAGGATTGTAGTCAGGTATAATGACGAGATCTGAACGGAAGATTCCTTTACGGCAATGTGAAGGTCAACAGGACGTTCGTAGTGTGCCGATAATTGTTCCGCAACATTCCGCACGACCTCCTGCAGCGTTGTTGACTCTTGGCGCAATCCTGCGATTTTTTTCTGATCGTTCATCCACAATTGCATCTGACCGAAGAGAACAAGGTTCTCAAGCAGATGATGAAGACGTTTTCCGGATCGCAGGATCATTGTGCCGATCTCTTTCACTTCTTTCGGCGGAATATTTTCCTCTTCGATCAGAATTTGTGAAAATCCCAGGATGCCGTTCAACGGTGTGCGGAATTCGTGCGGAAGGGAGTGTACAATGTTTGATTTGATTTCGTCGAACTGGGATTCTATATATTTCTGCATCGTTCGACGTTTCGTCAACCGCGTTTCTACGGCAGCAAGCAGTTCGTCGGCCGTGAACGGTTTTGTGAGATAATCATCCGCACCGAGCAGCATTCCTTTGCGCATATCGCCCGGACCGTTGTTACCGGTTAAAAAAACAAACGGGATTCCGGAAAATTCCGGTTCTTCCTTTAATGTCTTCAGCAACGTATGGCCGTCCATGTTCGGCATATTCACGTCGCAGAGTATCAGGTCCGGCTTGTGCGTCTTTGCCGCCACCAATCCGTCGAGTCCGCTCGCCGCTTCCAGCACTTCATATCCCACCGATTTGAGGGCCAGCGAAATGATTGAGAGATAATCCTGTTCGTCATCGATAACGAGAATTGTTTGCGGTGTTGCAGTGTGTTTCATATACGGTGCATTCCTTTTCAAGTCATTTTTAAATTACTGTTCCGTAACAATATCGTAAATCTCATTCCAAAAGGCGAAGAAAAATTTATTCTTTATTGTTGGCTTAATGCCGGAACTGGCTTATTCCAGTTTTACCATCTGTCTGGAATGTGCCGTTGAAAGAGGGAATAGCAGTTGCAGACCATTGAAAGGCCAAGCCCGTTGCCTTTTCCGGTCACTTTAGCAGTTAAGAAAGAATCGAATATCATTTGCTGAACGGTGAAACAGGGGATGAATATTTTTCCGGATGGAGAATTTTTTACGCGGCTGTTTGGTTATAAGTTGATGCCGGAAACTACACCCTCCAGCATGGTAACGATCTCTTCAAATTTATACGGCTTATTGATGATTTCTATAATGCCGTTCTTTATCAATTGTGAGCGGAGGGAACGGTCGAGATATCCCGAAGAGATGACTACTTTCACCTGCGGATTGATCTTTTTCAATTCCTCAAACATCTCTTCGCCGTTCATGTTGGGCATGCCAAGATCGGAGATGACGAGATCGATCGACGAACGGTGTTCCCGATAGAGTGCAACGGCCGCATAGCCATCCGCCGCCGAAAGAACATTGCAGCCGAGTTCTTCCAAAAATTCCGTGATCAACTGCCGCAGCACCATTTCGTCGTCGACCACAAGTATTGTTTTGCCGCGCAACGAACTGAACTCCTGCTGCGCCGATAATTCCGTTTCATCCGGAATAACGGCGGGAAAGTACAGCGTAAATGTTGTTCCGGCATCCTTCTTTGAAGTAACATCGATGAATCCGTTATGACTTCGTACGATGCCGTCTACGATTGACAGTCCTAATCCGGTCCCTTTCCCTTTTTCCTTTGTGGTGAAGAACGGATCGAAGATCTTCTGCATGATATCCTGGTCAATGCCGGGACCGGTATCGCTGATGGCCAGGCTGACATACTCCCCGACGGGAACGTTCGGATACTTCTCGGTCAGGAATGATGAATGGACCCTACGTTCGGTAATGCTCAGCGTTCCATGGTCCCCCATGGCATCCCGAGCGTTGATGCACAGATTAATGATAACCTGGTGAATATGTCCTTTATCGCAATTAATGTAGCCCGGCTTGCCTTCGCTTTTTGTAACGATCGTTACGGTTTTCGGAATGAAATGCTGGAGCATTGTCTTCAGCTCTTCAATAATGTTCGACAGCGACAACGGCTGCAGTTTCAGTTCGGAGCTGCGGGAGAACAGAAGCATTTGTTTCGAGATTGATCCGCCGCGGTGGGCCACATCGATGATGCTGTCGATATATTTTTTTGATTTTGAATCGTGTTGAAGATTCTTCTTCAGCAATTCTGCATTGCCGAGGATCATTGCCAGCAGATTATTGAAATCGTGCGCAATACCGCCAGCAAGAGTACCAAGGCTTTCAAGTTTTTGCGATTGGATCAGCTGGCGCCGCACGTTCGTTTGCGTAGTGATATCTTCTACGATGGCGATAACACTGTCAACGGCTTTTCCTTTGGTAACGACCGGCCGGGTGATAAGACGGATGGTGTATTCGTTTCCTGTTTTCGGCGATGCGTAATCACCTTCATAAAATCCCGGAAGTCCATTCAGCGAATCGGAGATTGTCCGGGCCATTTGAGGGTGACCGATCTGTTCGCGTATTGATATGCCGGATCCGTTTTCCGTAGAGAGGCCGAAGATCTGTTTTACGATCGTATTCGCATTCAGAAGAATACCATTACGGTCGAGATGTGCTATGCCGAGAGGGGATTGTGTGAACAGCAGCCGGTACCGTTCCTCGCTTTCGAGCAGTGCTTGTTCTGCCCGCTTTTGTTCCGTAACATCGCGTGAGACCCCCACAAGTCCGAGCAGTTCCTTGTTATCGCTGCGAAGAACGGAAGCTGCAAGAATGCTTGTGAATGACTCTCCGTTTTTTTTGCGGTTGAGGATCTCCCTCCGCACGTTTCCGGCATCCAGTGTTAAGTGGTGAACGTGCATTCCTTCATCCGTATCGGCGTACAGCGTGCTGATATTTTTTCCGACTACTTCTTCCTTCGCGTATCCAAAGGTAGATTCAGCCGACTCGTTGAACTCGACGATGTTCCGTTCATTGTCTACGGTGACGATCATGTCCAGCGAACAATTGATGATGCTGCGGGCATATTGTTCCGATGCGCGCAATGCTGCTTCGGTGCGTTTGTGTTCATTGATCTCGTTTTGAAGTTCGCGGTTGATCCTTTCCAGTTCATCGGAGTGACGCTGCAGCAAAAGGTGGGACGAACGGAGTTCATCTTCGGTCCGTTTGATTCTTTCCAGTGCGCGTACGCGCGCGATCAGTTCCTGATTTGTGACCGGCAGTATTACATAACCGTCGGCGCCGGAATCGAGTCCGCGCGACTGATGAAGGCTCTGTATTTCCAGACTTGATACCATAAGGATCAGTATCTGTCCGGTAACCGGATTGGATTTCAGTTGACGGCATACATCAAGGCCGTTGATATCGGGCAGGACAACATCAAGAAGTATCAGATCGGGATTGTGTTCCGCGGCAAAACGCAGGCATTCCGTACCGTTCACTGCTTCGATTACTTTGTATCCGTTCTTTCGCAGGACTATGGTATGGACATGCAAACGGTCTATGTCGTCATCAACAAGCAATATGGAGGTTACTTTTGTTTCCATCGCAGACAGAGACCTTACTGTGACTAATTTTTTTCTTTCAATCGAGATGCTTTTGTTTCACCAGCACGCAGAATCATTGCCTCAAAAGGCTCCGGGTATATATGACGGGACGCTCGGAACGTGTAACGGAGTATTGCATGTTCTATTTAAAGCACCGGGGTTCCGTGCCGATGATTTTTTTGTGATCCCGCCGCGAATCGAACGCGGAACCTACAGCTTAGAAGGCTGTTGCTCTATCCA
>CAIOTF010000042.1 GCA_903861125.1 uncultured Ignavibacteriota bacterium
GCAGGCAGAAGGAATACGAGTGCATATTTCCCGGAAGTTCTCCGCGTTTCACTCAGTTGCACTTTGAAGGATTCAACCTCATCGTTCTTCTGCGCTCCGGCATCGAACATTTCGCCCAGTTTCATTGCCGAATGATAGGATGATGCGAAGGCTGCCGCTGCAGCGAACAACAGAACACCCCATGTTAGAACGGAGGAACTGATCGATGATGACAACTGAGTTAACTGTGCATAGGCAAAGGCCAGCGACAAGAACGGCACCACACCGAACAGAAGAAGGATGCTTTTATTCGGAAGAATATGAGCGATCACATCCCGCGAGAATTGGATCGAGTGGGCATCGTTGTTCGTTCGTCCTTTGCGGTTATGATACAGCGAAAGGATCAGTGCGCCGAACACGTAACTGAGGAACGGAAGCAGCAGAAAATAAATGATGTTCATCACTAAGTGAAGAACACTTATGTGTGCATCCGATTGGGGAAAAGCGATCTGTTTCAGAAAATCCATTGTGTTTAACCAGATAGTAAGATTATTTTAGGATTTGTGCGGTGAGCGCCGGCTGCAATCCCGCTTTTGCTGATGTTGTTTTGTACCATGAATCAAAATCTTCCTGCTTCATAATGTAGACCGCGGAATACATTCCCGAGTGTTTCAATCCGCAATATTCTGCGCAGGCAATATCATATCGGCCGATCTTTTCCGAGCGGAACCAGATATCATTGTTCTTGTTTGCGTACACATCCTTTTTGATGCGGAACGCGGGAATGTAAAAAGCATGGTTCACATCGACAGAGTGCAATTCAGCACGAACCGCTGCGCCGACCGGCACATAGAGCGTATCGGTCTTCAGTCCGTTCGGATATTCAAAAGTCCACTGCCACATACGTGCCGTAACCTTGATCTGCATTGCATCGGAGGGAATAGCTCGCATATCCTTGTACCCCACCCACCCGAAATAGAACATGCTGATAAACAGCACAAGCGGTATCGTTGTCCACAGAATCTCGAGTGTTAGGTTCTCTTCAATATGCGTCGGAACGGGATTTCGTTTTCTGCTGTAGCGGATGACAAAATAGATCATCGCAACAATAATCCCGATCAGCACTATAAAGGACAACCCTGCGATATAAAGAAATACCGCATCCACATTATTTGAAAAATTTGAAGCAGACGTGAACATTCACTTACCTCACAAAAGAGTAATCCCAGAAGGTGAAACCCAGGAAAATGATGAACGTCACCAACGCCGTGACGATGAAAAGTTTGAATACTTTATCTTCATATTTCATGTGCATAAAATAATTCAGCACGTACCATGACTTCACGCAGGCGATAAACAATGCAATCACAATCGTCCAGTTGCCGAAATCGATGCCGGATACCGTAACGGTTATGCCGGTAAACGCCAGCAGTCCGAGCCAGATGAAAATATAATTGCCGTATTCAATAACGTGTGATTCTTCGTGTCGATGTTCGCTCATTGCTAAACCTTTAATGAATCAGATAGAATAATGGGAATAAGAAGATCCAGATCAGATCGACCAAGTGCCAGTACAATGCGGAATTTTCCAAACGGACATATCGTGTTGAATGGATCTTTCCCTGTTTGATCTGGCGCAGGATGAATAAGAAAAAAATAACTCCGATGATCACATGCAACGTGTGCAGGCCGGTCATAACGTAATACAGTCCGAAATACAGAATCTCTCCATTGGGCTTCGCAAGCAGGTCCTTTGAGCCGGGAAATATTCCGTGCTGGATCTTGGCACTCCATTCAAAGAATTTGTTCACCATAAATACGAACGCAAATCCGATCGTGATCCAGATGAGACCTTTGGAGAAACGCACGTTCCCCTTCTGCATTGCTGTAATCGACATAGCAGCGGTCATACTGCTTGTCAGCAGCGCGATGGTATTGGTCAGGCCGATTGTCGTATTCAATTCCTGCGCAGCCATGTGGAACTCTTGCTGATGCATATAACGATAGACGGCGTAAACGATGAACAGACCGCCGAACAGGATCAGTTCCGTGAACAGGAACAGCCACATTCCCATTCGTGAACCGTAATCGTCCCTATGCGCGGGATAAGCAGCAGCATATTCTGTAGAACTCACTTCGTTGTCTCCTTTTTTGTCTCATACTTTGAATAATCATACGGTCCGGCATGAATATCCGGTACTTCGCGGAAATTTTCAAGGATCGGGGGTGTCTGAATCTTCCACTCAAGCGTTTCGCCCCCCCAGGGATTCATTGATGTCTTCGGCCCTTTGCGCATGCCGATCCACAAATTCGTAAACATGATGATCAATCCGATGATCAAAATCCAAGAGCCGATTGTTGATGCGACATGATACGGCTGAAATTGCGGGAGATAATCGTAATACCTCCGCGGCATTCCCAAATATCCCATGATGAACATCGGCATATAAAGCGCATTGTATCCGACCGTTACAATTCCCCATGCCCAGGTTGCAACTTTAAGATTGTACATCCTTCCGAACATTTTCGGAAGCCAGTAATGCATTGCAGCAAAAATTCCGAAACCGGTACCGCCGAACATCACATAGTGAAAATGCGCCACGACGAACGACGTATCCTGCAAATGAATGTTCAGAGACAAAGCACCGAGCATCAGTCCCGTAAATCCGCCGATCGAGAATTGAACGATGAACGACATTACATACAGGAACGGAGGATCGAGTTTGATCGATCCTTTATACATTGTTGAGAGCCAGTTGAACACTTTAATCGCACTCGGAATGGAAACCACATACGTGATGAATGAAAAGACAAATTGCGCCGTATCACTCATGCCGGCCGTGAACATGTGATGCGCCCAGACAAGCGAACCGAAGAATGCAATGGCAAGACTGGAGAATGCAATAAATTTATACCCAAAAATTGAACGGCGAGAAAAGACCGGAATAATTTCGGAGACAACCCCCATCGCAGGCAGAATCATGATGTATACCGCAGGATGGGAATAGATCCAGAACAGATGCTGATAGAGAACCGGATCTCCTCCGAGTGCGGGATCGAAGATACCGACACCCAATACACGTTCAATGCCGACAAGAGCCAGGGTGATTCCAATGATCGGCGTGGCAAGTACCTGTATCCATGCCGTAGCATACAGCGACCAAACAAACAGGGGCATTTTAAACCACGACATATCCGGATGACGCATGCGGTGAATGGTGGTGATGAAATTCAATCCTGTAAGGATCGATGAAAATCCAAGAATGAATGCAGCAATCAATGCCGGCAATACATTTGTGTTTGTGCGGACCGAATACGGGACGTAGAACATCCAACCGGTATCGGCCGATCCGCCCGGCAGCAGCATCGACGCAACGGCGAACAATCCGCCAAACACGAACATATACCAAGACATCAAATTAAGACGCGGGAAAATAACATCCTTCGCGCCGATCATAATCGGAAGGAAGAAATTTCCGAACACGGCCGGAAGCCCCGGGATGATGAAGAGGAATATCATGATGATGCCGTGGAGTGTAAACAATTGATTGTACGTCTGCGCATCAATGATCGTTCTTCCCGGAGCGATCAGTTCAAGACGGATCAGAAATCCGAAGAACACTGCAACCGTAAAGAACGCCATCATGGAGAAAAGATACATAATGCCGATACGCTTATGGTCTACGCTCAATATCCAGGAAAGGATCCCTTTCTTGTACTTGTTCGTCGATACCTCAAGATAACTCGGTTCTACTTTCTCTTCCGGCATTGCCGTTTTTGCCATACGTTAACTCTCTTTTACGATTGTATTTTTTTTGGTTTTGCCGTTAAATAAACGACGAATATCGCCGCAAACAACAGGATCACTCCACCGGTCACGCGCGTTACATTGAATACATACGTGCGTCCTTCGGGATTGTAACTATAGCAATAGGCAACTAATTTTGCAATCGTCGGACCCGTTTTGCCTTCCGACGCTTCCGTCAGTGCCATCTTTACATCGAACGGAAGATATTTCGTACCGTTAAGATACCGTGCGATCTTTCCTTCCGGTGACAGGACGATGATCGCACCGGCATGGATGAAGTCATTTCCTTCACGCTTGAAATGGAATCCTGCCGCATCGGTTACCGCATGGATCGATGCACTATCACCACTCATAAATTTCCACGAATCATCCGGTATTTTTTTCTTAAGCAAAGCAAAATAATTGTCCCGCTTTGCACTTCCTAATTCAAATTTTTCGCGGTCATCAAAACTGATCGTTACGATCTGATAATCTTTGCCGATTTCCATATCCATAAAATTTACAATGGATGTCAGTTCGGTCAGGATCGGACTGCAGATTCCGGGACAGCGATAATAGACAAAATTCAGAATCGTCGGCTTCTTGATGATCTCTTTCAGCGCAACGTAATTCCCTTTTTCGTCAAAGAACTCGGCGTTCAGCGGAATCGTATTGCCGATCTTCTCTTCAATACCGATCTCGATCTTCTTTACGGATTCGTTCGCACTCAGGAATCCGGAGAAGATCATCATCAACAGCACAAATTTTTTCATATCGGGTATTTCTCCTTCGTCATGCCGGCGAATGTCAAAAACCAGTCAAACAGGAATGTTTTACCTGCTAACTTTTTTTCTCTTTGCTGACTTTTGACAAATACAGATACAACACGTTCCACTCTTCCCTGCTCAAGCGCACCACGGCAGGTTTGAAACCAACACTGACCGGATCGACCGAAACAGTGCCGATAAATTCATCCAAACTTTTTTCTTTCATGGAAAGTGCGGCGGTAAAAAGCTTTGTACTATTATTCGTCAATTGCCTTACAAGCACCGCTCCCTGTTCACCCTGATTCTTTGAACCAATCGATACAGCCAATTTCCCGACATAGATCGAATCGGCAGCTGATTCCTTTTGTAATTTCACCATCGCTAGTTTCACCGGTATCTGCGGTGCAAGCTGGCTTCCTTTGGAGAGGTTATACGTTTTTTCAAGATCCTGAAGATCCGTAAGACTGTCCACAGGAAAATCGTTCGCAAATGTTCTCATGTAATGGATGAGCGCAAATCGGTCCGAGGCCGGAAGATAGCTGAATGACTGCATGCCGTTCTGCACGATCCCTTCCTGTAATGTCTTATACATATTCGCGACCTTGCGTCCGTTCTTCCATCCCTGCGCAGAATGGAAATTCCGCGGTTTCACAGTCATCGAAGCAGCACTTAATCCGTCTCCCATGCCGTTGTCGCCGTGGCACGATACGCAGTTCGCTTTGAAAAGATTTGCCCCTTTATCGATCAGTGCCTTTGAAGGACGACCAACCTCAGCAACAATGACCGGAGCAAACATTGCGCCGCGCTGCATCGGAATATCCTGAACGAATTGAGCAGAGTCCCGAAGGAGCACCGGAGCGATTCCGTTCTTTGAAACATCGTTCATGTTCCAGATATAATACGCGCCGATGAATCCGGCAACGGTCAGGAAATAAAAATACGACAGCCCGAAAAGCCGGACCGGGTTTTTCAATAATTCCAGAAAATCAATTTCGTCTTTGCGCTGCATGTGCGTCTAACCTTCTTAGAGATGGAAATCAATACCGCGTTGCAATTTCGGATCGCCAACGGGAACAAGATTATATTTTTTTGCCTGCATTGCGAACACGACAATGATCAGGCCGATCGACAGGATCGGAAAAGCTATTTCATAATAACTGAAGACCGGCGATGCGCTGTATGTGGGCATCACAAGCCAATACATATCAAGAAAATGTGCAGCGATCAGTATGGCGGCTGACTGTTTCAGCACACGTGGTTTCATTTTCGACGGACGCGAAACGAGCATAAAATACGGAATCCAAAAATGGAATAGCACGATCGCCACCGAAACATACTCCCATCCATTTTGCCAGCGGGTAATGAACCAGAAGTTTTCTTCCGGAAGGTTCGCATACCAAATAAGCATGAATTGGCTGAACGCGATATACGCCCAGAATGAAAGCAGACCGAACAGCAATGCACCAAAACTATAGTAATGATTTTCGTTGATCCCTTTGAAAAAATATCCCCGTTCGCTCAGTAAGACTACGAAATATGTTGTCACCGCAAGCGCTGTCACAATCGACCCGGTGAAATAATAAACACCGAACATCGTGGAGAACCAATGCGGTTCCAGACTCATCAGCCAGTCGATGGAAAAAAGTGAGATCGAGATAGCCAGCAGCGGAATGAATGCCGCAGCCAGTCCAATATTTTTCTTCGTCCTCGCCTGATCGTTATCTTTATCCTGCTTCAGCGAATTGTGCCTGAAGATAAAATAGAATAGGGACCAGATAACGATATAGATCACAAATCGAATTGCAAAAAATTGTTCATTCAGATATGGTGATTTGCTTTGCAGTACTTTGTCGGCTGCCACAACATCGGCATGCGACCAATGATACAAACTATGGAAATTCAGAAAGATCGGAATTGCCAGCAGCACCACCGGCACAAGCAGCATACCAAGAAATTCCAAAACGCGGCGGAACGGTGTGCTCCAGACAGCACCGGCGATGTATTCAATCGCGATAAAAAATACTGCACCGACTGCTACACTTGCAAGAAATGTAAATCCGATAATATTATTGAATCCGGCTCGCTGCGCATCGGTAACATAGGAGAGCACAACCAGCACAAGGCCGATCACTGTTAATGCCCAGCCGAGCTTTACGATGTTAGCGGGAAGTTCTTTTTTCGGGATAATAATTGATTCGTGAGCGCTCATTGTAGGTCTGACTCCTTCGCATTATATGCGCGCTGTAAAGTTCGGATATAATTCACTATTGCCCACCGCTCTTCGCGGGAGATCTGATATTGATACGATGGCATCACGTTCTGCCCGACTGTGATCGTATGGAAGATCGCTCCGTCCGGCCATGTGCGCACTTTGTCCGAATGCAGCGTCGGCGGATTGGGGAATTGTCCGTTCATGCGGCTGTCCCCCTTGCCGAAATTACCGTGACACGGGGAGCAATACGTAAAAAATTTCTTCTTTCCAAGATCAAGTGCTGCTTTAGTCGGCAGCAGCGGATTCACCAGGAATTTCCCAACTGAATCGGCTTTTGCTCCCAAAGCATACGGATATGGTATAAATCCGCGTGCTACAGTTCCTGCAACCGGAAGACGCATACCGAATCCATCAGCATAGAATTCGCTCATGGTCTGCGGTTTCACTTTCGGCTGCTGCATCATCCAATCGAACGGAGGAAGATAGAGCACTTTGTTCCAATAGAGGTATCCGCCGGCAGATGTTGCCAGTGCAATACCGACAAGCAGAAAAATAAATTTCGGATCGAACATCTGCGGTTTGAAAGTAAGGAACTCTTCGCTGTAGTAAACAGCATCCACTTCCCCGCCGGTATTTTTCAGTAATTCGCGGACTACCTTTTCATTGAACTTCCCGTCATCTGCCTGAATGCTTACGCCGAATTTATCAGCGGAAACTTTTTTCATATACGGAGTATCGTGAAGAGGATGACTGATGTTCGGGAATTTGAAGAAGAATGCAATCATCGCACCAACCGTTCCCAATACTGCCAGCAGCACCGCAATCTCATACGTTACCGGAACAAATGCAGGCCACGACCAGTACGGCTTTCCGCCGATTACCTGCGGATAATCCACAACGGCCACCCATGATGCAAACGAGATCATTCCCGCAGCGCCGATAATTGCAGCAGCCAGCGTGACGAATCCGAGCTTCGTTTCTTTCAAACCCATTGCCCCATCCAGACCGTGGATCGGATACGGTGTGTGGATGTCGAATTTTTTATACCCCGCATCACGAACCGCCGCTGCGGCGCGAATGATGTCGTTGGGATTGGAATAAATTGCCGAGATCGAGTATAATTTCTTTTCCATAATCAATGCGACGCTCCGTTTCCATGATGTGTCGGCTGAGCGCCAGGAATAACCGCTTTGATCTCTGCCATGGCGATCGCCGGCAGGAATTTAACAAACAGAAGAACGAGCGTAAAGAAGAGACCGAAACTGCCGATGAGCATCCCGAAATCCCACATGGTCGGAACGAACATACCCCAACTTGACGGTAGAAAATCTCTGTGCAGCGATGTTACGATAATAACGAACCGCTCGAACCACATGCCAATGTTGACAAAGATTGCAAGGATGAATGAAGCCAGCAGCGATGTGCGGATCTTTTTTGACCAGAATAATTGCGGGGTGAAAAGATTGCATGTCATCATCGTCCAGTATGCCCACCAGTACGGACCGAATGCACGGTTAACAAACACGAACAGTTCTGTTGCATTGCCGCTGTACCATGCAATAAAAAATTCCATGATGTAAGCGTAACCAACAATCGTTCCTGTAACGAGAATAATTTTATTCATCTTCTCGATTGTATCCATCGTGATCAGTGTCTCGAACTTGAATGCTTTACGGGTAATGATCAAAACATTCTGCACCATCGCAAAACCGGAGAAAATAGCACCGGCAACAAAATACGGCGGGAAGATTGTAGTATGCCAGCCCGGAATGATCGAAACAGCAAAGTCAAAACTGACGATGGTATGAACGGAGAGAACAAGCGGCGTGGCAAAACCAGCCATGATCAGATAAGCACGTTCGTAATGCTGCCAGTGACGGTTTGAGAATCTCCATCCTAAACTAAGAATTGAAAACGTAACTTTTTTTATTGTTGTCGTTGCACGGTCGCGCAGTGTTGCAAAGTCAGGGATAAGTCCCAGATACCAGAAAACTGCCGAAACGATAAAATAAGTATTCACCGCGAACACGTCCCATTCAAGCGGCGAGGTAAAATTCACCCAAACACCATGCTGGTTCGGATACGGGAAGAGCCACGCCATAGCCAGCCACGGACGGCCTGTATGGAAGATAACAAACTGCACTGCGCAGAGGACGGCGAATAACGTCATCGCTTCTGCAAAACGCGCAATGCCGGTACGCCATTTCTGACGGAACAGAAAAAGAATTGCGGAGATCAATGTGCCGGCGTGACCGATACCTACCCAGAACACAAAGTTCACTACGTCGAATCCCCATGCAACAGGCTGATTGATACCCCAGACGCCGACCCCTTTCCAGAGAAGCCAGGTCAAGCTGACAACGCCGATCATCAGCATGGTGCCGGTAATGGCAAGGCCTATGAACCACCTGCGTTGTGGGAAATCGTTGATCGGTTTTTCGATCATCTCGTCAAGCGTTGCCGCGCTGGGCAGGCCTTCAATGACGGATAATTCTTTTGAATAATCTAAGACAGTCGATGACACTATGCTTTCTCCGTTTGAGATTCTACATTTCGAAGTTTTGCAACATACGTTACGTTCGGTGCAACATTGATTTCTTCCAAGACGCGATACCCTATTTCATGATGTCGATATTTATAGATCTCGGAATTTTTATCGTTCATATTTCCGAAGACGATCGCATCAGCCGGACATGCTTCCTGACACGCCACGGTAACACCGCTTCCGTCAAATACCGTTCCGTTTTCGATCGCAAGTTCCCGTCCTTCCATGATGCGCTGGATGCAGAAGGTACATTTTTCCATCACACCGCGCGAGCGGACCGTCACTTCGGGATTGTGGAGCATGTTCAGCGGCTGCTGATACTGAATGCCGTCGTTGAACTCGCTGCGGAAATCGTAGAAATTGAAGCGACGCACTTTATATGGACAGTTGTTGGAACAATATTTCGTTCCCACGCAGCGGTTGTAGGCCATTTGGTTCAGTCCGTCCGGACTGTGCGTTGTTGCGATCACCGGGCAAACGTTCTCGCATGGCGCGCTGTCGCAATGCTGGCAAAGCATCGGCTGATTGCTGACGCTCGGCGCTTCCGATGTTCCGGAGAAATAGCGGTCGATACGAATCCAGGCCATTTCGCGCCCTTTGCCGAGCTGATCCTTGCCGACAACGGGAATATTATTTTCCACGTTGCATGAAAGTGTGCAGACTCCGCAACCGGTGCATTTATTAAGATCGATCGCCATCGCCCACTTCACACCATCATATTTAATCTTCGGTATGATTGTCGATCCGGAATGTTCTTTTTCCAGGAACTTCGGATCGGCCAGGAACTGCACGACAGTACCTTCCTGAATGATATCGCGTTTCTTATGAATGTCCTTCAGGAATGTATCGTCGAGCTGATGATGCTCCTGCGATGATGCCAGAAGATATTTGTCGCTTGTTTTTGTCACCGTAACGCCGGAATACAACCACGGCGACAACGATGCTGATTTCGACATGAAAAGATTTGCATTGAAGCCGACGCCGGTGCCGACCGTTCCGGAAACCGTACGGCCATAACCGAGCATCACAGCGATAAATTTATCGGAAAGCCCGGGCTGAACATGCACGGGTAATTTCAATGAGCGTCCGCCAACGGAAACTTCGATCATCGAGTTTTCGTCAATTCCCATTTCTCTTGATGTTGCAACGCCGATCGCCGCGTAATTATCCCACGCGATCTTCGATGCGGGATGCGGCATTTCCTGCAGCCATCCGTTATTCGCATAACGTCCGTCACCGACAAAATAATTATCATGGAGATATAGAACAAAATCATTCGCTGCCGAAACCGGTGCAACAGTATTCAACGCATCCGAAGTTGCCTTACCAAATGCTTGCGCCGTTTCGCTGAACGTAACAACACCATCGTGTAACGCAGAATACCAGAATGTTTTGAAATCAACACTGGATTTCATTGCAGGAAAAACTTCCTTCTCCCAGCGTGTCATCAGATATTCGTGATAAAGTGTTTCGGTAAATGCAGCAGCAGAAACTGTCCATGCAAGAAGCAGCGCTTCCTTTTGCCGTGAATTATAGAGAGGAGAAATCACCGGCTGCTGCAGACTAATAATACCTGTGCGTGTCTTGTGATCGCCCCACGATTCAAACGCATGATTGATCGGCAGAACATAATTGCTTGCGGCTGATGATTCATTCTGCATTTCGGCAAGTGTCACCACCGAACCGACCTTTTTCAACGCTTCGGCATAACCATAGTCAGATGCTAAATGATAGACAGGATTCGAATCGAAATGAATCACAACGCCGACTTTTCCGCCGTTCATTTTATTGATAAGCGCTTCCCATTCATCATTCTTCGATGTTTCAACATATTCGACAGAAGATTGTTCTTTATTATAGAGTGCGGAATTTCCAAGAATCTCATTCAGCACGTTTACAGCAATGTGAACCGATTCCGGCAGTGCGTTCCCTGCATGTACGATCGACTTCCCTTTGTTTTCGCTCAGATCTTTCACCAGCTGCTTCACATCGGCTGCATCAAGACCGTTCTTCGCTGCAAAATCTTTTAAGGAAGCTTTTCCATTCGGTGCAAATTCATTGATCAGCGCAAGAACAAATTCCAGTTGCCGGTCCGGACGAACGCGCAGACGGTAATCAGCATTCATTCCTGTGGAATTCATCGTACCGTCGGCAGAGTATATACGGCTGATATTCTTTGCGTTATCAACATTCCTATTCTCAACGAACATGCGTGTCTGTTCGGCAATATTTCCTTCGTAACCGAGAAAATCCGATTCCAGTGCCAGAATGATCTTTGCTTCATTCCATTTGATCAGCGGAAACGCCGGTGTTACGGTACCGGCAGACCGATCGCCAGTGGATTTCATCCAGGCAGATCTGCGGTTAAGGTCGTTGAATAATTCGTACGAATAAATTTTTGCTGTCGGATATTTTGCAGTAAAATCGTTCAGAACTTTTTTTGCTGTCGGAGAAGTGATCGTATGCGTAATGATTGCGATCTCTTTTCCTTCTTTTACAGCGGCAGAAAGTGCGGCGATGATTGATGCATCCACATCTTTCCATGAACTTTTGGAGAGGATGCCGGACTCGACGACCATGGGATCTTTCAACCGTTCCGGATCGTAGAGGTTCAGAATACTTGCCTGACCGCGTGCGGGGATCTTTCCTTTATTCACCGGATGATCGGGATTACCATCGATCTTTATCGGACGTCCTTCGCGGGTTTTGATCAGGATGCCGTATTCCTGGCCGTTATCGACGAATGTTGAAGCGTAGTAATTGGCTTTGCCGAGTGTAATTTCTTCCGGTTTTTTGATATAAGGAACGATCGCCCCTTTATCCCGGTAGTTGGTGCAGCCGGCGGCGGCGAATGCGGCGGAGGCTGAGACCAATGCAAGAAACTGTTTGCGGCTCATGGGGGACATGGCGTCAACATCAAAACCATCCGTCACTTCCTTTGCGAACTCTCGTGCTTTCGCATCGTCAACGGAAGGATCGTTATGATATGCCCGGAGACTTCTCCAGTATTTCGATTCGCTGTTGTTCGTCTTCGAAGGTTCCATTCTTACTTTCTTTTCTCCCGTTTCACTGCCATCGGATTGATCGTGATGGAGTTTGAAATATTCTGTTCAGAATTTTTTTCGTTATTCTTCGGCTGTGAGAAGAGACCGAACGGCAGAGCGCTCAGCAGACCGGCGCCCATCGCGCTCAATCCCGCCCTCTTAAAAAAATTTCTCCGTTCCGGATGTGTGATATTTGTTTTCATAAGATTTATCGGTGACAGGCAAAACAATTGACAGGACCTTTTTTGATCCCGGGAATATTGGCAAGAAGTTCCGGTGCATTTTTGTGACAGCTGATGCAATTGTTCATCGTCCACGAATTTGCCTGCTTCACAACATCCAGTTCCTGGATATTGCCGTGACATTGCTGGCAGGGAATATTTTTGTTGACGTGAACGCTGTGATTAAAATACGCGTAATCAGGAATCTTATGGATCCGTTTCCACGGCATCAGTTTCCCTTCGTTATAATATTGTGTCAGACGTATGATGTTCGGCATATTCTTCCGTGCGATGGTGTGGCAGTTCATGCAGGTGCTGAGAGGCGGAACCATTGCGTGACGTGATTTCGATGCGCCGGTGTGGCAGTACTGGCAATCCATTCCCATCATTCCCGCATGGAGTTTATGCGAGTACGGTATCGGCTGCTCGGGAGCATAACCGACGCCGTCCCGTTCGGCACGGGAAACGTAATAGGTGAATGTGAGCGAAGCAAGCGCCACGAATAGAATAATCGGAAGGCGAATCTTGAGAAAATAATCAAGATAGGACTTGTTCATTGTGTAGACCTACAATCAGATAAGGGTGAAATGGACAACGGTGAGCAATAGTAAGTAAAGAATATTGCGGAAGCAGTAACTATCTTCATCAATAAGTTTGCCTATTGTGTCTGAAAGACAACGTTGTTGTTAGGAATTGGATGCGGGGCCGACGAGACTCGAACTCGCGACTTCTTGCGTGACAGGCAAGCGCTCTAACCAAACTGAGCTACGACCCCATAAAATTTTTGAAAATTCACCGCTTTTTACTCCCTCAAACTCCTCACTCGCATCTATTCTCCATTTTCCGTTAGGTACACATACGGTTGTTTTAACGCCCACAAATATACATGAATCACCCTTTTTTTGCAAGAAATAAATCATCTAACAACAAATTTACTTCTAATAATACATAGACCGCTGACTCCTTATTGTCCGATACGGGGTTGCACCGCAGAGGTCGCTGAGAACGCGGAGAAGAAAAACAATAAAACAGAATCGCTGATTTACTATTTGGGTTCGTTTTGTAGTATCTATTATTGTAAAAGATTTGCACCGCAGAGATCACAGAGGACGCAGAGAAGAAAATAAAATAAAACAGAATCACTGGTTCCCGTATTGGAAAAGATTTGCACCGCTGAGATCACAGAGGACGCAGAGAAGAAAATAAAATAGAATCACTGGTTCCCGTATTGAAAAAGATTTGCACCGCTGAGGTCGCTGAGAACGCGGAGAAGAATTATCATAAAACAGAATCGCTGGTATCGAATTTGGGCTCGTTTTCCAAAAAATATATTTAAGTCGATGATATTTCAAGTTTTTATTCAGATCATTAATATTCTTTATGAGATATCTGATCGGGACTGCAATATTATTGTTCTCCCTAATTTTCATACACTTTTTGAAAAAGCCTCCCTGCCGACTGTTCCAGCATAAGGCGAAGATCGACCGGCTGCTGACGGGCATGCGCGGTGACCACATTCACCAGTTCCCATTCCGTCCGGGCGTTAAGCACTTCGTTTCTGATCATATCGGCATTCACATTTATTTTTCTCAGCAGCATCAACGCTTTCTTTTGCAGTTGCGGATCGATCAGAGTCCGCGTGGAGCGTTCAAGCCTTCGAATGATTGAACGCCGGGTAGATTTGATGCTCGCTAATTGATTTTCGAGGAACATTTTCAAATTACCGGTTGGAAGGTTATAATGATTCCGGTAATTCAACCGTTTATCGATTGACGGTATCTTTATGATCAATCCATTGGAACAGACATACCGAAGTATATAATGTGAGATCTGCAGGGAATGAAAACCGGTCTCCGAATTGAAGATCGTAAATCCAAAACCGCAATCATCTCCGACCGCCGGCTGGAACCTCGCATCAACAACACTGTCGATGCGAAGCACCTTATCGGTCCGGGAAACTGTGCTGATCTTCAGATCTGCACAGGCTTTCAGTACTTCATCATCAAAGAACTCGGTATATCTGTTGCTGGTGATCGTTTTAGCATCGCCATTCTCAACATAGATCCTCACATTTGAACTTTTAATGGAGAGAAGCAGATCGTTGAGAAATGAGATGGCGGTCTCGTTGGAGGCCTTATTCAGCATCCATCTGTCAATATGATGCCACCTCAATAATTTATCCACCATAGACCGGCGAACCGGGTATTCGTGGACCGATCCGTTGGCAATCCGGATAATGGGTTTGTTCCTGTCCAGTCTGAAACAGACCCTGTCCGAAGGGGTGTCTATCCGCTGCAGTTTTCGTGATTGTAAAAACCCGCTGAGAATATTCACTTGCCCGGAAGTAATTACTTCTTCGTTGGCGAATGCTAAATTATTCATGACTGTTTAATAGTTGCTGCGTTGAAGATGCTCGTGTGAATTTTTTGTTCGTTGTATTCCAGATCCATTCCGGAGAACTTTTCGTTCATAACCCGGTGTTCTGTTCCCAAACCGACACCGGGATTACGCTCTTTCTTTAATGCATCCCATCCGTCCAAAAATTCAACCATGTCATATTTTGCCTGGGCTTCCGTCAGTTGTTCTTTCGCCGATTTCCTGCCGAATATTTCCATCGAAACGCCCCGCAGAAGTTTAGGAAAATAATGAGAATACACTCTCTTCGAACCGAATATATCCACATTGATGATCGTCTTATCGATGAAGAATATGACTCCGTTTGCATTGGGATCGACAACAATTTTTTCTAATCCTTGATCAAAACCTTTCTTGCCTGCCTCATACACATCGGAATAATTCGAGGTCGGTGATTCCACGGAATATTTTTTTGAGTATTCCGAAACCGAGTTCCAAATAGCTCCCTGATTGGCATCAAATCCGCGCGATTCTCTGATGCTGTGCGAAACATTCTCCGATTTCATCTTCCTCATATTGGAAGGAGCCGTATGGTCTGTTGATGAAAACTGACTTGAAACGGCTCTCCACCGCCCTGCTTCAACGCAACTTACAGGAATGATCGTTTTGGATTGCGGAGCCAGCAGAACCGACGTATTGATAATCCGGTTCTGTTTAGCGCCGGCAAGAATATCGCCATCCATCAGAAAAACGTAATAATCGGATGTATTCAGAACAATCAGCGAGTTAACGCTCCCTGCGTCACTTGTTTCTTTTACCTGAACTGTCCCCTTCTTGATGCCGATATCAACCGGCGAATATCTGAATGTATTTTGATCCGACGTGCCGAATTGCATAACTCCAAGGGTTCCTGCAGTTTGGAATTTGAGGGCTTGTATGAACATGGTAAACTCCTGTATGTTAGTGATGGTGATCTTCGTTGACAGATGCAAGATACGCCGGCTTATATCAAGCAAGCGTATCATTTTTTGATACTAATTTTACTTGCTGAACAATGGAATTGCATCTATATTTTGTCAGCATTTTAATTACAGGATATTTACCGTATGCTTGAACTCCAGACAAAGATCAAACGCCAGATTGAGATTATCGGCTTAGTAAGCGATCCCGATCATACATATTATACCGCGGACCTTGCAGACCTGTTTCACTGCGAAGATCTCACAATTAAAAGGGATCTCCAGGAGCTTCGCTCCACCGGTATCGACATCCATTCGGAAAAATCGCGCGGAGTGTGCTTTGGCAGTCCGATGGACAATACCGTCATTACGGAATTGGTTCTGCAGTACGTCGGTATCTGCTATTCACAAAATGCCATCGACAAGACCACGGCATTCATGGTGAAGAAAAAGAAACTCCGTTCCCTTCACGATATTGTACATCTGCAGCGCAGCATTGAACAACGGACCATGGTGGTGATCGATTACGAAAAGGAAAAAACTGACGTTGAAAAAGGGCGTGAGATCGGTCCGATTTTGATTTTCCAAAGCGAGGGATTTTACAGACTGCTGGCACTGCACAACGGCATCATAAAACAATATCATCTCAATAAGATCCTTTCTCTAAAACAGACCAAGAAAACTTTTAAAGCCATCCCGCCGAAAGATGTTGAGGAACTTTTCCGTTATTCATGGAAGAGTTGGCTCGGAAATGAACGGCATCACGTGAAACTGCGATTTTCCAAAGAGTGGATCGAGTGGAAAAATCCGCGGCATCTGCTCGATGCAGAAAGTGTGGATGAACAGGCAGATGGATCGGCAATTATTACAGTTACTGTAAATTCACTGACTGAGATCGCTTCGTGGATTGCCGGACGCGGAGAAGGAATTACGGTTTTAGAACCGGCTGAATTGAAAGATAAAGTTGTGGAATTGGCACATGGAGTGTTGGGGAACTATTAAGAATTGCGTGTGGCGAATGAAACAATTGCAATGCACTCTTCTATTCATCCTGCAAAAAACCTGCCGTAACGTAAGTACTATCCTTTGAATTTTTCAATACTTTTTCTTTCCGGTGGTTAATAATCATTCAAAATCCGACCATGTATTTTTTCCTCTTCGGCGGAGACATCAGTTGTCGAATAGCGTCGAACACTGCTTTGATCTTCACATCATGCGTTTCATATTTCCGTTCAAGGTCCTGTAATTTTTTTGCCATGTCCTTATGTATGGAGAGGTATTCTCTCAATTGAACAAATGCTCTCATGATGGCGATGTTCACCGTAATGGCGCGTCGGCTGCGCAGTACTCCGGATAACATAGCCACTCCCTGTTCGGTAAAAACATACGGCCGCTTTCTATGACCGCCCCTGTTGTTTGATATCGCAAATTGCGATATCAAAAGTTTGTTTTCTTTCTCCGTTAACCGGAACATAAAATCAACGGGGAATCTTTTGATATTTCGTTTGACGGCTTCGTTAAATCTTGTTGTGCTAACATGATACAGTTCGGCAAGATGTCTGTCGAGAATAACTTTCTGTCCGCGGATGATGAGGATCTTCTGCTGAATTGTTTAAACCGGTAATATCTGTTCCATAAATTAATATCCTGTTTTTAGAGAATATTATTTTCGCCACAAACGATGATTATCTCTGGTGCGTAATCTCTTGCAAAATAAAATTAAACGGAAGAAATTATCCTTGCACACCGTAATGGTCAATACTTTATTTAAAAAACAATGATAGAATGTGTATCAGGATAGGTGTTCTTGATATGCGGCGTGAATTTTTTAGTAGCCTTTGCAAAAAAAAACCTCCTTCACGCTTGCGCGCTCAGGAGGTCAATTGCTAAGGCGTCCGAATCACCATTTTTCATGGCTCATGATTGCCTTTGCACGTAATAGGTATTGATTTTTTTATATTGATGCAACTACGTGAATACGTAGTTTTTTAGCACTCATTTGTCGATTTTAGCGAAATTTCGAAGGTAGGCTATTTGTCAAAAATGCGAATTGAATGTCACCACCCGGATTTACATATATACAAAAGCAACCACGGATTGTCACGGAAAGAACGGATGTACGCGGAATGGAAAATTTTTCCTCAGATCAACATCAGATCGAATCATTACAATTGTTAAAACATCCCAGGATGTTTTCCACTGCCGTACACGCTGAGAAATAGGATCGACAATAACAGAATCATTTGTACGATGAACAATGCAGTGATGGAAAAATTCTGTTTCACTATTTGCTGATCTGCATCAGCCGGACCACTCCCTTCAATAACGGATTTGATCAGCATGTTCCGTTTCAATCCCAGGTGCGGAGCAAGGTACAATCCATTGGCTGCCAGGATGACAAAGAGAACAACTTTTATAGATAACCACTCTTCGGAAGGCCATTGAGCGTTCGTTCCGTATCTGTTCATCATATTTCCAAAGCCTGTCACGAGCAAGAGCACCGCATTGAACGGAACGAATCGCGAAAAGATGCGGATCAAACCGGAGAGGAGAAGTTTCTTCTCCCAGCTTTTTTCTGTAATGATCTGACGATGAAGAATGAATGATGCAACAACGACAGATGTTGTAAGACCAAACAGGACAATGTGAACAAAAAAATTAAATGACCAGGACATAGAACTGTTCCTTTCGTTACATTATGATCCGGTTTTATTCCGGTACTTCATCATTGATGCTATAATAATTTTTCTTTCAGCAGGTTCACTTCATCAAGATCAGCGATATCGTGCCGGAGGATCGCCGAGGAATGATAATACGCAGAACGTACTTTTTTTCTCAGCACATCAATGTTCGTGGAACGGATCCCTCCGCCCGGCATAATGCAAATTCTCCCCTGTGATTTTGCCATCAATATGTTCAAAGAATCAATTCCATCCACCGCAGACAGCGCTTGACCGGAGGTCAGGACCGTCTTAAATCCGCACTCGATCACGTCTTCTAGCGCACGGCTCATATCGGCGCAGACATCGAACGCCCGGTGAAATGTACACGGTATTGATCCTGCCAATTTCACCAACTCTTTGCACTGCTTTTTATTGACGCTTCCGTTGGAATGCAATATCCCGAAGACAAAACCATTCACATGTAATTCTTTGAAATAAAGAATATCTTTCTCCATCATGGAAAATTCTTCGTCAGAATAAACAAAATTTCCGCCGCGAGGTCGGACCATGATAGACAGATCGACGGTGATCAATTTCCTTGCCGTTTCAACGGTACCATAATTGGGAGTGACGCCTCCGGCGGAAAGGTCAGCACACAACTCGATCCTGTCGGCACAACCTTGCTGGGCGATCATGGCCGATTGAAGATTAAAGCAAGCTATTTCGAGTTTTGCTGAATTCATATTCCCTATTGTATGGCAAATCCCGAATCGAGTAAACGGCTCCCGTCCGCAGTACGCACCGCATAATTGAATCCGCTCTGGACACAATATGCTCCGTATTCTCCCCGTTTATTCAATGCAATGAAACCAACCTGGATATCCTTAAGATTCTTTTTTCGGTTCGCAGTCAATCGCACCACTCTTTCCACTGCTTCTTTGCACGCCTGTTCCGGCGTTCTTCCCTGACGCATCAATTCCACCACCAAATAACAGCCTGCAATCCGAATAACCTCTTCGCCGTGACCCGTAGCGGTAGCCGCACCAACTTCATTATCTACATACAATCCCGCTCCAATTATCGGGGAATCGCCGACACGTCCATGCATTTTATAGGCCATACCGCTGGTAGTGCATGCACCGGAGAGATCGCCGTTCATATCCATAGCGATCATACCAATGGTATCGTGATGCTCAATATTGACGACCGGCGCATACTTGCTTTCTTTCAGCCACTCTTTCCATTCTTTTTCCGATTCTTCAACCAGAAGATTTTCTTTAACAAATCCCTGCGACAATGCAAACTGCAGCGCACCATCCCCCACTAGCATCACATGCGGCGTTTTTTCCATCACCGCGCGTGCAACAGAAATAGGATGTTTAATATATTCCAGGCATGCAACCGATCCGATGTTCGCATGTTCATCCATAATGCACGCATCGAGAGTCACACGTCCATCCCTGTCCGGTCTGCCGCCGTAGCCAACGCTCCGCTCTTTCGGATCACCTTCAGGTATTTTTACACCTGCCTCAACAGCATCCAACGCCTTGCCGCCGCTGCTCAGTACACTCCAGGCCGCCTCATTCGCTTTAATTCCAAAATTCCATGTGGAGAGGACAATTGGTTTCCCTGCTGCATTTGTGTTCATCATTTTTGATTCCGAGGAAAATGATTCCGGCGTATGTGCCAGGAACGCTGCCGATGCAAGAGCGGATGATCTGATGAAAGTTCGTCTGGTTGTCATTGTCGTCCATCGATTATGAATAATTGCCTAATTTTACAAAGAATAAGTGAAACTACAAAGCATACCAAAGAAAAAGTTAACTACGGATTTATACGATTCTAAAAAAGCAACCACGGATTTACACTGAAAAAACGGAATTGCACGGATAAAAATAAAAATACACGGGTTCACATTGAAAGAACAGATTTACACTGAAAGAACGGAATGACACGGATAAAAAATCAACTTTGGATTAACACTGAAAGGACAGATTTGCGCGGATATGAAATTATGACGGAAAATTAATTGCGGCTATTTTTAATATTTCAGGAGCAGTGGTAATGCGTGAGGAGCGCAGCCGTAAATCATGAAGTGATATTTTGAAGGTCATAAGCGGACGGATCAATTCGGCCATATTGTCGCCGAATTCTTTCTGCCGGCATGAGACATTAATGGTGTTGATGAACGGCGCATACAACGAGAACCACTCCTGCGCGATAAGAATGTGCAGCGACTCATAGACCCGTTCCACAAGCCGTATCTTCTCGGCTTGCGTCTGCAGCGAGATATTCTTGTCCACAGGATATATGATATTGATCGAGAGTATCCGTTCGGCCGGATCGATCTCAAAATGATCCATCATAGCAAGAAGCGCATGGTATGATTTGTCCATCAATTGAAAGCGGAATGAAACCGACACATCCGTTATCTGCTTTTCGTTCAAGCGCGAGACCTCATCAAAGTATTCCGGCGGGTACTGACGTTTCTTTTCATTCAATTCTTCAATCGACACCTTCTTGAACGTTGTGACCTGCTGATCGAACGGTGTGGCGATCACGTCCTCCGTAAACGGTTTTCCATGCACTTCCTCATAGATTTTTTTCATTTTATGCGTGCCGATCTTCTCCTGTATATCGACATCACGCAGACGGAAATAGTTTCCGAAGAACAAGGATACCCTGATATAATTCTTCATCTCAACAAGGTTCATTTTTTCCGGCGGGTCCAGAAATATTTTCACCATGAATCCCGTGATCACAATGGTCCCGAAGAAAGAATAGAAAGCAAACGGATCGTAAAATAATTGAACTGTCAGGATGAGAACGTGGAGCAGATAGTCCGCAACAAAAAATATGAGGGCATACGACATTGCTGTCGAAAATATACGGATACCGAAAGAATGCGAGTTTGATTGATTGACGGCATTGTACAACATCATTAGAACAACATAACATCCGGCAGATCCGGCAACATCAATTAAAGAAGGAAGCATCAGTTAGAGAGAATAATTTTAATAGAAGTGGTCAATAAATAATACTAATCTGTTGTCATGCCGAGCGAAGTAGATCAACAATCCTCTACGAGTCGTAGGCCGCAGGGAGGCATGATTATTTTAAGTTGTCACACTTCCACTCCGCTCAATGTGATAACTTTCAATGAATTCAGTTTTTGAAACCTTTACTTCTAAATGTAACAAGAATCAATTCCGTTTGCCATGCGTATTCGTATCCGCATGATTAACAGGTTATCTCATTAATCATATAAATAATGCGGGGACGACAATGGAAAACTATACCGCAATGGTTGATTTGTTGATTACTTTTCTGTTTATTGCTCCAGACCAAACAGCATCAATGCTTTTGAGCAATGAGGCCGTGAAACCAGCGGATAATTTCCTGTGAATTGATTGGATCTCTATGGTTCATATTGATTATACTTCATTAGCAGAAAAATACGGCACTCCGCTGTATGTCTATGATACGAAACAGATCGTTGATAATATCCGCCGCATAGCACACTCGCTGAAATACAGGCATTCCTCCATGTATTATGCTGCTATGTGCAACAGTCACAAAACTGCGTTATCAATCGTACGTAAGAACGGACTGGGAGTGCAGATCAATTCCGGTCATGAACTACAATTAGTGAAGAAGGCCGGATTCAAGAACAACTCTATTTCATTTACCTCCACCGGCATCAGTACTGAACTGATGAGTATGCTGATCCGTGACCGCATCCGTGTACATTTGGATTCCGTTGAAGAGGTTGATAAATTCTGTTCGCTCGTTCAGCACCGGACATTCGGTATCCGCATCCGCATCCCGAAAAGCATCACTTCACATTCTCCTGATGCGACCAATACGAACCGATATTCACATATCGGGATTGAACCGAAGGATTTCAGAACCGTTCTGCGAATCGCTTCAGCCGCACACAATTCAATAACGGGCGTGCATGGCTATTTTGCATCCAATGTGCTGGAACTGACTCCCTTTCAAAATTTTGCACCATTTCTGTGTACCATGGCATCATCGTTTCCGGATCTTGAATATGTAAATTTCGGAAGCGGATTCGGAATCCCGTACGCACCCGGCCAGCGTGCATTCAATATGAAAAATGTTATGGCACTCTATGGACTGCATACGAAGGCATTATCGCAAAAATACGGCCGTCCGATAGAATTGATGATTGAACCTGGGAGGACAATACTTGCCGATGCCGGCACACTGGTTGTGCAGGTAACGAACATTAAACGCCTGAGCAGCAAAAAATCTGAAATAGCCGTCGATGCCGGTTTTGCGGAACTTGCACGGCCGCTCGTATACGGAGCATATCATGCAATCTCTGCGGTGAATACTGCAAAACGTGAACGCGCTAATTATGATATCCGCGGGAATACCGTATTGCAGAACGATTTTCTCGGTAAGAATAGAATGCTGGAAATGATACGCGAAGGAGATTATCTTCTTATTAAAAATGTCGGCGCATACGGCGCCGCTATGGCCTCTGGATTTCCGGGAAAGAATATTCCAAAACAAGTTTTCGTGTAATACAGCTGCCGCAAAATATTATACGTATCTCAAAAATACCTGGGTGAATTCATCGCATTTCTCAAACGCAGCTACAACATTCTCCGGCAATAAATATTTTTTTATGCAGTTCGGAAATTAGAACGGAAATTCCTGAGGCGTAGCTGCCTTCGGTTCCATCCGTTTCTCTTCCCGTTTTTTAGCAATGAGGTGGACAGGATTCGGGGTAACGTAGATCGCTTTGCGCGGAGTTGTGGGACAAGCATGTTCGCACGCACCGCAGCCGACACAATATTCGTTTTCGATCTGAGGAATTGTCAATTTCTTTTCATACGGCACCATCTTCACCGCTTTGGTCGGACAATGTTCCGAGCAGGCACCGCAATCCTTCTTCTTGATCTCAACAATGCAGTCTTCCTTTACAAATGTCACTTTACCAAGCTGCACACTTTTTTTCTCCTGCTGCTGAAGGTGCTGAATAGCACCGGTCGGACAGATCTCGCCGCATATCGTGCAGTCGTAATTGCAGTAACTGACGTTATAATCCATTTTCGGCTGTAGGATCCCTGCAAAACCATATTCCAGGAACGACGGCTGAAGCACATGGGTTGGGCACGCACTGACGCAAAGATGACAAGCTGTGCAGTAACTCTCAAAATGCTCCTGCGTTTTCCCTCCCGGCGGAACAACCGGTTTTGTCTTTGCGTTGGAATATCCTGACACAGTTTTTGTCGTGTCGACAATATTCGGAACACCCGTTGTTGCAAGCAGCGCGGTTGAAAGGGACATCAGCACTGTGCGGCGGTCAGTATCTTCCTTTTTTGTCATAACGGAACGCAGTTTAAACGTATACCCCATTCCATTGGTCGGACAGGAGCCGATGCAGTCAAAACATCCTACGCATGCGGCAAAATCGACACTGTTTTTTTCGCTGTCGATACACTGGGCACGACAGACACGTTCACACAATCCGCAATCGGTACAGGCATCGTGCTGAATCGTGATCTTGAACAAGGATATCCGGGAGAGAAGACTTAAAACGCCGCCAACCGGACAGAGCAAATTACAGAAAAGTCTTCCCCGCCATGCCGTTAGTCCGATGATCATGAAAAGAAATGATAGCGGGATGATAATATTCCAAAGGTTCATTCCGTTCAGCGGAATTTCCGCAATACCGAAACGATTGGTAGATGTGGCAAGAAGTGCAACAATATTGTTGACGAGGATGATCAATGGCCGTACGAGTGTCGTCAGAATCCTGCCGTAATTGCTGAATGGCTCCAGCAGGTCAAGCAACACAGCACCTCCGCTGAATGCCGCGATAATACTGAATGCTGTTACTGAATAAAGAATACGATAATGCGCAGGATGGTACGGATATTTGCGGTGTTTGTATTTCTTCTTTCTGAACCAGATGATGATATCCTGCAGCGTGCCGAGAGGACAAAGATGCGAACAATATATTCTTCCGAAGAGCAGCGTGAGAATACTCACGAATACAACGCCGATAACAGCAAACCCGAGGGAATATATTGTACTGATCAACGCGGGAGCAAACTGCAGAGAAACAACGGCGGAACTCCACGACGGTGGAATCCGATTGGTGACATCTAAAAAGATAGCGGTAATAAGAATGAAACTGATCGATGCAACAGTGATCCGCAGTGTCCGTAATGTAACCACGTTATAACGATATTCTTTTGATATTCAACTGATCGAGTTTCGCGCGGCCGATCTTCTGCTCTTCTGCAATTTGTATATACCGCACTTCATTCGGATCGATGCCGAACAGTTTCGCTCCTGCGGCGTCGATGGTTACCATATCCGACGAGATCAGCATAGATTTCATAGTTACAACATCCTCTTCCGAAACTCCGCGCGGACCGTTTCTCTTCATCACATAATAGGCATCCATAATATTTAAATCCGGCTTGCGGTACGCGGCAAAGTCGGCAATGCATTGATGAAGATCGTTCTTATGCCATTCGCGCCGGTCCCACACGACTCCCATCATATTCTTCATGGACATTGTCAATTTCGTTGAACCGTGGCTTTTCAATATCGGCACGTTGATGAACAGGTCAGACTCAAGGATCAATTCATGTACTTTCGCATTGGTCAGGTTCTTTGCGCCCGGCACGGAAACGGGATGATAGTAACCTTCAGTGTTTCCGGGGACGATCTTTCCTCCGGCATTCCTTACCGCAGTTTCGATTCCGCTGTTCTTATAACTCCGCTGCCAGTTGTCGCACGTATTGTCGAACACCACCACCTCTTTCGCTCCTGCGGAATAACATTGCTTCACAATTTCTTCTATCAATTTCGGATTGGTATTTCCGGCTCGCTCCGGACCAACATCCCAGCCGATGTTCGGTTTCACAAGAACCTTCTGTTCCTTTTTCACATATTTGCCCAGACCGCCGAGCGCCTCCATCCCTTTGGCAAACATCACATCAGGTTCGCCCCCCTTGATCGCAACAAGATCATACGGAACCGGTCCGGTTTGATTTGCTGATGCATAATACTGGGCCAGCAGATTCACTCCGGCAACCTTTGCTCCTGTTAGTGCCGAAAACCCGATACCGCTTTTAAGAAACGTTCTGCGATCCATACAATGCTCCAGAATAAATTATTTACAGCGTGAAAATATTTTTCAGTAATTGCGACCAAACCATTGATAGCTATCAAGCGAATTTTCTATAATGTAAATAAGAGTGGACGATACAGCAATATGTTATCATCCGATTTTTTCTTTGCGACCAAACAAACGGACATATTTGTCTGTTATAAATATTTCTTGATCTCACGAATGATATCGTCATAGTCTGTCTGCGAGAGTAATATTTTTGTTTCCGGCATCATATCGAACGTACTTCCCCATTTCGGGGCTGATTCATATTTTGGCACAATATGGAAATGGACATGGGGCATTTTATCTCCGTAGGCACCGTAGTTGATTTTTTGCGGAGAGAATGCTTTGCTTACCGCAGAGGCGACTTTCGAAACATCGCCGATGAATGCATTTCGGTCCTCTTCCGTAAGTTCGAAAAGTTCTCTCTTGTGTCCTTTGTTAAAAACAACAACACATCTGCCTTTATAGGTTTGTTCCTTAAACAAATAGAGGACCGATACACTAAGTTCACCGATCCTGATCATTAGATCCGTCACACGGGTATCGTTTGCACAATACATACAGGGATTGGGAGTTTCCATAGGATTCCTTCTTAAAAAAGTGAGTTCGTACAGTTGTTGTTTTGCGATGGATCAAAATACTTACCATGGAAAGATACTGAAATAACAGATTTGCAATGACAATAAATCAATTCACGGATCTGTACGTAAAGAACGAATTTACACTAATAAAAAAAATATACAGCATTGCAGAAGCTATATGAACTTTACTTTCTGATCAATGTATCAACATAATGGTAAGCATGGATACTGTACAACGATATCTCACCATAAAGAAAATAAACAGCAGTTTTCATTCCCGGCCAGCCTGACACCAAATATGTGCCGATCATCGTATAGGTCAGAATATTTGCAGAAGGAAGAAAACAGAATGAAAAGAATTTCCCGACCTGACGCAGATCGCTTTGTGCGCCGTGCGTTTCGATATACGACGATGTAATGTGGAATGCAATAGAAACACCAATTGCCATTTCAAGCCAGTAGTTTTGCGCAACAAAAAGCCGGATGGAAAGCAGCAGCACTGTAATTGTTGGAAAAAAATACGGCGCAATGGTGATGAGCCAGTTGCCCGGTCCCCCTTTATATACCACATGTCCGCCATTATGCGCCGTCACACGCATCCCTTTCACGGAATGACCTGTTAGAATGGCAAAAAGTGCATGTGTGCACTCGTGTTCCAGCGTTGAAAAATAGGAGCCAACCGCTTTCCGTTTGAAGAGCAGATGCCACAACAGAAAATAGCCGGCAAGACCGATCAGGATCGGAGGAAAATTCTGCAGCGAGTAATGCTGTGTCGTAACAAAATTCCATAACAACAAGAGCGACGCAGGCAGCACCCAGGCCATGCAAAGCGCAACGGGCCATTTAAGAAAATTGATGATGGAGTTGATCATGCGGGCTCAGAAAACGATCATCGCTGTTGTTAGAATTAAAAACATTTATTTCTTCAGTGCGCTGTCGATCTTCTTTTTTGCTTCCTGATACTCTTTGCTTTCCTCAACGGATTTCTTCACCTCTTCCGCCTTTTCGGTGCCGGTTTTTATGGTAGAATCAATTGTTTTTTGGACATCACCGCCGGTATAATGCACATATGCAAAATAGGCAATAAGCAGAATGAGAACTGTGAAGATCAGCTTAATAATTTTTTTTATGATTGAAAAAAGCAGTGCGGCAATCAGAACCACTGCAATAATGGTATAGAGCGGATTCGAAAATATTTGATCAAATAATTGAGTCATGGTGATTTCCTTTCCTGATGAAGTGTTTTACAGTCAATTCCAGAAGAGAGAAAAAGTAGTTGTTCGATCTCCCCGCCTTTCCATTTCTCACAGCTGTTCACAAACAAAATACCGGTTACTTCGCACAATTACCATGTTCTTTTCAGCGGGTTCGCTTCGGTATTAAAGACAGTAACTTTCAAATCGATCGTTTCCGGCGGTGCAAATAAAAGATAAAGATATTTCAGTGTCTCGGCGAAGAAAAAACTTTCCATCATGTCTCGCTGTTTTTTAGAGACAACATCGTCAAGTTCGGCATAACCATTCGGCGTCCGGCAGTATTGTTTCAGCGATTCAAAATATCTCTTTCCCATCTGCTGATATATCGTATCGCCGGTGCATCGGTAAAGATAATATGCGGATTCCATTATTTCCGGACGGAGCGGGTATCCATTGTATACAATACTGTCGTTAGAATAATTGAATGCTTCCGGTTCGATCCCAAAATGCATCCACATGTGATCGTTCGATTTCTGCAGCTGCTCTGCTCGGCGGATATCGCCGGAATACGCAAGCAATCCGGGAAAAAACGCTTCCAATCCTCCCCAGCGCTGCCGGATCTTTTCGCCGGTATTCATATCAACGCGTGCATACCAGATATTTCCATTCACGGTATCCGGAAGATATGTGTTCAGCGCAGCAATACTTTCCATCCACATTGCCTTGCAATCTTCGTCACCGAACAATCTCCAGCATTTGTAGAGATATTCGTAATATGAATCGATGAGACCGCCAAGATGACTTGCTGAGCTTGTCCAAGCCCCTGTATTGATATCAATACTTTGTCCGACCAATCCTATCTTTGACCGCCGTTTGTACAATTCCACTAGCGCATGTTTTGCCTTCTCGTAATAGATCTCTTTCCCGGTAAGTTTCGCAAGAGTGCCGAATTCGATCAATAACGTACCTGCTTCTGCAGGGTTTGTGGTGTCGGTTTCCGTCTTCCCCGTTTTCAAATTGACATAAACGTGAGGCAGTCCTGTTGGCGAATCAAAGACCGGCAGCAGCCGTCCACCCAAATCATCGGCAAGCAGAAGAAATTTTTTTTCACCGGTAGTTTGATATGCGGAAAGCAGCCCTCCGAGCACACGAATAGTGATCTCAAAATTCTTCACGGTAATATCACGATCAAACGACAATTTTGAAAGAATCAACTTCTCCGTCTTTTTTGCTTCTTTCGTCAATCCCATCAAATGCATCGTACTCAAAGCATCAACTGGAGTCAAGAGCAGCGTTGATGCGTGCCAATTATACGGAGTTTTAGTGAGCGGCTGAACGCCGTCGCTTCCCCACGCATATTTCTTGTATGCATTCCACGAATGAAGGAACTCTTTCTTTACATCATTGGCAAGAGCATCGGCACCGACGATCCTTTGTTTCTGACCAAGTACACAGGATATCAGCAGAACTACAGTGAACAGGATATTTCGGAATGTTTTCATGAGGATTTTTTCCGTGCAATCGTTGCATGAATAATTATGTCACGAAGATAAACCGATGAAAAAGAAAAAGCAACCGCTAAGATTTTTTCGAAAAATTTGATTATATATCATCGAAATGAAATTTGGACAAACCGAATCATGTAGAGTAGCGACAACACATTTTTTGATCGTGAATAAGGAGAAGTTACAAATGGTCACCCGTCGAAATGCAATCAGGATCACTGCCGCCGGTTTAGCAGGAGTTGCCGCCGGTATCACACCGTCGTTTGTGATGTCCGGCGAACGGCATTTCATCACAAAAAGGCCTCCGTTAAAGGAGAGAAAATTTGTGAGCGATGCCGTTGAATCCGCCATCACCAGCGTAGGAAAAACGATCGGCGACGACGAATTGCGATGGCTATTCGAAAATTGTTATCCCAACACACTGGATACGACCGTTGAAACGGGCGAACGGAATGGCAAACCGGATACGTTCGTCATTACCGGCGATATTCACGCGATGTGGCTGCGTGATTCAACAGCGCAGGTGTGGCCGTATCTTCCGTTGGCAAAAGATGATAAGCCCTTACAGCGTTTGATTGCAGGAGTGATTCACCGACAATCATACTGCATTACCATCGATCCGTATGCGAATGCTTTCAACAAGAATAAAGAAGGGAGCGAATGGGAAAAAGACCTGACGGAGATGAAAAAAGAACTGCACGAACGGAAATGGGAAATCGATTCGCTCTGTTATCCGGTCCGCCTTGCCTACGGGTATTGGAAAACAACCAGTGACACATCGGTGTTCGACGCTGAATGGAAACTTGCGATGGGCCTTGTGCTGAAGACCTTTCGCGACCAGCAACGGAAAGAGAATAGTGGTCCGTACAAATTCAGGCGAGTCTCGTCGGAAACCACTGATACTGCTCCTATGGCAGGATACGGCAATCCGACACGCAAGATCGGTCTTATCCACTCCATGTTCCGTCCGTCGGATGATGCATGCATTTATCCGTTCCTCGTTCCGTCAAACTATTTTGCCGTAACGTCGCTCCGTCAGCTCGCAGAGATTCATCGCACTGTTCTGAACGATCTGCCAACGGCCACCGAATGCGCAGCGCTTGCGGATGAGATAGAATCATTGCTTAAGGAATATGCGGTACACGAAAATAAAAAATATGGGAAGATCTTCGCCTACGAGATAGACGGTTACAGTAATGCCCTCTTCATGGATGATGCGAATATTCCAAGTCTGATAGCGATGCCGTATCTTGGCGCTTGCTCGGTAAATGATCCGCTATATCAAAACACAAGAAGATTTCTTCTGAGCAATGACAATCCTTTTTACTTTTCAGGAAAAGCAGCGGAAGGGATCGGCGGACCGCATGTGGGGATGGATATGATCTGGCCGATGGGGATCACAATTCGGGCATTGACCAGCAATAATGAAAACGAGATCAGGTCATGCTTGAAGATACTGAAGAACACACATGCCGGAACCGGATTTATGCATGAGTCATTCCACAAAGATGATCCGACCCGGTTCACGCGGAAATGGTTCGCTTGGGCAAATACGCTGTTCGGGGAATTGATCGTAACATTATCAAAGGAAAGACCGGGGTTGTTGAGGGAAATGTTCTAACACCGGTTCACCATCGGCCGCGAAAATATTGAACAGTAAAAAGATCACATTACCTTTGCGTCCGCGCTAAGACATAGAATACTTTTTTCTTCACATCCCGCCATCGGGCAATGATCTCAACATTCTGCAATGTAACATCAACATCTTCGTTGAACAGATCCTGCGATTCGGTCACACTCTTTTTCTGCAGAGACTGAACCGTACTGCGTGCGGTCCGCGCAAGCGACATAAACGCGTTGTGTTCAGCCCGCTGCCATGAACTTGGTTCATAAAAAAATTCTTCCGAAGAACCGACGCCATAGTAGCATCTTGTGTCGTCCGGCAATTTCTCCACCCACTCGGGCTGCTTGATCTTCCCGACGGAGAACCGCTCCTTCAACTGATCGTTCAGTGTGCACGATGATGAATCACCGGCAAGAACGATCGTCTTTTGTTTGTCAATAAAAGTATCCAACACTTTCAATGTCGATTGGTAGAGATCGTTCAGAGAAGAATCATACACTTCCGTGTAACTTGCACCCATGGAAGAAACACCGGCTTCCGTTGTCCAAAATGCCTGACCCCCTTTCACGCTGACATTTGTATATTTTGCAAGCAGGTCGCAGCCAACCCTGAATGCGAGGGCAACGGCAGAATCCCTGTGCAGCGATGGCGGCCTCATCACGGAAACGATCTTGCGCTTACATTGCACCTGGTCCTGAAAAAGGAACCAGCGCGGATATTCCTGAGCACCGGCAATACCGGCGAGCAGCAGCAGAAGTGTTAGTGTTCTCATTCATCCCTCAAAAATAAAACGCCATCAGGAGCTTTCTCCCGACGGCGTTGTGCCTCATCAGCAAAAAAAATGTTTACTGGCCTTTTTTGGCTGCATCATATTTCTGCACTTCGTCATCCAGTTCTTTATAGGTCTGTGATGCGCGGAAGCGCGTATACAACTGTTCATTCTTTTTAATCTGTTCGCGAAGTGCTTCCTGTGCCGCACCAAGCGGATATTCAACAAGAACGTATGCACGCCAGTTGTTACCGTCTTTTACGATCTTCTTTTGTTTTTCTTTCGAACCGCTCAGACTTGTTGATACAACTGTCTTGGATGCTTGTGTAAACTGATCAAGCAATTGTGCATCGTCACCAATACCGGTCTCTTCGGTGAAACGTTTTTGAAGAGCATTGATCTTCACTTCAACCTGACGGCCGAGTTCGGTGCGAGCTGCCTGCGTTGCTTTGTCTACCGCGGTCTGCATATCCTTTGATGTTGACGTATTAACTGCATGTAGATAGTTCGGATCTGATGGCGGACTGGTGTACCAATCCGGAACATCACCTGTGTCTGTTTTTTGTAATGGTTCGCTTCCGCCGCCGCAACCAACGAGCAATATGGCAACAAACGCAGCAGCGAATAAAGATCTCAGGATCTGCATAAAACCTCCAATTAATGAGTGTGAAAAATGTTGATTTTGAATTACTGTCATTTACAGGGTAATGCGAATATAGGCAGTTTCGTAGAAAAAAGAAAGTAACGTTTTGATTAACTGCCTGTAAGTTGATTTATCTCACAAACCTTCCCCAGTTCGATCTTGAATACTTTCCACACCGTCCCCTCTTTTTTCCTTGGAACTTGAAAAACTTTGAGCAGTTTGCCGTCGCCATATACTTTTACCGTCGCTTTTGAGTCAGAAAGGCCTGTAGAATTTCTCTTGTTCTGATTCGTGTAATCATAGATTGAATATTCATACAACGATTTTGTAGAGACCTCTTTCACCGTAATCGTTTCAGGGCCGTAACCCTGCATTGCGTCTATATCCAGCATACCGGATCCGTCAGACAGCACTTTCATATTCCGATACGAAATATGGTACCCCGTACTTCCCGATTTCACAAAATGAGCGTCCAGATCTCGCGGTTCTTTGTCCCAATCCACCACAATGCGGACGAACTTAATATCCATCATCGGAGAGATGGAAACACGGTTGAAGAACAATGTCCCGGCCATTATTTCGACAGGAACTTCCGTCGGGATATAACCTTCCGCACGGATGCTGCATCGCAGTACTCCGTCTTCCGCCGGCGGAGGAAAAACGATCTTCCCTTCCTCATCGGTTGTATATTCACCGATAGTTTCTACAGAAACAATTCCGCCGCAGACCGGCTTGCCGTTTACGGCATTGGCGAATCTGAGCGTCAGATTCCCGGATTCCAGTTCTTCGAACACGTCGGAAGATTTTGTGGTGATCTGCGCGGTAAGAGCACAGGAAACAATTGCGATAATGATGACGATTTTTTTCATGATGATTTTACCGGTTTTTGTCTGAGAATGATGGTTGAATATCTGAACGGAGAATTTTCATTCAGTATCTTCATTGCTTTGAATGATAATCGGAGTCCGATGCCGAGTGAAAGCAGTGCGCAGAGAGCGATCAGTTCAAAATCGTTGCTGGAAAGAAAAAAGTCATACGCACCGTGGAAGAATGTTGCAATAGCAAGACCGAGTACCAAATACGGCGCATGATTGTTCCGGAATTTTGCCAGCCCAACAAAATATCCCATCAGCACGGCAAACGATGCATGCGCGGGAACGGCTGTAAATACTCTTACCACCGCCACATTCAGTCCGCCATCCAGCACATACATCAGATTTTCGGATGTTGCGAATCCCATCGAGACCATAACGGCATATGTAATGCCGTCGAACGGTTCGTTAAAATCCGCAGTCGCATAGGCTACTGCATACAGGCAGAAGAATTTAAATGCTTCTTCCGTGAATCCTATAAAGAGAAAATTATGGATGATGTTGTAGAAAAGATTTGAGTGTCCGAAAGGGAATAGTTCGAACAACATTGATTCGATCAGCGCAGTTGGAATGACAATGAAGAATCCGGCAAAAAATGTCTTTAACAACAGCGTCAGCGGTTCTTTCTCATACTTGTCACGGAAATAGACATAGAGAGCAATTGCAGCGCCGGGAGCTATGGCAAGTCCGAATAACGTCAGTTCCATTTTTTTATTTTTTTATTTGTTCCAATATTTTCGGAATCACTTTTTTCTGCAGATCGGCCGCAATCTCGTCGTATGCCTTCATACCGGCTTTTTCGGAATTGATGCTGATCCCTTTTATATTGTTGTATGAAGTTTTGTAGACCTCTTCACCCGAATTCAGATCGGTAACGGAAATATTTGCATCAACGTACACTGTGTACATACCGCTGTATTCTCCGCCGTCGCGACCGTTGGCTTTCACCGAGATCAAAATATTCGCCTTCGATGCATCGTCAACAAAAGAGAATCCCTGCGCAGAGAGAATATTTTTCAGCATCGGTTCGATACGGGGAAGGCGCATTGGATTGCCGAGCATGGATTCTTCTGTTTCAAACGCAATGGTAAGAGAAACAACATTCATTGTAAACCGTGCAGACGGAATGGTAAAACTCTTTATCAAAGTTGATAGCATCGGCGATAAGGATTCGCCCAAAAAGGCGGCCGGGTCCGCGTCAGCTTTCACAATCTGCAGTTTTTCCGTTCCGATCACCTTTGCAATCTGAGTGGTTGCAATCCCTTGCTTATCGGAACGTGCACCGGCGACGATATCACCTGAACCGCGGATGAACGAGAACCGGACGGGAAAATTCGGAATGGGTGCCGACGAAGCAGTATTGATCACACTTACATCCAGCGGAGTTCGGAGTGGCTTGCCGACCTGCGCTTCGAGTTTGCCGTTCACCGCTTTTAGTTCAACACTGTTCAGCACAGATTGTATTGAAGAAAAGAGTTCGTTCGCAAGAAAGATCCTGCCGTTACCGTACTGCACTTCCATCGTTTCGCCAAGAAATTTTTCTACGGACGAAAGAGCCTGCATATACGATTGCAGTGCATCGCCGGCATTGTTCCCTTTCTCTGCATTCTTGCCTTTCGTAAAAAAATCGAGGGCAAGAGCAGCCGCACTGCGCAATTTTTCAGCATGAATTCTCCGGTATTCCGCAATAGAGAGCCGGTGATAGACCCAATATTGATCTCCGCCGTCCCACGTATCCACAGCTTCCACACCTTCAAGATCAGCTTTTGTTGAGGTCTGCACCGCCGACTGGTATTCCTCGCTGAACTCGCCTAATTTTTCGCTCAGTTTGCTTTTTTGCAGTGCATCGATCGAAACAACGATTTGCTGAGCGATGTCGTTCAGCGCGGCATCTTTTGCACGCTGCAGGTATTCGTTTGTTGTGCCGCTCTTCGGCACAACCCCAATGCCGTGGTAATATCCCGGCGCATTCGGGCGTTTTTCAACCCAGTCCGGTTTTTTACCTTGTGAAAAGATCAGTGAGGTCAGAAAGAAAAAAATCAGCAGATTTTTCATAGAAGTGCGGATTGAATGAGTGAAGGTGCTAACGTATCACGACAACACACGGATACAGGTTGATTAACAATTGGAAATATTCTGAACGGGTGCGGAGATTCTATGATCTTTTTTCATTCAAATACTGACAATGCAGCGGACAGATAACCGCTATTGTTTACTTACCGCTATTTGCTCCACTCGTCGTACAATCCCATCCGTTCGCTCACTTTCGCAACGTACGTTCTTGTCTCTTCGTATGGAAGATTATTCCGTAAATAGGCAAACACCTGGTCGGAGGTCATCGCATTTATTTTCGGCAATGCCTGAATAACATTCCTCTTTCCGGTAAATGCTTTAGCCACATTGCCCGGACCGGTGTTATAGGCGGAGATCGTGCAAAACATTCTGCTTTTGGGATCGGTAATGCCGCGGAAGTCGATGGTAAATAGTTTTGTCAGATATGCCGTTCCGAGTTCTACGTTATTCCCGGCGATGTACAGATATTCACCGGTCACCAGAGAGTCCCGTTTGTTCGCAAAGAAGAATGCATCACGTGCGCCGGATTTCGGAACAAGCTGCATCAGTCCATACGCCGGGACCGGAGATTTTGCTTTCGGATTGAAATAACTTTCGGTATGCATGATCGCATAGACAAGTGTGATATCGATACCGAAACGGCCGGATTCTTTTTTCACCATTTCCCGGAATTCTGCCGCACGCTTTTTAACATGGTCCGGCACAAGCGGCATCTGTACGCCGATCACCACACGTTTGATCCCGTCTTTTCCGGTAACGACTTCCTGCGTTACCTCTGCTTTTTTGATGGTCTCCTCGGCATATTGGTTTGCATTCCGTTCGGTGACAGGTTTTCCATCGGATGCTGCGAGCTGATCGGATATGATCGGTTTTTTTTCCGGATTGATGTCATTCTTCTGTTCAAGCGGATCCGTACCCCCTTTGGCAACGGCAAGTTGTGCAATTTGCTCTTTCAACTTCTGCCGGACAAGCGCCGGATCTTTTGCTTCAACTGCTGTGACAAGAATTTCAACCGTTGCCTTCCCTCCTTCAAAATCTATCGATTTCCTGGAAGAATAGTTCGGATCGTACATAACGTACTTTTCCTTCGTGCTTGTCTTTACGTTACTTTTTCCCCATTTCTTTTCGATCTGTCCGGAGTATTCCCTGAAAAGTTTTTCCTGCTCTGCAGCATAATCATCGAATTGCCTGGTGACCTCGGCCGTATACTTCTGAAACGCCTGTTCGTCTTCGCGGACCCCCTGCTCCTGCTGCTTCTTGAACTTTTCAAAATCACTCGTGTCCGTCATGTCTTGCGCATAAACTGCTGACGCAGCTATGAACGAAAAAATTACGATCGAGAGTATGTGCTTCATAATGTGCATTCCTTATCTATGGTACGACAAATCCGCTGACCTCGTCCTTATAGACAGCAATCACTGATGACCGGTCCGGCATAATGAACAGTCCGCTCTCTTTGTCCAATTTTGTCTGCCAGACAACTTTCCCGGATTCGATGTTCAAGAGCACAACCTTTCCATCAATGAAATAGAAAATATTGTTCTTCAGCACCATCGGACGATGATGTACGTACTTTTTGCTGAAATCCCATTCATGGTACCATACTTTTCTTCCGTTACTTGGATTGACACAGGCAATGCCATCCTCACCGAAAATGATCAAGCGATCCAGTGATTTACTGTAATTAACGTGAAGGACCTTTGAAAGAACCGTAGTAAGCGTTTCCTGAAGGGCAACGGTTTGCTTCAACTTGATCATTTCTTCATTCTTGAATTCATACGGGTCGCTGCTCAGCCAACGTTCACCGTTCCATGAAGCGGATTGGTTCATCAGTACATCAAAGTCCATCTTTCCGGTTCCGCTGTCGGAAAACTCAAATTTCCAGTTGAGCAATCCTTTCTTTACTGTTGAGATCGAGTATAAGAATTTTTCGTCTCCGTAGAATATTGCATTGCTGTCCGACATATAGTTTTTCGTCGAATAATTTTGGAATATACTTCCCGGGTCGTTATCGAATTCCTTTTTCCAGAGGATCCTCCCGTCCGCCGTATCGACAGCCAGCAGCATATATCCATCTTCCTCAAAAAGAGTTTTCTTTGTAAGTTTTTCCCTCTTTTGATCGTATGAAAATTCCTGTTTGAATCCGCCGGTGCGGAGATACAGAATGGAATCGATCATTGCCATGTCAAAAACATAGCTTTTTTTCAGATCCTGTTCGATATGCATCCATTTAAGCACGCCTGTGGTGGCATCCAATGCAACAAGATTTTTATTACCGGGAAGCAGCAGGATATTTCCGATCTTCATCGGAGCTGCCAGCGATGAAAGGCCCCCTTTCAAAGAGAGACCGTCTGCAATTTTTATATAGTTTTTTCCGACAACACTTCCGCTTATCCTATCCGCCACAACAACACCTTCTCCTCCGGCTCTCTTACTGTTCGGTTCGATCATTTCTGATGTTGTGTGAATCAGTATTGTGATGTTCGCATCATCAACGGAAACGGAATAGTTGAATCCGGCATTGTCGTATCCGAATGAAACCTGAGTCGAATCCGTGACAGACGAAAGAGCGGGAAGGGGCAATTCGCGTTTCGGGAGAGATTCGTCCGCATGCGCAACGAATGTGCGATACATAATTTTACCGGTCTGCAAATCGATTCCCATGAGATACAATTTCAGATCATCGCTCGGATCAAGATATGTGACAATGATGCCGTTCGTTTCATTCGCAACGAAACGATGGATGAATCCGCTTGCATTCGGAAATTTCGGCGGGGTCTGCCAGAGAATCTTTCCATTCTCAAGATTCAAACCAACAAAGGCATTCTCCTGACTTATTACCATTACCAAAGCAGAATCCGTTCGTCCGACAACAACATTTCTGACATCATCAATATCGATCTTCGTTTCTGCAACCGCGCCGGTCTTAAAATTAATGTGCAGCAGTTTATCCTCGCCGAATATTGCACAGCCGGCAGGAGTAGGAGCAAAGATATTATATTTCTCTGAAATACTGATCGGCCTCTGGGAAACAATTTTGGCCGAATCGATGTCGACAACAACAATATTTTTACTAAACATCAGTGCTGCATATTTCTGGTCCGCAGTGATATAATACCACGCTCTTTTTTGCTTGATTAGATCACTGTTCGGTTCGGATTTCGGCAGTGTCAGATTTCTTTTTCCGGTGGTCAGCGATATGAGTGTACATTCATCATTATCCGTAAACGCCAGATATTTTTGCGCCTTTTCAAGCATGATCGAGTTGACCGTTCCATCCTCAATCAATGACTGCTGATAAGCGACCGGCACTCTCCATAGTTCTTTTCCCGTAAGGAGACTTACTGCAAGATCGGTATTTTTATAAGACAGAAGAAGCAATGTATCAATCGATACTACGCCGCTGAAACGATCCTGCCGTATTCCTTGGTATGATTTTTTCCATACCAAATTATTTTCAATAACGTTGTAGCACAGCAGCGTATCCTTTTTTGCGACCAGATAAAGCGAATCGTTCATCAAGCGGTGAATTGCATCTTCATCGTATCCGTCGACGGCGACACTCCACATTTTTTTTCCGGTAGCATTTTCATACAGCCATGCATATTCATCCGACCAGAGAAAAATATATTTACCATTTTGAATGGGCCTGATCAACTTTGCATCATCCTTGAGTTCAGCTTTCCAGAGTAGTTTATTTGTCTGAGCTGAAAGGATCCCGGAAAAAAGAAATAATAGGGTGAAGATAAAACGGTTCATGCGTACCTCGTTATTGGACTGGATTATTCATTATGAATTCTGGGATCATGCAAAAACACCGGCGAACGATATCCCCGTATCAAGCGCCGTATTGTAATAAGATTGCGCAACACAGTTTTCACTTCTTAACGAATGCCGGAAGAGTATTTCGTAAATCTTTCGGCAAATTGTCTGTCGCTCCGTGCGCGGTAGCCTTCATCGCGCATTATATTTTGTACGTTCAGCAAACGTTCCTTCATATCATCCTTTTTCATGTAATTATCGTCAAAAATATCGAGGGATGCTGATGAAGGTTCATAGATTCTTTGCAGCACTGATACCAACGCAGTCGGGTCATATCCTGCTCGCTTCAAATAGATCATGGCGATTCGGTCTGCATCAGTTTCATAGGAAAGCAGTCTCGGAGAGATCAAATTATGATAGACATTGTCTGCATATTCCTCCAGTTCCTTCTCTTCCTCTCCCATTGGTCCGGTCTCATCCTCAAGTTCGGCAAAAGCTCTTTCTGATTTTATCTTTGCTTCACTCTTTTTCAGTTCTTTCACACCGTGACGCTGAACGACATGGACCATCTCGTGTGCAAGCACCGACGCAAGTTCCGCTTCGTTCGTGCAAGCCTGGAACATTCCTTTCGTAATGAAGATATATCCGCCGGGGACTGAATATGCCGCAGCATGAGAATCGTTCAGAATATAGTAACGAAAACCGAGGTCGTATGCCTTTGTATATTTTGAGAGGTAATTTCCGATCATGTTAAGATAGAGCGTTGCCAACCTGTCGTTCACGATCCCTTTTTGCGCTGCAATCTTTTGAGCGATACCGAGTCCGATCCCTTCTTCATGGAACCTAATATCGAACGGACGTTCGATGTTCATATAACCGCGGAACGGTTCAATGGTGAAGCTGTGCTCAAACTGTTCCATATCCTCAACAGTGACGATGGGAGCCGAATATTTACTGATCTCTTCGCCGGTTCCGCCGCTCCCTTCAACATATTTTTTTCCAAAGCCTTTCACAGCGGCGGCAAGTTCCGCACGCGAGGCGCGGCTGGAAGCCTTCCCTTTAACGATGTTCTCATCGCGGGAGTTTACACCGCTTTTTTTTACAAAACTATTTTCGGAAAGCCAGCCAAGATCACTCTGTTCTGTCTTCACTTTAAGCCAGCTTCCCTTTTGTTCATACTTTGTCACTACAGCCGCTGCTGGCAACGCCGCAACGATCTGATAATACGATCCCGGTCCTTCTCGAAGATAATTTGTCGGCTGCGTGGTCCGCATTGTTTGCGCATTGCCCCATTGCATGCCGAGAAGGATGACAAAAGAAAAAAATGTTTTCATGGCCGCTCCGTTTATTATTGTCACGTATTATTTTTGCATTCCGACCAATACGTTGCCGTTAAAATTACTGTTCACTGATGTCCGGTTATTTGGATGTCATGTCGTAAACGCCGTTCCAATCCTTGCCGGGAGGATTCTTTTTGCACTTTTCACACCGTTCAATATACATAATAGATGCTGCATCATCCGTTTGCAGATTAAGGACGGTCTTAAACATGGAAATAGCATCGTTCCAGTGCTGATCCCTGTATAATTTCAATCCTGCTTCAAACGTTTGAACCATCTTCAGCCGCTGCTCGGTGATCTCATTTTTTAGACAGACCACTTCAAAGATCTTGATCGGAAGATTCTTCCCTTTCACCCTCATGATATCCATTTCGCGCAATAGAAACTGATCCGTCACCTGTTCGGTCGCCGTTGTTTCGCTGATCATCAGCGAAGTACCGTAGTATTTGTTCACCCCTTCAAGGCGCGACGCCAGATTCACCGTATCGCCGATAACGGTGTATTCTTTTTTTGAACGGCCGCCGATATATCCTACAACCATATTCCCGGAATTGATGCCGATGCGGGTGGAAAAGACCGGTTCCCCTTTTTCTTTCGCTGTTGCAGTCATCTCCCGGACAACGCGCGAAAATTCGTACGCAGCTCGGACAGCCAGCAGCCGGTGGTTCGGATTCTTCAACGGAATGCCGAATTGCACCATCACGGCATCGCCGATAAACTTGTCGATCGTTCCGTCGTACTTAAAGAAGATGTCGTTCGCTGTAGAAAAATAATTATTCAAAAATTCAACAAGCTCTTTCGGTTTTTTTGATTCCGAAATCGTGGTAAATCCTTCGATATCGGAGAACATGATTGATGCATCCACCTCTTCGCCGGCAAGTTCCACTTTTTCCGGATCGGCGCTCAATTGTTTTACCACATGAGGATTCACGAATTGCCCGAAGATTTTTTGTATCTGCCGTTTGTTTCTTCCTTCCGTTGCGAAATTCCAACCGATGGAAATGACGTACGTTAGGATCATGGAAGAAATAGGAAAGACGATCTTCATCCAAAGTAGTTTATGAAGGAATACCTGGGTTGTGACGACAAAACACAGTATCGCTATGACAATCAAACCGGCAGAACTGACCACGATATTATCATTATAGTTGGAGAGTAAAGCGATCACCACAGTCAAGAAAAGACTGACGATGACAATCCATAAAAATGGGATTTCACTGATAAAATCGTTGTTCAGATAATTGCTCATTGCCGTTGCATGGATCTCCACGCCGGGATACGGTTCAAGATACGTGAACGGAGTATTTTTCAGATCGAACAAACTCGGCGCATTGGAACCGATAAAAACTATCTTATCCTTGAATGTGGAGAGCGGAATGTCAGGCGTCAATCCATCTTTGTCTTTGTACGCTGAGACAATCAGCGCATGGATTGAATAGTATTTAAACACGCCGTCCGGTCCCCCTTTACCGTACCAATAGATTACATACGGTGAGGTCACGATTTGCTCGATCGGTTTGGTGCTGCCGAAAAGATCCTTATACACATTATAGGAAAGTGCGTATAGATTTTTTCCCTGATATGAATACTGAAGCGCGATCCTTCTGCAAACGCCATCTTCATCGGGGACAAAATTTACCACACCAATGCTTTTTGCCGCTTCCTGGTATTGTATGAGCGGCGAATAGGATTTATCAAAATCAAATTTCTGTGTTTCCGCAATCGATGAAGAAGTGGAAGGGAATTTCACCAGCGGATCTCCCGGCTGATCCTCTTTCCCCTGTTTTGAAAGGATCGCGGCAAGATAAACGCTGCCGGCATTCTTCATTGCTGCAGCGAAAAGACTGTCATTAAAGGCACCGACTGAATTAGCCCTATCTTCATCCGGTTCGGTGAATTGAAAATCATAAACAACCGCCTTCGCACCTGCCTTGGAAAGATATTCCGTTGCCATTGCATAAAAATCACGCGGCCAGGGCCAGCTTATTTTCGCCGTCCGCTTGAAATACTGCAGACTGTTCTGATCGATAGTGATAATAACAATGTTCGTGTCGGGTGTGCGTGAATTCTGTGCGATGCGGAATTGAATATCGAGAGCGTTCATTTCCACGACTTTGCCAATATCTGACACTGATATAAAATATGCCGCTATCAATCCAACGATAGCGGATACGACGGTGCGAAACTGTTTTGAGAAAAGAAGCTTTTTAAACGATGGGGTCATGCGTAAAAATTATTAAGAACCAGATTTTACAACACAAAAGAGCATGATCGTGATAATATCTTGTATGAAAGAATGAATTTTTAGCCTGAAATTCAATGATAAAAAAGGGTTTTTCACATAAGGTTGACGGGGGTCATTTATATTGAGATTTTCAGCAGGATAGTCAACTTCTTGTAGTCGATCTTTCCTTTGTTCTCCTTCAGATGCTGCAATATCACGATTGACCGGAATATCTTTTTATCGGAATCCTTCACATTATTTACAATATACAAGAGTGTACGCTGCTTACCGGGTGTGAGTGCATGAAAGATTTTTTTCCCTTCCACATCCTGACGAAACACTTCCTTTAATTCTTCCGGAATTGGCAATCCGTATTCGCTTGTATCCTTCTTCAGCAGGATTTTCACATCGGCACCAAAAGTCACACCGAGCGAATCACGGATCGTTTTATTAACCGAAATAACAGACTTCCCTTTTTTGTAATGAAGGATCGCACATTGGAATGTCTCTTTTCCATTGATCGTGCAAACGACCCTTTTTACTTTCCCCTCCGTCAATTCCTCCGCAACTTTTTCCGGTATGGGAAAATGGCAGCCCCATAATTTATTGTCGGACCGTTCCAGAGTTGATGTAAATTCGAACGATATTTTTTTTCTTTGTATATCTGTCATAATAAGGTTTCAAGGTATGCACTCAACGTATGAATAAAACGGATGTTTTGCTACAATCATCAATAGAATTTTGGGTGCTGCATGATCGGGGAACATTCGTGAAAACGTATTCGTCTAACTTCCAAAACAAAGACCCCGAATATTCACATTTACTCAGGAGGCAGTATGAGATCACGATTAATAGTTTTGGGAATTCTTTTTGCAGGCATGCTTGTGTTCGCGGCAGAACAAGATGGTAAAGAAACACGAATGAAAATGAATAAACAGGGATGGCTTGGCGTCGGCATTCAGGATGTTACTCCGGCATTTGCCCGTGAACATGAATTGAAGATAAAAGAAGGTGCCTACATCAACGAAATAGTCGATGACAGTCCGGCCGACTCGGCAGGATTGACAGAAGGCGATGTTATTGTTGAATTTAACGGCAAGAAAATTGAAGCTGCAGAGGATCTGACAAAAGCCGTACGGGAAACTGCGCCAGGCACAAAGGCTGCCGTTAAGATCAACCGCGGCGGCGAGAGTAAAATAATTACAGTGAACACCGGAAAAAATAAACTGCGAATGCCGTTCGGCATGGAAATACCACAGGCGCCCAGAGTCATCATGAAAATGCTCGGAGGGGATATTGAAGGGATGGAACTTATGGAACTGAATAAGCAACTTGCAGAATATTTTGAAGCACCGGGCGGGAAAGGGGTTTTGGTAAAAGGAGTTGAAAAAGAGGCGAATGCAGCCAAAGCCGGAATCAAAGCCGGTGATGTGATCACCAAAGTCGGTAATGAAACGGTTAAGGACATTGAGGATATCCGCGATGCTGTTTCAGATATTAAAGAAGGGGACAAGGTTAATGTCGAACTGCTGCGAAAAGGAAAAAAGACAACCGTATCTTTGGAAATTTCCGAAGAATCCGAAAATGAAGAGCATTTTTGGCAGGGACATTTCCCGGAAAATTTTAATTTCAACTGTGAACCGCAGATGGACCGGTTACACAAAGAATTGCAGCTGCAGTTGAAAGAGCTGCCGCATATGCAAAAAGAAGTGGAACGGATTGAGTTAAAACTAAAAGCAAAAGAGATGTAAGCGGTGATTGTTTGTTGAAGTTTGTAGAACGGCGGCCTGTGCCGCCGTTTTTTTCTGATCAGTTCAAAATAAAATCTTTCACGGTCGAACAATACAACGCTTCCCCCATCTTTGCCGGGATCTGCGAATGATCTGCGCCGGGGACTGCAATAAACGTTTTGGGATCGTTTGCATTCCGGAACAGGACCTTGCCGTTCTTCTCCATGTCGATAAACTTGTCATCGACACCGTGAATGATTAATACAGGTGCTGTAATATTTTTGATCCGTTCAGCATTGTTGTATTCGCCTTTCATGAAATAGGTGCTCGGAAAATCAAGCAGCGTTCCGCTTTGCGTTAAGGCAGAGGCCGATGCGAATGCCGCTTCGAGAATGAAACGTTTCGGGGTGAAGACCGATGAAGCCAGATATGTCGCCGCCGCACCGCCGAGTGAGAAACCATACACGGTGATCTGACCATTTCCGTATCCCTGCGACGTTCGCAGATACTCATACGCTGCTGTCGCATCAGAATAGACCGCCTCTTCCGATGGTTCTCCTTCACTCATGCCATACCCCTGATAATCATAAATGAAGACGCTGAATCCCATTTTATAGAACAGCTCCACCCTGTCCCAATAGAACTGCAGATGATCACGGTTGCCATGATTATAGAGAATGACATTTTTCTCGCTAACATTCGGCGACTTCACGAAATATCCGTATATCTTTTTCCCTTGAGAAGTCAACACAACCTGCGTCCTAAGTGATTCGGGGATGACCGCAATGGAAAGATGATACGATGTCAAAGATTTATTATTAAACAACGAACTGTCGAGGTCGAAACAGCCGGAGAGGAACATGATCGGCAACAACAGCATCACATAATTTCCAATACCGCCTGCGGCAGTTCGGAATGGCGTACGATATTTTTTTTCTCTGTTCATTTCAAGCTGAATTGTAATCCAAAAAATATTCCAATATTTCCCCGACCTGTTACCGAGGCGGCACCTTCAAATATTCCGTGGCGTGTATCGCAATTCATCGCCAGCCATTTCGATTCTAACTGCATCACCGCCGATTCACCGACCGGAAAACTATATCCGACGAATGATGAAACGAACAGATCCGATGTCTTCATTTGGTAGAGATTGTCAGCGCCAAAATAGAATAACGATCGTTCACTCACTTCATAACTTGCGGTCAATGTGCCCATTGGGAAAAGACGGATGGAATTGCCGCGAAAAGCATCCCAGAAAAAATATGCTCTGCCGTTCAGTGTAATCTCCGGACGGATTCCCTGTTCCGGCAGTAACCGAGAACAGAAACCGGCATCAAGTCCGACATCTTTGAACAATAATGCCGTGATATGAGCATTTCCATACAACGTAAGATTCGGTTTTACGCCATACAAAGCACCGGCATTCAGATATGGAACCGGAATTGCAACAGATGCGAAAGGAATGATCGGCCCGCCGAATGACGCAACGATCTCGGTTGTTCCTTCTTCAATCGGACGCACCGGTTGAGTGATGCCGCAGCCGGACAAGAAATAAATTGAAATAACAAAAATTATAAACCTTGATTTCATAAATGCCGATCTGCAGTCACTCATCGTCTCCGTTCCCTGTAATAGTCCCGAAGCGATTTATTAAAAAGGTTGCATTCCCTTATGATGCGTTCACGGAAGTTTTACCGCCGTCCATGAATCGTTAAAACTCACTTTCGGCCAACCGGTCTTTGTAACCTGGGCGCTGTATTCCCCTTCGCCAGTTCCCGCCGATTTAAAATAGCCGCTGAATTTTCCGGAGACAGTGAATCCCTGGTATGATTTTGACAGTGAAGCGCTGATCATTCCGTTATAGTTCAGCACACCGATCAGATCGATATCTCGGATAAGTCCTACTCCTTCAAATTGAATATCCATCTTTCCGGAGATGTCGTACCGTGTCGGAATAATGCTGTGACTGATGCTGAAATTGAAATTTTTGCCGAGAGTTGTTCCGAGCCAATTGCCGACAATACCATTCGCTTCCGGAGTATTCGGAGCAAAATAGGCAACTGTTTTCGAACGTTCCGTATAGAGTGCGACGTTTGTCGCATGACGGGCTCGGGCAGTAATAACACGTATTCCCTGATTCAAACCCGTTACGGTAACGCTGAATGCACCATTCGATCCGTATACAACCGACTGATTTGAAAATCCGGAATTTGGTTCCGATACACTCAGCACCGCTTGCTTCTGCACTATTCCGGAAATTGTTGTTGAATTCTCGAAGATCAGCATCGCTACCGGAGGATCGATCGAAATTCCGGGTGCAGTATCATCAGCGCGGACGTTCACGACAATCGCTTTTGTGGAAGCATTACCAATGCGTGCCGAGATGTTTGCATACCCCGAACTTTTACCTATCACCAATCCGTTGGTAACAGCAGCAACAGCTGAATTCGACGAGATCCACTGCGCCTTTGATACATCCACAGACTGAAATACGGTATCACTGGTCCGTATGGTGTACCGTGCATCAGTCATCATTCCCGTATTGGTGATCGTCTTTTCCGTTGTATTAACGATCAGTCCGGTCAGCGCCAACTGCCGCGATTCGTTGTTGGCATTCATAAAGATCGAATCCTGTTCGGGCTGCATTTTTAAACTTGAATACTCTACCGGAATATCAACAACTTCATCGGTGGTATTACACGAAGACAGGATAAGCGCCGTGACGACAGCTATCAATATGTTTTTCATATTCACTCCTGACATTTCTTATAATACAAATTGAACCCCGGCACTGCCGCACACTCCGCCCAATTCCGGATTTGCCCTCCCGAACTGGTTTCTTCCTTTTTTCAGCATCATACAGTATTCACCTTCAACAAATATTCTAAACGGTCCAGCAATCTTTAATGTAAGACCGACAGAAAATCCTACACCTTTATTTTCCGTTTCTTCCTTTGCCGTGAGTTCCTCCACAACCGGATCTATCGTTGTTATCGACTCCTCTGCGCGGGTCAATACATACAGTACTTCCGCATAGATCGGATGATCATCGGAATGCAGACGGATTCCGGCACTATAAAATTTCTGTTTCCAATCGGCTTTTCCTGTTACAGCCACATTCGCTACGTCCGATTTTCCTGTGGCCCAAAACTCACGATATTTCCCGATGAAATAAAATACGGAGGTTCCGATACCGGCCATGTAAATTCTGGAAATGGAACGATTAGAATAGATCGTATTGAATTTCGTTTCCGTAATCGCAAAATTTCCTGCTGCTCCGGCAACCATCACCGATAATCGCGTTTTTTTCTTTTCCGGTTCAGCACTTCCTTCGGTCTCCTGAGCCTGCAATTTCATCCCGAAGCATAACGCAACGAATACTCCCAAAAATATTTTTACGGATAGTCTCATATGGCTATTATGATGTTCAGATTTAGAATCAGTCGCGGAATTGTTTCTGAAATTTTTCGGGTACCGGGGAAAGTTTCCGCTCTTCGTAATTGAAGAATGCAATCCCTGTTTTGGCTTGCACCACAACCCGACCGCTTTCCCGTTCCCGCACAAGATAATAAATATCACATCCAAAATTAGAGAAATCTTTCACTGCGATCTGGATGCGGAGCGACTCCCCGTAAAATGCCTGGGATTTATAAAGGATAACGGAGTCCGACATGATGATGCTCACACCTTCGATATTCATTTCCGTCCATCCGTATTCCATCAACATCCGTAATCGCGCGTCGTGGAGAATGGACAGAACAGAATCATTGCCGAGATGACCGCCATAGTTTATGTCGGAGATGCGGATAGGAATCTCTGTGGTGAAATGGAATGCGGTCGGCAGATCAATTTTTATGCGTGGCATATCGGATATTTACCGGAAGATATTTTCGAAAAACAACCCTGTATGCAGGCTTGTACGTTTCTTCGTACTGCGGTGAATGATGAACAGCAGGAAAATGTTCTTTTCTCATACGCCGGATATAGGACTGAACTGTGTCGAGACTCAATGGAATTTTTTTCTTGCGTACCGCACTGATGAATAACGTTAAATCTGTCTCAAGCGCTTTTTCTGATTGCTGAAAGTTATTCGAGGTTTGAGCAAATGCTTCGGCAAGCGAATCGATATCTCCGTTCATTGCAAGATACGGACGAAGATTGATCCGGATCAATTCACTGTCCGGCGAAAGAAACTGACAAAGCGGCTGGGTTGAATCTTTTGTCAATGTCCGGATCTCTGCTCTCAAATATTGCAGTGCCATGCCGGGATCCATTTTCCAGTGTCCGGGACCCATTGAGGCTTGATGAATGAACTTATAATAATCCTGAACCGTTGCCGCCGGATGTGTGCGATATTCTTCCATCAAGATTGCATTGAATATTTCATCCTGACCGCCAACAAAGGAACATGCCATTGCTGATTTCACAATGAACAGAACACCAGAAACTGCGATCAAAATAATTTTTTTCAATTGATCAGACCGACCGATGGTATTCCTGAATGCTTTTCACATTCAGTTTCCCCTGTTTAATCCGTTCGATTCCCTTTACAGCCGTTGCGGCCGCAGAAAGTGTGGTGATGAATGCTATTTTCTGCTGGATTGCCGCCCAGCCAATTGAATACTCGTCGTAGCGTGATTCCTCTCCGAGCGGAGTATTGATCACCATCTGCACTTCGCCGTTCTTAATGGCATCTACAATGTTCGGTCGGCCTTCATTCACTTTGAAGATCGGCCGTGCATCAACGCCGTTCTCCGTAAGAAACTTTGTTGTCCCTTCGGTTGCCATAACCTTAAACCCAAGCTTCACATATTCCTTCATAATGCCGATCGTTTCCTGCGTCTTATCATTATTATTGACGCTGACAAAGATCGTTCCATCTTTTGGAAGAGGATTACCGGCTGCAAGCTGCGATTTTGCAACCGAGGCACCGAACGACATCGAGATCCCCATTACTTCTCCCGTTGAGCGCATTTCCGGTCCAAGAAACATTTTTACTTTCGGGAATTTGTTAAACGGAAATACTGATTCCTTGATCGACATATGCTTCACTTTACGGAAATCGAATCCGAGCACGCCGAGATCCTTCAGTTTTCTTCCGACCATTACTTTTGCTGCGATCTTGGCAAGCGGAAGCCCGGTTGCTTTTCCGACGAACGGAACCGTTCGTGATGCTCGCGGATTTACTTCCAGCACATATACCTTGTTGTTCTTCATGGCATATTGAACGTTGATCAAACCGCGGACGTGAAGCGCGTAGGAAAGCTTCTTTGTGATCTCGATGATCTCGAGAAGTTTTTCTTCCTTAAGCATGAACGGCGGGAGAACACTGGAACTGTCGCCGGAGTGGATGCCCGCTTCTTCAATGTGTTCCATCACTCCACCGATCAACACATCATCACCATCACAGACAGCATCCACATCAAATTCAAACGCATCCTCTAAAAAGCAATCGATCAGAATCGGTTTTTCGGGAGAGACGTCAACAGCAAGTTTCATATATTCCGAGAGAGCTTCAGTTGTGTAACAGATCTGCATCGCGCGTCCACCAAGAACATACGATGGCCGGACGAGTACCGGATATCCGATCTCTTCCGCCACAAGAAGTGCGTCTTTTACAGAAAATGCTGTTCCATATTTTGGGTGTTCAATTTTATTCTTTCGCAGCAGATCGCCGAACCGTTCCCGATCCTCCGCAAGATCAATTCCTTCCGTTGATGTACCGAGTATCTTCACTCCGTTCGCTTCCAGCGCTTTTGCGATCTTCAGCGGCGTCTGTCCGCCGAAACTGACGATAATCCCTTCCGGCTGTTCCAACTCGCAGATGTTCAGCACATCTTCAACGGTAAGCGGTTCAAAATACAGCTTGTCGGTTGTGTCGTAATCCGTAGAAACAGTTTCCGGATTACAGTTGATCATAATCGTTTCATAACCTTCTTCTCGAAGCGACTTCACCCCATGAACGCAGCAATAATCAAATTCAATTCCCTGACCGATCCTGTTTGGTCCGCCGCCGAGAATGATCGCTTTCTTTTTGCCGGACCGTTTTGATTCGTTTTCCTGATCGTATGTTGAATAATGGTACGGTGTGTTCGATTCGAACTCCGCGGCGCACGTATCCACCATTTTATAAACGGGAATGATGCCGATTTTTTTTCGCGCCGCACGGACCGCGCTCTCATCCGTTTTCCAGAGATGAGCAAGTTGACGGTCGGAGAAGCCGAATTGTTTCGCTTTCACAAAGAGTTCCCTCGCAATGTCCGACAGGGAGTTCTTTTTTAATTGAGCTTCAAGATCAACGATCTGTTTAATATTGAAGAGGAACCACGGGTCGACCTTCGTTAAACTGTGAACATCATCTATCGAAAGACCGAGCTGGAACGCATACCGAAGATAAAAGATGTTGTCCGCTTTGGGTTTGCGAAGCTGTTCCTTCACATTTTTTATCCATACTTCCTTTTGTGCTGCCGAAAGCGCATCAATTTCAAAATGATCTTTGCCGTCCGCACCCAAACCGGCTCTTCCCTGTTCAAGAGAACGCAATGTTTTTTGAAGTGCTTCCTTAAATGTGCGACCGAATGCCATCGCTTCACCGACCGATTTCATCTGCACGCCGAGCGTATCATCCACTCCTTTGAATTTTTCAAAATCCCAGCGGGGAATTTTTACGACCGTATAATCTATTGTTGGTTCGAACGATGCCGGAGTAAGTTTCGTAATATCGTTTGGGATCTCGTCGAGCGTGTAGCCGACGGCAAGTTTCGCGGCGATCTTTGCGATCGGGAACCCTGTCGCTTTCGATGCCAGAGCGGAACTTCGCGAAACGCGCGGATTCATTTCGATCACATACATTTTTCCGTTTGCCGGATTCATCGAAAATTGCACATTCGATCCGCCTGTATCTACGCCGATCGCGCGCATTACTTTCAATGCAGCATCACGCATATATTGATATTCTTTGTCGGTGAGCGTCTGCGCCGGAGCAACGGTGATTGAATCGCCCGTGTGCACTCCCATCGGATCGAAATTTTCGATGGAGCAAATGATAACGACATTGTCCTTCGTGTCGCGCATGACTTCCAATTCGTATTCTTTCCATCCAAGCACTGATTCTTCCACAAGCACTTCATGCGTCGGACTTTGAATCAATCCGTTTTCTACAATCGATTTAAATTCTTCTATATTGTATGCAATTCCTCCCCCGCTTCCCCCCATGGTGAACGATGGACGGATGATGATCGGAAAATTTCCTATTCCTTGCACAACTTTCAATGCTTCGTCAATGGAATAAACGAATCCCCCGCGGGGCATCTCCAATCCGATTTCGAGCATTGTTTTTTTGAAGAGCTGCCTGTCTTCCGCTTTTTTGATAGCCTGTAGATTTGCGCCGATAAGTTCAACATTATATTTTTCCAGCACGCCGCGTTCGGCAAGTGCAACGGCAGTATTCAGTGCTGTCTGTCCTCCCATTGTGGGGAGAATTGCATCGGGCCGTTCCTTCTCAATAATCATCTCAACAAATTCCGGCGTGATCGGCTCGATGTAGGTGGCGTCGGCCAATTCCGGATCGGTCATGATCGTAGCAGGATTGCTGTTGATAAGGATGATCCGGTAACCTTCTTCGCGCAGTACTTTACATGCCTGGGTTCCGGAATAATCGAATTCGCAGGCCTGACCGATGATAATTGGTCCGCTGCCGATAATGAGAATTGATTTAATGTCTGTGCGTTTTGGCATTATATTCGTTCAATCGGATAATCGTTACGATACACAAAAACCTCCGCGGTTATCAACCGACGGAGGTTTTCAGTTAGGTTTTACAATGATACGAAATTTATGAATCCGTTCCAACGAATTTTGTAATGACGCGTTCTCGTCACCCCGAACTTGTCCCGCAGTACGGGAACCGCATTGCGGCATTTAGGGGTCTGCATAGATGCTGAAACAAGTTCAGCATGACGAATATTCAATGTTCTATCCCCTCCGCCTTCGTTTTCAAATTGTGCAACTTACTGCTGCGCTTTATCGGTCATCCCAATCCATACCCCGGCGGGACAAACCCCGGCGCGGAACCATCCACTATTTTACCGTCGATGATATATTCTTTTTTTACCAGAACACGGTACCATTTCCGCACTGCATCCGCAAGAATGATTACGGCACAGAGAAGAATAATTACCGTCAGGATGCTATCCACGTATCCCTGCGTTGCTGTTGCAGGATTTTTCGTCAGCGGCCAAAAATTATCCAGGATATTCAGAACACCGGCGGTGAGCGTTGTAACAGCAACAAAGAGAAGCGGTATACCGGGTACCCATACGTACTTTTGCTTCCCTGCGTTGATGATGGCTGTGCTCACCACGGATAATGCTACAACGGCTAGCAACTGATTCGCAACGCCGAACATTGGCCAGATAGTGCTGACGTTCCCCGTATGGATGAAATACGCCCACGCGATAACGACAACACCTGTACTAATCAATGCGCCTGGCCACCAGTTCGTCCGTTCGAACGGCTTATAAAACTTCCCAAGAAATTCCTGCACCAGAAATCTTCCAACGCGGGTACCGGCATCTATAGTCGTAAGGATGAAGAGTGCTTCAAACATAATCGCAAAATGGTACCAGTATGACATCAAACTTTTCATACCGGGAATTGCAGAAAATATCTGCGCAAAACCGACCGCAAGAGAAACAGCTCCTCCCGGCCTTCCGGCAATCGTCTCTCCTACTTCACGCGCAAGTTCCTCCAGATTGACCGGAGTCATATTGAGTGTTGCAAATTTTTCCGGCAGAACATTGATCGCAAAATAATCCTCGGGGTGCAGCGAGCAGGCGGCGATCAACGCGATAATGCCGACCAGCCCTTCCATCAGCATGGCACCATAACCGATAAAGCGGGCGTCCGATTCTTTGGTGATCATCTTCGGCGTGGTGCCGGAAGCGATCAACGAATGGAAGCCTGAGATTGCTCCGCAGGCAATCGTTACGAAAACAAACGGATACAATTTTCCGGGAATAATCGGACCTCCGCCCCCGGCGAACATGGTGACCATCGGCATCTTCAGATCGGGCATTACGATGAAGACACCAATCACGAGTCCGGCCACGGTGCCGATCTTCATATAGGAACTAAGATAATCCCGCGGCGCAAGAAGCAGCCACACCGGAAGTATGGATGCAAGAAATCCGTATGCAGCCATCCAATTGATGATTGCGGTGCGTGAGAGAGTAAAGTACGGCGCGAGAAATGATCCAGGGATATATCCGCCAAGAAAAACGCAGAGCAGAACACCAAACACGCCGATGTAACTTGCTTCGGCAATTTTTCCTTTGCGGAAATTATTCATATACCACCCGACAAACAGCGCCAGCGGAATGGTCATAGCGATAGTGAATGTACCCCACGAACTTTCATGCAATGCATTGGTCACCGCCATTCCGAGTCCGGCAAGCGCGATGATGATAATAAACAGAATTGCAATGGAAGCAATTGCACCGGCGAGAGGACTCACCTCTTTACGTGCTATTTCCGCAAGTGATTTACCGTTGCGGCGGATGGACAAAGCTAAAACTGTGAAGTCGTGTACTGCGCCGCTGATCACAACGCCGATCAGCAGCCAGAGAAACCCCGGGAGAAATCCGAACTGGGCCGCCAAAACGGGACCGATAAGCGGACCTGCTCCGGAAATCGCTGCAAAATGATGTCCGAACAGAACCCATTTGTTCGTGGGATGAAAATTTTGTCCATCATTGAATTGATATGCCGGCGTGATCCGTGAATCGTCGAAGGCGATGATCTTTGCGGAAATGAATGCGCTATAGTAACGGTACATAATCACCATGACGCACAACGCAACAAGCAGGAACGGAAAAGCATTCATACGATTGACAATTGGTGATGAGAAATTTGTGTCAGCCAAATGTAAAACAATATGAGAGTGGACTCAAGTTTAAAATATGAAATGCGGTATACCAACCGCTGTGAGGATTCCGGATTGTACGGAGCATTGAAAACAGTACCACACGGAAATGGATACTACATTGCAGAAATGCAGCCTCCATAATCATTAACCATCTTCACAAAATAAATTGAAAGACTGAATTAAGTTCTTTACGGAAAGCGGTTGCGGAACAGCGTTCGAATTTCGCTGATGTTTGCATAGGCAATACCAAGAAAAACAAGAAACGCCCCGGCAAACAACTGAGCGGATATTTTTTCATTAAGGATGAATACTCCGAGCAAAATAGCAATCACCGGCGTTACGAACGAAGTCAGTGAAAGCAGAACGACCTCCACCCTTTTTAAAAGCCAAAAATAACTGACGAATGTTACGATCGTACCAAAGATCGCCAGAAAGAAAATGCTGAAGACCGCCATTGGCGTGAATTGCACAGTAGAGAAATCCTCGATGGCTACGCTGCCGATGAGCAATATCACCGCGCTGATGGACATCGGAACAAAACTAACAACATACGGACTGATATCGTGCCCGAATTTCTTTATCAATACAGCTGAAAATGCCTGGATCATCGCGCTGAGAATCACCGCCCCCATTCCCAGCAATGTTAATACGTTCCCGTCGAATCGAAGATCATGATAGAAGATTGTTACCACACCAGAAAATCCTAGCAAAACGCCGATCACTTTGGGAACGGTGATCCTGTCCTGCGGGATCATAATGCTGGACATGATCGCAACCCAGAGAGGAAACATTGCAAACAGGATCGACGTCATCCCCGACGATATCTGATGTTCACCCCAATATACGAGACCGAACGGAAATGAAAATGATGTGCACGCAGTGACAATAAAAAACCAACGTGTAGAAGAATTCCACGGGATAGGTATTTTTTTTATACGGATGATGATGAACAGGATCATTCCTGCCAGCGCAAAGCGCAGCCCGGCCGACAGCAGCGGCGTCATTGTTTGAAGACCAATTTTAATCACCAGCCAGGTTGAGCCCCAAATGGTGCATATTGCGATGTAAGCGAGAATTACTTTTAAGCGTTCAGACATTTTTCAACTACTCTTTCATTTTATTGAACACCAAGCCCGATATCAATTTGGGATAAAAGAACGTTGATTTTTGCGGCATGGTATTGCTGGATTTTGTCACATCGCGTACCTGCTCGATTCTTGTGGGGTTCACAAAAAATGCAATTTGTGATGCGCCGCTTGATACTTCATCCACACAGTGATGAACATTTTGGATGTAATGGATATTCAATTTCTTTTCCTGGGCTTCCTGCGAAATGCCGAGCAGATTGTGGAGGATGTAATTGTGAAGCAGCACAACATCCAAACTTTTCACTTCGGCAGGAAGATTGTCCGCCACCAGCGTGTTCAGCGATGATTCGTCTTTCAGCGATGCAACAAAGAACTTCGCGGAATGCTTCGAGACAAAACCGTAGGCAAATTTAGGAAATTGTTTCAGCGCATCCATCATCATCTGCGGTGTCGGATAGACCTGCACGTTGAAATGCTGCTGCAGTGTTGCCATTAAAGCGTTTCCGTCATAATTCGGCAGACTGTGAACAACACGGTGCGTCGGAAAGATCACCAGTCCTTCATCGTCAAGATTGGTGAAGAACATCATGATGTAGTTATAGAGCTCATTGCCGGTATGGTTCGGATTCTGCGACCGCATCAGATCACGGTACGCCAGACCGGTCTCATACCGGTGATGTCCGTCTGCAATCAACACCTGTTTTGGTTCCATCAACGCTGCAATATTTTCGATAACTGAGATATCAAGAACCTGCCAGAGCTGGTTCCGGACATCTTCGAATTGAACATCAAGCACCGGAAATGTTGAATGAACCGGGTCCAGATATTTATCGATCTCTTTTCCCGCATCGGAATACAGACTGAACACCTGGCTGAAATTCGAACTGGTTGCTTTGAATAACTTAAACCGGTCCTCTTTTGCTTTCGACAATGTTTTTTCATGCGGAAGCACGATCTTCTTTTCAAATTCTTCCAGACGGCACAATGCGATGAATCCTTTGCGCTGCACTTCTTTCCCTTCCGTTGTTTTGAAAGTCTGTACTAACGGATAGATAGACGGAGTAAGGTCACGAAGCAGAACATCCTTTTTTTGCCATTCATCGTACGTTACTGCGGCAGCCGCATACCGGTCTTCTTCCCTTCCCAAAATGAGACGAATAACGTTGAACGGATCCTTATCGTAGAAACCGTTCTGCTGTTCAGGTGAAATAACGTCGTACGGCGGTGCGACGACGGAGGAAATGTTCACTTTCATTTGGTTGTATCGAATTCCGCGAAATGGTTTAATGGTCGCCATGGTATACCTCGTAATAGTCTGAAATCAGATGTTCGGAATTTTCACTTTTGTTTGAACGTAGATTTTTTTATTCCTCTTTGTAACCGAACCGGTCGAGCCAGTTCTTATCTTCGCGCCAGTCGCTCCGGACTTTCACATGCAGTTCCAAAAATACTTCATGCCCGAGAAATGTTTCGATCGATTTGCGGGAAAGACTGCCGAGACGTTTTAATGCCCGTCCCTCTTTGCCGATAAGGATTCCTTTCTGCGAATTCCGTTCGATCACAATATCTGCGGAGATGTAATGCTTTCCCTTTTCCCGTTCCTTAAATTCAGTTACATCAACGGTGGTTGAATACGGTATCTCCTGTTCGTAAAGCTCAAATATTTTTTCCCGGATCATTTCACTCACAAAGAATCGTTCCTGTGCGTCGCTGACGATCTCTGTATCATAATACGGCGGATTTTCCGGAAGATATTTCACCAGCGTTGTCAGTAATTCGTTTGTATTGAATTTTGTCAGGGCAGAAAGGGGAATGATCTCATCGAACGGAAAGAGCGACTGCAGGTCGGCAAGCATTGGCAGAACTTCTTCTTTTCGCAGCAGATCGATCTTGTTGACGATAAGAAATGTCGTCTTATTTGCCGCTTTTATCTTTTCTACTGCATCATTGTTTTTGTCGTATGATCTGTCCTTCACTTTTTCCGCATCAACAAGCAGCATCACCACATCCGCATCCGCCACCGCCTGCGATGCAAAATGCATCATCACTTCCTGTAAAAGATATTTCGGTTTGATAATGCCCGGTGTATCAAGAAAGACAATCTGGTAACCGGTTCCGCTGTGGATGCCAAGAATTTTATGGCGGGTTGTCTGCGGTTTATTGGTGACGATCGAAATCTTTTGCTGCAGCAACGTATTGAGCAGCGTCGATTTACCGACATTCGGTTCACCGATTAATGCCACATATCCGGCATGAAATTTTGTAGTTGTCGTTTCCATTACATAAAATGTAACGAAAAAAGAGCTGGGAAAAAATGTCGATTTTGCATCGTTAGGTCTGTTTGATAATCATAAATTTCTTGATACCTTGAAGATATGAGTACACTTGCACAACACATTATTCTTAAAAAAAATGAGGACCACCGGCTGATACACGGCCATCAATGGATCTTCAGTAACGAGATACAGCGCATCACCGGTGAACCGAAGAGCGGCGACGTTGTAGAGATTCTACGAAGCGATGGAAGGTCTCTTGGCATCGGATTCTTCAATGCCTCTTCCCTTATCGCCGTCCGCTTCCTCTCCCCGCAGATTGAAGAGGTAAACGAAAGCTTTTTTGAAAAAAGAATCGGTAATGCGTATGAATTACGGAAAAAACTCTTTCCGGAAAGCGGTTCATACCGCGTTGTCCATGGTGAGAGCGATTTTCTTCCCGGATTGATCATTGATAAATACAATGACTATCTTTCGGTCCAAACGTTCTCTATCGGTATGGATCTCCGCATTGAATCGATCTGTAATGTGCTCGAAAAATTGTTCCGTCCACAAGGAATCGTAGAACGCAACGAATCTCCTTTGCGCACACTTGAAGGAATTCCGCTGCGGAAGAACCTTCTGCGCGGAAACGTTGTTCCCACCACCATAGAATTGAACGGCGTTAAATTCTCCGTTGATATTCTCGGCGGACAAAAAAGCGGTTTCTTCCTCGACCAACGCGAGAACCGGACAATGATAAAAACCTTTGCCCGGAATGCAACGGTGCTCGATTGTTTCAGCAATGAAGGGGGTTTTGGACTTTACGCTTCGGCATTCGGAGCAAAAAGCGTTGACTGCGTTGATATTTCGGAAGAAGCGATAGCGAAAGCAAAAGAAAATGCCGCGCTGAATAACCTCGGCAATCTTCAGTTTCATACCGCCGATGTTTTTCAATTCCTGGATCAATCCGTAAAAGCGGGAAAACAATGGGACATTGTTATTCTCGATCCCCCCTCCTTCACCAAAAGCCGAAAAACAGTCTCCACTGCAATCAAGGGATATAAAGAGATCAATACGAACGGATTGAAACTTGTTTCACCCAACGGAATGTTTCTGACTGCATCGTGTTCGCATCATATCGACCGCGACAATTTTTTAAACATTGTTCAGGAGAGCAGTGTCAAAGCAGGCAGAAGGATTAAATTACTGCAGTTCTCCGGTGCTGCACCGGATCACCCAACGCTTCCTTCTATGCCCGAAACTCATTATCTTAAATGTGCGTTATGTAGTGTAGAATAACGCAGCAGCGTGAAAATGTATCACTGTTCGAAGGTTCTAACGCGTGAGGTTGATATGAAAAAAATATTATCGGTACTGCTTCTTATGGTTTCAATGCTTTCGGCGCAAAGCAGGGATTCGTCGATCGTCTTTACGTCACCGGAACCCGACGCAATTAAGCCGCACCATTCAACGATGGATGATGCATGGGGCGTTGATATTCTCTTGTCGAATAATGGTTTCGGGGTTGCCGGATTTTTCCGTCATGAATATACACGCTATCTCTCCGGAACGGTAACACTTGGAATCGCAGAATCGAAAGATGATAATGAAATTGAGTACTATGATTATTGGGGGCAATCATTCGTCCCGGGAAAGATCAACCGCTTTCTGATGATGCCGGTTTTATTCGGTGCTCAGTATCGTTTATTTGCAGATGATATTACCGACAGTTTTCGTCCATATGTGAATGCAGGTGCAGGACCGACTATTGTTTTTGCCTCACCATACGACAAAGAGTATTTTAATAGTCTTGGATACGCCCGCACGTATTACACCGCCGGAGGTTTTATCGGTCTTGGGGCGTATTTTGGTGCTGACACGGGAAGTTTATCGGGAATCAACATCCGGTATTATTACGTTCCTTTCAGCGGAGGGATCGTCAGTCTGCAGGATGCTAATGGAAGAATCGGACGTAAAAAAGATTTCGGCGGATTTTTTATTACGATCAATCTCGGTTCTGCTTTTTAACTGGTAAGGTATGACCGTCACCGCAAAGGTGACGGTCACAAATATGTGTTCTACTTCTTCTTCACTTCTTCCGCCGTCTGCTGCTGACTCATCCCTGAAAAGATCTTTGCGATTGCTCCAACCGTTCCAGCAACATCGGACAAGTTGGATGGAATGATCATTGTATTGTTCTTCTGAGCAAGTTTGCCGAATTCACCAAGGTATTGTTCGGCGATCCGCAGATTCACGGCGTCTAGCCCCCCTTTGTCGTTGATGGCATTGGCGATCTCACGGATTCCCCGTGCAGTAGCCTGAGCAACGCGTTCAATTTCCTGCGCACGTCCTTCTGCCTCGTTGATCCGTTTCATTTTCTCGCCTTCGGACTTTGCAATTGCTTCAGCTTTATCGCCATCCGCGCGGTTGATCTTTGCCTGCTTATCACCTTCCGATTCAGCAATAAGTGCACGCTTTTCACGTTCGGCCCGCATCTGTTTTTCCATTGCGTCCTTGATGCTCGGCGGCGGAACGATGTTCTTTATTTCATGTCGCGTCACTTTCAATCCCCACGGAGCGGCAGCTTTGTCGACCGCCATTACGATTTCCTGATTGATCTTATCGCGCTCTTCAAATGTCCGGTCAAGATCGATCCTTCCGATCTCGCTTCGCATGGTCGTCTGCGCCAATTGCGTCGAGGCAAAAATGTAATTATCCACACCGTATGATGCTTTCACCGGATCGGTGATCTGAAGATAGAGTATCCCGTCAACTTCAACGCTGATATTGTCCTTCGTAATGCAACCCTGCGGCGGAACATCTATAACCATTTCCTTCATGGAATGTTTATAGGCAACCCGGTCGATGAACGGTATCAGAATATGGAAACCAGCATCAAGCGTGGCGCTGTACTTTCCAAGACGCTCAACAATAAAAATTGTTTTCTGCGGCACAACCCGTGCTGTCTTGCCGAGAAGAATGAATGCAAAAAGAATGAGACCTAAAAGAATATAAACTTCCATAGCGCAACTCCTTTTATTGGATAGGTTTTACCTTTAATGTGAGATTATTCCGTTCAAGAACTTCTACAGAGGCACCTTTGCTTATGGGCACATCGGATTCAGCATTCCATAACGTGCCGTGAAATTCTACTTTACCGCCAATGATCGGCTGAATGTCGTACAATACTACAGCTTTCTCCCCCCGAATATCATCAATGGAACTTGCAGCATCAGGCTTCAACACTTTGCCGTGGGAATACTTCTTGCCGTATTTCCGGAAGAGCATCAATGAAGAAACTGACGCAATTAAAAAGAAAAATAATTGTGTCGTAAATGTGATTGCAACTCCAAACCACAAGAGCAACGAGATCAACCATGCACCAACGCCGAAAAAGATAAGCACAAAGCCGGGCGTGATGATCTCTCCGATCATCAATGCAAGACCAAATAGAAACCAGACCAATTCGTTTGAGATAAACTCCATACAGACTCCTTTTTGTCGATTCAAAAGTAGAGAAAGCTCCCGGCAAAATCAACGCAATAAAGTATCAGGTTTTTCGCCGTTACTATTGGAACAGAATTTCTGTCGGATCCGTTCCTGAAAAACAGGCAGGTGAATTGGAAACGAGAAAATGTTTTGTATATTTCAAAAAAAAAGGAGCTTTGGTATGAAAGTGACATTGCAACGCATCAACGCCAATTATAAAATGAAAGCGGACAATGAAAATGGAAACACGATCATTTTCGACAACTCCAAAGGGGGCGGAGGCGATGACGAAGGTTTTCGTCCGATGCAAACGCTGCTTGCAGCGGCCGGGGCATGCAGTTCCATTGATGTCATTTCCATCTTAAAGAAACAACGAATCGAAATGTATGAATTGACTGTGACGATTGAAGGAGAACGTGAAACGGGAAAGGATGCGAATCTCTGGAAGAACGTCCACCTCCATTTCGAATTCAAGGGAGATGTGCCAAAAGAAAAAGCCCAACGCGCGGTTGAGCTTTCTGTTACAAAATATTGTTCAGTTTCCAGAACACTTGAAGCGGCCGGTGCAATTGTTACCAGCAGCGTGGAAGTGAAATAAACGTCCACACTGTTTTCACCACCTTCCTTTGCTACTTCTTCTCCTTTTTTTCTTCTTTAGGTGAAGAGTCCAATTTAAACTTTACGGGAATCGTTACACGGGAACTAATCGGTATTCCATCCTTCATCGCTGGCTTAAATTTCCACTGCCAAAGTGATTCAAGTGCTTCTTTCTCCATTTGATTTACAGCCTGAGTGTATTTTTGAATTACTTGCGCATCTTTCAGTTTACCTTCTTCAGCATACACATTCCGCTCTGCACATTTTGCCGAAACGATAGATCCCGTCTCCGAGATCTCTATCATGAAATAGAAAATCCCCTGAACGCCGTTTTTCCTAGCTTCATCGGGATAACTGGGTGATTTCGTGCTGATGGGAACCGGTGATGTGTCCGCGTTCTCAACCGTTTCCTTTAATCCAATCTTCTTCAACATGAAAAAAGCGGTGGCCTGTTTTCCCTCCTCAACATACAAGTTGTTTTGCGTTTGAAGATCATATCCTGCGGCTGTTCCGCGCACCTGATAAAAGCCTTGGGCAACATTCGAAATTTTAAATTGACCATCTTTTAGAGTGTTGAATTTCAATCCGGTGCCTAAAATCTCGACCGTTGCATTGTCGATGGGATTCCGGTCGATTATGTCAATAACCGTTCCGATGATCGAACCACCCTGTTTTTGCTGTTCACTAGCCGAAATATCCGGTACGTTCGCACTGAAGAATCTATCACTAACTTGAGAATATGCGAAGTGACTCAAAGAAAAAATTGTTACAGTATAGAAAAGTGTTTTCATAGATACGCCCCCTAATTATTTTTTATCGTTTGATAGCTGCTTTGAACGACATACGCCGGCATTTCTACTACGTAGACATATTCCGTTTCCGGTTTCGGCGTAACTTCAATTGTTGTTGCCGCAAAATAACTCCCAATCACCATCAACAGAAGAGCCGCGGCAATTGCAGGAACGGACATTGTGATTTTTTTCGCTGCAAATTTTTTCAACGACGGTCTGTCCGGCAGCAGACGCAACAATGAATACTTATTCAATGTTTTAATCCGTTCATCCAATGCCGGTGAAACATTCGGCACCGGAATGGAATGTAAGTCTCGCCGAAGCCTCTGCAACGACCGGAAAGTATTCCTCAATCCGCCGTCCTTGCAGAGAACAACGAAAAGATTTTTCATCTCTTCATCATTCACGTCGCCGTCAAAACAACGCTGGAGAAGTTCTTCATTTTGTGTCATAGTGCACTCGCTTTTTGTAAAGGTTCAAGTCTTTCCATCAATGCTTTCCTGGCTTTGAAGAGCCGCGATTTAACGGCGCTGACTGTTGTGCCTGTAACTACCGCGATCTCGTCATACGTCATCGATTCATATTCCCGCAGCATCAATACTTCCTTGTACTGTGGGAGCAGTTGATCCAGCATTTTTTCCAAAATCACCGCGCGCTCACGGGATTCAAATTCGGTCAAAGGCGGATCGGACTGAAAGATGTTCTCATCATTCTCGTTCAGTTCTCTGATCCCTTTTTTCCGGTGCAGCTGCGTAAATGCCTCATTGCGCGCGATAATGTACATCCATGATTTCAATGAACCCGGATTTTTCAGATGAGTCCGTTCAGCGATCATTTTCACGAACGTTTCCTGCACAACATCTTCGGCGGCTGCGTGATCCGAAAGCAGCCGAACGCAGAACAAAAACAATCCGCTCTTATAACGTTCGTAGATCAGCGTGACCGCTTCGGCATCGCCATTTTTGAAACGGATTCCAAGTTGTTCATCGGTGAAAATTGGCTGCTTCATCACTTATATGATTGGAAAAGGAGCAAAAAGTTGCTCAAATAATTCACTTTTTCTGAATGGCCGCAGAAATGCAGATAAATATCCTGAATATCAGAATTTATCAATTGCAGCAGGATACGATGATTGTAGATCTATATTTTTCTATAATCCCGGAACCGGAATCCTTTGTGGTCTTCAGTGCTGAACAACACAAATTTTTTTCTGAGAAGATGTTCGTACTGAGGAAAGAATGTATCTCCCGAAGTATCATCGTCTACAATTGTCAGCATAAGTTCATCGGCAAGGTCGATGGTTTGTTGAAAGATTTCGCCGCCGCCGATGACGTAGATTTTTTCTTCGTTCATCAGTGCGGAAAAAGCGGCGTCAAGGGAAGGGAATGTTACAACGTCGTCCGCGATGAACGGCTGTTTTGTGATCACTACATTTTTCCTCTGCGGAAGAGGCTTTCCGATGGATTCGAATGTCTTTCGTCCCATCAGAACTGTGTGATGAATCGTCATCTGTTTGAAGCGCTGCAGATCGTCGGAAATATGCCACGGAATTGCACCATTCTTTCCAATGACCCGCTTGCTGTTCATCGCCGCGATGAGAATGATCTTCATCGATCACTTCCAGGGAATAGGGATTCCCAATTGTTCAAACTTTGATTCAACGTCGCCGCGCTCGCGGTTACTTTTAATTTCCTGGCCCGCTGCGGGCAGCAACCCGAAGGAACGTGCAGCCTCAACGGCGGCATCTTTTCCGTGGGTGTTCAATGCTTTAATAATCGCAATTTCGATATGTGATAGAGATGACGCATTAATCTTATAATCCTGAAATGCTTCCCATGCTGTCGGCACCCATCGTTTGACGATCTCGTTTCCGATCACATTTGCATAGGCGCGGATCTCGTACTGCGCATGTGGATCCATCCGCAGCCAGAGAAAATGCAGCAGATTGTGCAGATCCACTTTCCAATACGCTTCCGTATATGTTGAAAGCGGAAGATCTTTTCTTGCCTGTTCGCGTGCCATCCCTGCATTCACACGCTCCTCATAGACTGAACGTGCCATATTCTGCAGTTGTTGTTCCTGATCGGAAAATTTTTCCCCGGTTGTTGCATCAAAAAATCCTTCGCTCCCCTGCTTGTTATCCTTCGACTGCATTCTCCATTGATCAGCACCGGCCCGCTGTGATGCATCAATGGCCAGAGAATACCGCGTGGAGTATTCGTTCACATTCGCTGTACGATGGCGTATCCATTGCCGCCAACAATCCATCGGCACACGCACATGGAATTTTATTTCGCACATTTCAAACGGTGTGGTGTGCTGGTGGCGGAGCAAATATCGTATCAGTCCGCGGTCCTCGCTGACTTTTTTTGTTCCTTTTCCGTAGGAGACACGCGCTGCCTGCACGATGGATTCATCGCTTCCCATATAATCCACAACGCGGATGAATCCGTCGTCAAGAACTTTGAATGGTGTACCTAAGATATCGTCTAACTGTTGAACAATCGGCCGGGTGAGTTTTTCTGCTTGATCCATGTCGTATAGAATTGTTATTGATAATTATTTTTTTTGAATGAACAAACTTACTTTATTTAATGGTGAAAAACAATAAAAGGATGAACAAGATTAGCGACACTATATACTTTTTCAAAGATTGGAACAGCGGTTTGCCTCCGCCACATTGCTGCATTTTTTATTGACAAGGCGTCGTATCAATTTGGTAATTTTTTTGGACACCAGTAAATCATTCCATTTTTTGAGCCTTGATACGAATCTTGTCATTACAATAATTTTCTTGGTTGCATCCGAATTTACTTCCGGTTATGATCGCTCAACCATCCGTTCCGGTCCGATACCCGCTAATCACACTTCAACCGTATCAATACCAATGTATAAGAATTACAATTTCCCGGAACAAAGTGAGACGATATTTTAGAAAAACAAGTCAATATTGTCTTGAATAAATGCAAACATTCAGTTAAGTAATGGATGATTAAAACACTCGTTTAATCAATACAGGGACTGTTTTCCGATGCAACAATTCACTTTCTCTTTCTGTGAAATCGACGTATCTTTACGCACAAAATATTTCGAAAGCAAACATCTTTCGAAAAATACACTACTTTTTTCCACTCTTAAAAAAAGAGTTCCTTATGGTAATAACAAACAAATCCGTGCTCGTACTCGGCGGCTGGGGCCTTGTCGGTTCCGCAATTTGCCGCCAATTAATGGATGAAAAACCAAAAAAAATCATCCTCACCTCACTGAAAGAATCAGAAGCAAAAGAAGCCTGCGAAACAATGCGCAGAGAATATCCCAAAGCGGGAAAGAATTTTTTTGTGCCGTGGTGGGGTAATATTTTCGTCCGGAACGAATTTAAGGACTTAAACCGCGAGGAAATTCTCACAGATGCGCATAAGCGGACAAAATTTCTCGACGATGTTATTGAAGAACTTACACCGGAAGTGCTGGAACGATCTGCCCTTTTTCAACTCATCAACAAATATAAACCGGATGTCGTGATCGACTGCATCAATTCTGCAACGGCCATCGCCTACCAGGATATCTTCCAAAGTTCACGCGATGTTGTGATCGCATTAAAGAACGACGCTGCAAATTTGCGTGAGACTGTCGAACGTCTTCTTGCAACGCAGTATACACCGCAATTGATCCGTCATGTGCAGATTTTCTATCGCTCAATGAATGTTGCCAAAACAGGAATCTATGTGAAGATCGGTACAAGCGGCACCGGCGGAATGGGATTGAACATTCCCTACACGCATAGCGAAGAAAAACCGTCGCGTGTTCTGCTATCCAAATCCGTTGTTGCCGGCGCACATACGATGCTTCTCTTTTTAATGGGAAGAACCCCTGATGCTCCCATCACGAAAGAAATCAAACCGACCGGCGCTATCGCTTGGAAAAAAATCGCATACGGTGAGATCGCCAAGCGCGGAAAACCAATCGATCTGTACGATTGTCCACCCGACCACGGAATTGAACTGAAAGGAAAATTCAAACTCAAAATGGACGGAAATGTGAAGGCGACGGGTCAAAGACTTAAATCCGTCTTCATTGATACCGGTGAGAACGGTATTTTTTCCCGCGGAGAATTTGAAGCAATTGCAACACCGGGCCAAATGGAATTTGTCACTCCGGAAGAGATCGCCGAATCAGTGTTATATGAGATCCGCGGCGGCAATACCGGACACGATATCATCAACGCGCTGGACAATGCAACACTCTCGCCTACCTACCGTGCCGGATTCATGTTCCAGGGGGCGCTGGAGAAGATGAAAAAATTGGAAAAAGAACACAATACCAACAGTGTGGCATTCGAGATGCTCGGTCCGCCACGTCTTTCAAAACTTTTATACGAAGCACATCTCTTACGGAAAGTGTACGGTACGGTTAATGTTGTTCTGAAAACGCCTGCAAAAAAGATTTCGGACGACCTCACAAAATATATCACCCATGATGATGCACTGCGTTCGCAGATCGTCTCCATCGGTATCCCGATCCTGCTTCCCGACGGAAAAACATTGCTGCGCGGAAACGAAGTGAAGATTCCCGCCTACCGCGGCATAAACGAGCTGAACATTACTCCCTCTTCAATAGAGGAATGGTCACGCGCCGGCTGGATTGATCTGAGAAGTGCAAACATGGATCAATGGAAATCCCGTCTGCACGAAATCAAAACGGAAGTGGAACATCATATTGCCAATGACACCAGTTCAAGAAATTTCCGTACGATGGAATACTGGTCCAACTTCAACGATATCGATGCAGGTAAGATCGTCGGTTGGATATTCACCGAAGAGGAAAAAGGGAAACGGATGAAGTCGTAATAACAATTTTTTCACTATGCAATACAAACAACCCAACTTTTCAATTTATTTATGAGGAAAAAATGAAATATCTACGCAATACAGGCATTCTTCTTCTCGTTCTCTTCGGCATTTCCTTGTCCGACGAGGGAATGTGGACATTTGACAATCCGCCAAAAAAACAATTGAAGGATAAATACGGATTCGACGTTACGCAGGAATGGCTCGATCATGTGCGCCTTTCTTCCGTCCGCTTCAACGACGGCGGTTCCGGATCGTTCGTTTCTCCCAACGGGCTCGTGATGACAAATCATCATGTCGGCGCAGGACAACTGCAGAAGATGTCCACACCGGAAAAAGATTATATCAAAACTGGTTTTTATGCGCGAACTGCAGCTGAAGAGGTGAAATGCGTCGATCTTGAACTCAACGTATTAACCCAGATGGAAAATGTCACCGACAAAGTGATGGCGGCAATCGCCGGTAAATCGGGCGGAGAAGCTATGATGGCCCGCCGGGCTGCCCTGGCACAATTGCAAAAAGAGAGTAACGAAAAGACCGGTTTGCGTTCCGATATCGTAACATTATACAACGGAGCAGAATACTGGATCTACCGTTACAAAAAATTCACCGATGTTCGTCTGGTGATGGCTCCCGAAAAACAGATCGCTTTCTACGGCGGCGATCCGGATAATTTCACTTTCCCGCGGTACGATGTTGATATGTGTTTTTTCCGCGTCTATGAAGATAACAAGCCATATAACACTGCTCATTTCTTAAAATGGAAGACCGCCGGTGCAGCAGACGGAGAATTAGTCTTTACATCCGGACATCCCGGTTCAACAAACCGTCAGCAAACGTATGCACAGATCGAATATTCGCGCGATTATCAGTATCCCGCACGATTGGCAACAATCAAGCGTACGATCGGTGTCTTGAAACAGTTTTCAACGCTCGGCGAGGAACAGCGCCGCCGTGCAGACGGTATGCTTTTTGGATATGAAAACTCGCAAAAAGCGATGACCGGTGAATACCAGGGATTACTTGACAAAAATTTAATGGCAAAAAAACAAAGTGATGAAATGGACCTTCTGAACAGAATCAATGCAAATCCTGAATTGAAAGCAAAATATGCCTGGGCATGGGATTCGATATCAACGGCGATGGAGCGGACGCGGTCACGGTTTAAGGAACTTACATACCGCGGATTGAGCGGTTCGCTCGGTTCACGCGCATTAACGATAGCCCGTTATGCAAATGAATCAAAAAAACCGAACGGTGAACGGATGCCGCAATTTCAGGATGCAATGGTAAAATTAACTCTCGAAAATCTTTATTCTCCCGCACCGGTCTACCCTGATATGGAAGAAGTATTGATGGCAGACCGGTTCCAGGAAGCGATCGAAATGCTCGGAGCAAACGATCCCTGGGTGATGGCTGTTCTCGACGGAAAAACACCGGCTGAAGCCGCTAAGATGTATGTGACCGGCACAAAACTCGCTGATCCTGCATTCCGCAAAGCATTAATTGAAGCAGGAGAAAAAGAGATTTCCGCATCGACAGATCCGATGATCGTACTTGCACGAAAAATAGTTCCGATCGGCGATGAAATGCGTACGTGGCAGGATAAGAATATTTCCGGTTTGATCTCCATGTCAAGTGAAGCAACAGGCAAAGCACGCTTTGCGGCATATGGAAAAGAACTTCCTCCGGATGCAAATTTCACGCTCCGTCTCTCGTACGGACAAGTAAAAGGTTATCCGATGAACGGTACGATCGCACCAAGCATTACAACTATGTATGGTTTATACGACCACGCATACAGTTATGCGAACAATAAAGATTTTGAATTACCGCAGCGATTCAAGGACGGCGTCAATAAACTGACCCTTTCTACACCGATGAATTTAGTTACCACCAATGATATCATCGGCGGTAATTCCGGTTCACCGGTCGTAAATGCAAAAGCGGAACTTGTCGGACTGATCTTTGACGGCAATATTGAGAGCCTCCCCGGCCGCTTCCTGTATTCAGAAGAAAAAAACCGCGCCGTGGCTGTTCATCCAGGAGTGATGATCGAAACGATGCGTAAATTGTACGAAGCGAATGCTCTGGCCGATGAAATCGAGGGCATTGCAGCAAAACCGGCATCACCGAAAGAAACACCCGTGCCGCCGGCAAAACCTGCACCAAAAAAGAAAAAGTAACATCGGCAAATGGTTCCGGATTCTTTTTGGATTTCGGAAACGGATAGTTGACAAAAGGCATTCTGATTATTCAGAATGCCTTTTTTGTTGTACGATTTTAATTATATTACCATATCATAATTTCAAACGGTTCCAGAGATTCCTGTTACAGCTCTGATCTGCAGGAGATTTTTTGAGGCCCATGTGTCTTTAACGAAAAATATTTTCACACATCTGTTGCTTGCGGCATTATTCTGCACTCTTCCTTTGTATTCGCAGAACGCGTTCAACATCACTCTCCGGTTGGATTTCTCCTCCGTGGATGCGTTGCTTGAACTGAGCGAAGGAAAGATCGCCAATGTCAACCGCGTAGCAGAACTGAAAGGAAATCAGATCGCTGCGGCAACAAGCGCACTGCTTGCACGCGAGCCGTACTCAACGCAAACATTTGCACGCGAGCTTGAACGGTTCCGGAACGGTGCCAGTCTGGCCAACGATATGTTCGGATTAAGTGCAACGGCGGTGTATCTTCAGCAAATAAAAATTTTAACGCAGGATTCAAAGCGGCGGAATCTGGATAGACGCGTTCTTGCCACCATCGCACCGTTCTTCCCTCAGCATTCACGCATCAACGCATCGATCCCGGTGTATTTTGTTGCTCTGGGAAACGAAAATGCTGCTGCTTTTGTTCGAACAATCGCATGGAGAAATAATGTTCCGTATTTCGTCGCCGAAGGTGATGGTGAATTGACGATCGTCGTGAACCTGACCCGTTCGGTCCAATATATCCGCGATCCGCAGATTCAATTTGTTGATATGTTAAGCACACTGGCACATGAGACATTCCACGCAGTATTCGGGATGTACCAGCAAACCGCACCGGTCTGGAGAGCGAACGAATACAAACCGGAACCATATTGGACACTTGCAGAACTCAGCCAGAACGAGGGATTTGCGTATCTTATTTCTCTGCAGCAACGAAACGGCGGAAAATTGCCGGCAGACCGTATCGCTTCAGCACGGCGATCCGTTTCCGATTTGAACGATGCACTGAAAGAACTCTCCGCTCCGGACATCTCCCCTGCACGAGCGCGCGAACTGATCATGAATTCCAACCTATCTGGATCATACGAAAAAAACTACGGCGCAACGGCAGGTCTGCTGATGGCTTATTCGATAGACGAAAAACTCGGAAGGGATTCCCTTACAGATTGTCTGGAGAATGGCGTCGGGGATTTCTTTGCAAAGTATCAGCGCTTGGCAGAACAAAACGGCGAACTGCCAAAGTTCGACCAAAATGTGGTCAGCATACTTCAAAAATAAAAATGCCCGTTTCCTCATCGGTCGCGGGCATTAACGTTCTGCGTACACTTCTTATTCAAACCGCAATGCTTCAATCGGGTCGAGATTTGCCGCTTTCCAGGCAGGATATACTCCAAAAACAATTCCGATGAACGAACAGAAAATCAAAGCTGTGATATTCATCTGTAACGCCGTAAAATCCAGAAATGGTGTCTGTAAGATAGCAACGGTGTTGTTCCACGGATAGACCGGCGGCGATGAAAGCAATATTGAAACGATGTTCCCCATAATTGAACCGGTTATTATTCCGATGATTCCGCCGATCTGACTGAAAACGACGGACTCGGTCAGAAATTGTGTAAGCACATTATATTTCGTTGCACCCAAAGCTTTCCGGATGCCGATCTCTTTTGTTCTTTCGGTTACGGACACAAGCATAATATTCATGATTCCAATGCCAGCCGCAAGAAGAGCAATACACGCAATTCCGACAGCACCGATCTTAATCATAAAAGTCGTTTCGTTGAATTGCGCGATAATCGTTTCATTGGAAAAGAACTCGAAATCATCCGGTTCTCCGGGCGGCACGTGGCGGATCGTCCGGAGAACTCCGCGGGATAATTCCAACACTTCGTTGTACGATTTTTGATCGCGTGTCGTCACCATAATGTTTACGGAATGTTCCTTGCCGTATGTATTCAGGTGTGTCGTAATCGGAATCACCACCATGTTCCCCTGGTTCCCGCCCAACATCCCTCCTTTGCTTGCAAGAGTACCAATAACTTTGTACTGACGTCCATTCACCCGGATAAATTCACCGACAGGATTTCCGATCGGGAATAATTTTTTAACAACATCGCTTCCCATAACGATTACATTGGCTGCCGACTGTAATTCCTGATTGGTGAACGATCGTCCGATGTCGATATTCCAGTTATTGGTCGCCATACCATCAATGGATTCGCCCATCACATTGACACTCGGATTCGTTTTTATGTTTTTATATTCTGCTACTTTTCCCCATTCCCCCACTTCCAAGCCGACATACTTTGCCAATTTCATTCTTTCATAGAACATCTCTGCCTGATCATAGGAGATATTCTTCCGGTTACGGTATCTCCAGCGGTTATTGTCGTTGAAATTTACTGCCGGATATTTTTGAATCTGGAACGTATTGGCTCCCAGATCGCTGACACCATTCTCAATGGCATTTTGCAAAACACCCATCGCCGTCATCACGCCGATAATGGAAAATACCCCGACTCCAATTCCGAGCAGTGTCAGCACGGAACGTAATTTGTTCACGCGGATTGAATTCATCGCCATGCCAATACTCTCTTGGATCTGCATACAGTAATTCCCTTATTGGAGCATTTCAACAACAGATTGTTTCAGGTAAAACACACGTAGATAAGAATGGCGTCCTATTTTTGGACATGCCCGATATCCGCTTCAGCACATTTTTGGTGTACCATCCGTTTTAAATGAATGGACTACATCATTTATTCGAACCGTAGTGCTTCAATCGGATCAAGATTTGCCGCTTTCCAAGCAGGATACACGCCGAACACGATTCCGATAAACGAACAGAAGATTAATGCTGTAATATTCATTTGTAATGCAGTAAAATCCAGGAACGGTGTCTGCAATATCGCTACAGAATTATTCCATGGATACACCGGCGGAGATGTAAGCAGGATTGAAACAATATTTCCCATGAGAGAACCAGTAACGATGCCGATCACACCGCCGATCTGACTAAAAACGACGGACTCGGTTAAAAATTGAGAAAGCACATTGTACTTCGTTGCACCCAAAGCTTTTCTAATTCCGATCTCTTTGGTTCTTTCCGTGACAGACACAAGCATTATATTCATGATACCAATACCTGCTGCAAGCAGCGCGATACACGCGATGCCTACCGCGCCGATCTTGATCAAGAATGTTGTTTCATTAAATTGAGCAATGACCGTTTCGTTCGAGAATATTTCGAAATCGTCAGGTTCGCCGGGAGGTACTTGGCGGATCACCCGAAGCACGCCGCGTGAAAATTCAAGAACATCATTATAGGATTTCTGATCGCGCGTAGTGACCATGATATTAATCGAATGGTCTTTACCGTAAATATTCATATGGGTTGTGATCGGAATAATGATCATATTCCCCTGGTTGCCTCCAAGCACTGATCCTTTATTTTCCAACGTACCGATCACTTTATATTGAACACCATCAACGCGGATGTCCTCACCGACAGGATTCCCGAAAGGAAAAAGTTTTTTAACAACATCGCTGCCAATCACCGTAACCCGTGCTGCTGACTGCATCTCCTGGCTATTGAATGAGCGTCCTTGTTCTACATTCCAATTATTCGTTGCCAAACCGTCAACAGATTCACCGGCAACTCCCACGCTCGGATTTGTTTTGATATTCTTATATTCGGCGACCTTGCCACCCGTCCACTTTTCCAATCCGACATTTCTTGCCAGATTCATTCTCTCTATGAATAAAACTGCTTCCTCATAAGAAATATCTTTTCTATTACGATTTCGGGAACGGTCATGATCCCCGAAGTTGTTCATTGGATATTTTTGTATCTGAAATGTATTCGCACCCAATTGACTCACACCGCTTTCGATCGCGTTCTGCAGCACACCCATAGAGGTCATCACTCCGATAATGGAAAACACTCCGACACCAATACCGAGCAATGTTAATACGGACCGCAACTTGTTCACGCGGATCGCATTCATCGCCATTCCGATACTTTCCTGCAGCTGCATAATTACTTTCCAATAATTTTATTCATGGCGTAATGCTTCAACCGGATCCATTTTTGACGCACGATTTGCCGGTAAAAATCCTGAAACAACTCCAACAACCAACGAGATCAGAATAGCTATTGCGACAACGGAAATAGGCATCGAGGTCGGTAGTACTTGATTGATCAGCAAACTTAAGGGGTACGAAATAATGATTCCGATAATACCACCGATAAGCGATAACGCTGCAGATTCAATTAAGAACTGCAGTAAGATCGTAGAGCGTTTTGCACCGATCGCCTTCCGGATTCCGATTTCTTTTGTACGTTCGGTAACCGAAACGAACATTATATTCATAATGCCGATGGCACCCACAAACAGTGAGAGAGCTGTAATAAACAAACCTATCGCTGCAATCACACCGCCGATCTGATTGAAAGTCTGGATGAACATCTCCTGTTGATTGATTGCAAAATCATCTTTTGCACCGGGTTTTACATCGCGTACTTTGCGGAGAATTCCGCGCAATTCTTCTTTGGTATTCTCAAGATCATTAATGTTGGCTGCTTTAACGCGAATTTCAATTCCGCGGCGATGGTTGCTGTATCGTTGAAGAAAATTCGTGATCGGTATGAGTGCCTGATTATCCATATCCATTCCTAAAAAACTTCCCTGCTTAGCGATCACTCCTACAACACGAAATGTATAAGAACCAAGTTTTACATATTTCCCAAGCGGCGTTTCGTTCGGAAAGAGTTTTTCGGCAACGGTATATCCAAGAACAACTACAGGACGGGAACCGTTCGATTCTGTCTCTGAAAAGAATCTTCCCATTTCCATATTCAAACCGCCGACCTGCATATACTGTTCGTTTACGCCAATTAAAAAAATTCTATCTGAACTTAAACTCCGGTATTTGATCGGTACGCCTGTAGCAGTAAATGGTGTTACGGCCGCTATTGTTGACCCTTGTTCTCGAACTGCCTTGAATTGTCTCAAATCTAAGTTTTTACGGTTGCGCGACGCTTCGAAATCTTCCTGACTGGAAAACCATGAGAACTTTTGCACGAACAGAACGTCAGCACCGATCTTTGAGATCATTTCGTTGAAAGACCGGCTCATTCCTTCAATGGCAGTTCCCATTAGGGTGACCGATACGATACCGATCACAATCCCGAGAGTTGTCAATACGGACCGCATTTTATTGCCGCGGATTGCCTGAAACGAGATACCGAGTCCCTCTTTTATCTCATAGCTAAAATCTGTCAGTCTCATAATATTACCGTCTGGCGAAAATAAATATTGTTATGCATGCGCACCGGGCAGCACTCTGTCTTCTACGATCGTATCGCTTTCTATCAAACCGTCACGCAGGCGGATGATCCTATGGGCATGACGCGCAATGTCTTCTTCATGTGTGACCAGAATAATGGTGTTTCCTTGAGCATGCAGTTCGTTAAATAAGCCCATTATCTCCACACCGGTCTTCGAGTCAAGATTTCCTGTTGGTTCATCGGCAAGGATGATCGATGGTTTGGTAACTAGAGCCCTTGCAATAGCTACGCGCTGCCTCTGACCGCCCGAAAGTTCGTTGGGCTTATGATGCATCCGGTCTTCCAGTTTCACATGAGCCAGCGCTTCGGCGGCAAGAAGTTTTCTATCCGTTTTTTTCATGCCGGAATAGATAAGCGGAAGTTCTACATTGTGAAGGGCATCCGAACGCGCCAGTAAATTGAATGTTTGAAAAACGAACCCGATCTCTTTGTTCCTGATTTTGGCAAGTTCATTGTCGTTCATGTCGCTAACATTCACCGTGTTGAACTCGTACAAACCCGAGGTCGGTGTGTCTAAACACCCGATCACATTCATCAGCGTTGATTTTCCGGAACCGGAAGGTCCCATGATTGCAACATATTCATTTTTTTGTATCTGCACGGAAACGTCGACAAGAGCGTTCACCTCGACACTTCCCATCACGTACGTCTTCTTAATGTTTTTGATATTGATAACTGGATGCATAGGGTCCTTATAATTCTTTGATTTTTTTTTGGGCTGCGTCCGCTCGGCGGCCTTGCGGTTCTACGGTTAAAAACCATTGGAACGTTTCTTTAGCTTTTTGTTTCTCACCTTTCAGTTCATAGCATTCGGCCAGAGAATAGATTGATGCACCGAATGCCTTGTCGATCGACAATGCAAAATGATATTTTTCAATCGCTTGGTCATATTTTTGTTCTTCTTTCAGTACATCTCCGAAGCTGTCATATGAATCAGGATTCTTCGGTTCGGTTTCGATGAACTTTTGCATTTGAACCCGGGCTTCATCGAATCGTTTCCAATTCATATAGAGATATCCAAGCTGCTTGTAGCCGCTCCCTCGTTCCGGTTCGGCTGTTATCGCTTTTTTTAACTGTTTCTCAGCTACAACGGTATCTTTCTTAACTCTGCCGTAATAATTTGCAAGCATCAGATATCCGCGAAACGGATTCAACTTCACTACTTCATTCGCCTGATCGAATGCCTTTTCAATACTTCCGCCCATGATACCGGGAGCAATGACATAATAATTATAGAGCGCCACGCGGGCTTCAACGTTGGCCGGATCAAGTTCCGATGCACGAAGAAACGCATTCTTAATCTTTGGAGCCATTAAACCTTGTGATAACACATTGGCCGTCATTGCTTTTTGACCAAGAATTTGTCCCCTCAGCAAATGATACCGTGAAACGTTCTCATTCACGTCGATCGCTTCATCGATTTCGTCCTGAGCATCATCGTGCTTCTGCTGCAGCATTAATGCAACGGCAAGATAATAATGCGATTCCGCATCATTTTTATTTTTCTTTACTGCCGATTCAAAAAATGATTGAGCTTCAGAATATTTTTTCTGATTGATCAGTCTGATGCCGGTGCTGTCCATTTGTGCAACACCATACACAACCGCAATAATAAGAAGAATAAGAACTTTACGTTTCATTGTCATCAGTCGGCCGTATTATTTATTTTCACCCGGTTTGCCCATAGCAAATTTCGCGGCAGAGTTCTCAATTTTTATTACCGTCCCGTCTTCAAGTTCTCGATTGATGGCTTTATATGTACCGCTTACCACTTCAGCATTTTCGCTGATGCCGGTCAAGATCTCAACATATCCTTCGTCGTTGATGCCTCTTTTCACAGGAACCATTTTCGCCTTGCCGTTCTCCACTATAAAGATGCACTCGACCGGTTTTTCATTCATCGAAAGACCACCGCCCGGACCCTGCTGGGATTCGGTTTTTGGTTTTTCGCCTTCTTTTCCTTTGGGTGCGCGGGTTGTAACGCTTTGGATCGGAACAGACACAACTTTGCTCTTAGTTTCCGTTTCAATATCAGCGGTCATAGACATACCGGGACGCAAGGCAATATCCTTATTCAAAACACGGATCTTCACTTCAAAATTCGTCACTTCCTCCTGTGTTCCAAGACCTTTTGATTTTGCGGTATTCGCGATCTCATACACAGTCCCGACAAATTTTTTATCGGGATACGCATCAATGGTTATTCGTGTCGTATCGCCGATCGATATATTAACGATATCATTCTCGCCGACATCCACACGGGCTTCCATCATTGCCAAGTCTGCAACGGTCATAATCTGCGTTCCCTGTGTGAAACTGCTACCGCTGACCCGCTCTCCAAGTTCGGAAAGCAATTGTGAAACCGTTCCGTTCATTGGAGAATAGATCGTTGTTTTTGCCAAACTCTCCTTTGCGTCTCGCAGCGATGCTTCGGACTGCCGGACTCCGGCCTGTGCAGATTCAAACTGCGATTTTGCAGCACTGAACGCCGTCTTTAGCGCGATGAATTCCTGATCGGATAGTAATTTTTTCTCATACAATTCCTGTGCGCGTTTGAATTCCGATTCCGCTTTTTCAAGATTCGATTTCGATAAATTCATATTTGCACGAGCTGATTGCAGACCTGCTTCGGCACGATCCACCTGCGCCTGATATTGGTCCGGTTTAATGCGGACGAGCAGATCGCCCTTCTTTACTTTGTCCCCCTCTTTCACAGGAAGCGCCGTGATTTCACCGCTGACCTCAGCATTGATCTTCACCATCGTTTCTGGCTGAATTTTACCGGAAGCATTCACAACCTGAGTGATAGTGCGGCGAGTGCTTTTTTCGGTCTGGACCGTAATGATGTTCTCCTTTTTGCTGCCGAGAACGACAACAAGCACCAGTACAATTGCAACAACACCGATGCCGGAGAAGATGAAAATTTTCTTTTTATTTTTTTTACCGTTTGCCATTGTGTACCCCTTGAAATAATATAATTAGTATTTTTCTCTTCCAACCGCGATCCTGAATTGCAGTTTCGCGAAAACAAAATCATACGATGATGATACTTTATTGCTTATTGCCTGTGTATAGTTCGCTGTTGCCACAAGCAGGTCGAGCAGCGTGTTTGAACCGAGGTTATACCGTTCTTCTGCAATGCGCCGGTCTTCTTCGGCTGATTTCATATTCTTCAACGAAACATCATACCGTTTGCGCGCTGTTTCAAGATTCAGCAACGATGACTTCACATCTTTTGCAACACTGCGTTTTGCTTGTTCAAGCTGTTGTTCAGCCAATTCATAATTCAACTGACTTGTTTGAACTGCTGTGCTGGTTTGAAAGCCGTTGAAGATAGGAATGGATAAGGATAATCTCCAATTCCATGATTTCGCATCTTTCATCACTCCGAAATCTTTGCCACCAAGACTGTATCCGGTGCCCAAATTTAATGAAGGGTAATGACCGGAACGGGAAATAGTAAGGTCGTTTTCAGATATCTGTTTTGCCAATAAGGACGATTGATAATCGGGTCTGGCTTCCAGTGCTTCCTGCACAAGTTTGTTGTAGTCGGCGTATTCTTGATGCAATGAATCGGAGATTAACCCTGCTATCTGCTGCAGGACCGATGCATCTTCAAAATTATAATCCATGGTCACGTCAAGTGCCAGAAGATACAGCATATCCTGTTTTGAATTATCGTAATTGCTTTGGGCATTGATCAATGCCAGTTCATCATTCGCTGTCTGCACTTGTTGCCGGTACACGTCCGACTTTGCCAATGCACCAACTTTATTCGATTCTTCAATGCGTGAAAGCTGCTGTTGCGAACGTTTAAGGTTATCCTGACTTACAATTAAAAGTTGTTGGTTCCGAAGAACGGTAAGGTAGGATTGTTCAACAGCAAGCACAGTGTTCTGTTTTTGTTTTGCGTAGTTGAATGCCGCTGCATCAGCGGATGATGTTGCTCTGTTTAATGACGAAGTATTGCGAAAACCGTCGAACAAAGTCACATTTGCACTCACCCCTGCACTTACAGAACCGCTGGCGTTAACAAGATCTCTGCCTGATGTTGTTGTGGTCGAACCGCTTCGCCCCATACTTGCAGAAGCGGATAGAGAAGGAATAAAATTGCCGTATGCTACTGTTACGTTGGCATCAGAAATCTGCATTGTGTTCTTGGAACGGATAACATCAATATTTTTTTCGAGTGCGGTCTGGATTGCTTGCTGCAGCGTCAATTTCTCCTGTGAAAGGGTTGCTACGGTAAAAAGCAGCGAAATCAGCGCAATTGTGGGGATTTTTTTCATTTCTTTCTCCGATATTTAACAAAACTAAATGATTGTAACGATATTCTACACCAAAAGTTACAGGGAAATTCATCAATCTTACTCTTTAGACGCTCTCAAGAACTGCTTGTTTAAGATGAATATACGATTATTTTCGAAAATTTTTTCGAAGAAATCCGGGGCTATTCAAGTAACGCGGTTGCGCTGTTTTTGATTACTTCATCCTTAATCTCAAGAAGATACTGCAGTGCCGGATCATGTTCATTTGGTATCCGGCCGTCCAAAATTGCCTCTTCGATCTTTGATTTGAGAACACCCACGAGTTTTCCAGCCGGAAGATTGCAAACCTGCATAATCTCATCCCCACGAACAGGAGGTTGAAATGCGCGAAGATTATCATTTTCTTCGACTTCTTTCATCCTGGCATACACAAGATCATAATTCTCGGAATACTGTTTTACAAGTTTCGGATTCTTCGATGTGATATCGGCGCGGCAAAGAAGCATCAGATCGTCGATCTCCTCCCCTGCTTCAAATAAAATCCTTCGCACAGCCGAATCCGTTACATGCTCGTCCACCAGTTGCATGGGACGCTGATGCAGCCGTACGATCTTTTCAACGTACGGAACATGCTCAAGCGGAAGTTTCAGCCTGCGGAAAATATGCTTTACCATCCTGGCACCGATCTCCTCGTGTCCGTGGAATGTCCATCCTATTCCCTCGATGAATTTTTTCGTCTTCGGTTTCCCGATATCATGCAGCAGGGCAGCCAGGCGCAAATAGATGTTCTCCGTCATCGCGCTTATGTTATCCAGCACCTGACACGTGTGAAGGAACACATCCTTATGGTGATGATCCTGCCGCTGATCGACGCCGGAAAGTTCTGCCACTTCCGGAAAAACAATGTGCAGTACGCCGGTGTCGAACATCAAGCGTAATCCGACGGACGGCTTCGGACTTGCTACGATCTTCATGAATTCCTCGGTAATGCGTTCCTGCGAAATTATCGCAAGCCTCTCTTTCATCTTTGGAATCCCTTCAAGGGACTTCTCGTCGATAGAAAATCCAAGTTGCGCAGAAAAACGCACGGCGCGCATGATCCGGAGAGGATCGTCGTCGAATGTCGTCATCGGATCGAGAGGTGTGCGGATGATCTTGTCGCGGAGATCGATCTGACCATTAAACGGGTCGGTCAGTTCGCCCCATGTCTGCGCATTGATCGAGAGTGCAAGTGCATTGATCGTAAAATCCCGGCGTGAAAGATCTTCTTCGAGCGTACCAACTTCAACCAACGGATTTCTCGATTCGCGGTTGTAACTCTCTTTTCGCGCACCAACAAATTCGATCTTCCCCTCTTCGGTCGGCATCATAGCAGTACCGAATTTTTCATACGTAACGATCTTCCGCTTTTTCAGCGATACGGCAACTGCTTCGGCAAATTCTATTCCGCTGCCGACAACGACAATATCTATATCGTTCACTTCCTTCCCCAGCAGTTTATCCCGCACATATCCGCCAACCACATACGCTTCCACGTTGCGTGCATCGGCAACCGCGCCTATTTTTTTCAGGAAAGTATTTGTGATTTCAATTTTCATACGACGATAATTCTGCTGCTGAATTTCCGGTACCGGACACTTACACAGACAGGGTTTGTTCTTTTTTGTGTAAGAACGTGATCCCCGAGAAGGACGCTACACATTAAATTTTTGCACCTGAATTTTATTCATGATTTGCTGTGCTACATCGAGCGCCATTCTTCCGTCTTCACCGTTGACAATAGGACGCGAATTGGTTTGTATCGCATTGATGAACGATTCCAGTTCATATTTCAATGCATTGATCTTTTTAATTTCCGGCTGCTCGTAAATAATGCTGCGCTTCTTTTTCCCTTCACCGATCTGTCCGAGCAGCATGGTAGACCAAATGCTCCCTTCGCCTTCATTGCCAAGTCTGAAAACATCGGCGCTTCCTTGCTGAAAATCGATCGCAATATAGGCATTGCTCTGGAACATCCGCATTTTGCGCATTTTATTACGGGAAATCCGGCTTGAGGTAACATTGGCAACGCAACCGTTCTCAAACTGCAATCGCGCGTTTGCGATATCCGGAGTATCCGAAACAACGGCAACACCGCTTGCATCAATCTGTTTTACCGGCGAATTGACGAGACTGAGAATGATATCTATATCATGGATCATCAGATCGAGCACAACGGCAACATCGGTGCCGCGGGGATTAAACTGCGCGAGTCGGTGTGATTCAATGAACATCGGTTTTAATTGGTACGATTCAAGGGAAACGATCGCGGGATTGAACCGTTCGATGTGCCCCACCTGGATCAGAACATTCTTTTCTTTCGCAATCGCAATCAATTCGTCCGCTTCTGCCAGCGTCGTTGTTATCGGTTTTTCGATCAGTACATGTTTTCCGGCCATTAAGACATGTTTTGCAACAGCATGATGCGTCATGGTTACTGTGGCAACGCTTACCGCGTCTACACTCTTCAGCAATTCGTCGATGGATGCAAAAGACCGTACTTTGTATTTTGCTGCAACCTCGTTCCGTTTCTCCTCGTTCACATCGAACACACCAACAAACTGCGCAGCTTCTATCTCATCATACATTTTTGAATGAAGCGAACCGAGATGGCCGACTCCGATTACACCGATATTGATTTTTTTGTTATTCATATACTCACTTGCGATCTTGTAATTTGAAAGGAGTTTCCGACGTCTGCGACAGCGGATTTGTAACTGTTGTACTTTTATTGTTTTCGCTTGTTCCGGGATTTCTTCCGCGAACATAACCAATCACACGGTCGAATCCGCCGAACCGCTGGTCATGATAATATACTAACGCCGTGAAGCGGTTAATCGTTCTCCAATCGTTTCCTTCCAGTGCAAACCAGTCTTGATGAATGACTTTCCCGTTTTCGTCAATATCACCAAGTACATATTGATAATCGTGAACGCCGCGACGGACCCACAAGCGTAGTTTGAATAACCCCGTCACCGAATCAACTTTCATTTCATACTCGGGAAGAACATTCCATTCCGTAAAACCACCTACAAGAAATATTTTTTTCGCCGGCGGATTCGCGAGCCGGAGCCGCATTTCCACTTCAAGATAATCTGAATTTGACCCCGTAAACGCCTTCAATTTCGATGCACCATTCGCATCCGGTTTAGATTGCCATTGGAAACGAGAGACATCAGGCTGGCCCTTCAATACGACAAGCGCATTATTCGGATAGAACGATGCGGATGAAATATCCATCCGTCGGTATTCATTGCCGGTCGGAATATCCCGTTTCCAAAATGTTCTATCCGATTGCGTGATACCCTCGACAAAAGTTTGGGAATCCCTGTCGTCCATACCGATCCGTGCAGGCTGATCGATGTTCCAATTCCTGATGATGTCTACAGTCCGCACGTCCGGTTGATAGATACTGGTTTCGTCAGCCGCAGTATATTCCGACGGCAGCGTCACAAAGACAGAAATTGTGTTCATTTGGTTCATCGGCGAAGCATAGTCTGGATGATATTTATTTTCGATCTTCATGGTTACCGGAACCGATGTTTCGGCAATGATAAATTTCCCTTCCGCACATACCTTGTCATTCGCATCCCTGTCTATGATGGTATAGAGATAATTCCCCGAATACACGAACTCAGCAAAATTTCTGTTATTCGGAAATGAATTTTTATAACGAAATGTGTAGTGATATACACCAGCCGGTGCAGTTGTATACGACAGGTTTTCCGAACGTGTCTTCGGCTGATAGTTGAGGAATATGTTATTGTCAGCAATCCAATCTTTCGACGCATGTTTGAAAATAATATTCAGATTCGGCGGCAGCGATGTTGTCACATCAAATTCGATTGTTATCTGTTCATTCTTTGCAACGACCGGCGGACGGTATTCATCATCGTTCGCATAAGTGCGCAATCCGAAGATGTCGACCTGAGCGTTCAACGACAGAACAGCTATGAACAACAAAAAAAATATTTTCTGCATACGGCTTCCCGTTAAGAGCAAACTATAGTGTGTATCTATGAATAGATTTGTTTCAGCCAATCAAAAAAATCCCGGACATCGTGGAAAAAATAATCAGGCGATAATTTCAACACTTCTTCTTTACCGTAGGAATCCCAGAGAACAGAGGCAATATCGACTCCCGTCTCGCGCGACGCTTTGAAATCTGCTACTGCATCGCCTACCATGAGCACGTTTGCCGGATCGAGCGAGAACCGGTCAAGAATCTTCCGTATCCCGTTACCGGACGGCTTGAACTCGTCCACATCGTCGCCGGTGATTGTAATGTCAAAGTACGAAGTAATTGCGAATTGTTCGAGTGTTATATCGGTCGTGCGTCTTCCTTTGCCCGTGAACAATCCGATGATGACATTCTTCGACTTCAGATACTCCAGCACATCGCTGGTACCGGGATAGACAGCTGCAAGACTGTTATGATGCGCCGCATAAAAATTGTAATAATCATCCATGGCAGCGTCAAGATGCTTCGGACCGATCATGTTCTCTATGCATTTTATTTCCGGAGGTCCAAAGAGATTATGGATCTCGGTTTCCGTTAATTTCTTTTGAATATATTTTCCGGCAACATGATTGAATGAATCATAGATCAGCTGATTCGTCTGCGTCAATGTTCCGTCCATATCGAAGATAATGCACGTGTACTGTTTCATAAAAATAAAAAAGCGTCACGATGCAAACTGCAGCAGCTGACGCTTCGAAATGTAATTATATACCAATGAATCGATATGAGAAAAAGGCCGGTCGCCCTTTTTGACAACCGGCCGGCTATGTTATGCGATAGTGATTTCTTTTGAAAGATATACATCCTGTATTGCATTCAAAATTGCAACACCGTCTTTCATCGGTTTTTGGAATGCCTTGCGTCCCGAGATCAGACCCATACCGCCAGCACGTTTGTTGACCACTGCCGTTTTTACTGCATCCGCAAGATCGTTCGCTCCGGAAGCACCGCCGGAGTTGATCAGTCCTGCACGTCCCATAAAGCAGTTTGCAACTTGATACCGGGTAAGGTCGATCGGATGATCGGTCGTCAATTTTTCATACACAAGTTTATCGATTTTACCATAACTCGAACCGCTCATGTTCAGCGCATTGTATCCGCCGTTGTTCTCCGGCAATTTCTGTTTAATGATGTCTGCTTCAATCGTCACGCCAAGATGGTTCGCCTGACCGGTAAGATCGGCTGAAACGTGATAATCCTTTTCCTTGGTCTTAAATGCATTGTTGCGCGTGTAGCACCACAGGATCGTTCCCATACCGAGATCGTGTGCCTGCTGGAACATCTGGCTAACTTCCCATATCTGACGTCGTGATTCGGCGGAACCAAAATAGATAGTTGCACCAACGGCAACACATCCCATGTCCCAAGCCTGTTTGATGCTGGCAAACAATGTTTCGTCGAACGTGTTCGGGTATGACATGAATTCATTATGGTTGAATTTCATAATGAACGGTATCTTGTGTGCATATTTCCGTGCAACAGAACCAAGCACACCGAGTGTGGACGCAACACCGTTGCATCCGCCTTCGATAGCAAGTTTCACGATATTTTCGCCGTCAAAGTAAATCGGATTTTTTGCAAATGATGCGCCGCCGCTGTGTTCAATTCCCTGGTCAACCGGAAGAATGGAAACATAGCCGCTGTTTGCAAGACGTCCGGCACCAAACAACTGCTGCAGGCTTTTCAGAACCGGTGTTGGTCTGTCCGTCTGCATGAAGATATCGTCAACGAACGACGGCGACGGAAGATGGATCGATTCTTTCGGGATTGTGGTGCATTTGTGATCGAGCAGACTCTTTGCGTCTGCACCGAGTAGTTCAACGATATTGACTGACATAGATGGTCTCCTTATTTCGCGATCAGTTTTTTGTATGCGTCAACGTCAAGAAGGTTTTTCACTTCGTCGGCATTGGCCAGCGTTACTTTAATCATCCAACCGCGTTCATATGATTCTTTATTAACTAGTTCAGGTGAATCCTGAATCTCTTTGTTTACTTCTTTCACTTCACCGGTTACCGGAGAGTAAAGATCGGACACTGCTTTCACCGCTTCAACGGTACCGAATGCCTGACCGGTTTCGATCTTCTTGCCGATTGAAGGAAGCTCGATAAATACGATGTCGCCAAGTTCGCCCTGGGCATATTCCGTAATGCCGATCGTTCCGACATTTCCTTCAATGCGTATCCACTCGTGGTCTTTGGTGTATTTCAGATTTTCGGGAAAATTCATGGTATGCTCGCAAAATAAAGTTAAAAAAATTGTTCGGTTTTTAGTTTAGTCGTTGCAGATTCCGATATTCAAACGTCTTTGAACTTACTGTCATTAATCCTGCCGCCTGCAACATCCACCAGCGTTAATCTTTGAACTGAAATGTTTCGATGAACTTCGTATCAAATATGCCGCTCCGGAATATGTCGCTCTTCATCACTTTTTTGTGGAATGGTATTGTTGTATTGATCCCTTCAATAATCGTTTCGTCGAGTGCCATGATGATCTTATTGATCGCCTCATCACGTGTATTGCCGTGAACAATCAATTTGCCGATCATCGAATCATAGTACGGCGGGATCTGATAATCCGCATACACGTGTGAATCAATGCGGATGCCGTTCCCACCCGGAAAGTGCAGACTGGTGATTCTGCCCGGCGACGGACGGAAATCGTGGTTCGGATCTTCTGCATTCAACCGGCATTCAATAGCGTGTCCGTTTATTTTTACTTTTTTCACGGAAAGTTTCTTTCCGTTGGCAATATTGATCTGTTCTTTTACCAGATCGATTCCGGTAACCATTTCCGTAACGCAATGTTCTACCTGGATACGGGTATTCATTTCCATGAAATAGAAATTCTTGTTCTTGTCCAGTAAAAACTCGATCGTTCCGGCACCGAGATATTTCACACTTTTTGCACCGCGTACAGCTGCGCTTCCCATCTTTTCGCGCAATTCTTCATCCACGGCCGGTGACGGCGATTCTTCTATCAGTTTCTGATGACGCCGCTGCACCGAGCAATCGCGTTCCCCAAGATGGATCACATTACCGAATTTGTCGCCAAGCAGCTGAATCTCGATATGCCGCGGCTCTTCAAGATATTTTTCGATGTAGCATCCGCCATTGCCGAAAGCAGATTCCGCTTCCGCGCTTGCGGTGTTGAATGATTTTTCCACTTCATCAAAATCACGGACAATCCGCATTCCGCGTCCGCCACCCCCAGCTGTTGCTTTGATGATAACGGGAAGGCCTATCTCTTTTGCCAGTTTTTTCGCCTCTTCTGCATCCTTGATAATGCCATCACTGCCGGGTACAACGGGAACATTGGCTTTGCGCATTGTCTCTTTCGCGTAGGCCTTATCACCCATTGCCATAATCATTTCGGACGTCGGTCCGATGAAGGTGATTCCCGATGTGCTGCAGATATCTGCAAAGTTTGCGTTCTCTGCCAGAAATCCATATCCGGGATGGATCGCATCGGCTCCTGTCACTTCTGCTGCCGCAATAATACGGGGAATCTTCAGATAACTTTCTTTGCTGGGTGCCGGGCCTATGCAGATTGCTTCGTCGGCAAAACGGACATGAAGCGAATATTTATCCGCTTCCGAATAGACCGCAACGGTCTTAATCCCCATTTCTTTACAGGCACGAATGATGCGCAGCGCAATTTCGCCGCGGTTTGCTATGAGTATTTTTTTGATCACTCAGTTACTCCAAAATAAAAAAACCACATACGTGAGAATTGATCCTGCAATCAGTCAAAATTCTCTCATCTGTGGAATAAAAATTTACGGTTCGACTAAAAAGAGAACTTGTCCGTACTCAACCGGTTTTCCGCTCTCAACATTGATCTTAACAATCGTTCCGTCAATATCGCTCTCTATTTCATTCATCAATTTCATTGCTTCAACAATGCAGAGCACACCGCCTTGTTTCACTTTGGTGCCTACTTCAACGTACGGTGCGGCATCGGGTGATGGCGCGCGGTAGAATGTCCCAACGATCGGTGATTTTACTTCGTGATATTTTTTCCCTTCGGCGGCAGGAGCCGGTTTTGGCGCTGCGGCCGGTGCAGGTGTAGCAGCCGATGCCGGTTGGGTCTGCATTGCCATCTGATATTGCGGTGCAGCCATGACGTTCTGAACAGCAGATTTTGTTATGCGGATTTTGTTCCCCTTCTCCTCCAATTCGATCTCGTTGACGGAACTTTTTTCTACCATCTCCAGCAACTGCTTAACATATTTTAAGTCCATTGAATCTCCAAAAAAAGATGAATGGTGAGAATGTTACTGTTTCACACGTTCCAGATATTGACCGGTGCGAACATCGACTCTGATCACATCCCCCTCGTTAATAAACAGCGGAACATTGACCATCGCACCCGATTCTACTTTTGCAGGTTTTGTGGCCCCGGTTGCCGTATCGCCTTTTACACCCGGACCCGTTTCTACAACTTTGAGATTAACATTGAACGGAAGTTCTGCCGCAACCGGTTGTACTCCGTCAAACATTATTTCAACGATCTCCCCTTCCTTTAAATACTTTGCACCCTCGCCGAGAAGTGATTCTTCAACAGGGATCTGTTCAAAGTTTTCCTGGTCCATGAAGTTGAAACTTTGACCATCGTGATAAAGATAAGAGAATTTCTTCCGTTCGACACGGACAAGTTCGATTTCTTCGCCGGAGCGGAAACGGTTTTCAACGACACGGCCATGCCGCATGTTGCGCATTTTCACTTGATAGAAAGCACGCAAGTTTCCGGGAGTGCGGTGCTGATGTTCTTCTACAATGTGTAATTCATTATTGAAACGAATGAAAATACCATTTTTGAGGTCTGCAGTAGTGGCCATAAATCTGGGAAAATCCTTTACTTTTAGGTAAAATTGAATGATTTTAATACAAAAGTTAACAAATATAGAAAGAATAGGCGCCATAATCAAGAAAAGAGATTGCAATGAGATTATTAGATTCCGAGATACATCTATCTGAGACTGTAAAACACGAGACAGGAAAAAACATTCGCAGAATTATTGGGATTTGGATTTTATTATTCGGGATTTCTCTTACAGGATGTATTTCCGTTCCCTCCCGATCGTACAAAAAAGAGTTTGTGACCACCTATGCGGAATTGACTCTGCTTTACGAAAAAGAAAAGATGATCAAAAAGCAGACCGATTCAGCGTACCAGATCACTGTTAAAGATTTCTTTGTGAAAAAAGGATTGAAGCAGGAAGAATTTAAAGCGCAGGCCGAGGAACTTTCGAAAAATTCAGAGGTATGGAAACTTTTTATCCAGGATGTTTCAGCAATAATGGATAGCTTGAAAAATAAGCAGTAGAAGAGTCGTTGAATATAAAACCTTATATACTCAACAATTTGTAGGAGTTGAAAAACTAATACACTTCCCCCATAACAAACGGCACTTCTTTTTTACTCTTCAGTAAACGCATAGCGACATCAACATTCTTTTTATCAGCAATAACCACCAATCCAACACCAAGATTGAATGTGCGCGTCATATCGTATTCCGGCACTTGTCCGGTTGATTGTATCAGGTCGTAGATAAACGGGCGCTGCCACGAGAACCAATCGATCTTCAGTGATAATCCTTTTGGAATAATGCGCATTGTATTGCCGATGATCCCGCCGCCGGTAATGTGCGACATCCCCTTCACAAGATTTTTATTTGTCAGCGCTTTCACCGGTCCAAGATAGGAACGGTGAACGGCAAGAAGCGTATCACCTAATGTTCCGTTCAGTTCATCAAATTTTTTCTTCAGAGAGAATTTCGGCAACAAGACATGACGAGCGAGCGAATAACCGTTTGTGTGGAGGCCTGCCGAAGGAAGACCTATCAGCACATCGCCTTTCTTTATCGTTTTGCCGTTCACTATTTTCGATTTATCAACCACCCCGACGATTGTTCCGGCAATATCAAATTCACCGGCTGGATAAAATCCCGGCATTTCGGCAGTTTCACCGCCGATGATGGAACAATGATTCTCTTTACACGCCTTCGCAAATCCGCCGATCACATCAGCGGCAATATGCGGTGAAAGTTTTCCGGTGGCAAAATAATCCATAAAATAAAGTGGTACGGCACCGCATACCGCAATATCATTCACACAGTGATTTACAAGATCCTGTCCGACAGTGTCGTAACGCTTTAACGCAAATGCTATCTTCAACTTCGTTCCGACTCCGTCAACACTCGAAACCAGAACCGGTCGCTTGATGCCCGGGAATTTGGCCTCGTAGAAAGCGCCAAACATGCCGATATCGGTCAGAACGTTCTTCGTAAACGTTGAACGGACCGATCTTTTGATCCGGCGAACGACCTCTTCTCCGGCATCGATATTCACGCCGGCTTTTTTATATGTTGATGCCACAAAAAATACTCCCGATAAAAACTTAATCTGAATTTAATTAAAATTGATAGAGTTTCATAGTTATTTCAATTCTCATCCAGTTTTTTTATATTCTTTCTATATGAAAACGACAACACTCCTCCCCGTAAACAAAGAATTTCGCATCAACAATATCTTTTGCGTCGGGAAAAATTATGCCGATCATGCGAAAGAAATGGGAGGCGATATTCCGAAAGAACCGATCATTTTTTTGAAGCCGACGTCAGCGGTCATTAAAAGTGGAACTCCGATCATTCTGCCAGCAATGTCGAACAATGTTCACCACGAAGTCGAGTTGACGGTGCTGATCGGCAAGCATGGTAAAGATATCCCCCTAACCGAGGCTATGCTGCATGTGGCCGGTTATGGTGTCGGATTGGATATGACGATGCGGGACAAGCAGTCGGAAGCAAAAAAAGGGGGAAATCCCTGGTCAATTTCTAAAGGATTCGACACATCAGCGCCGCTTTCATCTTTTATGGAAGCCTCGAAGGTTCCCGACCCACACAACCTCGAGATTCGTTTGACTGTGAACGGAAAAGAACGCCAGCACTCCAATACGAAGAACATGATCTTTCGAATAGATGTTTTGATTTCATTCCTCTCTTCCATTTTTACTTTGGAAGAAGGGGACATAATATACACAGGAACCCCGGAGGGAGTTGCACAGGTAACCGCCGGAGATGTTCTGGAAGCGGAGATTCCCGGTGTTGGAAAGATTCTGCATACTGTACAATGAAAAAAACGGCCACAGCGAAACAAGTGTTGAAGATCCTGCGCGGAAATCAGATCGTGCAGATGACGATTGCTATTTTCATTGTTATTAATATCACGGCTGCGGTCGTCTATTTTTTTGAACACCGCACCAATGCCGATCAGTATAAAAATTACGGCGATGCTGTATGGTGGTCAATCGTTACCGTTGCCACTGTCGGCTATGGCGATATTGTGCCGAAATCGGAACTCGGAAGGATCTTTGCCTCGCTGACGATACTCAGCGGCGTTATTTTAATATCACTCTTTACCGCAACCATTTCGTCCGTGTTCGTTGCGCGAAAAATTAAGGAGAGCCAAGGTTTGCAAGATATAGACTTTAAACAGCATACACTTATATGCGGATGGAATGCGCAGGTAGAGGATGTCCTCCGGATATTCGACCGTTATCACACCAAACAGATGCAGGTTGTACTGGTGAACGAAACGCAGTCGGAACGGATCGAGACAGTCATTAATGCATTCCAGAATATTGAAATAAAATTTGTGCGTGGTGATTTTTCACGCGAAACAATCCTGAACCGCGCCAATGTGAAGGCGGCCGCGTATGCCATTGTTGTGCCGGATGCCGGCAACAGCGGTGCGGATGAAAAGACACTCCTGTCCATTCTAACGATGAAATCGCTCAATCCAAAACTGAAGGTCTGTGCGCATATCATAAACAAAGAGAATCGTCAGCACATTAAAAGGGCCAATGCGGACGAGGTGTTCGTCAGCGATCAGCATACAGCATTCTTCCTGGCAAATAATATTTTATATCCCGGTGCGGCTCAGGTTGCAAGCGAAATGCTGGATTACGAACGGGGCAACGACGTGCACAGGATCGGCGTTCCGGAAAATTTTGTCGGGAAGACATTCGGTGAATTATATATTGACTTCAAGAAAAAGAAGAACTGGACGATCCTCGGCCTGATCAACGAAGAAGAGACCGTGAACCTCAACGACATCCTTTCGCACGACACATCGGCGATCGATGCCTTCATCGAACGAAAATTTCGTGAGGCCGGAATCAACGTGGCAGAAAAATCTGGAACGCGTGTCAACGTTAATCCTCCGTTCGAATACGTACTGCAGAAAAAAGACATTGCCGTTATTCTGGGGACTTTAGAATGAAAACACTCGATATCGAATTCCTGGAAAAGATACCGCTCTTCACCGGCTTGACAAGAGACAGACTGGAACAGGTACGTTCCATTATGACCATGCGGACGATTGCGGATGGATCGTCCATCATCAGAGAGAATGAACAGGGGCATGAGATGTTCATTCTGCTGGACGGCGTAGTCGAAGTCTCGCGCACTCTCCTGCTCAAAATCTCCGGAAGCGGAATGGATCAGCGTGATAAGATGCTGAACAAACTGACGGCGGATGATTATGCGTTCTTCGGCGAGATGGGTCTCTTCGATGAAAAAAGCGAGCGTTCCGCAAGCGTGATCGCCAAAACGCGGTGTACTGTTGCGGTGCTGGAACGGAATTCCTTCTTTCAACTGGCTGAAAGTGATAAGGAAATAGGGTATGTGATATTGAAAAATATTTTACGGATCATCAGTGACAGATTGGATAAAACAACAAAAGATGTTCTCAAACTAACGACTGCGTTAAGTTTAGCGCTCGAACGATAACACTTTCTTTTACCAACACTACAATAGAAACCTGAATGTCTGAACTAGCAAAACAATACAATCCAAAAGAAGTCGAAGAGAAGATCTATCAATGGTGGGAATCTAGCGGATTCTTTCATGCCGCGATCAATCCCGACAAAACACCGCATACCATCGTCATTCCCCCGCCGAACATCACCGGCATTCTTCACATGGGGCATATCCTTAACAACACGCTGCAGGATGTTTTCACACGATGGAAACGGATGCAGGGATTTGAATCATGCTGGATTCCCGGGACTGATCACGCCGGAATAGCAACGCAGAATGTCGTGGAAAAAGCCTTGCGCAAAGAAGGAACATCTCTACGGGAGCTCGGCCGTGAAAAATTTATTGACCGCGTGTGGGAATGGAAGACGCAATACGGCGGAACGATCAACAAGCAGCTTCGGACACTCGGCGTTTCGTGCGACTGGGAGCGTGAGCGATTCACGATGGACGAAGGACTCTCTAATGCAGTAAAGGAAGTCTTTGTTCAATTGTATGACAAAGGCCTTATCTACAAAGGAAAATACATCGTCAACTGGTGTCCGCGTGAACAAACCGCATTGAGCGACGATGAAGTAAACAGCGTTGAGAGCATCGGTCATCTCTGGTACATTAAATATGCAATAGAACATTCGGATGAATTCATCGTTGTTGCCACAACACGACCTGAAACGATGCTCGGTGATACAGCTATTGCAGTGAATCCTAAAGATGAACGCTATAAAGATTTCGTGGGAAAAAAAGCAATCGTACCGATCGCCAACCGCATCATCCCGATTGTTGCGGATGATTTTGTTGATCCGGCCTTCGGTACCGGCGCAGTAAAAGTAACGCCGGCTCACGACGCAAATGATTATCAAACAGGGATACGTCTGAATCTTCCACAAATGATCATCATGGACACGTCCGCAACGATGAACGGAAATGTTCCGGCAAAATATCAGGGGTTAGACCGGTATGAATGCCGCCGCGAACTTCTACGTGACCTGGAAAAGATGCATCTTCTCATCAAGACCGATGATCATTTCCACAATGTCGGACATTGCTACCGATGTGATACGGTTATTGAACCGTACTTGTCGGATCAGTGGTTCGTGAAAATGAAACCGCTTGCGGAACCGGCCTTGAAAGCAGTTCAAGACGGAAAGATAAAATTTTATCCTGAACGGTATATTAAAACATACGAGCATTGGATGACGAACATCCGCGATTGGTGCATCTCGCGTCAATTGTGGTGGGGTCACCGGATTCCGGCATATTATCTCCCCGATGGAAGCATCATTGTTGCGCGGAACATTCAGGAAGCAGGCGAACGGCTGAAGGCTCGCGGTTCACAATATACGGCAAATGATCTGAAGCAGGATAATGATGTTCTCGATACATGGTTTTCGTCCTGGCTGTGGCCATTTTCCGTTCACGATTGGCCCCATGAAACCGACGATCTGAAATATTTCTATCCTACAGATGTTCTTGTCACAGCACCGGATATTATTTTCTTCTGGGTTGCACGGATGATCATGGCAGGTTTGGAATTCAAAGGCGAAGTTCCTTTCCGCCACGTCTATTTTACTAGTCTCATCCGCGATTCGTCGGGACGAAAGATGAGCAAATCGCTCGGCAATTCTCCCGATCCAATTGATGTCATCGCAACGTACGGCGCAGATGCATTGCGCTTCACCGTACTGTTCCTGGCTCCCGTCGGACAAGACGTTCTGTACGACAATGATAAATGCGAGATCGGCAGAAATTTTGCAAATAAGATCTGGAACGCCGCTCGGTTTCTGATGATGCACCGCGATCAATTACCGGCGGAAAGTGAATTGGTGATTGCCCCCTCTGCTGTTTCGGAGGATATGACCGACCGCTGGATCATTTCGAGATTTAGCTCTACCGTACGGGATGTTACAATCGCCATGGACAATTTCCGTGTGAACGATGCCGTAAAATTGCTGTACGATTTTCTCTGGAAAGATTTCTGTGACTGGTATGTCGAATTCGTAAAGAACCGCCTTCAGGAAACCAGCGATGTTCATCTGAAACGGACAATCATTAACCGGGCACTCAAGATCTATGAGGAGACACTGAAACTTCTTCATCCGTTCATGCCGTTTGTTACGGAAGAAATCTTCCAGCATTTGTCCGAACGTAAAAGCAGCGAAACGATAATGCAAACGATGATGCCGCAGATGTCAGCCACCGAATCACAGATCGACACGGACGTGGAACGGCAAATGGATTTTCTTCAAAATGTTATTTTGGCTGTCCGGCAGATCCGCAGCGAGATGAACATTCCCATGTCCAAAACAATAGAATTCGTTGCCAGCTGTAATGAATTCGAAAAACAGACGATCCTTGAGAACAACCGGAATTCTCTTCAAAAATTATTACGGCTTGAGACAATGACCATCGGTATCGCCCTGCCGAAGCCGGGATATGCTGCAAGTTCCGTTGTAAAAGGTCAGGAAATTTTCATTCCGCTGAAAGGTTTGATCGATACAGGTATCGAGCGGGACCGTTTACAAAAAGAGATAGACCGCCTTGAAGGTCAACTGCGCGGCGTGATGGCAAAATTGAACAACGATAATTTTGTCGGCAAAGCAGCACCGGATGTGATCGAAAAAGAGAAGAACAAACAGCAAAACTTCGAACAGACAATACAGAAACTGAAAGTAAATTTGGAGCAGCTGGTTGGATAAACAGAAAGAAAATACAAAGCACGGTCGGCCGAACGACCGTGCTTTTTTATTTTCCCTGCTGCAGAAACCAAACTCCGTTCTGTTGGAATCATCCCGAACGGACGGACAGAATCAACGCAATCTTCTTTTCCATACACCAGTCAAAATTCTCTCCGCAAACACTCTCGACGATATCCCAAATGTGTTCCGTGCAATCGATAAATATCTGCTGCAAAAAAAATGGATCGCAGGTTATATCAGCTATGAATGCGGATATCATTTTGAGACGATCGCTCCATCATTCAAGAACAACTCTTCTTTTCCCCTCGCTTGGTTCGGCGTGTTTGATGCACCGGTAGAAATAGAAAAAGAACAACTCGTTACGATTTCCAATGGTCAAACAATTGAAGTACAGAATCCCTCTCTATCCATCTCTGACGTCGACTATCACCGGAAGTTACACCAACTGAAAGAGTATATCGTCAACGGCGATACATATCAGGTGAACTTCACCGATAAATTTGATTTTGAATTCACCGGAGATGCACGCGATCTCTATTTTGCGCTAAGGCAGAAACAGCATGTACCGTTCGGCGCATTTATCAATATGGAAGATTCTCAGGTATTATCATTTTCGCCTGAACTCTTCTTCCGTAGAAAAGGGAACTCTATCATAACAAAACCGATGAAGGGAACTTGCAAACGGGGCCGGACCATGATAGAGGATGAGCAGTTGTCCGAGTGGCTGCAAAATGACGAAAAAAACCGGAGTGAAAATCTGATGATCGTCGATCTGTTAAGAAATGACATCGGTAGGATCTGTGAAAACGGTACGGTAAGCGTCAACAATATGTATGCAATCGAAAAATATGATACCGTTCTGCAAATGACCTCTACGGTCTCCGGAATATTGAATAATGGAATCAATTACTACGATATCTTCAAATCCCTCTTCCCCTGTGGTTCGGTCACCGGTGCTCCGAAAATCCGCACAATGCAGATCATACGCGAATTGGAACTGCATCAGCGGGGAGTCTATTGCGGTGCGATCGGATTCATTTCGCCGGACGATGAAGCGGTCTTCAATGTGGCGATCAGAACTCTTGAATTGAAGAACGGCAAAGGAAAAATGGGTGTCGGCAGCGGCATTGTGTACGACTCAGATGCAGTCCAGGAACTTGAAGAATGCAGATTAAAAGCAGCATTTCTCCTGAATGAACAACCGGAGTTCCGACTACTGGAAACTATACTGTGGAATGATGGATTTACTTTTTTAGAACAACATCTCGAACGGTTGAAAAACTCCGCAGTATATTTTTATTTCCCTTTCCATCAAGAACATATTTCTGATGCGCTAACAATCGCAGAACGTTCTTTTCGTCCTCACACCGAATACCGCGTTCGATTGCTCCTTTCCCGCAGCGGTTCACCGGTAGTGGAAGCGGCAGAGACATCACTTCAACGGATTCCATCAGTGATCAAGATCGCGCCGGTGAGAATGAACTCATCGGATCCATTTTTGTTCCATAAAACTACTTCGCGAGTGTTGTACGATCACTATTCACAAAAAGCGCGGGAAGAAAGTATCGCTGATTATATCTTCCTCAACGAGAAGGATGAAATTACCGAAGGTTCAATCTCAAACATTTTCATAGAAAAGAACGATACATTATTTACTCCGCCGGTGCAATGCGGTTTGCTCACCGGAATTTACCGCAACGAGGTTTTACGCACAAACCCAAATGCCGTTGAAAAGATCATCACTCTTGATGACCTGCGCTCATCCGATGCGGTTTTCCTGTGCAATTCCATCCGCGGGTGGAGCAAAGTAACGCTTTCCCTATAGCATTTTTTTCCTTACTTTAAAAGCGTGCTATTCGTTGTTTAATCAGCCTTTCAGGCCTTATCTTCTACAGGATGAGAATGGTGCATACAAAAATCTCTTTGTACAAAAACCACCGATTGCAATTCAACGATTAATTATTTGATTGCCCCCATTAATGAAAAATATTTCACTCCTGTTTTTTCTCTCTTCCATACTTTTTGCTCAAGAACGATACAGCCAGGTTCAGATCCCCGTTCCGACAATCGCCGAATATCAACGCATCGCTGATCTTGGAATCGCCGTCGACCACTTTAACGGTAAGATCGGCACGTCGATCTCTGTGTTTTTGAGTAAAAAAGAATTACTGAAACTGAAAAGTGCAGGGATCAATTATTCTGTCCAGATCGATGACTGGCAGAAATACTATTTGGAACAGCAAGCGCAGGATCATCCTTACGAACAACAACTGGCACAAGATGTTCCGAAATATTTTCGGTATGGTTCCATGGGGGGATTTTTGGTCTACTCAGAGCTTTTACAACAACTGGATTCAATGAAACTCCTCTTCCCCAACCTAATTACAACAAAAGATTCCATTGGTGCTACGATTGAAGGACGAACGATCTATGCATTAAAGATCTCTGACAATCCGAATATCACCGAACCGGAAGAACCCGAAGTTCTCTACACGGCACTTCATCATGCACGCGAACCGGAAGGAATGATGACGGTGGTCTATTATATGTGGTGGCTTCTTGAAAATTACGGCAAAGATGCCGAAGCAACATATCTGGTGAACAACCGGCAAATGTGGTTCATACCGGTAGTGAATGCAGACGGTTATGTGTATAACCAAACGACAACTCCCGCCGGCGGCGGTGGATGGAGAAAGAACAGAAGAAATAACGGTGACGGTACATTCGGTATCGATCTGAACCGAAACTACGGTCTGTTTTACATGTGGAATGCACCGAACAACGGATCAAGCGATATTACAAGCGACGACACATATCGCGGGAAAAGCCCTTTTTCGGAACCGGAAACGTACACTATTAATAAATTTATCTTTAAGCATACGATAAAAACATGCTTCAATTATCACACGTACGGAAATTATTTGATCTATCCTTGGGGATATAGTTCTTCCGAAAGCAACGATTCACTTCTTTTTAGACAGTGGTCGTATGATATGTCCATGAACAACAGATATTCAATCGGTACAGATCAGCAGACTGTTGGCTATTCTACGCGCGGTAATTCTGACGACTTTATGTATATCGATTCTGCAAAAACAAGAACGTATGCATTGACCCCCGAAGTCGGAACAACAGGTTTTTGGCCGGCAAAATCCCTTATTTATCCACTCGCTCAGGAAAATCTGCTGCAGAATAAATTATTGGCGCATTATGCGGGATCGTATGTTGCAATCAAGTCATTCAGAGCAAAGAATACATTCTCTGCTAATGTAAAGAATTCGATCTCAGTGCGGTTCATTAATAAGGGATTGGCAGAAGCAAAAGGAATGCCGATATATCTTTCAACATCGAATGGTATAGTCTCCGCGGCTTTTTCTACAACATCACTCCCCTCGTTTTCGGAATACGAAGGAAGTTTTGATTTTACCGCCGGTAGTCCGGCATCTCCCATAAAAATATACTTAAAAGATTCATCCGGTGCGGTGGTCAATGACAGCATCACATTTTTTGCCGGAGTGCCGGACGTTCTTCTTAATGACAGTGCAAAATCAACAGCGCTCTGGTCTACCGGAACCGGTTGGGGTGTCATCAGCGATGCGGCAGAACAAAATACCTCATTTACCGACAGTCCGAACGGAAATTATGCTGCAAATGCCGAGAATTCCCTCACACTGCTGAATCCTATCGACCTTACAAGTTATAAATTTGCCGAACTGAAATTCAGAACAAAGTGGGCGATCGAATCCACATGGGATTTTGGTCTTGTTGAAATATCAACTGATGGCGGCACAAGTTGGATATCACTGAAGACTCAATTGTCACGTAAAGGCTCAGGAAGAAGCGGCAGCAAACAACCATCAACATCATACGGCTTTGACGCTTTTACCCCGGGCCTTACTTGGACGGAATTGTCTGCGGACATCTCGGCATATACCGGCAAGCAGATTAAATTACGGTTCCGTCTTTCTGCGGACGGCGGCGATCAGCGGGACGGTTGGTATGTTGATGATATTAGAGTGCTTGCATATAACTCACCATCAAATTCTGTGAAAGAAAATACGGCGCCATACGCATATTCACTTTCGCAGAATTTCCCGAATCCGTTCAATCCTTCTACGACAATACTGTTTTCCGTTGAAAAACAACAGCAGTCATCGCTGCGCATATATAATGCATTGGGACAGGAAGTTGCTCTCCTAATTGACAAGGAATTACCGGCAGGTAACTACTCGATAAATTTTGATGCCAAACAGTTGTCATCGGGGGTTTATTTTTATAGATTTATGTCAGGAAATTATTCCTCTATTAAGAAAATGGCTGTAGTGAAATAATGGACAAAACTGATATCCCAAATTTCCGCATGAGTCCGGTGATCGACCAAGTTGGCATTGAAGAACGGGTTGCGCGGTTTACCACCCGCAGCATTAAAAAGTCATCAAAATTGCAGGCGCTAAATCTTGCGCTCAGCATGATCGACCTGACGACACTTGAAGGAAAAGATACGCCGGGAAAAGTAAAACAGATGTGCTACAAAGCCGCTCACATGTGCGATCAACTAGCCAATATTCCCAATGTTGCCGCCGTCTGCGTTTACCCTAATCATGTCCGAACTGCAAAAGATGCTCTCAAAGGAACGTCAATCAAAGTTGCATCCGTAGCAACGGCTTTCCCGAGTGGAAACACGACTCGTGTTGCAAAGATATCGGACGTACGATTTGCCATCGGCGAAGGAGCGGATGAGATTGATATGGTAATCTCGCGCGGTCAGTTTTTAGCGGGAAATTATGATTTTGTGTTCGACGAAATATCCGCAATCAAAGAAGCCTGCGGATCGGCACGCTTAAAAGTGATCCTTGAAACCGGCGAACTTTCCACACTCGATAACATCCGGCGTGCAAGCGATATTGCCATACACGCAGGGGCGGATTTCATCAAAACATCCACCGGAAAGATACAGCCGGCCGCCACAATGCCGGTTACGCTTGTTATGCTTCAGGCGATAAAAGACCATTATTACAAAACGGGAAAAATGGTCGGCATGAAACCGGCCGGCGGCATTTCTTCGTCAAAATTGGCGATCCATTATCTTGTGATGCTGCATGAAACGCTCGGCGATCAGTGGATGAACAATGATTGGTTTCGCTTCGGCGCCAGCAGTTTGGCAAACGACATCCTGATGCAGCTTGCCAAGGAGAAATACGGCACGTATCAAGGGAAAGATTATTTTTCGATAGATTAATTATCATCGTGAACGGTACGCTTCATGCACACCGTCACTCAGGAAATGATTATGAGCAAAGTTAAGAAATCCGAAGCAGAAGGAACACCGTTGAAATTTTTCGGTGATTGGAAATATGCCCCCGCACCGGAAAGCAAAGAACATATCCGGCTGAAGAAGCAATACGGTCTTTTCATCAACGGCGAGTTCGTTCAGCCAAAGAGTAAAAAATATTTCGATACGATCAATCCCGCCACCGAAGAAAAGATCGCCGAGATCGCAATCGCAGACGAAAAAGATGTCGACCTTGCTGTGAATGCCGCATCAAAAGCGTATAACAACGTATGGAAGAAAATGCACGCCAAAGAACGTGCAAAGTACATCTACCGCATTGCACGAATGATCCAGGAACGTGCCCGCGAACTGGCGGTGATCGAAACAATGAATGGCGGCAAACCGATCCGTGAATCACGTGACATCGATGTTCCTCTTGCCGCAAATCATTTCTTCTATTATGCAGGATGGGCCGACAAATTAAATTATGCTTTCCCGAACCGGACTCCCCAATCACTCGGTGTAGCCGGACAGATCATTCCGTGGAATTTCCCTCTGCTGATGGCTGCGTGGAAAATCGCGCCGGCATTGGCCGCAGGCAATACGGTCGTTCTTAAACCGGCAGAGACCACTTCCCTCACCGCGTTGAAACTTGCAGAGATCATCGCTGAAAGCGGTTTGCCCGAAGGTGTCGTCAATATCGTCACCGGATTCGGGAAAACAGGCGCGGCCATCGTGCAGCATCCAAATGTGAACAAAGTCGCCTTTACCGGCAGTACGGATGTGGGTAAGATTATTCAAAAAGCGATTGCCGGAACATCAAAAAGAGTAACGCTGGAACTTGGCGGAAAAGCAGCGAATATCGTGTTCGACGATGCTCCGATCGATCAGGCGGTAGAAGGCATCGTCAACGGCATCTTCTTCAATCAGGGACATGTTTGCTGTGCGGGTTCCCGTCTGCTCGTTCAGGAAGGCGTTGCCGATATCGTTATCAGAAAATTGAAAGAGAGAATGGAAACGCTTATTGTCGGCGATCCCATGGATAAGAATACCGACATTGGTGCGATCAATTCCAAAGAACAGCTGAAAAAGATCCAGCAGTATATCACCATCGGCATAAACGAAGGAGCGGAACTGTATCAGAGTTCCTGCACACTTCCGAATAAGGGATTCTTCTGCAAGCCGACTCTGTTCCTGAACACATCACAATCCCACAGAGTTGTGCAGGAAGAGATCTTCGGACCTGTACTTGCCGTGCAGACATTCCGCACAGTGGAAGAAGCGATCGAAAAGGCAAACAATATTCCATACGGTCTTTCCGCCGGCATCTGGACGGATAAAGGTTCTAAGATCTTCAATATGACAACAAAATTGCGCGCAGGTGTTGTGTGGGCAAATACCTACAACAAGTTCGACCCGACATCGCCGTTCGGCGGATACAAAGAAAGCGGCTTCGGACGCGAAGGGGGCCTGCATGGTCTACTTCCCTATTTACAATTATAATTTACCGGATTACGACAATGGCACGAGTTGAAATATTAAAGACATACAAGATTTATATCGGCGGACAATTCCCACGGACAGAAAGCGGAAGATATTACCCGCTGACAGACAAGAAAAAAGAACCGGTCGCAAATGTGTGTCTCTCTTCCCGTAAAGATTTTCGCAATGCGGTCGTTGCGGCCCGATCAGCGTTCGGCGGATGGTCTTCGCGCGCTGCTTTCAACCGCGGACAGATCCTGTACCGTATTGCCGAGATGTTGGAAGGACGCAAGGACCAGTTCGTGAACGAATTGATCATTCAGGGCAGCACGGCAAAATCTGCAGCGGCAGAAGTCTCGATGGCGATTGATCGGCTTGTATACTATAGCGGCTGGTGCGACAAATATCAGCAATTGTTCGGGACAGTGAACCCGGTCGCATCGTCCCATTTTAATTTTTCCGTCCCGGAACCGACCGGCGTGGTTGCGATCATCGCACCGGAAGAAAGTTCACTGCTCGGATTGATCTCCGTAATTGCTCCATGCATTGCAGGCGGAAATACATGTGTTGTTCTTGCATCAAACAGCAAACCGCTCTGTTCCATTACATTCGGTGAAGTCCTTGCTACATCCGATCTTCCCGGCGGCGTGATCAATATTCTGACAGGCACAAGCAGCGAACTGCACTCGCATTTTTCAAACCATATGGATGTGAACGCAGTCGTTTATTGCAGAGCGGATGAAGAGGAAAAGAAAACAATTTTTCAAAATTCTTCATTGAATGTTAAACGTTCTTTTGTCTGGAACAACGACTGGTCTAAACCTGAAAGCGAACATCCGTATATGATCCTTGATCTGCAGGAAATAAAGACAACATGGCACCCCATTGAAAATATTGGCATAGCAGGAGCTAAGTATTAAACATTATTATCATATCGCATTGAGCGTTTTTCTTGCAGGAATGTGGATTGGGTGTTCTTCGTCGGAGAATGCTGCCGAAGATGAAGTTGTAACCGAAGTTGTTGCAGTTGATACAGTGGTTACAGCATCCCCCATGCATATTCCGGAAGTTAAAAAACAGGAGAAGGGAAAATCCGCACCGCAGAGATTTTCCGTACAGGCTGATACGGTAGACGTTCAAAGGAAAAAACGTCAGGGTTCTTCGCCGTCATCGATCTCTGTGAAGGCATCTGCACCGAAAAAATTCTACACCATTGAAGTGGGTGCATTCAGACTGCAGAGCAATGTTAACCGTCATAAAGAAGAATTGGGAAAACGTTTCAAACTTCCTGTGAGAGTGTTGTTCGACAGTACGCTCAAGTTGACACGTGTGTGTGTCGGAACATTTTCAACAAAATCTTTTGCGGTCGATTTCATCAATAGCATGCAGCAACAATATCCGAATGAGTATCCCGACCTTTGGGTATCATACTGGACAAAATAATCATGGCCATTGTTCGATTCTTCGTATATTTCTTCACTGCTTCTTCACTGCTGTTCGGACAAGCATACACCAGTGCCGATTCATTATACCAGCCGCGGAAAGAACAATTGAGCACCTTCGAACGGTCGTTCAAACCTTCCTTTTATGATTCCGAAGTGTACCTTTATAAGAAAAATGATACCGCCAAGGTTTCCGGACGGTCGATTGATCAATTGACGTCGGCTCCTCCGGAGACGCTGCAAGGATTCAGGGTTCAACTACTTGCGACAAATAATTACGACGAAGCGAATACAACGCGGAATATCATTACGCAGACGTTTCCTGATGTTTGGATCTATCTTGTCTTTGAATCGCCGACGTATAAGATCCGGGTGGGAGATTTTGCGAACCGTGCTGAAGCGAAAATTCTTCTCGATCAGTTTCTTACAAAGGGATTCAGGAAAGCATGGATCGTTCCTGACCGTATCATCAGAAATCAACTTCCAAAACCGCCGCTGCCAACTCCAATCGACAGCACTTCTCTACTCCGATAGGTTATTGCGCTTTCATCATGACACCATCAACAGGCCAGCGTGCGCGGACCCGTATGGTATCCTGATACAGCGAAAATCGTTCAGCACGTTTGTATGGAAATATTTTCCCGGCATCGTGAATACCATTACCATTTTTATCGTCAAACGCTTTCAAAGCATATCGCCCTTCTGGCAACCGGGGTAAGGTGAATTTTCCCGATGCGGTGGTGACAGCACTTATCTCTGTCTGTTTCGCACTGTTGATGTTTTTTGCCTGTATAATATTCAACGAACCGCCGAATCCGCCAAAAATTCCCTCAATACTTCCGTAATTCTCCGGATCGTCTATGGTAAAGAGAACATGATCAATGCTATCTTTCAGATGATTCCCTATCAAATCCCTGATTCCGTTCCATTTGAAGGTCAATGAATAACGCTCGCCGATGTTCAGTTTTGATGTTGGAATAAATGAAAGTGTGTTCACAGCTCTGCTCAACAATCGGAATTGTACTGATGAACTGTCTTTCTGACGTTTCAGCGTGACGGCTGTATCAGATACCGGCATAAGCAGAGCATCATTAAATTGGTATGTGATCTCGTCATCCGGGAAGATCTTGGAGGAAGCTTCTTTCAATGTTGAGTTCGTTATCAACGGTGGAATAGTATCATTGACCGCCGATCCGGTAAATTGTTTTGATCGCGCAATTGGATTGATTGAAAATCCAGACCTGTCCTTCACGGAATTTACCTGCAGCAGATAGAGTTGATTAGATTTCTGTTTTTCCGTTACAATGGTAAAGCTGGTATATTCAAAATTATTAACAAAGAATTGTTTCAAAGGTAAAGTGTTTTGGAATAGCGTATCGGTAACGCTGAAATCGCTGATCGCCAACGATAAAGTATCCATCGGTTCGCTGAACTGAACAATGAGGTGCCTGTCATCTGTGGCCGTAACCGATGATAACCTTGGCGGAGTCGTATCCTCTTTTGCAATGACGAATTTCATACCTGAGGCAAGCGTATCGGTCAGTGTCAGTGTTACGTCGTCGGACGTGCCGGCCGCATCGGTTTCAGGATCATAAAGAAGATTTCTGAACTCGTCGCGTATTGCAAACATTCGATATTTTCCGGGAGCAAGATTGGTCAACAGGAAATCGCCGCTTTTGCCCGTTTGTGTTATATAGTCAGGCTTCGTTTTTGCCGGATTGAGTGTATCAGGCATTATCGTGTCTAACCGGTATGAGAAAATCATCACACCGTCCGATTTTTCATCATAAACTTTTCCGGCAACCGCTCCCTTGTCAATAGTATTCCCTGTGGAGAATGCAAGAGTGAATGATTTCGCCATCCTGTTTTGGGCGCGGACATCGATCACATCAGTCCCCACCGTTATTACATACGTTGTATTGCTGCGCAATTGCTCTTTGAATGTGATCTCCAATTCCGTTCCGCTCCAATCGAACTCTTTTTCTTCGATCGTAGGAGAAATAAAGATCGCCCCTTCAGTTGAACGCCGGTCGACATATTCGCTGAACTCAAGAACAATCTTACTATCAGTATAATTTACTGTATTGGGAGCCGGGAATACCGAAATAATCTCGGGCGGCACAGAATCCGGAGGACCGCCTTCCGGAGGACGCTGACCGGCACAGCCGAAAAGAAATAACAGGAAAAATATTGTGATGAATATCTGTTTCATGTAATTCAATTATATGAATAAATCACGAGAGATAAAAACGTTGAATTTCAATGAAGAGATAATTACATTGATTCAATGATTGATTGTTACAGTTGAACCACTATATTTTTATTTCTGATGCACACCTGAACACTGTGCGGCAATCATTGAATGACGGAGGAATAATGAAGAGTACAATCTTCATTCTTAAAATAACCGCAATTTTTTTATTTTCTGCACTTCTGCATGCGGGCGATCGGCCTGCATACCAATTTCTGCAAAACGACGTCAGCGCACGCGCTTCATCTATGGCCGGCAGTTACGTTTCGATGCAGAACGATCCAGCGGGAATATTCTACAATCCGGCTACGATTGGTACGTCCCTCGCACCTGTTGCCTCTCTGGGATATGCAAGTCATGTCTTGGATATTAAAGCCGGTTTTGCTGCTTATACTCAAGAAATTCAGAACATTGGCGTGGTTGGCGTTGGTGTAAATTACATCAACTACGGCTCGTTTTCCGGCAGAAACGATCAGGGGATCGAAACAGGATCATTCAGCGCCGGTGATATGGCGCTTTCGGTAAGTTTGGCAAATCTATTCGAAGAAAATCTCTATTACGGAATTACAGGAAAATATATCTATTCGTCCATTGCCGATGCAAATTCTTCAGCTCTCGCAATGGATCTTGGGCTGATGTATCTCATCCCGGGAGATAATCCGATTTCAATAGGTGCTGCGGTTTCAAATATCGGTACGCAAATTGATAAATATGGATCAACAGCCGAAAAGCTGCCTTTTGAAATAAAATTCGGCGGAACGGTAAAACCAGAGCATCTCCCCCTACAATTGAGTGTTAATTTCCATAAACTCAACGAAGAACGGGATACATTCCTTGATAAGTTCACGACATTCACCGTGGGTGGAGAATTTATCGTAAGCAAGGCGCTTCGCTTCCGTTTTGGTTATAACAACGAACGGAGAAAAGAGTTGAAGATCGGAACATCAGCCGGCATGGCCGGTTTCTCTATGGGTGGCGGGCTTGTCTTGAAGAATATCAGACTTGACTACAGCTTCAATTCATACGGCGAAATAGGCAGTATCAGCAGGATCACGCTTGGTCTTGATGTGTAATTGGTACAAACACTTTCACTAATAAAAAAAAATCCCTCGCCGTAAACGAGGGTTTTTTATTATACAAACCTTTGCGCCGATCAATGTCCGACGAGTCCTTTCAGAAACATTCCGCTTCCATAATACATGACCATACCGACGAACACCACCAGCGATAATATCCGGTTATCGGATCGATTGATTTCCGGAATAAGATCGCTTGCGCTTACATATAATGCAGCACCGGCCGAGAAAGCGAATGCATAACCGGTTATTTTCTGATCAAGATTCTGCAGAAAGAAAATCATGAATATCCCGATCATTGTACCGCCGGCAATTCCGGCCGTCGCCTTCACCGCGGTCTGTCTCGACTGGTTAGACGCAAGCATAATCGATGCGATCGTAAGGCCTTCCGGAAATTTATGAAGCAGAATGGCGATGAAGATTAAAATACCGAGTGGAAGATCATAATACATTCCTGCAGAAATTGCAAGGCCGTCGAAGAAGGCATGAATAAACAATCCCCAGAACGCGGAGTAACTGGCAACCTTCGATACCATCACGTGGGAATGCGTCTCCTCGCCGAAATGGAGATGTTTCACGACCGTGTGTTCCACAAAATGGATCACACTGAAACCAAAGAGCATCCAGATCGGAGCGGAACTGCCGATGTTTTCGATGCTCTCCGGTAAAAGATCGATCATCACCAGTGCAAGCATAAATCCGGCGCCGAGGGCAATCAAATTTTCCTGGATCTTTTTTGACAGATCTCTTTTCCATGCTACAAAAGCACCGCCGAGTATTTCCGCTGCCCCCGCAATAAGTCCTGCAAAGATGATATAAATAGTTGTTTCGTTCATTGTATATATGGTTTTTTCAAATATTGTTCCGCCATCTCCAGCGAATTTTCGAATTTCTTAAGGCGTTGAACTTTCTGATACTGCATAATAGCAAAATTCCGTTTCTTTTGCACGTCAAAGATCATTCCTATCCGCAAATTTGCCATCGTCATAAACGCCGATGTTTCATTTTTGTCCAACACACGGCTGATCTCGTCGCATTTAAAGAAATACTTCAACGCCTGATCAAATGTTCCGGTATTCATTGCAATCATTCCAAGATAATATGCGGCCTCACGCATCGCATAACCGGAATATCCGCGTTGATTGTTCTCGCAGCGTTTGTAGATCTCTGCAAATGCAGATTGTGATTCGCCGAATTTAGAGAGAGAAAATGTGCTTCGTCCCACATAGCGATGGAATACAACATTGTTCGGAAATTGTTTCAGTAACGACGACGACAAGTCGTATGCTTTTTCATACTGATGTTCGTAATTATAGCTGAGTTGCAGAAGAAAATATTTAGCCTCTAGTGAGGCGAATTTTGCCTTTTCCGAGGCAATGGTAAGCTGCTCAATTCCTTTCTTTTTATCTCCGGTCGGAAAGAACACCATCACCGGTTTTACTATTGGATATTTTTCCGGAATCGTAGAGGCATAATAATTATAAATTCCGATACCGAGCAGGATATCGTAATTATCGGGAGCAATCTTATATGCTCTTTGCACTATCGGAAGTGCGCGCCTGCCGTCATTTGCTGCTTTGATCCAACTGCTCCGATTCGCCCTTAGTCTGCCTTGGAATCCCAATGCCCCTCCTTTGAAGAACAAGGCACTGACATCGTTCTCGTTCACATCCAGCAGACTGTCGCAGAGTTCTATGACATCATCCATTTTTTTTATAAACATGTCGTCATTCGATTCATCGTCGATCGTCATCAGAATCTTCCACCAGTCGATCATAGCCAGAAAGAATTTTCCTGCGGGATGGGAAGGATAGTTTTTCGATAAAGAGGAAAATTCTACTTCCGCCTTTTCAAACTCAAGATCGTATACGGCATTGATGCCGCGCTGCGCCTGCGCATTAAATTCCGGTGAGGTGATCCATTGTGAAAATGATACCGATGAGAAGAGAATAATAAAAAGGAAGGATCGGAACACTGTTCTCACGGCAGAATGTTGACGGTTTCGGTGGTTTGAGAAAGCAGTTGTTGCTTTCGTTCTTCACGCCATTGTTCGTATCTCCACACCCCATTAGCGTCAGAAACCCAATTCCATTTAAAGATCAAGAGTGTTCCGATGATCAGCATCATTGTTGCCAATGCTCCCCCTTCGGGTCCGAATGCACCGCCGGTCAGCCAGACCGGTCCGCTGACAATCGCTGAGCCGATCTGTTCTCGGACAGAAGTCGTTCCACTGACAGGATACGAATAAACAAAACCCTGGAAAAAATTCCAGGAGATGTGAAGTCCTATCGGAAGCCATAATGCTCTTGTCTTAAAGTAGGCGATGGAAAGCCAAATTCCTGCCAATCCGACATTGATCAATCCAAAAACGGAAGCGTTGGGATTTGAACTATGTGCTATGGCAAAAATAAACGCTAAAGTAAGTGTGGCTATGATCCTATTCGTTCCTTCAATGAAGGTTTGAAAAATATATCCACGGAAAAGAACCTCTTCACCGTATCCAACGATAACGTACAACGCCAAACTGTTGATGAAGATGATGCAACCCTCACGGAAAGTGACATCACGAAATTCGATGTGAACCATTCCGGTTACATACTCGATCACAAAGATAGCGGACATCATACCGGAGCCGAACAACAATCCCTGAAACATTTCTTTCCCTGCATTTGCCTTCAGCGTGAGTCCGACTGCAACAAAAGGACGCTTATCCAAAAATCGCAGCATAATCCATGTTGCAATTGTTGTGGTGATATAAAACAGATATGCGCCGGTAGTTTGCAGCGGAACGCCTGGGATCTGTTTGAGCACCGTCATAAGCGGTGCGGTTATAACGGTATTGCATGCCGTTGCAATCAATAGGAAAATACCGATCCTCCAACCGGCCCGGAGATAGTCAATCTCTGCATTGATAAAGATATTTTTGACTATCGCTTTCAAATTCTCTCCAGCATATAGTCCCGTACTTTATCCATTGCAATACGTTCCTGTTTCATCGAATCGCGTTCGCGGACGGTCACCGTCTGGTCCACCAACGTCTGCGAATCGACCGTAAAGCAGAATGGCGTGCCGATCTCGTCCTGCCGGCGGTACCGGCGGCCGATTGCACCGCTGTCGTCGTAGAATACTCGGAAATATTTCTGCAAATCCTTCGTCATTGTGCGTGCGATATCGTCCATTCCGTCCCTGTTCACCAGCGGAAGAATCGCCGCTTTCATCGGAGCAAGTTTCGGGTGCAGGTGCAGAACAGTACGCATTTCCCCCTCAACCATCTCTTCGTCATAGGAAGCGCAGAGGAACGCCATGAAGGAGCGGCTGGCTCCGACAGATGTTTCAATAACAAACGGGACGAACTTTTCTTTTGTTTGTTCGTCATAATATTTCAGTGCTTTACCGGAATGCTGTTCGTGCTGCGATAGATCAAAATTCGTACGGCTATGGATCCCTTCTACTTCTCCCCAGCCGAACGGAAATTTGAACTCAATATCGAATGCCGCTTTGGCATAATGTGCAAGTTTCTCATGCTTGTGCCATTGCAGGTTCTCCGGTTTCATGCCGAGCTCAGTAAACCATCTCATCCGTTCTTCACGCCAGTATTCAAAGAACTTGTCCTCTTCTCCCGGTTTAACAAAGTACTGCATTTCCATCTGCTCAAATTCACGCGTCCGGAAAAGAAAATTTTTTGTATTTATCTCATTACGAAATGCCTTCCCGATCTGCGCAATGCCGAACGGAAGTTTCTGCCGTGACGCATTTTGAACATTCAGGAAATTCACAAAAATACCCTGCGCCGTTTCTGGACGAAGGAATACAACATTGTTCGTGTCTTCCACCGGGCCGACGAAAGTTTTAAACATCAGATTAAATTGCCGGGCCTCCGTGAATGTCCCTTTATTGCCGCAATTCGGACATGCGATGGACGGAAGCGATTTGGCAACAGATGCATCGTCCGATATCCTCTTGCCGAATTCAATGGCGATCTTATCATCCGACTGCTGCCCTTCAAATTCTCCGGGGAACATATCCCTCAGTACATCTTTCTTCTTCTTCGGATTCAATTCATCCAACAGTACGTCAACACGATATCTGGATTTACACTGCTTGCAATCCACCATAGGATCGGTAAAATTGGCAACGTGACCGGAAGCTTCCCATACCTTCGGATGCATCAGAATTGAGGCATCAATACCTTCAACATCGTCACGGAAGGTCATCGACCTCCACCACGCCTGTTTGATGTTGTTCAACAGTTCAACGCCCAATGGACCGTAATCCCAGCATCCGTTCAGTCCGCCATAAATTTCGCTTGATTGAAAAACAAATCCGCGCCGTTTTGAAAGCGACACGATTTTTTCCATTACCGAGTTTGCTTCTTTGGTACCGATGGTGAAACTCCTTTCTTAGCTGTTGTTGCCGGTTCTTTACTAAAGATAAAACTTTTTATGATCACTTCTCCGTTCTTTATTTGAACGATCGAGGTTTTTTCCTTGGCATTCTCGATGGAGATAATCTCTGCCTGTATGTTCTCCAGCGAATCCTTCATTGCACGCACGAAGAAGATAGGATCAAACGACAACGGCATCAGTACCCGAATATCATTTCTGTTTTTGATCGGACGGATGTTCTCCTTTTTGATCCCTAATGCACGCAGCGTTGTATCGGCCATACGATACACCCTGTCGCCGGACACTTGCTGCTTCGTTGACGACATCAATGAAAATGAACTCGCCGAATTGTTACTGCTTTCGCGCACAATAGTCAGGATCACAGCAATAACGGCAAGAGCTACTATAATGTATATTCTTTTATCCATTAAATATTCACTTCACTTCGTTCTCTTTTAGTAAATACCGATATTTTTCCTCGTCCGTATTTCTCCACATAGCCCTTCGCAATATCAAAATCACGTCCGACATCGGTCGGAGTATGCGCATCGGAACCAAGAGTTAATGGAATTGCGTATTCCGACAAAATGCCAAGAATGTGTTCACTCGGATACATTTCCTTCACCGGTTTGCGCAGGCCGGACGTATTGATCTCCACCGCCATCCCGGATGCTTTCACCACTTTGAATGTTTCACGAAGGATCTCTTCCATATTCTTGGAAGGCCGATGACCGAATTTTTTAACGAGATCACAGTGACCGACAATGTCAAACAATCCGCATTCTGCAGATCCTTTAATATGATCATAATAGTCGGTATAGATCTCATTTACATCTTTAACATCATAATTCGCGACAAAATGCGGATCATCAAAGCCCCACGTGTCAAGATAATGTACGGAACCAATGATATAATCAAAATCACTTTTTGCGTTGAATTCCTTCACCCATTGTTCTGTCCCCGGCAGGAAATCTCCTTCAAGACCAAATTTGATTGTGATTTGATCCTTATATTTTTCCTGCAGCGCAAAAACAACCGGTGCATAATCGTTCCAAAATTGGATTTCCGTCATCCTGACAGGAAGGTCCCAATTGTCCGGCATCGGAGTATGATCCGCAAGACCGATCTCATTCAGGCCGATCTTGATCGCATGCTGAACGTATTCTTCAAGCGTTCCGTCTGCGTGTTTACAAAGATAATTATGTGTATGGTAATCAATCAGCATTATTTCTTTCGTTTTGCAAGTTTGGCTGTTTCAATTCCAAGTGTTGAATACAGTCGGACTAAGTGTTCCATGGTCTTCGATGTTTCCAATTTCTTCAGATGTGCCGCGATGGTCTTGTAATCTCCCCGCACGATCGGTCCGGTTAACGCCTCTGCCGGAGAAGTAGAGAACACATTCTCCAGCGTTTGCCGGATAAGAGGGCGGAATATATTCCACAAATGTTTTTTCGGGATCCCGATCTCCGTTGCCAACAACTCCACAACGGAAAAGAGTGTCACCTGATAGTTCGATGCAAAGACGGCAGCTATATGATATAGCGTCTTATCTTTTTTCGAAACGGAAAAATATTTTGCACCTATCAAACCGGCTAACTTTTTGCAGATTGCGACCGCAGTCGGATCCCCTTCAATTGCACACCAGACATTCTTCAATGAAGTACAATCGTTGCTCTTCGAGAATGTCTGCAGAGGATGGAACGATGCCACCGATGCACCTTTTTTCGCCAATGGCGAAATCTCACTGCTCGTTAATGCACCAGAAGTATGGATGACTGTCTTTCCGCGAAGGGACCGTGAGCATAAAGAAATGCTCCTCACTACTTCACGGATCTTATCATCCGGGACTGAAATGATAATGAGATCGTCTGATACATCGAGCTGTTTAATTGAACCAAACCGTTTTGCTTTTATTTTTTTTGCAAGCGCCGCCGCACTCTTCCCATTTTCAGAAAATATTGCTGCAGGTTTTTTCCCACCGTAAAATAAAGCAAGGGCTATTGAACTACCAACAGCCCCTGCACCGATGATGGAAATGCTTTTCAATATGGACCTATTTTAATATTGTTAATTTTTTTGTCGCAATGTTGTTTGCCGATTGTAACCGATAAAAATAGATGCCACTCGCAAGATGCATTGCCGAAAGCTGATAGGAATACGAACCGGCATCCATCGCACGATCAACTAGCGTCATTATTTCATTCCCGAGTACGTCATGCAGCGTTAACTTCACAGCACCCGAAACCGGCACCGAATATTGTATTTGCGTCGATGGATTAAACGGATTCGGATAATTTTGTCTTAATTCGAAAGCCCTTAAAATAGTTTGATTTGCGGGATCGGATACATTAGTCGGATTTTCCAAAGCACCATCTAATACCCATTGGATAATAATGTTGAGATCTGCCGACTCCATAACAGGTCCACCCTGCGGCATCCGAGATCCAAATCCTGCAGTACCTTTTATTTTTTTTATAAGAACGCTGTTGGTATCGCCGGCAACTATAACAGGTTTATGCGTACCTGTAATGAAGATTTGATTGTATGTTCCCAATTCAAGACCTCCTCCGCTGCCACCATGACATCCAAGACACCCATATGTGTCAAAGATAGGCCTTACGTTGCCGGAATAACTTTTTTTCTGCGCGAAAGAAAATGTTCCTGAGAACATAAGCATCGCTACGACGATTAGAATTTTATTCATACACCCCTGCATGACGGTTAATAGAAATGAAATTATTTGAACTTCTTTTCTCCGTTGCAAGCAGTGCGTATTGGAAATCATCGGTATGAACCGAACACAATTTCGCAATAGAATTATCGCAGAATACTACTGAGACTTTCACAACAGAGATTAGAAATGTCATTTCAAATGTAACATTTTTTTCGACATTCGGAAAGTCCCTTTAGCACTACTGTTTTTTCGTTCTTTGATACTGTGCATGCCCGTGTTTCACTGATTCAAGCGCAACAACAACATTATCCCATCCGAAACTCTCTACGTGCTTACCCTCAAGAAGCTTGTAACTTGTAAAGAAATGCTCGATTTCCACCAGCAAATGCTTTGGAACTTCGTTCACATCATCAATATTACGGTATGTGGGGTCATTTACGGCTACGGACAGTAATTTATCATCCGGACCTTTTTCATCTTTCATTCTGAGAATACCGATTGGTTTTACCTCAACAACAACACCGGTAAAGAGAGGCTGATCGATAAAAATAAGAATGTCCAGCGGATCACCGTCATCCCACAGCGTATTGGGTACAAAACCGTATGCCTCAGGATAATGCATTGACGAATATAAAACACGGTCCAGTTTAAAAACACCAAGCTCCACATCATATTCGTACTTATTCCTGCTCCCTTTCGGTATCTCAACAACGGCGTTAATAATACGTGGATAATCTTTTCCGATTGGCAGATCCTTGAAGTTCATAATTTCCTCTCACACAAAAAAAAGAATGCCGAAACGATGTGCATTTCGGCATTCTGGATATTGACAACACAAAATTATTTTAATTTTAATGAAGCAACAACCTTGTCAAATGCAGGCTTGAAATCGTTGGTCAGCGGTTTGTACCACGTAACCACCACTTGGTAGATCTTATCACCTTTGGTGGTGAAATAAACGCTACGTTCAATATCCTTTGCCGGTGAAACTGCGGCAATAACAACAGCATTTGCTCCATCGATATTCTGTGTACCAGTTGATTTCGGTTTAAACTTTGCTTTGTTATCTTCAACAAACTTCTCGAACTTCACTTCACCTTTATCCGTTTTTGTCGGGAACACATCCAGATCGAACGTGCAATCTTTTCTGAGTCCTTCGAGGTGAAGAGTGTGAATCGATCCGCCTTTCTTTTCTTTGGGCATTGTCACATCATAATTATCCGGGTGCATGAATTCAACGAAATCATTGCTGAACTTCGTCACTTCAGCAGAAGGAAGTGCCGCCGCATTCGGATCTTTATACGATATTTTTGCCTTGGGCAGTTTAATCGATTCTACGATCTTATCGAAGATCGGTTTATAGACCACGAAATAATCATTGAATCCTGAAATGCTTACGGTATAGAACGCGCTGTCATGGGCAACAATAATCTTTTCTCCCTGCAGTGTCGTTTCTTTGCCGACTTTCACTTTATATGCAAATTTAAAACCGTTTTCTTTGCCGATCGTTGCAGGTTGTTCACCCGCAAGATTTAAAGCCGCATAGTTCTTTAATATTGTCGCTTTATACGCCTCCAGAGTACCGACATTCACCTCTTTAAATTTTTCCGAACTGATCTCGATCTCAACTCCTCCCTGTTCTGCGTTCACAGTGCCGCTTCCCTGCGAATACACTTCATAAAACTTGTCGGCAACGGTTTGCGAGGAATACACTTTTGTACGTTTTGGATCTGTGTTCAAAAGCCATCCCTTCGGATATTGAACTTCCAATCCGTTGATGGGATCCTGGAATGTATCCCATTCAGCGACAACCGGCAGTTCCGCCTGTTTCTTGCAGGAGGAGAACGAACCGGCAAGGGCAACGGCAATCAGCACCGCTGCAATAAACGAAATATGTGAAAATGGATGTTTCATAAATCACCTTTATTAATTGAGTGATGGTAGGGGATATTTATTTTCCGCAATTCATTTGTCCGGACTCTTTCTTTGCCGCCGCATTTTTAGGATTTATCTTCAAAACCAGTGCATATTCCTGACATGCCTTTTCTTTTAATTTCCTTGCTTCATCCGCAAGCAGTTCCTTATCGCCGCTTGCCACTGCGTACATCTGCGCCAGGAATAAATGTAAGCCTTCATCTTTCTTTTCTTTTTCGTAAACAACGGCTTTTTCCAGCTTTTCATATGACGCTTTGATATTCTTTTCTTTGTAATCGAACATTGCCAGCGAACGGTAGCCGCCGATGAGCATCTGTGCTTGTTGCACCGACTTGGTCGGATCTGCTTTCATAATACTGTCCGCCAGCGCGATCATGGTCACTGCATGGTACCGCCCTAGTTCAAGGGAATCCTGTAAACTATAGATCTGAACCAACGACTGATGGTATTGCGGATTATTCGGTCGGATGGCAAGGATTTTTTTATAATAGGATTTAGCAATTTCAAACTTATCAAGCACAAAATATGAATAAGCACTCCAGTACAGCGCTGTGATATTCTTTGGATCTTTTATTAACAGTCTTTCATACTCAACGACCGCTTTGTCATATTTTTTTTGTGTCAGATAAATGGCCGCCAGCGTTCCGATGGCATCCATATTTTCCTGATCCAGTTTCAGCGTTCTTTCAAGATATTCAATCGCGTTTACTGTGTCTTTCAGCTGATATGATGAAAATCCCATCCGATAGACCTCTTCACCGGAGAGTGAGTCCGAAGGAAATCCCTTGTACAATGCCAGTGATTTTTGATACTCTTTTGCCAAATAGTACGAATGAGCAAGCATCCGTTTCAATTCATCATTCTTCGGATTCATTTTGATCGCTTGATCCAGCACGTTGATGGCATCCGTATAGGCTTTCGCGTTATAGGCTGCCGTGGCATATTTTTCCCAAGCTTCAGCATTGTCTTTTTTTACATCACAATATTTTTTGAAGAACTCGGCTGCTTCGCGCCAATATTTAATCCGGTAGAATATATTGGCCGCATCATATATCGCCTGCACATTGTTTGGGTCCAATTCGATCGATTTTTTTAAAGCTTCAACTATCTCCTTGATCTGCTCCGAATTCAATCCTCTGTTCTTCATGATCGCTGTGGCAAGTTTATACCATAAGACCGGATTCTTCGGATCATACTGAGTCGCAGTGCGAAGGTTATCAACAGCAAGAACGATTACATTTTGCCGCGCATATACTTCGGATAACCCTATGTAGGCATCAACCGTCTTTACATCGATCTCCTTTGCCTTGGAAAAGAAGATCGAAGCTTTATCCAGAGAATCGCATTCCAGATATGTCTGGCCATAGGCGATCGGCGCAAGCGTACTGGTTTTATGATATTTTTCAATCACCTTATATCGTTTTGCCGCCTTATCCCATAATCCCAGTTTCCCATACACACGGATGATAGAGACCAGTGCCGGTTCAAATTCATCATCAAAATCCAGGGATCGTTCCAACGCCGTTTGTGCGCTTTGAAGATCACCTTTCAGCCGGTACGTCTCACCAACATAATAGTTCGCTTCGGCACTGCGGGAATTTGCCAAAAGATATTTTTGGAATAATTGCAGCGCATCATCATACGATTTTTTCGCGAAGGCATCTTTCCCTTTTGCCAGATCATCCTGTGCAAAACTGAAGGATACAATAAGTAACAGCGAAACAAGTAATTTCATTATTCTTCCTTTTCAATTATGGTGTTTTCAATTGGACCAAACGGACGGGCATCGTTGCAGGCACTAACCCGTTGCTGACAATAATTTTCTGTCCGTCAGAACTTGCAGCAAATGATGTGAAGCCTAAACCAACACCTTTACCTACATTATGAGAATATATATACACGGTCCGCGAAAGCGGATAATATTTCCGGTAGATATTCGCCTGGTGCGGCGTGAAATATTCCATTTCCTTGGAAGTGCTGTCGCGGCGGAACCGGGGATCGCCCAATTCCAGCACGCGGAGATTCTCCGGCATCTTTGAGAGCCATGAGACACCGACCAAACCTATTGCATTCGGACGCTCACTGACGACTGAAAAAACTTCGGTTGTAGTGGTACACGGGAAAAGATTTGCCGAAAATTTTCCATCGGCAGCAAAGCGTGACTTCACAAACTTGTGTACGCCGCTGTTCGGGTCGCCCATTGCAACTATCACGGCACTGGAAAGTTTCGAACCGTTCACCTGCGACCAACGGAGTTTTGCACCGGTAAGGAGGTCTTTCAGTTCATCCGTTGTCAGTTTTGTCAGTTCATTCTTCTGATTGACGATTACGGCAATACCGTCGAATGCTATCTTCGTGGAATCCAGTTCAAATTCATTTTTCGCAATAATATTTTTTTCTTCTTCGTTCAACTCACCCGCACAAACAATCAGTTTGATACTGTCATTGAGCATCTGTACGACCGCTTCGCGCGTTGAGACAGAGATATTTTTAATCTTTACCTCTTCATACATGCGCTGGAAATCGCCCACTTGTATGTTGATGACGGGAAAGACATCTTCCGATGTCATCATGGTAAGACTGCCGCTGGTGAGCGTCTCACGTTTTTCGCTGGAACATGAACACAGGATAACTGAGGAAAGTAAAAAGAGAGAGAGGCGCCGGTAATTACTCTTCTTCATCTGTTTGCCGTTGTTTGATTCGGAGTGAAATAAATCGATAAAAACCATACAGAAGAAGTACTACGCCAAACATCACCCGAAAATTTTCCGGCACATGAAGTCCGGCCGGAAAGAGGAACAGAACATACACGCCCAGCACAAAGAACAACCCCGCCATGAAATACCCGAAGTACAAAAATATTTTTGAAGGATCCATTGTGTCCGTTACCGCCCGGCGTTCAATCTGAACTTAAATGGTATGGAAACCCATACAGACACCGGACCGTTGTTCATGATGGCCGGCGTGAATTTCCATCTCATGGCCGCATCAATTGCAGGCTGATTGAACAGTTCCGCATCTGATTTCAATACTTGAGCTTTTTTCGGATTTCCTTCTTTGTCAACCCAGATCTTCACCCACACTGTTCCCTCTACTCCCGCGCGTCGTGCTATTTCAGGATAAATCGGTGCAGGATTATTTCCCGGAAGAGGCTGAGGTTGTTTTTCAACCGGCACGAAATCCGGCGGTGGACCATCTTCTTCAATTTTTATATCCGACTGGATTTCAACGGGACCGCCGCCGTCACCTTCACCGATCGGACCGGTCTGCGCCATTTCTGCCTGTGTAGCAATAGTCTGTTCAGGGTTGATCTCCGCATCAGGAACCGGAACCGGTGTTCCTACAGTCGGCTTTGCCGTAGGTGCTTCCACGGACACAGCCGGAGCCGTTTGTGAATTTGTAATTGACGGCGGAGGGCCAAGGTCGCTGTATTTCATGATACGAACAGAATATACAGGTTCATCCTCTTCCAGCAATGCCTGCACTCCGTAGTATGCACCCATTCCAATAAAATGAAAACTGCCGGCCATGATAAGTGCGGTAACAGAATACTTCCTCGAGAGAGTCCGCATCTCCTGATAACCATAGTTCATTTTTTCGGCTACTAATGTTGCCATAATACATTCTCCATTACACGGTTACTTATAATGTGCCAATCTCTTTTTTGTCCTGATCCAGCATAGGCGCTAAACTGAACCGCGTGATATCATTGATGTTCAGTTCGTCCATAACGTCAACCATATCAATATACTTTGCCTTACCATCAACTTTAATCAGTGTGATCAATTTGGGATTTGCCCTGTTCCTGTCTTTTAACAGTTTGCCCAAGTTGATCAGCCGATCCTTCTTGGCGGCACCGTCAATTGTTACAGGCTTCTCAACGCCGATGTTCCAAAATATTTTAAAATCATCGGTGATGCGTAGTGTAAGCAGGTTTGATTCTGCGACATCTGCCTTTGTCTCGGACGGAGGCAAATTGATCTCCATCGTTTGAGGTTTGCTCATTGATGTCGTAAGCATGAAAAAGGTCAACAGCAGAAAGGCAACGTCAACCATTGGTGTCATATCAATGCGGACACCAACACGTTTCTTTTTCTTTCGCCCTTTGTGTTTCTGCTTACCTTTCGATTGCGATAAATCTACATCGGCCATAGGTAGTTACTCCAAAAAATTATTTTTCCATATCCGTGACCAAGTTGAACCTGGTGATGCCTTCTTTTTGAAGAGTCTCCATCACGGTTTGGATCACTTTATACTCTGCATCGCGATCTGCTTTGATCACGGTACGAAGTTTGGGATTCCTAATACGCGCGTTACGCAGCAATTCCGGCAGTTCAGTCATCGTTACACCGACGCCGGCCTTCAGCATAAAAGCAGGTCCGAACAACGCTCCGCGAAGGTTCTGATTATCGACACCCAGGAACACCGAACCTTCCTTGTCCACCGTCACCGTCATCACATCGATGTCGGGAAGTTTGAACGCGGAATGGGAGACCGGAATTGAGACCTCCGCAACATCCTGTGGTTTGAACGTTGTTGATAACATGAAGAATGTCAACAAAAGAAAGCCGACATCCACCATCGGAGTCATATCTAATTTGAATCCGACTCGTTTTGTTTTTGACATAGCAGCTCCGCTCTCTAAATTTATTCGTGTTTGGACTGCAAGTTCATCAAGATATCTTTGCTTGCTTCGTCAATCATATAGGTCATTCCATCGATCTTCGTCGTAAAGAAATTATATGCAACGATTGCAAGAATACCAATGGAGATACCGCCTGCTGTATTAATCAGCGCTTCCGAAATACCGAGGGAAAGAGCAGCAGCGTCCGTTGCACCGGCTTTTGCCAGTGCAGCAAATGAACGGATCATACCAAGCACTGTTCCGAGTAAACCGACCATGGTAGAAATTGATGCGATCGTGGAAAGCGAAATTAAATTCTTCTCAAGAATAGGCATTTCCAGCATGGTTGCTTCTTCGATTACTCTTTTCACTTCTTCCATCTTCTCTTTGTTGTTCATCTCTTTTTTATGCTGCAGTTCCTGAAAACGTTCCAAACCGGTCTTCACAATATTTGCCAGTGAACCGCGCTGCACATCGCAGGTAGCAATTGCGGCGGCAATATCATTGGAATTGAGATTCGCTACAAGGGTCTTTAAGAATTTCGGCAATGGACCTTTCCCCCCTGCTTTTTTCAGCGAGAGCAGGCGTTCAAAAATGTATGTTACAACCATGATCGATAACGCAACGAGACCTGCTACAAGATAACCGCCGTCCTTAATAAATTGCGGAAGCATAAATTCATAAATCAAAAATCCCAGGACAAACGCACCGAAGGTAATGACGAAGTTGAGTGAACCTTGTTTCATAGAACGACTCCTTGTAATTGAAAGTTATTAGTTAAAGTTATTTACTTTGCTATCGCGTAGATTGCATCATCGCGTTTTTCTGCAGTTGTAAAAATCGTAGAAAGTTTTGTTACAACAAAAACATTGGTGATACTTTTATTGACATTGCAGAGAATGAATTTGCCCTGGCGGTTCAAATACGAGGTGTGTGCCGACACGAGTGCACCAATTGCGGAAGAATTCAAGTACTCTACCTCGCCGAGATCAATGATCAGTTTGCGGTTCCCCTGGTCCAATAATGATGCAACGGTTTTTTTCAGTTCATCCGTTTCGTCTCCGCCGACCAACGATCCCTTCGGCTCAAGCACAACAACTTTACCACCATCGAGAGAAGAAGATTTTATTTTCATCAAGAATACCCCTAACTGTCTGAATAATCACGGTGCAATGACCGCCCTCAATACTATTATATAATGAAGATAAAGAGAGAGAAGTCAAGTTGCAATAAGAAATTTTCAAGATTTTCACGCCATTCCCCTCTCACTTTCTCCGGAAACTGCAAGGCCGAAAATGGACCGAACCCTATATTCTGTCAGTTCGATAATTGTCTGCATAATTCCGCCGGATCGTTCGTCGGCAACATACATGCAAAATTTTTGCACACATACGATGTTGGTTTCCCTTCCTTTTTTCCCATCTCTTTCATGAAGGGTAATTTTGGAAAAAAGTAGTCGGCGCTGCCATTATTAATGACAATAATATTCATATGCGGATGATATTTGAGTGCGCTTTCAACAATTAACTTATGACCATCTTCCTCCGAATCTGCTGCGATAACAAGATGTTCCGGCGGTGAAGAATAATATTCGACTGCAGCCATCAGATGAGGCATGATTTGAGGCGATTGCTCCAGCAATGCACAGAAATGCCGCAATGTTTTTTCACCGTAATCCTTTAATGAATTGTCATTGGTATATCGGTACAACTGCAACAAATTCATCGCTGCAACAGAATTCCCGGTCGGTTCGGCACCGTCATATGCCTCCTTCGTCCGGACAAGAATCGATGGATCCTTGCCGGATGTATCGTAAAATCCCCCTTCAGCAGAATCCCAAAAAAGAGTGATGGTCACTCCCATCAATTCCTCCGCCCAGATCAGCCAGCGAAGATCGAATGTGGCCTGATAGAGATCGGTCAGACCGGAGATCAAAAACGAATAGTCATCCAAATGGGCATCATTCTTTACTTCGCCGTCACGATAACGGCGGCGCAATATTTTCTTTTCTGCATCGTACATTTTGGAGAGAAGAAACGATGCTGCGTTCGATGCCGCAACCGCATATCTATTATTGTTCAAAATACGTGAGGCGCGGGCAAACGCCCCGATCATTAATCCGTTCCACGAAGCAAGGATCTTGTCATCGCGAAGCGGTCGAGCACGATGCTCCCGTCGTTCGAACATTTTTTTTCTTGCGGAAGCAAGGAGTTGTTTTGCAGCGTCCACATTTAAAGTTAGCTGTTCTGCTGTCTGTTCGATGGTGAAAGGATTGAACAAGATGTTCTTGCCGACAAATTCCTGATGAGGGTCCGAAAGAACGTTACCGGTTTCTACAACAGAATAGTAGTGGCAAAAAACGGTTGCTTCGTCCGGTGTCAATACATTATCGATCTCAGATTTTTCCCAAACATAGAATGCACCTTCCTTCATCCCGTCACGGTGATCAGGATCAGCACTATCAGCATCTTCCGCTGAATAAAATCCACCCTGCGTCGAGGTCATATTCCGCACAACGTACTCCAGCGTTTCGCGTGCAATAGTCGCAAAGAATTCATCATGAGTGATCTGATATGCATCGAGGTACGAATTGATGAGCTGAGCCTGATCATACAGCATCTTTTCAAAATGAGGGGTGCGCCATTGTGCGTCAACGGAATAACGATGGAATCCTCCGCCAAGATGATCATACATACCGCCGCTTGCCATCGCCATCAGTGTTGTCAGCGACATTTTCAGCGCATCCTGGTTTTTTGTGCGGTGATAATAACGGAATAGAAAATTAAAAATAACCGGACGTGGAAACTTCATTCCGCTTCCGAATCCCGAAAATTTTGGATCATATCCCGCCGCCAGCTGATGATATGTGCGCGTAAGGATCGTTTCATCTATCACCGTGTTTCTACTGTCAATAAATGAACGATGCTGGAGTTGTTTTGTCAACTCATCACCGGAATGGATCACATCCTCCCGTTCCCTTTGCCACACGTCGTTAATTCTCCGCAGCAATGACGGAAATCCGGGCCGACCGTGACCGTCTTCCGGCGGAAAATATGTGCCGCCATAAAATGGCTTCAGATCCGGCGTAAGGAACACGGAAAGAGGCCATCCCCCTTGTCCCGCCATTGCTTGCACTGCCGACATATATACTTTATCAACATCAGGCCGTTCTTCCCTGTCAACTTTTATGTTTACAAAATATTCATTCATTATGGAAGCTGTTGACTCATTTTCAAATGATTCGCGTTCCATAACATGACACCAATGACAGGTCGAATATCCGATGGAGAGAAAGATCGGTTTTTTTTCTGCTTTCGCTTTTGCAAATGCTTCGTCGCCCCAGGGAAACCAATCGACGGGATTTGAGGCGTGTTGTTGGAGATAAGGAGACTTTTCTATGCTGAGTCTGTTATTATTCACAGTATGGTATTTGAACTATAAAAAGTTATAAGGTTGCGAAAACTGACAAATTTAGGGTAATACTAATTTTTATTCTTATTTGAACTTTGAAGGTACTTTATGAAGTTAGCGATTTGCGAGGATATCTTTATGGAAAGAGCTGATAATTCTACATATTTTTTTTCGTTAATATATTGAAGATCTGATGCTACGATAAGTAAACTTCGGATCTCACCGCATGAGCCCTTAGAATATTTAAGATATCGTACAAATTCTTTGTTATTGTTGAGTTCAAATCCTTCCGCAATATTTGACGTCACCGATATTGCAGCGCGTTGAACCTGATCTCTATAACCAAAATCCTTTGATGCACGTCCTTCATTACAAAATTCATATATTCCTTTCGTCAAATCACGTGCATTTTGCCAAGCCTCGATATCTTCGAATTTGCTGATCGTAATAATTCCTCCGGAAATATTTTTATGGACATAATTTTCAGGTGATAACGTTTCAACTTTCAAACATTCAACATTCTAACGATTGATCTTTATAACCGATCGTTATTCTGCTTCGTGATCTTGATATCCTGCAGCTGAGGCGCTTTCACTTTAATCTCAAATCGGTATCCGGCATATGGACCGAGAGGACTCCATGAGAAGTTCATTAACCAGCAGTGTAGGTCGCGGGAGATATTGATCTGGGGGGCGGCGAATTGTTTGGTAACGATGTCGTAGCTTGACGAGGCAGTGAACTTCCAGTACTCTGTCAGGTTAAAATCAAGACTGCTGCTGACATTTGCGGAGCGGGACTTAACACTGGGATTCTCCTGGCTCTGGGCGAAATTGAAATTAAGTGAGAGACTCCACGGGATACTGAAATCCGGTTCAGTGTTATCGTAAATACCTTTATATCCACTGGCATTTTGATTTTTTGTATTGTCGGCAACACGGGCGCTGTCATTGACCTCCTGCTGGGTCTGCGCCTTCTTTTTTTCGCCGCGAAGCGACGTTGAGAGGCTCACGGAAAAATTCGTCAGTTCGGCAATACCTTTCCCTTTTTCGAAAAGATATTTGCTAGTCCTTCTGCCGTTTACTTTATCATAATCATAGAAACGGTATGAGCTGCTGCCGCTGATACCGAGATACTGTCCGATATCGGTGCGGTAGCTCATGGAGAGATCGGCCAGCCTGAAACTGTCCGCTGCAAAATTATAACTCGTGCTGAGATTCAGATTCATCAGCTGATACTTCTGTTCTTTTTCGGACGAATCCTTGGCGGATGTTTTCATTTCGAAGATATTACCGACCGACAGACTGACCGATTGCTGTTCGCCTGCCGATGCACCGCCGTAAATTTCTTTTTGGAACCGGTTGAATTTTTGTTCCCGGCCCAATCCATCCTTGTATCGTGTGAAATACCCGTATTTCTCTGCAGAAAAATCGGGCTGATAATTATAACTGAGTGAAGGAAGAACAGTATGACGGAATCCTGCAACACCGGGAATCGGCGGCTGCAGTATACCGTACAATTTTGTGGATGCTCCAACTCCCATACTGAATGTCCGGACAGCTTCGAATCCGCTCTTATCGGCAATAATCGGATTTTTAAGAGTATCATATCCAACAATCGCGGAGCTTTTATCATACCATTTTTCATTATAACTGAAGTATGGCGAGATTGTGAAATAGCCGGCCTTCGGAGCCGCGTTGAACGAAAGATTATGCGAAACTCCCTGGCGGTTATACGATGTAAACGGAATCGTATCGACAGAGCGAGTCTTATTGTCTACCTTCTGGTAGTTTCCTCCGTAGCTCATTCCGATCATTTCGTACCATGAATAGTCGGATTGCGTTGATGACTTATTGCTGCCGAAGCGGAACGGATACGATTGCGAGTGTGAGAATGATATCGACGGCAGCGTGTTCGTGATAGATCCGTTGATCAGATTCTGCCGACGATTGATGTTCATGCTCATACTGTTGCTCGTCCCTTCCCAACTTTTGCTCAGCGTTGCGTTAGAAATGATTTCCTGGTTTAGATACTCGGTCCGTGTTAACGCGCGTTTGAAATTTTCGGAACTGGCAAAGGAAAAATTCACACTCATCTGCGTTGTGGGATTGAACGTTTGATTGTGAACAAGATTGGCATAATAATCTGCACGGTCCAAATAATCAAAATCGCGCGATTCGTTCTCGATAGAGCGCTGATAGTATCCGGAGAGCGATCCGGAAAAATCGTATCGCTTTGTGTAACGGATGTTCGGACTTGCGCGCCAGGTTCCGCTCGTGAGCCAGTCTCCGACGACAGCAGCGTCCATATAATCGCTCAGAGCAAAATAATAACCGAAATGTTCAAGGCCGGTTCCCCGCGATCCTTTGTCGACGAATGCCGGTGCAATGATCCCTGAACGTCGTCCCCCCTGACTCGGGAAGACTCCGAAGGGAAGCGCAAAGATCGGCACATCGGCAATATACAAATAGATCGGCCGTGCGACGATCTTATCACGGACGGTCACACGCATTTCGGGACTGAAAAAATAAAAATGAGGATGGCCGTTTTCGCACGTTGAATAATATCCGTCGGAGATAAAGAGCATGTCCTTGTCAACTTTTTTAATCTGCTGACCCTGATAATATCCCTGATCCTCCGCTGTTTCACCGAGCGTTACTCTACCCTGCTGCGACTTAAAATTATATGAAATCTTCCATCCTTCGTATTTGTCGGCCCCTTCTATCATTACCGGTGTTCCGGAATACCGTTCTTTCAGCGAGTCTGTCCGCTGCGCTTTAGCAGAATCCAGCACACCGAACGATTCCAATTCATTCGTATTCCAATTCACATTGATCCGTTCTGATTTCAGACTGAGGTCTTTGAAACGGACATCCCCTTTTCCAAAGATCTTCATCTGCTTGGTTTCAAAGGTGAAGACGATGGAATCGTTGGCGTTGTATGTTACAACGGAATCGATACCGCCGGATGTTGCTTTAAGCGTATCAGCAGATGCAAGAGTGGAATCGGCAGGAACAGCGAGAGAGTCTATTGTCTGAGCTTGTGCGGAAACAACTGCAATCACCGCTAAAAAAATAAATAATGCAAAATTGTGCGTTCCATACTTCCATTTTGCATTAAAGAAAAATTGTCTCATCTAATAATTTTGCAATCGTGTAATAAAAACATCTGAATCATCGTTGATCAATATGACAATCTACTGTTGAAACTACAGATGCTTCATGAAAATATATTAAATTACCATACCAGCAGCGCCAAAGATCCCCGCATCATTCCCGAGCTGGGCACGTACGATCTTAATACCGTCGCGCAGCGGTTTCTGAACATTGCTTAATACTGAACGATGAATTGCCTGATAGACAAAATCTCCAACTGCGGAAACACCTCCGCCGATCACCGTTACACGAAAATCAAGCGTATTCATCACTCCGCCAATCATCACGCCAAGCAGTGTTCCGGCCTCAACAAGAATTTCGTTTGCCAGTGCATCGCCTGCTTCCGCCGCTTTGGAAATATACACGGGAGAAATTTTTTCCAGATCACCGCCAACCAATTCAAGGATCTTTGATTTCGGATTTGATTTAAGTTTTTCAATCGTGCGTTTGGAAAGATGTTTCTGTCCGACATACGCCTCAACGCAGCCCTTGGTTCCGCAATTGCAGAGCAAACCGTCATAGTTGATGGAAATATGGCCTACTTCGCCCGCACCGCCGCTGAGCCCACGATAGATCTGATTGTTCATAATGATACCACCGCCGATTCCTGTTCCCCAAATAATGAACAAGAAATTCGGATGGTCTTTTCCGGCACCGAATTTTGCTTCTGCGATGGCCGCAACGTTGGCATCGTTGTCCACTTCAACACGCATCTTGAACACCTTGGATATTTCATCTGCCAGCGGAACGACATCCCAATTGTTTATATTCGGCGGACTCTTCACGATGCCGCCGGGATTTTGGATGAGTCCGGGAGAACCGATACCGATACCCGCAACTGTTCTGCCATTGGCGTGCTGAAGAACTTCCTGAATGCTCTTTACAATTTGTCCGATCACTGCCTGCGGGTTCTCCTCGGCCAGCGTGGGGAGTTTTGATTGAGCGAGGATCTTGCCGTCACTGTCGATCAATCCTGTCTTTACTGTGGTACCACCCAGGTCCACACCGATTGCGAGTTGTTGTAACATATATTTCCTATTGTATAGCGGGTGACTGCGTTTGTGAATTAAGGAGGAACATATAATTTGTTTCGATGTACTGCATAATCTTATCAGCGATTACTTTGTGTCCCATTTTGTTGGGATGAATTCCATCGCGGCAGATCAACTGTGTATAATCTTCCGACTGCAGGAACGCCGAACGGATGTCGATCAATCTGGTCTTTGTTTCCTCTGCAACCCGAAGGATTGCGGCGTTGTACCGTTCATGCCACGAATAGATATGGGAAACGTCTCCGATGTACTTCAAGATATTCTCTTTTGCCTGATCGCTGCTGCGGCTGATCCAGCTAAAATATTTTTCCGGATCCAACGGCGGCAGGGACACCAGAACAGGTATGATATCTAACGTGTTCAATTTTGTGACCAATCCTGTCAGTAACTGGTAAAATGTCGCACAATCCGTGTTTGGATGAAACTCGCCGGACGGATTATCCGCGATCTCATTCCAGTGAAAATCACAATCGTTCCCGCCGAATTCTATAAGAACGATATCGGGCTTTTTTTTCAGCACATCTTCCTGTAAACGCTGCAATCCTTCAACGATGGTGCTGCCGAACTTTGCGGCATTATGCACGACACCTTTTAGATTTTCGCGAACCAGGTTCGTAAAGCTTTCCAATATCAGTGAATGCCTCTGTTTTTCTTCGTCAAAAACAACGCCGCGGGAAATGGAATCCCCGAAAACGACAATCGTACATTGTTCCTTCAGTTTCTCTATCAGCAATTGAGTGTCCATTGCATCACTTCTTTCTTTTCCACAATGACTCCAACCGTTCCTTGATCTGCTTTTCTCTGCCGTTCTCAGTCGGGTTGTAGTATTTTTTGTTTTTTAAATGATCGGGCAAATTTTGCTGGTCCACGAAATTGTCTTCAAAGTCGTGTGCGTATTTGTATTCTTTCCCGTAATTCAATTCCTTCATCAGTTTTGTTGGTGCATTACGAAGATGGAGCGGCACCGGCAGATTCGGAAAACGCCGGACATCGTCCATTGCTTCACTAATCGCAATATACGATGCGTTGCTTTTTGCCGCACCCGCAAGATAGGTTGCGACATTTGAAAGGATAATGCGTGCCTCCGGCATACCAACATAATCAACAGCAGTAAACGCATCGACCGCCAGCATCAGTGCTGCAGGATCGGCATTGCCGATATCTTCCGACGCAAGAATGATCATCCGCCGTGCAATAAACTTCGGATCCTCGCCCCCTTCCAACATACGCGCCAGCCAGTATACTGCTGCATCGGGATCGCTTCCGCGCATACTTTTTATAAATGCGGAAATAATATCGTAATGCTGCTCCCCTTTTTTATCGTACAGCGAATATTTCCGCTGAAACGCCTCTTCCATATTTTCTTTCGACAGGGTGTGGAGGCCGTTCGAATCAGATTGAGAAATTTGAAATGCAATTTCCAATCCGTTCAGCAATTTGCGCGCATCCCCGCCGGACAGAAGAAAGAAATACTCTTTATCGTCGATTGTAACATTTTTTTTCGTAATCAATTCATCCTGCTCCAGCGCCTGAGCAAGAATCAGTTCCAGTTCGGATTTACCTAACGGTTCCAAAACAAACACCCGCATACGGGAAAGCAAAGGCGATATCACTTCGAACGACGGATTCTCCGTCGTTGCACCGATGAGCGTGATCGTTCCCGATTCAACGCAATGCAGTAACGCATCCTGCTGCGCTTTATTGAAACGGTGTATCTCATCAATGAACAGTATCGTTTTTCGGAATGACCGTTGAAATTCTTCTGCCCGGGCTATCACCTCACGGACATCCTTGACGCCGGATGAAACCGCATTCAATGCAAAGAATTCCGATTTAGTCTGATTCGCAATGATGCGCGCAAGCGTCGTTTTACCGACTCCGGGCGGTCCCCATAAGATGAAAGAACGCAATTCGTCCTTCTCCACCATCTGGCGGAGCGGTTTCCCTTCGCTCAGCAGATGCGACTGCCCGACGAATTGGTCGAGCGTCTGCGGACGGACGCGCTCAGCTAACGGTATGTTCTTTTCGGATGATGACACAATTATTTATACAATCAATTATTCAATGACAAAAATAAATCCTGAATATCAGTGATTATTTTTTTGGAACCACTTTATAGACTTTTTCGTTCTCGCGCACCATACCGTATTTTTCTCGCGCAACTTTTTCCACTGCTTTAGGATCGCCATCCAGCGCTTTGGACTGGTCCTTCAATTTTTTCTGCTCCTCTTCGGCACTGCGGATTCTTTCCAATGCCTCGCTCTTTTTCACTTCAAGCCGAACCCGTGCAACTATGCCATTGCTGTTGAACAATACGTATAAGAACAGCAAAAACGCAGCAACTACAATGGCTGTCGTTCTTTTATTCTCCTTTATCGTTTCAGCGATATTTTCCGGATCGACCTGTTTCTTTATTTTTCGATAAAATTTCATATTCTCATTGAAATGTAAGAACAATTGACGTAAGTTAAAAACGGAGAATAACATATAATAGTATATTTGAAAAGAGATAAATCCGTTGAAAAAACTATCAGAATTGCTGACAGAAGCAGTATCGCAGCATCCTTCCCGAAAACTCAGCGAGGGAGAGTGTCAAACAACAAAACAACAGCGGTGTTCGCTTTGTTTTGCATCCAAAATCGACTACGCGACCGAGTTAAAGAATAAACAGCATGCTATCGATGAATTTTGGAGTTCACTGGGAACATCCATCAAGCCCGAGCCACTCATCACGTCACCGCTGGGACGCAATTACCGCACGGTAAGTAAACGGAAAGCGTTCATTGTCGGCACCAGTTTTTTCCTCGGATTGATCGGCGTGGATGATGATTCGGCAAAGAGTTATCCGATGGATATTGACAGGTGCAGTATTGAACCTGAATCACACGCACACATCTATTCCATTATTCAGGAATTGCTGCAGCGGAAAGAACAGTCAAACCTTGTGAAGGAATTCAACTATGTGATCGTGAAAGGTGATGACAGAGAAGCAACGGTCATTCTGAATTTGAATCATTTTTCATCATCAAACCGGAGAGAAGTAAACGCGCTTTCAAAATCGCTGACGTTTAAGGCGAAAAATGTTCAAGGTGTCTATGTTTTCGTGGATGAAGAGCGGTCAAAATATTATCTTTCCGGCACACCGAGAAAAGGGGTGCAATCAAATCCGAAACCTCTGACAAAGATCTACGGGAATGAGAAACTCTTCCATAAAACCGGAAATGTAAAATTTCTGTATTCACCCCTTTCGTTCTCGCAAACGAATCATTCCATCCTCGAATCGTTCATAGCAACCGCCGGCAATTTACTTTCACTTTCGAAAAGCGACATGCTTTATGATCTGTATTGCGGATACGGATTATTTTCTCTCTCATTTGCTTCACAGGTAAAGAATGTTGTAGGGATTGAACTTTCGCGCAGCTCCATACAGGATGCGATCGAAAATGCGAAACGGAATAAATTGAACAATGTCCGGTTCCATGCTGCCGATATTTCCGCAGAGATCCTTCCCCGCTTCTTCAAAATGGAAACACACAATCTGAAATTCCTGATCGACCCTCCGAGGAACGGCACGTCGGAAGATGTTATCGAATTTGCCGCAGAACAGCAGCCGCAAAAAGTGGTTCATATTTTCTGCAATTCCGAGATCATCGAAAAGGAACTGCGCAAATGGAAGCAATGCGGATATCTCCCGACGAAAGTGCAGCCGTTCGATATGTTCCCCGGGACAAGTGAAATTGAAATGATGGTGCTGCTCGAAAAGCAGTAAATGTGTGCGAAATATGCTGAATGGCATGGTTGTTTCTGCTGTTGGAATCTCCGGTAATTAATCGGTACATTTGGTTAGCACTTCTAAGGAGGTCACCATGAAACCTCTCGCGATGTTCGTCCCGTTTACCCTAATCGTATTATTAGCCGCTTGTTCATCCTCACAGCAGCAAACAGACATAACGCTTCCCGCATTAGTATATCAGGAACCGCTTCCCCCTTTTCCCAAACCGTTCACAACGCCATTATTGCGCATCGCATTGCAGATTCATGTACGGAAAGATGGTTCAGTCGATGATGTTCGGCTGCTGAACAGCAGCGGAAGTTATGAGTGGGATTCTGCGGCAGCCACGGTCATTCATCAATGGAAATATTCACCGGCCCGATATGAAAATACACCGATCAATATTTGGCTGAACCAAACTGCCATTGTCAAATTTTCCGAGCCGCGGTATCTCTCGCTCGCTGAGATCCTCTGCAGCACAGCCGGCGAAGCAGACACGGTCTGCGCACTTCTAGAACAGGGAGAGGAGTTCGCCAGCCTGGCACTGATGTATTCAATTGCAGCCTCCCGGTCCGCACACGGCATTTTGGGTTCTGTTAATATTCAGGTTTATCCGGAACACATAAAGAAATTACTGGCCGGACTTGACGTTGACCAATGGACGGCACCGGTACGGTTCGGAGAACGATATGCCATTTTCAAGAGGCTGAAAGAATAGTGGCTGCTGCGTTGCATAGATTGATATTTTTAAGGCTATGGATCAATGGCTATCACAGTTGGTTCAGCTTAAGTCTGTTTTCTTCTTTACTCTTTTGAACTAAATGAACATATTTGATCCGTTGATATTCCACTCTTCCTTCAGAATATTGCTGCGGAGGTTACGATGAGATCACTTCGTGTAATACTGCTTGTTTCGGTATCACTTCTTTTTTCCGGCTGTCCGGCACGATCAATCCATCCATTGTTCACAGATAAAGAGGCTGTGTTCGATGCATCTCTTATCGGAACGTGGACCAGCAACGAAGAATCGTATACGTTTGAGAAGCTGCAGGAGAAGAATTACCGGCTTGTGGTTCGTTCACAGAACGAAAATGATTCTGCTGTATATGCGGTACTGCTCGGGAAAATCGGTTCAGCGTGGTTTCTGGATTCGTATCCAATCGTTAACTCCAATGAGCATCATTTTTTATCGGTGCATGTCTTTACGAGAATGACGATGCAGGGGGATTCCTTGACCCTTGCCACGCTTGAGGCAGACTGGCTTTTGAAAATGATCACAGAAAAAAAGATTACCATTGATCATGCTCAAAGAGAAAACGAAATTATTCTAACAGCATCAACAAACAAACTTCAACACTTTGTCAATTCTATTCGGGGCAACAACGAAGCATTCCCGAACCCGAATGTTTTTATCCGAACTAAGCGTCAATAAAAAGAGATATAGACTCTACCGTCAGCAGCATACAACTGCCGCTTATTTATTTCTTGAAAGGTTCAAGAATATCTACGGCGATCTTCCAACCGTTTTCTTTCCGCCAGACGCGGATGTATGTACTCGAATCATTCTTTGCGTCCAATGAAAAACCAACAGTATAACCCAGATCGCCGGATGAAGCACTCTTTGCTATCACCGGTGAACACGGCTTCTGTAACGGTAATTTTTTGAGCAAGCCGAGTGATTCTTTCCGTTTCTGTGACGGATAATTGTTATTTCTATATACACGCATTTGTGCTGAAGCATATTTAGAATATGCTTTTAATACACCGCTCTGTGCAGCCATTCGTACAAACGCACGTTCCTGAATCAATAATCCTTCGCGTATTAATCCGCTGTCCCGGTTATCTGCTCTGGCGGCCGGAAGATCATGAAAATATTCCACACCTTTTCGTTTTTCCTTTAACGGATAACTGATTCCCTGATCGAGAGCCACTTTCCACGTACCATCGGATTGTTTTTTCCATACGGAAAAATAATGACCATATGCGACTGTTGTATCGTTTTTTGCGTTGCGGTATTCCCACGGTCCTGATGATATGCCAAAATCACCCGACGCTGAGACTTCCACGTGCGAAGGAAACCATGTAAGATATGCAGCATTGGCAGGACGCTGTCTGTACAATTCCTTCCCGTTGACAGGATACGGATTGAACATTAAACAATCATCGGAGAGGAATTGAAGGAACGATTCTTTTACGCCGTATTTTTCGGAGGCTGCGGAGAATGACCGTTCAGCCTCTGCCAACTGATGTGCCTTTGGATCGTGTTGTGAAAGGATTGCGGCACTTACCGTCAATAACAAAAAAACAATTTTCATATTGTCACCCAGCCGGAAAATATTTTCATGTATTCGAAAATAGTGAAACTCTAATCGGTTATTTCCGCCGGTAATTTTTTGTCAATAAACGGCCGTTTCGGAAGATTCGCTATTTTCCACCCTAATGAATAGACCGTTTTTGTCACTTTCATCAGTTTTTCAAAATCGATTTTGCTTACTTCGTCCGAAACGCGATGATAGTCCTCGTGGAGACCGTCAAAGTAAAATACGATCGGTATTCCGGACTTAGCATAATTGTAATGATCGCTCCGGTAGAACAATCGGTTCGGATCGGCCGGATCGTCGAATTTAAAATTGAGTTTCATATTATACAACGTTGCATTATTGCTTTCATTCAATTTGCCGAGTTCCGAGCTCATCATATTCGAGCCGATGGAAAACACCTCATTCGATGATGAGTAATCATCATTCTTTGATACTGCACCGGTGTCCGGTTTGCTTCTGCCGATCATGTCAATATTCAATTGAGTCACTATATTTGAAAGCGGCACAGTCGGATTTTCCACAAAATACCGGGATCCCCACAATCCTTTTTCTTCCCCCATGTGCCAGACAAAAAGGATCGACCGTTTCGGTTTGGGACCATGTGAAAATGCTTCGGCCATGGAAAGAAGTCCTACGGTTCCACTGCCATCATCGTCGGCACCGTTGTTGATGGAATCTCCTTTGATCGGCTCGTTCCGGATTCCGATATGATCATAATGTGCGCCGAACGCAACATATTCGTCCATCAATTTTTTGTCGGATCCCTGCCACACTGCAACAACATTTTGAGTAAATAGCGTATCGGTAGTAACCGCGATATTCAACGTGATCTTTTTTCCGGCAGAAAGAATAAATGACGGAACAGAATCAGCCGAGGCACGCATATTCATCGATTGCACGCCGATATTCTCTCCGGCGAAGATCGCATCGATCAGTTTGGATGAGGCTGTCACCGACAGAACTGAAGGTTTCCCATCCATTTTTATTATTATGGGAAATGTGACTGTCCCCTTTCCCATAACGATGGCCGAATCGTTCATTTTAATTGAGACTGTTTTCGGCGGAACTGAGGGTGTTTCGTTCTGTTTGTTGAATGAAGGAACTGAAACGGTACCTTTTTCCGAAACATTGAACAAATCCCGTTCCCACTGATTTAACGCTCTTGTTGATGGAATGGAAATGATCCCGAGCGCGCCATTTGTTTTGGCATAATTTGACGGCGTATCAAAATCAATTCCAAGTTTTCCGCTGAAATCGACTGGTGAAATTCCTTTTGGAAATCCTCCCAAAACAACCATGAACTTACCGTTGACATCAATTCCTTCGTACGGGTTAACATTCTTTGATTTCACCATGTATCCATTCTTCACGTACACCATGGGCGCTGTTACGTTTCCTTCAGTACTCGACGAAATAAAGTCCTTACCGAATGTGAATTTCTGTCCGTCAACTTCTACAAAGGTCGTCGCAGGCACAACCCGCGATTTATTTAAAAGGACCTTCTGAAAATACGAACCGCTGTCTCCGGCCGGTGTAAATCCCCAGCGTGACAGATGAGTTGCAATAAACTTTGCTGCTATGTTCAGTCCGCGCGACGGAGTGTCGCGGCCTTCAAGTTCATCTGAAGCAATAAACGAAAGATAGTCACGTAATTGTTCTTGAGTGATATAATCCGCATTTCCGTTATCAGCAGATTTTTTATTGGATTTTTGTGCAACGGCAAACGAACAACTGAGCAGCAGTACCACAACAAATATTCGGTGTAACATTACAACTCCTTTAGTAATCATTGACTCGTGAATGTAGAAGAAAAAAAAGAGTATTCCAAGCAGGCTGCTCTTATAATTATATTTCCTTGACATATGTAAACGATCCTTAGAGTACTCATTCCGTCTTTTGAATAATTGAACAGACAGACGGACACCACGTTACTCACATCTGACGTGTACAAAACAAAAAAGGATCGACAATGACAGATCGATCCTTCCGCAAATTCATAATTACCGGTGATTGGCGTTCTGTTAGAATTTATTTTTTCCCTAACTTTTTCTTCTTAGCAGGGATTTTCATGGCATTAAACTCCCTTTGAATATGTTCCATTTCCTCGTCGAGCAAGCGGTCCATCTTCTGATGCATCTGCTGAAGCATGATCTCCGATTTCACATTCACCTGATAATCAAGATCCGCTTTCAGTCTGTCCTTTTTCTGCGCACGGTTCTGGCTCATCATGATCACCGGTGCCTGTAGGGCTGCAACAGTTGAGAGCATTAAATTCAGGAACGTAAAGGGATACTCGTCAAATGGTTTCACAAAAATCTGCACAACATTGATCCCTATCCAAAATGCCATGAATGCACCGAAGGAAAGGATGAATTTCCAGCTCCCGCCGAATTCAGCGATCTTGTCCGCAATACGGTCGCCAACGCTTAATTTCTCATCGATCTCTTCATTCGGATTTTTTGATGCAAGCGATGTGATCAATTCATTCGTCAATTGCAGACGTTTTGCCATTTCGCTCAGCATGGAAATTCCGATGGACGGACGCTCCATAACAAATGTGATGAAATCGCCCCGCTGCATCTCAACAAGACGGGTATCGAGCAGGGCGCGTGCCGTAGCCGTTCGCGGTGTATCGGCAAAAAGGGAAAGCTCGCCGAAAAACTCCCCTTCTTTCAGGCTCGACAACTGAACTTCGTTCACCGGCGGACCGACAGGCAGGATGATCTCGATCTCCCCTTCTTCGATCACATACATGGAAGAACCCGGCTCTCCTTTGCGGAAAAGAACTTCGCCAGCCTTTAAGGTTTTCATTTTCCATAAACTAACGAGCGAGAGATGATCTTCTTCGGGCAGGAATTTGAAAATAGGAATTTTCAAAAGAAAATCTTTGGTGATCATTATTCTTTGTACCAGTCTGATTTAGGTGTATAAAATGTTTTCAATTTTTTCTTAGCTGCATACCGTTCGACTGCAAATCCGATCAGGCGATCGAGCAACTCGGAATACGATATCCCAGATGCCTCCCACAGTTTCGGATACATGCTGATTGATGTGAAACCTGGGATCGTATTGATCTCATTCAAAAATATCGTTCCGTTGCGCTGCACGAGAAAATCGACTCGCGCCATTCCGGAACAATCCAGCACAGAATATGCTTTCAACGCGCAAGCTTGCAATTTTTTGATGATTGGTTTGGGAAGATTTGCGGGAATATGGGCGGCAGATTTTCCATCAACATATTTTGCGTCGTAATCATAAAACTCATTTGACGGAACGATCTCGCCGGGAAGCGACACAACCGGTTCATCATTTCCCATAACGCTTATTTCGATCTCCCTTGGGTTTTTCACTGCTTTTTCAACAAGAATCTTTCTGTCATACTGGCCCGCAAGATGAATGGCAGCGGTCAGTTCTTTTTTATTATGCGCTTTGCTGATCCCGACGCTTGAACCCTGATTCGGAGGTTTCACAAAACAAGGATATTTCAATTTCCGTTCGATCCGCGTGACATATTCTTTTTCATTGCCCGGAAACTGTGAATACAGGAAGGATATTCCGGGAGCGACAGGAATGCCAGCATTCTCCAGCAATTGTTTTGCAATGACTTTATCCATGCCAACCGCCGAACCTAACACACCGGCACCGACATACGGGATATCAGCAAGTTCAAATAATCCCTGGATCGTTCCATCTTCACCGAACGTGCCGTGGATGACCGGAAAGATGACGTCAATTTTTTGTGCATTCTGCGGAAATGCACCGCTGACGTTGATCAGCGATTGTTTCCGCGGATCAGGAAGGAGCACATGTTCCGGCAATTGTTCGATGGGAGCATGATCCTTCAACAGCTGAATTGCGTTCACCGTGCTCAGCCATCGTCCATCTTTTGTGATGCCGATCGGAACAATATCGTACTTCGATTTATCAAGTGCATTGATCACCGAAGCAGCGGAAACGAGCGACACTTCATGCTCAGCAGAACGGCCTCCGAAGAGAACGCCGATTTTTAGTTTAGTATTCATAGAGTTTCTTACTCAATTAAATAGTGCTTCTGTGGAACGATAAGCAGGCGATATACTGTCAATGGTATTTCATGCTTTCGGGCATCGATTTCCATCTGCTTTTTGGTTCAAAATATTGCCACAATGTACGCGAAACATTTCTCAGCAGCATATATCCTTCGTTTTCATTAACCCAACTTGTGTCCTTCTGATTTTTTGTGATCACGCAAAATACATAATCACCTCCCGGCGCGTTGACAAGAACCACTTCGGATCTCGACTCATCAACAGCACCCTGCTTGGAAGCCGCGTGCACGTAAGGAGGAATTTCGGAAAGTGCTTCACCGTCCCAATAAATTCTTGCAAGGTTGCGGTACATCCGTTCGCTGGCCCACGGCGAGATCATTTTCCCTTCGCGGATCCGAACGACCAGTTCCGCCATTTCGCGCGGAGAAGTTACACCCCATCCGTAAAGTGACCGCATCGCTTCTCTGCCGGGCGTTCTTGAATTCACTCTCGTGACCTTAAATCCATTCTCTTCCATAATCTGATTGATCCGTGTACCAGTACCAGCCATCTTTTGGCACCAAAGACTTGCTGTATTATCGCTTGTCGTGATCATCATCAGTACTACTTTGCTCAGCGATATTTTTCCGGAATCCTTCAGTGTTCCCACGACATCCTCTCCGGGATAGATGAGTGAATCGCGGAATACCAATGTGGAATCGTATCGCAATTCTCCTTTTTTAATCTTATCCATTATACCGGTCATGATCGGCACTTTCACCATGCTTGCAGTTGGGAAAAGAGTATCGGCATTGATCTCGACGGTTTTACCCGTTTTCAAATGGCGGACATATATACCGAACTCGCCCTTAAAATCTTTCGTCAGTTCGTACAATTTTTTCGTCAGCGTCTTATCAGGTTTTGACCCGGGAAATGCTGATGGTGTTTGTCCGGCAGCGATAACGGTGACGGCAAGGAGAAGAAATAATTTATTCATAGGTATTCTACCGTTGGTACACTGTTTTTGCCAATGCTTTCAGCTGCAGCACCTGTTCATTATTTAACGATTTTGCACCACCGAGTGACTCGGCAACAAAAAGCGTGTGTGCAATTTGTTCCACTTTTTCCATTTTGAAATATGCATCCCAAAGATCGCGGCCGTATGTCACCACACCGTGGTTAGCGAGCAGCACCGCATTATAATCTTTTACGAACGGAAGAAGCGAACCGGCAAGCTCATCCGTTGACGGTGCTGCATATTGTGCAAGAGGAACTGCACCGAGACCAATAATCATTTCCGGAAATACGTTTTCCATCATCGCAATACCGGCCGCTGCAAAACCGGTAGCATACACGGGATGACAATGTACAACCGCATTCACATCCGGACGCTGCTGGTAGATGAACAGATGCATTTTTATTTCGGTGGAGGGCTTTCGCGTCCCGCCGATCTGTATTCCATCGATCGTCACTTCAACGAGATCGCCGGTCGTTACAAATCCTTTATTCATTGAGGTCGGTGTTGCCAGGATATTCCCGTTCGGCAAACGCACACTGATGTTTCCATCCGTTGCCGCCACGAATCCTTTTGCTTCAACCCTTTTAGAGATGTTGACCAGTTCTTGTGCAACTTCTGTTTCAGACATAATGATGGGAGTATAAAATATTACGACAACGGAACGGGAGCTCTTCGTAAACTATCCGAAGATTTTATACCGAGTGAATCGTAGATCTTTAATGTCGGTTTCGAACGATTGAGCGTATAGAAATGGATCCCGGCTACGTTGCGGTCAATCAAGTCGCGTACCTGTTCGGTTGCCCAGTGGATGCCTACCTTTTCAACGTACTCATCGTCTTCTGCACGAGAGACAGCGCGAAGCAGTTTTGCAGGGAACCGTGCTCCAAGCGCGAGTTCTGCCATTCGCGCAAAACCTTTCCGGGATGTAACAGGCATGATGCCGGCAATGATCGGAACTTTGATTCCCGCGATCTCGCACCGTTCGCAGAAATCATAGAAGTCGCGGTTCTCGAAGAACAACTGTGTGCAGATATAATCCGCACCGGCATCCACCTTCGCTTTAAGATGTTCGATCTCTTTCAACCGATTCGGCGTGTTGGGATGTCCTTCCGGAAAACCAGCAACGCCGACCCCCATATTGGGGAAATGTTTTTTTATGAATGCAACCAGTTCCGCCGCATACGCAAAACCATTCGCAGGCTGCTCAAATTGCGGTTGTCCCTTCGCAGGATCACCGCGCAGCGCCATAATGTTTTGAATGCCGTTCTCGTTATATTTGGTTAAGACCTCCAGGATCTCATCTTTTCCGGCACCGACGCATGTTAAATGCGAGACGATGGTCAACTGCGTCTCTTTTTGCAGCCGAACAACCAGATCGTGCGTCAATTGACGGGTGGATCCGCCTGCTCCGTATGTGACGCTGACATAGGAAGGTTTTAACGGCGTCAACTCCTTAATGGATTCAAATAATGATCGTGATGTCTCTTCCGTTTTTGGCGGAAAATATTCGAAACTAAAATGTGGTGCCTGCTGTTTAAGAATATCTGCTATATGCATTCATCGCTCCGTATAATAAAAAATCCGTCTCATATCATAAGACGGATACAGTATAACAAAAATGTCGGTGTTGTTCAATCGCTGCGTTAATTGTTCAAAAGTTCTTTATATAATTTTTCCGTTTCCTGAAGATCCCGTTCGAATTCCACCAATTGGATCAAATCAAATATTAACGGGCCGAATGCTTTGTCGTGCAGGTTAACGATCTCCATATGTTTCGGACACAAGGTGATGCCGTTCTTATATTTTTGAGATCCCGCCGCCGGGTTTCCGTTCTCAGTTTCGATCAAAAACAGAACTTCCGTATCCGGCATACTTCCGCAGCCCGGCCATTGACAGCGCTTATTATCGCGCTTCAGCACATACGTACGAATTTCTTCATTATGTGTCGATTTATTTTTTTTTGGCGTTGCCATAGTATTGCTCAATATAAAATTTTTTAGTTCGAAGGCAAGAGAGAAACCGCACACAATTAATCAGTTGTGCGGCACGACAACCTTCAACGATCCTGGATTGATCCGAATTTCCGTTTTTTTCACCTTCCACCCGAATATTTCCCCGTCACCATGAACCGGAAATCCTTTTTCGCTGGATATTATCAGAGATGCCGTATCGAACGATTCAATGTGATTTTTCCCCAGGTGTTTTCCGGTCATAACCAGCGGCAGGATCGGAACCACTTTAAGGATATTATCTCCGGTCACGCCGCACACTTCAAAGAGGCCATCATCGGGAAGCGCGTTCGGTGTAAGCATGAATCCGCCTCCTTCCCATTTACCGTTGCCCACGCAGAGTAAAAAATAGTTCTTCTGCCACGTTTCATTATTCCGGGTCACTGTAAGAAAATGCGGCTGATATCCCGCCAATGTCTGGAGTAGCGCCGTCAGATACAGCGGGATTCCCCGCATCCATTGAATTAAACTGACTTTTTTTGCCACGGCAGCATCGAATCCTAGTCCGACGGTATTAAAAAACATACGATCATCTACCGATCCATCTTCGTGTGTAAGACGGATCAGACCGGAATCAAATTTTTTAAAGGAAGGATTTTCAAGAAGTGAAAGAAGACTTTTCGCATTTTTTGGCGCGTCTACCATCCGGCCAAAATCATTTCCCGATCCCTCGCTCATCACTGCCAATGCGGCATTTGTTCCCATCACCCCGCACGCTACTTCATTAACAGTGCCGTCGCCGCCGATGGCAACAACAATAGACGATTCCACACTCGCATTCCGAGCCAGGATTGTTGCATCCCCCCGGCCGGTGGTGACATGGAATGAATAATTGAGCGAAGAATTTTTCAGTGCCTGCTCCAGCCCGGCAAGAATATGCTTTGCCTTGCCGCGGCCGGCAATTGGATTGAGTATGCATGTGATATGCGGCTTCGCTATCATTCGTAACGAAGCGCGTCGATAGGATTGAGCTGCGCTGCTTTCCGAGCAGGATACATACCGAAGAAAATCCCGACGGCTGCTGAAAATGCAAACGCGAGTATTATAGATACCGGAGAGACGACGGTCTTCCAACCTGCCAATGCGGAAATGAGATCGGATGTGAGAACACCGAGGATCACGCCGATCAATCCGCCGAGAAGACTTAATACGATCGCTTCGATCAAGAACTGCATTAAAATATTTTTTCCTGTTGCACCAATCGCCATACGTATCCCTATTTCTTTTGTCCGCTCCGTTACGGAAACAAGCATGATATTCATGATCCCGATTCCGCCGACAATAAGTGAAATAGATGCGATTGATGCAAGTAAAATCGTAAGGACCTGCGATGTTGACTCCGCTGCCGTGGCGATCTCGGTTTGACTGCGTACGGTGAAATCGTTCTCATCCCACGGCTGCAGTTTGTGACGGACACGGAGCAGTTCCGTGATCTGCGTCTGAGCATCCTGCATTGCTTCTTCACTGACCGCTGAAACCAGTATGTTTCCAAGGTATGTCTGTCCGACCATCTTTTTCTGCACTGTCGTGTAAGGAGCTATAACGATATCGTCCTGGTCGCTCCCTTGAGCCGATTGACCTTTTGTTGAAAGCACACCGACAATTTTAAATGGCATTTTTCGGATACGGATGACCGAGCCAACCGGATCACTTCCCTTAAAAAGATTATCGGCGATTGTCTGACCGATCACGCATACTTTAGAGGCTCCGCGAACATCAGCATCGGTAAAGTACTGCCCGCTTGAAACAGGCCAACTCCGGATGGAAAAATATTCCGGTGTTACTCCAATGATGCTTGCTCTCCAGTTTTGTTCCTGATAGACGATCTGCGCACCATCACGTACGGAGGGAGATGCAAGAGATACGGAAGGACACTGCGTTTGAATTGCCGTGAAGTCTTCTGGAGTGATCGATGCGGATGTGCCGGTGCCGGCACGAACGCCCCCCTGATTAAATGAACCGGGAAAAATCAGTATGACATTTGTTCCAAGAGATGCAATTTGCTGTTTGATACTATCCTGCGCACCGGTACCAACCGCCATCATGGCGATAACGGCGCCGACACCAATAATGATCCCTAACATCGTTAAAAATGAGCGGATCTTGTTGCGCGTAAGAGAGTTCAACGCGATTTCAAATATATCGAGAATACCCATAATTAGAATCTGCGCGGCATACCGCCGCCTCCACCACCACCGCCGCCTTGTCGCTGCTGATTAAATGGTGATGACGACGCTTGTTGAGAAGTTGAACGCTGAGCGATCGTACCGATAATGATTTCCTGTCCTTCAACAATCTTTCCTCGTACTACCTCGGTAAATGTTCCGTCGGTAATACCGGTGCGGACCATGATCGGTTCAAGTTTTTTCCGTTCGTTCATGACCCACACACGATTGAAACCGCGAGACTGTGTCCTGCGCTGCATCATTTGCGTATCACCGCCGGCATTTCCTCCTTCACGCTGCATCCGTTCGGCCCACTGCTTTCTCCGTTCTGCACGTGCGGAATCGTCGCCGCTGCCCGGGGACTGCGATGAATCCTTGCGCTGTTCAATATATTCTTCCGGCGGATTGAACCGAAGAGCCACGGTGGGAATTTTTAAAACGGCTTCTTTCTTAGTGACTTGTATCGTTACTGTTGCAGTCATTCCCGGCATCAATCGCAGATCAGGATTCGGGACATCGATGATCACAGTATAATTGACAACATTTTGTTCGACCTTTGGAGAAAGACGCACCTGCCGGACTTTGCCGCGAAATGTCTGTTCGGGATACGCATCAACGGTAAAGGTAACATCCTGTTCCTGCTCCACTTTCCCTATATCCGCCTCATCGACATTCGCCTGCACCTGCATTTTGGTCAGATCATTCGCAATGGTGAACAGCGTGGGAGCAGATAAACTTGCCGCAACAGTTTGCCCGACATCAACGGCTCGCGAAATCACCACACCGTCGATCGGAGATTTGATTGTGGCATAACGCAAGTTGATCTTCGCTCGTTCGACCTGCGCAACGGACTGCTTGCGTGCAGCATCGTTTGATTCGAACTGTGAAAGCGCTGCATCGTAGTCCGCTTGTGACGCTAAATTTTTATCCAGCAGCGTTTTCATTCTTTCAAAACTTCTTTTTGACTCGCCGTACTGCGCAGTCGTCCGCTGAAGGCTTGCCTCAGCATCACGTACACTTGCCTCCAGAAAGGTCGGATCGATTTGCGCTACGATCTGTCCCTGCTTTACTTTGTCGTTGAAATCGACATTGACCTTTTGCAGCGTACCGGAAACCTGCGATCCAACTTGAACAGTCCGGACAGCACTCAACGTTCCCGTTGCCGTGACAACAACCTGAACGTCGCCGCGAGAAACTTTTTCCGTCCGGAACTGAACCTCTTCGGCACCATTCTTTGTAAAATAAAAATATCCGGAAAGTCCACCAATCAGCAGAACCCCGACAATGCTCAAAACAATGTTTTTCTTCATAATAACGCTGGTTTTAGATGTGTCATATTAGACAAACCGTTCCTCTATTAAGTTTAGCCATACCGCAGACACACCCCATAAAAAAAATCGTTCCGCATATTATTGCGGAACGATCATATCTTTTTTTTATTGGGCCTCGATCGCATCCACAGCGCAGACCGCCGCCATATTGACGATATCCGTCACTTCGGCGCCGCGTTGCAGAACGTGAACGGGTTTCGCCATACCCATCAGGATCGGTCCGATAAGTTCTGCTTCACCGATACGCCCCATCAATTTATAGGCAATATTCGCCGAATTCAAACTCGGGAAGATCAGCACGTTAGCCGCACCCTGCAATGTGCTGAATGGAAATTCTTTTTCAAGGATCTCCGCAGTTACTGCTGTGTCTGCCTGCATTTCGCCATCGACGATCAGTTTCGGATTCTTCGATTTGATGATCTCAACAGCACGTTTGATCTTCTCAGAACGCGGATGTTTCGTGCTTCCGAAGTTGCTGAAGGAAAGCAAGGCAACTCTCGGTTCTACATCAAATCGGTGAACCGTCTCCGACGTCAGCAATGCAATCTCGGCGAGCGTTTCTGCATCGGGATCGATATTGACTGTCGTGTCGGAAAAGAAATACGTCCCCTTTTTTGCGATCACAGCATACATGCCCGATACATTCTTGATATCATGCCGCATGCCGATCACCTGCAGTGCCGGACGAATCGTATCCGGATAATTCGTGGTCAATCCTGCGATCACACCATCCGCATATCCGAGACGTACCATCATCATTGAAAAATAGTAACGCTGAAGCATTGTCCGCTCCGCATAATACCGTGTTGCACCTTTACGCTGACGGAGTTTATAATACTCTTCCACAAATTGATCCTTCTGCGCGAAAGTTTTCGGATCAACGATCTCCACTTGTGTATCAAATTCAAGATGCAGGTCTTGAATCACTTTTTGGATTCGCTCTTCGTTACCAACAAGGATCGGCTTTGCAAGATCCTGGTCTACAAGAATCTGTGCTGCTCTCAGGATCTTCTCCTCATCACCTTCCGGGAAGATGATCCGTTTCATTTTATGACGCGCCTTCATAAAGAGCAGGTTCGTGAACCGTTTGGAACGGCCCAGACGCTCTTCCAGTTTGTCGCCGTACTTTTCCCAGTCAGGAATAAGCACGCGTGCGACACCACTGTCCACGGCAGCTTTGGCCACTGCTGTTGCAACGCTGCGCAGTGCCCGGGGATCAAGCGGTTTCGGAATGATATATTCTTTTCCGAAACGGATCGGTTTGCCGCCGTACGCTTTGATCACGGAATCAGGAACATCCTCTTTCGCAAGTTCCGCCAGTGCCTTCACGGCAGCTTTCTTCATCTCTTCGTTGATCGTTGTTGCGCGAACATCAAGTGCGCCGCGGAAGATGAACGGAAAACCAAGCACATTGTTCACCTGGTTTGCATAATCCGAACGTCCTGTTGCCATGATAACATCATCACGAACAAGTAGTACTTCTTCCGGTGTAATTTCGGGATCCGGATTTGCCATCGCAAAAACGATTGCATTGGGAGCCATCGTCTTCACCATTTCTTTCGTCACGCTGTCCTTCACCGAAAGACCAACAAACACATCGGCGCCGACAAGAGCTTCGGCAAGCGTGCGGGCTTTGGTATTGTTCTGGAATTTTTCTTTGTATGGATTCATATCATTCGGGCGGCCCTGGTAGATGACCCCTTTGGTATCGCACATGATCAGATTTTCTTTCTTCACACCAAGCGCGATTTGAAGATTCGCACAGGCAATGGCAGCAGCACCCGCTCCATTATAGACAACCTTCACCTGATCGATTTTTTTATTTGCGATTTCTAGTGCATTGATAAGAGCAGCAGCCGTGATGATGGCCGTGCCGTGCTGGTCGTCGTGGAATACCGGTATTTTCATCGTTTTCCGCAATTCTTCTTCTACGATGAAACAATCCGGTGCTTTGATATCCTCAAGATTAATTCCGCCGAATGTCGGTTCCAACGCCTGAACAACTTTGATGATCTCTTCCGGTGTTTTCGCACGTATTTCGATATCGAACACATCGATGTCGGCAAATTTTTTGAACAGAACTGCTTTCCCTTCCATCACCGGTTTTCCGGCTTCCGGTCCGATATTGCCAAGACCGAGCACGGCTGTTCCGTTTGACACAACGGCAACAAGATTTCCCTTGGCGGTATATTTATAAACGTCATCAGGATTTTTATCGATTGCCAAACATGGCACGGCCACTCCGGGAGTGTACGCCAGCGAAAGATCGCGCTGCGTGGAGAATGGTTTTGTCGGTGTTACTTCAAGTTTGCCTTTGCGACCCTGACTGTGATAGTCAAGCGCATCTTGCTCTCGAATTTTCATAGTGATACCCTCGTTTCAAAAATAAATGTTCCTTCCAAACTGGAAGGTTTGTGAATGTTTGTCCATTCGACGAATGGAGGTTTACTGCTGTAATAAATAACTATCCCACCAAATCAGCAGACGAAATGCTGATCACACCAACACCTCATTTGTTGCAATATCTTTTTTTGGTTCAACAACGCTAAGCTGTATTAAATTTTTTCAGTTACCGTCCTCGAATGATAACCATGGTTCTTTAAAAATTTATTTTCTGACCGGAACGCTTACTCTCATCCTCCACTCACTTCTCCCCTGTAAATTCGGACTGACCTCAAAATTGAAGAGTGCCGCATCAACGTATGCATCAAGAATGTTTAAGATATATGTCATGGCGATATACCAACCGAATTCATTCCTCTGACTCTTATGAAAATCCCGGAGACTTCTCAGCTGCGTATCTCCGTTCGGCTGTTTCGCAGTCATCGATGTGTCATACTGATAGCGGAAAATTTTATAATTATTGTCCTGGTTTTTATACACCGAATAAAAATAGTATCCGAGTCCCCACACTACCGGTGCTTTCCAAAAAGAACCATTGTAAATCTGTCCTGCGCCGGGAAGAATCATTGAACTGAGCATAGCTGCCGAAGTCGATTTCGGCGGGAGGACTGTCGTATCGACGGTGCCGATCTGTGCGGCGATAAGAGAATCTTCGTTGAGATGAATAAGGGAATCGACAGGCGGAACGAAAAAAAACGGTGTGCTAATCGGACGTTCGTATCTTGAAATATATTGCGCTGATCCGACCGAGGAATGTAACAGAAGGCAGACCAGCGAATATAATAAGAGATGCTTCATTTAGGGAATAAGTGCAACGACTTCGATTTCAACAAGCGCATCTTTTGGAAGACGAGCAACTTCAACCGTCGACCGGGCAGGCGATGCATCGCCAAAATATTGACCATACACTTCGTTCATTGCAACGAAGTCATTAAAGTTTTTTAGGAACACAGTGGTCTTTACTGCATATTTGAAATCGCTGTGTGAGGCCAGCAGAATAGCTTTTAGATTTTCGCAGACCTGTTTTGTCTGTTCCTGTATGGATGTTCCGACCATCTGACCGGATTTCGGATCCAGTGCAATTTGTCCTGCAGTGAACAATAAATGTCCCTGTACGGCAATTGCTTGATTGTATGGTCCGATCGGAAGGGGTGCTTGTTCGGTTTTAATGATTGTCTTCATAGGTTTTTCGGTTTGAGTTTGTGCGGAAATCAGTGAGCAGAGAGTGAGTATTATTAGAATATATTTCATTATGTTCATCATAGATCAGCTGTCCAAAAGGTCTATTAAACGTTCAAGATCATCCGCGTTATAATATTCTATTTCTATTTCGCCGCCGCCGCTTGAATTTTTCCGTACGCTTACTTTCGTCCCCAGTTTATGCCGTAAGCGCGTCTCGACCTGCTGGAATGAAGCATCGCCGCGAAGCTTCGATGAGCCGGATGAGGTTGACCGGGACGTTCGTTTTGATTCCTTCCCTTTGATCTCATCTTCGATCTTCCGGACCGACCAGCCGTCATCAATAATCTTATTAAACAGCTTCAGCTGTTTCTTCTCGTCGGCAACACCGAGAAGCGCACGTGCGTGTCCCATGGAGATCTTGTTCTCCCGTACACCCTGGCGGATCTTTTCGGGTAATTTGAGAAGACGTAAAAAATTTGTGACCGTCGAACGTTCTTTCCCCACTTTTTCTGCCACCTGATCCTGCGTAAGGCTGCACTCGTCGATCAATCGTTTGAACGACAATGAAACTTCAATGGGGTTGAGATTTTCGCGCTGAAGATTCTCAATCAATCCCAGTTCCAGCATCTCCGCATCGGTCTCAACGGTGATGATATATGCCGGGATTGTTTTTTTTCCGATCTCTTGTGATGCGCGTACCCTGCGCTCGCCGGAGATCAGTTCAAATGTACCGCCGATCATCCGTCGCACAGTAATCGGCTGAATGATGCCGTTCTGTTTGATCGATTGTTTCAGCTCTTCCAGCGAACGCTGATCGAAATCCAAACGAGGCTGGTATGGATTGGGTGAGATCCGCGCAATTTCGATCTCCAATGTTGACGATGTTTGAACACCATCCCTGGAAACGGGCATTGCTGACGGTACATTGTGTTCCGGGATCCGCGGTATAAGAGCGCTTAATCCTTTTCCCAATACAGATTTCGATTTTTGATCGGACATTATTCTATGTTGAATGTGAGACTGATTTCAATGATGCCTGCCTGTGTGACGCACGCTGCTGCTCATAATTCTTGATCACTTCTTTTGCGAGATCGATATAATTCTTGCTCCCCGATGACACCGCATCGTATAACAGGATCGGTTTCCCGAAACTTGGTGCTTCACTCAACCGTACATTTCGCGAGACGATCACCGGAAATACCTTTTCGCCAAAATATTTCTTCACTTCGTCCACGATCTGATTCGATAAACGAAGCCGGGAATCGAACATCGTCATAAGTACGCCCTCTATATCAAGCGAAGGATTGAACGTTTTTTTCACGCCGTTAATCGTGTTCAGTAATTGTCCGAGGCCTTCCAGCGCATAATACTCGCATTGCACCGGGATCAGTACAGAATCGGCGGCTGTTAATGCATTCAGGGTGATGAGACTGAGCGACGGAGGACAATCGATGATGATATATTCAAATTTTTTCCGGATGGGAGCAAGGGCCGAACGAAGTTTCTGCTCGCGGTTCTCTTCGTTGACCAATTCCACTTCCAGCCCTACCATATTGATGTGTGAAGGAAGGATTGAGAGAAACGGCATGTGTGTTTTTAAGACCGCTTCTTCTGCCGCGATGCTGCCGTAGATCACCTCATAGGTACTTTTTTCAAGCGATTTACTTTCTATTCCTACGCCGCTCGTAGCGTTCGCTTGCGGGTCGATGTCTATGAGAAGCGTTTCATGTTCTGCGGCCGCTAGCGAAGCAGCAAGGTTCACAGCCGTGGTAGTTTTTCCCACTCCCCCTTTTTGATTCGCAATGGCGATTACTTTTCCCATAAAACGCTTTTTCTTGGTTGAAAAATTCTTATTTTATTCCAAAACGTTCACTAATATACTTCATTTCAAAAATGGAAGCAATGAAATTGCTTTAATTATCAATCTCTTATGGAAAAGTACTTATTTATCGGTTTAGGTGGATTTTTAGGAAGTATTGCCCGCTTTGGATTGGCTTCCGTTATTCAAAATAAAACAGAAAGCCTGTTCCCTTATGGCACATTAGCTGTGAATATTACCGGTTGTTTCATTATCGGTTTGCTGATGACGGTGTTTCAGGAAAGGATCGTTGTGAGCCAGAATGTACGACTGCTTCTGATCATTGGTATCCTTGGCGGATTCACAACCTTCTCATCGTTCAGTTATGACACATTCGCTATGATGAAATCGGGGAATTTTTTTGGAGCGGGATTGAATGCGGGAGTGAGTATGTTCGGATGTCTTGTTGCAACGTGGATCGGATTTTATGTTGGAGAAAATTTCTAAATATATTTCAATTTTGTCCTACCATACGAGGTTGACGTATAACAAGAACAAACTTTGTCGCCGCTAGCAAAATTTTTCTTGTTTCATAAATCTGTAACCCCGTAAAAATTCTTCTGCACTCATTCTCTTCTTTCCTTCCTGCTGTAGTTCAAGGATCTCAAGAAGACCGTCCGCCGTTTTGACAAAAAGTTTTTTTTCGTCGGTTGTAATTATACCGGCATCCGTATTACTGATCCCCGAAAACTGTAACTCGCTTTCCATTTTTTTGCTTTTAAATATCTTGATCACTTTCTCATTGTGAACCGTCCAAGCAGCCGGATACGGGGAGAGTCCGCGGATGAAATTGTGAACCGTTTCCATTGGTTGATTCCAATTGATACGGCAAGTCTCCTTGAATATTTTCGGCGCCGGCGAAGCAACGGTGTTATCCTGTTGTTTGGCATCGGCATTTCCGCTCTCGATCAATTGCACTGTCTCCAATACTGCTTTGGAGCCGATGTCGGAAAGCGCATCATGCAATTCCCCGGCGCTCATTTCGCCGATGATCGGCACACGGCTCTGCAGGATAATATTCCCGGTATCAACCTTGTCCTGCAGGAAGAATGTCGTCACTCCTGATTCATTGTCTCCGTTTATAATCGCCCAATTGATCGGAGCAGCGCCGCGGTATTTCGGCAGCAGCGACGCATGGAGGTTGAACGAACCTTTTTCCGGTATCGTATAGACTTCCTTCGGCAGTATTCTGAATGCAACAATGACAAAAAGATCGGGCTGCAATGCGGTAAGTTGGGAGATGAACAGTGGATCTTTCAGTGAATCGGGTTGCAGTACTGTAATGGAATGTTTCAGTGCAAATTCTTTAACGGGTGTGAAGCTAACCTGCTGTCCGCGGCCGCGCGGTTTATCCGGAGTTGTAACGACCGCCGAGACAGTGAAATTGTTTTTTAATAATATTTCCAGACTTGGAACAGCAAAATCCGGAGTGCCCATAAATACAATTTTCATTTTTCACCGCACTATCACATAACCATGGAAGATCTGTGGATCACAATACAATTTTTTTATTCTTTGTTTTAGATTTCGGCTCGCCGGCGATCACAACTTCATATTGGGTCTCCACATGACCCTTCATGATCTTCTTCAGTTTCGGCCGGAGCAATGTTTTCTTTGTCGAGGTCAGATGGTCCGTGAACAGCACACCGTTCAGATGATCCAGTTCATGAAGGATCACGCGTGCAAGCAGGCCGTCCGCCTCCAATTCAACTTTTTTCATGTTCACGTCATTATACTTTAATGTGATCTTCTCGGACCTGGTCACTTTTTCGCGTATTTCGGGAATGCTCAAACATCCCTCTTCCATTTCCCATTCTCCCTCCTCATCAATGATCTCGGGATTGATAATGGCCAAAGGTTTGCTTCCTTTTCCCGCCTCCATGTCGGATATGTCGACGACGAGGATCCGTTTCAGTTCGCCGACCTGATTCGCCGCCAAACCGATGCCGCTCGCTTCGTGCATCGTATCGAACATATCCTGAATGAGTTTGATGTCGTCGTTGCTTACGCCGGCAACATGTTTTGCTTTTTTCTTGAGAACCTCATTGCCGAACAGATAGATCGGTAAGATTGCCATAGTTCATTCCGGTTTTTTAAAATCCTAAATTCAACAATTATAATTCAGGATTTAGTACATAAGATTTATTGAATTATTCTTCTTGCCTCAGTATAACGTTTTTTATAATAGGATGAATATAAGGAAGAAAGTGTTACTCCGAAACTGACACTTGCATGCGCGAACATATCATCGCCGATATAGATCCCCACATGCGATGGATTCTGTCCCGTGGTATTGAAGAAGATAAGATCACCAAATTTCAAATTCTCCAGCGAAACAGGAGAGCCCAGTTTCATCTGCGCATCGGTTGTTCGCGGCAGATCCTTCCCGGCGCTTGATCTGAATATTTCCCTCGAAAATGCCGAACAGTCAATACCGCTTTTGGTCTCGCCACCCATTTCGTACGGTGTTCCCATCCACGCAAGGATCGCATCCATCATTTTCTGCTGCTCAAAACTCCCCGAAGAGGCACTTTCCGATTTTTTTGGCTCACTATTCTCCTTCTTCGGTGACACAGGTGCAACAGAAGATTTTGCACTACTGAAACGCTGCTCGACCTTTTTAAGATCGACCTTTTTGTCATCCTCTTTCGTTTCTTCTTCTACAACGCTCGAAGAGAACCGCACATTTCCTTTTTTCTCTTTCTTCGATTCTTTTTTTGGGCTTTCATCCCCGGCAAAACGAGGAGATGATGATCCGCAGCCGACAAGCCATACAGCGAACAGCAAAATAAAAAATGAAAAGCCCCCTCTCAATAAAAGAAGGGGCTTCAATGTATATAACGACTTCATCGCTTATCCAAGATAGGACCGCAAATTTTTACTCCGCGATGCATGGCGCAGACGTCGGATTGCTTTTTCTTTAATCTGGCGTACGCGTTCGCGTGTAAGATTGAACTTCTCGCCGATCTCTTCAAGCGTTAATGAATGTTCTTTATGCAATCCGAAATATAAACGAATCACTTCGGATTCGCGTTCACTTAAAGTTGCGAGAGCACGTTTCACTTCTTCCTTCAGCGATTCATCCATCAGGATAGAATCCGGTGCCGGTTGGCGTTCATCCTGAATAACGTCGAGCAGACGGTTGTCTTCGCCCTGAGCGAACGGAGCATCAACGGAAAGATGCCGTCCCGAAATTTTCAACGTATCGGCAACCTCGAAGACGGACATATCAAGTTCTTCTGCAAGTTCGCTCGCACTCGGTTCGCGTTCAAATTCCTGTTCAAGCTGGCTGAACGCCTTGCCGATCTTGTTGAGCGCACCGACACGGTTCAGCGGCAGACGGACGATACGGGATTGTTCAGCAAGAGCCTGCAGAATAGACTGCCGGATCCACCACACTGCATACGAAATGAATTTGAATCCACGCGTTTCATCAAATCTTTTTGCCGCTTTGATCAGTCCAAGATTTCCTTCGTTGATCAGGTCGCCAAGCGACAGTCCCTGATTCTGATATTGCTTTGCTACACTCACCACGAACCGGAGATTGGCCTTTGTAAGTTTTTCCAGTGCACGCTGTTCCCCTTTTTTTATCCGCTTGGCAAGATCGATCTCTTCATCGGGAGTCAGAAGATCCACTTTGCCGATCTCCTGCAGATACTTATCGAGGGATTGGCTTTCTCTGTTCGTGTATTGTTTTGTTATTTTCACCATTACTGCTTCACCTTCAATATAATTTCGTTACTCATATTTGTAAGACAGATGTGCATTCCTGTTTTTCTTTCAGAACATTCTTACGTTAATTATTTCCATTTTTTTTATCACACAAACATCATTGCTTTTTTTTAGACTCTTTATGTATGCAAAAAGTTCTATTACATTTAACGCTGTATCAGCACCATTGCCGTTTTGAAAATGTATCCGGATTCTACAATACAGCCACGGTAAACGAATGATCTGTAATTATTGCGGAATCTACAAGATTTATTTTGCGTTTACCGGCATCCGTTACATTCGCGCTGCAAAACGCTCTGCCTTCTGTCAAAAATCCTTGAAAAATTAAGCACATTCCGACGGTGCTGCTTATTCTTCCGTATTATTACCGGTCATCATAACAACCTGAGTCAGGAAACTCGTCCCCTTTAATTCTTTTCCTTCGAATCCGAAATAGCTGACAACCGTTTTCCCGAGATCGGCAAATGTTTGACGGATACCGAGATCGACATTTCTTTTTCCGTCTGGTGAATAGACAATCAAAGGAACATATTCACGGGAATGATCGGTGCTGTTATCCGTCGGATCGTTGCCGTGATCTGCCGTGATAATCAGAAGATCATCGCCGCTCAGCGTACTAATAATCCGCGGCAGCTGAAGATCAAAATATTCAAGTGCTTCCTTCATCCCTTTCGGATCCTGGCGATGACCGAACAGTGCGTCGAAATCGACAAGATTCGTAAAAATAAAACCGTTCGGCGTTTTGTTCGCCCATGCGATCGTCTCTTCAATCCCTTCGTCATTTGATTTTGTGTGGATCTTCTCGCTCAGACTTTTTCCGGCAAACAGATCGTCTATCTTGCCGACGGCTACAGTCGGTATAGCACGCTCAAAAAGAATATCGAGCATTGTTGTTCCGGGCGGAAAGAGAGAAAAGTCTCTCCGGTCCGTCGTTCTCTGATAGTTTCCGTTCGAACCGGTAAACGGACGTGCAATCACTCTTCCCACAGCATGTTTGCCAACCATCACCTGATTGCGCGCAATGGTACACAGTTCATACAATCTCTCAAGCGGTATTACGCGGTCATTCACTGCGATCTGAAAAACTGAATCTGCCGATGTATAAATTATCGGGAATCCTGTCCGCTCATGTTCGGCAGCAAGTTCCTCAAGTATAACGGTACCGGACGCTGCTTTGTTTCCCAGAATACCGCCGCACCCGGTCAACGAACAAAATTTTTCTATAACTTCGGTCGGGAATCCGTTCGGATAGTACGGAAAATCTTTTTCAAGAATGATCCCGGAAAATTCCCAATGACCGGTGGTGCTATCCTTACCTTTTGAAACCTCGCGCATCTTGCCAAAGTTTCCGGTTGCAGAAGAATTTTTTGGAACGCCTTTGATCTCAACGATATTACCCAATCCAAGTGCAGAAAGATTCGGAAGATGCAGGCCGCCGGTCACCGCCGCCGTATTGCTCAATGTATTTGCCGCTTCGTCATGGTACAATGCCGCATCCGGTGCAGCTCCGACACCAACCCCGTCAAGAACGATACAAACTATTTTTCCGTTTATCTTCATCAGAATACCCTGACAATGTTCCCGCCCGCTTTTTTTGCCAGATCAAGCACATGAGAAACATTTTTTACCAGTTCGTCACCCGACATTTTTGATGAGGCACCGCTGATGCCGATCGTTACGGAGATTGAAAAACTTTTTCTGCCAACAGTAACAATGCTGCCGGCGATTGCCGTACGCAGTTTTTCCGCCCAGAGAAATGCATCGTTGGCTATCGTATCGGCAAGCACAACAGCAAACGTTGATGCATCGAACCGTGCAACGACATCATAAGGCCGCACACTGGCACGCAAGTGCCTTGCTACGTGTATCAGTCCGGCATCTCTCCCATCGATATCATACCGCTGTTCTATATCAGATATGTTATAGAGTGTGATGAACACCAGACTGAGATCCTCATCCCGTTCCGTAGCTCGAATAAGTTCTTCGTTCAATCGTGACGAAAAATATTTCTTAGACAATGTCCCCGTCAGCTCGTCAACGGCAATATGCTCGTTCAGGATCGTGTTCAGTTCATTGATTTCAAATTCCGGAGCTACGGTCGACGCAAGGAACTGTATCGCCTCAACATCCTTTTTCGAAAACGCGCTCGCATCCCGTTCTGTAACGATCACTGCTCCGTAACACTTTCCGCCGGATGAGAAGGGTGCTACAACCAGCATGCCGTGTTTCAGTACATCGGACGACCGTTCATGCTCGTTAAAAATCATTTTTGAATTCTGCGCAAGATTCACCGTCTGCATGCTGTTCGACCTAATGGAATGACCGACAATGCTCTTCTCAAAATCGATTAGCTGCTTGGGAGACACGAACCTGTCGTTCCCGCGCACCCGTGTTGATGCAATACCCCACCCACGCTGCCCTTCATCATAAAGAACAACACTGATGGATTCCCATGCAACAATATTTTCCAGCTCTTCCGTCAGCGAATTCATAACAAGAGCGATGGCCGGATGGCCGGAGATCCGTTTCTTCAGTTTCGAGTCCGCTTCTATCAGTTTCACATCGGCAAAGAGATCGTATTTTTCCGTATAACTAATCAGCAGTGAAGAGATCAATTTGGAGACATGCGATAGTACTGCAAAGGTTTCATCGCCGTATGCATCGGCCGCTTTACTGTCCACCGCCAGAACACCGATCGGCCTGGACGATGTATCACCGGCGTAAAAAACAGGAACGCCGATAAATGATTTGATATCCTGGAGATTCTTGTAATAACAGAGAACATCGCGTTCAGTTTCAGGAAGGATATTGTTGACAAGCTGCGGCTCACCGTTTACACCGATCCTGCTGATGATATCCACACCAATGGGAAGTTTACGTTCCTGTGTGAACGCTCCGGAGTCTGTAACCTTACCTTCAATAACAAGCTGTCGCGTTTCATTCTTCACCCAGAAGAATGTAACTGAGTGTGCAAAGCAAACCTCTTTAACGATCTGCAATGCTTTGACGAGCAAACTATTGAATTCGCTTTGGGGTTCTGCCTGATTCATTGTTCCTGAATGTTTCTCCTCGAGAAAATCTGTTGCGGAAAAATTGATCGGTCTTGGTTCCTGTTCACGCTGCCGCTGCATCTGCTCAGAACGTTTCGTCTGAACGACAGGACGTTCAAAGGATGCTGCCGGTATTTCTTCATGCTCTGTTTCTTTTTCATACGAAGCGATCTCTGATTCCTCGTCGTATGCACCATCTTGATCCGATGTTTCACGCGTTCCGCCAAACTTCGACCTGTATGAACTGTACGCCGCATAAAAAAGCAACGCAGCAATTCCAACTGATGCGATGGTGGTCAGCAGCGCGTGACTGAACACTCCTAAAAATACGAGAAGGACTCCCACGCCGACAAGGACCATCTCTTCTAATAGTTGGTTGATCATATTAGAATGGACAGGCTCCCTCTGATTTTCCGGCATTGATGAGTCCTTGAACGTTGAGAAACCGCAAAAAACATAGTAAATCTATTGATTTTCTGTTCTAAAGTCAATGGAGAATTTGTTACTTCTTGTTAGTGAAGAGCAAAGACTTTTGATTTTACACTTTTGATTTTTTCATAAAATAGATGTTGCGCGGTTTTCAATTTTTAGCTACACTAAAACACGAAACTCCTTAATCGACCAACCGAGATATCACTATGAAAGCAGTAATCATGTCCGGAGGCTTCGGCACCCGGCTCCGCCCGCTCACATGCAACATTCCCAAACCAATGGTTCCGATGATGAACAAACCGATGATGCAGCATATCGTCGATCTGTTGAAGAAGCACGGCATCACGGAGATCGTCTCAACACTGTTCTATCAGCCGGACATCATCACCGGATATTTCGGAGACGGATCGAAGTTCGGGATAAAGATGCAGTACCGCAAAGCAGAAGCGGATTACGGTACCGCGGGAAGTGTCCGCAATGCTGCGGATTTTCTGGACGAACGGTTTATCATTATCAGCGGAGACGTGCTGACCGATTTCGATCTGTCGAAAGCGATCGAATTCCATGAACAGAAAAAAGCAAAGGCAACGCTCGTACTCACCCGTGCGAAGAATCCACTCGCCTTCGGCGTTGTTATCACGGACAATAGCGGAAAGATCACCCGCTTCCTCGAAAAACCGTCGTGGGGCGAAGTATTCAGTGATACGATCAACACCGGCATTTATATTATCGAACCGGAAGTACTGAAACTTATCCCCTATCAAAAAGAATTCGATTTCAGCAAGAATCTCTTCCCCGCAATGCTTGAACAGGACATGGGGTTATACGGATATATCGCCGAAGGATACTGGCGCGATGTCGGCAATCTGAACGAGTACCAGGAAGCACATCTTGATGCACTGGATGACGGCGTGAATCTGCATCACGAGGGTGAAATGGTCGGTTCTGCGTTTGTCGGTGCAAACACGATAATCGAAACATCCATGGATAATCTTCAAGGGAAAGTACTGATTGGAAAAAACTGCAAGATCGGGAAGAATGCGAAGATCATCAAATCCGTGGTTGGGAATGACTGCGTCATTGAAGACGGCGCGGTGATCCGTAATTCGGTCATCTGGTCGCATACCAATATCGGCAAGGGTGCGGAACTTACCTCGTGCGTTGTTGCAAAATGGTGTACGATCGGCGATTATGCTCTCATCAGCGACAACGTGTATATTTCGGATAAGTGTGTGATCGGAAAAGAGAGTAAACTCGCTCCGAATATTAAATTATGGCCCGAAAAAGAAGTTGAAGACGGGGCGATCCTTACGCGGTCCCTGGTGTGGGAAGACAAATGGCTGAAGGATCTCTTTACCGATTCGCGCATCACAGGATTATCGAATATAGAGATGAATCCCGAATTCGGCGCGAAGATCGGCGCATCATTCGGCGCATTGGCCGGAAAAGGAAAGACCATTCTGATGAGCCGCGATTCGGACAATGTGTCGCGTATGATGAACCGTGCCTTGATGTGCGGATTGATGTCCGCCGGAGTTGAAGCCGGTGATCTGCGTGCAGTCTCCATTCCGATCCTTCGTCAGGAACTCCGAAGCGGAAAACATGCCGGTGGCGTCCATGTTCGAAAATCGCCATTTGATAAGAATCTTACCGACATAATTTTCTTCGACGGAAAAGGAAAAGACCTACCTACCAGCAAGACTAAGTCGCTCGAACGGCTGTTCTTCGGCGAAGATTTTCCAAGGGCAAAACAGGACGATGTGGGCGGAGTGACATTCCCGGAACGCGCGCAGGAAAGTTATATTCAGAAATTCCTGTCCACAATCAATGTTGATGCTATTGCACAGTCAAAGTTCAAACTTGTTATTGATTATTCCAGCGGCATTGCTTCGTCGATCTTCCCGAATATTCTTGGCTCATTCAACGCCCAGGTCCTCTCGCAAAACGCGTATCTGGACGCCAAGAAGATCACAAGGACCACTGAAGAATTCGACCACAACGTAGCTCAGCTTTCGCACATTGTCACCTCTCTCGGATACGATGTCGGTTTCATTCTCGATGCCGGCGCAGAGCGCTGTTTGATAGTTGATGAGAACGGAAAATTCGTGGATACCGACCGGCTGCTCACGCTGGTCACTCATCTCTTCCTCACTGTCTATCCCGAAGTGAAGAAGATCGCCGTACCGATCACTGCGTCGGCAGAGATAGACTTGATTGCGCAGCACATGGGTGTCGAGGTGGTGAAGACGCGCGACAGTCACCTTTCGCTGATGGAAGCGGCAACGAAAGAAGATATCAAATTCGTCGGCGGCACAAAAGGAGGATTCATTTTCACCGATTTTCTTTTTGCCAGCGACGGAATGTATTCCGTAGCTAAGATCATGGAAATGCTCGCTACCGCCAACACACGTTTCGGTTTATTGGACAAACAGGTGCCGAAACTTCACATGAACAAAAAAACGATTCATGTTCCATGGGACAAAAAAGGAAGGGTGATGCGGTATTTGATGAAGGATACCGACAGTCAGCCGAACAGAATACTTCTGGACGGTGTGAAACTGATTCTCGACCACAAGGCATCCACCTCTGTATTGATGTGGCCCGATAGAGCAAAACCGACCTTCCATGTTCACGCGGAATCGGCTGAGAAAGAACTTGCTGATATACTCGTTTCGCAGTACGAAGAGAAGATCGTCGAATGGCGCGACACAAGGGATTGAATTATTGCTTCCATTTGCAGAGTGAAAACCGTATATTTAACACGCTTTGGACAGGTTGAAGGATTTTGAAGAGTGTATGTTTGACAGTTTGGAGATTATTAAAAAAATGAAAATCAGCGATATTTTAGATGAATCAGTAGTACGTGTAAAACTCAAGGGAAAATCGAAAGACGAAATCATCAACGAGATGATCGCAATCGTCAATCACTCAAATAGGATCACCGATATTGAAAAGGTCCGCGAAGCAATCTTTGAACGCGAAAAGATCATGTCCACCGGCGTCGGCAACGGATTTGCAATTCCGCATGGAAAATGCGATGCCGTTCTGGATATCGTGGCTGCTTTTGCAATCACCGAAGAAGCGATCGATTATGAATCCCTTGACGAACAACCTGTCCACTTGATCTTCCTGTTGATCGGCAAGGACAGTATGGTCGGTCCGCATATCAAACTGCTAAGCCGCATCTCCCGTTTGATGAACAAGGAAGATTTCCGTAAAAAATTACTCGAGGCAAATACACCAAAAGAAGTGATCGATATTTTCAAGAGCGAAGAAGCACAATATTTTGATAATTAGATCAGCATATTCGATCCTTCAATGTGCACCAAAACACCCGAAGACCCTCTTCCCATCATTATAGCATAACCTGTGAATTACCGATCAATCAAAGGCACCAAAGATATCCTTCCATCCGAAACGCCCTTGTGGCAATTCGCTGAAGCCACGATCCGCGACGTGTTCCGCCAGTTCAATTATAAAGAGATCCGCACGCCGATCTTCGAATCTACTTCCCTTTTCGCCCGCAGCATCGGCGAACTTACCGATATTGTGGGAAAAGAGATGTATACGTTCCAGGACCGAAGCGGAGACAGCACCACGCTTCGTCCCGAAGGTACTGCCTCGGCGATACGTGCTTACATTCAGAACAATCTGGGGGAATCATTGCCGCTGTCGAAGGTCTATTATATAGGACCGATGTTCCGGCAGGAGCGGCCGCAAGCCGGACGGCTGAGACAGTTCCACCAATTCGGCGCGGAAGCGATCGGTTCGCCCACGGCCGAAACCGACGTTGAGATTATTGCAATGACGATCGAGATCTACAAGCGGCTGGGAATCACCAGTTATTCGTTGCAGATCAATTCCGTCGGCGACGAAGAATGCCGGCCGAAATACAAAGAAATACTCCGCGACGAACTCAGAAAGATCGCTGACCAACTTTCCGGTGAAAGCCAGAAACGGATCGACCAGAATCCGATGCGCGTTCTTGATTCGAAGGATGAGAACGATCAGAAACTGACCGCAACGATGCCTCTCATCACCGATCATCTGAACGAGGAATGCTCCAAACATTTTGATCGCGTGAAATCGCTGCTGACGGCATATGGAATACCGTATACCGTGAATGGCCGATTGGTGCGTGGATTGGATTACTATACGAAGACAGCATTTGAGATTACCAGCACAGAACTTGGTTCGCAGGACGCTCTTGCAGGCGGCGGACGATACGACCTGCTGGTGAAAGAACTTGGCGGCAAACAGACACCGAGTGTCGGTTTTGCGGCTGGAATGGAACGGCTGATGATGATTCTTGAGAAAAAAGGGATCACTGCGCCGAAACAGAATCCGAAGATTTTTATCGCCGCGGCGGATGAATCGGCGCGCGAATGGGTACTGAAGACCACAATGACCCTCCGGACCAGCGGCATCGCATCGGAATGCGACCTTCTTGCACGGAGTCTGAAATCGCAGATGAAAGAAGCAGACCGGCAGCAGGCGGAATTTTCGCTTGTTGTTGGCACAATGGAACTTGAAAGCGGCAAAGCGTTGTTGAAGAATCTAACCGACCACACTCAGCATGAGATACCGCTGACCGGAATAGTCGGATTTTTCAACAAATGACGGTACGGCCGCAGATGCGTCCGCCGAATGAACGTTCCTATGGCGCAAAAAAATCAAATAATTGAATACCGTTTGCTGGTTCAACCGGCATACGATGAGACACTGAAAAAAAACGGCATTCTTTTTCTGATCGAGACGGCAAAACAGTTCACAAATTTCAGCTACGTGATCGACGTGAATGATACTGTTGAAGGTACGCAAGTTGTATGGATACTTCGAGGTTTGCGTGCCCCGTCCATGAACATGCCCGCGACCGGTACGGCGCAGTTTCACAAAATATATTTCGATCTGCCGAAAACTATTCAGTTTACTCTTGTAAAAAAAGGAAAGATCAAAGCTGAAACGGAATTCACAACATTAAAAACTTCGGTGAGATCGACAAAGACGCAAAGCACTTTCCTGAAGATCTATACGGACCAGAATGAATTCCAGACAAAACGGGTCGATGACATTGTGATGGCTGAACCAAAACCGGACATTGTACGGGAACCATCACCGGAAAAAAAACAAAAAACTAAAAAGACAAAACATTAATGCATCCAGTCATTTTTTCTTTCGGCGGTATCACCATCTACAGTTTCGGACTGATGATGGGCATCTCCTTCCTGATCGGCAACTATCTGCTCACCAAAGAATTCAAACGGCGAAAACTCCACGCAGACCTTGCGTCGAATGTAACATTGATCGCTCTCATCGCTGGCGTATCGGGTTCGAAACTACTCTACCTGATAGAAAATTGGAAATTTTTTGTTCAGGATCCGATCGGCATGACTTTTTCTCCCGGCGGATTGACGTTTTATGGCGGCTTCATTCTCGCTACCATTTCCGTGTATATCTATTCGAAAAAAAAGAAGATCAAGTTCATCGTCATCGCTGATTCGGTCGCGCCGGCATTGATCCTGGCGTACGGACTTGCTCGCATCGGATGCCATCTTGCCGGTGACGGCGATTATGGTTTCCCTTCGAATCTTCCGTGGGCTACCGATTATTCGAACGGCACGTATCCGCCGTCCGCTGCGTTCAGAAATTTTCCCGAAGTAACCTCATTGTATCCCAACGGCATCGTGCCGGACAATACGCTCTGCCATCCGACACCGGTGTATGAAACAGTCATCTGTTCCCTCTTTTTCCTGATCCTCTGGAAGAACCGCGAGAAATGGAACGCCGAAGGCCAGATGTTCTCGGCGTATCTGATTCTTGCAGGCATTGAACGCTTTTCAGTCGAATTCTTCCGGCTGAACCCGCGGATGCTTATTGGATTGAGCGAGGCCCAGATGATCTCACTGATCCTGATTGCGATTGGCGCAATCGGATGGAATTCCGCTATGCGCGTAAAAAAAATCGGTGCCATAAAATGAATCTAATCACCGGACGAAAACCAGTGCTGGACGCGCTGAAGGCAAACACGCCGATCGACAAATTGATGATCGCACAGAACTCCCACGGCGAAGTGATCGACGAGATTATGAAGATTGCGCGTCAGAAAAACATTCCGTACAAACTGGCCCCGGCAGACCAGATCGAGAAAACCGCACAGAGCCGAAATACGCAGGGTGTGCTGGCATTCGTCGGAACGAAGGAATTCTCCGATATCAGCCAGCTATTCGATATTGCCAAGGCGGCAAATGAAAAACCGTTCTTCCTGATCTTTGACGAAATTGAGGATGTTCATAATCTCGGCGCGCTCATTCGCACCGCCGTCTGCACCGGCGCACACGGTGGCATCATACCAAAGCATCATAACGCTCCGGTGAACGATACGGTTGTGAAGACATCCGCCGGCGCCAGCATGCAGTTCCCAATGGCGCGTGTGACAAACATTGCGCAGACGATCGACGAACTGAAAGAGAACGGCGTATGGATTGTCGGCACGGAAATGACTGCATCGAAGAGTTTCACTGAAGTGGACTATTCCGTTCCCGTTGCACTCGTTATCGGCAACGAAGGGAAAGGAATCCGCCGCCTGGTGAAGGACAAATGCGACTTCCTCGTAAAGATTCCGATGAAGGGGGATTTTGAATCGCTCAACGCATCGGTCGCCGGTGCAATTGTGATGTACGAGGTATTGCGCAAACGAAATTTCAAATGATCCGCTGATCTATGATCACACGCCACATCAATCCCGGGAAAAAGAAGTTCGAGTGGATCGACGTCATAAAACCGACCGCCGAGGAATTGAAGAACATTGCGGAAGAATATTCCCTTCACAGTAATTCAGTTCAAGACAGCCTTCAGCCGGAGCATCTGCCAAAGTTCGAGTGGATCGGCGATACGTTTTTTATCATCGCCCGTGTCTACGACTATCTCTCCCCCCGCGACGCGGATACGATACAGGAGATCAGCAATAAAGTGGCGATCTTTGTCGGAAAGAATTTTATCATCACCATCCACCGAGTCGAACAGCCGTTCCTTGATGCGATCCGGTCAAAACATTTTGATGCGGCGCAATGTGCCTCACCAAACGATCTGCTGATCAAGATATTATACAATATCTTTCAATCGTTCATTTCCCCTTCAATGACGCTCGAAACGGAACTTGACCAGTTGGAGTCTCTCATCGTCCTGAAGAACCAGACAAACGCCGTACTGCGAAAGTTGTATCATCTTAAAAGAAAAGCTGCGGTCTGTTTACGCATTCTGCGACTCTCGAAAACCATCATCGACAATCTCGACAAAAATACATCCGCCGTTATTCACCAGGACCTTCGTGAGTTCTATCTGAGTTTGGACACATCGTTCGATCAAACGATCGAGAATGCTAATAACCTACTGAACCTGTACATCTCCCTTTCGTCGCAGCGGACGAATGAAGTTGTTCGGGTTCTGACGTTGTTTTCCGTCTTCTTCATGCCGCTCACATTCATCGTCGGGATTTACGGAATGAACTTCGATTTCATGCCCGAACTCCGCAGTCCGTACGGTTATCCCGGCGTCATTGTTGTCATGATTTTAGTGACTGCCTCCATCTTTTTTTGGTTCAAGAGAAAACGGTGGCTGTAACATCATAAAACTGTTATTGACTGATATCATGCATAAATGGATTTATTTATTAAATGGTTCGGCGCGGCGCAGAGAAGATGATCATCCTGAAAAAGTCCCGATTCGTTATTCAATCGGGACGCACCGAAGGATGATCAAACAGGTTAAACCTGCGCCTTGCTCACCATGACCAGTTTATTTATTTTGCCTACGGTTCGTAGAGTCTTCGACTAATAGAACGTAGCATTAGTGATTAAATTACCGGCAAACTTCATCGCTGCATTTATTTTTACCACCATTCAAAAAATATTATGACTGAAACGACGAAACCATCTCTTCTCTCATCATTCCCGAAAGTATTCTGGACCGCCAACGTTATGGAGTTGTTCGAGCGGGGGGCGTATTACGGAATGAATTCCGTGCTTGCTGTGTATCTCACCAATTCCGTACGCGAAGGGGGACTCGGATTCACAGAACAGTCGGTCGGATTTCTGCAAAGCCTGATCTACGCCTGCACATACGTTGTGCCTATCCTCGGCGGCGCGCTGGCCGACCGTTACGGATACCGGAGAATGCTGATGGTCGCATTCTCTTTTCTTTCCGTCGGATATTTCCTGGCAGGTCAAATGAGCGCGTATGGTGCCGTGTTCGCAAGTCTGCTGGTGATGGCGACTGGCTCGGGATTGTTCAAACCGATTATCAGCGGAACAATCGCGCGTTCCACCAATGAATCGAATTCCGGATTCGGATTCGGCGTGTATTACTGGATGATCAATCTCGGCGCTTTCCTTGCTCCGCTTATTGTCAGTTACCTGAAAGGTTTCTCGTGGAATTATGTGTTTGTTGCTTCGTCGCTCTATTGTGCACTGATGATCATTCCGACAATCTTCACATTTACTGAACCGCAAAAACCGGCGAACACAAAAACGCTAAAGGAAGTTCTGGGCGGTATGGCAATGGTGCTTGGCGATGCGCGGTTCATGCTGATGATTTTCGTCTATTCGTTCTTCTGGATCCTCTATTTCCAGAATTTCGGATCTGTCCTCTGGTTTCTGCGAGACTTTGTAAACACAGCGCCGATCGATGCTTTCTTTGCGTCGATGGGGATCCCGATCGTGTTCGATGCGGAGCATGTCACGGTTATTAATGCAGGAACGATCATTCTTCTTCAGGTGCTCATAAGCCGCATTGTGAAGAATACAAAGCCGTTGTTAACAATGGTCAGCGGTATTGGTTTCGGTGTTCTTGGATTTATCTGCCTGGCCTTTGCCACAAATATCTGGATCTTCATCATCGGCATTGCAGTCTTCTCCGTCGGCGAAATGACCGCGCATCCGAAATATTATAGTTATGTAGGACTTGTAGCACCATCGGATAAAAAAGCTGTCTATATGGGATACGCGTTCTTATACGGAGTCATCGGGAGTCTGGTCGGCTCGAATCTCGGCGGCGCGATGTACGAGAATATGTTGAAACCGCTTGTGGGTCAGACCGGAATTGAAGAGAGTATCCGCATGTTCTGGCTGATCTTTGCACTGCTCGGAGTCGTTGCTGCACTCGGATTGCTGCTTTATAACAAATATTTTTCTGCGGATACACCTGAGACAAACGCAAAAGCACGAACGATCATGATCGGTGTCTATTCTGCACTGATCGTCATCGGTATTTGGTTCGTCATTCTTTCTGTAACGAAGGATGTTATTTCATATAAAACTCTGGTGCAGGCAACAATCATGCTGCTTATCGGCAGCGGCGGGATTATTATCAGCAGAAAAAAGCGCGGATGAATTATTTTTTTATCTCCCCGAATATTTTTTGCTTTCGGGGAAATTTAATTCGACCTATTCCACAACACATCACTCGGCAGCAGACCATCTTCATGATGAAGCCGAAGACCGAATTCCCTACCCCGTTCATTCGCTAACTGATCTCGCACGTCGTTCCTGCCCCCAAGCACAAACCGGTCTTCACCCAACTCAAGCAGATCGCCGATCCAGCGGACAATAGTATTAGAATTCAACTCGTAGGCAAGAAACGCCGATCCGAAAAAATGCTGAAGTTTATCCTTATCGCTCGCACGGAGATTATCGTTCAGAACCTTTTTCGGAAGATGCATTCTCCGCAAACGGAACAGCGAATCATTCTCATATGTTAATGGAATATAAAGCGATCCAACCACCGGAATTTTGAAACCCAATTGCCGGTGATCCATCACGGCAAACAGTGAAAGCAAAAGTGCCTCCTTCACATTTCCCTCCGCGAGAAGCATAGCATGGTCGAAGATCGCGTCAACGGCAAGCGTATCGTCATACTGTTTCCGGAGAATGTAGAACCGTTCTTCGCGCAGATAGCGTTTTAGGTGAATTTCGTTTTTAAGAAGAGATGGAAGGAATCCGGACAGATCGATGAATGATGAGTCGCCGGTCGAATAATACCAGTCGCTGTTGAGCCATACACTGTCGTCCGCTTCACTCTGAGCGCGGAGAAAAGGTGAACAGCAAAGAACGAAGAGAACGGATAATGGAAAATTGATGAATAATAATTGTCTGGTGCGATTCACTTCTTTATTTTCTGATGACTACGCCATGAAATCTTTTCAAATTATAGAATTAGAGACATCTGAAAAATCTCACATCAATGTCATTCCGGGCAACCAATTTTTCAGATGTCACAATAAGTTACTTTATACCTGAAGCACACCCGTCTTGAACTCAGCAATATTCGGATTACAATTTGCCATCGCAATTCCCCGCGAAATAATTTCACGTGTTTCCAGGGGATCGATGATACCGTCCACCCACAAACGGGCTGCGGCATATTTCGGATCGAGTTCGCTTTCGTAACGCGCTTGGATCTCGTCGAGAAGCTGTTTCTGCTGTTCAGCGGAAATGTGCGTTCCACCTTTTTCCATTGCCTGCACTTTTATTGCAAGAAGCGTTTCGCTTGCCTGCTTTCCCCCCATCACGGCGATCTGCGCCGAATGCCATCCATAGATCAATCGCGGATCGTATGCTTTTCCGCACATGGCATAATTTCCGGCGCCGTAACTATTGCCAGTGATGATCGTGAACTTCGGAACGACCGAATTCGCAACTGCATTCACCATCTTTGCACCGTCTTTAATGATGCCGCCGTGTTCGCTTCTGCTGCCGACCATAAATCCCGTAACATCCTGAAAGAAAACTAACGGTATCTTTTTTTGATTACAATTTAGAATGAACCGCGCAGCTTTCTCAGCACTGTCCGAATAGATCACACCACCGACCTGCATCTCTCCCTTTGCCGTTTTGGTGATCGCTCGTTGATTGGCGACAATACCAACGGCCCATCCGTCGATACGCGCATAGCCTGCGATAATGGTCTTGCCGTATCCTGTTTTATATTCATCCAACTCGCTGTCATCAATGATGCGCGAAAGGATCTGATATGTGTCGTACGGCTTGTTCCGTTCCGCCGGCATGATGCCGTAGATCTCTTTCGGATCAAATTTCGGTTTGGAAGATTTTTCGTAGTTGAATCCTGCCACCGGAAAATGTCCGAGTTTGGAAATGATGCTTCTAATTTTCTTCAGCGCCGCTTCATCGTTCGCCATTTTATGGTCCGTTACGCCGCTGATCTCGCAGTGAATGGATGCTCCGCCGAGCAGTTCGTTTTCGATATCCTCGCCGATGGCCGCTTTCACCAGATGCGAACCGGCAAGAAATACCGATCCGGTCTTATCCACGATCATCGCTTCGTCGCTCATAATGGGAAGGTATGCTCCGCCGGCCACACACGGTCCCATAATCGCCGCGATCTGTGTGATCCCCATGGCGGACATTACTGCGTTGTTCCGGAAGATCCGTCCGAAATGTTCCTTGTCCGGAAAGATCTCCGACTGCATCGGCAGAAAGACGCCGGCAGAATCGACCAGGTAGACGATGGGCAAACGATTTTCCATGGCGATCTCCTGCGCGCGGAGATTCTTCTTTGCCGTGATCGGGAACCATGCTCCTGCTTTTACCGTTGCATCGTTCGCAACGATCACAACATCGCGGTTATGGATTTTCCCGATGCCGAACACTGTTCCGCCCGATGGTGCGCCGCCGTACTCTTCATACATTCCATACGCGGTAAAGAGACCGACCTCTATGAACTTTGATTTTGGATCGATGAGCATGCCGATCCGTTCGCGGGCGGTCATCTTCCCTTTTTTCTTATGCTTTGCAACGGCATCCGCACCGCCCCCAAGCATCACCTGTTTGGCGTTGGCTTCCAGTTCCTTCAGCGCACGTTTGTTGAATTCTTCGTTGCGTTTGTAGGTTTCGTCTTTTTTAATTTCAGAACCGATCATAATATTTTTCCGTCATGCTGATGAATGTCAGCATCTATTTTAAAAGATTACGTGCAATCACCAGTTTCTGTATTTCGCTTGTTCCTTCGCCGATGGTGAGCAGTTTTACGTCGCGGTAGAATTTCTCTACCGGAAAGTCCTTCGTGAAGCCGTAGCCGCCGTGGATCTGCACCGCATCACCCGATGCGCGTACGGCAACTTCGCTGGCAAAATATTTTGCCTGCGCCGCTTCCAGATTCACATCAAGTCCCGCCATCTTCATCGATGCCGCTTTGCGCGTCAATAATCTGGCCGCTTCGATCTCCATTGCCATATCGGCAAGTTTAAACTGGATTCCCTGATTGTCCGAGATCGGTTTGCCGAACTGTACTCGTTGCTTGGAATATTTTATGCTGGCTTCCAGCGCACCTTGCGCCAGGCCGACCGAAAGCGCGGCAATGCCGATCCTGCCGCCATCCAGCACGCCGAGCGCCTGTTTGAATCCTTCGCCTGCAACGCCGATAAGATTCTCTGCCGGTATGCGTACATTGTCAAACAGCAGCGATGCTGTTTCGCTGCAACGCATACCGAGTTTATTCTCTTTTTTACCGGAGGAAAATCCGGGTGTTCCTTTTTCTACGATGAATGCCGAGATCGATTTGTTTTTCGACTTATCGGTCACTGCCAATATCACGAACGTATCGGCGGAAACCGCGTGTGTAATAAAATTCTTGCTGCCGTTGATCACCCATTCGTTCCCCTCTTTTACCGCAAATGTTCTCATCCCTCCCGCATCACTTCCGGAGAACGCTTCGGTCAAACCCCAACCGCCGAGTTTCCGGCCGCTGCAAAGATCGGGAAGATATTTTTTCTTCAATGCATTGCTTGCATTATTATAAATGTGACTGACACAGAGTCCGTTGTGTGCACAGAGTCCGAGAGCGACTGACGGATCGACCTTGGCGATCTCTTCGATGATGACTGTAAAATCGAGCGTGGTGAGTCCGGCCCCTCCATATTCTTCAGGATAATACGCACCGAGGAAACCGAGTGCAGCCATTTTAGCGAAGATCTCTTTTGGGAATTCCTGCGATTCGTCGTACTTCATAACGTGCGGCTTGATCTCTTTTTCGGCAAAATCGCGCGCCATTGTTTGGACCATGATCATCTGTTCGGTGGGGGCAAAACTTATGGCTGCGTCGGACATGAGTGTTCCTTCATATGTTTGATGAGGATTTAGATTAATAAAGTGTGTCTTTCGTGACGCGTCGTGGCAATCTGCCCGTGCGAAGGGTGACACTAACGAGTAATTTTATCTGGCTAAAATCATGTTTTGATTCAATACCGGACATCGTTGTATGAAAATAGAAAAGGCGGAACTGAAGTGCAAATGAAATGTAGTAATATCACCACGGAGGGCACAGAGGACACGGAGAATCATTAAAAGATAACCAACTGCCTGCACAAGAGGAGTTCGTTTTGGATCGGCGTACATTTTTCTTAGTCAATATTTTATAATACAGTAAATCCGATTTTTTTTAGATATTCAAACGTAGGATCATAATATTCCGCTTTTCTTGTAGGATCTTCATTGTCTCCTTCAGGAACTACTATTACCATTCCCTGTCTAGCTCGAGTCAAAAGCACTCGATAAGCATTTTTTTGATAATTTTTACGTTCTTCACTTTTTATGTTATTCCAGCGATTACCTCGAAATGATTTATTAATCCATCCATTTTTCCCATACCTGAAGTCTGCATCCCAAGTAATACAAGCCCAATCAAGTTCTAATCCTTGCACGGCGAATTCTGTTGCAACATCTTCAAGATAATATGATGAACGCACATCATCTTTTTCGTTTAAGAACCAATTAACTGGTTTCATGGGGGATTTTACATCAATTGCATGCGGCTTTAATCGTTCAGCTTGAGAAGATACAACGATGCCATAACGTTCCGTACCACGAGATTGCCTTTTTAGCCATTGTTTTGCTTTAAGAAGATTTCTTGTAATAACGATTGGGTATTTGTTTTTAAGATTTGTAAATGTTTTACTTGCCTCGATATTCTCAAGATCAAGAAGTTGCTTAACCAATAATGATACATTCTCCGCACGGAAAGAACGCATTGAAACTGAAAGATGTAAATCACTATTTGGAACTATTTGTGATTGAGATTTTATTTCACTCATTATCTTCCCTGCACCATATTCGCTATCATCAAGATGAGGAGAGAGATATATTTTCCAGTTTGGAAATGAACGATTCAATGATTCAATCCATTCACTAATTCCAGCTTCACCAGTATTAATTTCCTGGCCTCCTCCAACTAAACAAACAATTACGGCCCAATCTCTATGCCGATCTAAACAAGAAATTAAATATTCTGGCTCGGATTGATTGAAATTTGATATCTTTTTTTTCCGTTGCATGAAGTTTCTTGTTTGTTGCACATTCCATGCTCGTTGAGCTTCGTCAAATATTGCTACGTGATCACTAGGAGGTGTTTTATCAATAAGATAAGCATCTCGATAATTATGGACGTTCTGAATAAACATGCTCACTTCACTCAGCGCAACTTTCTTTGTTATCCTTCGATTTTGCATTTTTTCGCTTTTGACTTTATCTCTAGCCAATGCCTCTCTGAGTATAGAAACAAGGGGAGCATTGCCAGAGAGATAAACGCTATGCAATCCACTTTTACTATTGACATGTTTAGTGGCAATATTTAGACCAACTAAGGTTTTACCAGATCCAGGGACTCCTGTGACAAAACAAATTGATTTTTGCAAATTCGACTTTGAAAAATTAATTACATCAGATATCGCTTGCGAAGTTAAAGTAAGGTTTTTATCACTTGCATCTTTTCGTGATATATCTTCAACTGAATGGTTTTTATATAGTGACATTGCCGCTTCAATAATTGTTGGAGTAGGGCAATATCTACCACTGCCCCAATGTTTTGGATCAACAATATCACCTGACGTTGAGTGTAAAACACTATTTATTACATCCCCTAGCATCTCCAAATTGCATTTAATCGGGAAAAGTAACTTATCGTTTTGTGGAGTAACTTCAATAATTGCAGCAGAAAGCTTTGCTTTTGAAGCAATAAGTATAGGTGCAATAAACTGATTATGACTTGGTTCGTGAAAATTTTTTAAGTCTAATGCATAATCAAAGACCTGATCAATTGCAGAGGTTAAATATTCTTTTTCTCCCATCTTAAATTCAAGAACAAATATTACCGAACCAATAATGACGACAGTATCAATTCGTTTTCCCATCCGTGGAATAGAGTATTCAAAATATATTGTTCCAGAAAATAACTTTAATGTTTCTTTTAATATTTCAATTTCTTCCGACCATGAGTCCATCTGAGTAGGTTCAGTTGAGAATTCATTATTGGATGCAATAATACCTATGATCTCATTAGAACTGGTCCTTCTGAAATTATCTAGCGAATCAGAATAATATTCTCTTTTCATAATATTTTTTATTTCTGCCCCTTCTTAAACGCTTCTTCAGATATTTCCTGTTCCTCGTCCCGTGAGTAACCTGGACAGAGAGAAAGATCATTCAAAAGCATCTTGCTGTGTTCAATGTCAATCTTGTCGGTACGCAGGCGGAGCGGCAATGTAGAAACCTTCTGGAGCAGTTCTTTGCCTGCTTCAATATCCTTTTTGTTATCGTTATCCAGTCCGCGGGTGATCAGCGCTACGCCGTACTCCTTCACGATCTCGATGCGAGTGGGATCAAGTTCAATTGCTTTTTTGCAGTATTGCACTGCTTTATCCAGGTCCCCGCTGATACCGAAAGTCCATTTCAGCAGAAAAAATGAGGGGCAGAGCCTGTAATAGACACCGAGTGCGATATTCGCCGATGCTTCCAGATTTTCTCCGTTCGGTGTAACATAATCCGAATGCCGGCTGACGGCAACAAGCCAGTCCTGCTCGATCTGTTTCGCGGAAAAGAGTGACGAGAGAATCCCTTTGGTGGTAGACATTCGCGCATTGGCGAGTCCGCGCATAAAATAACATTCCCCTTTGTCCGGCGCCGCTTTCATCCCCTCTTCGGCAATGCCGACCATTTTTGCATAGATATCGAGCTTCCACTGCTTTTCGTCGGACTTCTTCACATCAAGTTTCTCGGCGATCTCGTAATAGTCCAGACAGATCATTGCACGAACAAGATGATCGTTCGGTTTATACTTCAGCGCCTCACGGCAGCTCTTTATGGATTCTTCAAATTCGTACTTCCCCAGTTGTTCATCCGCTTTTTTAAAATAGCTATTGTACTGTTCTTCTGCATTCGGACCGCTTTGAGCCGAGAGAATTGTTGCAAAGAAGAAGAGCGCAAAGAAAACGATGGATGATCTCATTGAAACCTTTGATGTGTGAATAAAATGTTCTGATGAATATGGAGAATTGGAATTATTGATGCAATGGAAAAGCAATCATGTTTGACATTTATATAATCTCACATCAATGTCATTCCCAGGTGCGTAGCAACGAGAAATCTCGATTTTCAACCCAAAAAGAAGAACAAGATTCTTCGCTTGCCCCTTCGGGGCTTCGCTCAGAATGAAAATAGACAACATATTTTTCAGGTGTCACTTTTTATATTTTCGAATATTAGATATTTCGAAAGAGGGTTGGATTAGATTTTGCCTTCCTGCGTATTAATCTCTATTTTCATCATCATCTCTTAATTGACAGGCAGGATCATGAAACGATTGTTCCTTTTCCCTCTTCTATCAGTATTTATTTTTGCCCAAACAAACTACATTCAATACGTGAAGCCACTCACCGGCACGCAAAGAATGGGACACACGTTTCCCGGTGCGGCGGTTCCGTTCGGCGCAGTGCAGCTCAGTCCGGACACGGATACGCTCGGCTACGAGAAGAACGGCAAATATCAGGCGGAAGTGTATCAATACTGTTCCGGTTATCAATATGAAGACCGTACGATCGTTGGATTTTCGCACACGCATTTCAGCGGTACGGGGCATTCCGACCTCGGCGATTTCCTTATCATGCCGACAACCGGAACATTGCAGTTGAATCCCGGCACCGCCGATCATCCGGAGAACGGTTACCGGTCGCGATATTCCCATGCGAACGAAACGGCAGAGCCGGCGTATTACAAAGTGAAACTGGACGACCACAATATTACCGCCGAAATGACAACCACCACGCGCGTTGGATTCCATCAATACACGTTTCCACAATCGGACTCGGCCCATATCATCCTCGATCTGATGCACGGCATCTATAATTATGACGGAAAGAATGTCTGGATATTTGTCCGCGTGGAAAACGATACGCTTGTCACCGGATTCCGCCAGACCAACGGCTGGGGACGCACGCGCACGGTCTATTTTGCCATGGCGTTCAGCAAACCGTTCACATCGTACGGTCACGCAAAATATGATACATCCATATACCGCGGATTCTGGAAGAAATTCGATGTCAGAACGAATTTTCCGGAGATGGCGGGAAAGAACATCAGAGCATATTTCAACTTCTCCACATATGAGAATGAGAAGATCAAAATAAAATTCGCGCTATCTCCTGTAAGCACCGAAGGTGCATTGCAGAATCTCGTCGCCGAAATACCGGATTGGAATTTTGAACGGGTGAAGAATGAAAGTCAGCAATTATGGAACGTTGAACTGGGAAAAGTAAATGTAGAAATGCTGACGCAGAAGGATATGGAGACATTCTACACGTCGCTCTATCATACGCTGCTCGGTCCAACAGTTTATATGGATGTAGACGGCAGGTACAAAGGGATTGATCAGAATATCCATCAAGCGGACGGTTTTGTAAACTACACAACATTCTCGCTTTGGGATACATACCGTGCGCTTCATCCATTGTTCAACATCATCCAACCGAAACGAAACGGCGATATGATCCGCTCCATGCTTGCACATTACGATCAGAGCGTTCATCACATGCTTCCGGTCTGGTCACACTACGCTAACGAAAACTGGTGCATGATCGGCTACCACAGCGTCTCCGTAATAGCCGATGCGGTGGTAAAAGGAAATATTCCGTTCGATGCGGTAAAGGGACTTGAGGCGTGTGTTACCACGGCAAAACAAAAATATTATGATGGATTGGAATATTACATGCAGACAGGTTATGTGCCGGAGGATAAGAATTCTTCTTCCGTTTCCAAAACGCTGGAATATGCATACGACGACTGGGCGATCGCACAGATGGCAAAGAAACTTGGAAATGAAAAAGTGTATGCTGAATTCATTAAACGATCGGAGAATTTTAACAATGCCTTCGATCCTTCCATAGGATTCATGCGTCCGAAGATGAGCGACGGAACGTTCCGGAAGAACTTCAGCACGCTGGAGACCGACGGGCAAGGATTCATCGAAGGGAATTCGTGGAATTATACGCTGTATGTTCCGCACAATGTTCCTCAACTTGTTCAACTGATCGGCGGGAACAAGCGGTTCTCGTATTATCTCGATTCGCTCTTTACGATGCATCTTCCGGACGAATTCTTTGCCCACAACGAGGATATTACTCGCGAAGGGATCATCGGAAATTACGTTCACGGCAACGAACCGTCGCACCATGTGCCGTATCTCTATAATTGGATCGGCGAACCATGGAAGACGCAAGAAAAAGTGAGGATGATCCTTGATACAAAATATTCCAACACGCCGGACGGGCTAAGCGGCAACGATGACTGCGGCCAGATGTCCGCATGGTACATCTTCAGTGCACTCGGTTTCTATCCCGTTGCACCTGGTTCGGACCGGTATTCCATCGGAAGTCCTCTGGTGCGATCGGCAGTAATTCATCTGGAAAATGGAAAGACGATCTCGATCGAAGCGAAGAACCAAACCGCAAAGAATGTGTACGTGCAGAATATTTTGCTGAACGGAAAAGTGTGGAAGGAAAATTATTTTATCCATTCCAATCTGATGAGCGGCGCGGCGATTGTGTTCGAGATGGGAGCGAAACCGAAGAAGAGATAGAACTTGATTTTTTTTGTAACCGCACCCTACCCTGCCCTGAAACGAATCAGAAACTTTTTCAGCGTTCCCGAAGCCAGACATTCCGGGCTTCAATCGCGGTATCGGTAAAATCGGAGAACACGCCATCGATACCAAGTCGATAGTACGCGAGATATTCGTTCACTGCGCTTCCCTTGTAATCTGAAGCGATCCGGCGCGACTCGTTGCGGAATGTATAGGCGTGAACAAATAGACCTGCCTTGTGAGCTTTTGAGATCAGATCCGTCGGTGTAATCGATGTTCCGTCAGCTTCGTTGATTTTGCCATCACCGTTCACATCCATCAAGTTGCCATCGGTCCCGACGATCCCCTTGATGCTGATGATATAGCGCTTCCATGGACCGATACCATCTGCATATGTCTTGATCTCCGCAAGGCCGGCCGATGTGACCATGACATCGAAATTACGCATGTCACCAGCCTTGGTCCAGTCATATGGACGTTCATACGGAATGGCGTATGTCAATGCCCCTGTTTTCATATTAACGTCATCAGCGTCGATCAATTGAATCAAAAAAGTTTTTAGCCCCTTGCTTCTCATATACTTGAGGCTGCCGGGTTCAAAAGACTGCACGAAGACCTTCTCAGTTTTGCTATTCCAGCCAGACGCATCGAGCATTGCAATCAACCTGTCCTCCAGCGACAGACCGAGATTTCGGAAGTAGGTGGGGTTCTTTGTCTCGGGATAGATGCCGATGGAGCGTCCTGTTTCGCGTCTTTTGGTTTTTAGCAAATCAACCACCTCCTGAAACGTCGGGATTTTGTAGAGACCATTGTATTGCTGCGGCCGCTCCGCGTCAGTCGATATGGCGCCGAGGTTCTTAATCTCGGAGAGCGTGAAGTCGTTGCAAAACCAACCTGTTTGAGTTTCGCCGTCAACTTGAGTAGTCTTCTTGCGGTTCGCATATTCAGACCGCGTTGCAACATCAGTGCTAATAGCAAGATTGGGATCGTGGCGGCATATCAACACACTGTCTTTTGTAGAGACCAGATCCATCTCGATTATATCGGCGCCTAACTCTATTGCGCGGACGTAGGCCTCCAGCGTCTCTTCAGGCAGATATCCCGATGCACCGCGGTGTGCGACCACCAGCGGCGTCTGACCGTTCAGTGTCGGTATTGAAGAAACTGGCGAGACAACACCGGATTTACCGCAGGCAGCAATACCGAGCATAACGAGAATAATAAATGCAGTGACGGCAAGGTGCGGCAGCAAAATATTCGTGGTTGTCAATCGGGAATTCATATCGAATTTAAATTTGTAAAGCATCGTAACTACTCAGTACCAAAATGAAATGAAACACGGATTAGACGGATTTGCGCGGAGAGAAACAATAAAATATTTTTGTTACTACTTCGCACCACTTTTTTCCGTGCTGAGCAGTTACCACATTCTATTTCTTCAGCAACTCTTCGGCAACATCATACGGCGTACGGCTGCGAGTGAGAATCCCGGAGAGTTCCAGTTCCAGTTTTTGTTTGCGTTCCGTGTTCCAGAACGTAACGGTGAATTTGTCGCTGATGATCTCTTCAATGCGGGCTTTAAGCTGCCGTGCGCGGCGTTTTTCGAACTCGCCGGATCTCGTAAGATATTCCCGATGCCGCGTGGTTTCAGAGGCAATACTATCGATGCCAATCCCTTCACTTGCCGTTGTTTTCACCACATCGGCCATCCACGAATGTTCGTCGTGCGCCCGGAAGCCGAGGATCATCTTAATGGACATCACCGCCTGGTCCGCACCCGGACGGTCCGATTTGTTCATCACAAAGAAATCGGCAATTTCCATCAATCCCGCCTTCATCGCTTGAATGCCGTCTCCCGATTCAGGAACGAGCACAACCACGGTTGTATCCGCCGCTCCGGCAATATCCAGTTCGGATTGACCGACGCCTACTGTTTCAAATAAAATGATATTGAATCCTGCCGCATCAAGTATGTCGGCCGCTTCACGCGTTTTTTTGCTTAGTCCGCCTAACGATCCGCGCGACGCCATGGATCGGATGAACACGCCCTCGTCCATTTCCACTTCGCTCATCCGCACACGGTCGCCAAGCAGGGCGCCGCCGGTGAATGGGCTCGTCGGATCAACAGCAATAATGCCTACCTTCATCGACTGCGAACGGTAATGCTTGGCAAGTTTGTTCGTCAACGTACTTTTACCTGCTCCGGGCGGACCGGTGATACCGATGCGGTATGCCTTACCGGTATGAGGATAGAGTGCGGAAAGGAATTGTTCCGCGCCGGCATTCTCATTCTCTACAAACGAGATGGCGCGGGCAATACTTCGTCTGTCGCCGGAAAGCAGTTTTTGTATGTCGATAGTGTTCGTCATTGATCGTTAACAGAATTTCATCCCGAGCTCATGTGTGATAAAGTCGAGCGTGTTTACGGATGAATAATGTATTAACCTCTTGCCCGGAAAAATTCCACCGTTTTCTTCAATCCTTCTTCAAGCGTTACGGTCGGTTTCCATCCGAGCACATCACCGATCTTTTTCGATGAGATCACGCTCCGCATCTGTTCGCCTGCTTTTGCCGCTATATGTTTCTCGTCGCAAACTGATCCGGTAAGTTTTTTTATATGGTGGAACAGCTGATTCACGTCCGTTTCGATGCCGGTACCAATGTTGAAGATATCCGATCCTTTGTGCTTCAATCCGAGCAGATTTGCCTGCACAACATCACCGACAAAGACATAATCGCGTGTCTGTTTTCCTTCGCCGTTAATGATCGGCTGTTCCCCTTTCAGCATCTTCTGCGTAAAGATGGCTACAACTCCCGCATCGCCGTGCGGATTCTGGCGCGGACCGTAAATGTTCGCATACCGCAGGATCACGTGTTCGATTCCATACGTCTCTTTATAGAAGAAGAGATATTTTTCGGTCACCAATTTTGTTATGCCGTACGGAGAGAGGGGGCGTAGCGGATGCTGTTCGTCGGCCGGGAAATAATCCTGCTCGCCGTAGATGGCACCGCCGGTTGAAGAAAAGAGAACTTTCTTCAGACCGTATCTTCTTCCGAATTCCATTAAATTAAGAAATCCCAGCACGTTCACCGACGCATCGAATTTCGGATCGGCGACAGAGCGCCGGACATCCATTTGAGCAGCAAAGTGGCTCATCACGTCGATCTTCTCATCACGGAAAATATTTTCCACGGCGGGATCCTGAATGTCCATCTTGTACACTTTTGCTTTGGGATTGACATTTTCCTGTTTTCCGCTTGAAAAGTCATCAAGGATGATGACATTGTGTCCTTCCTTAATGAATGCATCAGCTGCATTCGATCCGATAAAGCCGGCTCCGCCGGTGACTAAAATGTTCATTGGCGCTGTAATCCTTTCTTTCCTATGTCTGTCCTGTAATAGATGTCTTTATATGAAATTTTTTTGACCGCATCATACGCCCGTTCGATCGTATCTTTCAATCCGTAGCCGACTGCGGTAACTCCCAGAACTCTTCCGCCGGAGGTCACTGTTTTTCCGTTCTCATTTCGCGTCCCTGCATGAAAAACAACGGCATTGTCCGCAGTCTCTTCCAATCCGGTGATCATGTTCCCCGTTTGATATTCATCGGGATATCCGTGTGACGCTAACACGATACATACAGCCGATGAATCTTTTAACTTAAGCTCATATGAAGAAACATTTCCGGAAGCACACGCATAGAAAAGATCGAATGCATCGCTTTCAACAAGCGGCATCACAACCTGCGTTTCGGGATCGCCGAGCCGACAGTTGTATTCGACCACTTTCGGTCCTTCCTTCGTCATCATCAAACCGACGTAGAGACAACCTTTGTACGGATATCCTTCCGCCGTCATTCCGGCAAGCGTTGGCTTGATGATCGCATCTTCAACTGTTTTCAAAATTTCCTTCGTCACGACCGGTGCCGGTGCATACGCACCCATGCCGCCGGTATTCTTTCCGGTATCGCCGTCTCCGATGCGTTTATGGTCCTGCGCGGAAGAAAGAAGAACATACTCCTTTCCGTCACACAGTACAAAGAGCGACGCTTCTTCGCCGGACATGAACTCTTCAATAACGATATTATTTCCGGCATCTCCGAATACTTTGTCCCGGAAATATTCTTTCAGCGTGGTTATTGCCTCTTCCGCTGTTTGACAGATCGCAACACCTTTTCCCGCCGCCAATCCGTCCGTTTTGATCACGAACGGAGGCAGGGAGTGTGTTACATACTGCACCGCTTTTTCAAATTCCGTTTGATTGAATGTTTGATAGTACGCCGTCGGAATGTTGTGCCGTTTCAGAAAATGTTTTAGGAACATCTTGCTCCCCTCCACCTGCGCCGCCGCTTTGGACGGACCGAAGATTTTCAATCCCCGGCTTTCGAATAGATCAACGATCCCTTTCACAAGCGGCGTTTCACTTCCGACAATCGTAAGATCGATCCTGTTTGTCTCTGCAAACCGTACCAGACTATCGATGTCATCCGCTTTGATGGCAACACACTCAGCTATTCCGGCGATCCCGGCATTTCCCGGCGCGCAGAATATCTTCGTTACCTTCGGACTCTGTTTCACTTTCCATACGATCGCATGTTCGCGTCCTCCGGAACCAATCACCAGAACATTCATCGTTCAGACCTCGAGGAATTTTGTGAATATCTTCGCCAATTCGCCGGTCAGTTTCATGCGGTTATATTTTTCGGCGACTTCCGGTTTAGCACCGCGAAGTTCGTTCCGTTCATATTGGTAATACAGTTCCAAGATCAGTTTTGCGATCGCATTGACATCCGTAGGTTCAACACACACACCACCGGCCTCATCAATGATTGATCGGATATATCCTTTCGGAACACAACCCATGATCTTTTTTCTTGTCCCGATATATTCAAAGATCTTTCCGGGAGTTGTCCAATCATCCTGCATCATCACCCACACAACGTCGGACGCCAGCAGGTACCGCACCGATTCTTTGTGCTCAAGATAGCCAACAAGATTCACCGAATTCTGCATCCCAAGCTGATTGATCAAATTAATATGCTCGGGACGGAACAATCCCACGAAGCATGCTTCGATCCTGCCGCGAAGCGGCGGATTCTCTTTGAAGACCTTTGCTAGCGCTTGAAGAAAATAAACCGGCGTGATATTTCCGTAAAACATTCCCGAATAGGTGATTCTCATCTTTTCGATATGCGGAAGAAGTCCCGGATTTTCTACAACAAGATCTTCCGGATCGAATCCATGCGAAAGAATGTTCACATCATCATGCCGGAGAAATTTGTGACGCGTTAAGATCTCTTCTTTCACACGGCGGTGGGTTACTGTGATCATATCGGACCGGTGAAGAACATTCTTTTCTTTACGGTAATGAATGTAGCGGTGAAGGGGCGTCGGGAAATATTTAAATGGATAACTCAGCCACGAATCGCGGTAATCGACCACTACAGGGATCTTGAACCGTTTTTTCAGTTCTATGGCGATCAGAAAATCAGTAGCCGGAGGAGCCGTGGCAAAAATAACATCGAACTTTTCTTTGGCAATCACTTCGCTTGCAGCTTTTACAGCGTACCGCTTCCACCCTATCTTGTTATCAGGGATAAAGAAAATGTCGCTGATAAAATTCAGGAAGCGGCGCGTACGCTCCTTCGGCATCTTTATGACGTCATTCTTTTTGCGAAGCATGGAATTCGGACCACTCGATTGCGTCCGGATGATGTTGATATTCAGCTGTTCGATCTCTTTCAGCAGGGATTCATCTTTCGCATAATATCCCGTATTACCAACCGTAACGACCGTGGGTTGCCAGCCGAACTGCGGAAGATATTTGACGAATTTCAGTATCCGCTGCACACCGCTGCCGCCGAGTGGAGGGAAATAATAAGCAATGATTAATACTTTTTTCATTAATTCTTCATCAACTTCAACGTAATTAAACTTATTGACTGATATTACTCAACAAGGTATTTTTCATACCATGGTTCGGCGCGTCCCGATAAACAGATTCGGGACTTGCTCACCATGACTATTTTAATCTTTGTAAGTGTGTTGCAAATAGTTGAAACGATCTATAATACGATCATATCTTTCGGTGAACCAGTTAACAGTTCATACCCATTTTCCCGCACCACAACCGTGTCCTCGATCCTGAGTCCGAACTGTTTCGGAATATATATTCCCGGCTCGATCGTTATCACATTTCCAATCGCAAGAATTGCCGTGCTTTGCGGAGCAACTCGCGGCAGTTCGTGTATCTCCAATCCGACACCGTGACCAAGAGAATGTCCGAAATATTTTCCGTAACCTTTGGCCGCAATATGCTTCCGCGCGATGCCATCAATATTTTTTGCCAAAATTCCCGGGCGCACTGCATCGCATGCGCGCTGTTGTGCATCGAGAACGATTCGATATACTTTTTTCATATCGGAAGTCGGCGTGCCGAGACAGATCGTTCTCGTCATGTCGGAATGATAACCATCAACGGTGCATCCGAAATCAAGGGTGACAAATTCCCTCTCCTGTAATTTCTTTGTCGACGCGGTACCGTGCGGCAGAGAACCACGTACACCGCTGGCAACGATCACGTCAAATGAATCATTTTCGGCGCCATATTTTTTGTGGAGGTAAGAAATCTCTGCGGAGAGTTCAAGTTCGGTCATCCCGCGTTTAATGATACCAAGGATCTTTTTGAATACCTTGTCGGAAATATCGAATGCCTGCTTTAGCGTCCGGATTTCCGAATCATCTTTCACAGCCCGGAGAGATTCAACGATTCCGGAAACAGCCATAAGTTTTTTTGAGCCGGCAGCTTGCCTGATATTCTCAAAGGCGGCAACAGTAACATGGTCCTTCTCAAATCCGATCGTCTTTACTGCAGAAAAAATCTTTTCTTTCAAGGCCGCCTGCACCAAACTGCCCGATGCAATGATCTTAGTATCCGCAGAAACACTGGTTTGAATGATCTCTTTATACCGAAAGTCCGTTAAGAAACTTACCGACCGGTCTGTAACAATGAGCAATCCGTTTGAACCGGAATATCCGCAAAGGTAACGCATCGTCGGAGAAAAAGATGAAACAAATGCATCCATTTTTTGGTTGTGCATTTCGTTTCGTAATGCTGAAATTCTTCGGGAAATATCCATACGTTCATTTCATCGGCATGTCAGCGCGAACGCCGGCAGCCTTCTATTACACATTATCCGTGGTAGTTTGGTGCTTCTTTGGTGATATGAATATCGTGCGGATGGCTCTCACGCAATCCGGCATCACTCATCTTTACAAACTGAGCCCGCTCCTGCAGAGCAGCAATATTTTCCGCACCGCAATATCCCATAGCGGCACGCAATCCGCCGACCATTTGGTATACGGTCGCGCCTAATTCTCCTTTGAAGGGAACTCTTCCTTCAATTCCTTCGGGAACCAGTTTCTGCACATCATCTTCAACATCCTGAAAGTACCTATCCTTGCTCCCTTCCTTCATCGCATCAATCGATCCCATGCCGCGGTACAATTTGTAGGTTCGTCCTTCATACAATACTTTTTCTCCGGGACTTTCCTGCAGACCTGCAAACAGTCCGCCAATCATCACGCAGTCAGCACCGGCAGCGATCGCTTTCGCAATATCACCCGTATGTTTAATCCCACCGTCAGCAATCAGCGGAATATTGAATTTTTTCGCCACCGATGCACACTCCATAACGGCAGTCACCTGCGGAACTCCGACCCCCGCGACGATCCGCGTTGTGCAGATCGAACCCGGACCGATACCAACCTTCACGCAATCCGCACCGGCCTTGATTAATTCCTTCGTTGCTGCCGCTGTTCCGACATTACCGGCAATCACTTCAACGGAGAATTTCGATTTTACTTTCTTCAGCATATCGATCACACCCTTGGAATGTCCGTGTGCAGTATCGATAATCACTACATCAACACCCGCTTTCACCAGTGCGTCAACTCGATCAAGCGTATTCGCCGTAACACCCACAGCTGCACCAACGCGCAAACGTCCGTGTTTATCTTTGCAGGCATTGGGGAAGCGTTTCTTTTTCTGTATATCCTTGAAGGTGATGAGGCCTTTCAGTTTTCCATTCTTATCAACAACGGGAAGTTTTTCGATCTTATGCCGTTGCAGGATCACCTCGGCTTCTTCCAGCGTTGTGCCGATCGGCGCAGTGATAAGGTTGGTCGATGTCATCACTTCGGCAACTTTCAGCGAACGATTCGGCTGAAAGCGAAGATCGCGGTTGGTGAGAATCCCGACAAGTTTTCCTTCGGCAACGATCGGAATTCCCGATACGCTGAATTTCGTCATCAGGTCCAGCACGTCGCCGACCGTCTTATCCGCTGTCAATGTCACCGGATTCATGATCATACCGCTTTCGGACCGTTTCACTTTGTCTACTTCCTCCGCCTGACGTTCGATCGAAAGGTTTTTATGAATAATGCCGATACCCCCTTCACGGGCAAGTGCAATGGCCATTTCCGATTCGGTCACTGTATCCATAGCTGCGGAGAGCAGAGGGATATTCAACCGTATATTCTTCGTCAGCCGCGTTGAGACATCGACATCACGGGGAATAACGGAAGAACGAGCGGGAACAAGAAGCACATCATCGTAAGTGATCGCTTCGCCGATTATTTTCTTTGATCTCATACCGATCCTTTTGTGTTAAAACAAACAAAGGATGCGGAGTGCATCCTTCGAAATTTCAGACATTCGTTCTGTGAGAATTTAATAAAATAAAGTTGTGAAATGTTTATATTTTCCAATCCAAAACCAGATGATAGTGTCGTTCTCAACGACCGCCAGCGCCCTGTGTCTGCTGCCGACCCGCATGGACCAGATCTCCTCTACTTTCAGTAGCCGCAGCAATGGATGATCCGGATACTGCTTGATAACGGAAAAATTATGATCGGAGATCTTCCGAACTGTTAGCGGGAGTGTATTATACATTTCCGAAAATTGTTCAACCGCTACATGTTTCATAGATCTTTGAATTTACCGTCGGAAAAATTCTGCTTTGCCTTCAATGCCTCCCCATCAAGCTTTTTATTTTTCACGTATTCGTCAAGGTCTTTGTCCCACGAATCTCCGTCAAACTCATCAAACCATTCACGTAATCGTGCCCGTTCTTCCTTAGTGAGTTCGTAGATCTTCGATTGTATCTGTTCAAGAATATTCATTCCGTCCGCTCTTACATGAATGCGGCGTGACCGGTGATATCCTCGCCGATAATCAGCGTATGCATTTCGTGCGTGCCTTCATAGGTGATCACCGATTCCAAATTGGCAGCATGGCGCATAATCGGATACTCGTCCAGAATTCCGTTCGCACCGTGGATCGCGCGCGCCATACGTGCAATCTCCAATGCATGGAATACGTTGTTGCGTTTTGCCATTGAGATTTGTGTAAACTTCACTTTCCCCTGATCTTTTAACCGGCCCAACTGCAAGCACATCAGTTGCGCTTTGGTAATTTCGGTCACCATATAGACCAATTTTTCCTGCGTCATCTGAAACGCGGAGATCGGTTTTCCGAATTGCACACGTGAGTTCGCATATTGCAGCGAAGAATCATAACACGCCATTGCCGATCCGATCACACCCCACGCAATACCGTACCGTGCCTGGCTCAGACACATCAGCGGAGATTTCAGCCCATCCGATTTAGGAAGGATGTTTGCTTCCGGTATCCAGCAATCCTGAAACACCAGTTCCGATGTTACAGACGCGCGGAGGGAATGTTTGCCGTGCATTTCGGGAGCGGAGAAACCTTTCGTTCCTTTTTCTACAAGGAATCCGCGTACAACACCTTCCAGTTTTGCCCAAACCACTGCAACATCTGCCAGTGTTCCGTTCGTGATCCACATTTTCGCACCGTTCAATAAGTAGCCGCCGTCCTTCTTCTCTGCACGCGTGATCATTCCGCCGGGATTCGAACCAAAATCCGGTTCGGTCAATCCAAAGCAGCCTATTTTTTCAGCTTTGGCAAGTTTCGGAAGCCAAAAATCTTTTTGCTCCTCGCTGCCGAACGCATGGATCGGATACATCACCAATCCGCTTTGCACGGACGCAAAACTTCGGATACCGCTGTCGCCCCGCTCCAGTTCCTGCATCATTAATCCGTAGGCAACGTTATTCAATTCCGCACAGCCGTACTTTGCCGGAAGCGTCGGGCCGAACAGACCGATATCAGCCATCCCTTTTATAAGATGCATCGGGAATGTTCCCGCGCGGTTGTGCTTTTCGATGACCGGGATGATCTGTTCTTCAACAAATTCGCGGACGGTATTGCGGACGAGTATTTCATCTTCGGAGAGGAGTGAATCAATATTATAATAGTCGACGCCTTGGAATGCTGCCATGGAAATCCTTTAGGGTTGAACGATGAAGGTAAAAACTTTGTGCACAAAAATACCAAAATATGTGTGCATTTTCAAGGTAAGAATTTCCGGATCGGGGCATTTAAAATGCGAACGTCAGATGCAGCGGACCCCACCGTACGCTACAGTCTGACGTTTCGTATTGAGAGAATATTTCTCTCGTAGATTATTTCAAGCTCAATTCCTGCGATGTTGCATTGATTAATTGTTCGCAGAACTTTGCAACTTTTTCGCTGCCATCATAGATCGCAGCTTCTTTCACAGCTTCAATTCCGTCGTTGTCTCCCAATTGAACCAAAGCAACGGCTGCGGCCATACGTAATTGTTCTACTTTATCATTTTTCAGCACTTCAACAAGAGGTTTCACGGCACCTGTTAATCGGTATTCAGCAAGGAACAATGCTGCACTTTGCCGTAATCCAACGTTATCCGAGGATAGGGCGGCAAGATAATTTTTTTCAGCTCTTTGCCAGTCAATTTTATCATAGTTCGTAGATCGTGGTATCGCTGCGTAAGCTGACACTGCGATCATAATTGTCAAAAGTGCGGTCGCCAATATTTTTTTCATCTTTTCCCCCTGAGTGTTTAATTGTGTGACCTTGTTGTATTCGTAAGGAAATGAGAAAAGTTGCAGTGTTTTCCTTCTGCATGGGAAAATAATTGATGATTGTTTAGTACAAGCGAACGGAATCTGTGCCGCACATCAATGTTAATGTTTTCGGAGGAAGTTACTTGTTTTCTTCTTGCGTGGGAATGGAGTAGCGTTTGATCTTCAGATACAGCGTCTTCAGCGTGATGCCGAGTGCCTTGGCTGTCTTGCCCCTGTTGTAGTTGAATCTCTTCAGTGTAAGTTCGATATGCATTTTCTCCAATTCCTCCATCGTCATTGTCGAAGGATCGGAAGCGGCGACGTTCGGTGCATTCTGTCCGACATTCGATTGCGTCAGTGCAAAATCTTTCGATGTTATCGTTTCTTCATGTGACAACAGCATTGCACCTTCAATCGCGTGTTCCAACTCGCGGATGTTTCCCGGCCAGTCGTACGCAAGCAGTGCGTGCATGGCAGTATTGTCAATTTTTTTTGGAGATTTCGTCTTCGCTTTTCTCTTCAAAAAATATTCAACAAGCAGCGGAATATCTTCTTTGCGGTCTTTCAAAGGAGGGATACGCAATGTAACAACATTCAGCCGATACAGCAGGTCCTCACGGAACCGTCCTGCCTTAACCTCACCGTGAAGATCTTTGTTCGTGGCAGAGATGATCCTAACATCCACTTTCATAGATGTGTTGCCGCCAACCCTCCGGAATTCTCCCGTTTCCAGAAAGCGGAGCAATTTCGGCTGAACGATAGGGCTGATATCTCCCACTTCGTCCAGAAAAAGTGAACCGCCGTTTGCGACTTCGACGAGGCCCTGTTTCATCTGATGTGCATTCGTGAATGCACCTTTTTCGTGTCCGAACAATTCGCTTTCCAAGAGGGTATCCGGCAGCGACGCGCAATTCACCACGACGAACGGTCGATCATGCCTCATACTTTCGTCGTGGATCAAATTTGCGATCAGTTCCTTACCTGAACCGCTTGCCCCGTGAATATGCACGATAGAATCGCTCGCCGCAACTTTTTTTGCCGTTGCAATCATGGCCTTCATCGCCGCGCTTCGTGCAATGATCTCTTTCTCGCCGGTCTTGCGGGAAAGTTCATACTTCATCAATTCAACATCGATCGTCAAACGGCGGTGCTGAATGGCCCGGTTAACCGTTGCAAGAAGTTCATCCCTGCTGTACGGCTTCCCGACAAAATCATACGCGCCGAGTTTCGTGGCTTCAATAGCGGTCTTCACATCCGCATAATTGGAGAGCATGATCACAAGGGTTTTGGGATGATGTTCGTTGATGAATTTCAGAACCTCCATCCCGCCGATGCGCGGCATCTTTACATCCAACAGCACCACATCAATCGGGCGCTGCTGCAATGCATTCATTGCGGCAACACCGTCGTTCGCGGTAAAGACATCGAATTTTTTCTGTTCGGAGAGTTCTTCTTTAAGGAGAAAACAAACGGATGGTTCATCATCAACAACAAGAATAGTATGATTACGAACCATTGCTGGCCTTCTTCACAAGGAATGAAAACGGGAATGATTATTCGGCGGAAAGTACTCGTTCGATCGTCGTGAGCAGATCAACAAGATCGTACGGTTTGCTGACAAAATCTTCTGCCCCGAGTTTTTTCGATTCGATGGCATTCTTCAGATCGGCAAATCCCGTAAGCATGATCACTTTGGTATCCGGACGCTTTTCTTTGATGAATTTTAAAACTTCAAAACCATCGACCCTGGGCATTTTGATATCGAGCAAAACAAGATGGAATGACTTCTGCTCAAGTATCGAGATCGCTTCATCTCCGTCCGCTGCTGAAACTACGGAATACCCTTCACCCTGCAATTCACTGCTTAATACATTGCGAAGTGCATCTTCATCATCAACAACAAGAATATTAAATGGTTGCGCCATAAATGCCTCTAGAATAGTGGTATATTGTTTTTACCAAACAATAACGATGAAATAATAGCCAAACCTCAATAAAAAATCAACAAGAAAGTTATTACAATTTACAAATTCTTGCTCATTCTGCAATCTTCTTGTATCTTGGGACAGAATGATTTCAAAAGCATACGCTAAAATCAATTTAGGATTGCATATTGTCGGCAAACGGATCGATGGTTTTCACAATATCGAAACCGTCTTCCATCGTATCGATCTTTATGATGAAATCAATATAGAGAATTCAGACGACATTTCCATTTCCTGTAACGACATTTCCATTCCAACCGACGGTAATAATCTATGCTGGAAAGCAGTAGAATTGCTTAGAAAAGAGCTTGGAGTCGGGAACGGCGCAAAAATTGAAATTACGAAGAACATTCCGACCGGTGCGGGGCTTGGCGGGGGAAGCAGTGATGCAGCTGCAATGCTTCTGCTGCTGCCTGAATTGTGGAAAATGAAGGTAGAACGCACAGTTATCGTGAAAATGGCTCTTCGCCTTGGTTCCGATGTCCCCTATTTTCTGCAGGATTCAACCGCGTATGCCGAAGGACGCGGCGAAGTGTTGAATCAGCTCGATCTTTCGCTGCCGTATTGGATCGTTGTGATTCATCCGAACATTCACTTGTCGACACCCTGGGCGTATCAAAAACTTGCCGAAAAAAGAAAAGGAATTTTCCCGGATAGGCCCGGCATGCTGGATGCATACTCCGATGATCCTCTCCGGGCGGTATTGAACTCGGAGAATGATTTTGAAGAGATTGTTTTTGAAGCACATCCGAAAATCAAAACAATAAAAACGCAGTTGAAGGAATGCGGAGCGGTACTGTCATTGATGTCCGGAAGCGGTTCTTCAATGTTCGGCCTGTTCAGCGACATGAATTCCGCCAAGATAGCCGCCGAATTATTTAAGAAAGAACATTTTGTTCATATGACCGAACCATTCTTTACTCTTCGACAATGATGAAGACAATCCTCCTGTGTTTCCTTTCCCTGGCGTATTATTCTCTGCCGATTCTTGCTCAGCAAAAGGATTCCGTTCAGGTTCGTCCGGATTCTACCGGCCGGATTATTTCGGCCGCCAGCCAGCCGAACGATTCTTCACAGGCACGAAAGGATTCCGTTGTGCGGATAATTCCCATACCGGAACTCGGCTCCATAGAACCGTTCGGCGATTCTTCATCGTACATTTCGAACACGCAGATCACGTTTATGGAATACCGTTCTCTGTATGATATAATTTCGCACGAACCCGGCGTATTCATCCGCGACCTTGCCAGTGCCGGACAAAAGAATCAGATTGTTATCAACGGTATAGACGATAAGAATATCGCCGTCATGGTCGACGGCATTCCGTACAACGACCATTATACCGGCACGTTCAACCTTTGGAACATCCCTGTTGATGCAATTGAACGGGTGGAATTCATCACCGGTACAACCGCTATGTTCTATGACGGAAAATCGGCCGGGGGCGCCATCAACATTGTAACAAAGAATTTTAACAACAACCGCGCATCAACGCATCTGCGCTACAGCCAGGGAATTTCGGGATATACGCATACGGATGCAATGTTCGCACAGAATATTGCCGCTGGTCTGAATCTCTCCTTTGCACTGGCACACTACGGCTTCGGCTCGAACAAGGAAAGTCAGGATTATCGCGCCCGATTCTATAATTCCAACGACGATGAATGGCTCATCCGATCCAAACTGCGGTATAACATTACGCAATGGATGGATCTTTCGTTCGCGTATTCCTATGAAAGAAAATGGACCGGCTTGAACGGCGGAGTAAACTATTATCACACTGCATCGTTGTTCGACGGACTGAACGCAGATGTAAATAATTTTGAATCGTACGAAAAGGAATACAACAGCCATTACCACATGACAGCTGCATTTTATCCGTTCCAGGATTCTACGCTGCTGACATCGTTATCGCTGTATTCATTCGATCGATTGCGCGAATACAGGGATGAGGAAAATAGAAGTGTAACATTGAATGGAATCGTTGCAAAAAGAGATTTTGCATCAATCGGAAAAGGATTGAAACTGAACATTCTCTCCCAGTATTCCGAACTGCGGTTCATCGGATATGCCGATCTTGCCCGCATACAGTCGACCGATATACTTACGATGGGACTCAAAGCAGATATTCTGCCGCATTCATTCTTCACACTTTCGCCATTCGTTTCATTCAAAGACTACGGGAATCAGTTTATTGCCAACGGCGGTATTGAAGGAAAACTTATTCTCACTTCATCAGTTACTCTGTTCGGCGGTATCGCTCAAAATATCATTAATGATCGAACGGTCTCTGTAACTACAGGCGTTTCTCCGGCAGATGCTTCGGCATTGTCATACGCACACAAATCCAAAGAAGTGTTTTCGGTTATGGAAACCGGAATACGATATTCACTTCCTTCTCTGCTAACGGCGGAAGTTACCTATAAGCACATTATTCAGAACGATCCAGTCGTTTTCGATACGATATCGTTTGCCGGATCTGGTTCATATTATTTTCCGGAACAGTACGCGATTGATGCACTCTCTGCTTCCATTCATGCTGTGTGGAATGATTTCCACGTTGAAGCGACGGGAAATTATCTGAAGTATCCGGCGATCACACGCAACGCAGTTTCTCTTACGCTGTTTCCGGAGTTCACGGCGAACGGTTCTGTCTATTATCAGGGATTACTCGCCAAAGGTCATTTGGATATCAAGATAGGCCTGCGGGGGAATTTCTATTCAGTACAGACGGGTATGAGACCGTATGACGAATACGGTGTATGGATCCCTTCCATCATGACGAAGTACGGTCCCGGCGGTTCGCTGGATTTCTTCGCCGTGGGAAAAATCGGCGACGCTTACGTTCATCTTATCTGGGAAAATCTTGGGGGAAATCAATATCTGCTCGCACCTGTCTATCCTATGTATGACAGAAATATCCGCTTTGGTGTTTCGTGGGAATTTATTGATTAGAAGTTATTTCAAAAAACCAGATTGGTCTTTTGCTTTCATGCTTGTTCGAATAATGCGTAGGTTAAGAATAATATGAAAGCATTATCTTACTGAGCGGAATCGAAGTATAACAACGCTTTACGCGAATTCATTTTGATGTGACTTTGATAGATCACTGCCGAAGATCGCTTACCTTTACAATCTCAAATCCCCGTTTCCGTAACCGTTCGATAATCTCGGGCAAAGCTTCAGCAGTGTGCCAGCCTCGCTTGTTCATATGCATAACAATGATTGATCCGTTCTGCGCCATTTCGCCAACATACTCGATCAGCCTTTTTGCCGAAATCAATGAATCCGGATCTCCCGAAGCAAGATCGTATTGAATCGTTCGCATGCCAAGCGATGCCGCGCATTGTACGATCGAATCGTTTTGTTCGCCATACGGCGGACGGAACAGAAGCGGTACCGTTCCGGTTACCGTATAAATTATATTTTGTGTCATCAACAGTTCTTCTTTCATCCGCGAAGCAGTTACTGTTGACAGATATGGATGGATAAATGAATGATTTCCGATCTCAAATATTTTCTGCTGTGCAAGAAAGCGAGTTTCCTTTCTATGTTCAATGACCCATTTCCCGGAGAGGAACAGGGTTGCCGGAGTATTCGTTTTTACTAATGTTGCAATAATACTCGAGTCATACCGGCTTTTCGGTCCCGTTGCACAGGCGTCGAATGTTAGTGCGATACGTTGTTCATTTCGGGAACCATGCATGATTACAGTTGAGGCCGCCGTGGGAAGATCGGGAGCTTGTTTGATGACAAATGAAGCGGGGATGTATTTCGACAATTCCTGACCGAAAACAAAAAGAGGAAAAAACAGGCAGAGCAATTGAAGATGTTTCATTTTTTTAATTTACTCAACAATTTCTTCGGCAGTTTTTTTACCACTTCCTCAAATGAATGGTCGATCAGTTCATACACAATTTTTTCCGGCACTGTTCCGTCGATGGTAATAGTGTTCCACATCTTTTTATTCATATGCCAGGCAGGCGTTATTGATGCGTAGCGTTCTCGTAATTCTATGGCACGTTCCGGATCGCATTTCAGATTGAATGCAAGGGGAATGCCGTTGATATTGGTCAGCAGGAATATTTTGCCGAACACTTTAAACACTAGCACCTCTTCATCAAACGGGAATTCCTCGGTAATCTTCCCTTGCTTACCAAGACAATATATTCGGACGGATTCCAGGCCTATCAAATTGCATCACCCCTCAATCTGCGGATCCGTATCCGTGCTTCTTCGACAAAGAGAGAAAACGGATATTTTTCGAGGATCACTTCGTATGATGCTATCGCCTTCTGCTTATCCATAATCTGGAACTGATACAGTTCACCGATCTTGAAATAGGTTCTATCCTTTTCGATGCTCTCTTTATACTCTTCCAGTAATTTTTGATAAGCCGCAAGAGCCTCCGGATACCTCTTCAGACGGATCGAATATTCTGCCATCTTCAGCAAAACATCATCCGCCAGTGGCGCCGTTGGATAAATGTCGATGATCGAAGAGAATTCATTCTCCGACTCGCTGAGTTTACCCTGGCGGGCGAGCAGCTCCGCATGGGAAAACTGTTTGAGTGCTTCCGGAAACTGGAGCCTGCTTTCAGTAACAAAATATTGCAGGAGCAGTGCATCGTTCGATTCGTCCGCTTTCAGATTTTCGGTGAGCGGTTTCAGAATGGAGAGAGTGCTGTCAAAATTACATTTGAAAAACTGGACCTCTGCAAGACGGAATTGTGCGAATGTCCTCCGGTCCTGATCGGCATACGGCGACACACTCATCATTTGGAATTTCTTAGCCGCTGCATCCAGTTTGTTCTGTGCAATATAAATATCTCCGGTCGTTGACAGCACCTCCGGCACCAATGGACCAGTCGGCGCAACGGTCAGCACCGAATCGAATATTTGAAGTGCACCGTCAAGATCGAACATCTGTTTGTAACGGATCCAGCCGATGCGGTAGAGAGAGTTGCCACCGATGTTCGAAAATGGAAATTCCTTTGCGATGGCCGCAAAAAGATTGACTGCACCGGAAAAACTGGGACGGGTCTCAAGCGTGGAGATATTCTTCTCTTCCATCTCCGTGAATTGCTGTCCGCGCAGACTCAATTCTTCGATGCATCGTGCATAGCCGTATCGAGCGGCGGGAACGAATTGCATCTTCGGCCCTCTCATCAACGCTTGTTGATATGCCGCCGCCGCTGTAGTGAACTCATTCTCACGGAAGACCCGTTCTGCGAAAGCAAATAATTCCTGTCCTTGTGAATTCACCAGTTGTTCCAACTTTTGAGCAACGGTCAGAGCTTCGGCATAATGACTTCCCTCCATTAAAAGCCACATCTGCAGACGCATTACCGGTATCGTCTGATGTACTAACAATTCTTCTTCAACAACTGTGGTGGCTGCTTTCAGTCCTTCCGGGCGGTCAGCAACCGCTGCAAGGCGCGACTGCACAAAATCATACTGCTGCTCGTTCTGGTTCAGAAGCCGTAAATATTCGCGCGTCATATCCCCGTAGTTCATCATGAATGAATAGAGATATCCGAGTTCGTTCGCAAAAACAAATAGATCGCCGATCTCCTTCCTTCCGCGAAGGTACGTGGAAACCGCTTTGTCGAACAGACGCAGATTAGCCTGTTCGTTCGCTACCGCACGGTAATACATCTGGTTCCTGTTCGCAATCGTAAGGATCGTGTTCCATACAGAGTCCGCCTTATGCTCCTTCCCTGCCATGGAATACAGTGTGCCGATGTTTGCTTGAAGACTGAAATCGAACGGCTGCGCGCGGAAGCGCCGGGTGCTGAGTTGTATGGCTTCATCATAGCGCTTAAGTTGGACCTGCATTCGCCGCAGCGCGTCGAAATACACCGTGTTATTTGTATCTGCTCTGAAAAGGTCGGAGTACATTTGATGTGCACGTTCAAAATCGCTTTGTTGTTCGAACGCCTGTGCAAGGCGGAACATGTTCTGGCTTTGGTCCTGCTGTGAGAAGAGGAACCCTGCCAAGGAGACAATGCTTACTATGGTGTAGAATAACTTCATTCTAAAATAATATACAATTTGGGAGAATGAATACCAAAAAATACCGGTGAGTCTCTCCGTTCCTTACATTGCTTCCATCGCTCTATTTAAGTATTTTGAATTCAGAATAAAAAATGCAGAATAATAGAGTCCATAAAAATATAGCACTTCTTGGATCCACCGGTTCCATCGGAACGCAAACGCTGGATGTTATTGCAAATTTTCCAAAAGATTTCAAAGCAACGTATCTCACGGGAAATAACAATACGTCTCTTTTGTTGGAACAAATACGGCGTTTTCAGCCGAAGGGTGTTGTCGTTTCTAATGAAAAGTCAGCAAAAGAATTACGGAAGCAACTCGGCGGGAAAACAGAAGTGCTTGTTGGCGAAGAGGGATTGCTTGAAATTGTACAAAGAGATGACGTCGATATTGTCATCAGTGCCCTGGTTGGTTTTGCCGGATTGAAACCAACGATTAAAGCAATTGAAGCGAAAAAAAAGATCGCCCTTGCCAACAAGGAAACACTCGTCGTAGCCGGCGAAATCATTATGCCGCTCGTTGAAAAACACCGGATCGATCTTCTCCCGGTGGACAGCGAACATTCGGCCATCTTTCAGTGTCTTGTCGGTGAATTGCCGAACAAGATCGAAAAGATCATACTGACCGCGTCGGGCGGACCATTCAGAACAAAATCAAAGGCAGAGTTATCGAAGGTTACGCGGGAGCAGGCACTAAAGCATCCAAACTGGACGATGGGAAGCAAGATTACGATCGATTCGGCTACTTTAATGAACAAAGGTCTCGAGGTAATAGAGGCGCATTGGCTGTTTGGAATTCCTCTTGATAATATTGAAGTGGTTGTGCATCCGCAATCTATCATTCATTCAATGGTTGAATTCGTGGATGGATCAATTAAAGCGCAGCTCGGAATTCCGGACATGAAGATCCCCATACAGTATGCGCTGACATACCCGTCGCGCTCCCGTTCAATATTTCCGCGGGTGCATTTCCCTACTCTAAGTGAAATGACGTTTTTTGAACCAGACCATGAAAATTTCCCCTGCCTGCAGCTTGCATACGATGCCTTGCGGGAAGGGGGCACAATCCCGGCCGTGATGAACGCTGCAAACGAAGTTGCTGTGGCAAAGTTTCTGAGGGATGAGATCACGTTTTTGGATATTCCAAAAATGATCTCAAAAGCAATGGAAAAACATACGAACAAAGCGAACCCTTCTGTGGAAGAAATTGTTGATGTAGATAGAGAAACAAGAAGAAACTTTCAATAATTAAAAAGGCTATCATCGAAATGGAAACAATCAGCACGGTAATATATTTTCTACTCACCATCGGCATTCTTGTTTTTGTCCACGAACTGGGACATTTCATCGCCGCTATTGCCTGCGGTATGCGGGCCGAAGTGTTCGCTCTCGGAATGGGAAACAGAGTGTTCGGCTGGAACAAGGTCACCAAATTCTCCTTCGGCAAACTGAACGAAGAGATCGATCTTGAAGGGAATACTGATTACCGCGTCTCCGCGTTCCCCATTGGCGGATATGTGAAGATCTCCGGAATGATCGACGAGAGCCTGGATGCGGAACTGCAGAAGACAGAACCGAAGCCGTGGGAATACCGTTCAAAACCGGTGTGGAAGAGAATGATCGTAATCTCCGCCGGAGTAATCATGAATATTTTTCTTGCCATCGGAATATTCTGGGGAATCAATTATGTGCAGGGCGAATCGTTCATGCAGACAACCGAGATCGGAATGGTGATTAAAGATTCTCCTGCTGCGCATGCCGGCCTTCAGTCCGGCGACAGAATTATTTCCATCAACGGTAGAAAGATGGAATATTGGGAAGCGATACAAACTTCCATCTATATTGATTTCCCCGGAAAAGATCTTCTGCTTGAATTTGAACGGGGAGGAATTCAGCGGAACATTTCCATCCCGCAGAGCGATATTCCCGATGTTTCCGAAACGACATTCGGTATTTTTCCCAATAATACGGAAGCACTGATCAACGACGTAATCGCAGGAAAGCCCGCCGCAAAAGCAGGGTTCCTTGCCGGCGATATCCTGCTTTCCATCAACGGTGTACCGGTGTTTAATCAGGAACATGTCATCAATATTGTAGGCGCAAATGCCGGCAAGCAAGTGACTGTGATCGTAAAAAGAAACAACGAAGTAAAAACAATACCTGTCACTCCATCGCCTGAAGGAAGGATCGGAATCACCGTTGGCAGCAGATACAACGGACCGATCATTACCAGAAGCTATGGACTCTTTGAATCGTTTCCGCGCGGAGTGCTCCAGACAATCAGTGCAACATCATTATATGCCCGTTCAATTTGGCAGTTGATTGCCGGAAAAGCGGAGTTCACAAAATCTGTCGGCGGACCGGTAAAGATCGCGCAAATGGCAACACGGAGTGCCGAAGTCGGTATCATCAGTTTCCTTGCATTCACTGCATTGCTCAGTATCAGTCTTGCAGTTATGAATATTCTTCCCTTCCCCGCACTCGACGGCGGACATTTGATCGTTCTCCTCTATGAAGCGATCTTCAGAAAACCGCTTCCCAATACGGTACAGATACGGATACAACAAACCGGCATGGCGATCCTGTTGGCGTTTATGGTATTTGTGTTATACAATGATATTTTCGGATAAAAATTTTGCCGTTTTTTTCAGGGTGACAATGGACACTTTGGAATAATAAAAATTGTATAATTTGTTATCGCACTGCAGGAGTATAACTATGAAAAAAATTGCGCTATCGTCCATCCTTACAATTGTTTTATTGTCGGCCGGTTTCGGACAGTCGATCACTGTCGTTCCAACGATCACGGAGGCCGATATCATCAATGCTTCGGTATTGGTCGATCCGATGGCCGAGAAAGTGAAGGAGATCGCCCCGACAACTTTCTCGCTTAATATCTTCAATAACACGAGTCCAAAGGTCGCGGTAAAGACAAGCATGCTCTTTGAAGCATACGTAACGCTGGAAGAAGATCGTCAGCGCACATCGATGTTCGAAGGCAATAACGCCGCCGTTACGAAAAATCCATTTTTAGTTCCCCCCGCAGGACGCATCTTTACCAGCAAAGATGCAGACAATCCATCATCGGATATAGACCTTAATTTTACCGTTAATGAAACATTGAAGAAAAAATTAAAGGATAAAATTCTGGAACCCGAAAGCGGAGGCCGGGTTCCGTCGGGACTTTATGAAATCCGTATCATTATCACCGTCGATTCGGTGAATGGAATTGCCGTGCACGAATCACCGATAGAGATCTATCGGTCGGTGAATGTAACCAATCCGACAACGGCTGTGCTGGACGTACCGTTCACTAACGGATACGTCTATCCAACACCCTTCCCGCAATTTCAGTGGACGTATGACACGCGTTCTATTATGCTGACAATCTATGAACTTCGGCCTGAGCATCAGTCATTGCAGGATGCGATCGGAGCATCAGATCCGTTTCTGCAGGTAAAGATCGACCGCCGTCTTTCAGGCAACCTAAGTACATTCACGTATCCGCAGAGTGCTGCAAGCAGACCCGGAGTCGATATTGTCCGAGGTCCGCGTCAATTGGAACGGGGGAAAATGTATGTGGTTGTACTTGATGGATTAACAACCGCATTCGGTTTTGATGTTGAACCGCTGCGCACGATCCGTTCATTTGCCATTGCCGATCCGCAGGGACAAGTTGTGATCAATATTCTGCAGACCACATTCGGCGGAAGCGAATTCCAAAATATGTTCAACCTCATCCAGGACCAGAATCTTCAGCTGAATGTCAATGGCATTACACTGAACGGTGTGGCGCTGAGTGCGCAGGATCTTCAGAAACTGCTGCTGGAAAAAAAGGACAGGATCATCTCTGTCCGCTTTGAAGATTAAGGCATAAAAGGGACAATTATGAACTATTCGTTTAAAATATTAAGCATCCTTCTTCTTGCCTGCACGTTCGTTTCCGTTTCACCGGCACAGAAGAAAAAAGCGCTGGCAACAGTCTTTAAACCGGTCGGAACGGTTGAATATAAAACAGGAGACAAGGATTGGACAAAAGCAAAACCGGGAACTCCTCTTGTGGCTGGAGACGTTGTGAGGGCCGGTGAAAATTCTTTTGCCATCATAAAATTTTTAGAGAATTCCATCATCCGTGTTCAGGAACGTTCGGAAGTAACGATCAACGGTGAAATTACCAAAGGGGAATTTTCAAAAAATGTGTATCTGCAGCGCGGCGAGGTCGGGTTTCAGGTAAAAAAACGTCCTAACGAAAAGTTCGAATTCTCCACCCCGACATCGGTCGCTTCCATCAAAGGAACGAGCGGTCTGTTGATCGCCGGAGATGACAGCAACGATGTGCTCATCCTCGGTACCGGAATTATTGATTTCAAGAATCTTATTTCAAATACTATCCTGAACATTAAAGCGGGACAAACAGCATACTCCATGGCGAACGGAACAATCAAAGTCGAGCAATCATCCAACGAGGATCAGCGATTGCTCAACCAGGGAACGGCTGACAGCACACGATCCGACGGAGGAACACACGGCGGGTCAAAATCTGATTCGTCCACTTCAACGACCGGGATCACACTTGGGTTAGCAGTCAATGCACCCGTCGGCAGGGAGAATCAAGACCTGATCGTGACTGTTGAACTGACGCAATCATCCATTCTGTTTGATTCATTAAAACATTCTGCGTTCGACATGACCTTGTATTATCGTTCGAAAACAGACCAGCCGTTCAAAATGTTGAAATTACCGTTCACTGAACGCTTAACAAAATTCACCGTTCCGGCTGCAGATGTATTTTCGCCGGGTATTTCCGTGTATGCGGTATTGAAACTCCGTGACGGTTCAGAGTTCAGTGCTCCTTCTGCTTCACCGGAAATGAATCCGGTCATGCTGCCGGTGCAAGCCGGACAGAAGAATGAATTGCGCATACCGTTCACCGACCCGGCCGGAAAAAAGAAGACAATGATCATCGAATACAAATAGGAACAATCACACCGTTCACATGTCCGGTACTTTATCGTGTACCGGACATTTTTTTTTGATTCTTTCAAACTGTATTGCTTGCAACTCTTTTGCCGTTTTAATAGATTAAAAACACTTTTTTTGTCAATAAATCTATCCACATGAAATTTTTCATACGCGCCGTATTGCTCTGTTCGTTGTTTTCAATACCAATGGCGGCGCAGATCAACACATATCTCAAAGCAATCCGTCCAATCACCACGACAGAAAAACAGAATCTTTCCGTTTCCGTTCAATTGCAGCAATCATCCGAACTTGCCCGCGTAATATTGTATTACAGGCAATTCGGACAAACGGAGTTCCGCACACAGGAGATGCAGATCATGCGCGATTCGGCATTCGCTGAAATTCCGGCTGCCGATGTTATCGCCCCGTTCATAGAGATCTATGTCGCAGCAATAACACAGTCCGGCAATACTGAATCGTTTCCCCTCGAAAATCCCCAGGTCAATCCATTCAGAATAACGGTTAATCTTAATCAGAAGTCTGAATCCGAGATCATTATTCTAAGTCCGGAAGAGAATGAACAAGTGAAGGAAGGTGAAACATATATCTCGATTTCATTTGTCTATGCGGATACAACAATCGATAAATCGAAAACTAAAATTCTGCTCAACGGCATAGATCTCTCTGGCAGTATGGTTATCTACGATGATCTGCTGATTGTTCCCCCTGAAGTGATTCCCTCTTCAGCTTTTACCGGCGGCGCGGAACTAACCGTTAGAACATTCGATGCATCGGGAAAAGAAACGTCAACGATGCGCCGGGGATTCACGGTGCTGACAACACAACAGGCGGAAGACATTGAAAGCGCATTCCAGGGAAACGGGAACGCTCAGATAGAATCACGGAACGAAAGTATTAAAGGAACGAAAAAGACATATAACCGGCTGGATGCGCGTGCATTCGGGTCGTATGCACAATTTCTGCGCACCAATGCCCAATTGACTTTGACCTCCGAAGAAAAACCGCAGAATCAGCCGCAGAACCGTTATTTTCTGGGTATCGATGCGCGCTATGCAAAACTCGGACTTGGCGATGCGTATCCGCGTTTTCCTTATTCGATCATGGATGGACGCAGAGTCCGCGGTGTTACGTTCGACCTGCTTCTCGGCGCATTCAACATCAATGCAGCCAAAGGAGAATTGCTGCGCCGCGTTGAGTATAATAACTCGCCGGCAACTTTGAAACGTGATATGCTGATCGTCCGCCCAAGTTTCGGCAAAGGTGAAAAATTTCAATGGGGTTTCACCTACATGAAAGCAAACGATGCATTCAATGCCGCTCATCTGGCCGCTGTCCGGCCGCAGGAAAGTGTCGTGTTCGGTTCAGACATCCTTGTTGCTCTTGATGACCGAAGGATCGAATTCACTGCACAAGCCGCCGTGAGTCTAAATAACGTCGATATTTCAACGCCAAAATTTGATGCAGACAGCATCGATGCGGCGATCAGAAAAGGAACATTTTCGTCGAGCGACGGAAATCAACTGAAAAAATTCCTTCCGGTCCTATCGCTGTTCATAACTCCGAACGAGAATCTTATTCCCATAAATCCTGTCGGCGGAACATCTCTTGTGTACGAATCCGGACTGTCACTGAATTATTTCGGCAATTACATTAAAGCATCATATCTATTTCATGGAAAGGATTACAACTCCGCAAGCGCAACATCGCTCCGGAAGGACATCAACGGATTTAATCTTATAGACCGCCTGCGGCTGCTCGACAACAGACTGTTCTTAACGGCAAGTTTGGAACAACTGATGAACAATACTTCAGGACGCGAGATCACAACAACAACATATAAAACGATCAATACGGCTGTTTCCTATTATCCTTCCCGCAATTATCCAAATCTTACACTCGGCTACGGTTTGAACACTAATTCCAATCCGCTCAGTCCCATTCCGACGGATTCAACAAGTATCTCGCAGCAAATAGCACTGCGTGCGGTGAATGACAAGACAAAGCGATTTTTCATCCAAAGCTCGTACGATTTTTCATATTGGGGAAGGCATACTGCCTCGGTGAACCTCGACGTATCGAATAAGAATGATCTCACTCCCAAACGACAGGATGTTTCAACGTTCAATGTTTTAACTCTTATTAGCACGGTACACGATCCGAAATTGGAAAGCACCGTCGGTCTGTCGTTCAGCAATTTGAAATTCCCGCAGGTTGATTCCCTGGGGATTCGTTCGCAGGCGTCGCTTTCCTACCAGACAGTTTCGCTCAGCGGACGGTATAAATTGTATGAAGAAATTCTTCGGCTGAATGTAACATGCGCACCAACATTCGGTGATCTTGCGCGGACGCTGTTCGAAACAGGTGTGCAGTATAACATCACACAGCATCAGACTGCGGTGCTGCAATTTCAGTTCATTGCAAATTCCTCTTCCGCATTATCAACAGCGGCGGCAGACAGGAATGATTCATACATCAGTCTGTTGTATCGGATAGATTTTTGATATGGCGGCTAATTACACTGAACATCGGTTTCGACAATGGATGCTTCGCGCTGCGGTCAGTTTCGGGATTGCAGTCATCGTTATTCTGTTCGTTCAGGATACGGTATTCCATTTTGGATTTTTTGAACGGACATCGCTCACATTCATCGACCGTGCTTTTGAAAAAAGAGGTCCGCTTTCCTATTCAAAAGATTCACTCGATGTCATCATCATATCCATTTCCGATAAATCGGAAACGACCGTTCCTGACCGTTTTCCCTTCCCAAGAAGTTATTACGCCCGTGCCATCCGAAATCTGAACCGTGCCGGAGCGCAGGTGATTGGCATCGATCTTACGTTCGAACAGACCGACACGCACGGACCGTATAATGATGATGAATTATTCAAGACCATTCAGCAATACAGAAATGTGATCGTCGCAGGCAAGACCGATCTGCGCCGGGAAGATGCAACCATTTCACGCCAGGATGAGAATTATCATTCAATCTTCTACGCGGCAGACAGTTCTGTCGGCGGTGTCTTCGTCCCGAACGATGCTGACGGCATTTTTCGCCGTTACATGCCCTTCGCGAAGATGCCGAACCAGGAACGCTACATTCCATCGTTTGCTTTTGCCGTACTGAACAAAGCTCTCGGGCTCCCTTCTGCCTCATACGCTCTGAATACGGACAATCATTTCATTCTTGGCGGCCGACCAATTCCGAAATTTGATGATGTTTCGATGCTGATAAATTTTCACGGTCCGGCGGGAAAGACGTTCAAGGAATTCGATATTGTAAACATCCTGGATGATTCTGATTTTCAGACCATTGAAGAACGTGAACTCCGCACTTCCATCAATACATTCGATGATCCCGATATCGGCCTGCTGTATGACGGAACATTTAAGAATAAGATCGTACTGATCGGTCCGTATTTTGCCGAATCGAAAGACCTATTTAATGTATCGGTATCCGAGTCCGGATCGGGTGACAGGAACCAAATGTACGGCGTTGAACTGCACGCCAACGCAGTTCAGACATTGCTCCACCAAAACTATCTGTCGAAACTGTCCGCGTGGAAAGAATCGTTTCTCATTATCCTGCTTTCCATTTTTACGTTCGCCGGCGTAACTTCGTTGAAATTGATCAAAACGCGGTACGCATTCATTATCGAGATCGCCGCGGTAATCATTATTGCAGGATTTATCAACGGCATCCTTTCGCTGTACTATTACACATTTGCACATCACAACCTTGTTCTGCCGGTCGTTTCACCGATCGCCGCTGTAATCATGAATTATGTTGGAAGCGCTGTGTACCAATATCTGACCGAACGGAAACAAAAAACCATGATCAAAGGAATGTTCAGTCAATATCTGAATCCAACGGTCGTCAACGAACTGATCGCAAATCCGGAAAAACTGCGGCTCGGCGGCGAGAAAAAGGAATTGACCGTTTTCTTCTCCGATATTGCATCGTTCACTAATTTTTCGGAAAAACTCGATGCCGTTGATCTTGTCGGAATTTTGAACGAATATTTGAGCGCGATGACGGACATCATTCTGAAGAACAACGGAACACTTGATAAATATGTCGGCGACGCTGTGATGGCTGTGTGGGGTGCACCGATGCAATTGCCGAACAGTGCAATGAGTGCGTGCCGTGCCGCACTGCAGATGCAGGAAAAGACGCAGGAAATTGCTTCACGCTGGGAGAAGGAAGGAAAACCTCCTCTTATTGTCCGCATGGGATTGAACACCGATTATATGATTGTTGGAAATATCGGCGGTTCCAGCAGATTTGATTATACCGTCATCGGCGATGCTGTGAATCTCGGCTCACGTATGGAAGGTGCGAACAAAATTTACGGCACGAGTGTTATGATCAGCGAACGGACCTGGATATTGGTGAAGAGTGAATTGCTTTGCCGCGAACTTGACTATCTGATCGTAAAAGGGAAAACAGAACCGATCCGTGTTTTTGAACTCGTCGGCGATCTTCAAAACGGAGTCAGTGAAAAGAAGAAAGAATTAATCGAGATCTATAACCTTGGACTTCTTTTTTATCGCGACCGAAAATTTAAAAAAGCAATCGAGGAATTCCAGTTTGCTCTAAAGATCGATCCAACCGATGGGCCAACGCAGCTCTATCTGCAGCGTTCGGAGACATATCTGAAAAAACCGCCGCCAAAGGATTGGAACGGCGTGTTTGAAATGAAGACAAAATAATCACTGACAGTGATAAGGTTTTTTACTCCTGCCGATCGTACAGCGTTACCGCAAATGCAGTAAGATCATTTGTCAACGCGTCAAACTCCGCCGATAAATGTTCCTGCATCAGTTCCAACTCCATCAATCTATTCTCTCGTTTAAAAACAACGACCCTGCGCAGCAATCCATTTTCGATATACGCATAGGATGAAATATTTCTTTTGGCATCAATCAAGGACGGTACTCGAGTAACGCGGAAATCCGGATTATTCTCCGGAATCTTCCCGTGAAGCGAGATCGTAGCGATAAGGGTCATCTCTTCCCTAAACAGTAACTGCTGCGTTGTTGAATCAGTCTGCAGTTCGCGCAACACCATGGTCGCCGAAAAATCGCGGTTGACGATCCACATTTTGATCTGTGAGTGTTTTGATCGCGACGTGATATCAGCCCAACCTTCCGGCAGAAATGGTTTTACTGATGCAGAGGGAAGCGTATGCTTCTTTGCCGGAGACGGAACGTACCGAGGTTCAAGGTTCGACGAGGAACAGGAAGAAAGGAACAAACTCACTAATGCTGCTGCGATGGATGCAAGCATCCATCGTGTCCGGGACCTGTAAAATAATGCAGCGCGAGTCTTTTTATTCCGCACCACGACGGTATTTTTCTTCCTGCAGGGTTAAGCGAATGGAAATGCGATGGGTGTTGCCGGGTTGATCGGCCGCATCGAATTTTGCGAAAGAATAGTCGATATCAAGTTTACGCAGGTGAATACCTGCTCCTAGTGTAAGATTGCCTATGTCGTTGTATCCCGCACGCACGGCTACGGTATTTTTGTAATCGAATTCGATACCCGCCTGCGGATCGAAACTGACCGGACCGAGATTCGCTACGGCTGAAAACCGCCTGTTTTCGAAACGAACATCCGTTCCAAACGCCGGAGTAAGTTTCCCATCAAAAAGATCTAAGGCATATGCGGCACCAAGCTTCAGTGTCGGTGAGATCAATTCATTTGTTCCGGTATTCCACGAAACAAGCGTTGTGGTCGCATCCTGCAGATTAGCGCCAAGTATAAGATTCTGCGCTGCTATATATTGCACACCAACATCAAATCCTATCCCGGTGCCATGAAAAGCACCGATGTTGCGGCGGATCAATTTTACGTTCGCGCCGTAGAAAAAATTTCCGGAATATTGCTGCGCAAATGTTCCATACACAACCCAGTCGCTTGCATTAAAGAATGTGATTGCCGTGTAATCGGGACGAAGATTTGCGCCGTCATCGAAGAGTCCGTTACCGTTGCTGTCCGCCCACGCTTTGCGTGTATCGGGAATTCCGTCAACGCCAAGGCGTATAACGCTGATCGCAAACGATTCGGCGTGATATTCCGTCTCGCCGCTTTCACTATTGACCGTATTCGATCCGGAAGGAAATGCAAAGGCGGCATAATCATAATTGATAAGATTGCCGTACCGCTCGTCGTGCGAAATTGCGACCTGCGGATATTCTATCCGGGCAAGTCCGGCAGGATTCCAATATCCGGCAGTAACGTCGTTTGCCAATGCAGCATAAGCGCTGCCAATTCCTAATGCACGTCCGCCGATACCAATTGCCATGAACTCACCGGAATATTTCCCGAATGTTTGTCCGAAAGACACTGCCGGCAAAGCAAAAAAAAGAATAAATACAAAACGTGTTTTCATACATCCTCACAGAAGCGGTAAAAATGAAAAAACCGAATCCCTCTCCAACGCTCGAGTGAAATTCGGTTGAAATTGTTAGAGGGAATAATTGTGCCTGACATCATTATTATTGAAAATCTCTAACAATTGTTCTGTGTCTTTTCTCCTATTTTCTATAGAAAGATACGGCTTTTTCACGGATTGTCAAATAGCGCAAACGTCATTCATTATTCAAAATGACATTCAAATGCTTCGCATTCACGGAAATCTCATCTTACGGAAATGATTATCGTTATTTATTTCCGTAAGAATCAGGACTTAGCGTCACATCAAATTTTCAAGGTCATTAAGATCCTTATGTCTTCCGCTTGCTTTCTTATTTTCCTTCAAACTTATGGAATTTCAGCAATTGTAAGAATTCTTTGAAGTCGTTTGGAAGTTGCTGCATAGCCAAAATTCCTTTGGCGAAGAGTTTCGACCATCACTAATCGTTCTTCGGGAGTTTGTTTTAACCAATATTCTTTCTCGTCCGATTCATCATAAAGATACGCGGTCGATACTTTTGATTTGTCTATTTTGTTAAACCTATCCATATCTATATTAAAGGTCAGAATTTATTAATTGAATTGCAAACATTACATCAATGTATCATTCAGCAGTTGCTCCTGCTCCATTTGATGGCGTTTCAACGAACCGGTGGCCGTACTAGCGGAAGCGGCGCGTCCGGCATAACGGACCTTCTGCGAAGGAAGAACATCATCGCGCAATCTATCCGAAAGGAATTGCCATGCTCCCATGTTTTTCGATTCTTCCTGCAGCCAAACCACATCCGATGCATTCCGGTATTTTTCGAAGATCTCTTTCAATTCCTTCTTCGGATACGGATAGAATTGTTCAACACGGACAAGCGCAACATTGTCGATCTTCTTTTCACGCTGCATGTGCAGTGCATCATAATAGACCTTTGCGGAGCAAAGAACGATGCGTTGAATTTTTCCCGCCACTGCATCGGCATCATCGATGACGAGATTGAATTTGCCGTCGGTTAATTCCTTTACTGAAGAAGAGACTAATGGAAGACGGAGAAGGCTTTTCGGCGTCATCATGATAAGCGGTTTCCGTTTTGCATCGCGCATTTGCCGGCGCAGCACATGAAAATATTGTGCTGCCGTCGATAGATTGCAGACCTGCATATTTTCTTCCGCACAGAGCTGCAGAAATCGCTCAAGCCGTGCGCTGGAATGTTCAGGTCCCTGTCCCTCATATCCGTGCGGCAGCAGCATAACAAGATCACACGGCTGCTGCCATTTTGCTTCGGATGCCGCAATAAACTGATCGATGATCACCTGAGCACCGTTCGCAAAATCGCCGAACTGCGCTTCCCATACCACAAGCGATAGCGGATCGGAAACGCTGTACCCAAATTCATACCCAAGAATGGCATATTCGGAAAGTAGGCTGTCGAAGACGTATACTTTTCCCTGGCCGTCGCGAATATTTTGAAGCGGCACATATTCTTCTGCGGAGTTCGCATCGTAGAGAATGGCATGACGATGGCTGAACGTACCGCGGCCGACATCCTCGCCGCTCAACCGCACATCGTTCCCTTCGTGAACCAATGTGCCGAAAGCCAGCGCCTCTGCAAATCCCCAGTCGATCTTCGTTTCAGCATTGAAATGTTTCCGCTGTTCAAGCATCTTCACCAATTTTGCATTCACGGTGAAATGTTCCGGAACGGTGCCAAGTTTTTCAGACACTTCCCGAAGCATATCAAAATCAACTCTGGTTTCACGGAACGGCTGCATCGCTTCGATCTGTTCCTGCGTCACTGCCAGAGCAACCTCTGCTTTCAAATGCATTTCACGTTTGTGCGAAGCCTCGTGTGCACGTTCATACCGTTCTTTTGAATCGTGCTGCATCTGTTCGTACTCTTCGCGCGTCAGCTCTTTGTCAAGAATGAGCCGTTCACCGTACAACTGGTGAACCGTCGGATGTGATTTAATTTTTTTATACAGCAGTGGCTGCGTATAACTTGGTTCGTCCCCTTCGTTGTGACCGTATTTTCTGAAGCAGAACATATCGATCACAACATCTTTCTTAAATGTGTTGCGATAGGCAACTGATAACGATGCGACACGGGCACATGCTTCAGGATTATCGCCGTTCACGTGGAAAATCGGCGCCTGCACCATCTTAGCAACATCCGTGCAATACGGTGTGGAACGGGCATCATCCGGCGATGTTGTGAAACCGATCTGATTATTGATAATGACATGGATCGTTCCGCCGGTGCGGTAACCTTTCAATTGGGAGATATTCAGTGTCTCGGCCACAATTCCCTGTCCGGCAAAAGCTGCATCGCCATGCACAAGGATCGGTATTGCTTTCCCGCGATTCGTATCGCCCACACGGTCCTGCATGGCACGCACCATCCCTTCAACAACAGGGTTCACCGCTTCAAGGTGACTTGGATTCGGAGCTACTTCTACGGTGATCTCTTTTCCGTTCAGCGTTTTGTGAACGCCGTGGGCGCCGAGATGATATTTCACATCGCCGGAGCCCTGGATTGATTTCGGATCGACATTCCCCTCGAATTCAGAAAAGATTTTCGCAAGCGACTTGCCAATTGTATTTGCGAGCACATTCAAACGGCCACGGTGTGCCATACCGATAACGGCACGTTCACCACCGTAGTCTGCAAGTTCGTCCAGCACCACATCAAGGATCGTCATGAACGATTCTGCCCCTTCAAGCGAGAAGCGTTTGTGTCCGATGAATTTTGTATGAATATAATTTTCAAATCCTTCGGCATGGATCAGTTTCTTCAGCAGTTGAATCTTTCGTTCTCTCGGAAGCGGCGGCCGGTTTCTTGAAGGTTCCATCTTCTGAATGAGCCACTTTTTCTGTTCGGGATCCTGGATGTTCATAAACTCGACACCGATGGAGCCGCAGTACGTGGCATAGAGAATATCAAGGATCTCGCGCAGTGTTGCTTTGCTATATCCTTCCTTATTGGAGAAAAGGAATTCACGGTCAAGGTCCCACACGGTGAGACCATAATAATTCGGATCAAGTTCGGGATGGTTCTTCGGTTCGTCAACGAGAGGATCGAGATGTGCAATAAGATGACCGCGCACACGGTACGCATTCACCAGCTGCTGCACACGCGCCTGTTTTTCGATGATCTCCTGATTTGCTCCGCTTCCTATTCCGATGGAAGTAACATCGCTCGACCATTTTACGGATGAGAATGGGATATGGAGATCGGAAAAAAGATCGTCATAAAATTTTTCCTCTCCGTTCAACAGCGTATGGATGTACTGCAGGAACTGTCCTGACTCGGCACCCTGGATAACACGGTGATCGTATGTGCAGGTAATGTTCATCACTTTGCTGACGCCGAGCGCCGAAAGCGTTTGCGGCGACATTCCCTGATGCGCAGCATCGTAGCCGATCGAACCAGCTGCAATGATCGCACCTTGGCCCGGCATTAAGCGCGGCGTGGAAGAGACCGTACCGACTGTGCCGGGATTAGTCAACGTAATTGATGTCGATTGGAAATCGGAAGGATCAAGTGCCGACCTGCGCGACTTATCGATGATGGAATCATAAGCCGCTACGAATTCCGCAAAATTCATTCCTTCAGCATCTTTAATGTTCGGAACCAGAAGCGTGCGTGATCCGTCTTTTCTCGTCTTGTCAACCGCTATGCCGATATTGATCTGCGTTTTTTCATCGCGGTATGCCTGTCCTTCAACGCGTGCAAACGAAGCATTGATATTCGGATATTTTTTCAGCGCTTTCACAATGGCCCAGGCAACGATGTGCGTATATGATACTTTTCCCCGTGATCGTGAACCAAGATATTTGTTCAGCAGCGACCGGTTCTCATCCAACACTTTCACCGGAATAATGCGAAGCGAGGTTGCCGTCGGCAATGAAAGTGATGCCTCCATGTTTTCCACAATCTTACCGGCCACGCCGCTGATTGCAGAAAGCTGTTTATGTACTGACGCTAACGTTGTCGATAATTTCGCGGATGGTTCCGGCGCGTGATCGCTGTTGGAAATGGATGGTTTCTGCCGTTCTGTTTTTTTAGGAAGATCTACGGATCCGGAAGCGACGACTTCTGCAAATAATTGCTGCCACGATTCGTTCACCGAGTTTGGATCGTCGATATATTGCTGCAGAACATCCCACACATAACTCGTGTTCGGACCGAATGATTCCAAAACCTGTTCAAATTTTTCTGAAATGCTGTTTACCGGCATACGGACTTTCTACAAAGAGTTTTTTTTCGATAAAGAATGATTGAAATATACGTTTTTTCGGGTAGTATAAAAAACACGCTGGAATGCATAAAAAAAGCACAACTGTATAACAACAATTGTGCTTTTAAAGTGCAATACTTATGAAAAGGCTCAGCTTCTCATCAGTTTTTTATAGTGTATCCTGTGGGGCTGGCTTGCGTCAATTCCGAGTTTTTTCTTACGGAATTCCTCGTATTCGGAATAGTTACCGTCGAACCACTGAACCTGACTCTCCCCTTCAAATGCCAGAATGTGCGTTGCAACTCGGTCGAGAAACCAGCGGTCATGGGAAATGACTACGGCGCATCCGGCAAATTCCGTCAGCGCTTCTTCCAGTGCACGGAGTGTGTTCACATCCAGATCGTTCGTCGGTTCGTCTAGCAGAAGAACGTTCGCTTCCTGTTTCATCGTCTTCGCAAGATGCACGCGGTTGCGTTCGCCGCCGGATATTTGTCCGACCAATTTTTGCTGATCACCGCCGGTGAAATTGAACCGAGCAACGTACGCGCGTGAGTTCACCTCGCGAGTTCCGAAGTGCAGAATTTCTTCTCCACCGCTGATCTCTTCCCAAATATTTTTGGTCGGATCGAGCGGTCGGTTTTGATCGACGTAAGCAAGTTTTACTGTTTCGCCGATCGTGATGATGCCGGAATCCGGCTTTTCCTGTCCGGTGATCATTCTGAACAGCGTCGTCTTACCGGCGCCGTTCGGTCCGATAACGCCGATGATGCCGCCGGGAGGAAGATTGAAGTTCATATTTTCGTACAGAAGATTATCGCCGTATCCTTTGGCCAGATTTTCCGCTCTGATCACTACGTCGCCAAGACGCGGACCTTTCGGGATGAAGATTTCGATCTCTTCATTTCGTTTCTCGTGTTCTTCCGAAAGCATCTGTTCGTACGATGTAATGCGCGCCTTGCTCTTTGCGTGGCGTCCTTTCGGATTCATCCGTACCCACTCAAGTTCTTTCTTCAGGACTTTCTGGCGTTTCGATTCCTGTTTTTCTTCCACTTCAAGCCGTTTCTGTTTTTGTTCAAGCCACGACGAATAATTCCCTTCGAACGGAATTCCTTCACCGCGGTCCAATTCCAGAATCCATCCGGCAACATTATCCAAGAAATACCGGTCATGCGTTACCGCCAGCACCGTTCCTTTATACTGTGCAAGATGCAGTTCGAGCCACGCAACAGATTCTGCATCGAGATGGTTTGTCGGTTCATCCAGCAGAAGCACATCCGGTTCCTGCAGCAGAAGTCTGCACAATGCAACGCGGCGGCGTTCGCCTCCGGAAAGAACTTTCACCGAAGTGTCGCTGGCCGGACAACGCAACGCGTCCATCGCCTGTTCCAGTTTACTGTCAAGATCCCACGCGCCGATTTGGTCGATCTTTTCCTGCAATGTTCCCTGTTTTTCAAGCAGCTTATCAAAATCAGCATCCGGTTCGGCAAATTTTGCATTGATCGCTTCGTATTCCTTTAAAAGATTAACCGTATCCTGCACACCTTCTTCAACAATCTCTTTCACCGTTTTATTCTGGTCAAGTTCAGGTTCCTGGGAAAGATAACCGAACGTGATCCCTTTCTGCGACTGAATTGTTCCGAGAAAATCGGTATCAACTCCGGCAATGATCTTAAGCAATGTCGATTTTCCAGCGCCGTTCAATCCAAGCACACCGATCTTTGCGCCGTAATAAAATGAGAGGTAAATGTCTTTCAGGACCTGTTTGTTCGGTTTGTGCACTTTACCAACGCCAACCATCGAAAATATAATTTTTGTATCGCTCAAAATATTCCTTTCGTTTAACAATGAACCGGTGGGAACTCTTTAAAATCTGCATGAATATACCGAAATAATGCGTCAAAATGAACCATTTTCCCCCTTCGTCGGCAAAGTTGCTTCTCGTACATCAGTTACGTATTTTCTGCAAGTATATTACTTCACCTTACCACTATTGACCATGGAACAATCACTACTCACAGTAGAAAATCTCCGTTTCAATTCCGCGTTCAAGTATGTGGCCGATTTGAACTTGAATGCCATCCTCAAAATGTGCAAAGAGGAAAAATTTCCGGCGAACACGCCGATCTTTCAGGAAAATACGCGCGGCGAGCGTTTGTATTTTGTGCTGGACGGCAGGATCAAGATCTCCAAGGTAACCAAATACGGCGCGGAGACCGTGCTTGCGTACCTGACCAAGGGAGATTTTTTCGGCGAGATGGAACTGCTCGACGATCAGGTCCGATCAGCGCGCACGACAGCCGTTGAACCTACTACTTGTGCGAGCATCAGCAAGCAGGATTTCGACAACATGCTGAAATCGAACAACATTATTCAGCTGAACATTCTGCGAAGTGTTACGAAACGATTGCGCAGTGCGGACCAGACGATCGTGAATGAACTCGACAGAACGGTGGAGATTTCAAAACAGCATATCGGCAAGCTAAACATGCTCATCGACGCTGCGAAAACTATCAACTCATCGCTCGACCTCGACAAACTTCTCGACATCATTCTTGAAACGGCGATCAAATCGATCAGTGCGGACCGCGGAACGTTATATCTTCTTGACGAACTGAAAGGCGAGATTTGGTCGAAGGCGTTGCGCGGAAGCGAAGTGATAGAGATCAGGCTTCCGCTCGGAAAAGGTCTTGCCGGCTACGTAGCAAAGACCGGAGAGATCGTCAACATTCCGGATGCATACAACGATCCGCGCTTCAATCCCGAAGTGGACAAAAAATCCGGTTACCGTACCAACAATATGCTGACGATGCCGATGCGCAATCGCGACGGCAAAACAATCGGCGTTTTTCAGATGCTGAATAAAAAAGGGGGACCGTTCACACCCTCCGATGAAGAATTTTTGAATGCGCTTTCCATCCACGCATCCGTGGCGATCGAAAATGCCCGGCTTGCGCAGGAGATGGTGCAAAGCGAACGTCTTTCCGCCGTGGGAAGAATGGCAAGCACGATCATTCACGACATCAAGAATCCGATGGGGACATTGCGCGTCTATGCGCAGGTGATGAAGAAAAAAGGGGGCAACGAAGAGGTCTCCAAACTTGCCGATGAAATGATCCATCAGGTGGACCGCTTTGTGAATATGGCGCAGGAGATCCTCGATTTCAGCAAAGGTGGCGCATCGATGAACATAGAAGAAGTGCAGTTTGAAGATGTGATGGAAGGTGTGCTGATGTTCATTGAAAAAGATCTGACAAAAAACAACATTACACTGGATAAGAAACTGACGTTCAAAGGGAAAGTGAAACTCGATCAGGACAAACTGGTGCGGGTGTTTTATAATGTTGCCAGCAACGCACGCGACGCCATGCCGCAAAGCGGAACACTGACAGTGCTGACGGAAGATATTGGCGGATTTGTTAAGATCGAATTCACCGATACCGGCACCGGTATGCCTGAAGAAGTGAAACGGAAGATCTTTGAACCGTTCGTAACCTACGGCAAAAAACATGGAACCGGTCTTGGCATGTCAATCGTAAAGAAAGTGATCGACGATCATAAAGGAAAGATCGAGATCGAAAGTGAGATGGGAAAAGGTACGACAATCCGCATTATGCTGCCGACAATGCAGGCGTAAAATTAAGGCGACTTACACTCCCAAAGTTAAAGTCACCTTTAAGAGTATTAAAAAACCCGAGTATTACACTCGGGTTTTTTGTTTTTAAATGCTATGTATAACGAAGCGCCGCTCCGTCTCCCCTTTTATTTCATTAGAATCATCTTTTTTACATTTACAAAATTACCGGCACGCATTTCGCAGAAGTATAATCCACTGGCAAGTGTATGTGCATTAAATGTTGCCGTATGAGCACCCGCTTCTTTTTGCTCGTTTACTACGGTTGCTACGCGCTGCCCCAAAGCATTATACAATACGATCTGCACTTGTTCACGAGAAGGAATTTCGTAATTGATCGTTGTTGCAGGATTAAACGGATTGGGATAATTTTGAGAGAGCGAATATATTAATGGAATATTCTCTCCCGATTGTTTCACATCGGTGACTTCATCGAAGAAGGAATTGGAAAGAGATTTAACATCGGCAATCCACCGATATTTAGGATCGGTAATCGTTGTATACCCGGAATTATGCAGCGATGTATCGCTGCGAAACTGCAATGCACCCGCATCGAATGCGAGGAACACTGCGTTGAAGGCCACACCGCTGTTTCGTACACCATAAACACTTTCTCCTGTAGTATTCTTAAAGAGCGGTTTTGCAGAAGCTGTCGGGGTTATGAAGTCAGGATATGCTGAGAACGCCAATTCAAACGACGGATAATGCCACAAAGTGGTGGAACTATCGGCATTGTATTTAATGAGATAGTTCGTCACGGTATCTGCCTGCGGAATAATTTTTACCGGACGGTTCGTAGGTCCTTGATCTTGCGGTCCAAGTGTTGAGATACCGAGATATTTCTCTTCGAACGAGCCGACGGGGAAAGTAGTGTCAGCGCATTTTTCCTGGATATAGCATCCGTAATCTTGGCTGGAGTAGAATAAACTTTTCTTTGCTGCTGCTGTTCCCATAGCCAACCATGCGTTTAATGAAGGGTAAACGTTGTGCGAGGGGAATAAACCGTCGGCGACGATAACTTTATCATACAAAGCAAGAAGATCAGCGAGTTCGCTTGTTCCTTCATTTGGCGTCGACCAACGATCGTATTTGGCCGAACTGCTGGTGTAGATGAGTGCACCGTTAGATAATCCGTATTGTGTATTGTTATAGATAAACAATCGATCTTGCGTCTTTTGGAATATTTTATAAAACCGTGTTGGGAGAATGGTTTTATATCCGTTCACATCGGTAATATTTATGTACCAATATACCGTATCACCAACATGTGCCCTGGGAATTTCAGCGCAATATTCAGATCCGGCAGAAATCATTTGCACACTATCATGTTTTGCCATTCCTCCAAATCGATAGAATAAATATGCTGTAAATGGTGAAGGCCCGCCACCCGGATTGTCGTCGTATATTGTTCCACAAATTTTTCGAGGGCCGGGATTCAATGTTGTTCCGTAATTTCCTAAAAAATGCCTGGGATGAGGAATTTCTACATATTCAATAACAACATACATCCCCCAATCAAAGTCACCACGCAGCCACCAGCCACCGTCAGTGGGCGGCGTAAAGTCGAGGCGTCCATTCTCATAATATTTATACGAATGGTAAGGGGCCGGATTGTTCTGCGGTATGGTATACATCAGCATCACTGAATCCTTACCGGGAATCGGTGTATCAGTTTTTCTAGAATCGTTCGAAAGTGTGAAACCAAATGGCTGACCGAGAAGAACGTCCATTGATCCTCCCCAATCTTCCAGCTTAATTCCCTGCCACACGTTTGTATCCAACGTTACCTGTAATCCGGTTCCTGGGCGCCATGTTTGCACTTCCGTACCGAGTGGATCGAAATTCCATGTTGAAGAATCTGCCGGATTGCCGTTGTAGAACCATTGATCACCCGCTGCAGGTTTAAACGGAGTTTTCAAACCGTCTTCATCACTTGTATCCTTATAATAACCCAAGTATCGTGTTTGCACATTTGCCGGACGTGAGGCAACATTCGGATTCACCATCCAGGCACGGATTGTTGCTTTACGGGCAAGAGTTTCGGATGACAATTTCCGCCACCAGAATTCTTTTACCTTGCCGTTTGATGCCGAAACATACCATTGCATCGCCACATCTTGATGCGCAAACGAAAAAGATGTGGTTAGCTGATAGTCGGTTGTCCAATACCGTAACGTATCAACTAAAGGATATTTTTTCGTAGTTAACGCAGCTTTGGCATGTTCAAGATTTTCAATCACATCCTGCGCGCGTTGACCTTTTTTGAGCGGGATCGCTTCCTGCTCCCCATTATTGCCGATGTGGAGCAAGAGACGTTCTTGTGCGAATGATTGATAGGAGAAAGAAATGACGAAAAAGAGAACCAACGTCTTCATAACCACTCTGATAATTTTGCGAGGTTGTATTACAATATAATCTTACACTCAGAGTTTAGCAATAAGCTGAAAGACCGTATTTGGAGGACTGTTTCTCACCACGCATAAAAACTCTCATACATTTTTACGAAACCATTCATTGTTGCCGTACTGCTTTCAAAAGACTTGGAGAACATCGTTATATTTGCAGGATGGGCCGCCTCTCAGCTTTTATTTCTCATTTCATTAAAACTAATTTTTTAGTCTGAATGAATTCTCCGGCAGATAGTCTATAGAAATATATTCCGCTGACGAGTTTCGAAGCATCAAAAGTAGCAGAATAAATTCCCGGCTCTTTCGATTCATTCACCAACGCTGTAATCTCTTTCCCTAACAGATCGAAAATCTTCAGCGACACAAATCCGGATACTGGAAGATTATAAGATATCGTTGTCGTTGGATTGAAGGGATTCGGGTAATTTTGCCCGAGTGAAAATTGCTTCGGTATTTCTTCCGATATGGTCACAATTGTAGATGTTCCGGTAGAAAAATTCCATTGCTGGCTGAATGCACCTTCATATTCCTGTGTTTCAGCGGAAACTCGCCAGTAGTGTTTCTTGGTCAGTTGCAGTCCGGACATTTGTTTTACCGTGTCCACGATCCCTTTTTGATCGAATACAATGCCGGCCTGCGTAAATGTTGATGTCGTCGATACCTGCAGATGATACGATACCGCAACCGGAACAACATTCCACCTGAGCCATACATTTGCCGGAACATTAGTGCTTCCCGATACCGGTTGCAGCATGGCAGGGATGGATATAGCAGTCGTGAACGACCGAACCGTCGTGAATGCACTACGGTGTCCTCCGTTATTCGCACAGACGCGCCAGAAATATTTTTTCATTCCAAGCTGAACGCTTTTTAGCGTGTACCCAGGCGATGCGATTTCCCCCGAAAATATTTTCGTAGAAAAATTAGAGTCAGCTGCAATCTCCACCAGGTACAGAACTGCTCCTGATACCGCCGACCAGGTAAGACTCGAATCAAGCGTAATACGGCCGGCATTGTTTGCGGGACCAATAGTTACGGGAACTGCCGGCACGCTGTCATTCGTTCCGATCTTCGTTACAAACATGTCGATCTTTTTCAGCGGATTGTCATTTGCATCGCGCGGTGACGCAACGATTGAATCGCAGATATTTATACCGGAGACGACTTTGCCATACGCAGTGTACTGTGCATTCAGCGAGGTTGCATTCGCAACACAAATGAAAAATTGAGAATTGGCACTGTTCGGATCGGTATCGCGCGCAGCACCGAGGACACCCCGCGCATATGAAACATTGCTAAACTCCGCCGGAACATTCGTCTGGCTCGTATCTCCGTTCCCCCACGTTTCGCGCGGAAGGTGCTTAGAATTCGGATCACCTCCCTGTATAACGAAGCCGGGAACAACACGATGGAATGCGGTACTGTCGTAGAATTTTATTGTGACCAGACTATCAAAATACCGGACAGCCTTGGGTGCAATAAGCGGAAAGAGTTCCACATTGAATGAACCGATCGAAACACCTTCGCGGAACGATTCAATCTTATAGATCGGTTTTGCCGCTTCCTGCTGTGAATAGATTGAAACAGAAAGAATTACCATTGCTAATCCGAGGATGGTTTTTTTCATACATCACCTTTTCGATTTGATAAATTTATCTGCAGTTTCAGCACACTCATAACCGCTCTGCACGGCCCCTTCAATCGTTGCCGGTAGTTTTGTGTCGGTCCAATCCCCTGCAAGAAAGAGATTTTGAACCGGCGTTTTATGTTGAGGTCGAAATTGTTCCAGACCGACCTTTGGAGAAAATGTTGCCCGTTTTTCTTTAATGACTAACGAATGGATCACCTTCGCGATCGACGCCGACGGATAAAAGCGTTTCAGCTCGTGATGAGCCATAGTAATCAGTTCATCTTTTTCTTTTTCCACAAGATTGTGAGCTCCGCTCACCACCATTGCAAGATACATCAGTCCTTCGTCTTCTCTTCCATAGATCTTTGATTTATTGAACACCCAGTGGATGGGAGAATTGATCAGCGCGACAAACTGTTCCTGCATAAAATGTGCATCGAACCAAACATGGATAGTGACGATCGGCGAAGAGATGAACTGATCCATACCAGTCAAACCAATTGTTCCGGGATTCTCAAATAATCTTGGAATATCGAAATACGGAACAGCCGAGATCACTGCTTTTGGCGTGATCACGTCACCGGATTCAAGCTCCACACTGGTAATTTGAGTTGTAATATCCGGAATACGTTTCACCGACGTGTTTGTCAGTATTATTCCCCCCCGCTGTTGAATATATTCAACGGCTCCGTCAACCAGCACTGTGCTCAATCCTTTTTTCGGTATCACCATGGATGAATTGAGACGGCTTCCGAAGAAAGCACTTTTCAGCACTTTTACAAACAGTGCGGCGGAGATCCTGTCCGTCGAATCGTTCAGCGCGCCGATCGCAATAATGTCCCACAAATATTTTTTATTCTCTTCCGGCTGTTTCAATTCGTCCAGCCATTCCGCAACGGTGATTGATTGCAGATGTTTATTCGTATCCGGATTTTTCAGGATCAGTTCCATACCAACGCGGAGCAGTGCCAGCCGATGTGCGAAAGAAATGTTTTCCAACCGCAACAGTCCAACAAGCACGTTGAAAGGGGCAGGGAGCGAAACTGTTTGGAATAGTGACGGACGTTTTTTGGGGTCACGGAAAATGATGGAAAGATTGCTTTGAATTTCAACAAGTGAACTCCGTCCGATCGTTTCCAAATAGTTCAGCGTTGAATGATAGCATCCCATCATTAGATGCTGGCCGTTATCCACCTCGTCCCCTGTTTCGGGATGGACGAATGAGTACGTGCGTCCGCCAAGATGCTGTTTTTGTTCCAGAAGAAGGATTGAAATACCGCGGGAAGTGAGTTCCACCGCTGCTGATAATCCTGCAAGACCGCCGCCGATAATGAGCACATCAGGAGAACTGGAAGGCATTTTTACTTTCTGTTGTTCCACCACACTTTTGCCGTAATCAGAAGTTTTTTTGCGGTGGATATTTTAATGCGGCGTGAGAAAACATTGTAATCCGCTTTTTCAATATCCTGCAGCAGACGGAAATAGATCTCCTGCATGATCAAAGCAGCAATGAAGAGCGGTTTATCATCTTCGGAAAGATGCTTGATCGCTTCGGCAAAATACGCTCGTGCACGTTCAGCCTGGTGCATCATCAGCCGTTTGAACTTTACATTGTACTTTCCGGCAAACAGTTCCTCTTCACTGTAGCCGAAGAAATCAAGATCGCGCTGCGGAAGATAGATCCTCCCTTTTTTCGAATCCGTTGCAACGTCGCGCATGATATTGGTCAATTGAAGTGCGATCCCGAGGTTCTCCGCATATACTTTTGCTTCTTCGTGCTTGTAGCCGAAGATCTCCGTACAGATCAGTCCGACAGTAGAGGCAACGCGGTAGCAATACATCTTCAGATCATCGAATGTTTCGTACCTGGTTTTTACCAGATCCATTTCCATTCCTTTGATCAATTCGGTAAAGTGATTGAGTGGAATATTGAAGAGTTTGATGATCTGCGAAAGTCTGTTGACCATCTGATAGCGTGATGTTCCCGCAAGTCCGAGTTCGAATTCCCTGGCCCACTGCAACAGCCGCTGGCGCTTCGTGGAGACACTTTCATCTTCATCCACAATATCATCGGCAACACGGCACCATGCATAGACGATGTTGATCGCTTCCCGTTTTGGTTTGGGAAGGAGCAAGAACGAGTAATAGAAACTGCTCTTTTTGTTCTTGTCAACAAAATCATCTGTCAATAACTGTTCCATGCTCACCGGTTCAATGCTCTCAGAAAGATCCTTGCTGTATCCAAGGCGTTCAATGTAGGCCGTACGTTTCTCGTATCAAAATTCTGTTGTTCTATCTTTTCCAATATCCTCATCCCGCCGTGCCAGATCAATGCCAGTTCAAAACGAAGATCTTTCGCCGCAAGATCAAGGAGAGGTTCTCCCAACCGGAATAATTCCTTTGTGCGCAGGACTTGTTTTTTGATCAATTCACAAAATGCTTCTTGATGTTCTTTGGCGAGCAAAGTCTCGTTCTCAAGTCCGAAATCCCTCATTTCCGACAGGGGAATATAGAAACGATTTTTCCCTGTATCAACAGAAATATCCTGCCAGAAATTCGTTAGTTGCAGTGCCGTGCAGATATAATCGGATAATTCTGCGGTCCGGTCGTTCGAACATTCAAATATCTGCAATAACAAGCGCCCGATGGGATTTGCGGAGAAACGGCAATATCCAAGTAAGTCATCAAAGCTATTATATGTAGGGTTCGTCGAGTCTCTCCGAAATGCTACCAGCAGGTCGGTCAATAACTCGGGTGAAAGTTTGAACGTATGAACGGCATTTGCCAGATCTATGAAGAATGTTTCGCTCCCCGTTCCCTGCAGAGCGATTTCCAGGGAGTGCTGCCATTGGTCGATCTTAGCAATGCGTTCTTCCGGAGCCATCGTCCCTTCGTCCGCTATATCATCGGCGGTCCGGGCAAAAGCATAAATCAGATGGACCGGTTTTCGATATCGTTTTGGAACGAACCGTGAGCCAACCGGAAAATTTTCATAATGCTTTTTTGCAAGGTCTTCAAGTGAACTAAGCATGATCGTTTATCAAATCTTATACAAAAGGAAAATTGTCTTCAACTGATTGAATTTGCACAATAATCGTTATAATTGACACTGTTTTCCACCTCTTCCACGAATATCAACCACACCGTCAACGGCATCCTTTTCCTGTTCTAAATAATCATTTCAATTTCATCATTTTGCACAAATTCATCCTGTTTTCGTAGGCAATATGTGAGATAAATATCACACAGCCGTAAAACAGGATATTTCACCTTTGACTCTGTACTTCTCTTGTTGTAATTTCTATAATCAAATTCAATCTCCTACGAATTTCGGAAGTTACTTCATGAGCCAGAGCAACATTATTATTTTGGAAGCAAGTAAATATGTGAATGATCTGTTCGATCGAAAGAGCACTATTGCAGCGCTCTACCACAATTTCGATCATACGCTGGATGTCGTAGCAAGCGTAAAAGAAATCGCAAAAGCGATGGATATCCACCATGATAAAACAGAAGTGATTGTGATCGCAGCATGGTTTCACGATACAGGATATCTCTTCTCTCCTGTAGACCATGAGGAACGCAGCGTAAAAATCGCAACAGAATTTTTACGCAAAGAGGGTTATTCTGCCGCAAAGATAAAAGAAGTTGCCGGATGTATCCGTGCCACCAAGGTTCCGCAGCGTCCGAAAAATCTGATACAAAAAGTTATGGCGGATGCAGATCTATTGAGTCTCGGCAAAAAGGACAGCATTGAAAAAGGAGAACTTCTCCGCACTGAGGTCGAGAATTTGTCCGGTAAGACCATGAGTGAAAAGGAATGGATCAAGCAGAGCATAAAATTCTTTCAGGGACATCACTATCATACAACGTATGCAATCATATATTACAGCGAGAACCGTGAAAAAAATCTGAGAATACTGCAGCAGAGACTGAATAAACTTGAATCGAAGAAACAAAAAACAATCGCAGATAAACCGAAGAAAATAAAACCAAAAAAGAAATAACATGATGCGAAGATTTTTTATGGCCGAACCTGTGTTCGGCTTTTTTATTCAGTGAATCATCATCGTAAATATCTATTCTCAATCCTTACCGCCGGTATCGATCAAGCCTCAGCGGACAAAGGGTGCTGCGGAGAGATACTATGAAACGATAAAAGTGGATTGGATCCCGCAACCGCTGAAGATAATGAATGCAAAAAATGAGAGTCTATTTGCCATTCGGCGAGAACTCCTCCGCTTTTTTCTTTGCAAATCCGAAGTAGCGCAGCAGCGAATGCCCAATTCGTTCCGATGCTTTTCCATCGCCATACAGATTGAATGCTTTTGATAATCCACGGAACATTTTCTTATCTCTTAATAATGTATGTGCTGCGATCACAATGTTCTTCACATCCATACCGACCAATTTCACTCTCCCATTTTCCGCCGTTTCGGAATGCTCAGTCACATCACGCAGCAGCAAAACCGGTTTCCCAAGCGCCGTCGCCTCTTCCTGTAATCCGCCGGAATCCGTGATAACCGCATACGAACTGGCAATAAGATTGACAAAATCGGGATACTTCAGCGGTTCCATCAGCACAATATTCGGGATTTCATTCAGCATACCCAAAACAGTATCCCGCACAGTCGGGTGTACGTGAACCGGAAAAACAAAGTTGACGTTCTTATGCCGTACAGAAAGTTCTTTAAGCGCAGAACAGATTATCATAATCGGTTCACGAAGATTCTTTCGACGGCTGATCGCAACGAGCACGATCCTTTTTTTTTGAAGAACGACATCGCTCACGTGATGTGAGATAAATTCATATCCCGGACGAACTGTGCGGTGCAGCGCATCGATCACAGTACTGCCGGTGCAGACGATGCCGCTTTTGGCGATCCCTTCTTTCCTTAATGCTCTTGATGCCAGCGGAGTTGTTGTGAAATGCAGATCCGCTATCTGCGATATCAGACGTTTATACGTTTCTTCCGGGAAACGATTCATCTTTTCATACGAACGAACACCTGACTCCACATGTGCAACCGGAATCTTCCGGTGAAACGCCGCCAAACTTGCATCGAATGTTGCTGCCGAATTTCCCAACACTATTACAAGGTCAGGATTCTCCATTGCAAGTACATAATCAAGTTTTTCCAGAATATTCTGCGCCAATAATGACAACGATTGCCGCATGCTCATCACCTTTAAGTCATAATCCGGCTGTAAGCTGAACGCCGATAGGACATCGTCCAGCATCTCGTGTTGTGTCACAGTTGTGATCAGACAAAGAGTGACATACCGGCTTGCATTCTGTAGTTCCTGGATAACGGGGGCAAGTTTGATCGCTTCGGTACGCGTGCCGAGGATTACTGCAATTTTTTTTCTGGCAAAGTTCATTGGGTGTCAAGATAAAAATAAAAGTGAAAAGAATCCTTCTATTTTTTATATTATAGCAATCATTGAAAGGATTTTTATGCGCGTCATCATACAATCAAGCTACGATCTGGCAAGTAAATGGACAGCAGCATTCATCGTCAAACGTATCCGCGAATTCAAAGCAACAACTAACAGTCCGTTCGTTCTCGGACTCCCCACCGGATCGTCGCCGATCGGCACATACAAAGAACTTATTGCAATGCACAAAGAAGGACTCGTGTCATTCAAGAATGTCGTAACATTCAATATGGATGAATATGTCGGCCTTCCCGAAAATCATCCCGAAAGTTACCACTCCTTCATGTGGAATAATTTCTTCAAACACATCGATATTCAGGCAAAGAACGTCCACATCCTTAACGGTATGGCAAAAGACCTGGGGAAAGAATGCGAAGAGTACGAAAAGAAAATAAAACGGCACGGGGGAATTCAGCTTTTTCTCGGCGGGATAGGACCGGACGGACATATTGCGTTCAATGAACCAGGATCATCACTCGCTTCACGTACCCGGATAAAAACACTGACGTACGATACGATCGTAGCAAATTCCCGGTTTTTCAATAATGATGTCGCGAAAGTACCTAAAACAGCATTGACCGTCGGCGTCGGCACGATCCTGGATGCCGCGGAAATTCTGCTGATCATTTCCGGACACGCAAAAGCGCGGGCGCTGGCCCATGTTGTTGAAGCGGGAGTAAACCATATGTGGACGGTGAGTGCACTTCAATTGCATCCAAAAGGGGTCATCGTCTGCGATGATGATTCCACCTATGAACTAAAGGTAGGAACAGTGAAGTATTTCAAAGACATTGAAGCAATGCACCTCGATCCGAAATCATTATTGAAGTAACATTCTTTTGTGCCATTTCAATATCCGGAAGCTCATAAGAGTCTTCCGGATTTTTTTTTCTATTACCGTTCCCCAGCTATGATCTGCTTCAAATTCTCAACATCACTCCGCACCGATGCTGTTTTATCTCTGTCCGGTTCCATGGAAAGATATGTTTCAAGTTCCACCAATGCCAGTCGATAGCTTCCTTTATACCAATACGAAAGTCCGGCATTCAGATATGCCGGTGCAAATCGCGGATTGATGAGTTTCGCTTTTCGAAAACAGACTAGTGCGGAATCAAATTGTTGGACACGCACAAACGCGGTTCCCATGGAAAATACCGAGATCGCCTGCTTCGGATTGATCACTGATCCCTGCTGATATTCCTTCATCGCAGCCGCAATATTCCCAGTGGCAGAATAAACATTTCCGATATTATTGTGGATATGAAACGTATCCTTGTATCGAATTGCCTGCTGATATTCATAAAGTGCTTTTTCATACAACTTCATGTCAAAATAATTCATGCCAATATATTCATGCTCCGTAGAGAATTCGTCATCAATACGGACATTCAGAAAAGTTGAAAGTGAGACCGCGATGATAATTGATCCGCCGCCGATCATGATCACTTTACGGCGCTGATTGTTCCACTGTACCAGCATCCAGTCCAGACCATACCCGGCAAAAAGGATTAGGAACGGGATCGATGACAACCGGAACCGGTCCGTGACAAAGAACAGTATCACCGCCAGAATTTGAGCAGCTAAAAATCCGTATAGGAGAAAATATTTTTTCCATTCAGTCCGTAAAGCAACAATACCCGCAACTGAGAAAGGAAAAAGCAGGACAAATGTTATCAGGTATCCCAATGCGGGGACTGCATTCTGTGAAATAAAATAATAATTATACCCTAACTGACCGATCTCTTTATAATGAAAGAACAATAGACCTTTCAACCCTACGAGTGTGATAAAATTAGCCGGTTGCGAAGTCACATAGTTCAATGCTTCAGTCATCCAGAAGGAAGAGGCTTCTCCTGCGGTAAAATTCCTCCCTTGCGTTGTTTCCAAAAAAACTCTTCCGTCCGGATCATTGGCAAGGTCAAGGCCGTCAACATTGTAATACACGCCGACCGCCTTAGGATTATTGCCGAGATAAAAATTCAATCCTCCGTTGGAGGTAATGGGTATAAACTCTTTCGAGACCGAGTAATTACGGATTGTCACCGGTAGAACAATCAGCATCACAGCGGCGAGCAGTGCGGATGCGGCACGGAGACGTAAGGAAAATGTTTTAACTGCTATAAGAAAAATCCAAAGCAAGGCAACACCGACAACAAAACCATCAGTCGGCCGGCAGAGCATAGCGGCCCCGAGCGAGATTCCGGAAGCAAACCACCGTTGTATATTTTTTTTCTCCGGTGCGGTGATAAGTAAATAGAACGATAGCATCAAGAAAAATACCTTCACTGTTTCCACCAACAGAAGATTGGCATGAAGATAGAGCGGACCGTAGAGCGCAGCTGCTACTGCGGCAAAGAACGCAGCACGGCGGTTAAACATTATTTCCGCGGTCAGGTAAATGAGAACGATCGTACCTAAACCGACAGCATTCTGGATCAACCGGACCGCATCCAGACTCTCCCCCGTGATGGAATAGATGACGGCAAGGAAATAAGGATAGAATGGAGTCATGAGAAATGGATTTGAACCGATCCAATCTCCTGTGGTAATGATACTTCTGGCCCATTGGTTATAGGTGGCGGAATCCGACCAAACAGCAAAATGAAAGACCGAAGCATTCCATTGGTCAAGAATAATGATCCTCAGAATGATGCTTATTCCCAGCACTATCGATAATGAACGCAGACGATGTTCAAAAAATGGCATGGCTTTTTGCTGTCGGTTCTTTTTCATCGCACAAACATACTATAAAAAACCTGTTCAACGCAAGATTTCATTTGCACGGGAGTCCATCATTCTCTAACTTCGTTCATGGCAGAAATATTCGATGTCGGTCTCGCCTGGGACTGGGAATTTGACAAAGATTTTATATTCGGAATAGAGAACGAATGCATCTCATCCGGACTTTCCACATTCCGTATTGAACATCATAATATTGAAGCAGTCATACGGTTGGTGCGTACAAAAAAGATTTCCTTCCGTACATTTCTGGACAGGGCTTCCGATTCCAACGATACATTCATCCCGTTGGCAAAAATTATCACCCGATCGCGAACCATCATCTTCAACGAATATGCCCGGGTTGATTATGCTAAAGATAAAGCGAACATGCATCTTGCTTTAATGGGCGAAGGTATCCATGTTCCCTATACGATCATCATCTCGCCGTACAGCAAGAATAAGGAGGTTGAATTGAGCTTGACGGAACTTGCTCATCTTGGCCGCCCCTTTATTATTAAACCGGCAAACACCACCGGCGGCGGAATCGGCGTTGTTCTGGGTGCGGAATCACTGAAAGACATTCTTGAAACCCGCCAACATCATAAAAATGATACATATCTTCTGCAGGAGACAGTACAGCCGGTCACTCTTGGCGGGACAATAGGATGGTTTCGGGTATTTTATGCTTTCGGGATTACGCTGATCTGCTGGTGGGACCACAGGACTCATATCTACCGAGAATTGAGTAAACAGGATGAACGCAAATTCAAATTGCAGAAATTACATGCCATTATTCTCACCATTCATAAGATCTGCCGGCTTGATTTTTTCTCGTCCGAGATAACATTAACCGAAGAAGGTAAGTTTATCGCTGTAGATTATGTCAATGAAATATGCGATATGCGTCTGCAATCAAAACATTTCGACGGTGTTCCCGATGCATCCGTGGCATTAATACAGAGGCAATTCGCAAAATACGTTCGATCACAAATAAAAAAGTCGTCTTGACTTTTCACCGAGCTATTGATACATTCAATAGGGTTAACTGAATTTTGAACATATTTTGGAGGCATTCATGTTTCGTTTATCATTACTGCGACTTTTTCTTATTGTATGTCTCGTGTCCATCGGTCTCATCGGTTGTGGCGGATCGGAAGAAGCGGTGTCGGAAGATGAATTAGTGACTGATACCGGCATTACAGAAGAAACACCAGTAGAACAAGCTCCGGTTGAAGAACAAACGCCGCTGGTTCAACAACCAGTACAGGAACTGCCGGTGCAGACACAGCCTGTCCAGCAGGAAGGTCCCACAAGAGAACAGCTTCAAAACGATCTTGATGCACAGAAATCCGAGAACGTTCAGTTGAAAGATCAAGTTTCCTCTTTACAACAATCCAACAACGTATTGACCAACAAAGTCTCCGATCTTGAAGCGGCGAATGCAGCATTAACGTCTGCTCCAAAAAAGAGTGAACCGGTAAGAATTGAAAAGCGGACTGCAAAACCCGGCACATCGTCGGTGGAAGAAGTTCGAGCGTATGAGGGTGCCGTGAGTCTCGCACGCAAAAAGAACTACCGTGACGCAATGAGTGAAATGCAGACTCTGCTGAATACGGGAATCAAAGATGATTATGCAGATAATTGCCACTACTGGCTCGGCGAATGCAGCTACCAATTGAAGGAATATTCACAGGCCATACAGCACTTCCAGCACGTTCTGGGATATAAATTCTCAGAGAAGAAAGATGATGCCCAACTGATGATTGCACAAAGCTATGAACGGCTTGGCGATAAAATGAAGGCACAGGCTGAATATCAACGCCTTGTAGAGATGTATCCGACAAGCGAATACGCAAAACGAGCACGTGCAAAATTAAAATAGTTTTTTTGAATATTTTCCGCTTCACCAATAAAAATCCCCCGCGCTGCGGGGGATTTTATTTTGTCGCTGTATAGAAATATTTTTCTCAGCCTTCCCGTAAGAATTTTTCGCATAATGTAACATCTTCTTCGCTGCCGATAAATAACGGAGTCCGCTGATGAAGTTCGGTCGGAATAACATCAAGGATGCGCTTTTCGCCATTGATCGCCCGCCCGCCCGCCTGTTCGCAGAGATACGCCAACGGATTGTTCTCGTACATCAGGCGTAATTTTCCGTTCCTGTTCCGCGCATCGCCCGGATAAAGATAAATCCCTCCGTACAGAAGATTGCGGTGAAAGTCTGCTACGAGCGATCCTATATACCGGCTTGCATACGGACGAGATGTTGCTGCATCCTCTTCCTGCAAATGTTTGATATATCGTTTCACACCATTATCCCACCATTTGTAATTGCCTTCGTTCACACTATAGATCTTTCCGCGCTTAGGGATCTTGATATCCTCATGAGAAAGCAGGAATTCTCCGATACTAGGGTCCAGCGTAAAGCCGTGAACACCGTCGCCGGTTGAGTAAACAAGCATCGTGCTCGAACCAAACACTACATACCCTGCAGCGATCTGTTTGTAACCAGGCTGAAGAATATCTTCGATTGTTCCGTTCCCTTGGTGCGAAATCCGCCGGTAGACCGAGAAGATCGTGCCGATGCTGACATTGGCATCGATATTTCCGGAACCATCCAGAGGATCGTACAACAGCACGTACTTCCCTTTCGGATATTGGTCTGGGATGGCGATGATGGATTCATGCTCTTCCGATGCCATAACGCAGAGATGGCCGCTATGATCCATTGTTTTGAAAATGGTTTCGTCGGCAAAAACATCCAGTTTCTTTACCGAATCACCGGAAACATTCTGCGTTCCGGCAGCGCCAAGGATATTTACCAGTCCGGCTTTACTTACTTCCCTCCAGATGATCTTAAAGGCAAGCGACAGATCGCGAAGCACATTCGAAAAATTTCCCGTAGCACCGGGATGCCGGCGTTCTATCTCGATGATATGACGTTCGAGTGTGACAATTTTACTTTGTCCCATGTTGTTTTCTCCGGAACTTTTCAGATAGAAATTTTATTGTAAGAAAGTATGAAAATTGAGACGAAGGAGCAAGAAGAGAAAACCTATGCCGCCTCCTGATCCTTATACTGCAGAAGATACAGCTTGTGATAGATTCCTTTGTTCAACAGCAGTTCCTGATGAGTTCCCATTTCACGTATCTCCCCCTTGTGCATCACCACGATCGTATCGGCATTCTGGATTGTGGAAAGCCGGTGTGCAATGACGATTGCTGTCCGGTTAGAAAGTAGTTTCTGAATGGCCGATTGAATGAGCATTTCCGTCTCCGTATCGACGCTTGACGTTGCTTCGTCCAGTACGAGGATCTTGGGATTGAACGCAAGCGCACGAGCAAACGACAGTAATTGTTTCTGTCCGACGGAAAGAGTCGAGCCGCGCTCTTTCACTTCCTCATCATATTTTTTCGGCATAGTTTCAATGAACCTGTCTACACCGACAACACGGCAAGCATTTTTTATCTGTTCAACGGAGATCTCATCGTTCCCAAGATTCACATTCCCTTTTATGTCTCCTGAAAAAAGGAAAACATCTTGCAGTACAACGGCGATATTCCTTCTCAGATCGCTCAACGCTACATCGCGGATATTGATTCCGTCGATTAGAATTTCACCTTTTTGGATCTCATAGAAGCGGGAAAGCAGACTGATAATCGTTGTTTTACCGGCTCCGGTATGACCAACAAACGCAGCCGTTTCGCCCGGATTGATTGTAAACGATACGTCTTTCAGTACCCAGTTTTCTTCTCCGGCATGGGATTGATATGCAAACCATACATTCTTGAATTCGATCTTACCGGCAATATTAATGAAAGGCTTCGGCGTTTCTGATTCCGCAATATATGATGTATCATCCAGTAATTTGAAAATCCGCTCCGACGATGCCATGGCGGTTTGCATGATATTATATTTTTCTGAAAGGTCGCGGATCGGCCGCCAGAACATTTCGTTGAACTGCAGGAATGCCATTACTGTTCCGATCGTTACGCTTCCCTGCAAAGCATTCCCGCCGGCATACCATATGATCAGGCCGACAGAAACAGCACCGATAAGATCGACAGCCGGATAAAATATTGCATAATAGAAGACCGATTTAATATTGGCTTCGCGATGGCCGGCGTTGTGTTTCTCAAATTCATCCAATGCTTTTTTTTCACGGTTGAATATCTGATCCACGAGCATGCCGGTAATGTGCTCCTGCATGAATGAATTAATTCTGGCAATGTATAAGCGAACCTCACGATATGCTTCACGTGCCTTCTTGCGGAAAATTACCGTACCGTAGATCAGGAACGGCAGTACGCTAAGCGAAATCAGTGCAAGTTCCGCATTCATGGTTACCATGAACCAAACTATGCCGATGATCATAAAAACATCGCTGAACACCATAACAATGCCGGAGGAGAACATTTCATTCAGCACCTCAACATCATTCGTTACGCGGGTGATAAGCCGTCCGATGGGATTGGTATCGTAGAATTTCAGCGAAAGCTTTTGCAGATGCCGGAATAACTCCATCCGCAGATCGAAAATCGTCTGCTGTCCAATCTTTTGCGTAATGTATGCATTGTAGTACTGAACAATACCGCGTACGATCATCAGCAACAGGAAGAGTACCGTTGTCGTCAGCAATCCTTTGCTGTCCTTGTTTGCAATGTTTACGTCAACAGCGATCTTCGTGAAATATGGGCGCACGGCTTCGAGTCCTGACACCGTCAGCGACAACAATATCGCCAGTAGCACCTGCCATTTGTACGGACGCAAATAGATGACCAAACGCCGCATCAGCTGGGCATCGTATGCTTTCCCTAATATATCGTCATCTTGCATAAATCAAGTATAAATGTAAAAGATGTACAATGTTATAGTTTTCTATTTATTGCTCTCGCCATTCGCACGTTTGGACCAATTATCTGTTTTTTTTCTTCTGTTTCTAACACCAATTCACCAATGGTGTCAGCAATGATCAATTTCATATCCCCAACAATTCTTAAGCAATTTTATTTCTTTTAAAGACCTTCCAGTTCCTTTTCTAACAACTGCTTTTGATATAATCCTGCATAAATGCCGTTCAATGCCACCAACTGATCGTGCGTTCCCTGCTCTGCAATTTTTCCGTTATTGAGCACAATGATATTATCGGCATCCTTCACCGTTGAAATTCTGTGTGCAATAATGATGCTCGTCCTCGCAACCATCAATTTACGCAAACGCTGAAGGATTGTCTCTTCGGTATATGTATCGACTGCAGAAAGTGCATCATCAAGGATGAGAATATTCGGTCTGCGCAATATCGCACGGGCAATGCTGGTTCTTTGTTTTTGTCCTCCGGAAAGGGTAATACCCCGTTCGCCGAGCATCGTTTCAAACCGCTGCGGAAAATCTGCAACATCCTTTGCGATCTGTGAAACATCGGCAGCATCATGGATTAATTCGCGCTGAGCATCGTCATCGCCGTATCGAATATTTTCGGCGATCGATTCGGAGAATAGAAACGTCTCCTGCGGAACATATCCGATATTCTTCCTCAGCACTTCAACTGGTATCTTTTGGATCTGAATCCCGTCGATCAGCAATTCTCCGTCCGAAATATCGTAGAGTCTTGGAATAAGATTAACCAGCGAACTTTTTCCCGTGCCGGTATATCCAACAATCGCCAGCGTTGATCCTTTGGGTATCTTTAAATTGATGTTCTGAAGTGCCGGAGTTTGTGCACCTTCGTGTGTAAAAGTGACATTTTTGAATTCGATCTCCCCATTAACGGAATCGATCCCATGATCAGTCAGTTCTGTATCGCGGATCGTCGGAACCGTATCAAAGACCTTGGCAAGACGTTTCATGGACGCTGCACCTTGCTGCCACATGTTCGTCACCCAGCCTAATGCGATCATCGGCCAGATAAGCAGTGAAAGATATGTCATGAATGCTGTAAGCGTTCCGATCGTCATTTCACCGCTGATCACTTTCAATCCCCCCACATAGATGGTGATAATGATCGAGAGACCAACAAGGATGAACATTAATGGCCACATTACGGACTGCGCTTTCGCCAGGACAAGGTTCTTTTTGAAGTAGTCCCAGCTTGCCGTACGGAATTGCTCTATTTCATATTCTTCCCGAACGTATGCTTTTACCACACGGGCACCGGAAAGATTCTCCTGCGCTTTCGTTGTCAGAACGGAATATTGTTCCTGCCGTTCGTTGAACTTTTCGTGAATCACTTTCCCCAGATAATAGACAGCATACGATACAAGCGGCATCGGAATCAGTGCAAGTAATGTCAATTGCCAGTCTTTCACAAACATCAGCACCAGAGACATGGAGAGCGTCATTATCGTATCAGCCGGATACATAATGCCGGGACCAAGCACGTTGCGTACCGCGCTAATATCGTTTGTTGCCAGGGCCATCAGATCGCCGGTAGGGGTCTTCTGGAAATACGAGAGCGGAAGTTTTTGAATATGGGAAAGAAAATCATTTCGTAGATCATACTCGATCTTACGTGATACGACAATAATCGTCTGCCGTGTGAAGAAAAGCATCACTCCTGCAATGGCCGCAAAGCCGATGACGATGCCGGCGTACCACAGCAGGTCGGTATGCTGCAGCGAACCCTTTTCCAATCCTCGCTTTAATTCATCAATTGCTTCGCCGATGAACCACGGTGTAGCAACGGTAAAAAGGTTGCTGATCATGACAGCAATCAGACCGAGGTATAACGTTGTTCTGTATCTGGATAAGTATGGAAGAAGACGCGTTAGGGATTTCATTCTTTAAAAAATATCGGAACGGCCATAGGACCGTTCCGTGTGTAAAATTCCGATACAAAGTTTTTTGTTATTCCATTACTCGATCACTGCAAATTTTGTGTATTGCTGCAGTACTTTCGGAACGATCACCTTACCTTCCGGCGTCTGGTTGTTTTCGATGATGGCGGCTACAATTCTCGGCAGAGCAAGACCGGATCCGTTGAGCGTGTGTACAAATTCCTGTTTTCCTGTTTCGCGCGATTTGAATTTAATGTTCATTCTGCGTGCCTGGAATGATTCGAAATTGCTGCAGGAAGATACTTCAAGCCACTTCTGCTGCCCGGCCGCCCACACTTCAAGATCGTATTTCTTTGTCTGCGTAAATCCCATATCGCCCGTACACATCAGCAAGACCCGATATGGTAAACCAAGAAGCTGCAGCAAATGTTCCGCGTCGGTGCGCAGTGTTTCCAGTTCATCGTATGAAGTGCTCGGGTGGACGAATTTCACCAATTCTACCTTATCGAATTGATGCAGACGGTTCAATCCGCGCACATCTTTTCCGTACGAACCAGCTTCGCGCCGGAAGCAGGGCGTATATCCGGCATATTTTACAGGCAGATCTTTCTCTTCAAATGTCTCTTTCCGGTGGAAATTCGTTACCGGAACTTCCGCCGTTGGTATCATATACAAATCGTCGCGTGTCGCGATATACATCATATCTTCTTTATCGGGAATCTGGCCCGTACCGCGCGCACTCTCTTTATTCACAACAATCGGTGCCTGCAGTTCCGTATATCCGCGTTCCGAAGCCTGATCCAGAAAAAAATTGATGAGTGCCCGCTGCAACGTTGCTGCTTTCCCCACATAGAACGGAAAACCTGCTCCGGCTACTTTTGAACCGCGTTCGAAATCGATGATACCAAGCTTACCGGTGATATCCCAGTGCGGTTTCAAAACGAAATCCGATTGCGGTTTTTCGCCCCATTCAAAAATTGATTTATTATCGTCCGGCGTTGTGCCGACAGGAACCGACGGATGCGGGATGTTCGGAACGGTGAGGAGAAGATCTTCCATTTTCTCATCCGTAATTTTCAGTTCATCGTCGATCTGCTGGATCCGTGTTTTTACCGCGTTCATCTCTTCGATTACTGCACCGGCATCTTCGCCGGATTTTTTCATCTGGCCTACTTTTGACGAGACCTCATTTCGTTTTGCTTTCAGTCCCTCCCCTTCGCCAATGAGCGTGCGGCGCTGTTGATCCAGCACAAGGATCGCATCGATATTATCGTCTGCTTTTTTTAATTTGATACCGTTCTTTACGATATCGGCATGTTCGCGGATGAATTTTAAGTCTAACATATTTTTTTCCTATTGTGTTACTTCGAGCGTTACGAGAATTCCGGTTGCGTTAAGTGTCTTATAATGTACTTTTTCCGATGAAATCACTTTTACCTTGCCATTCGACGGCAGATACACATGCTCAAGAAGTCCGATGGTTTGGTCTGTTGTGCTGTTTACACAAGTAAATTTTTCAGTCATTTTTGCAGGCGCTTTACCTTTTGATGTTTCACCAAAATTTCCCGCAATGATCATCGGATACTCTTCTACTGATTTCTGGATTGACAGAATTTCATACACCTGTTTTATGCGCTCACTGAGGTCCTCTTCATCAAGATCGGTCGACGCGAACGCCATGGGTTTCAATCCCATCTCAAAAACGCCGAATGACAATGAACGTCTGGTCTTTCCTTTTCCCGTCGGCAGCACATACACATTCGACTGCAGCAGCGGGTACATGCAAAAAAGCGCATTGCCGGAATCCCAACCCTGATAGTACCGGGCTTTGGCAAATGTGCCGCGCATATCCAGGTATTTCATCAATTCCGTAAAAGCATCAAACTCAGGCTTAGATTCAGTCGCACGTATGATCTGCTGAACAGCTACGAGCTCAGCACCCGATACCTTGATCCATTCAGCAAATTTTTTCACATCACTTCGCTCTTTCAATCCATGCTGTGTATTAATGGACAACATTTTGAATTGATTCGTCAGCATTTTTGATGGATTCTTCAACTCTCCTGAACCATCGATAGTTTTTTCGGAGGTAGTGCACGAGCCATAAATACATGCGGCCATAACAGCTGCAATAAAAATGAATATTTTTTTCATATCAATTTAGATGGATCCCCGTTAGTTCTTCCTGAAGTAATTTTAATCCTTGCGTAATATTCATTGGATTGTACATAAATGTGCGTTTCGCCTTGTCAACCACGAACGTAGTGTGCAACGGACGTTGTGCCAATTGCGGCAGATCAGAGGATTTTACTTTACTGATCAACTCCGGATCAAAGCCAAACACTTCAGCGATGCGAATGGCAAATTCATACCGGCTGACCGCTTCAGCGCCGGCAACGTGATAGATTCCATCCGCATTGTATTCGATGCATTGTTTCATGGCGAACGCAAGATCGTGAACATACGTGGGATTGCTGATCTGATCGACCGCACAATGGATCGGTTTTTTTTCCTGCAAATTATTTATCACCCACAGCGCATAATTATTCCGCACGCTCACGCCCGTACCATAGATAACGATGGTTCGGAGAATGCAATAATTAATTCCGCTTGATACAAGTACATTCTCTCCTGCAAGTTTTGTTTTTCCGTAATAGTTGACCGGATTCACCCGATCAGTTTCGGTATATTGTCCTGTTTTTCCGTCGAAGACATAGTCGGTGGAAATATGAATCAATTTGGCGTCGATTCTTCTGCTCACTTCCACAAGGTTCTCGACCGCAGTCACATTCATTTTCCACGCCTGTTCGCGTCCTCGTTCACACGCATCCACATTCGTCATAGCAGCAGCATTCAAGATCACATCGGGACGAAAACTCGTCACCAGACTTTTTACATCGCTGCGGTTGGAGATATCCAATTGGGTATAATCGATCAGGATATCGGACTGAACAAATGACCGGTGGTGCGAGGAATGCAATACTTCATATTCATCGTCCGAATGGAACAGCCTGGCTAATCGTTGGCCGAGCAGACCGTTGCTGCCGCACACCAGCACACGCTTCATAAAAGTTCCCTCATCGCCCGCAGCTGCTGATGCTTTTCCGTAAGGGAGAATTTTGTACTGTGCGATGCTATTTTCTGGGCATATGTCGCTGCGTCGATATAATTCTTCTTCTTTAAATAAAAATAGAGGAACGAAACTCCAAAGATGTCGCCGGAACCGATCGTTGAAACAGGTTCATTATTTTTTTCAAATGCAATCTCGGTTGTGAGCAGCACCTTATGTTCTTCCTGGTACATTGTTGCGCCATTCTCTCCCCGTGTAATAACAAATGCTTTCACCATCAGCGGAAGCATATGCTTTGCCAGAAGTTCGTTGTTTAACTGTTCAATGGATAATTCGGACGCTTCTTCCTCATTCATCTGCACACTGTCCGTCATAAAGCACCAGCGCCGCCAGTCCGCCATCGGTTTTCGTACACGGGTTCCGTCTTCGTTCACCGACAGCGTCAGGCAATGCATATCCAAATGCAGCGGAATTTTCTTTCCGCGGATCTCCAACCGTATCTCGTCGAGGGTATCGACGGTGATATCATTTCCCGAGATCATATTGACATAGACTGCATCGACATTCAGGAATTTTTTGATATGCGAAAAAGGAATCGGTTTTGAGACCTTCACCGAACATTCATTCGGACTGTCATCGAAATAATGAACGGTATTCGATTCTTCCGAAAATTGAAATATTCCTGCAGGATCAATATTCTTATATTGCGAAAGAAGTGACCGCACTTCCTTGTATTCCGTTTCACCCACGCCGAAAACAGGATAGACCGTATCACGGTCCGATGCAAGATTTGCCAATGCCGCCGCGGAATGGAATATCCCTCCGAATTTCTTTTCTTCGGTTCCATCAGCGCGATGGAAGACATCCATACAAAAATGTCCGATAACAGTTAACTTCATTTTTTATAGACCGCCTTTGGATCGAACATGATATCATTTTTTTCAATATATGCGTTCCCACCTTCGGCTACTTCACGGAAGAAACAGCTGCGGTGTCCGGTATGGCATGCCGCTTCCCCTATTTGATTTACTCTGAGAAGTATGACGTCGGCATCGCAATCGATATGTATCGAAAGAACTTCCTGCACATTCCCTGATTCTTCACCTTTGCGCCACAATTTACTGCGCGACCGGCTGTAATACACGGCGCGTTTTGTTCTTACCGTTTCTTCTAAACTTTCCCGATTCATCCACGCCATCATAAGAATATCGCCGGTCTTTTCATCCTGCGCTATTGCCGGAATAAGGCCGTTTGAATCGTATTTCACATCGTCGAGAAGTTTCATATTCATCAGTTCCATTTCGAAGTCGGCTTCGCTTTCTTCGGCATTACGTTCTTACTAAAATATTTTTTGATCGTAAAAATTCTTTTGCTTGTGCAATGGTGAACTGCCGGAAGTGAAAGATCGACGCCGCAAGCACAGCATCAACATCCGCTTGTGCAAACGCCTGATATAAATGATCAAGATTTCCGGCTCCGCCGCTCGCGATGACAGGTATTCTCACAGCGCCAGTTACCCTCTTCAGCAGTTCTATATCGTATCCATCTTTTGTTCCGTCGCGATCCATGCTCGTCAGCATAATTTCACCTGCGCCACGCTGTTCGCATTGCTGCGCCCATTCTATCACGTCAAGTTCAGTTTTCGTCCGTCCGCCGTGGATGAATACTTTCCAATTATCATTCACATCCCTTTTTGCATCGATGGCTACAACGATGCACTGCACTCCGAACTTCTCCGCCCCGTCGCTGATCAGCTGCGGGTTTGTTACCGATGCCGTATTGATGCTCACTTTATCCGCACCGCTCCGGAGCATTTCGCGCATATCATCCGTTGTCCGGATACCGCCCCCGATCGTGAACGGAATAGAGACCTCTTCCGCAGTATTCCTCACAATATCCAGCATCGTTGACCGGTTATCCGATGATGCAGTGATATCAAGAAAGATCAGTTCATCGGCACCTTCGCTGTCGTAAAATTTTGCCTGAACAACGGGATCGCCCGCATCAACAAGTTCAATAAAGTTCGTCCCTTTTACGACGCGGCCTTTATCCACATCCAAACAAGGAATAATTCGTTTCGCTAACACAGAGTATGTTTTTCCATTCGTTCGCTTCGCCGGGAATCGCCGGTTCAATTACTATATTCTTCTTGTCGGACCCATATCATCTAAAACTTTTTCATTTTCACGCCATAACGCCTGACAGGAAAAGCGGTTTTCATACAACGCTTTCCCTATGATGACGGAATCAACACCAAACTTCTCGAGTTCCTGAAGTTTTATTAGATCGTTATAATCCGAAACTCCGCCGGATGCGGTGATTTTCAAGCCGGTACGCTGTGCCATAATCCGGATGGCTTCAAAATTCGGACCGGACAGCATTCCGTCTCTGGTAATATCGGTGTAGACAATCCGTGCAACGCCGAGTGATTTCATGTTGAGTGCCAGAGAGACTGCTTCAATGCCTGTGTTCTCAAGCCAGCCTTTGGTCATAACAACGCCGTTTTTTGCATCGATGCCGACCACAATCTTGCGTGCACCAAAATCCTTCACGCACCGTGAGACAAGTTCCGGATCGTCGATCGCCGATGTTCCAATGACGACACGATAAACGCCGATCTCGAACAACTGTTTTACCTGTTCATACGTTCTGATCCCGCCGCCAATCTGGATCGGAATATCAACCGCCTTCATCATTCGTCGCAGAACATCAAGATTCCTCATCTCCCCTTCAAAAGCGCCGTCAAGGTCCACAACGTGGAGGGTTTTAGAATTCTCGCCTCGCCAGAGAATTGCCATCTGCACCGGATCATCCGAATAGATTTTTTCCGTCCCCTTTGCGCCTTGCACAAGCCGGACGCAGCGTCCGTCTTTGATATCGATAGCCGGTAATATAAGTAACATTATAGCTCTGAGAAATTTTTCAATAGTTGCAGTCCGGTTGCTTGACTTTTTTCCGGATGGAATTGGATACCGTAAATATTTTTTTGCTGAATAATCGACGGGAACCGATTCCCATACTCCGTCCTGCTCAATGTCACATTCTCTTTCGGCTCAACAAAATATGAATGAACAAAATAGACAAAACTTTTTTCCTGCACATTTTTCAGTATCGGCGACTGCTGCACAATCTCAATCTGGTTCCATCCCATATGTGGCACCTTGACGGAACCAGGGAACAGTTTCACTTCACCGCTGACAAGACCTAGACCCTCGTATTCCCCAAGTTCATAACTTTTTGTAAAGAGCAGCTGCATTCCAAGACAAATTCCAAGCAGCGGACGACCGGCAATTGCATGATTCATCAGCATTTCATGCAGACCAAGCGTTCGTATATTTTCCATTGCCTGACCGAATGCCCCGACTCCCGGAAGAACAAGCCTTTCCGCTTTTTGAAGTTCGCTCGCCGTGTCAGAGACGAACGACTGCACACCGACTTTTTCGAACGCTTTTTGAACGGAACGAAGGTTGTTCAAATGATAATCTATTATTCCAATCATACGTTTACAGCGACAGGTCTCTCATGACACGTGCCTATTCATCTTTTTCCCGGAGATTGTTCGCAGCAGCATGCGGCTATAATTTCCCCTTCGTAGAAAGGACTCCCTTTACCCGCGGATCAATTTCGCACGCTTGACGCATTGCACGGGCGAATGATTTGAAGATCGCTTCTATCTTATGATGCGTATTCCTTCCATAAAGAACTTCAATGTGAATATTCGCTTTCACATTTTCCGCAAACGAGTGGAAGAAATGCTCAATCATTTCCGTGGACAGGTCACCGACTTTTTTTCTGTTGAATTCTGCTTTGAACACAAGTGCAGAGCGTCCGCTGAGATCGATCACACACCGTGCAAGCGATTCGTCCATAGGAACATAGGCCGTTCCGTAACGGGCTATCCCTTTTTTCTCCCCCAGCGCTTCGGTAAACGCCTTGGCAAGCGCGATTCCAACATCTTCCGTCGTATGATGGTCATCAACATGCAGATCGCCTTTACACGAAACAACAATATCGAACAGACCATGCTTTGCAAAAAGATCGAGCATATGATCAAGAAATCCGATTCCTGTTGAAATGGAAGCTTTTCCGCTCCCGTTCAGTTCAACCGAAACGGAAATGTTTGTTTCTTTGGTTTTTCGTTTGAGTATGGCTTTGCGCATAAGAAAAATAGGGACGCATGTGTCGTCCCTATATGAAAATGCGCAAAATTTCGGAGAGTTTCAAGAAACACAGCCAATTTCAGATAACTTCTCGATACCGGAAGCACTTCATTTCATGGTCGTTCACCATTCCGCATGCTTGCATGAACGCATAACAGATGGTTGAACCGGAAAACTTGAAACCGCGCTTTTTCATATCGTTGCTCATAGAATCAGATTGAAGAGTGAATGGAGGAATATCTTTCATGGTCTTTCTTTTGTTCACACGTGGTTCTCCGTTGACAAAACGCCATATATAGGCGTCGAAACTACCGAATTCATTTTGGATCGACACAAATAATTTTGCATTGGATATGGCCGACAATATTTTTAACCGGTTGCGGACGATCCCTTCATTGGCGAGCAATTGTTTTATTTTTTTATCACTGTATGCAGAAACTTTTTTGGGATCAAAATTGTCGAACGCCTTTCTGTACGCTTCGCGTTTCCGAAGGATCGTGATCCAACTCAGACCTGCCTGTGCTCCCTCAAGAATCAGCATTTCAAACAATTTCCTATCGTCATGCACCGGGACACCCCATTCTGTATCATGATACAAAATGTATAAAGGATCGGTTCCGGCCCAAGTGCATCGGTGTTTCATAATTATTCTCCAAAGATTGTTGTGCGGTGTGATTTCTGCTTTCAGCGTTCTGATTTCAGAGTTTGGCGCATGCAGATTTGTCCGTTTGTAAGATATTAACGAGGGGTGTAAAAAGAGGGGCCAATTTATTCTATAATGTGGTATTTCTTTAGAACATCTGCGATGACCGTTTGTGAAATCGGTTTCGGCAGAAATTCATCGGCTCCGCATGAATCAACAATTTTTTTTATATCCTCTGTATTAGTCAGTGCAGACATAAGGATGGCGGTAAAATTTGGCGTGATTAATTTCATCTGCTTGATTGCATCAGAGCCGTTTTTCCTTGGCATTATCTGATCAATAAAGACAATATCCGGAGTCAGGGATGCAAATTTATGTACAGCCTCGTCACCGTCTTCGGCATAATCAACCGCAAGACCAAATTTTTCAACAATCGCACCAATCACTATCCGATTTGCTTCAGCATCATCAACAACAAGGGCTTTTTTCATTTGCAATGTTTTTTTCAGCAATAGGTTCATTCAAAATATTATTTTGAAGGATCGTCAATGTTCTGATATGTTTAACCAAGAACGCGCAGATACTCTTCCAACGAAATGATGCCCGACACAAGTTTTTTTGCAGCATCAAATCGTATAGACTCAAAGCCTTTTTTCGTGGCAGTCTCTTTCACTTTTATCGGTGACGTTTGATTGAAGATCATATCCTTCAATTCTTCGTCTACAACTAACACCTCATGAATTGCAGTTCTGCCTAAATGTCCGTCGCCGCCGCACATATCACATCCGCGGCCCCGGTAGAGAACAATTGAATCTTCAAGTTGACTCAGTCCGGAGGCAACAAGCATATGTTTTTTCGGTTTATAACTTTCGCGGCAGTGTTTACAGATTTTTCGTACAAGTTGCTGATAAATGATTCCGTTCAATGTTGGTGCAAGCCAGGATGGCGGTATGCCGAAATTCGTCATCCGCGGAATGCACGAAAGTGCATCGTTAGAAAGAATGGTGCTGACAACCATAGTTCCGGTAAGCGCAGCTTCTGCCGCAGCGGCTCCTGCTTCGGCATCGCGGATCTCACCAAGAAAGATTAAGTCCGGATGCTGTCGCAATACTGCCCGCATCGCAGAGGCATAATCTAGTTTTTGTTCCACGTCCACCTGAACTTGACTCGCAAACTCCAGCCGATACTCTATCGGATTTTCTACCGTAATAATATTTTTTTGAGAATCACGTAATTCGTTCATACAGCCGTAGACCGTGGTTGTTTTACCACCCACCGAAGGCCCCGCTATCATCAACAAGCCCCGGGGCCGGTGAAGCAGATAACGCACAAGTGCCAGGTTTTCAAATGAAAATCCCAGATCTGTGATATTGACAACACGGTTGGATTTTTTTAAGATCCGGACAGAGAACCGTTCCCCTTCAACAGTCGGCAGTGTGCTGACCCGCATGTCAAATGAAAATTTTCCGTAGATCGAAGCATATCGCCCGTCCTGCGCCTTCTTTTTATCGAACATATTCAAACTGCCGCGAGAGCGCATCACATTACACAATGCTTCAGTCATTTCTTTAGGAAGCGAAACAGCATATTCCAATACGCTGTCAATATTATACCGAACACGAAACTCCTGCTCCATCGGTTCAAAATAGATATCGGTCGCACCGTCTTTGATAGCCCTGATAATAATCTCATCGATCAGAACATCGGCATTGGGTATTCTTCCGGACCTGTATAATTCATACACTTTTTCTTTTCCGCGCTTGCGCATATCCAACGTCTCAAGCTGGAATTTTGACGGCAGTTGTTGGAATTCATCAATATCTTCCACCGGCTCTTTCATCACTACCGCATCGAAAGCGGACCGCTTCACGGCAACAGGTATAATGAATACTTGAGCATCACGTCTCATCGACTCGATTGTCTCTTTGTAAGGAGGATCAGTGAATGCAACGGTCAATTCCACACCGCTCCGTATGATCGGCACGGCATTATATTTTTCAACAAATTCGTCCTTAAAAATCTGATTGTTAACGGTCACAATGGAAGGCGTCAGATTGACAAAAGGAATCTTAAATTCTTCCGATATTGTTGAGGCAACAATTTCTTCATTCACTCCAAGAGCATCAATGAGCACTTCGGAACATTTTTTTTGTTCCACTTCGCCCATGATCCGATGGAATTTATCGAATTTGGTCTTGTCGACATATCCTTTGGAGAACAGGATTTTTATAATTCGTACGTCTTCGTCCCTGATCATCTTGTTATTCGAATAATTTATCTATATCGTTTTGTGTTGCAGCGTTTGCAGAATGTTCAGACGTTGAATGGATCTGCTGAACTTCTATGATACGCATCAGTTCCTGTTCGGTAAATTGCGGTACCGTATGGATGTTCGATTCCAACCTCTGTATACGAGAGATCCCTGTCGTTTTTATCAATTGTTTTCCGCATGACCCGCAGAATGAGTCCATCAGTGAATTTAAAAATCCGCACCGACATCGGACCACATTCAGTTTGGCTCCGCAATTGAGACATTCCTGCGATGCCCGGGGACTGTCACTGCCGCAAGAAGAACAGATCACGACAATTCTCCTTCAATGTTCAATAGTTTTTTCATTACATCAACAATCCTGGATGGCAGATATGGTTTAATAAGGTAGTAACTTGCCCCTTTGGTCTTCGCTTCCTGGACAGATTCTATGTTTGAAACAGCTGAGACGATGACAACAATAGCATCCGGTTTCACATTCCGGATCTCACGCAGCACATCCATGCCGGACATTTTCGGAAGCATATTATCAAGAAATGTGATCGTCGGTTTATCCTGCGTATACCGTAACAATCCTTCCGCACCGTCGGCAGCATAATGGACCTTTTTGATCCCCATTTTTTTCAATGTCATGGCAAACAATGTCCGGATATGATCAGAGTCATCAACAACGAGAACGGAGATATCTTCAATCTTCATAATGCAGATTCGTTATAAAGTAGAACGCGTAACACGTTGGATCTCTTCCAACGTTGTAAGGCCGGCCACAACTTTTTTCATTCCGTCAAAACGCAGATCACGGAAACCATTTTTCAATGCCGCCTCACGTATTTTTGTTGTTGTTTCGTTTTTATAGATCAAGGTTTGTATCTCTTCGTTCACGAAAAAAACTTCATGAATTGCTATCCGGCCGCTGTACCCCTGATAGTTACATTTTTTACAACCTATACCTCTAAAAAACGGCACTCTGCCCGATAAACCGCTGAGGCTGGCTTTATACAGAACTTCTTCGGATGGTTCATATTCATCTTTACAGAAATCGCAAACTTTTCTCACCAAACGCTGTCCAAGAACTCCGATTAACGCAGGGGCCAGCCAATACGAAGGAACTCCCATATTGATCAAACGCGGAATTGCACCAACGGCATCGTTCGTGTGCAAGGTACTTAATACAAGGTGACCGGTAAGCGCTGCCTCCGTTGCAATGATACCTGTCTCTGAATCACGTATCTCACCAACAAGTGCAACATCCGGATCCTGACGAAGAATTGCACGCAGGGCGGTCGCAAAAGTTAAGTCGCGGTCGGGATCAACATTGACCTGATTAATTGTATCAACCTGATACTCCACCGGATTTTCAACGGTAACAATATTTTTCTCAACCGATTTGATATGATTGATCGCCGCGTAAAGCGTAGTGCTTTTTCCGCTCCCCGTCGGTCCGGTAACAAGGAATAGACCGTTCGGTTGGTTCAGCAAATGCTCAAGCATTGCCATGTTATGATTTGCCATCCCCAGTTCGGTGATCTTTTTGTTGATGGAACTTTTGTTGAGAATACGAAGAACAATCTTCTCGCCCCCCACGGTCGGCAGCGAATTGACACGCAGATCGAACGAACGGGATTCAAGCGTTAGTGATATGCGGCCGTCTTGAGGTTTTTTCTTTTCAAAAATATCCATTGCCGCTTTGTTCTTGATAACGGCAGCAACACCTTCGGATATTTTTTTGGGAAATGATGCCACGCGCTGCAGCACGCCGTCTAGCCGGTACCGAAGTCGCAGTTCATCTTCAAACGGCTCAACGTGGATATCGCTTGCTCCGATCTTGACGGCTCGCAGGAAGATCTCGTCTACCAGTTCAATGAGTGGTGGAAATTCACCCATCTTTTCCAAACGCTCAACTTCTTTTTCCCCCGTCCGGACAACATCATACTTTTCAATATCGATAGCGCTAGCTATCCGTTTCAACTCGTCAAATCCCCCCTGCTGAATCTTGAGTGTTTCGTCAAAATCGTTCACACCCGCAACGACCGGAATGATTTTCTTTTGGGTCAGTCTGGCAAGTTCATCCACAACTTCTTTATACGGAGGGTCGGTGACCGCAACGGTCAGTTCATTCCCAAACAGAAACATTGGAATAACACGGTGCTTACGGATAAATGAGATCGATACGATCTCTTTCGGCGCTGAATTCGTTTCGGCATATAACTTCATAACGGGAAGATTGAACGCTTTACCGAAATGGTGAACCAATTCGTCCGCGGAAAAGTAATTAAACTGTATCAACGCGCGGGCAATTCCGTCATTCATGCCGTAATTATTGGCGGTGTCGGCGAACTGCTTCCAACGCTCTTCCGTCAGCACATTATTGGCAAGACAATAATCACGAAATATGATATCTTCACGTGCAAACATAATTATTCAAAAAGTTTATCAAGATCTGCTTGAGTAAGAGTTTGAACATCTTTCTTGGCAACAAGACGCTCGCCTTCTTCCAGTAATTCAGTGATGTCGTTCTCGTTGTATTGAGGGATGTTCATCGTGCGCAGTTGTTTCCCTTCATTGATCATTGCTGCTATAACGGTCGGTATCGGTATTCCACATTTACCGCAGCGCCGATAGACCAGAGGATTTCCGTGATTGCACGAAGAACACTTCCAACCCATTTCCGTTCCGCAATCCGTACACTCGAACGGAGGGTCGTAATATTTTTTATTGCACGTCGGACAGGCGTAATTAGGGATCGTCATTCTGTCGTAAGGTTATATTTTTTTAGCACTTCATAAATTTTTTCTGCTTCATATGGCTTTAAGATGTATGCATTCGCTCCCGCGGCCTTCGCTTCCTGAACATCTTCCGATGCCGAGATGGATGTAAGCATAACCCCGATAAAATTAGGATTAATTTTTTTCATTTCAGTCAGTGCTTCCACTCCGGATTTTTTAGGCATAATGTAGTCTAAAAAAACAATGTCCGGCTGAAACATTGTAAATTTTTGCACCCCCTCATCACCGTTCTCTGCCAATTCTATTGCCAGGCCTTTTTTTCTAAGAATGGCGTTCAAGAGTGTTCGATTGTACGCTGAGTCGTCAACAATAAGGGCTTTTTTCATCTCTCAAGATTTTAAGTTCATGTGTGTCTAGATAGTATGAATAATTGGATTCCGATGCAACGAAGAAAACAGCTCCATTTTCAACCATTTTTCTTCATTATTACATGAAACAACGTCTGCAGGTGTGAAGGATAATATTAACGACTTTGTTCTGCGTGTAAATCAGTTTTGGAAAATAAAGAAAAAGCCGGCAGAAATCCGCCGGCTTGTTTTCATTGTAAAACGATTTTTATTTTATCAAATCAATTACCACAGCGTTGAATTCATCCGGCCGTTCCATCTGCAGCATATGACCTGCGCTGGGTATGAATGTGAGCGTTACGTTCGGTATTGCATCTGTTCCGATCTTTGCAATGTCTGCTGATGCAGCACCATGAAGAATCGGATTCGGTATCAATCCATCATTTTCACCGAAGATGATGTTTGTAGGAACGGATATTTCATGCAGCCGTTTTGTAGTCGGTTCATCAATCATTCCACTCACGGAACGGATCACTGCATAGCAAAAATCTTCAAAATCCTTTGCCTTCGCCATCCGCGTACGCTCTTCAACCATCCATTCAAATTTATCGTCATAATTATAGAAGTTCAACGCAAGATTAGCACGGACACGGTCTTCAGGAGTCTTCTTCACAAAATCAATCGTCATCACGCTCTTGAGCCAGTCGCCGTCGCCGCGCGAGAATGGCTCCAGTCCTGCCGGAGCGGCTAGAATAAGTCTCTCGAGCTGATCCTTATGCCGGAATGAAAAATGGATCCCTATTTGCCCACCCATGGAATGTCCCATATACACAACTTTTGCAACATTCAGTTTCTGGAGCAGACCGCTGACGATGTCTGCATAAAATGACATTGTGTATGGATAAACACCTTTATCGGATTTTCCGTATCCGGGAAGATCGACCGCAATCACGCGGTAATGTTTCGACAACTCTCCGATGTTGTATCTCCAGAATCCGGCGTTGCTCGCCAGTCCATGAACAAGAAGAAGTGTTTTTTCACCGCTTCCTTCATCGATATAACTTACATTGATCCCATTCACCGGTGCGAAATGGGATTTGAAACCGTAGTCAAATTCGCTAAACTCCAATGGCGGGGCATCTTTGTACACAAAACCTCCTGAACATCCGAAGAAGAAAAGAGTGACTAAAAATAATATTAGGTTTTTCATTGTTCGCTCCTTTCTTAGAACATTAACCACATCATGTTAATAAATGCCACCCACGGATCGTGCGATGGACGGACATGATTATATGTAACATCCGGACTGTCATAAAAATCTCCCATCGCCATATAGCCAGCACTGAAACCGAACGTGAGAAATACTTTATACGTATATTGCGCCTCAACATTAAATTCAGAACCCACAAGATTTCCTCCCTGCCGGGGAGTAGTATTGGAAATAGCAAGAGCGGAACCAATTTTCACCATCCATTTATTCGGAACAATGTCTTTTGATGCATTCAGGAAGAGACCGGTAACTCCGTACCCCATATTGGAAATATCCTGCACGGCAGAATAATATCTGTTCACAACCTTAGGATCGGGAAATAATAATAATGCGCGGTGATTACTGTAAATTGCCGTAGGCGAACCGTAAATGTTTCCGGTAATAACGCTGTTCACAGATTTATCTGCAACACCATTATTATCGCCGGTCGTATACAATGCTTCAAAACTGATCTTATCGTTCACCGTTTGACCATATTTGTAATTGATTGATCCATTCGCTGCAACACCGAATATGTCTGCAAACTTCTTCGCTGTCGTTGCACCAACTGTGTCTATCGTACCAAGATTCGTCATTACAAACCCGTCATACCAGAATCGTCCGAGAGAAAAGTCGCGATTGTAGGAGGCATGTCCTCCAAGCCAAACAATGTTCGCTTCATATTTCGACGTAGGAAATGATAATCGAGCTGCGCCATTATAGTCTGCCAACGAGCTGTTGAGTCCTTGCCCTAAGACCGAAATTCCGCCGTTATTTTTCCCTCTATCCCAAACAAACCATGCATCTGCACCAACCTCTAATTTCGGAGCAATTCGTGACTCAATATCAAGCATCCAAAGCCCGACATCGTCATTCTCGGAAATAATGTTCTCATACAATTGATAATAGCCTGCACGGAATTGCGTCTCTTTATTTAGATATGCATAGACGGATGCACCGACTCCCTGTGTACCCCAATAGGAAAGTTTATATGCGCTTGTCTGTGCCGTACTGATAGCGGCTATATTTGGATCACGCACATTGTCGAATACACGCTGTAGCCCAAAAACAGCATTCCATGTCGCATCGGTGGGATGAATATCAACATTCGCCAGAAGCGTCTGCAAATTCACCTGTCCGCCATTAAATCCTCCCCCCTTATTTCCTCCAACTCCATATGCGGCATCTCCCCATGTCATATCGATCTTAAATAGACTACGGAATGTCGCAACCCCGTCAAGAATTTGGGGCGAATAGATGAACATTGGCACAAACCGCTGTTCAACATATGAAGCAGTTTTCCCCGTGTTCGTGGTATTTTGTCCGAACAATCGTCCGATGATCTGTCCTTGTAGCAATTCATTGGTCGGCGAGATGTTCGATGCCGTGGCGCGGTTGAACCAATAACCGATGAACCTGAACTCCGGAGTTTTGGGATCGGGTATTCTCTTCGTGCGGTCAAAGAATGATGTGGTATCTTGTCCAAATGCGGCGACCGTTGCAAAAGTGAAGAGAACAAGTCGAAGAAGAAATTTTTTCGTTTTCATGGCTTCTTCCTAAAAAAGCCCGTGAGATCACAAAGACCTCACAGGCTTGAATGAATGAATTATTGCTTTACATATTTTTGGATATAGATCGGGTATTTTGTTGTTCCAACCGAGGTGCTGCCGAAACCTGCTGCCGGCGTTGGTGCCGTTACACCGAGGTTCGGTGAGGTCTGAATGATCTCATATGTCATATTCGTACCGTTGATTGCATAGATTCCGGTGGAAGTGACCACTGTCGGCGTTGCTTGACTTGCAACGATGGTAAAGATCTTTGCGCTTTTCGTTGTCGAGGTAGAAACCGTATCGCTGTAGGTTGATTCAGTATACGTGATCGTACCGGTGAACGTGGTTTGCACATTCGCACTGTCAACTTGAACTACGGTGTACGATTTGTTCTCATTAAACGTTGCCGTGATCTTCTTTACTTTGAACGGTGCAACGCGCAGGCCGTACGGAACATTTGTTCCTTCGGAAACCCACGTTGCAACGATAGGATCTTTAGGTGTTACCACTGCTGTTGCGGTATCGTCTTTTTTACAGCCGATAACTGTCAACAGTGCCAAAGTAACAAGAAGCATGAATTGTTTTTTCATAAATCCTCCTTAAGGAATTTATTGTGTTGGAAGTGTGGTGAATTAGGTTGAATGATGCATCTCTTTTAGTGCCCGTTTAAGAATTTTACCGCTATGCCCTTTCGGCAGTTCGCCGATAAATTCAAAATATTTTGGAACCTTATATTTGGCGACTTTTCCGGTGCAATATTGTCGAAGTTCATCGTCGGAAACCGTCATATTTTTTTTCAAGACTACAAAAGCTTTACCAACTTCTCCCCATTTTTCATCCGGAACTCCCACAACGGCAACTTCGGCAATTGACGGATGAGAATACAGAAAGTGTTCTATCTCGGCGGGGTACACATTTTCGGCTCCGCTGATGAACATATCCTTTTTACGGTCGACAACATAGAAATATCCTTCTTCATCCTTTCGCACAATATCTCCGGTATGAAACCAACCGTTGACGATCGTTTCGGCTGTGGCTTTTGCATTGTTCCAATACCCGGGAGTCACAACAGGGGACTTAAACAGCAGTTCACCCGGCTGGTTTATTCCGACTTCCGCACCGGAATCATCGACAATCTTTGTGTCAATATAGAAATTCGGAAATCCGATCGATCCTTTTTTTCGGATAGCATCTTCTTCCGGCAGCGAGAAACAGTTCGGACCGACTTCGGTAAGACCGAAACCTTGGCGAATCGGCACTCCTTTGTGCTGCCACAATTCAATTTGCGGGATCGGCATCGGTTCGCCGCCAACGATCGCAAAACGGACCGACGCAAACGTTGTCTGTGCAAATATTTTCGTTTCGCTCATCATCTTCATCATCGTCGGCACACCGAACAGGATCGTCACTTTTTCTTTATCGCACAATTCAATAATCCGTTCAGCATTGAATGAATTCAAAAAAATGATCTTCGCACCGTGATGAATGAACGGTGTCGTCAGCACATGCCATCCCCCCGTATGAAAGAACGGCGAGAATGTCAGCGACACATCATTACTGGTAATGTTCAACCGTAATTCGGTGTTGATGGAATTCCAGAAGATCATTTTATTGGTGATCAATGCCCCTTTCGGCTTTCCCGTAGTGCCCGAAGTGTAAAGAATCATACAAGGATCTTCAAAATTCACGCCGATATCAATCGGTCCCGATGGTAGTGAATCATCAGCAATAATTGTCGTCAAACTTTTACCGGATGTGGATTGTATGGACAGACGTTGTTGCGGCAAAACCGATGAATGCATTTCGTTCAGAACCGGTATATACTGTTCTTGAACAAACAGCAATTTTGCCGAACAATCGCTTAAAATAAATTCTATCTCACCTGCAGCCAATCGAAAATTCACCGGCACAAGAATGGCACCGGTCTGTTGTACTGCAAAATAAAGGAATAGATATTCAATGCAGTTCTGTGATAATACGGCAACACGGTCTCCACGACTGATCGAATAATCATTGAGAAGCACGCGCGAAATACGATTTGTAATGTTGAACATTTCTGCATAGGAATATTCTCTGCCGCTCGCATCATCTTTCACAGCAATTTTTGCCGGTGAATATTGCGCCCACCGTTCAAGCCATTGCGTTCTAATCCGTTCGTCCGATATGTCAGCAGCTCTATTCAACACAAATAATCCAGATTAAACATTTTCGATGTAATTGATATCTTTTCCATATGTCTCTTTCATAAAGAACAGAGCAATAAATGCAATCACAAAAACCACACCGCCTATCAGCAACGCTCCGTTAATCAATCCGAAATCATGCCGGATCGAATTCAGCCATAACGACATCGGTACGACCATGGAACGGACAAAATTCGGCACCGAGGTGGCAACAGTCGCGCGAATATTGGTCCCAAAATTTTCGGCGGCCATTGTAAGAAAAACCGTCCAATACCCCTGCCCCAGACCAACAACAAAAATCACCATCATGAATGTGTCTGCATTTGCATTGTACATGTTCAGCGTAATTACCGTCAGCACTGCCATTGCAATAAAACAGAACAATACCACTATCTTACGGCTTTTTACCATTTCGCTTATGATTCCGCTCATTCCGCTGCCGAGAGCAAGTCCGATCGCCTGCCACTTCAATGTCTCCGCCGCAGAGATCACCCTGGAAAGATTCAGTGCTGCACCAACTTCCGGAGAGAATGTGATAATAATTCCGGAAACATACCAAATCGGTACCCCAACGGCGATCACAGCCAAAAATTTCAACAACAAGGTCTTAGACCGAAAGAACATCAGGATGTCGCCACGCGTATGCGATAATTTTTTCTGTTCCACAAACATATCCGATTCGCGGAGTGCTACTAACCGTATTCCCAAAACGATGATGCCCATACCTCCGCCGACAAAATATGCAACACGCCAATCAAATGAACTGCCGACAAACGATGCTGTTAATGCTCCAACCAACCCTAGAAATGAAATAACTGTTGTTCCGTATCCCCGATAGTTCTTCGGAAGTATCTCGGAAACCAGCGTAATGCCCGCTCCAAGTTCACCGGCCAGTCCGAGCCCTGCAATGAACCGTAGCAGCGCATAACTGTTGATGTCCGTAACAAATCCATTGGCAATGTTTGCGGCGGAGTACATCGTGATCGTGGAAATCAACGCCAACCGTCTGCCGAACTTGTCTCCAATGATTCCCCATGCAACACCGCCAATCAACATACCGGCAAATTGTAGATTGAGCAGAAGAATTCCCTTGGAGATTAAATCATCGCCGGTGATGCCGATTGCTTTTAAACTTGCAATGCGCACAACACCGAAAAGTACGATGTCATACAAGTCAACGAAATATCCCAACGCAGCAGCAACTACTGCAATGATAAGTCCGGTATTTTTTGAAGTTGTCATGGTATAGTGACTTTATGTGTTATAGGCCCACCGGATCGCAGAAACAGCCATAGCCATTCCTCCGCCCGAACCAACAAGGAATACGAGATCGTTTTTCTTTAGCGTGTGCTTCACCACAGCATCATCCATAGCCATTGCAATGGCGGCGCTTCCCGTATATCCGTACTTGTTCATTACATTATGCGATTTGTCATGCGGAAGGGAAAGCGTGTCAAGCGTTTGATTGATGCTGTTGATATTGATCTGGGTAAAGAAAAATTTATCGATCGCTGAAACCGGCTGCTGGATCTTCAGTGCCACTTCATTGATGAGTTTCGGCCAATATGTTGCATTTGTTTCTAACGGAATTTTTTTTGCAAACCGCAATAAATGATCTTTGTTCTCGATAGCCTCATGCGTCATTTTAATTGCAGTTCCCCCTGCATAGATCCCCATGTAATCGTGATACTGCCCGTCGGTAAGTAATTTTGTATGAAGTACGCCTGATTCATCGTTTGACGGAGCCAGTATGGCAGCACCCGCACCATCAGCAAAGAGTGTTGCTATCTTCTTTTCAGAATAATCGAGATACCGGCTCATCAGATACGCACCGATTACGAGAACATATTTATATTGCTCATCGCTTACAATAAATTTCGATCCTACATCAACCGCCGTAACGAATCCCGCACATGCCGTATTGATATCAAAAGTCCCGGCGTTGACTGCACCGAGTTTATACTGCACGACCGATGCTGTCGATGGTGAGATATAATCCGGTGTATCAGTCGATACTATGATCAAATTCAGGTCCGACGCTTTAAGATTAGCTGCCGCCAATGCCTTTTTCGCCGCTTCGACCACAAGATCCGACGTAACCTGTGAATCCGATGCATACCGGCGTTCATAAATGTTTCGGTTTGTTTTTAAGAACGAATCAACATCTTCATTATAGAGTTCATTGAAATATGCGTTCGGAACGATACGTTCCGGCGCATAATGACCTGTTGCAATAATTTTCGCTCTTCTCATATTAACTACTTTATCTACGGATGCACCGCATCTGATTGCTGAATATTTACATCGTCAATTTTGTCTTTAAACAATTTTTTATACTTCTACCACACCATACCGCCATCAACGCTTAACACAATACCGGAGACATAGGCAGATTCATCTGATGAAAGAAACAGATAAGCGTTGGCAATATCGATCGGTTCTCCCAGGCGCTGCAGCGGAGTCCGTTCTTTAATATTTGCGATAACTTTTTCCGGAACTGTCGCGATCATATCGGTGGCAATGAAACCCGGTGCAACGGCATTAACGGTAATTCCTTTTCTTCCGAATTCACGCGCCCATACTTTTGTCATGCCGATCACTCCGGCTTTTGTTGCAACGTAATTGGTTTGACCAAAATTTCCGTAAAGACCGACAACACTTGAAGTATTCACAATCTTTCCATAACCTTTTTCCACCATGTACGGGGTGACTGCTTTCGTCATATTAAATACCCCCTTCAAATTCACACTGATCACCTGATCAAATTGTTCTTCCGTCATCTTTGCCAGAGTTGCATCACGCGTAATTCCTGCATTATTGACGAGAATATGGATCGCACCGAATTTTTCAATTGCGGTTTTTGCCATTTGCTCACACTCCATAAAACTGGCAACATTTACTTTAATTGCAATTGCTTTCCCGCCGTTTGCATTGATCTCGGTAGCAGTAGTCTGGGCATGCACCTCGTTGATATCTGCTGCTATGATATTCGCTCCTTCACGGGCAAAAAGATGAGCTGTAGTTTTTCCTATTCCTTGACCTGCACCGGTAATAATGGCAACTTTATTTTGCAGTCTCATATATACTCCTGTTCTTACTTTTTGTAAAGCGTTTTTTTCTTTTTACGCCACACGGTATCAAACTCTTTGTAGAAATCGTTCATCTGTTCGTAAAAGATCTCCATCATGGCAAGATTCTCTTTCCACCGTTTCTGATCGGGTGATCTGTCTCCGCTCAACTGATGAAGGAATGATTCTGCCAAAGAAATATTTTTCCGGACAGTTCCCATATTAAAGTGGAACACACTGATAAATATCTCGCTGTCAGCGATATAGTAGTCCTTACGACTGTCTGCACCATTGCTTTTTTTTATGAAACCAAGAGAGTTGAGTCGGCGCGTTGCTTCGGAGATGAGGCCTTTACTGCGGTTGAGAAGGCGGCATATTTCGCCGAGTGACATTGCTTCCGGTGTGGTAAGAAGAAGACCGATGATCAATCCGTTAAGGCGTTTGAATCCGTACGATGCATACAGATTTCCGTATTCTTCAACGAACAATTTTTGCTGCGATGTTAGCTTGTGTATCATCCCATACCCTCAATGTTCTGAATGTTCTGAAAATAGTAAACATTCAAAACTATAAAAGCAAGGATATTTTAAAAACTAAAACGCCGAGGACATTTTCGCCTCGGCGTTTTGTATTTCTTTGAATCATGAACGGCTAATATTCAATGATACTTATTCATTGTGCCATCCCAGGATACAACGGGATTTCATTCAGTTAGGAGCATCCCGATGTGCTGCCGCATTGTGTGCATTTATAGCATGCACCGGAACGGATCATTAAACTCCCGCATTCATGACACGGAGGCGCATCGGCTTGTGTCTGGAACACGTATTTTTCACCCCGCTCAACAGCACTTACCGTCTCTACCCTTGCTTCAACTCTCGGCGCTGTTTCCAACACCGGTGTTTCCGATACCATGGACATCGGCTGATCATCCTTCGGCAGGAATTTCAATCCTAACCAGCGGAAGATGTAATCACAGATCGATTTAGCGATCGGGATATCCGGATTCTGCGTGAAACCTGACGGTTCAAACCGCATGTGACTGAATTTATCAACTAAAACTTTGATTGGCACACCATATTGCAGTGCAATCGAGATCGATGTCGCAAATGCATCCATCATTCCTGAAAGTGTTGACCCTTCCTTGGACATCGTGATGAATACTTCTCCCGGCATGCCGTCTTCATACATCCCTGCGGTGATATATCCTTCATGTCCGGCAATACTGAACTTGTGAGTATACGAAGCACGTTCGTTCGGTAAGCGGCGTCTTGCAAGACGCTGATCAATTTTCTTTTCCTCTTTCTTCTTGTCGCCGTCCAGCGATGTTGACAGCGGTTGTGTCCGTTTGCAACCGTCACGGTATACTGCAACGGCCTTCAATCCCAATTTCCACGATTCAACATATGCCTGCATAATGTCTTCCGGGGTGATATCGGTCGGCATATTCACTGTTTTGGAAATCGCACCGGAAAGGAACGGCTGCGTAGCACCCATCATTTTAATATGTCCCATATATTGAATGGAACGCTTTCCTTTTGATGGCTTAAAGGCGCAATCAAAGACTGATAGATGTTCTTCCTTCAGAAAAGGCGCACCTTCAATCGTATCATTCTTATCAATGAAGGAGATGATATGCTCGATCGCTTCACTGTCATACCCCAATTTGCGGAGTGCTTCGGGAACCGTTTGGTTCACGATCTTCATCATTCCGCCACCGACTAATTTTTTATATTTAACAAGTGCAATATCCGGCTCTACACCCGTCGTATCACAATCCATCATGAAACCGATCGTCCCGGTCGGCGCAAGAACTGTCGCCTGTCCGTTTCGGTAGCCGTGAACTTTTCCTAATTCAATCGCCTCTTTCCACGATGTGCTGGATGCTTCCCATAATTCATTCGGAACATAATCTTTTGAAATTTTATCTGCGTGGATGCTGTGCTTATTCATAACGCCAAGCATCGGTTCACGGTTGATCGCATATCCTTTGAACGGTCCGGAATGTTCAGAGATTCGCGACGACTGGGCATACGCTTCTCCGCACATCAACGAAGTGATTGCTGCGGCATACTCGCGGCCGGAATCGGAATCATACGCAAGACCGCGCGCCATTAACAGTGCACCAAGGTTTGCATAACCCAAACCAAGCGGACGATAATCGTGGCTGTTCTTTTCGATCGCCGGTGTCGGATAACTTGCATTGTCAACAAAAATTTCCTGTGCGGTGATTGTTAGTCCTACTGCATATTTGAAAGCATCAACATCAAACTCGCCGTTCTCCGTCCTAAATTTCATCAGATTAAGCGACGCAAGATTACATGCTGAATCATCCAGAAACATGTATTCGCTGCATGGGTTCGATGCATTGATACGCGCAGTATTGGAAGATGTATGCCATGCATTCACTGTTGTATCGAATTGCATACCCGGATCGCCGCATAACCATGCTGCTTCCGCAATTTGCCGCATAAGATCGCGCGCACGATATGTGTCGACAACTTTGCCGCCTTTAATGGATTTGGTCTGCCATTCTTTGTCTTCCAGAACAGCTTTCATAAAATCATCCGTAACACGGACAGAGTGATTTGCATTTTGATATGAAACAGAATCATACGCTCCGCCCGGCACATTAAATCCTCCGTTATATCCGGAGTCGATCAACGCCCACGCCTTTTTCTCTTCCACCGCTTTACAGTTGATGAACTCAACAACATCCGGATGATCCGCATTCAAGATCACCATTTTCGCTGCACGTCTTGTCTTGCCGCCCGACTTGATCACACCGGCAAATGCATCAAAACCTTTCATAAATGATACCGGACCGGATGCAGTTCCTCCGCCGGCGAGCGTTTCTTTTGAAGAACGAAGCGTAGAAAGGTTCGATCCTGTTCCGGAACCGAATTTAAAAAGCATACCTTCTGTGCGTGCAAGACCAAGGATAGATTCCATTGAATCTTGAACGGAATTAATGAAACAGGCTGAACATTGCGGTTTTTCTTCAATCCCAACATTGAACCAAACAGGACTATTGAATGCCATATATTGGTTCACAAGAATGTAGCAGAGTTCGTTGTAGAAAATGACTGCATCTTGGTCTGTGGCAAAATAATTCTGCTTGCGACCCCAGTTTACCGTCGATTTCGCTACACGGTCAACAATCTGCCGTACGCTAGTTTCACGGTCAGGCGTGTTAATCAGTCCATGGAAATATTTTGAGACAACAACGTTGGTAGCGGTCATCGACCACGATTTCGGGATCTCGACGTTCTTCTGTTCGAATATCTTTTCACCCTTTTCGTTCGTAATTACCGCAGATCTCAATTCCCATTCAATCTGATCGAATGGATGAACGCCGGCCTGAGTGAAAAAACGACGGAACGTTAGCCCTTGAGCCCCCGATTTCTTTGCCGATGCGGTTTCTTGTACCGCTACTTTGGTGTCACTCATGAGGTTATACTCTCCTGTTCACTAAAAATGTTTTATAAAATTGGTATAGATAGTCTGAATTTATAGTTACAATAAAATCAACACGTTTACATATCAAAAGCAAAAATAAACCCCTGTTCTCTTTTGAAGAGAATACCGTCGTTATACTGCTGAAATTAATACAAAGATAACAATGGTGAGAACTTCGTCCTGTGTAACCGTATGCGAATATAGATGGTTACAACACTCAAGTCAAGAAAAAAATTAAGTCTTTTTACACCCGGAATACGCCTTAAAAACTTAACTTGACAGAAAAATGATTCGGAAAGTCATGTTTGATATTTGCCACATAACACCGTTATAGAATTTATTTAATTTTTACAGATTGACTTAGTCGGAATGCAATAAACATTCCGCAAATGACACAAAAATTATCTATAACGAACATCGATATATAACGGTCCATCATATTTATTTTTTGCAGCAGCAGTCTCACACCAAATGACCGGAGAGAAAAAATATTTTTGCATGAAAATTAGACGCGGAAAAATTAATTTAAAAAAATATGATATTCCGAAATATCCACCTCGCATATAAATACGATTACATTGACTTTAGGGCATTTTTTTGATAAATTTTGCAGTTGAGATTTTTTCTTCCACTAATCATTCTTCTATGCAATCGTATATACCAATTTTTCTCATGATCGGTGTGTCAGCATTCCTTGGAATAGTGTTCCTCGTGCTTCAGCGTTTCCTTGGACCACATCGTCCCAATCCCGAAAAACTTTCTACCTATGAAAGCGGTATGCCTCCGGTAAAATCGGCGAGAGAACGTTTCTCCGTAAAATATTACATGGTGGCTGTGTTGTTTATTTTGTTCGATATTGAGGTGATCTTCTTGTATCCATGGGCGGTGAATTTCCGCGCATTAGGATTGTTCGGTTATGTAGAAATGATCCTATTCATCCTCATATTACTTGTCGGCTATCTCTACATATTGAAAAAAGGAGCTCTGCAATGGGATTAGAACATGCACTTGGCGATACCGCGCTGACAACAACCATCGATTCAGCGATCAATTGGTGCAGAAAAAATTCCATCTGGCCGATGCCGCTTGGTATCTCCTGCTGCGGAATTGAAATGATGGCATTTGCCATGCCGCGTTTCGACGTAGCACGATTTGGAGCTGAGGTGTTCCGTTTTTCTCCGCGGCAATCCGATCTATTATTAGTAGCCGGTACAACAACATACAAAATGGCAACCGTTGTCCGGAAGATTTACGACCAAATGCCCGACCCGAAATGGGTCATAGCAATGGGAGCCTGCACATCCTCCGGCGGAATGTATCGAACCTATTCGGTTGTTCAAGGGATTGATCAGTTTTTGCCTGTCGACGTTTATGTGGCGGGCTGTCCGCCGCGTCCGGATAACCTGCTTCATGCGTTAATGATGATCCAAGAGAAGATCCAGCGGGGCGAAAGCAGAAGCACGCCAATGACCGTTGCTGCAGAACAGCGTGAGCAGCAGTTGCTTCAGATACAAGGCGTCAACAATAACTGACCTTCTCTTATTATAGAGACGTGGTTCAAAATAAAATTCAATAATTAGTTTTTACCAATTTGTACGACGTTTAGAATACTGACCCTATGCTGACTACGGTAATAGAAAAACTCAAGAACAAATTCCCGAACGATATTATTTCTTTGAACGAATTCCGCGGAGAAATGACCGTCCATGTTAAAAAAGAGAACATTGTTGCCGTTTGCCAGTTCCTGCGCGATGACGAATCATCTCTCTTTGATTATTGTACCGATATCTGCGGTGCCGATGCGTATACACCGGAAAATCGTTTCGAGGTAGTGTATAATATCTATTCCACAGTATATAACCTTCGCATACGGTTAAAAATTTTCACTGATGAATCTGATCTTCATTGCCCTTCCGTCACGCCGGTATGGCCCGGAGCAAATTGGCCGGAACGTGAAACATTTGACATGTTTGGAATTATTTTTGACGGCCACAATGACTTACGACGAATGTATATGCCGGAAGAGTTTGAATATCATCCTCTCCGAAAAGATTTTCCCATGATGGGAATCCCCGACTCTATACCACTCCCACGAAAATAAATATATAATAGAACGATACGATGAATTTAGAGCAAGCAATGGATATCAGGCAGCAAAAGATTCTGGCTGCCCTCGAGAATAAAGACACCAGCGTATATTTCAAAGATGCGCTTGACAACGAAATGGTGCTCAATATGGGTCCGCAGCATCCCGCCACGCACGGCGTTCTGCGGTTGCTTATCAAGTTGGATGGTGAAACAGTGGCTGCATGTGTTCCGGAACTGGGGTACCTGCACCGCGGTTACGAGAAACTTGCTGAAAACTGCTCCTACCACGAATTTATTCCTCATACCGACCGTTTAGACTACCTTTCCCCGCTGATGAATAATACCGCATATGTTCTTGCGGTGGAAAAATTGTTGGGAATCGAAGCACCCAAGCGCGCGCAGTATATCCGAACGATCATTTCCGAAATGGCGCGTGTCTCTTCGCATCTGCTTGGCATTGGCGCTCTTGCTATGGATGTCGGTGCATTGACGGTGTTTACCTGGACATTTCGCGAACGGGAAAAAATGTATGATATCTTTGAATTACTGACCGGTGCCCGGTTTACGACAAGTTTTACCAGAGTCGGCGGACTAGCACACGATATGACTCCCGATGTCATATCGGCCGTGAAAGCATTCTTTGATCAATTTCCGGAAAAATTCAACGAATGTATCACCATGTTGAACACCAATAGAATCTTTGTTGAACGGTTAGACGGCGTCGGCAGAATTTCAAAAGAAAAAGCGATTGCTATGGGAATGAGCGGGCCAAATCTGCGTGCGGTCGGCGTGGATTGCGATCTTAGAAAAACTCAGCCGTATCTTATCTATAACGAAATAGATTTTGACATACCGGTATTTAATGACGGCGATTGTCTATCACGGTATTATGTCCGTTTGAATGAAGTGAAGGAAAGCGTAAAGATCATACGGCAATGTTTGGAAAAAATGCCGGCTGGTCCTGTCCACGCGAATGAACCGAAAAAGGTTTTGCCGCGCAAAGAACAGGTGTATACAAAAATGGAAGAACTGATCCATGATTTTATGCTGATCAATTTTGGAGTAAACCCTCCCGTCGGCGAAGTATACCATGCCGTGGAAGCATCAAAAGGAGAACTGGGATTCTATATCCAGTCCCGCGGTGAAGGTCATCCGTGGAGACTGAAAATCCGTTCCCCCTCATTCATGAATTTGCAATCAACATCAATGCTTGTTGAAGGGGGCATGATCTCCGACATCGTAGCGGTTCTTGGAAGTCTAGACCCTGTGATGGGTGAAGCAGATAAGTAATTGTTCACCGTCCATAGTTCCAAAACCATGGGACGGTTTTTTATTTCGTTAATTTCTCAAACTATATGCTCAGTCAACAAAACCTCGAAAAAGCGCAAGCACTCTTCACTCGTTATCCGGAAAAGAAAGCTGCTCTATTGCCCATTCTTTGGATAGCGCAAGGACAAGAAGGGTGGATTTCACAAGAGATGATGAAATACGTCGGCGATCTTGTCGGTGTTCCGTATGCCCATGTACTAGGTGTGGTAACATTCTACACGATGTTCAATGATAAGAAACTTGGAAAACATCATATCGAAGTTTGCACAAACGTGGCATGTCTGCTTCGAGGTTCCGATAAGATCCTATCCGCTGTCGAGAAAGCATGCGGAACAAAACTTGGTTCGACTTCGATAGATGGAAAATTTACCGTCAGTGAGGTTGAATGCATGGGTGCTTGCGGCGGCGCTCCGATGCTGGCTATCGGTCAAGAGTACCACGAACATTTAACATCCGAAAAAACGGAACAGCTTCTCGCAAGTTTGAAATAATTCATCCGTCAACCAGAGTTACCTTTTTATTGAAACTATGGAAAAATTCATCCTCCCGGAAATAAAAGATCATCATCAGATCGATGTTTACGAACAGCATGGCGGTTATGCTGCCCTGAAAAAAGCAGTGCAGATGAAGCCGGACGAGGTGATCGATGAGGTAAAAAAATCAGGTCTGCGCGGCCGCGGCGGTGCTTGCTTCCCCACAGGTTTAAAATGGTCGTTTATGCCGAAAGGAAATGACAAGCCGAAATATCTTGCAGTGAACGGTGATGAATCTGAACCCGGCACATTCAAAGACAGACAGATTTTTGAATTTAATCCGCATCTGCTGATTGAAGGAATCATCATCGGATGTTATGCAATGGGAATCAATGCTGCATATATCTATATTCGCGGCGAATACGGGAAATGGATCTCGATGGTGGACAAAGCCCTAGCCGATGCCTACGCTAAAGGATATATCGGCATTAACATCCTTGGCACCGGATTTTCCACGAACATTTACACGCATCAGGGAGCAGGAGCATACATCTGTGGTGAGGAATCTGCTTTAATGAATTCAGTTGAAGGAGAACGCGGATATCCTCGTATTAAACCGCCGTTCCCGGCGCAACGGGGATTGTGGGGAGCACCGACAACGATCAATAATGTGGAAACAATGTCCAATATACCCCTGATCATTAACAAAGGAGCAGAGTGGTATTCAAAGATAGGAGTTGCAAAACATCCGGGGCCGATCCTTGTGGGAATCAGCGGACATGTGAATAATCCCGGCGTGTACGAAATTCCAACAGGTGTTCCATTGCTGACATTGATTAATGATCCGCAATATGGTGGGGGCGTTCCGGGCGGAAAAAGTATAAAAGCAGTTATTCCGGGCGGATCATCAACAATGATACTTCGAGGTGAGAATCTCGAGGGAGTGAACATGGATGCCGATTCGTTAAAAGCTGCCGGGTCGTCCGTCGGAACAGCGGGGATCATGGTGATGGATGAGGATACCGATCTTGTCCGCGTTCTTGCTCGTATTGCACACTTTTACCATCATGAATCCTGTGGACAGTGTACGCCGTGCCGTGAAGGGACAGGATGGCTTGAAAAAATGCTCCACCGTTTCGAACATTATGAAGCACGGAAAGAAGATGTAGATATGCTCGTAAATGTTGCAAATCAGATTGAAGGAAATACCGTCTGTGCACTCGGCGATGCTGCCGCCTGGCCCGTTCAGAGTTTTGTTAAACGTTTCCGTGAAGAGTTTGAAAAACGTGTAAAAGAAAAAGAAGAAATAAACGCTGCATGATTTCTGACCATTGTCCGCGCCGATAATAGTTTATCGGCGTTTTTATTCCGCCGTGAAATACTATTATTGGACCAGTTTGAAGAATACAATTCTTCTTCTTTTTGTCATCCTTCCCTGTATTCTTGTTTCACAGCAGCATCCGCTTGCCGTAGAATCCGCTTCACTTCTTGAATCCGGACACTCGCAATTCGAATTTGGTATTTCACATTTTCGCAATCAACCCTTCCCTCTCTCCGGTCTCTCCGGAAATTTATCGAAGTTTGGAAGCATCCGGTTCTGCATTTCGTTGAGTGAATATGTTGAACTGCAAGCAGATGGGACGCTTCTCGATGTTCTTGATATCACCAGTCGGAAACCTGCTTTCAATTCGGCGAATGTCATTTCCTCGAATCCAACGGCCGACATTGGTGATTTTACCGTATGGACCAAATTCGGCATTATGAACGAATATGTTTCCGGATTCGGCCTCTCGGTGAGATTCGGCATTCAACTTCCAAATGCCAGCAACGAATCGGGACTTGGAATCGATGAAATGAACTTCTTTTCATCGATACTATTGCAGAAACACTTTATCGGTAAATGGACGGTCAATACCGGTCTGGGGATCCTTGGTGACCCTGTTAACGTCGGCGAGCAACACGATGTGTTCATCTACGGCATCGAATATGCTCTCCCTGTCGGTGAATCAACTAATCTATTATTGCAGACTGCCGGAAGAAAAGGTCATGAAGGTATTGCTGTTTACCATCTTGCTAATACAAAAATTGGTCTGGAACAATCTTATGGAGATCTTACTGTGAAAGGATTCGTGATTACAAATTATTCATCTTCCGATCATGCGAAAGGTGTTGAACTAACTGCCTCGTATGCTTTTCAAATCATAGAAATCAAGAGATAGGTATGGTAATAAAACCACGCGCACTAAAAAAAGGTGATACAATAGGAATTGTAACTCCGGCAAGTCCTCCCAGCAATATTGATAAGATATACAAAGGCGCAGAATATCTTGAACGCCTTGGGTATCGGGTACAGTTTGGGAAACATGTTGAAAAAGTGTATGGCTATCTTGCCGGAACTGATCAAGAACGGGCTGACGATATCAATGAAATGTTTGCCGATAAAAATGTAAAAGCAGTTTTTGCAGTTCGTGGAGGTTATGGAACACCGAGAATTCTCCCCTTACTGAATTATTCACTTATTAAAAAAAATCCCAAGATCCTTGTAGGGTACAGCGATATGACTGCCCTGCAGCTAGCCGTATTTAAAAAAACCGGGCTCATCAGCTTTTCAGGACCCATGGTCGGTGTTGAAATGTTCAATGGAATTGACCCCTTCACCGAAAATAATTTCTGGTCGATGATAACCTCTTCGAAAGCATTTGGCACGGTGAAAAATCCCGATGACAGGGAATTACAGACAATCGTGAAGGGGAAAAAGTCGGGCAGAATGCTTGGGGGAAATCTTTCCTTGATTGTTGCTTTAGCAGGTAGCAATTACCTTCCTTCGTTTAAGAATTCAATCCTTTTCATTGAAGAAATTGAAGAAGAATGCTACCGTTTCGACCGGATGATGAACCACCTTCGGCTCGCAAATATCCTGCGGGATGCAAACGGTATTGTTATCTGCGAATTGACCGATGTAAAAGCGAGCGATACATCCAAACCATTCCTGACAGCCGAACGCGTGATGAGCGATTACCTCTCCGGGCTTAATAAACCTGTCGTCACTGGTTTGGTCTACGGACATATTGCTAAAAAACTGACGATCCCGATAGGAATACGCGCCACTCTTGATGCAGGAAAAAGAGCATTACGATTTGATGAGTCCGGAGTTCGCTGACCTGTGCAAAACGCAAAATAACTTGATAAATCAGCGATTTTTCGATGCATTTTATTGACAAACCGTCCTTTTGTGCTTACATTTGTAATGAATTTTTGATGATTTTGCCTGTTGAAGGACATTTTGCGTGTTGAATATAGCTGTTTTTGCTTCCGGACGTGGTTCCAACTTTGAAGCACTTCAACGCGCCATTGTTGAACAAAATATTTCGGCTTCGATCGTTGTTGTCATAAGCAATAACTCTTCATCCGGTGTACTGACATTGGCTCAATCGTTCGGTATACCTGCGCTCCATATCAGTCAGCGTCAATATTCCGATACGAAATTATTTCGGCAAAAAGTTCTCGATACACTGAGTGCATTCAACGTAAATTTCATTGTCCTTGCTGGATATATGAAAATGCTTGACGCTGAGATCATCCGGACATTCCCGGACAAGATCATTAATATTCATCCTGCACTGTTGCCGAAATTCGGCGGTGAGGGGATGTACGGAATGAATGTGCATCGTGCAGTAATCGATGCACATGAAAAGGAATCGGGAGCAACGGTTCATTACGTCAATGAAGCATATGATGAAGGCAGAATCATAGGACAACAACGGGTCGATGTTTCACAAAATGAAACTCCGGAATCACTAGCGGCAAAAGTATTGGCCGTAGAACATCAGCTTCTCCCGCGTGTCATTAAAATGTTAACAGAAAAAAACTGAGAAAAAGGAAAATAGAACTTGCTCAAAATTAAGCGTGCGCTCATTAGTGTTTCCGACAAAACGGGGATCGTTGAATTTGCGTCGGCATTGCACGCATCAGGAGTTGAGATCATCTCTACCGGCGGAACCCATTCCTTGCTTTCGTCAAACAATATTCCGGCCAAACAGATTTCCGAAATTACCGGCTTCCCCGAGATTCTTGACGGAAGGGTAAAGACACTCCATCCTTCCGTGCATGCAGGTCTCCTGGCAGTAATGGATAATCCGGATCACCGCAAACAACTGGAAGAACATCATATCCAGCCAATTGATCTGGTCGTTGTCAATCTTTATCCATTTGAAGAAACTATTGCTAAACCGAATGTTTCCCTTGAAGAAGCGATCGAGAACATCGATATCGGTGGACCGACAATGCTGCGTTCTGCGGCGAAAAATTACCGTTTTACCGCCGTCATCGTCAATCATTCGCGATACGGCTCATTCTTAAAAGAACTGAACGAACACAACGGATGCGTGAGTGAAGAGGCCTGTTTTGAACTTGCACGCGAAGTCTTTCAGCATACCGCGCATTACGATGCAGCAATTTCTGAATATCTGTCCGGTACATCGAAGCAGAACATGCCTCCCCCAACGTTCACATATTCATCCAAAAAATTTGCCGACCTTCGGTACGGAGAAAATCCTCATCAATCTGCAGCCCTGTACGGAAATTATGATGAGACACTGAAAAAATTACACGGGAAAGAACTTTCGTTCAATAATATCATCGATGCCAATGCCGCCGTAAACCTTGTTGAGGAATTCGACGCACCTACCGCCGTTATCATAAAACATACGAATCCATGCGGAGTCGGTTCCGGGGCAACGCTGGAGGAAGCTTACCGGAAGGCGTTTGCAACCGACACAAAAGCGCCATTCGGGGGGATCATCGCGGTCAATCGTTCTTTGGATATGAACGCTGCTGCTGCAATGAATGAGATCTTTACTGAGATCATTCTCGCCCCTTCATTTGAAAACGGCGTACTTGAATTTTTGATGAAGAAAAAAGACCGCCGTATTGTACAAATATTGAAACGCAATCAGCACGGTTTTGATATACGCTCGGTTTCCGGCGGATTGCTCGTCCAATCTAAAGACAGCGTCCAAATATCAAAAGAGGAGTTGAAAATTGTCACTTCTCGTCAACCGTCACCGGTTGAAATCGAAGCTATGATGTTTCTCTGGAAAGTCGCAAAACACGTTAAATCCAACGCGATTGTCTATGGTTCAGCGGACCGTACTTTGGCGGTGGGAGCCGGTCAAATGTCCAGGATCGATTCTGCAAAAATTGCTGTGTGGAAATCTAAAGAAAGTAACTTATCTTTAGTGGGAAGCGTTGTTGCATCGGACGCATTCTTCCCTTTCGCTGATGGTCTGCTTGAAGCAGTCAGTGCCGGGGCAACAGCCGTAATTCAACCCGGCGGCTCAATACGCGATGAAGAAGTTATTCAAGCTGCAAACGATCATCATATAGCTATGGTCTTCACTGGAATTCGTCACTTTAAACATTAAAGAAGCATTATGGGAGTATTAGATTATTTTTCGGCGGATATCGCCATCGATCTTGGAACTGCAAACACGCTTATCTACATGAAAGGCAAAGGGATCGTTCTTAATGAACCTTCCATCGTTGCTTTTGACCGCAACACAAAAAAGATTGTTGCTATCGGAAACGAAGCACGCGAAATGCTTGGTAGGACCCATCGCGACATCCGCACGATCCGTCCGATGCGCGACGGTGTGATTGCTGATTTTGAGATTGCCGAAGGGATGCTGCGTGAGTTTATTAAAAAGATCCACTCAAGCTGGATGCCGAGCCGCAGAATCGTTGTCTGTGTGCCAAGCGGAGTAACCGAAGTGGAAAAACGAGCTGTGCGTGATTCTGCAGAACACGCAGGAGCAAAAGAAGTACATCTGATCGCTGAACCGATGGCCGCTGCGATCGGCATCGGACTGGATGTGGAAGCACCGGTCGGCAACATGATCGTTGATATCGGCGGCGGCACAACGGAGATCGCCGTCATCGCTCTCTCTGGCATCGTGAACGAAGAATCGATCAGAATAGCCGGAGACGAATTGAACAATGCGATCATTCAATTTTTCAAAAAGAACCATAACATTTTGATCGGCGAACGAACTGCGGAAGCGATCAAATGCGAAGTTGGATCGGTTATGCCGATGAAAGAAGAAGTAACGATCCAGGTAAAAGGCCGTGACCTTGTAAACGGCATTCCGAAAACTACGGAAGCAAGTTCCGTTGAGATTCGTGAAGCGTTGAATGAAAATATCTCATCCATTATCGACGGCGTAAAAATGACACTTGAACACACTCCCCCGGAGCTCGCATCCGATATTCTGGACCGTGGAATCATGCTTACCGGTGGCGGCGCATTAATCAAAGGTCTTGACGAACGTCTCCGTTTAGAAACAAATCTTCCCGTACACGTTGCCGAAGATCCATTAACAGCCGTTGTGCGCGGCACAGGACGTGTGCTTGAAAATCTTGAGAAATACCATAAAGTTTTACTCACAAGCAGACGTTATTGATCCTCGATGATCCAGCGATTCTATCAATATTTTTTCCTTTTCAAAGAATACGTTGTCCTTGTACTGCTGGTTTCCATTTCTTTGGTCCTTCTCGTCATCAACGACAATACTCAAATCCGGCAGATACGATCGCTGACGGTTGGAACGATAGGAATGATACAGCAAACATTCTCCTTCATTCCGAATCTCTCCGCGTTACAGCGCGAAAATGAACTCCTCCGCAAAGTAAATGTTAACCTTGCCGATGAAGTGAACCAGTTGCGTGAAGCGCGTTTGGAGAATATTCGTCTGCGGTCGATGATAACATTGCAGGAAACTTCGTCTGTCAAACTAGTCAGCGCAAAAGTAGTCGCCAAGAATTTGAACCTTCTCCGGAACACCTTAACGCTTAATATCGGCACCAATGACAGTGTTCATATCGGAAATCCCATCATTACAGGCGAAGGATTGATCGGAAGAATCGTTGCAGTCAGCCCGGGATTTTCCATCGGCCAGATGATCGTTAATGTTGATTTTCGAGCCAGCGCAAAGATTCAACGGAGCCGTGTTGACGGCATTATTGCCTGGGATGGCAAGACGTTATTACTGAAGAATGTATCGAAAATGCAGGATGTGAAAGAAGGAGATGCAGTTATTACCTCCGAATACAGCAACGCTTTCCCACCCGGTATAAAGATAGGCGTAGTACGAGCAATCAGTGAGATACCAAATAGTCTGTACAAGAAAATTGAAGTTGTTCCCGTCGCTAATCTAACACAGTCCGAAGAAGTTTTTGTGATGGATTATTTCCCGAGTCTGGAACGCATGGCGCTTGAATTGCAAAAAAAATAGTCACGTCCGTAAATACTTCAATACAGCCTTCATGTCATCCGGCAGTTCACTTTCAAATCGCATCATTTGCTTTGTCCGGGGATGAATAAATCCTAATTTTTTTGCGTGAAGTGCCTGTCGGGGCATGATCTCCAAAAGATTCTTTACCTCCGCTTTTTTCTTCCCTTCTATTCCGCCGGTCACAATCTCTCTTCCGCCATATGTTACATCCCCAAAGACTGGGTGATGTATATGCGCAAGGTGAACACGGATTTGATGTGTGCGGCCGGTGCGAAGGTGAAGTTTAATAAACGATAAATATTCGAATTGTTCCATCACTTCAAATTCTGTAACAGCATTTTTACCTTCAGCAGTCACCGCCACTTTCTTACGGTCACTTTTACTTCTTCCAAGCGGAGCATCAATAATTCCGGTTTCTATCTTGAATTTTCCCCACACGATTGCATTATATTCGCGCTCAGATGTTTTTGCAGCAAACTGCTTTGCCAACTTTTGATGCGAGGTTTCATCTTTTGCAACGACCAGTAATCCGCTCGTATCTTTGTCTAAGCGATGGACAATTCCGGGGCGGACGATATCATATTCTTCATCGGCCTCCGCATGAAGTTGCGAAAGTTTTTCGGAATGGTGCATCAGTGCGTTGACCAGCGTGCCTGAATAATTTTTGTATGCCGGGTGCGTTACCATACCGGCCGGTTTATTCACTACAAGCAAATATTCGTCTTCGTATACAATTTCGAGCGGTATCGCCTCGGCTTTTACTTCCGGAGGGTCAGGACGCAAAAGATTGATCGCAATAAGATCGTTCGGGAGGATGACATAACTTGGTTTCACTTTTTTTTCATTCACCAGCACTTCACCGCTTTTGATAGCCTCCTGCACTTTGCTGCGAGTGGCATTTTCAGTATGATTCGTCAGATACACATCCAGCCGTTCTTTCATCTGTCCGGCCGGAATACGAATCTCAAAGTGGTTTTTCATGGCAAACCGAAGTCATTTCTATGAAAAAAAGATGCCCGCTTTCGGCGAGCATCATTAATAACGAATACATTTTCTTCTATTACGGTGAAGGAGAAGACTCTGTTGAATTTTCCGGCGATGCAGTTGAAGTTGATTCAACAACAGGCAATTGTCCGTCCTGATCAACAAATGACCGATGAAAGATCAGCATCATCAAAACACCAATAGAAACCGATGCATCGGCAATATTGAAAACCCAGAATCGCGTTAGATAAAATCCCAACAGATCGATATTAAAGAAATCGACATCAATAAAATCTACTACTTTGCCGTGAAAGAGTGCCGATTCACCGTACATCACGCCGTAGAATGTTCTGTCGATGAGATTACCTATCGCGCCGCCAAGAATCAGAGCCAGTGAAAGACGGAATAATAACTTTTCGGTACGCATGACATAGAGATACAACAGAATCCCAATGCTCGCTATGATTGAGAAAAGCGTCAGAAAAAGCTTTCCGTCGACAACTTCAATTCCAAAGGCCATTCCAGGATTTTCGATGAACGTGATCCTCAGAAAATCCCCAATGACCGGAATTGAACTACCGAGGGACATTCCCTTCAATGAAATCCCAAATAACGGGATCTCAATCCCTTTGATCATGAACTTACTGATCTGATCAGCGATAACGATAAAAACAGTGACGAACAATACTCTCACAACTACATCGATCCCTTCTTGAGTTTCTTGCACTCGATGCACAATTGCGCGTGGGGTACTGCTTCCAACCGTGCTTTCGGAATCAATTTTCCGCAGTTGATACAGAATCCGTACGTTCCCTTATCGATACGCTTCAGCGCATCATCCAGATAATTCAAAAATTTACCTTCCCGTGAAGCAAACAGGAACGTCTTTTCACGTTCCATTGCGTCAGTCCCCTGTTCCATGTGCGTAGAATAGGTGGAATTCTCGCTGGCATATTCACCGGTGGTAACATCCATCATGCTTTCTTTCAGGATCGCCAATTCCTCAAGAATCTCCTTGCGTTTTTCCGTGATGATTTTTTTAAAGTAGACAAGCTCTTTGCCGTTGAAGCCCTTCACCGCTTTTTTCTTGACCGGTTTTTCGGCAACACTCTTCGTCTTTACCGCAGATCCTTTCGGCCGTGCCGTTTTTTTTGCCGGTTTTGATTTCGCTTTTTTTACTATCTTTTTTGCCATTGTAGTCCTTTTTTGAAAATGACAATGAAGTGATTTATATCTTTGTTATGCTTATTTCACATTGTATGCCGTTGATATCTTCTTTTACAGAATTACCATTCACGGCAGCTTTTTTCAGCTCAACCGATAATGTCTCGCTGTTGATATATGCTGCCGACTGGATCAATGCATTTGCCAAGTCATCACCGGCATTAAATACTATGGAAATTCTGTCTGTCACTTCAAACCCTGAATCCTTACGCAGGTTTTGAACACGACTGACGAATTCACGGGCAAAACCTTCTGTGCGTAATTCGGGAGTGATCTCGGTATCCAATGCAACGGTCACTTTTCCATCCGATTCCACGATCCATCCAGCAATCTCGTCAGCTACGATCTCAACGTCCTCGTGAATAATATTAACCGGATTACCTTCTACCATAATTGCAATTGTACCTTCTGCATTAATCAAGCCGATCTGTTCCGGCGTAAAGGTACGAATTACTTCAGCAATTTTCGCCGTCGATTTTCCGTACTTATTACCGAGTATTCTGAAATTCGGTTTGATCTTGTATTTAATGATGTCCTGATTGATTTTAGCATCAAGCTCTTTCACATTTATTTCATCAAGGATGATGTCTTCGACCGATTTTAGCAATGCATATTCGGTTTGATCTTTTACAGGAACAAGGATCTTCAACAATGGCTGCCGAACTTTCAAATTTGATTTCATACGCATCGCACGGACCAATCCGACGATCCTGATCGCACGATCCATTCGTGTCTCAAGCGCAGCATCGATCGCAGACTCATTAACAACCGGGAGCATTGCCAGATGAACGGATGTATACGATTCTTTCTTTGTTGCGGTATTCAGATTACGGTACATCTCGTCCGCAAGGAATGGTGCGATCGGCGCAGTCAATTTCACGATCGTATCAAGACATTCATATAATGTTTGATACGCTGAAGTTTTATCTTTTCCTTTTTCGCTCTTCCAGAACCGGCGGCGGTTACGGCGAACATACCAGTTGGACAGATTATCCAGCGTAAAGTCCGTGATTGCACGCGATGCCTTCGTCAAGTCATACTCATTCATATACTGCGTGTACTCTTTGACAAGCGAATTGAGAGCGGAAATAATCCATCGGTCGATCTCCGCCCGTTCCGTAACAGGTATAACTTCTTCGTTGAAATCGAATTTATCGATGTTCGCATATAATGCAAAGAATGAATATGTATTGACAAGCGTACTAAAGAATTTTCTTTGAACTTCACCAATTCCGTCTTCATCGAACAACGTCGGTCGCCAAACGGGTGACTGTGAAACCAAATACCATCGTGTAGCATCCGCGCCGTATTTTTGTATAAGACCAAAAGGATCGACCGTATTCCCTTTCGTTTTAGACATTTTTTGTCCGCTCTTATCCAGGATCAACTCATTAACCAGCACATTCTTATACGCCGGTTTATCGAACAAAAATGTACCGATGGAATGAAGCGTATAGAACCATCCGCGTGTTTGATCGATGCCTTCGGAAATAAAATCAGCAGGATAGGCTTTATCAAAAATCTCTTTGTTCTCGAATGGATAGTGCCATTGCGCAAACGGCATAGCACCTGAATCGAACCAGACGTCGATCAGTTCAGGAGTGCGTTTCAAATATGCACCATTCGCACCTTTGAATACCAACCGGTCCACCATCGGCTTATGAGGATCAAGTGTTTTTATCTCATCTTTCGTAAAGATCTTCCCCGTCGGATTTCCCTTCTCATCAAGCCATTCTGCTCCGATTAATTCGTCAAAACTGCCGACACACTTCATCTCTTTTCCGTCTTCCGAAAGCCAGATCGGCAGCGGTGTTCCCCAATAGCGGTCCCTGGAGAGAGCCCAATCTTTATTCTCTTCCAGCCAATTCCCGAAGCGTCCTTCTCCAACTTCCTTCGGGATCCAATTGATCTGTTTGTTCAATTCGATCATCCGCTGCGCATATTTCGTAGTGCTGATATACCACGACGTTCGTGCGTAATACAGCAGTGGCGAAGAACAACGCCAGCAATGAGGGTAACTGTGCTGATATTGTTCCTTCTTATAAAGAATGTGCCGTTCTTTCAAGTTCAGTATAATTTCCGCGTCGGCATCCTTTACAAATTTACCTTTGAAATCAGTTACCGCATCTTCAAATTCTCCGGATTTGTTCACTGGATGGATAGTAGGCAATCCGTATTTCCTGCAGGTTTGATAATCGTCTTCGCCATAGGCCGGAGCCATATGAACGATACCAGAACCCGAATCCGTCGTGACAAAACTTCCTTCAACAACGTACCAACCTTTTTCTTTTACCTGATGATAGTCGAATATCCGAACGTATTCTTTCCCGAGAAGTTCTGATCCCTTGAACTCGGTAACGACGGAATACTTTTCTTTCAGAACATCCACGCGTGCTTTTGCAAGGATCAAAAATTCACCGGTAGGTTTTGTTGTCTCTCCATCAGGGGCAAGCAGTTCAACTTTGACATAGTCGATACCCGGATGCACGGCAAGTGCAACATTGGCGATCAACGTCCATGGCGTGGTTGTCCAGACCAAAAAATAAGTGTTCGCTTCATCCTTCAATTTCATCTTAATGTACACGCTTGGGTCTTTGACGTCTTTATATCCAAGCGCAACTTCATGAGATGAAAGAGGAGTTTCGCACCGCGGGCAGTATGGCTGAATCTTATATCCGCGGTAGATCATTTCCTTCTGATAGTACTGTTTGAGTGCCCACCAGATCGATTCAATATAATTGTTCTCAAACGTAACATAGGGATCGTTGAGATCGACCCAATACCCCATCTCACGAGTCAGCTTTTCCCAGTCGACCTTATATTTCCACACAGATTCGCGGCACATTTGATTGAACTTTTCTACACCGTATGCCAGGATCTCGTCTTTATGTTTGATCCCTATCTGTTTTTCCACTTCAATTTCCACCGGCAGACCATGCGTATCCCAACCGGCTTTGCGGTGAACCTGGAACCCGCTCATCGTTTTGAAACGGCAGAAGGCATCCTTCAGCGTACGTGCCATGACGTGATGAATTCCGGGACGTCCGTTCGCAGTCGGCGGTCCTTCGTAGAATGTATATTGCGGCTTCCCGCTCCGTGCCGTCACGGATTCTTCAAAGATCTTCTTTTCTTCCCAGAATGCCAGGATCTCTTTTTCAACTTCGGCGTAATTTATTTTATCGGTAAGTTCTTTAAACATATTCCTGCATTCTCGCTACGACTTCTTTCATGATTGAGGTTAATTTCGGTTCTGCACTATTTGCAACAGCGATCACTTCCTGCAATGAAATTGGTTTCAGTGCATCGGGGAAGCATTCGTCGGTCATAATCGAAAATCCGAGCACCCGCATCGACTGATGCACGGCAACGATCACTTCCGGAACCGTGGACATTCCCACAACATCGGCACCAATGCCGCGTAAAAACCGGTACTCGGCCCGTGTCTCTAAATTCGGTCCCGAGACAGCAACAAATACCCCTTTTTGCAGACGTATTTTCAGATCGAGTGCCACCGTCTCCGCAAGGCTGATCAATTCGCGAGTATATGGCTCCGTCATATCGGGGAACCGTGGACCAAGCTCATCGTCATTGTGACCGATCAGCGGATTATCTCCGAGAAGATTGATATGATCCGTAATAAGGACGATATCCCCTTTAACAAACAACGGGTTCATGCCTCCGGCTGCATTCGAAATTAATAACGATGTAACACCGAGAAATTTCATAACGCGAACCGGAAAGGTGACTTGCTGCATCGAGTACCCTTCGTAGTAATGGAACCGTCCCTGCATTGCCACAACACTCTTACCCCCAAGTTTTCCGAAAATCAATTTCCCTTTATGCGATTCCACCGTGGAAACCGGGAAATGCGGGATATCAGAATAATCGATGATTGTTTCGATCTGAATTTCTTTTACCAATCCGCCAAGACCGGTGCCCAGTATGATCCCGATGGCCGGAGTTGACTGCGTTTTGGTGCGGAGAAATTGCAGCGCTTCGTTGATATGATTTCGTAATTCGGACATTATAGTTTTTTTAATACATCGTCAATTAGAAAATGATCTCTGCCGGTCCCCTGGCTTTGATCCCGTTTCGTCATTTCTTCATCTGCTTCAAGCGCTTTGATCAATTCAACCTCTGAGTTGAGCAATATTTTCAACCGGCTGACAAGAGCTTCTTTCTTTGCACGTAAGTTCGTCACTTCTTCTTTTGCACGCATTACTTCCATCCGAGCGTGATCGACGATCTGGCTTGCTTTCAGTTCTGATTCCTGGATGATCAGTTCGCCTTCTTTTCGCGCATTTTCAATAGTGCGCGCGCTGTTCTCCTGCGCCTGCATTAGTACCTGCTGAAGATCCCGTTCTTTTTGTTTATAATCCCTCAGCTGCACCTCGCTTTCAATCGCTTGTTCGCGCATCTCTTTCACTTGTTTTACAAGATCGGCAAATTCTGCGGAAAGCGTATCCAAAAATGCATCGACTTCGATGGTATCGTATCCCCGAAGAACTTTTTTAAACTCTTGTTTTTTAATATCAAGTGGAGTGAGCTTCATACTTCCTCCTGGTTATTGTAACTGTTTAGTTCTTGATCCGAAAATCGCCGTGCCTATGCGGACCATCGTAGAACCTTCCTCTATTGCCGTCTCGAAATCGTGCGACATTCCCATCGAAAGAATACTCAATGGATGCTTCAGATATCCCGAATGATTTGCCTCTTCAAAAATAGAGCGTAATTTTTTGAATGATGCGCGTGATTCATCTTTATTTTCGGTAAAAGGACCGATGGTCATCAATCCCATAAGGTTTACATGGGTGAACCCGCTGACCGTTTTCAGTAACTCAATCGCTTTTTCCGGCTTCACACCGAATTTTGTTGCCTCCTCGGAAGTATTCACTTCAACTAGGACATCGATGGTTCTCTTACATTTTTCAGCCCGCTTCTGTATCTCTGCCCCAAGAGTTTCACTGTCTACTGAGTGGATAAGATGTATCCAGTCAGCAATATATTTTACTTTATTCGTCTGCAGATGACCGATAAAATGCCAATGAATATTTTTCCCAAATAGAGCATCCCGTTTTTCGGTCAATTCCTGAACGTAATTCTCACCAAAATCAACAACCCCGGCTTCAAATGCTTCAACAATTTTTTCGGTGCCAAATGTTTTACTTACTACAATCAACTTCACATCATCGGGATTTCTGCCGGCGCTAAGACACGTTTTTTTGAGATTTTCCTCAATATTTTGAATGTTTTCGGCTATCATCCTTCAAGGTTAAGTGGAAATATATGTGTTTATCCTGCTAAAAACAATAAACTTCCTAAAAATGAATTCCGAACCGTTATTTACATCTGTGACCATTTATTGAAAAATATTGAGGCTTTACCAATATTTTCGATGATCCGTCAAACCGGTGAATTAGCGTATTAAATAAAAATATTAGCGTATTAAGAGATTGACATCGGAATCTTTGTCGATTTTACACAATAATTCCATTCATTTGAAATAGCTAATACACATTACCAGGATATTCTTATCAAAATGGTCCTGTGAAGTTTATTTTCTGATCCATTCCGACAGTATCAATCAGATTTCATTTTCATACCAGCAGAAATAAAAATCCCTTTGGTTTTTTCAAAACCAAAGGGATGAACGGAAAATACAGACTTCACGATACTTTATTTTTTGTAATTTCTTTTGTAAAACTGAGCATGACAGTTCGAATTTCCAATCAATAAATCATCACTTGTTATTTTTTGTAAGTTCCTGCATCTGCTCGCCCAATTTTGTTAGTCTTGCGCTGACCTCCTGCATTCGCTTGCGAATCTTGTCATAGTCCAGGGGATACTGCGGATGTTCCTGATAATAGTGAAGAACTTTTTCAACTTCGAATGAAAGTTCCTCTATCGCTTTTTGTTCAGCAATGAGTGCGATGATATTTTTATCAAAAGAATTCATTACACTCTATCCTTTACTTGATATGATGAACTGTACCATTGTTCAAGTTCCTGACGAACATTCGGATGGGCGATACCGATCAATGCCTCGGCACGTTGACGCAGTGTTTTCCCTTTTAATCGGGCAATCCCGTATTCTGTAACCACATATTCAACATCGCCGCGGGTCGTTACCACACCGGCTCCCTGTTTAAGCATTGGAACAATGCGGGAATATGAACCCCCTGCCGCCATTGATGGCAGTGCGATAATCGCTTTTCCATTTTTTGATGCTGCGGCACCGCGGACAAAATCCAACTGCCCACCGAAACCGCTGTATATCTGAGTTCCGATCGAATCTGCACACACCTGTCCGCTGAGATCGATTTCAATAGCAGAGTTGATCGAAACGATTTTTTCGTTTTGACCGATTAGAAAAGGGTTGTTGGTCGAATCGGTCGGAAGCAATTTAATTGAACGGTTACCATTTACAAATTCGTAAAGTTTTTTTGAACCCAGAACGAATGTAGCAATGGAATATCCCGGATTGACAGTCTTTTTCTTATTGGTAATGACTCCTTTAATCATCATTTCCATCATGCCATCGGAGAACATTTCGGTATGAACGCCCAAGTCTTTCCTTCCATCAAGGGCACCCATGATTGCATTCGGAATTCCACCAATCCCCAATTGAAGTGTTGAACCATCTTCGATCAGCGGAGAGATAAATTCGGCGATCTTCTTTTCAATGGCACTGATCTCGGGACGGGGCAATTCACAAAGCGGTTCCGTATGTTCTACCACGTAGTGAAGTTTCGAAATAGGTACCAGTGATTCGCCGTAGGTGAACGGCATATCATTATTCACTTGAGCAATAACAACTTTTCCCGCCGCAATCGCTGCGACGGAAGCAGCGCACTCAACACCAAGACTGACAAAGCCTTCTTCATTGGGCGGTGAAACCATAACATACGCAACATCCAACGGCACGATATTTTTATAAAACAACGATGGGATCTCATTTAAAAAGACCGGCAGATAATCAGCCGAATGATCTTTTATGGCTTTACGATCTGCGCTGCCGACAAAGAATGATACGTGTCTTATCTGTTCCCGACTGTTACCTTTGATGTTGAACGGATCATCCCCCATTAAAAGAAGATGATAGACCGAAACATTCTTAAGTTCCGCATACCGTTGTGCAAGAACGCCCAAAAACGTTCTGGGTGATGCAGCATTGCCGCTGACAAATACATTATCATTCGAATAGACAAGTGCTGCCGCCTGTTCCATTGTTATGCGTTTCGCATCGTAGTTCGTGCGCCAAATCGGTGCTTCCGGCAAAGAATGACGGAGATCATTAATTGAAGAAATCATACTCTTATCCATTCACGTACTGTAGTACCTATTTTTTTATTATAAAAGATGCTCATGGAATTGAATTTGTCATTGACGGCAGGGAACCCAAATCGCTATCCTTATTAATACAAAACCAGACCGCCAAAAATATCTTCTTCGAGTCTCTGAAAATATTAAAGTGCGTAATATGAACCAATCATTACAACATTTACTAAGGCAAAGAGGATCAGTCCCATTATAAAGTTGCTGCCCAGTCTTTTCTTTAATTCTTCCCGCACCTGTTTAACAGAGTAATTTACCGGTGATGCAATCGTATCAATCTTTTTCTTTGGATGAAATCTGAACGGTAAAGGATGATGAAATATTGTATTCATGGCACCCTCCTATTCTGCTCCCTATGGTGGTAAAAAGCAAACAGCGTACCGCAAGAAAACGCTGAATTTCAGTTGATTTGGGCAGATTTTCGGGTATGTAATTTCAAAGGTGGGAAAAGATAAATTTGTTTCTTACTCGTAGGAGTGGTAAATAAGAGAAAACCATCGGATTGCATAAACAATCCGATGGTTTTCAGATTAAAATTCCGAACCCATTTCCCATTTTTCGGGCGACCTCCAAAGTTGAGAAAGTAGCATGTCGCGCATCAGCATGAATTCCTTCGGCAGCCGGTCATACAATTTAATAAAGAGTTCTTCGTGTGACAGTATTTCCTTCTTCCATAATTCTTTATCGACAGCCATCAATTCATAGAACTGTTCTTGAGAAATATCGTGCCAGCCTGTAAAATCCATATCCTCGTACCGCGGCATCCATCCGATAGGACTTTCGATAGCAAACGCCTGACCATGAACACGTTCCACAACCCATTTTAATACACGCATATTGTCTCCGAATCCGGGCCAGAGAAAATTCCCCTCGTCATCTTTCCGGAACCAATTCACATTGAATATCCTCGGTGGATTATAAATTTCACGACCGATTTTCAGCCAGTGATTGAAATAGTCCGCCATGTGATATCCGCTGAACGGCAACATAGCAAACGGATCACGACGTACTTCACCGGTCGCACCAACTGCTGCTGCAGTTGTTTCCGACCCCATAGTCGCGGCCATGTATACTCCAAAATTCCAGTTAATTGCTTGAGTAATGAGGGGAATTGTTGTACTGCGCCGACCGCCAAAAATAAACGCACTGATCGGAACTCCAGCAGGGTTTTCCCAATCTTTGTCAATCGACGGACATTGGCTGGCCGGTGCCGTGAATCTGGCATTCGGATGAGCCGCCTTTTTTCCGCTTTCCGGGTTCCACGCATTTCCCTGCCAATCAATTAACTTTGCAGGTGGAGTTTTTGTCATTCCTTCCCACCAAACATCACCGTCATCCGTCAACGCAACATTGGTAAATATAGTGTTCTTCGTGATCGTTGCCATCGCATTCGGATTCGTCTTCTCTGATGTTCCTGGGGCAACACCAAAAAATCCCGCCTCCGGATTGATAGCATATAATCTTCCATCATGTCCGGGTTTAATCCAAGCAATATCATCCCCAACAGTTGTTATTTTCCAGCCGGCAAATGATTTAGGCGGGATAAGCATTGCAAAATTTGTTTTTCCGCAGGCACTGGGGAATGCTCCTGCAACATACGTTTTTTGTCCAACGGGTGATTCTACACCGAGGATCAGCATATGTTCGGCAAGCCATCCTTCATCACGAGCCATTGCGGAGGCAATACGAAGTGCAAAACACTTTTTCCCCAACAATGCATTACCGCCATAGCCGCTTCCGAATGACCAAATACTTCGCTCTTCCGGGAAATGGACAATATACTTATGGTCTTTGTTGCAAGGCCATGGCACATCTTTTTGGCCTCCCACGAGAGGCATGCCAACCGAATGTACACAAGGAACAAATTCCCCCTGCTCACCCAATACCGGATAGATCGCTTTACCCATGCGTGTCATGATCTTCATGTTTACTACTACATACGGCGAATCGGAAACTTCGACACCGATGTGGGCTATGTCTGATCCCAAAGGACCCATACTGAACGGCACGATATACATCGTTCTGCCCATCATACACCCATCGAACAACTTATTCAGTGTTGTCTTCATTTCCTTAGGATCGACCCAATTATTTGTTGGACCGGCATCGGACCGGCGCTTACTGCAGATAAATGTCCGGTCTTCAACACGTGCAACATCAGAAGGATCGGAGAATGCAATGTAACTGTTCGGCCGTTTTTGCGGATTAAGTTTTTTGAACGTTCCGCCTTTCACCATGAGTTCGCATAATTCATCGTACTCTTTGTCCGATCCGTCGCACCAATGAACCTTGTCCGGTTTAGTAAGTGCGGTAATTTCTTTGACCCATTGTATGAGCCGTTCATGTTTAACGTAGGAGGGTATTTCCATTGTTAAATTCCTTAAAGGATAGAAGTTTTAAGATAAATTAGTCTGGGAAACATACGACAATTTCATTGTGAATTCAATACAAACAAAATAATCCGATATATGCAGAGCAAATTGAGAATTTTTCGGAGAAGAAATTGCACATCATATAGCAGCAAATGGAGGGAAAATACATTCTTGAAGCAAAAACATCAGCGGATATTCCGTTCAGAAAACGGTCTCATCAAAAATAAGATTAAAATTCCATAATGATGCTTTTTTCAATTCACAAATAGAGTCTAAACATTGAAGAGTTAACGATGACGTAAAGGTATGTAAGGACACCAAACATCAGAAAATCTTACACACCAAAGATCTTCACATATTCAATCGAATGTCGAATTGATTGATCCGTAATAGTCATCGGCAACGTGACTTTCCCGATCTTTATTGGGAGCGGCATCCTGATTGATCCGTCCTTCACCTTTTTATCTTTTTTCATTGCAGCAATGAGTCCGGCATATTTCAATTTCAGAGGAGAGAGAGAAGGGATGGGAATTTTTTGTATCAACTGTTCGATACGATCTTTTTCTTTCAACGATATCATTTTCAAATCAAATGCAACGTGCGTTTCAGCTATCATTCCATACAGAATAGCTTCTCCGTGCTTCAGGAAACCATAGTCCCCCGATTGTTCCAGCGCATGACCGATGGTATGACCATAGTTCAGTATTGCACGAAGGTTCTGCTCTTTTTCATCATGCTCAACAACGTATGCTTTCAATTCACAACAACGCTGAATAACATGCTGTAATATCTTCTGATCACCGGAAAGAACTTTTCCCACATTTCGTTCTATAAATTCAAAAAACTTCCGGTCAAGAATAATCCCGTATTTTACCACTTCCCCGAGACCGCAGATCAGTTCACGTTTTGGCAATGTACGCAACACCGACGTATCCGCAAGTACAAATGCCGGTTGATAGAAGGCGCCGATCATATTCTTTGCAAGAGGATGATTGATACCAACCTTGCCGCCGACGGAGCTGTCGACCTGCGCAAGCAGTGTCGTCGGAACCTGCACAAAACCGATACCGCGTTGGTATGTTGCGGCCACGAATCCGGCTAGATCACCGATCACTCCGCCGCCGAGGGCAACAATGGTGGCGCTGCGTTCAATATTCCATCGCAGTAATTGGGAAAATATCTTTTCGATCGATCCGATACTTTTCAGTTTCTCGCCGGGAGGGAGGATAATAGTCCGCACAGCATAATGTTTTGCTTCAACACTCCGAGTAAAAACATCGAGATGCCGGCGAGCAACATTGCTATCGGTTATGATAACCAGCGATCGTCCTATGCGATGCCGAAGGAAATATTTCCCTGCGTTCCGCAGCAAGTCTTTCCCGATGTAAATAGGATATGAACGGGATCCCAATGGAACTGTTACCATATGTTCGGTTTTAGTCAATATACGGAGAGAGTTTTTTTGCAAGTTCGTCAATAGTATATCCGATCTTCTTATCGTCGGTCGAGACAACAACATCGGCTTGATTGTAGAATTTTTCCCGTGCAGTAAGCAATGTTTCGATCTTCTTCATAAGATCATCGCCGTCCAGCAGTTTCCCATCCTCATCGCGCAGCATCGGTCGGTCACTTTTTGTCTTTAACCGCTGAAAGATATGCTCAACATCTGACTTAAGGTACACCAGTACGCCATGCTGCTTAACCAGATTCAATGTTTCATCGTTGGTGACCGTGCCGCCCCCCAACGATACTATGGTCGATGCATCGGTCAGGATCTGCTTTAAGGTATCCCGCTCCAGCATACGGAATTTTTTTTCGCCTTCTGTTGCGAAAATATGACTGATCTTCTGACCCGCATTCTTTTCAATCAGCACATCAAGGTCTATGAATTTGAAACCGATCGTATTGGCAAGGATCGGTCCGACGGTACTCTTTCCGCTTCCCATGAAACCGGTCAGAAAAATCAATGACTTATTTTCTTTAGAGTGTTTCATTTTATCCGAATTAAAAAACAAATTCCCGCCGAAGTCGCTGCGGGAATTTTTCTAAGCATGTTGAACAACGATGCTAAAGAGTGAAAAATAATCCTCCAGCATAATTGACGCCGAACAGATTTATTTTTGTGACATATTCCCCTTGGGGAAGCTGAATTTGTTTGCCCCGATATTCCGTTACCTGCTGGTCGAACTTAGTTGTTACGTTGAAATGAGGATCGCGGAACTTTATTTCAAACCGGACGCCCAGCCGGGAGAACACTTGATAATCAATGCCGGTCATCACATGAATACCGAGATAGGTTGCCGTTGAAACCGTAGCTGCTTTTATCTTCGCAATTGAAAAATTTCTATCACCGTCGCATGTTCCCAATCCGCCCCCGAGATAAAACTTGAATTGTTCGCTGCTGATCGGCACAACATAATATCCGCTCAGTTCCATTGTAGTCAATTCAAATCCTTCATCAAACGGAATCGGTATATCGCTTTGCATATAATATACCGGAACCATTTCATGCGCACCAATCTTTTCAACAGAGAAACCGAGGAAGAATCGGTCCCACACGATATTCCACCGGACATCTGCGCCGTAACCAATGTTCGACGAGATCGTCCTTTCTTCGCCGTATGAATTCGGACGATCGATATTGTAGAGAAACCGTGTGCCCGTTGTGAAAGATCCTTTCAGCGACAACGAAAGATCCCGTTCATTCGCCGAAAGCAATCCAAAACATATCAGCTGCAGGAGAAAAAAAATCTTCATTCTGCCCCGTCCAGGAATGATATTACCGGAAGAACATATCCCTATTATCTTCGATGTTTGCCGCTTCCTTCAATTTCTCAAGCCACTGCGTAAGAACACGCTGCCGCTTTTCTGTCACCATTTGAGTGGAGAGCATGCTCTTCATTGTGCGATAGCTGACCGAATCAAAAGGAGTTTTGCTTACGATCTTCATCAGATAATATCCGCGTTTACCTTCTACCGGTGGAAGAATCTTTCCTGCTTCACCGTTCTTTGCAGTCCCGCTGAAAGCGTATTCGCGACCTATCGTTGGGATGCCGCCGCCAAAGGTAAAGTCACCGGTCGTTTGCACAGAGACGTTCGGATCGGAAACAAGTGTATTCAGATCACCATTTTCTCCTACAGATGAATATTTTTGCTTCACTATCTCTTTTAATTGGGCCATTTTCTTTTCGCGTAATGCACGGCCACGCAGAGATTCCTTCACTTCCTCGAACGGACGAACACCCTCTTTTTTCACATCGGATATTTTTGCAACGGTGTACCCGTTGTTCACTTGATACGCATCGCTGATATCTCCGAGCCCTTTATTGAATGTGAATTTATTGAGGGATTCAAATTGGCCCAAACCGGGTACAAACGCTCCTTTGGTAAACTCAGCCGTTTCAAGAACTTTAAGTCCGGCAGATTCGGCATCTTTTTCAAAATTGCCTTTTTTTGCAATGTATGCAAAATCCTGAGCGCGCTGGAATGCTTCCTCGCGTGTTGATGAACTTGCTTTGATCGGTATCGTAATCGAAGCGACCTTCAATTCGCGTGAATCACGTCCTTCAATTTTAATTATATGTATCCCAAATTGCGTCTTCACAGGTCCGATGATCTGTCCGGGGCGACCGGCGAGTGCAGCGGCTTCAAATTCTTTCACCATTCTCCCTTTACCAAACCATCCAAGTTCACCGCCGGATGTTGCCGCGGCCGGTTCTGTGGAATATTGGCGGGCAAGTGCAGCAAAATCTTCGCCCCCTTTAGCACGAGCAATTAATTCCGCGGCAAGTTTTTTTGCCGATGTTTCCTGTTCCGGATTTCCTGCTGCTAAAAGGATGTGACGCGCTTTAATGAACGTATCAGCACTTTTCTTTTCTTCCAAAACCTTGAAAATATGTGCGCCCTCAAAATCTGAAACCGGCCCTAACACATCACCAATCTTTGCAGAAAAAACAGCTGTCTCTTTTTCCTGAGTCAATTCGCCATGCTTGAAGAATGCAGGCTGCGGCGATGTTTCAGAATAATCCTTTTGAACCTCCATAAAATCAATACCGGATTTTACGCGGGAGAGGACGCTGTTGATCTCATTTAGAACATCCGCGGAATCTCTTGAGGATGCTTGATCGCTGAATAATACATACTTCAATTTCCGGACGGCCGGCTGTTTGAATTCGTCGGTGTTCTCGTTATAAATTTTTTTGATATCCTCATCGGTGAGAGTGACGGCATTATCCGCAACATATTTGTCCGGATCAAAGAATGCATACATCACATTTGCCTTCATGCTCTGTTCGATATAACGATCACGAACCTCGCCATCGGTAGCACGAACTGAGGCGAAAACAACACTCTGCATTTTTTCAGCAAGACGCTGCTGACGCAAAGAACCTTCAACCTGGATCCAGATCTCCCTGTTCCGAGGATCGTTCAGCGCTTGAGTATAGGCGTCGCGACGGAAGTTACCGGTTGAATCGCGGAATTGCTGCACAAGAAATTCCGGCGGATTCTCTCCTCGGACCCAATCGATGATTTCCTGGTCGGTGACCGTAATACCGGCACGCTTTGTTTCACGATCTAAAAGCGACTGCGTAACAAGGTTATTCCATACCTGTTCACGTATCTGGCGCATCAGGTTTTCATCAGCTTCCTGTTTGGATTGTTTCTTATACTGCTCAACCTGCTGCCGCACAAGCTCAGAAAATTCCTGATACGATATTTTCTTTCCTTCAATGGTACCAATTGTGTCGCTTTGACGGGACATACCGAGGTAATCCATACCCCATTCAAAAACGATTGTGATGATAAAAACAATAACCAAACCGATCAAAATGATCGGCATATTGTTCCGCATTCTCGACATAATAGCCATACTGCCTTATAACTCCTTACTGCAATACTGTGAAATTTTGAAAATTTTCGTGTTTGTAAATTGAAAGATAACCGAAATAGCCCTGAAAAACAAAGAAAAATTACAGGAAAAATCGATTCGGAGAGGTGTCCATCAAGGGTTTTGCGGGGGATTTTGTTCGATCGGCACTTCATCCGTTTCGAAATATTCCAATATCTTTTGTGCAGTTTTTTCACCAACCACTTCGCTTAACTGTTCGGACGTTGCAAATTTTACACCTTGGACCGAACCAAAGGATTCCAGAAGTTCTTTCGCCCGTTTTTTACCGATTCCTTCAATTAAATCCAGCTCTGTTTGCAGTGTCCGCTTGTCTCTCAGCGAACGGTGAAATGTTATGGCAAACCGATGCGCTTCATCGCGCAGCTGCTGCAGTAGCCGGAGGGCTGAGGAGGATTTTGGAATTGGAAGAGGATCACTTTGGTTTGGGATGAAAACTTCTTCCAATCTTTTTGCGAGACTAATGATGGGATGATTCTCTAATTTCAGTTCCTTCAGCGATTCAAGAGCGCTGGAGAGCTGGCCTTTACCGCCGTCCACCATGATAAGATCCGGCAGTTCCATCGCCTCATCCAAAACGCGTTTGTAGCGTCTATAGATCACTTCCTTCATGCTTGCGAAATCATTCACATCCGCGGGTGCCACTGTTTTGATCTTGAATTTCCGGTATTCGCTTTTCTTTGATTTGCCATCCACAAATACAACCATGGATGCTACAGTTTCCGTCCCCTGGAAATGAGAAATATCGAAACATTCTATCCTGCGTGGAGGCTTCTGCATTCGGAGGTCGCGCTGCAGGGAACGGACCGCAGATGGTATGAAATCCTTCTGTTTCAATTTTTGTAATTTCAGTTCGTCCAGCAGGAATTTTGCATTGTTCTTGCACATCGCAATCAATTTTGCAAGTTCTCCACCTTCCGGAAACAGGAACGACACTCCCCCGCTTCGGCGCAGCGTAAGCCACTGCTGTATGATTGTTCGTGATTCTATATCGAAGGATAGAATGATTTCTTTCGGCACATCGATCGCTTCAAGATAATAGCGCTGCACCAGTGTTTCCAGTATCTCACTATCGGTCTTTCCTTCTACGCCGTTCATGTAATAGTGCTGACGACCTATCACTTTCCCCTCGCGTATCTTGAAGATCACTCCGCACGCATCGTCATCCTCCGTTGCGACCGCAACGATATCCCTGTCGCGCAATTCAACATCGACAACCTTTTGTTTGGACGAATAGATGTCCAGTTCCTTCATCCGGTCGCGGAAATGGGATGCATCTTCAAACTTCAATTGTTCTGCTGCGGTACGCATTTGCTTCTCTAGCGACTCCATTACAGGATTCACTTTCCCGTTCAGCACCTGCTCAACATTTGCGATCATAGTACTGTAATGTTCTTTCGATACCAATCCTTCGCACGGTCCTTCACATTTTTTAATATGGTAATCCAAACACACCCGCGTCTTTTTCTTGGCAATAAATTCATCATCTATTAAAAAATTGCAGCTGCGGATCATAAAAATATCGCGGACCGTCTTTAATGCAGCCCGCATCGTAACTACATCGGTGTACGGACCGAAGTAGCGGGACCCGTCGCGTCGAATTCTGCGCGTTACAAACACACGGGGATACGGTTCGTTCGTTACGACGATGTACGGATACGACTTATCGTCTTTAAGGTTAACGTTGTACCGCGGTTTGTGAAGTTTAATGAGATTGGCCTCAAGAATGAGCGCTTCCACTTCGGAATCGGTTGTAATGATCTCCAAATCGGATATTTTGGCGATCATGGAAGCGATCCGCGGCTCATGATTGCGCGAAGCGTGAAAATACTGGCGGACGCGGTTGCGTAAATTAACCGCTTTACCGACATACAAAATCACTGCCTCTTTGTTCTTAAACTGATACACGCCGGGACTCACCGGCAGGTTGTTCAATTTATCCTGTAGGTCGAACTGATCAACAAATGATATTTGTATTGGGGTATTTTCCATTCACTCTTATTAAGCAGGCAATCACAGCTTCTCAAAAATATTTTCCCGGTAAAGAAGTTAGACCCAGGACCTATACCAGTTTCCCTTACTTCATTTTTTCACAAAGTTCTATCAGCACACCATTGGCCGACTTTGGGTGAATAAATGCAACCCAATATCCGTCTCCCCCTTCAGAGGGTACTTCACTGATGAATTGAAAACCATGGTTTTTCAATCGTTCGATCTCGGACTTGATATTATCCACATCCAAACAGATATGATGAATTCCTTCTCCGCGTTTATCAATGAATTTTGAGACCGCTGATTCGGGCGACGTTGACTCAATCAATTCAATTGAACTTTCACCTATCGGAAAAAATGCAATGGCCGCATTTTGTTCCGAAACTGTTTCTGTATGAAGAACGGTTTGGCTGAAGAGTTTGGAAAATATTTCGGCAGACAAGCCGAGATTTTTCACCGCAATACCGATATGATTAATTTTTTTGATCATAAAGACCTTACCCCTGCATGATAATTATTCAAGTTCTGATGGTTTTCTATTGGGACGTGTCGAAGAATCATCTTGGGTTATTTTCCGCCTTGACCACTTTTGAATTTTAGCTACCCGAATAATAATTCCACTTATGAGACAGGCCATCGTATTTATAATATCCCATCACGGCTCCAAGGCTGTCAAACATTTCATAGCGCTGACGCAAATAATTCCATCTTCTTATCCCATTCAACGCAGAATCATTATCAAGTCCGGTTTTTAAAAAAAGCATACTTGTTTGCTGATACGATTTAACCAATATTCCGCTGCAATCATAATATTCCAGGCGATTATACTTTGAGTTTTCTTTAGAATAACCAATCAATGCACCGATTACATCGTAATATTCGATTCGTTGCTGTCGGACATTGTACTTTTCAGTAACACTTTGGGCATCAAGCAAACCACTGATGAGTATGACGCAAAGACAGAATAGTTTCATTTTATTACAGTTTCGATTTTTTAGATACGGGCGACATCCCTTTGAATCAAGGAATTACATCAACCCGCGTTCCATCATGCTCGTAAATCCGTGTCCTGCAATAATGATGTGATCGTGAACGGGAATTCCGATGATTTTTCCCGCTTCAACGATCTGTTTGGTGATGGCAATATCTTCCCTGCTCGGTTCAAGATTGCCGCTTGGATGGTTGTGCAGTAAAATAACGCTTGCTGCATTCTCTAGTATCGCTTCACGGAACACTTCTCGCGGATGCGTCAGCGATGAATTGAGCAATCCCCTGGTGATTATTCTGTCCCGTATGATCCTGTTTGAACTGCTTAAACTTAGTACCATAAAGACCTCCTGCTTCAGGTCCCGCAGCTGAGAGCCGAATCTATTCTTTACATCCTCCGGAGATCTGATTGGTTCATCATTTTCGGTACCCGATGATGAGATCCTGCGCGCAAGTTCGAACGCGGCAACAATCGTTACTGCTTTAGCAGTTCCAATCCCTTTATTTTTTTTCTGCCGGAGATCGGCAACGGAAAGTGAGCCGATATTTTTCAGCGACTTGTAATCATACAATAATTGCTTCGCAACATCCACAGCGGAAAAATTTTTCATTCCGATATTAATCAGGATCGCCAGAAGTTCTGATTCGGACAGTGACGATGCGCCGTGCTTAATCAGTTTTTCACGTGGACGTTCATCTTCGGGCCATTCCTTAATTGTGGAATAGCGGACCAGCCGATTGCTCGGTCCATTGAGAGATTCTTTCCGTTGTATTTGAGGCATCGTTAGTGAGAAGAATAGGTTTGTAATTTTGAAACCGCACCGTTCCTAAACTGCAGAATATGCAAGGCACTATTGACCCGTTCCGTCTTCAGTGTTATTGCATTTTTAATACCGGGATATTCAACAACCGTGGCGAGCACATCCGAAAGCTGTTCACGCGACAATGTGCCGCCGTTGAATTGCTGAATAATCATCGTCATCGCATCGTATCCCAATAATACATTATCGGAGATCTGTTTGCCGTACCGCTGCGAATATTTGGATATTACTCTCGCAACCGTATCGTTTCGCTCGATCCACCGGTCACTGCCAAAAGTAACTCCATCCGCATAGCGTTTGTTCAGATCAAGTTCGTTTGCATCGTTCCAATCCCCTGAACCAAGAATGGACGCCTTGATATTGTAAAAGGTCAACTGTGATGTGATAACACCGATTTCATGACTATTGGAGATCGGACAATAGATCACGTCGAGTGATGTTACTGGATAGTTCAGACTGTCAATATACATCAAAGTTTTTTTCACCGGCAGTTTCAGTGAATCAGCAATTTGTTTTGCATTGTCGCCGAAGAATGATGTTAAATTAATTAAGCCGCCTGAAGTGTACACAGAATCGATATAGGATAATTTCACTCCCGCCGATACAAGTTTCCGCGTTACTTCACCGACATTGATCTTTCCGCGCAATGAAATCACATAATCGGGACGAAGATTGGCCGCCCCGATACGGATAGCGCGAACATATGACCGCAAGTCCGATTCTCCGCGCTGAAAACGTCGATCAATAACAATATTGGCTCCGAGTCGTTTTGCTTCAACAATAAATGAATCCGCCTGTATCGCTGATGATGCAACCGCAGAGCCCAGCAGCGCAATATTTTTTGCACCGAGAACATTCACTGCATATTGCGCCATGGTTTTACCTTTGGCACCATTCGTTGAATTGGCCTGAAATACAAATTTGCCGCGCGAAGAAATTCCCTCATCGGTCGCCGTCGGAGAAACGATCGGAATGGAATGTTCCTGTGCGGTCTTTGCAGCAGAGATTGTTTCGCCGCTGAATATCGGACCGATGATCCCGGCGATCATGTTTTTCTGAGACCATTCCGAAATTACGGCGACGATCTTCGCAGAATCTTTTTCCGAATCCTGAATATCCAGTTCCATCGATACCTGACCGGGAACCATCCGTTCTTCATACACGCTTACTGCAAGCTGAATTCCCTCCAGGACTTCGGCAGCAATTTTTTTCTCACGCGTCTCAACCGTTATTGATCTCTGCAGCGGAAGAAGCACGCCGATACGGACAATATTTCCTTTTTCAATCTGCGACAGAAGCCGGTTCACACGATATTGAAGGGACTGATCGGCAGTGGAACCGTCAATTTCCCGGAGCCTTGATTTTGCTGCATCGGATTTTCCATTCTGGAAATATTTTTCCGCAAGGATCACCGTAAAAAGATTTTTCAGCTCCGGTTGTGTAGAATCGGTGATTGCAGTTTCAACCTGCTCTTCCGTAAAGAATTCTGTGGAAAGATGCTCAAGCACACGATAGGAATGTTCCTTGTTCAACCGCTGCTGGGCACTGATGAAGGTTCGCTGCATTTCATCAAACGTCCGCTGATATTCCGCCATATTGTAATAACACATCCCCCGGGTGAAGAGAATGTCTTCCATATACAGTGTGGCCGGAAACCGGGCGATGATAGTATCGCAAAGCACGGATGCCACGGAGTAATTTTTTAGAGCGTATTGTGTTTTCGCCTCCATCACCATCGTCGCCGTGATCCGGTGATTCATCGGAAAACTTTCAATGGACCGCTGGAAGGATTGAAGAGCAGGCTTGAAGTCTTTTTGGGAATACTGACGCATGCCCAACAGAAAGTACTCTTCGGCGGCCTGGTTAAAATATACTTCTTGCGCCCATACAGGCAACTGCACGATGAACATCAGACTGAATATATATAGTGCTCGCATCAATAATCCCGTTTCAACGAATGTAAGCCGACGACATGCGATATTGCAATGATCGCGGCAGAAGGAATACATATGGCAAAAAAGACGATCCTCAGCATGTGCCAGTCGGGCTGCAGATCTTTCATTTCCGCAGTGAAGAGCATTGTTGCCGGGAAATAGTACAGCGCCAGCAAAAAGACCAGATACACAACACTCAGCAGAAACGTCATCGTAGCTCCCTGCGATGATGCAATGCGGATGGGATTTTTTTCTATAAAATTTGAATAGACCGAACCAAGGCCGAAGTTCAGACTTACCAGCGTTATCGTTATCAACGGTGTGACGATCATTGAAAAATAGGATAATATTTTTACGGTGTCGCTCGGTTCAATAAATGAATAAATCCACGGCTGTTCTCCGGTCACCTTTTGCATATATAAATAGGGAATGTTAGATAGCCACGAGATGATAATGCTTAAAGCAACAAGAAATATAACCACAATCGCAAATTTTATCCAATACACTTTTGCTGCCGTTATGGGTGTACTGCGAATTGTCCAGAACGCACTACCTTCAAGACTCATCATCGGAAATCCAAAACGGAGTGCGAGCGAATTAATAAGAAAAATATTGAAAATAAACACTACAAGATAGACCACCGCTTTCAGTTCCGGGGTCTGCAGTTTAATATTCAGTGTGCTAACGCTTGACAGGAATATAAGCAGAAGTGCCATCATTACTGCAAAATGAATCCATTGGCTCGGTTCCCGGATAAACTGCCAGAATTCTTTTTTCAGCATCACCTCGACCTGAGGTGAAAAGAACGATGGCCGACCAAAACTAAAGATCGAATTTTTAAGCTGCAGGGATTTAACAGTAAGCGATTTAATGGAAAGCGATGTTATCCACGTGGAGTAGAATATCCCGTCCGCTATCGCCAGAGTAAAAATAAAAAGACCAAGGGTGGAAAGAACAAGCAGAGATGTATAGCCGGTTACGGCGGTAAAATTTTTTGTTACGTAAAAATACATGATCTCCGAAACCCAGAAATTCGGCAGCACTTTTACAGCCGTTGGATCGAGTGTGCCGAAATACAGGTCGACATACGGATAATACTTCATGACTTCCCGGACCATGTTGACGGGACTTGATACCTGAAAATAAAAATAGATCTGAGCAATATAAAAGAGCACAATTCCGCCTACAAGCAGGCGGAAATTGACCACAGATGCTAGTTTCATCAACAGCAACAGCACAATCACAGCGATACAGGCCGCAAGGAACATAAACGGAATGAGCACTCCAAACATCATAAGAATATAAAAATGCCATGGGAGATTGAAATAAAACCCGTATCCCAGCAGCAGCGAAAATCCGACCATAAATAGCGTACCCGAACTATAAAAAAAATTGTCCAGAAATTTGATGACAAAAATATTCAGATACGAGACAGGCGATGTAAGCAGGAAATCAACTTCCGGGGTTCGGTACAACGTTGAAAAGGAAACGACCATGTTGCCGAGATTGATCGTAATGAAGAAGACAAACAGCAGCATTCCGATAAAACGATGGAACAGGAATAATCCGATCCTGACATTCTCCAGTAAATAGGCCGTGATAAAATTGGAAAAATAAAAAGCGCCGATAGCAAATGATCCGAAGACGATGAATGAACCAAGATTCCGGATCACCATCCCGACATCCCGTTTCGTAGAAACTTTCCAGAACATAATATTCTTGAACCACAGTATGTGAAGGAACGTCATCACTATTCGTTCTCTTCCTTCGTCAGTTCCAGAAAAACAGATTCAAGATTCCCGTCATATTTGGTTTTATGAAGATGCAGATTCTCCCGGGTGTCGAGAAAAATGATCTTGCTTTTATTAATGATACCGATCCGGTCGCACAATTCTTCCGCCATTTCCAGAATGTGCGTAGACATAAAGATGGAAGCACCCTCGTGTGCCTGCTTCTTCAAGGAGTCTTTGACGATCCGCGCACTTCTCGGATCAAGACCGACCATTGGTTCGTCGATGATGATCGTTTTCGGCTTATGAACAAATGCCGACGCAAAGGTAACTCGCTGTCTCATGCCTTGAGAATAGTCCTCCGTCTTTTTATCGATCCAGCTTGCCAGTTCCAGAAGATCGATAACACGGTCAACATTTTCTTTCAGGTCGTTCTTTTCCATTCGGTACAGACCGCCCATGTAATAGATGAATTCACGACCGGTAAGTTTATCATAGAGATACGGATGGTCGGGAATGTAGCCGAAAGTTGCTTTTGCCTCTTGCGGCTGTTTTTCCACATCGAATCCGTTGATCACAATCCGCCCTGAAGTGGGGGTGAATAATCCCGTCATCATTTTGATCGTCGTCGTCTTTCCGGCGCCATTCGGACCTAGAAATCCGAAGAATTCTCCCGACGGAATGGAAAGAGAAACATCATTGACAGCAACGAATGAACCGAATGCTTTGGTAAGATTGGTTAGTTCGATCATAGATTTAGTGAACGGTTATTCCCACTCGATGGTAGCCGGCGGCTTTGAACTGATGTCGTAAACAACACGGTTTATTCCGCGTACTTCGTTGATTATTCTGTTCGAGACGTGGGCAAGGAATTCATACGGTAGATGTGCCCAGTCGGCGGTCATTCCATCTACGCTCGTTACAGCACGCAGCGCAACGGTATTTTCATACGTCCGCTCGTCACCCATAACGCCTACAGATTGAACTGGCAAAAGAACCGCAAACGCCTGCCATGTTGAATGATAAAGATTTTGTTTCCGTAATTCATCAATAAAAATATCATCGGCGCTTCGGAGAATGTCCAGTTGTTCTTTAGTAATTCCGCCGAGAACACGGATGCCGAGTCCCGGCCCGGGAAACGGGTGCCGATCAACCAAATAATCCGATAATCCGAGTTTCCTGCCGACAGCCCTTACTTCATCCTTGAAAAGTTCTCTGAACGGTTCGATCAATTTCAAATTCATTGTTTCGGGTAGACCGCCCACATTGTGATGCGATTTTATTGTTTGCGACGGTCCCTTAAATGATACCGATTCGATCACATCCGGATACAACGTACCCTGCGCAAGAAATTCGGCTCCCGATACTTTTTTCGCTTCCTCTTCAAAAATGTCGATGAACGCTTTCCCTATGATCTTCCTTTTCTGTTCCGGATCGCTGACGCCGTGCAGTCGTGAAAGAAAAATTTCAGACCCATCAACAAAGTCGAGCGGTATGTGATATTCATCGCGGAACGTCTTAATCACCTGCGCACTTTCACCGCGACGCATTAAGCCATTGTCGATGTGGATGCAGAACAGCTGATCACCGATCGCCTTATGAAGCAGCACCGCCGCGACGGATGAGTCCACTCCGCCGCTAAGGGCGCAGAGAACTTTTTTTGCACCAACCTTGGCGCGTATATCAGCGATCGCACTCTCAATAAATGAATCGGCGTTCCAGTTGCCGGAGCATCCGCAAATATCTTTTACAAAATTGGAGAGGACTTTTTTTCCCTCTTTGGAATGGACAACTTCAGGATGGAACTGGATGCCATAGATTTTTTTATCCGAATTCCGGATCGCGCAGATCCCGGCATTCTCCGAATGAGCGATCTTTTCAAATCCCGCCGGCATCTTCGTTGCTTCATCACCGTGACTCATCCACACTTCTGTTTGCGCTCCGAGACCTTTAAAAATATCCGAATGATCATCAATCAGCAGCTGTGCCCTGCCGAATTCACGGCGCGGAGCCTTGTTCACATCACCGCCATTCTGAAATGCGATCAACTGCAGACCGTAGCAGATCCCCAGAATCGGTACACCGCGTTCATAGATCTTCGTATCGGGTATCGGCGCATCACCCGCATACACGCTTGATGGACCGCCGGAAAGAATAATTCCTTTCGGATTGAAGGCAACGATCTTTTCAAACGGAACATTGTACGGGTGGATCTCGCAGTACACATTCAGTTCACGCACACGCCGTGCTATCAGTTGCGTAAATTGTGAACCGAAGTCGAGGATGAGAATTGATTCAGTGTGGGTCATGATTGATCAGTGAATGCTTACGTGTCGGTGTTCGAATGGACTCTTTTATATAGTAGAAGATAACGCACAATGGTTGTTTTTCCAAGATTGATTTATCGTTGGATTCTGTTGTAAATAGCGAAGGTTTTCTGTAATTTCATTCAAGAACAATGGAAAAACAGGGTGAAGAACGCATATCGATCTCCAATCGCCGCGCACGTTTTGAGTATGAGATACTCGATTCGTACGAGGCAGGCATCGTTTTAAAAGGGTCCGAAGTAAAATCGCTTCGTGCCGGAAAAGCAAATCTGCAGGATGCCTATGCGTTAGTGAAAAGCGGAGAGGTATGGCTTCTGAACATGCATATCAGTCCGTATGAACAGGCGAACCAATTCAATCACGATCCGGTCCGCACCAGAAAGTTACTGCTGAATAAAAGCGAAATCGCAAAACTTCATACAAAGACTAATGAAAAAGGACTGACCCTCGTTCCGTTAAAGCTGTATTTCAAAAAAGGAATTGCAAAAGTGCAGCTCGGTATAGCAAAAGGAAAGAAACTGCATGATAAACGTGAATCCATCAAAGAGCGCGATGTTGAACGTGAAATGAGACGGAATTCATAATTTTACACACTAATTTCACAGAAACCAGAAATTGAATATGTCCTTCCCTTCCCTGAACGAACAGATGGATCTGATCAAACGCGGTGTTTCGGAGATCATTCCCGAAGCGGACCTCGTACAGAAAATTGAAAAATCGATCAAGACCGGCACACCCCTTAACGTTAAACTTGGCTGCGATCCCAGCCGGCCTGACCTGCATTTAGGACATTCGGTAGTGCTCCGGAAACTGCGCCAGTTCCAGGATTTGGGACATACGGCAATTCTTATCGTGGGGGACTTCACCGGAATGATCGGCGATCCGTCGGGGAAAAGTAAAACGCGTCCCTCCCTCACGCTCGAAGAGACACGAAAGAATGGTGAAAGTTATTTCGATCAGGCAAAAAAGATCCTGTCGGAACAGCACCTGAAGATGATTTATAATTCAGACTGGCTCGGGAAAATGAGCTTTGCCGAGGTAATCAAACTGGCAAGCAAATACACGGTATCACAGATGCTGGAGCGTGAAGATTTCCATATGCGGTTCAACAAAGAAGAACCGATCTCACTTCACGAATTCTTATATCCGCTGGCACAGGCGATGGATTCCGTTGCGATCGATGCTGATATTGAACTCGGCGGAACGGATCAGAAATTCAACCTGCTCGTCGGCCGGGCTATACAGCGCGAATTCGGAAAAGAGGCGCAGGTGATATTAACAATGCCGATCCTGCCGGGCACGGATGGAATTGAAAAGATGAGCAAGTCGCTGGATAATTATATCGGGATCAGCGATTCACCGCGTGAGATTTTCGGCAAAACACTCTCCATTCCGGACAGACTGATGTATGATTTTTTTGTGCTTGCCACAAATATTCCGAACACCGAACTGAACGGAATCAGATCCGGTATTGAGAGCAATCCGCGGGACATGAAACGCCGTTTGGCAAAAGAAATTGTTACGTTGTATCACACTGCAGAAGCGGCGCAGGCAGCCGAGGATGAGTTTGACAGAATTTTCGTTAAGAAGGATCTTCCCGATCAGATCGAAGAGATGAACTACGGCACACGTGGGAGTTCGGTGAACATTCTTCAACTTCTCGCGGACACGAAACTTGCCCCTTCAAAAGGAGAAGCACGGCGCCTTATAGAGCAAGGAGGCGTTACAGTCAATAATGAAAAACTTTCGGATCCAAAAATTGATATCGTTTTGAGCGAGCCGAAGATCATCAAAGTGGGAAAACGAAAATTTCTGAGGGTCGTTCCGGTTTGAAGGTGAAGTAATTTTAACAATTTTTCTGTTTGCATTATTTGGAAGTATCTGTATATTTCGCATCACATCAAACGGTGTAGATTTTTATCAGATGATCTTTGAAATGTTTTTCTATAAATTAAAGATACATTAATTTCTTTTTTCACAAACCCCAAAAGGAGATGAGACGTTGTCATTCGTCCCAGCCAAAATGTTCTTCACCAAAGGCGTCGGCAGACACAAAGACTACCTGCAATCATTTGAACTTGCTTTACGAAACGCCGGCATTGAAAAATGCAACCTTGTAACAGTTTCCAGTATCTACCCGCCAAAATGTAAACGCATACCGGTTTCCGAAGGTTTAAAAGTGCTCGAACCGGGACAAGTGACATTCTGCGTTATGGCGCGAAACGCCACAAACGAACCAAACAGACTGGTCGCTTCATCAATTGGCGTGGCAATGGCGGCTGACGACTCGCAATACGGTTATCTGTCCGAACATCATCCTTTTGGCGAAACAGAGGATAAAGCTGGTGAATACGCCGAAGACCTTGCGGCAACAATGCTAGCTACCACTCTTGGACTTGAATTTGACCCTAATGTAGCGTGGGATGAAAGAGAAAAACACTTTAAGCTGAGCGGTAAGATTCTGAAAACCTTCAATGTTACACAATCGGCTGAAGGCGATAAAGACGGGAAATGGACAACAGTTATTTCGGCTGCAGTTCTTCTTCCATAAACGGGTAAAAATCTCTTCTATACAAAAAAAGGGACGCATATAGCGTCCCTTTTTTATTGAATTTTACTGATTTTACTAAGCCTTTTTGCTAAAGACCTTTCTGTATTCATCGTAATATGTCATAACTGATTCGACATAATTTGAGGTTTCTTTCCATCCTTTAAAGTATCCGCTTGATGGTTTCTTATCGTCCCATACAAATCTATGAAATGATGAGTATTTTTTTGATAACAAAGGAAGAGAATTTTTAACAGATTTCCATTCTCTGGGATCATCATTAACGTAAACTGCCATTTTTTGGGCATCCAAAATGCGCCCCGGACCGGCATTATAGGCTGCCAGTGTGAATTTAATCCTATTTTCTTCACTTATGCCGTCGTTGCCAAACTGTTTGTACAACTGTGCCAGGTAGAAAATGCCACCGCGGATATTTCCATGCGGATCATCAAATGCATCACTTTCAAGCCCGAATTTTTCAGCAATTTCTGTCTGCGTTGCAGGCATTATTTGCATGAAACCTTTGGCCCCTTTTTGACTTTCTGCGTTATGATCAAATTTAGATTCTACTTTCATTACGGCTACTACCAAACGCCAGTCTACTCCGTAATTGTCTGAATATTTACGGATTGTATTACCATAAATGTTCAAAATTGCTAAGGATTTTTGGTCAAGTTTAGTCCTGACTTCATCCTGAATAAAGATCTTATCAGACTTTGCTGAAAATGAGCCGTCAAAACAGCCAAAAACCAAGATCGGCACAAATAAGAAAGTATTGAATAGAATCTTTCGCATTATTCCCTCAAATTGTTGAGAACTTCCCTTGATTAATTTAGGGTGTATTTTAGCAGCATCCGAATAGTCGAACTATTCCTAATGCTATTGTAAAGGTACCTAAATTTAGGCTAACGAGGCAAATTAAATATTACTAATACTTATTTAGATGGGTTACTGTTTTTGTGGAAAGAAAGCATTGCAGAAAACGAGAGAATTGATATAATAATTACAAGGGAAACGAGTGTATCAATCTTATAGACATCCATAATCAACATTTTTATGCCTACATAAGCCAAAACAACGCCAACCCCATACTTTACATATTCAAATGATGCATGGATTTCTGCAAGGACAAAATACAGGGATCGGAGCCCTAAAACGGCCATTAAATTTGAGGATAAGACAATAAAAGTATCAGTAGTAATTGCAAAAATTGCCGGTATAGAATCAATGGCAAAGACCACATCTGTGGTTTCTACTACTAAGAGACAGACGAAAAGCGGGGTTGCATACATAAGCCCCTCTTTCTTTATGAAAAACCGATGTCCGTGGTAGTTGTTATCAATCCGGATGATCTTGCGAACGAGACGAACTGCTATGTTTTTCTCCGGCTCGATCTTGGCATCTTCTCCATATACAACGCGGTAGCCGGCATACACCAGCATAGCCCCGAAAATATACAAAATCCAATGGAACTCCTTAACAAGCGTGGAACCAAGGACAATTAGAATACCCCGCAGGATAATAACGCCAATGATCCCATAATTCAGAACACGCCGCTGGTCCTTTAATTCGACGCCAAATATTGTAAATACAATGAGGAATACAAAGAGATTATCAACAGACAATGATTTCTCTATGATGTATCCTGTGAGGAATTCGAGGGCTTTTTGCTGACCGTGAGTGTAGTAGATTACTACATTAAACGATAGTGAAAGCGTGATCCAGAATATACTCCAGTATATCGCTTTTCGTAAAGGCATTTAATGTTAAATTTATTATATTCTTAGACAAGATAGCAATTCGACAATCTAATACCAATGAGAATTTTCTAAGATGCTCAAAGTACACAATGCCGTTACCACACTACTAACCAACCGGATTATCTTTTTCCTCCCCTTCCTGATCGTTCTCAGTTCATGCGAGAAGAAAGAGACTGAACAACCTCAGAAACAACAACAAAATCAGCAAGCCATGCAAAAACTATACCCGGCATTTGACGGCAAACAATCATTTGAATACCTACTGGCTCAAACAAATTTTGGTCCTCGAAATCCTAATTCCGACGGCCACCGGAACTGTTTATTATACCTGGAAAGCGAATTAAAGAAATTTTCCGAAAAAGTGACACTTCAACATTTCACTCAAAAAGGATATGATGAAACATTACAACTGACGAATGTCTTTGCCCAATTCAATACTGCAGCACCCCAACGAATCCTGTTGGTGGCACATTGGGATACAAGACCACGCGCCGAAGAAGATGCCAATCCGGAGACCAGAAACAAGCCAATACTGGGAGCAAACGATGGTGCCAGCGGAGTTGCCGTATTGCTCGAACTTGCACGGATCTTCAAAAATAATCCGCCGCCTCTCGGTGTTGATATTCTCTTCGTTGATGGCGAAGACTACGGGCATTCTCAAAAAGATGGACGTTCCGATCTGGACTTGTATTTTCTCGGTGCAAAGCATTTTTCAAAGACGAAAAGTCCGGAGTATACTCCCCGATTCGGGATCCTGCTGGATATGGTGGGAGACAGGGATCTGCAAATTCCTCTGGAACAAAACTCCATGCGCTTTGCCCCGCAATTAATGGACATGGTCTGGAGCACAGCTGAAGAAGTTCGCGCAACACAATTCATCCGGATTCCGGGAGAATCTATTTCGGACGACCACTTTGCACTCAATGAGGCCGGCATTCCAACAATCGACATCATCGATTTTCAATATCCCCACTGGCATACTCACCAGGACACACCGGACAAATGCTGTTCGGAAAGTTTGGAAGCTGTTGGCAAAGTACTGTCAGCCCTTATCTACACCAAACTGGCACAATAACATGAACACTCTGCCGACCCGCTTTTCAACATTTGAGATCATTCGTATCCTTGTCCCCGGCGCATATTTTATTTTTCTGGCATATGCGCTCAGCATTGGCTTTGAAATCACTCTCCTGCCGTTCGCCTCGTGGGCATTCGGATTGCCGCTGTTCCTTCTCGGATCACTCGTTGCCGGATTGAGTTTTTATTCCAAAGAGACTCCAAAAAAACGGAAAGCGTTCCAGACAAATCAGCCGAGCATTTATATCCTTGAGCGCTCACGGGAAATTTCAGCCGCTGCTCCGTTAACAGAAGATGATGCACGACATCTTTATTTTTATATTCTCAATCATCTTATGCCGGTAACGGTGCATGATAAGATTTTCTTCTTCGGTATGATCTATCACATTATGATCAATATCCGCCGAACATCATTCTGGTTCGGTATCGCAGGGATTCTTGCGCTGATCATACAAATTGCAATGCTGCAGCAAACATCGCTCTCAGCTGTTTCCGTTGTTGCCGTGATATGGTTTGTTTATGGAATGAATGTCCGTCACAACAAAGCAGACCGGAAAATGCAGGAAAACTACCAAGACCAGATCTTTTGGCTGGAAATGAACAAACATACCGTCGATACGCTGATCAACCAACGCATAAAAAAATAATGAAGCAAACCTATCTTGATATACACATTGCCGTCCCTCCGGATGAACAAACGCGCGAAATCGTTCCGGCTGTACTGTCAGAGTTCCCGTTCGAAGGTTTTCTGGAAGATGACCGCGGCATTCACTGTTTCATAAAAAAAGATGCTTGGCATGAACAGATAGAATTGATCATCAAAGATCTTTCCGATCAGTATAACCTTCCCTACGTTCAGCATCTCGGCACCACCGAAATTGACCACAAAAATTGGAATGAGGAATGGGAGAAGTCCATACAACCTATCCATGTTTCGGACAGGTTCGTGATCACTCCTTCATGGCATGCAGTGCATGACGTTAATAAGACCGTTATTATCATCGATCCCAAAATGACCTTCGGAACCGGTTATCATGAGACCACGCGGCTCATGCTGCGTTTAATGGAAACGTTCGTACAGCCGGATACTACAGTGCTGGATGTTGGTACCGGAACCGGGATTTTAGCGGTCGGCGCGGTGAAACTCGGTGCACGGCATTGTCTCGGCATTGATATTGATGAATGGTCGCTCGACAACGGTATGGAGAACGCACAGCGGAACAATGTGCAGGAAAAGATCGAGATCCGGATCGGTTCATTGGATGTCGTTACAGAAAAGAATTTCGATATTGTTCTCGCCAATATCATCCGCAATACAATCCTTGAATTGATCGATCAAATGCTCGCTGTTCTCTCGCCGCAAGGGAAAATACTCTTTTCAGGACTACTGGTCACCGACCGGGAAACCATCGAGAATGCCTTAACAGAACGGAAATGCAAGGTCATCTCAGTGATGCAGGAAAATGAATGGATCGCCATGGCAGCCGAACGGTTATGAAGGCTGCCGCAATCGATATCGGTACGAATACTATTCTTCTTCTTATTGCAGAAATAAACGCCAACGGTATCTCTTCCGTTCTACACGACGAGCAGGTAATTGCAAGACTCGGCAAAGGAGTCGATGCTGATCGTATGATCAATCGCGACACATTCCTTCGTGTTGAAGGATTTCTTCGTCGCTATAAAGAGACCTGCAATCATTTCAATGTTGATACGATCTGTGCCGTTGGAACCAGTGCGGTTAGGGATGCAAAGAACCGGGACGAATTTATTGCTTTCATCAAAGATAATACAGGGATTGAAATTGAAATACTCTCCGGCGAAGCTGAGGCACAATGGACATATCGGGGAGGCATTTCGGAATTCATAGGAAGAGCAGAACGGTATTCTGTCATCGATATCGGCGGCGGTAGCACGGAGATCATTACCGGCGATTTAACCGGCATTCTTTCAAAGGTGAGTATTGATCTAGGCAGCGTACGAATAACCGAGCGTATTCTAAAAACCTCACCGCCTGAGGTAAGTGCTTTGATTAATGCACACGACGTTATTATTTCCCATATCCCTAAAGAACACGTAAAGAATATTCCTTCGACATTTGCTGTTGGCGTAGCCGGCACACTCACAACGCTTGCCGCACTGCATCAACAACTGCCGGAATATATCCCTGAGAAGGTAAGCGGCTATACACTTACAGCAGTTGACGTCGGTTCGATATTTGGATTGTTAAAGGACAAGTCCCTGCAGCAGATAGCAGCGTTCCCCCAAATTTCGGCAGGCCGTGCCGACATACTTCTAGCGGGAATTATGATCTTGATAGGATATATGGAAATAAGCGGACTTAAACACATTACCGTCAGCGACCGCGGATTACGCTATGGAATTATCTATCGCACGGTCGAACAAACATTTCAATAAAACACCGGTTTGATCAGCACAGCATTTGCCTTTGCAAATTTTTCCCTCATGATGCCGGGCGTAATCTTTTCAAAAACCTTCTGTGAATTCCTGGTAACGTATGTTGTTAACACGGTCGATAGGCGACTCACTTCGTTTCCTTCTTCGTCAAGATACACAAACTCCAGTTCGACAAACTGCAGATTATCATCGGTGTTATTCACTATTGTAATTCTGTGAACCGGCATTGGTCCTGGGTTGCTGATGAAAAACGTATGGTTTGTAACATAGACACCCTTTGCTTTTTTTGCTGTTCGTGTGTCCGCCATAGGATCTTCATGAGCTTTTTTGATCTCTTCTTTTCGCCGTATGACTGTTTGATAGAGCGGATTTTCTACCGGAATTTTATCATAGTAATATTCCGCAATATCATATTCGCCTTTATTAAAAAACTCATCGCCTTTTCTAATATTTTTCGATGCATTTTCATCGGGATCTGCACATCCAAACATGAATAACAAAAAAAGAAATAAATTTTTCTTCATATGCACCCTCTGCTATACTATACTAGGTTTTAGAAACGATTGAACGATAGAACAATACGTGTTGCCTGCACTTTTAACTTCCTCAATTGTTGTGAATTTTCCAAACGAAAAACGGACCGTTGTTTGTGTTGTTTTGATATCTCTGCCCATGGCCATCAAAACGTGAGAAGGCTGAACGCTGCCCGAAGTACACGCCGAACCGCTCGAAACGGCAACTCCGCGAAGATCCATATTGAACAAGAGTGTTTCACTTTCAATCTCGTAGAATGAAGGATCGAGAGAAATGCTGAGAATGTGGGGTAACGACTGTGTCCCGCTAGAATTATTGATCACTCCTTTGCAGGATGAAGTGATGATGCCCAGCAATTCAGTCCGAAACTGCAGAGCCGAAGTGAATAATGTATCCCTGTTCTGTTCCGCACGCTCTACAGCCTTTGCAAAACCGGCGATGAGAGGTACATTTTCGGTCCCGGGCCGAGTATTCCTCTCCTGTGCTCCCCCATGAAGAATAGGGTCCAGATCGGTCCCTTTACGGATATAGATTGCTCCGATCCCTTTCGGACCATAGACCTTATGTGCAGAAACGGCAAGAAGGTCAACCCCAAGATCATTAACATCAACGGGTATCTTACCAATGGTTTGAACGGTATCCGAATGGAACGGGATTCCATACTTTTTCGTTACTGCTGATATTTCTTTCACCGGTTGTATTGCACCTGTCTCATTATTTGCATGCATCACCGAAATGAGACATGTCGAATCGGTGATGAGTTTTTCGATCTCATCAGGGTGAACATATCCATTTTGGTCGACAGGAATTGTTGAAATGCGGAATCCCAGGGTACGCAGATACTCCGCGCAATCCAGCACGGCATGATGTTCAATGGCTGAAACAATAATGTGATCTTTGCCGCTGGTACGACGCTGAGCCAATGCCCTGCCGATCAAGGCATGATTGTCTGATTCGGTTCCGCCGGATGTAAAGAAAACTTCGGAAGTTTCCGCACCGATCGACCGTGCGATAATCTCCCGGTTTTCTTCCAATAGTGCTTTTGCAGTTCGGCCGAACGAATGAATGGACGAAGCATTCCCGAAGGTATCGCGCAAGTGCATCCGAATTACTTCAGAAACTTCATCATCCAATGGCGTTGTTGCAGAGTAATCAAGATATATATGATGTTTGCTGTTATTCACGTAAAAATATATCGTTAAAAATCAGAAGATGCAAAATAAACAAAAAAGGTGAAGCAATCTGCTTCACCTTTTTGACGAACAAAACTCTTCAGCGGGTCATTCCTTATGCTGACGTTCTTTTTGGACATCTTTCACAACATTACGAAGATCTTTCATAAAATTCCGTTCAAAGATCATATATTCGGCGATCTGTTTGTTCGTAAAGATCTCTTTCAGTTCTTCAATATATTTTTTTCGTGCTTCGCCGATCTTCTTTTCCATCTCGAAGAATTCATTGAACGTTTTTTGCAAATCAGCGTCGCTTGCATTAGCGCTTAACTGTGATTCGAGTTTATCGATCAGATTTGCGCGGTCTCCCTCAAGATCCTTGATCGTTTCACGGTGTTTATTATAGCGCTTCACAAGTTTCAGACCAGTCTCTTCGTCCAGTTTAAGCGCTTCGATCATACGAATCTTCTTGTAGCTCTCAAGGCGTTCCATAGGCCGCTGGAACCGTCCGCCCATCCCTTCCGGCGGTTGAGCAAAAACCATGATCGGCATCATGAATAATAATAATGGTAAGATATATTTCATAGGGTCTCCTATTGATTTCCTGTCTTTTGTATACGCTCCACAACCTGCTCGGCATCCTGCTCTTCGAGCATGGCGAACACTTCATTCTCCGTCTGATATACCGTCGGATCTATTCCGAACAGTTCACCCGTTAGTTTTGTTTCCATAATGTTCTCCGCCGTATTAGCCGTAAACAGAGAAGTTTCATCGATTGCTACAATAATTTCACTTTGTTCAAATTCCTTTACTAGCGTGTAAATAGATGACTGACTCACTTCAGGACTGAATGAATGGTATAATCCATAAAATGAAACGACGATCAGCATTGCAAGAGCGGGCTGATACAACATATGCAGCAGCTTCTTGAAGGACCAGTACGAGTGGACACTTCCACCCTCCAATTTATCCCTCAGTCTCGGCAAAAAATTTGTGAAATAATGATTTGGAACCGATCGTTCGACTTCGGTATTCAATTCCTGAAAGACAGAATGCAGTAACTCAACCTCACTCTGCAGTTCCGGTGAATTGAGAAGCATTCTCTCAACGTCTGTTTTACGGTCGGGCGAAAGAGTCCCTTCCGCATAACCGATTAAAAGTTCATGAAGTTCGTTAGCGTTCATGTTTTAGATATACTCCGATTTTTTTAACTGCATGAAAATAATTTGCTTTCAGTCCGCCAACACTTGTCTTCAGAATCTTTGCAATCTCTTCATAAGGCAACTCTTCATAATACCTCAGCACAAAGACTTTTTTTTGTTTTTCCGGCAGCCGTTCGATCGCCTCGTGTATTTGTTTTGTCCGCTCTTCTTTTTCCAGCAGTTCCAGCGGATGATCATCCAACGACCGGATCTGATGAATATCTTCGTCAATCGCGAATGTCTTCCGAACCTTCTTTCGGCGGATCTCATTTAGCGATAAATTTATCGCGATCCTGTAGATCCACGTGTAGAAACTCGAATCTCCTTTAAACGAACTCAGAGAATGGTATGCCTTGATGAAGACATTCTGTGTTACATCATCTGCATCATCATGATCCGGGATCATCCGGCGGACAATCCAATAAATTTTTTCTTTATAACGCAGAACAAGTTGATTATACGCTTGTTCGTTTCCGTTATTGAAGTCTTTAATTAGCTGGAGTTCGTCGGATTGATTCATTCATTTTATGACGTTTTGACACTACCATTGACCGTGAAGTTTAACATCAATCAAAATTATAGCGTATTCCGACAAAAATGTCCCACTTTTTAGCATAGTCTGACGTGATATAATATTCATACGGATCGTAGATGTATGAATAACTTGATGTTGTCACCTGCGTCGTAAAACGGCTTTGCAGCACCTTGAAATCGATCTGAAGATCACGAATCGGTTCATACGTACTGACAAAACCGATCGTTTGCTGTTTTGTGAGAGGACTGTATAAAATGGTCTGGGTGGGAAGCCTATACTGGTGAATCGTCGAGTCTTTTCCCCCTTTTCGGAGAGACTCAAAAAACAGACCAACTTCAAGATTGAACATCGGCTTATAAAAAAATCCGATTGACAATAGATCCGCATTCTGTCCTATCCAATGTCCCAGGTTAATCGAATGATTTTGGTACGTATCATCGGAAAACCGGTGATTATATACCCATGGATTGATACGCGTATATTCTACCATGATCCTTGAATCGGGAATTACCAGATCATATAATTTGGTCCCGACAGTAAATGCCAACTGATTATGCTGACGGTCAGCTTTGGTAAAATCTTGGGTCGACATTTCATCGATGAACAGCGACATATAATAATTTTGGTTTTTCACGACATTCAGATCGGCAGAAAGAAACATTTGAGAATTATCGGTGTCACTCATCCAATGCTCCCCTGCTTTGAAGAACATAACGGGAATGAGATATAATAATTCAGGGCTACGGCTGCCGTAAATTTCCGATTCTCCGAATGCGAGATCGACCCCGTCCCAAGGAGTGAATTCAATCATATGGGATGCAATGTATTTTTGACGATAGACCGGCCGGAATCCGGTAAACCCGGACACATCCGGATTTTGGTAGGAACGATTCGAATCAATAATACCGGAATACAACCACCCGTGCAGGTATGTAAAGTCTATATTCTCTCCAAGTTTAGCCCGGATCTTAATTTGCGGATATGAGGGTGCTTTATTCGAAAGAATGATATTTCCTTGTTCTCCTGCACCCCACGAATTGTGCATTTTTTCCACAGAGAGAGTCGCAAATCCTATATCTACATTTACCTGTACTTCAACAGGATCATAAAAAACATTCCCCCCATTATTACTCAAAATAACTTGAGCCGGAGTTGATGAAAACGGATATGCACCATGAATAAATGAACCCGATATGCCGTTATCACGGAACATAAAATATGCACCGACCTGTTTACCTAAGTATCCGTAGACATTCAACCCATTGGAAATGACTTTGGTGAATTTTCCGTCAGCACGGTCGTGGTAGGTGTAACCACCGATCAAATCGATATTAATATTCCCGGGATCACTTTTGTATTGGTACAAATGCCACCGTTCTTCAATGATATTTTCATAACCGACGTTTTCTAACTCCTGAAAAAATTCCTCCTTATAGAAAAACTGCTCCTTCTTTTCCACTTCGGTCAATACTGAAGAACTTGTGTCTATTTGGATGATGAACTTTCCGATTGTTTCCCGGGAAAGGGGTTTCACAGCATCGCGGTATCCGGAAATGATTTGTTTCGCTTCCATCTTATCAAGGTAGCCGTAAACAGGATGCGTGACCGGGAGATATACGGATTGCGTATAAAGATATATCGGGAAAATGAGCAGCAGAAATTTTTTCATTCGGTGGTCCGGAATTTGTCTTTCTGGTTAACTGTTCTTCATATTCAATGCATCGACAAATTTTTTCGTAATCGACCGAGGGCGTGTTATTGCGGAACCAGCCACGGCACAAAAGGCACCAACCTTCAACGCATCTTTTGCGTGCTGAGGTGTCCAGATTCTCCCCTGCGCCATAACCGGAACTTTCACCGCACGGGATAGTTCTTCGATCAACCGGAAGTCCGGCTCATCGTTCAGATATTTTTGCGTCTGTTCCGTATATCCTGACAGTGTTGTTGCTATCGCATCGGCACCCATTTCTGCTGCACGAATTCCCTCTTCAAACGTAGAGATGTCTGCAATAAGCGGAACGTCGAAACGGTTTCTGACCTCATCGAAGAATTCGATCCCGTCCATGCCGTTAGGACGCTTCCTTGGTGTAACATCGAGAGCAACGATATCTGCGCCTGCTTTCAGGATTGCTTCAATATCCTTGAAATCAGGCGTTATACAAATCCAGCCGTTCTCAAACTGTCCGTCAATAATACCGACAATGGGAAGGTCAATTTCAGCATGAAATGCCATGATGTTTTCAACACCTTCCGTACGAATACCGACAGCACCTCCCATTTGAGCGGAGAGTGCAAACTTGGTCATCAGCTGCGGTGAATTGAACAGATCATCGGTTTCCGTTTGGCAGGAAACAATAAGTCCGTGCTTGAACGATGCAATTAATTCATTCATGATATTCTCATCCGTTAAGTATGTTCTTTTGAAGCATTGACAATCCATCGTTGACTGTCCCTGTAAGGTGAATATGGAGCAAACGTAATTTTTTGTTGGCGAACGATTGATAATCACCAAGCGCCTGTGCGTTTTTAAGCACTTCAAAAGTGAATATCTCGCCCGGTACGTTCACATCCTTCGGTTCGTCGGCCGTAATGATCAAAAATATACCGTTTGGTTTCCCACCCTTGTGCAGTTGACCCGTTGAGTGCAGATACCGAGGTCCAAACCCGACGGTAACGGGAAGTCCATAAAGCTTTGTCAATTCTTCACGCAACGAATAGAGAGATTTCTCATTGGCGCTGTTTTGGTCTACATAAGCAAGGAGCGCTATATAATCTTCGTCCTTCTTACCCGAGAAATGTCGCTTTAATAAAGCAGAAACCGTTCCGGTGGGAAATGACGAAACATACGACGGCTCTCCGAACACGATACATTGTGCATCGGAATGTACCATATTCTTTACCGGTAGTTTCCCTTTTTCCTTATACTCATTGATAACGCCGACAGTATTATCTTTGCTTTCCTTCACGTTCGGTTCATCAAAAGGATTGATCTTCAGCACAATCGCTGATATTGCAGTTGCAAACTCCCACTGGAAGAATTGAGATCCGAGTTCGTAAATATCTTTCAGAATTATTGTGACAAAGGGTATATTCTTCCCTGCGAGCTCTTTTTGCAATTGCACATACTTATGAGCCTCCTTCTCCAACAATACGAATACAACGAATCTATCCGCGCCAAAACGGGAGGGGTCAAATTCCTGAGGAATGATCTCCCCTTCAACCGGCAGAATCCCCTTTCCTTCCTTCCCATTACTTTCAGCAATCAATTGTTCGGCCCAATATCCGAATGTTGCGATCTCATCGGACATAACGAAAGACATCTTATCAATTTCTTCATTATGCGCTTCACCCATTAACAGACCAATCTGAGCCGCAGGATTCTGCACTGTTTCAAACTGACACTGCTTTCTCATTTCATCGGCAGAATGAAGCAACTTTTTGATATCCATACCGATCAGGGCCATTGGAACAAGTCCAAAATAGGAAAGCGCCGAATATCTTCCGCCGATATCCTCCGGATTGATGAATATTCTGCGGAACTGTTTCTCCTTTGCGATGCTTTCCATTTTTGTGTTTGCGTCTGTTACCGCAATGAAATTCTCGCCGTGATTTTTTTTAACCGATCCGACACGATCATAGAAATATTGGTAGAACATATTAGTTTCCGTTGTTCCGCCGGATTTTGAAGCGACAATAAACAACGTTTTAGCAAGATCGATCTGTTGTTCTATCCGCAACACCGATGTCGGATTGGTGCTGTCTAAAACGAGAAGACCGGGGAATCCAACGGCTGATCCGAATGTTGCACGGCATACATCAGGACACAAACTGCTACCACCCATCCCCAGTACAACAACATTTTTGAACCCGGCGTCTTTTATCTCGTTACCGAATGCTGTCAAAGAATCTATATTTGAAAGCATCAGATCCAGACTGTTCAGCCAGCCTAATCGGTTGAGGATGGATTTCTTGTGCACATCTTCACTTCGCCATACAGTATGGTCTTTTTCCCAAAGGCGTTTGATAATTGAATGTGCGGCGAATACGGTATGCTGATTATTAAGATTTTCCTGTAATGAACCTGTCGAAATAGAAATTGAAGACATTTTTTCCCTTAGATATGGTAAATTTTCTCAACAATATAGCCATAAAATAACAAAAAAGGGGATGAATAATCATCCCCACACAGTGAGTCCAAAAACTGCGGATTGTTACATTGAATAGCTCAACTTCAAAAACACACCGCGTCCTCTCGTTGTGAAACCATTGATCTCACTGTATTTCGTATCAAAAATATTCTCGACTCTACCGATCAATGAAAATGAATCCGACAGAATTTGTTTGTGCGACAGGTCCAGAAGGAAGTAGCCGGGGACAGTGACATTGTTCAGCGCGCCGAACGGACCGAGTGATGATTCGTAATAGACATCATCGCGCGGACCGACAACTGTTAAATCCACACTGGTCATAAAGAATTCAGGTTGAGAATACTGAATCTGCAAATGTGCAGTGCTCGGTCTGCGCACAAGTCCTTTCGATGTTACCGAACGGGTCAGGAATGCGCCGTTAGCGTATATCTGCACATGATTCCCCTGTGTTTGAACAGCATTGATATCCGATGCACGGTAGTTCAATTCCCCGGTAACGATACTTACATCAGCAGTAATATGCCAGTGGTCCATCACAAGGGCATTCACTGTCAGTTCAACTCCTCTGGTGTTCTGCGTACCGAGATTCAGATACGAATCACCCCGATAGTCATCCCGGAGGAAATCGTTTGCGAGCGTATCGATCCCAATATGTTTATCCCAAAGATAAACATACTCAATATAATTTTCGATGACAGAGTTGAAATATGTCGCAGAGACGTTCACTGATTTTCCCAATTGCTGGCGAAATCCTATTTCAAAAGATGCAGACCGCTCCGGTTTCAGATTCTTATTCCCCCTCGTCACCGTTGATGTGTAGTATGTATCCGGTGCGTAAAGTTGATATAGCGAAGGAGCATTGAATCCAGTCGAATACGAAGCAAAGAGCAGTCCATTTGTAAATACCCTGAACGAAGGACGAAGTTCATAGGTTGCATTCGTACCGAACGCATCATGATGATTGTACCTGCCGCCGACTGAGACAGAAAGATCGCGAAGGAAGGAACTAATGGCTTCCCCGCTGATGTTCACGTGCAGAAACAAACTTTTTGTGGACGAATGTAAGTCCAGTGAATCGAGATTGGAATCAGATCTGTAAACGCCGTAAGAACTCCAGGAGAAAATATTGACGCTGTTGTTCATCAATTCGTTGTAGAGACCTGTTCCGATCACACCGTCAAAACCATTCAGCGTAAAATTATTCTGCAGTTCATGGGATATCGTTGTCCCCTCATACAACGACCGGTAAAATGAATGGTCAAACGTCCCCATTCTATCCACAACCGAGGAATCGTTCACGCTGGTCCTATTCATTGCGGAGATCCCTCCGATATATTGGAGATCCAGGAGGTCATTCACAGCATAGGATGCACCAAATGTGTAGAGGCTACGTTTGAAGTCCAGAGTATAGTTGTTATCATCAACATATGCACTACGGTCGATGTCGGTCTGCTGAGTATTATATTTGTAGGAAAAATGAATGTCGAACCGCTCACCGTCGTAACCAATCTTCCCGTATGCGTCCAATTTATGAAATCCATCCCTGTCGCGATTTTTGAAAACCAACGGATTCTTCACCGTATCGACCGTTGCATCCAGACCCTGCACAGCGGCATTGGAAAAACCGGTATTCACATACAGTCCTGTGTTATCCGTAAATTGCACTGCGACATCTTCTCCTAGAAAGAATGTCTTTTTACCGAACATACCGCTTGACCCTTCTGCATTGATATGGAGCCCCTGTTTCGAGGAACGCTGAGAAATGAAATTCATCACTCCGCCGATTGCGGACGATCCAAACAGCGTACTGTGTGAACCGCGAACGATCTCCAGTCTGTCCATTCCGATGAATGAAAGCTCGGAAAGGTCAGGGGCATTGTTGACTGTTGAAGGATCGGCGATGCGCACACCGTCCACCATGACTGTAGTGTGGTTGCTGGAAGCGCCTCTGGTAAAAATGGTTTGGGTCATTCCGGGATTCTGTCCCGCACCGACAACGAACATTCCCGGCTGCCGGCCGATCAGTTCACCGATACTAACAGCAGCGGAGTTCTTTATCTGTCCGGCACTGATGATAGTCACGCTTCTTCCCACTTCTGCCGCCGGTTTGGCTGACCGAGTGGCCGAAACGATCACCTCGTTGATGGGAAAAACGATTGTGCTGTCATGACTTACGGATACGGGAAGTTCCTGCGCTGAAGCGTTGAACGACACAAAAAGTATTGCTATGAGATATTTCATGATAAATCCCCAAAAAAAAATGGCCCAACCTTCAAAACGAAGAAAGCTGGGCCAAGAAAATGTGCATGCACGGAATATTTCTCAATCCATCCTCAGTCCTCGAAGGAGTATTGAATAATATGGCGGCAGGTCTCCTGGCTTATGGCGCTTTCGGCGCCAATTACAGTTGCGGGTCAGCTCTCGATTGATCAATGAATGATCCACGAGATTCCCATTTTCACCCCGATAGCATTACCGGGGCACCGACATTATTATGAAAAAGAACATTTGTTGTTCATTCAAACGATGAACAAATGCAAGTTATACTTTTTGCGCCGAAGTGTTCGGCAGGTATTTCATCGCCAATTCATAGGAACCAAAAAGCACCGTCACATAAAAAACATCACCAACAAGCGCATTGCGGAAGAAAGGAACAGCGGCTGCATAACATTCGACCAATCCACCCATTGTCATCGGATAGAATGTACCGCTTTGCCAAACACCAAAATTTGTGACAACAAAGAACAGGACAGATCCGGCCAATGTGGAACCAGCCGTTATGCCGACCGATCTTCTGTTCGAAGCCAACATGCCTAAAAATGTAACAATGAGAAAACCACTGTAGACCCAAACTATCCCCGAATAGAATCCGAGGAAATAGTCGCTGATCATGAGTGCCGCCAAAGGAAGAATCGGCGCTATACGTTTGTCAAAATACATGCCGCCGAACAGTGCAATGGCCGTGATCGGCGCAAAGTTCATCGGATGGGGAATCAATCGGGAAAACGCCGCTGCCAAAACCAACACAACACCTATAACTATTTTTGTGTTTGAATTCATACTCGCTCCTTATGTATATACTTTAAAATGAAAATGCCTCAAACAATATGAGGCACGAAAAATTTTCAGGTTCAAAACTTTCTGCCACCTCATTCCACGAAGGTGAATCAAGATCAGTATTGGCAGGTCTCCTGGCTTATAGCGCTTTTGGCGCTAATCACAGTTGCGGGTCAGCTTCCGAATGAACGGAATTCCCATTTTCACCCCGAATATTCTCGGGACACCAACACAAAGTATGGAAAAGATCAGTATTTCTTGAAATCAAGATACGATTTCATAAACCTGATGTCAAGTTGTTTTCAGGAATAAGTTCTTTACCCTCTGCAGTTCTCCCTTGGTAAAGAATCCGATCAGGAACAAACTGTAACACCATAACAAAAATATTCCGCACTTCATCAGAATACCCACACCGGCGATCTTCACCAGGAAAAAAGCAATGGCAACCGAAAGGACCAGTTTACCGATCCGGACAAATTCATATTCGATATAATAGAATTTTTGTACAACAACATAAAGCGATATCTCAACCATCAGATAGCCGAGCAGCGTTGCATACGCAGCACCCATTATGCCAAAATGCGGAACAAGAAGAAATGTCAGAACAATTTTTGTAACCGAACCGGACAGTGATGTGGGAAAAAGATATTTCGTTTTCTTTTCGATCTGAATACCGGCATTGAGATTTGTCCCTATCCCGCTGAAAATATAGCTCAGCAGCACCAGCGGTACGACCTCAAGTCCCGACCAGTATTCCGGGGGAAGGATATATTTTTTGCCGAAAAACTTGTAACGGATGATGTGTTCAAGAAAAAAGGAAAGAGCCAGGAATATAAAAGCACTGATGGCAAGATAATATGTCATCACTCGCGCAAAAATGGATTTTGCATTGGGGTCTTTTGCGTGCGACAAAAAGAACGGCCTCCACGCAAACTCGAACATACCGGTGATCAGCGCCATGAAAATTCCAAGGCGGTAATTTGCCTGATAAATGCCGACCGCTGAATCGTCCATCAATAATTTCAGGATCGGACGATCGACAAGCTGAAGCAGGATACCGGAAACGCCCACAGGAACAATCGGCAATCCGAATTTGAGCAGTTCTTTTAAGAGTCCTTTGTGGAAGGAGAACTTGATCTGCGCGACCACACCGGGGAGCAATAGGATGAACGTACAGACCGACGCTGCGAGATTGCTCAAAAAGATCCCTTCGATTCCCCACCGCAGGTAATAGACAGTAATGATGTTCAGAATCACCGTAAGCACGATATTGAACATCTTTGTGCCGGCAAAGAATTTCGCTTTCCGCTGCAGACGGAGCGATGCGTAGGGGATCATGACTATCGCATCAAAAAAGAGTATGCCGGAAGCAAAAAGAAGAATTTTTGACTGCGATACATCGATCTGAAACACAGACGTGAGCGGCGCCGCAAACAACAACATGAGAACGGAGTATAATCCGGAAACGAAAGCGATGGAAAGATACGGCGTGCTGAAGTTATCCTTAACTTCACCGATCTCTTTGGAGGATGCAAACCGGAAATAGGATGACTCCATTCCGAAGCTGTAAAAAATAAAAATGAAGCCAACATACGAATATACGTTGGCAACGACACCAAATTCTGCAGTCGTCAGGATGTTCGCATACAATGGTACAAGGGCAAAATTCAGTAAACGCGCCAGGACAGTGCTGATGCCGTAGATTGCTGTATCTGCTCCAAGTCGCTTTATCTGTTCAAACATAAGAAAATAATTTAGCCCCAAACCTCACTGATAAAAAATCAACGAAATATGGGGCCGAAAAGAAATGTTACGGAAGATATTCCAGTGAAATATCCAATGCTTTTGGAGAATGCGTCAATGCTCCGACGGAAATAACATCAACACCTGTTTCCGCAATCGACCGGACACTCTGCAAATTAACACCCCCCGATGCTTCTACTTCAATAATACCATTGATTAGTTTCACTGCTTCGTTCATCAGGTCAAGCGGATAATTATCCAGCATGATCCTGTCTATTCCACCGATGGTCAGCAATTCTTTCACTTGCTCAATGGAAGTTGTTTCAACTTCGATTTTCATTTCCGTCTGATTCTTCTTTAGGAATTCCTTGCACCGCTGAACAGCATTGGTGATACCTCCGGCCGCCGCTATGTGATTATCCTTGATCAACACCATCGAATCGAGAGCAAACCGGTGATTAATTCCCCCTCCGTCCAGCACCGCTTTTTTGTCGAGCACACGAAGACCGGGAACGGTCTTGCGCGTATCGGTGATCTTCGCTTTCGTTCCGGCAACAGCATGAACATATTTATGCGTGAGGGTGGCTATACCCGACATGCGCTGAAGAAAATTGAGCGCCACTCTTTCACCTGTCAGGAGACTCCTCACCGGCCCGTGTAATTGGCCTAGAGTCACTCCTTTTTCAACAAGGGCGCCGTCCTGTACGCTTGGTTCAAATGTAACCTGACCATCCACACAACTAAAAACAAGCGTAACAATATCAATTCCGGATATGATTCCGCTCTCTTTTGCAATCAGTTCGGCTTTGCCAAGTTGTTCTTCGGGTATTAGCGATTCGCTAGTGATATCGCCGAAACCGACATCTTCGAACAGCGCCTGTTCGATAAGTCTGCCGATGCGGCTATCGTGGAGATAATTAATTTCCATCGTTCTTGGGAAGTAGTATCGGTATTCCGTCCTTCACTTCATAGACCGTTTTGCAAGACGTGCAAGTCAGCGTAGATTTTTTTTCATCATAGATCAGATCTGCTTTACATTCAGGGCAGCAGAGTATTTCGAGGAGTTCTTTTTTCATCATATCAAAAATAGTTTTTCATTATTTGCATGTATTCCTGCGGCGGACGAACCGGCCGGCCGGTTTTTGCATTGGTAAATGCATGAACGGTCTGACCAGATACAAGAATTTCATTGTCATTATCCCTGGTGATCTCGTAATCAATCGTAATTTTTAATGTTCCCATTTCTTTCAATGTCGCTTTCACAAGTAGGATGTCATCATACAATGCGGATCGGCGATAATGTACGTGTGCTTCCACAACAACAAGGTATAACCCCGCTTTTTCTATTTCGGAATATACAACACCTATATTCCGGAACAGGTTTGTGCGTGCTTCCTCAAAATAGGTCAGATAGTTTCCGTGGTACACAACCTTCATCCCGTCCGTTTCGGCATATCGAACACGAATATCCGTTGTGAACGAGACTCCCTTATCACTCATTCCATGCACCCATATTGCAGAACTTTTCAATTCTGCGTTCCACAAGTTTCTCCGGTTTCAATTTTCGCAGGGTTTTGAGTTCATCCAGTAATGCATCTTTCAAGATCATAGCTGCCTGTTGCGGATTTCTGTGCGCCCCGCCTTGCGGCTCCGGAATGATCAAATCAACAATCTTTTGTTCCAGCAAATCCGGCGGAGTTAATCGTAATGCTTCTGCTGCTTGCTCTTTGAATTCCCAACTCTTCCAAAGAATAGATGAACAGGATTCCGGTGCAATAACGGAATACCATGTATTCTCCAACATCAAAATCCTGTCTCCCACGCCGATACCTAACGCACCGCCGGATGCCCCTTCTCCGATAATCACCACGATAATGGGAACGGGGAAATGCGACATTTCAAAAAGATTTCTTGCAATCGCTTCTGCCTGTCCGCGTTCTTCCGCTTCCAGACCAGGGTAGGCGCCGGGTGTATCCAGCATCGTAATAATTGGGCGGTTGAATTTCACTGCAAGTTTCATCAACCGGAGAGCTTTACGGTATCCTTCCGGATTCGGCATACCGAAATTTCGGTATAAATTCGATTTGGTATCGCGTCCCTTCTGGTGGCCGATGATCATCACCGGCTGATCTCCGAGCTTTGCAAATCCACCCACGATCGCTTTGTCGTCGCCAAAAGCACGGTCACCGTGCAATTCAACAAAATCGGTCGTCATGTTTTGGATGTAGTCGAGCGTGTAGGGACGCTCAGGATGTCGTGCTAGCTGCACACGCTGCCAGCGCGTAAGGTTGGAGAAGATGTTCTCACGAAGCTGACTTACTTTCTTTTCAAGGGTCTTCACTTCGTCGGAAACATCAACGTTATCGGACAGAGTTTTAATTTCTTCAATCTTCTGTTCAAGTTCGAAGATCGGTTTTTCAAATTCCAGGACAACTTTTGCCATACGTACTCCGAAAGATTACGGACACATTCTTTATTTATTTTGGATCCACTTTTGAAGCGACTTAACGATGATCTCCAGATCCAGAATTAACGATTGGTTCTTTGCGTAATAAAGATCGTATTGCTCCCGTTCCTCAATGCTTAGTGCATTTTCATTTTGGATATGTATCAACCCGGTGACGCCGGGCTTACCACCGAAAATATTCTTCTGTGCAGGTGAAAAATAGCCGACAATACTCATGGAACCGGACAGAACAAAGGGAAGCCGCATGATCGCCTTAACAAAACCTCCCGCCGGCCGCCTTGAAAAAACACGAATAAAATATACAAAAGGGGCAATGGAAATCAAAAAGAAAAGACTGAACAGAATGTCAAAACAACGTTTTACAAAGCGATTTCCCAATTTCCCGATATTATAATCGATCTCGATAAACGGGATCTCATCCAGCTGATCGATGCTCGGCTTGCCGATGATCACTTCAAGATTATTCGGCACCAGTCTGAAATTAACAAAACGATTACGGTTCTTCGCTATAACATCAAGAATTGTTGAATATGAAACAGCATCGGAAGAGAAGATCACTTCACTGATATGCTGATCCTGGATCACTTTCCCGATCGTCTCCATACTACCAAGGATCTCGATATCCTGAATCTTTTCACCGACACGTTTTCGATTGACATCAATAAAACCGACAACGGAATAACCGCCACCAACCTTTGCACGAAGTTTTTTCACGATCTCCTGACCCGATTGCCCGGCTCCGACAATGAGCGTACGCCTGCCAAACAATGTCGTGCGCGACGTCTTTTCGCCGAAACCAAGCAGCCGTAACAGCAGCCGCCAGCCCGGTATAAACATCAGCGATAAACCTCCCGAGATCAGCATAATCATACGGCTGAATGCAAAATCCTTTTCGAACGCAACCATCGCCGCTATTACCGTGAACGCCGAAAACACTGCGGCAAAAGAACGCGAGACGGAAAGTTTGAACTCGGAATAGACTCCGTATAACAACAACGATGTAAATACTATAAATGCCGGGATAATGAATGTCCACGGATAAGCATAGAGGGGAAAAGTGAACAGTGCATTTTTCCGGATATACTCCCCTATCAGGATCGTGCCGATAACGATCGCCATATCAAGCACAGCAACAGCAGCCGGTTTTACCAAACGGGCCGAATTAGCGAGAATCCTTCTAAAATAAATACCGGAATAGATGAACCATTCAAAGACCGGTGATCCGGTGTGATGTTTGCGGACAAACAATCGCATCGCATTATAGAAAACGTTTAACTCGTCTATGTCGCTCCGTTTAGTGCTCTCCCCTTTGTAGTGGATGATGGATGTTGTAGGAACATAATAGACTTTCCACCCTGCTTGTTGAACACGGAAGCACCAATCCAGATCTTCACCATACATAAAAAATTTTTCGTCCAAACCGCCGATCTTCTCAAATACTTTCCGGTTGATCATCATAAATGAACCACTGACGGCGTCCACTTCATACGTATCGTCCGGATCCAAATAGGTAAGATTGTAGCGCGCAAATATTTTTGATTTTGGGAAGAGTGCGCTCAGTCCGAATGTCTTTGTGAATGCAGTCCACGGTGTCGGGAAACTCCTTCGGCAGGGAAGCTGCAGCGTGCCGTCGGGATTCAAGATCTTGCATCCAAGCATTCCCGCTTCAGTATGAGCATCAAAAAATGCGATAAGTTTTTCGAAGGTGTCTTCCTGAACCAGGGTGTCCGGATTGATCAGAAGTAGATATTTTCCCGTTGACCGATTAAGAGCCTGATTGTTCGCCTTTGCAAACCCAACGTTGGAGGAATTTATGATAAGATTAACGTGCGGAAATTTTTTCTGGACAAGTTCAACACTTCCATCATCTGACGCATTGTCGACAACAAATATTTCCGATGAATATCCCTCGAGCGCCTTGAACAATGAGATGAGCGCATTGTTCATAAATTCGCGGACGTTGTAATTAACAATGATGACAGAAATGTCCATCAGGAAGGATCGATATAAACAACTGTTAGCGTATGATGAGTGAGTTATAATTTATTGAATATACTTCGCGCTTTTAACTTCCATACCATGAAGGCCGCTTCATACACAATCTTTTTGTTCATCTTGGAGACGCCTACGCGACGATCAACAAAAACGATCGGCATCTCAAGCAGGGTGAATCCTTTTTTCCATGCAAGAAAGTTTGTCTCTATCTGGAACGCATAACCGTTTGAGCGTAAACCGTCGATATTGATTGACTCAAGCACTTTCCGTTTATAGCATTTGAATCCGGCCGTTGCATCATGCACAGGCATTCCGGTGATCACGCGTGTATAGATGTTGGCAGAATAGCTCAGGATCAGCCGCTTCATCGGCCAGTTCACGACATTCACTCCTTTAATATAGCGCGAACCGATAAGCACATCGCATTCATCCATTTTGCTGAGCATGATGGGAATTTCTTTCGGATTATGCGAAAAATCCGCATCCATCTCAAAGATAAAATCGAACTTCCGCTCGATGGCATATTTGAATCCGGCAACATATGCCGTTCCGAGACCGAGTTTTCGTGCACGCTGCAGCATGTGAATGCGCGGATTCGATTCCATCATTTTCTTTACAATGTCCGCAGTACCATCGGGTGAATTATCATCCACAATAAGCACTTCCACAATCTCGGATTGCTGAAGAACTTCGGTGATGACTTTTTCCGCATTTTGCGCTTCGTTGAACGTTGGGATAATGACAAGTGCTTTTGGCATTAGTTACCTTTACCGGTTATCATGACATAAAAAGTCATTAACAGGATTTTGATATCCATCCTGAACGACATGTTTTCTATATAAAAAAGATCGTATCTCACTTTTGATTTCACATCTTCTATTGACGTATCATATCCCTGTTTGATCTGCGCCCAACCCGTAATTCCCGGTTTTACCGAGAGTCTCCGTTTATAAAGAGGAATCTCTTTTGACAGCATATCAACAAAATGCGGTCGCTCTGGACGCGGACCCACCAGACTCATTTCTCCCCGGACAACATCAAAGAACTGAGGAATCTCATCAAGCCGTGTTTTCCGTAAAAATCTTCCTACCGACGTGATTCGCGGATCGTTGGTTGTTGCCCAGACCGGACCGGTCCTCGATTCTGCATCCTGATACATTGACCGGAATTTATGCATATAAAATAATTTCCCGTTGAATCCTACCCGCTCCTGACTATAGACAAGAGGCCCCGGTGAATTCAGCCTGATCGCTATCGCTGCAAAAATCCATATAGGGGAAGAGATGGTTAAGATCAGGATCGATACTATGATATCCGTTAATCGTTTCGCACTCTCTTCCCACGGCTGCATGATATGCGGCATGATCTCGATGAGAGGAAAGCCGTATATCTGATTCGTCCGCGCCTGCCCGGAAATAATATCATACATATCCGGAATTATTTTGATGGAAACATCGAACCCGGTAGAAAGCGATACAACACTGAGAACCGTTTCCCTCTGCTGCGAATCAAGTGCGAGCAGGATGTTCCGGATCCCTCTGCTCTGTATTAGTTCCGGAATATTATCGATCACCCCAAGAACGGGAAGCGGAAGTAGACTCTTTGTATCGTCGAGCGAAAGGAATCCGATCACTTTGTATCCAAGCGCCGGATATTTTTTTACCGATTCAAACAGCTCTATTGCTTTTGCCCCCGTCCCCACGATAATCGTTTCACTTTGCCCTATCCCCCGCATCAATAATCGTTTCCGGAAACTGCGGACGCCGATCCTGCCGACGCCGACAAAGAAAAGCATCAGAACCCAATACATTAAAATAATGGAACGATTTGCCGAATATGTTGCATTCCGTTCGTCATCAAAGAAAATGACGAAGAACAATCCCATGCATCCTACAGAAATCGCCCGGAAGATCGCCGCAAATTCATCGGTCCGTGATTTTGCGTACCATGCCCGGTACAATCCAAAAAAAATAAAGACCGACAGCCAAAACAGATACATGATCATCATCGGCATGATCAGATCCGGTTGCGCCTGCACCTCGATGATACGGCTTTCCACCCGCAGCAAATAATAACAGATCCACGCCAGGTTGACCGCAAAGAAATCAAAAAATATTATTTTTCGTTCAAATTGTTTCACTTTAACCTACCGTGTTGCCTTCCACGCAGCCTTTTGCGTTCCCCGCAGAAAACGGAAGAACCCAATCAGCAGTCCTAAATTAGCCAGCAAAAAATAATATGGAAGCGTAAAGAGTTTCAACGGATGTGATATCCTGTCAAGGATCAGGCCTATACATCCCAAACCGGCAAACACCAACTGCATATCAAAAATTACTGCAAATATTTTTGAATCACCGCTCAGAAAAAGACTCGATAAAAAAATGATCACCAGCAAGAACGGGACAAACCATCGGATGATCTTATGGGAAAAAAAACCAAAAGCGATAAATCCATATTTCGGATGAAGCAAATGGATGATATCCTTAAGACAATTGAAGTTTCCCGCACTGATCCGGATCTTTCTATGGAATTCCTTCATCGACGATTCCGTCGAATCCTCCCAGCCGTACACCGTTTTATCATAAATAATTCTATAGCCCTGAGCAACAACATTCATTGGGATCAGGAAATCATCGGTAATTGCAATCGCTGCCGGCAATGGTCTGAATAAATGTTTCCGTATGGCGTAGATCGCCCCCGTAGCACCGAATGTTGTGTGAAAATTTCCCTCTAATTCTTTTATACGGTTCTCATACTCCCAATAAAATGATTCTCCCTTGCCGCCGGAATTATCATCCGATGAACGTAATTGCAGATAACCGCAAACGCCGCCGATTGATTCATCCGAAAAATGGCGCACAAAATTCTTGAACACGTTCTTATCGTAAAACGTATTTGCATCGGAAAAGATCAATATTTCATTGTTGGCTTTTAATGCCAAATCGTTTAAGACCGACGCTTTTCCCCTGCGGTCAGGAAATGCAATCAGTGTAACATTTTGGGACACGTACTCTGCTGCAATGGCATTCGTTCCATCGGATGAACCATCCGATCCGATCAGTATTTCCACCTTCTCTTTCGGATAATCAAGAGAAAGAAGATTTTCAATCCGCTGCCGAATGATACTCTCTTCATTATATGCGGATATGATGACGGAGATGGTCACATCACGGTCCGTCTTCTTTTCCTCTCTCCGAACCGCCGCACCCCTGAATATCCATAATAGCACCGGATAGAATACATAGGAGTGAAACACTAAAAAAATAACCGTCCAAAATATGATTTTAATAAATATCATGTAATAATTAATGCGATGATTGAAACGACATTGCTGCAAGAATCTGCCGGAATCTTTTTTCGTACGTATGATCGTTCAACGTACGCCGCTGTCCGGCAAGACGGATCGACTCGCGCTCTTCTTCGTGATTCAAATAAAAAGAAATTTTCCCTACAAGTTCATCAAAATTCCGGAACAAAACAATTTCTTTGTCGGGAATATAATACTGATCAATCCCATCAACGAACTCCGTCAGCAAAAATCCCCCGTGACCAGGGATCTCAAAGTTCCTCCCTTTTATCTGCGGCCGCTGATGGTGGTACAATGTTTTGACTTCCCTGACCAGTTCAAAAGGAGTATTCAGGTGGAACGTACTATCGCTTCGACGATGCAAGAATATTTTTGCAAGCCGTTTCAAAGTCACACTGTTTGTACTTGCTGTAAAATTGAGGTTGATCTTGCTCAGGACAATCTTCTGCTTCATCTCATCCCCTGCTAATCTGCCGTTTTCCCATCCATTTCCCCAGCATTCCACTGAAATATTTTTTTGCTGTAAGTTCCGGACAATATCACGCCGGGTTGAATGCGCCTGCCCGATAAATGATATTTCATGCAGATAATTGCCGCTCTGCGGTGAACCAGAAAATTGGTTGAATCCCCACTGAGAGAGGATCACGTTTGTGCAACCTATTCGCTTGTATTTTTCCACCGATTCATGATCCGTCGTCACGATCCAATGAAATACCGGCGCATACAGTTTGGAATAAAGATCGAACCGCCAATGATCATCGGTGAACCAATTGACGGTTATCGCACCGCTTTTCTCTGTGACCCAGCGAATTGTTTCTTTCAATATCTCATCAGTAAAAAGTACAAAAAAACAGATGTCAGGTTTTTTTTCTTTTACTGCCTCAATAAGCAGATCGTTCATTGAGGTCCTATCTTGCTTCACCAATACTTCGTCGAAGAAAAATGAATCAACATGAATGCTTTCCATTTTTTCGAATGTGCCGAGAAAATTCACGTATTCGTGACAGAGTCCCCGGTTCGGATCACCATAGTCGTACATCATTCCTATATATAGAAGACGAATTTCCTTAGGGGGTGAACTATGTTGTGAAAGATTCATCTATGAAGGCGTAGTTTTTGAAAATGAATGCTTGCCGGAATCAATTCTTTCAATAATTCCGGAAACACGTTCGACAATATTTTTCCAGGAATATTGTTCCGCTATACTCTTCCGCTCTTTGCGTTTGCTGATATCGGTGTCTTTCAAAGCAGTGCCGATAAGTTCAACAAAATGGTCTGCATGGTCCGCAATATTCACAACGTTGCTAAAGGTTCTTACTGCCGGAAGATCTGTCGAAACAACAGGCATTCCGACCGAAAGATATTCAACAATCTTCAACGGATTCATAGCCAACGAAAGCTGATTCACCACTCTCGGATTAAGAGCAATATCAAATGCATTGGCATACTGTGCAATCTTTTCATAAGGGATAAGACCTAAAAAATAAATGTTCTTTTCCCTCGTCAACGGAGAAATATCAATATGCCCATGAGGTCGACCCATCAGCACAAACGATACATCTGGATATGCCTTTGCACAACGAACGATAAGACCAATATCAACGTATGAACCAATCTGTCCGAAAAAACCGGCGATAGGTCTTTTTATTTCTGCTAAATCCGACGGTATTGACTTTTCGCAATTATTAAACATATCATAATCCACGCCCATCGGTAAATAATGATTCTCTCCTGATGCAGCAATTCTGGTCTTTTGGAGAGGTTCCGAGAGAGCAAAGGAACTATCAACTTTCTTGAGGATTACTTTTTCGAGAGGTGTAACACACGAATACACTCCGTCATACTGAGTGTAATCATCCAGACAAAAATAATGATTGGATGATTCTCCCAGTGTTCCGATTACATCGGCAACCATTGGAGTCGACGGCAGCGAAATGACATTTCTAAAATCCAATTCTTTCATTTTTTTCGCTATCACTTTACGAAGAAGTCCGTCATTCAATGTTTTTACGCCCGGTACATCGTAGAATGGAATAACACCCGGATGTATCTTTCCTGAGAGAATTTTTTCGTTGGGATGCGGATCGTGGGTAGAAAACATTTCCCTAAGACGATTACCGATCCTTTTTACATCATACATATGAAATCGCGGCCGGCGTATGCTGACCGAGCCGACCCAGAGAATTCTATTCTTCGGTGCAAGCTGATGTGCAAAACGTTCCATCACGGAGGGGAACCAATTCCAATCGCCTCCATAGATGATAATGTCACGCCCTTCAATCATTTACAATATTCCTTACAACCATTGTTCGATAGATATTATTTTATTTTTTTGAACTCAAATATTCCGCAGCCATACACGCAACCTACATTTGTCTCTTTTTCTCTTTCGCCAAGCTGAATGTTCTCGTGAAGATCACCCATATCATCAATGTATGAGAAACCGATCAATTCAAATTTATCTTTCGCCAAATTCAGAATCGTATCAATATTAAATACGCGGTGCGAATTAAAATCGATCCTTTGCTGCCCAATAGGTGTTGAGAGATAAAATATTCCGTCTTTCTTTAGGATATTCGAGAGATTTTCAAATCCGATTTTGTAACCGTTAATATTCAACGGATCACCATAACGACCTAGACCAAAATGCTCGATCGTATGCAGGCACGAAAGCGAATCGCAATACTCATTGTATTGCGGATTAGGATTCATCAGGTCTGCCTGAGAGAAAATGATGTTTTTTATTTTTGTCTTCAGCGGACGAATATCCAATACCTCAATCGGACGGAATGTGGCAACATGGGCAACAAATCCGTCAACCCGCGATCCTACGTCGACGTGTTTTTTAGGATTGCGTTCGAATATTTTCCGGGCCACAAAAATATCCTGATAAAAATAGGTTCCTTCAGCCACACCGCTTGCGGCATATTTATCCTCAAGATTCGGCATAATCAGGCGGAATTTCCACGGCTGTTCCGAAGCATTGTTTGCATTCTTTAAGACAAAATAATCCTTCACTACAAGAGGCAGTCCGCGGATTGCATCAACAAATTTCAGTATATCAAATCCGAGAGCCGTTGTCCAAGAATAGACTCTTTTTACAAGTAGTGATCTTGTTCCGAGAGCTTTTAATTTTCGTTTAGTTTCAATTGATGGCATGATATCTCATTTTAGTAAAATCAATTTTTTCGTTTCAGCGTACGAGCCTGCCTGCAACCGGCAGAAATAGATACCGCTTGAGTGCCCAATTGCATTCCATTCTCGAGTATAATATCCCGATCCCAATTTGTCATTAATAATAGTTGCTACCTCATTCCCTAATACATCAAATATTTTTAGCGAAACATTTGACTTCGCTGCAATACTAAAAGAAATAAAGGTTGCAGGATTAAAAGGATTTGGATAGTTTTGATACAAACTATAGTTAGGCTGTACGATTTCTGCATTCCCATAAATTAATGCTGCGTCTGTTGTTTTGTTTCGCAAAATTAAGCCATTTTCACCTACCGCCCAGCAAATTTCAGCACTGGCAGCACACAAAGACAAAAGGTTAGCTGTTGTAATGGATTTTTCTGCCGCCCATGTCGCACCGCCGTCTGATGTTTTTGCAATAAAACCTTGAGTTCCGCCTATCCATCCATGACTGTGATCGTAAAAATGAATGCCGGACAACGATTGACTTGTTCCGCTCCATTGAGGTCCCCATATATCTCCACCATTCGTAGTTTTCCAGATCATTCCGCTGTCACCAACAACCCACCCGGTGTTTGCATCAATAAAGAAAAGTGATCTGGAGTATTTATCAGTCCAACCACACGTGAACCAATTTTTCCCTCCATCCAACGTTTTTCGAATCGAGATTGCACCATCAATACCATAACCAGTAGAATGATCAACAAATTGAGTTTTATAAAGATTTGGAGAAAGAAGAGATAGCCGCCAATCAACGCCACCATTTGTTGTCGTAAGCAACTTGCCTAAACTGCCGGAACCCCCAACTGCCCATCCATAATTTGCGTCAATAAAATGCACCGACGTGAGCCAGTAGTTGGAACCCTGCTTCTGAATAGACCATGATGCGCCTGCATCTGTTGTTTTTAATATCGTATATCCATTATTACTACCAAGACGGCCTCCAACAGCCCAACCGGTGGATTTATCAACAAAACAAATAGAAAATAATTCATCCGTTGTAGTACTGCTTTGCGGAAGCCATTTCGCTCCGCCGTTCGAGGTGTGCAAAATAATACCCTCACTACCGACCGCCCAGCCGTTCAGCGAATCAGTTGCAATTATTTGATTGAAATTGGATCCGGTCGCAAACAGACTTAAATTCCAATTTTCTCCTTGGTCCGTTGATTTGTAAATGTATCCATGATTTACAATAAGGGTGCTTGGCTTAAGAAATTGTATTGATGAAATATTTAAACCATTATATCCAAGATTTGTATAAACCCAGGTATTTCCGGCATCAGTTGTTTTGACAATATGGTTTCCTCCATTCGAAACCCATCCGGTGCTTGTGTCGGCAAAACTGAGAGCTCCGATTCCCATTCCACTTGAGCCAAGAGAAATTTTTGTCCAGCTCAAACCTCCGTCGGTCGTCCTATTGAGTGTATTGGTTAAAAAACCTGATTGATATTCCCCACCCCCAACCCACCCATGTTTTTTGTCCGTGAAATACACAACATTTAGATAGGTGTTCCCTGATATTGAATTTGATATCCAATGAGACCCGCCATCAATTGTGGTTAGGACGATATTTCCGTAACCTATAATCCATCCCGTACTTGAATCGAGGAAATACAGAGCATTGTTAAACGAATTGCCGAGTGTATTTGAAGTACCACTATTTTGTATATTCCACTGTTGTCCGCCATTGGTTGTATGAAGAATAACACCATTTTCTCCGGCAATCCATCCAATTTCTGAATTGATAAAAAATACCGAATTCAGTCTGCTAATGATTCCACTTTCCTGATTATTCCAACTTATTCCACCATCTGTTGTTTTTGCGATCAAACCATTCTCTCCAACAACATAGCCATCGTTTCGCGTAACAGGAAAAATATCAAATCCTATTCCATCTATTTTTGATGGCATAAACTGCCATGACTCCCCTGTGTCGGTCGTTCGCACCACTCGACTCCCATAAGCGTCTAACGCCAACCCAAACTTCGAATCCGCAAAATGCACCGAACCGGAAGAGAATTGCTGGTTTTGTAAAACCCATTGACTGGATAATTGATTAGTCACGCTTAGACATATTATGAAGATAGTCGCAGCGTATCGGAAGTATGTAATCAATTTCGTTAATAACATACTGCTCATTTTTTTTTCATGTCGGCAACCAATATTATTAAATTTCCCATTGTTCTGCTCTCCCTTTAACACCATTAATATATTTCCAGCGCGATGTCAGCATTCTCATCATAGAAAAAATAGAATACCAAGCCTTTTTTAATAATAATTTATCTAAAGATACAATGCCGATAGTAAGATAACGTATAACCCGCAGCGTCAAACCAAAATATTTCATGAGAACCAGCATTAACTTTTTAAAATACGAAAAGTGTTTTTGGTAAAAGAGGATCTGACTGCGGTGCGTCCAGACTACCGATCGTAAATTGATACCGCTCATTCCGCCGTAGAAGTGGTATATTTCGGCACACGGAGTATACCATACCTCAAAACCTGCTTTTTTTGCGAGATAGCAATAATCAAGATCTTCGGTGTACATAAAATATTGTTCATCCAGGAGGCCGACCGTATCGATCACTTCCCGTCGGATAAGATAAAATGCACCAATAAGCCAGTCTACCTGATTGTCTTTCGCATAGTCAAGGTATGTTAGGTGGTAGCTTCCAAACAGTTTCGTCTTAGGAAATAGCCGATACATAAATGTCGCTTCGGAGAACATGTTCCACACTGTAGGAAAAGAATATGAATTGGCCTGAAATCTGCCGTCCTGGTACATCAATTTACAGGAGCATATTCCGGATTTGGGATGTTCTTCCATAAAACGAATTGTTTTCTGGATAGCTCCATCAAGAATTTCGGTATCCGGATTCAATAAGAGTACATATCGGGAAGTTGTTTCTTTCACTGCCTGATTATTCGCTGCTGCAAACCCAACATTATGTTCATTCCTGAAAAATGCTATATCAGGAAATTCACTCGCCATCAGTTCTCGTGTTTGATCGGTCGATGCATTGTCAACAACAATGATCTCGTACGAAATGCCCGTTGTTTGCTGTATCACCGAATGCAGACATGTCCGGAGAAAATCCTTAGAATTGTATGTAACGATGACAATGGAGAGGTCTTTCATAGGACACTATTCCGCCGGTATTAACTGCTTCTGTTTATTTGCTTTTATTCGATCTAACAAGGATCCGATCGTTAACGAACTGATTAGGTACACAAGCAGTGCACCCATACGAGTTGCCATAGTAAAGTAGCTGAGTCCGACAACCACGAATAATAATGTGGCAATAGTAAGGTCGGTATATCTTCCATGGTCTTTGTAGCGGAACCAATACAACGATGTCAGCAGGCCGATAATATAGGGGCCGAGTAAAATGCCGGCCATACCAAAATCTCCGTGCAGCTCGCGTAAATATGTTCCTGTGTTTGTCCAGACAGGAGTTTTATATCCCACCTGATACGTATTCACCGTACGTTCGTAACCGAATTTTTCCAGTATCCGGTAGATCGGCGAAAATGTATGGCCGCCGAAAGGAGTTTGCTCTCCTCCGTCTTTGAAATACTGGTCGAGAACCCCATTGTGAGCGCTAAAATAGAGATAGATGGATGGCGTAATAAAACTTGCTTTGCTGAATTTCGAGAGGGCTTTCGATGTTCCGGTAAAACCTTCGGATGGTTTTCGGATGCTGCGAATAAATTCCGCTCCACCTGCAATGATCATCACAATCACCATCATCATTGCAAATTTTTTAAACTTCGATGAGAACTGCCTGTCTTTTCGAACATCTTTTTTCTGCGAAATAAAATATGAACTTGTATAAATAATAGCTGCGACCAGTATATCCACCCTGCCCATGTTTGCAAAGTCGATCATGACCACAATAATGAGAGGCAGGATTCCGGCGAGCGATATTTTCCCAATGCGTGCAGTGTAATGTCCGCCCAGCATCGCTGCCGCAAAGACCAGCGAGCTCAGATACGGAATACTTCCCGGCAACCCTCCGCCTTCGGATACCCGGTACGAGTACAGCAAGTTACCCATCACCAGTGCATTAGTGAAACTACCAAAAACTTTTGTAACAATGTAAAGGCTATGAAGAGCAGCAAATAGCGTAATGATATTCAGTCCCCAAAGGACGTTCTTTAGGATTTTTTGCATTCCATCATCTATATCGGCCGGTACCGCTATTTGGATATTTTTTTTCTGCCTGTTAAGCCGGGCAAAAGCCACCGTGACTGATCCAAAAAGAAATGAGAGCCAACCGGTCGCAATAATCATCCATGTGCGTGCTTCTATAGGATAATATTGGATGAAACGCATTTCGTACAGGGATAATGTAACGCACCAGGTAGCAGAATAGACAGAGACATGATTGAACCATTTTCCGAATGTCATTCGGCCGATGGCAATGCCAATCATTGCAGCACTGAGTATGATCAATATTGACATGACTTATCCAAATATTTTTCTGCGAAGCTGCATAAAGAATACCCGGTCAGAGGAGTCGAAACTGTGAAACCAGGTAACTCCGCAATAGATCATAAAGAATACAACCGTTGAAATTATTTTCCCTGCAGAATTACCGAAATACACGATCGTGATCAACAGCATCGAAAGGAACGGCAGCAGCGGAACTTTTCCTTTTGCAAGACCCAGACTTTTTCGGATGGAAATCTTAATAGTGTACCGCTGAGTGGTGTAGAAAAGAAGAGCGGCATCGATGAATACCCGAACGCTCCATGCTGTAGCTGCACCTGCGATCCCGAAGAGAGGGATAAGTATAACGTTTAAGACGACAACTACCAGTAGTTCAATAAAGTGCAATTTAGCCGTCAAGTCCGGCCGGCCGTACGCATGCAGAACCGTTGTTGGTATCTGTGCAAGCGAATTGAACAATAAACCAACTGCCAATATTTGGAACACAACAACACTGTTTCGAGCGAAATCCGCACCCAGCCACAATTGCACGATCTCCTGGGCAAAAAGAATGAATCCCAGAATAAGAGGTATCATGATCACGGTTAAATATTTCACCGAGCGTTCGTACAAAAGTATCAGTGTACTTTCATTCCCGGCTTTTGTCGAGTGACCGCTCATAACCGGAAACAGTGTTGCCGTAAAACTTATCGATAAAACAAGAACTCGGGTGAGCGCTTCCTGCGGAACACTATAATAGGCCACGGCAGACAGAGTGAGAAAGATTCCAATGAAGAATCTATCCAGGTAAAGGAATAAGGGACTGATGATCTGAGAAATGGTTACCCATCCACCAAAGGACCAGAGTTTCTTCAACGTTGACCGATCAATGAACATATATTCACGGAAGATACCTGGAATAATGACCGGAAGGGTTACGAAAGCAACAATGGCAAAAACAACCCTGACACCAACGGCCAGAATGATGATCGATTCAAGACCATAGTGCCATTCCAGCAGCAGCACCGAACCAACCCATTGAACAATTCCGGTCAATGCCTGATACAGATTAACAAGATCGAAACGCTGCAATGCCATTTGAAAACCTTTTAACGTTCCGAAGATGATCAGGAATGGAATGCCGATACCGGCGATCGTAAAGAATCGTATCGCATCGTTTCTCAGCACACTGTCGATCTTGAAAATCGTGTCAACAGCATATGGCGTTGCGGCAATAATGAATGTGGATGTAACGATGCTCAATAACAGTGTGCTGATCAAGGATGTCCATACCACTTTGGGAATTTCGGCACGGTCATCGTTGGCAACCGCTTCGGAAAGAAATTTTGTATTCGCTCTGCTTATTCCAAAATCCAACAAACTGAAATATCCGATCAAAGCCCACACTAAGGAAAATAGTCCGAATTGCTCTTCCCCGAGTTTACGGATGAGAATGGGGATTGCCCACAGCGCGAGAACAACGAAGATCCCCTGGGAGAAGAGATTATACGCGGTATTCCGAACAAGCGAAGAAGACAATGAAGGAATTGATCCGGATTCCTTTTTCATAAGAGTCAATTTGCCGGCCCGTTTTCCTGAATCTTGTACAATCCAGAAATTTTACTGACCCACCGCTGCAGGGAAATCACTAACTGGTTACCATCAGTGTGCAATTTTTTAATCCCTTGCATCAGAAATGCCATTGCTATTGAGAATATAAGAGTCAGGAAGGAAAAGAAAAGAACTATAAGAGACCGCTGTGGCTTTGTCTTTTTTTCCGGAGGTACGGCCTTATCCAGTACAAGTAAAACAGGAATATCTTTTTGTTCATCAATCTTTGCTTGTTCATAGACTGGAAGTACAAATTCAAGAATTCTCTGCTGGGTTACGACTTCCCTGTATAAGCGAAAGCTTTCAAGTCCTGCATTCGGGAACACTTCCAGTCTTTTGTTCAATTCAGAGATCTCAAATTTCAGTTGACGCATGTAAGAATCTTCGGCTGAAACCGTCTTCTGCAATACGGCAACCTCAATATCTTTTTTCACTTTCATTGCGTATAACTCAGCGTACGCAGCAACTCCAGAATTCTTTTCATCTGTTGAAATCATAACGCCGGTTTTTTCCTGGTATGCACGCAGCGCATCCTCGGCGACCTTAAGTTCCGAACGGCATTTATCAAGACGATGTTCTATGAATTCTCTGTTTGTCTTAGCTTCTAAGGTGCCAAGTTTTGTATTAACCTCGTTCAAGACTTCTACAAAATAATTCGCCATCTCCGATGCTCTTACAGGATCTTTATCATACACCTGTATCGAGATATCGTCATCTGATTCTTCCTCAAAACTCACATTGTCGAATAATTCCTTCACCGCCAATTCCACAGATTTGTTTTTTGTATCATACACGGTTGTCAGATCGAAACGCTTCACCACTCTTTCCATTGTTGAACGGCTTCGAAGAATTGCAAAATAATTATATGAACCTGTTTTCTGGCCGATGCCGCCAAGCTTACCCAGGCTGCCGAGACCTTTAAGCAGCGAACTTGCCCCGCCAAGGTTGCCGAAAATATCCGGCTGTTTCGGCGGGAGCAGCGTTGTTGTCGATTTATACCAGTTGGGAAGCAGTAACGTAATACCCACGGTGAGAAGAGCCACCGCAATAAAATTGATGACGATAAATTTCCGCCATCGCAACAGGATCGATAAATATTCTAACATATTTGAATGTTCGCTCATTTTATTCATTACCGTTCATTATTAATTGTAATTACTTTGTCGCTAAAACATACAAACTTACTACTGTTGCAAGAATTCCAAAAACCTGACTATATACCGTCAGATAATAATTGAATGGATGATACGGTTCTTTCGGCACCCAAACATAGTCTCCTTCTTCAATCGTCGTTTTCCCCGGTTCCAGCCATTGCCGTGTTGCCGCTTTAATCACTTTCATATCGCTGCGTGCATCGCCTGTAATGCCGCCTGATTGCGCTATATAATAATTGATATCCTTGTTCGGCGCAAATAGTACGTGGCCAGGATTGACAACCTGCCCGAACACATACACTGTTTTCTTTTTTACGGCAATGCGGATCTCATCACCATCTCTGAGCAAAACATCTTTTTGCGGATTATTTTTTTCCAGCATCTCGGTAAAATCGCTGACAACAAGTTCGCGGTTGATGCGGATATCTGTTTCAAGGTAATAATATGCACTGTCTTCGGGCGTTATTCCTCCCCGCCCGCTTTCCAGTCGTTCAATAGCAATATCAGTAGAGTTCACTGAACGTCGGAACAGTTGAGAGTTTTTGAGCGAAGCAAACGGTGTAACACCGCCGGCCAGGCGTACTATTTCCGATGCATAGGTGGAATCTTTCGTTATAGGATACGTCCCCGGATATTTCACTTCACCGGTTACCGTCACATTCGTTGCGCGTTGCGAAATATAATGAGCAAACACTACAATCCTGTCTCCGCGCTGAAGCCGGACATCGTTTTGACCTCTGTTTTTGATCTTGCGGAGATCTATTCGGATATATTCAGGTTGAGCGGATTCATCATACCGTGTTAAGAGGACGTTTCCGCTGTCAGCAATCTTTGAAAGTCCACGCGCAATGGAAAGCATCCCAATCAAACTATCTCCATCAACGAACTCGAATGATCCCTGTTTGTTCACTGCACCATACACTGCAATAAAATTTGTTTGGAGCGTTTTGGGAGGGACAATAACAACATCACCATCCCGCAGCAACGGATTGTAGGCATTTACTTTGGTTGCATAATATTTTTCAATATCGACCGGCTGCCGTGAACCATCGGAATGTTCCAGAATAATATTCCGTTGCGCAATTGTCGTATCGGCCGGCTTACGTTCGTCCTTGCGGAAATTTACGACCATGTCAACGCGCTGCGTGGCCTGCACATAGCGTTTCCCCTCTTCCTCAATGGCTCCTTTTATCGTTACCATAAATGTTCGTGGCGAGAAAAGCGTGAAGGAGGCATTCCCTGAAAGATATTTTTTCTTGATTTCTGCCAGTACCGATTTCTTTGCTGTCTCAAGCGTTAATCCACTAATAGCAACTTCGTTGACGGTCGGGATAACGACCGTCCCTTCCGGCGTTACCGGAACCTGAAACATCAGCGGAACCGCCGACCAGATACTGACGCTAAAAATATCCCCCGGGCCTACGATGTATTCCTTCGGATCGACCGGTCCGTCCATAATCACCGAGAGTGTAGGACTGATGATCTGCGGAGTTTTTGCTGAAGATGTTGAAGTTTTAGATTCTTCTTCACGGTCGCGTAATTGTGAAAACGTTATGCCTGTGAGACACAACAGTAACACTATATAGATATTTTTTATACGGTTCATTGTATTTTACTTCCGATCGGAATATTGTTCTTCATAATATTTTTTATAATCCCCGCTGATAATCCTCTCCCACCATTTCTTATTCTCTAAATACCAACGGACAGTTTTTTTGATACCGTTCTCGAACTGATATGCGGGAACCCAACCAAGTTCATTTTTGATCTTTGCCGCATCGATGGCATACCGTTTATCGTGCCCCGGACGGTCCTTCACGTATGTGATGAGTGATTCCGGTTTGCCAATTTCTTTTAGAACCAGTTTCACTATATCGATATTTTTCCACTCGTTGTGTCCGCCGATGTTATAGACATCGCCTACCGTTCCTTTGTGAAGAACAACATCAAGGGCCGAACAATGATCTTCCACATACAGCCAATCGCGCACATTTGATCCATCGCCATACACCGGAAGAGATTTATTGTTCAACGCATTGGCGATCATTAGCGGGATCAGTTTTTCCGGAAATTGATACGGTCCGTAATTGTTGGAGCATCGGGTAACAACCCCGGGGAAACCGAATGTATGCTGATACGCGAGCACGAGCATATCGGATGATGCTTTGCTTGCTGAATACGGGCTGTTGGGATGAAGCGACGTTTCTTCCGTAAAATATCCGGTTGCACCGAGCGAACCATACACTTCGTCCGTGGAGACATGAAGAAAGCGTTCAATTCCGATCTCACGGGAAACATCAAGCAAAACTTGCGTTCCCACTACATTGGTATGCACAAAAACGGCAGGACCGGTGATGCTTCTGTCAACATGTGATTCGGCTGCGAAATGAACTATCGTATCAATTGAATGATCACGAAAAGCTTTTAACACATGCTCCCTGTTGCAAATATCCCCTTTTACAAAGGTATAATTTGAATTTGATTCAATTGCTGTGAGATTTTCCAAATTTCCTGCATATGTCAGAGAGTCGATATTAACGATTTTATAGCCGGGATATTTGTTCAGCATGAAATGAACAAAATTGCTCCCAATAAAACCTGCTCCTCCTGTAACGAGAATGTTTTTCATCGGACCTAAAATTTATTTATGAATTTAAGAATTTACGAAAAACTGCCAGTATTTCCAACGAATATCACCACTGGCTGGCTATGCGGTTAATGCGACATAACGATTCGTGTAGATCATATCGCATGTTGTTTTGCAGTATCAAATTCGGCGGGATTTACCTCTTTTATTGGAATAAAACTACATTTTTTCGGGACAAGAAACACTCAATATTCTGCACCCGTTGGCGATAACAATTTTCGTCATTAAACATACTGTCAAACGAGACTGCATCAGTTGCTTGTCATCATTGATCACGCGGTGTTCATGATAGAACCGGTGGAATGTTTCGGCCACTTCGCGGAGATACGTTGTTAACCGGTGCGGCTCGAACGACAGCGCACAGTTTTGAACAAGTTCGGGAAATTCCAATAGTTTTTTTAGAAGATCGATCTCTTCTTTCTCCCGAATGAGTGAAAAATCAGTATTTGCCATCATGGCGGCAATATCATTGACATTGATATGTTCTGTTTCAGCATGCCGCAGAATGCTGGCGATACGTGCGTGTGCGTACTGCAAATAGTACACGGGATTCTTGTCGGACTGCTCTTTTGCCAATGCAATATCGAACTCGAGATGCGTGCCGACACTTCTCATTACAAAAAAATATGCTACCGCATCGACCCCCACCTCATCGATTAGATCGTCGAGCGTATATGTTTTCGCATTCCGCTTAGACATCTTTACGATCTCATCGCCGTTCACGAATGAGACCATCTGATGGATAATCACTTTCACATCTTTGGTGTCGTAGCCAAGCGCCTGCACGCCGTTCAACACATCCGGAATTGTTGCAATGTGATCCGCACCGAAGATATCAACGATCAGTTCAAAGCCGCGGCGGAATTTTTCGCGATGATACGCAATATCCGGCAGACGATACGTCGGCTCGCCAGTACTTTTCACGATCACGCGGTCCTTGTCTGCACCGAATTTTGTTGCGCGGAACCATACAGCCCCTTCGCTGTCGTACGCCAGATCTTTCTTTTTGAACTCTTCAATTACTTCGCTGATTTTACCGGTAGAATATAATGTGTCTTCATTATAGAAAACATCATGCTTTACATTTAGCCGGGCAAGTGTTTCCTTGATCCTTTTGAAGCACCATTCTTCACCATACTTCTGGAAATACGACTTATCCCCATCCACAGACTTCAATGAATCCCCTTTTTGCGCAATAATCTCTTTTGCTATATCGACGATGTATTCCCCTTTATATCCTTCTTCAGGAAAAGGATATTCGTCGCCGAGTTCCTGACGATAGCGGGAATAAATGCTTTCGGCCAGCGTACGCATTTGATTACCGGCATTGTTGAAATAATATTCACGGGTAACTGTATGACCGGTCCATTCCAGAAGATTCCCGATAACTTGTCCGAGCAATACCTGTCTGCCATGACCGGCGTGAAGCAATCCTGTCGGATTCGCGCTTACCCATTCAAGATTTGTTTTCTTTCCGCTGCCTGCATCTGTTCTTCCAAACGAGGAGTGTTCGCGGAGGATCTTCTTTGCACTTTCTACTACATAGGACTTCGCAAAACGGAAATTGATGAATCCGGGACCGGCAATCTCCACAGCAGAGAGAAATGAATCGTCGATCTTCAGTTTTTCAACAATGGACTGAGCGACCTGACGCGGGTTTTTGCCGACAGCTTTTGCCAACATCATTGCGACATTTGTTGTCAGATCGCCATGCGCATCCACTTTCGGCTTGTCAAAAATGACGTCTACGGGAGGATACTGAAGCTCTGCAAGGATCGTACTAAGTTGTTGCTGTAACTGATCTTTCATTTTTTTACTGTCTTTTTCCGGATTGTTTTCTTTTTAGGTTTTTCGGTCTTCATTTTTGCCGGCGGCTCATCGCTTACATATTCAATTTTTGCGTCGCCCCACAATTTTTCCAGATTATAAAATTCACGCGTCTCTTTATGGAACACATGTGCTACAACATCGACATAATCCAGCAGGATCCAGCGCCCTTCGCCGTACCCTTCCTTGCGAACGGATGATTCTCCCTTTTCGATCGATTCATTTTTCATTTCGTCCGCTACTGCGCGGGCCTGCGTATCGGAATCGACAGAGCAGACAACAAAATAATCGGTCATTGTTGTCAGTTTGCGCAGATCCAATATCGTTACGTCATACGCTTTTTTACTTATCGCCGCCTTAGCGATGATCTTTGCAAGATTCTTTGAAGTCACATTTCTCCTTTTATTTCCATGGTGTTAATGATTTAAAATCTTTCCCTATCACGACCGATGCAGAGACCATTTGATCGTTATTGAACTGCTGCACGACATTCTTCTTTTCTATACCCAGCAGCGATGCCAGCTGCTGCGATTCCGGTGTTTTTCCGCTCCGGTCGATGACAAGCGAATGTTCCACATCGAACTTTTTGTAATTACCCATTTCCACAACGTCATACCCCATCTGCCGGCAATATTTCGTCATGGTGTTACCGACACCGCTCACCCCGCAGCCGTTCAGAATATTGATCTGCAGCGGAACATGAGACGTATCGTTCTCTCTTTTCGCCGCAGTACTGACAGACGGCGAATACCCGGAAAAAATACCGTAGAGCTGCATTCCATTGAACAGGACGAGCAGAACGATTGCAGTATTCAGAAGAGACTGTTTTTTCATTGGTGTATCCGTTTTCTACAAAAAAATAACCGAGAAAGTCTTTCGGACCACTCGGTTATTCTTATGAAAAAAAATGTTCGCAATGGGAAGACTTTTTATTCTCCGTAATAATCAAGTCCCGAAAACATACCGCCGAAAGGACGATTGTAACCGTAGCCATACATGGAATACGGAATTTCTCTGTACTGAAGCCGAATAACCATGTTCTCTGTAGGACGGTAATTAATTTCTGCACGGCTTAAATATGCTTTGCTGAACTGATTTTGCAACCGATAATCGAATGTACTATACGGCGAATTTTGGAGACTGAGATCAACGCGGGCATCAAGGTTCGGCAAAAACTGATACGTCATTGTATTGGTATACCGTTGAAGCGCCATCCCCTGTCCGCCGGACATGGTGTAACTTGCCGAGTACGAATGCTGCATCTGAAAATTGTTCGGATTGAAGAAATTGAACGAAGCGCTTGCCGACTGAGCCTGAATAAATGAATCGGAAACTCTCGGCTGTTCGGATGATTTGGGCTTAAACTGCGCAACGGCGGCGGCAACCCAGCATACTGCGATCAACACATATATTTTCTTCATAGATTCACCGTTAACTTACACTTCAAATTATGAAAAACTGTCTGCTTTGTCAATATAGACACTTAAACAGCCCTATTTGTTCCGGGAATTCAACTCTACTTCCGCTTCTTTGAGCTGTTCGAGGGTATTCACACCGCGAATCTCATTCGGATCGTCCGTCATCATCGCCGCTACCACTAATTTTTGTTTCCAGAAATGGCCGAAGACGTCGGTCAGATAGTACTCATTTTGTGCATTATGGGGATTGATGTGCTGCAGAGCCGAGAATAAATACCGCGTATCAAAGATATAGATACCGGAGTTTATCTCGTTGATCTTGCGTTGCTCTTCCGTTGCATCCTTATGTTCCATGATGCCGACAACGTACCCGCTTTTGCTGCGCAATATTCTGCCGTATCCAGTGGGATCGTCAAGCTGCGCCGTGAGGATCGTTCCAGCCGCATTGTTATCGCGATGGTAGTCGATCAATTTTTTGATCGTTTCTTTTCTCAATACCGGAACATCGCCGGAAAGTACGATCACATCGCCGTTATAGCGGCGCAGGAACGGTTCGGCCTGCATGACGGCGTGTCCGGTGCCAAGCTGCGGATCCTGAACAGCGAACTCAACAGTTGGCGATACATTTTCCAAATGCGTATAGACCGACTCACGCTGAAATCCGACGATGGCAATAATCCGTTCCGATCCCAGTGATTGTGCGATCTCCACAACGTGCTGCACCATCGGTTTACCATTCACCTCGAACATCACTTTCGCTTTTGAGGGGTCTTTCATTCGCGTGCCTTTGCCGGCCGCCATTATGATTGTTGCAAAATTTGACATAGCGCTTTCCTTTTTTAATGTACTGTAACGATAATATTGTCTATCAAACGGGTTGAACCGAACCGGACGGCCAGCGGAATCAAGATTGTTTCACCGCTGTTCAATGTTTTTTTTGTTTCAAGAGTTTCTGCATCAACAATCTCCACATAATCAATCCCTTCCGGATCGTTCGCAAGAATCATTGCTTTCATTTCCTCGACGATCTTTTTAGGATCCCGATCTCCATGTATGATCTTGTTCTCCGCATATTTCAATGACTGACTCAACACAACGGCATTTTTCCTCTGTTGCTGGTTCAAATATACATTGCGGGAACTCATCGCAAGACCGTCCGCTTCGCGCATCGTCGGCACAATTGTAATGCGGACAGGTATGTTCAGATCCGTAACCATTTTTTTTATCACGATACTCTGCTGTGCATCCTTTTGCCCGAAGTATGCAGTGTCCGGTCGGACGATGTTGAACAATTTCAGCACGACGGTCGTTACGCCTTTAAAATGCGTCGGCCGGAACTTCCCTTCAAGGAGTGCCGATAATCCTTCAACGGTTGTATAGGTGGAAAATCCTGCCGGGTATATTTCCTCTGCCGAAGGGACGAAGAGCAGATCGCATCCGGCTTGCAGGGCAAGTTCCGTGTCTTTTACAATATCACGCGGATATCGTTCAAGGTCTTCATGCGGAGCAAACTGTGTCGGATTCACAAATATTGAGACAACAACGATATCATTCTCACTCTTCGCCTTCCTGATAAGGGAAAGGTGTCCGTCGTGCAAAAACCCCATTGTCGGAACGAGAGCAATGGATTTTTTTTCACCATGGAAGAAAGCGACCTGTGATTGTATTTTAGAGATATGAGTGAGTGTGGTCAAAAGTTCCTAATGTGCTAATAATCAGATTATTTTTTTTCCAAATCCCGACTGCATCAGTTCAACCGCAAATTCTGCGGAGCGGTTGCGGTCATCGAGGATAGGATTGGTTTCAACAACTTCAAGCGAATGCATACGATGTTTTTGCGAAAGTGTTTCCATAATCAAATGCGCTTCGCGGTACGCAAGGCCGCCTTTAACGGGCGTGCCAACGCCGGGACATTCTTTCGGATCGACCGCATCAAGATCAAAACTGATGTGAATGAAATCGACCCCTTTCAATTTCTTTAACGCTTTAGATATTATGACAGCCATCCCGTGTGTATCAATATCCTCCATTGTAAAGATGGTGATATTCTTCTTGCGTATCACCGCCTTCTCGCCGGCATCAAGTTCGCGAATGGCGATCATCACCAGGTTTTTCGGATCAAGTTTCTGTTCATCGCCACCAATCGAGGTCAACTCCGGCGCACCGAGACCAATCAAAGCGGCAAGGGGCATTCCGTGTATGTTACCTGAAGGCGAAGTGACATCGGTATTCATATCGCCGTGTGCATCGACCCAAATCACGCCCAGTTTTTTCTTTTTCTTTCGGCAATAATTCGAGACACCGGTGATCGTTCCGATGGAGAGCGAGTGATCGCCGCCGAGAACAAGCGGAAACCCGCCGCCGGCGAGTATCTTTTCCATCTTGTCGGCAAGAAGAGTACACGCACGGACGATCTCCGGCAGATATTTTAATTTGGGATTTTCGACTTTTTGCTGTTCGGGAATTTTGGTGGAAATATCACCTTCTTCAATAATGGTATGCCCCATCGATTGAAGTTTTTCCGAAACTCCGGCAATGCGGATTGCGGAGGGTCCCATATCAACGCCGCGGCGGCCGGCTCCAAGATCCATTGGGACACCAAGTATATGTATCTTCATAAATTTTTTAATGAACCATTTGCAAAAGATTGGAAATCGTCGCTTTCAAATCTTTTCTTGGTACGACGAGATCGACAAATCCTTTTTCCTGTAAAAACTCAGCTCGTTGAAAACCTTCCGGCAGATCTTTCCCGATCGTCTGTTTAATAACGCGGGGTCCGGCAAAACCAATAAGCGCATTCGGTTCCGCAATATTGAAATCGCCGAGCATCGCGAAACTTGCCGTAACGCCGCCGGTGGTCGGATCGGTCATCAATGAAACAAACGGCAATCCGGCATCAGAAAGCTGTGCAAGCTTAGCACTTGTTTTTGCCAACTGCATAAGGGAATATGCAGCCTCCATCATGCGTGCGCCGCCGCTGGCAGAGATGATAATGACAGGCGTCTTCATCTTTATAGCTTTATCAACAGCGCGGCGGATCTTTTCGCCGACAACGCTTCCCATACTTCCGCCGATAAAACTGAAATCCATACATGCAATAACAACGTCTCTTTTGTTCATTTTTCCGATACCGTATCGGAGTGCGTCGCTAAAGCCTGTTTTTTTAATCGTCTCTTTGATGCGGTCTTTATATTTTTTTGTATCGACAAAACTCAATGGATCTTTCGATGTCATTTTTGCATCGAACTCTTTGAATGTTCCCTCGTCAAAAAGGATAGAGAAATATTCATTGCTGCTGATTCGAAAATGATGCGAGCACTTTGGGCAAACCCAGAGATTCTGCTCAAGCGCACCTTTGTGAATGATCTCGCCGCACGAGGAACACTTGCTCCACATCCCTTCCGGCATATCTTTTTTCTGATTATCAGAAGCAATGTTTTCTGTTGACCGTCTAAACCAGCTCATAGGAACCTTTCAATTGGTAGAACAAAATATCCATCATTCGGCTATATTTCAATGAAAATCTCTCCACGGAAAACGCAGGCGGAAATCATACTTTCTTTTTCGGCATAGTTGCGACAAAATCGCGCAAATACAGCGGTTCCAGATATGAAAAATCTTCAACGCTAAACTCTTTCTGCCGGCGACCGGCCAATTGTCCGATAGAAACTGCAGAAACATCAGGCTGTAGGACAATTGCATTCTGTTGAGCAGCGGCAGTCATAATTTCACTCTTCTGTGTAATGGAATAATCTCCCAGCCGAGAAATGTCATTCTGTGAAACGGTATAAAAAGCAAAAAAAGCTTCCTCACGTTTCGCATCGATCATAGCACAGAACGTTGAACCATGTTGTGATTTTCCACTCAGCCGAAATGATTCAGCAATTCCATCAAGCGACGGAACAGCAATAATGGGAATATGAAGCGCCATGGCCAAACCTTTCGCAGCACTCAGTCCGATCCTCAGTCCCGTGAACGACCCCGGACCGATGGAAACGGCAACCGCATCCAATTTCGTTTTTTCGATCTGCGAAGATTTCAGTACTTCATCGATAAGAATCAGCAATCGTTCGGAATGGATATTTTTTTCCCGTACAGAACGTTCGCACAGAACGCTCTCGTTATGAATGAGTGCAGTGCTGCATACTTCGGTTGCTGTCTCTATGGCTATAATCATCGTTGCTCAATCGTAATGATCCGTTCGTTTTCATCGGCACCGAGTGCACAACGAATATCGAATCGCTGTTTGGGAAGTTTCGGTTCGATCATATCCGCCCATTCCAATACGCAGACACCACTGCCGAAAATATATTCGTCATAACCGATCTCATCCAGTTCTGCTATCGTCCGCAAACGGTAGCAATCAAAATGGTACAACGGCAGCCTGCCGCCGGGATGTTCGTTCACGATTGTGAATGTGGGGCTTGTAACATTCTCCTTCACACCCAATCCGCGTGAAATACCTTTTGCAAAACGTGTTTTTCCGCTGCCGAGATCACCAACTAATGCAACGACGGAGCCGGCCGTCAATTGCCGCGAGAATTCCTCACCAGCCTGTATCGTTTCTTCCTCGTTATGGGTAACTATGTGCTTCACTTTAATTTTGGTTCCATGGTGATGACGGGAAGGATCATCTCTTCCATCGAGATTCCGCCATGTTGAAAACTATCACGGTACTGGTTCAGGTATTTGTGAAATTCCGTGGGATAGACGAAATAATAATCCTCTTTTGCCACAATGTAATTCGTGGTAACGCCGCGCTGCGGCAGTTTAAAATCTTTCGGGTCCTTTAAAAATATAGACTGCTTGTCATCCGATTTAAGATTGCGGCCGAACTTATACCGGAGGTTGGTAGAAGCCTCTTTGTCGCCAATCACTTTTGAACCGCGCATGCAGCGAACACTTCCATGGTCCGTAGTGACGATGATCTTCACATCCTTACGCTGCGCAAGGGTCTGGAACATTCCCAGCAGCGATGAATGTTTAAACCACGTGTTGGTCAGTGATCGGTATGCCGATTCATTCGGAGCGATCTCTTTCAAGATCGGATCATCGGAACGGCCGTGCGCGAGCATATCAACAAAATTGACGACGATCGCCGTCAGCCGGTTCTGCGTATAGGAAACAATGTTAGATTGTATCTGCCGGCCAAATTCAGTGTCGAGGATCTTCACGTACTTCGGTTCCGGTTTCAGCACAATGCGTTTCCGTTCCAGCAATTTCATCAGCAGTTCTTTTTCGTATTTGTTGTGGCTCGTTTCGCTGTCATCCTCCCCCTGCCACAGATCCGGATAACGCTGTTCCAGTTCCAGCGGAAACAATCCGCTGAAAATCGCGTTCCGGGAATACGGCGTTGCCGTGGGCAGGATAGAAAAATAATATTCCTTTTCGATGGAATATAATTCCCGCAGATATTCCTCCATCACCAGCCACTGATCAAGACGCAGACAATCGATGACGAACAGGAAGACGGATTTTTTTTCGTTCAGATTCGGGAGGACATATTTTTCAACGATCTCGGTTGAGAGGACCGGGCGATTCTCCTTGCGATTGATCCATGCCTGATAATTCTTTTCAACGTATTTTGAAAATTCCGCGTTGCTTTCTTTTCTCTGATCCGCCAGCATATTCTGAAGACCGAGTTCGGGATGTTTATCGAGTTCCATTTCCCAATTGGCAATTTTTATATACAGGTCCGTCCATTCCGAATAATCCATCGGATTCAGCAGCATCCGGGAGATCGATGCAAATTCCTGCGTATAATCCCGTGAGACCTGTTCGCTTTGGATCTTTTTCCCTTCAAGAAATTTTTTGCAGACAAGCAGGATCTGACTGGGATTCACCGGTTTCGTCAGGTAATCCGAGATCTTGCTGCCGATCGCATCTTCCATCAATGATTCCGCCTCGTTCTTGGTGATCATAACGACGGGAAGCGAAGGATACAGTTCCTTAATGACGGCAAGTGTTTCAAGACCCCCTTTGCCCGGCATCATTTCATCGAGAAATACTAAATCGATTGTTTTTGAACGGACGATTTCGATGGCATCTTCACCATTGGTGGCTGTTTCAACAGCATACCCTTTATCACGCAGCAGCACAACATGCGCGCGGAGCAGTTCAATCTCGTCATCGACCCAAAGAATATTGCCTTTGCTATGTTCCATGCTGACCCGCTTTCGAAAAATTATTGGATTGCAATATGCACATCGACCCCGCCTTCGTTGGTTGAAGAACCGGGAATACGCGAACCGCCTGCATCCGGTTCGATCTTTGTGTAGCGGTAGAACAACGATGCGGTGACGCGTGAACTCAACACATACCGGATACGCGGTTCCATTTGAGTCCGTGAGGAACCTTCGCCGGGCGTTCCTTTCGTATTAAATTGGTTTTGCTTTACATCGAATGTTGTGCGCGAATTTTTCCCCAGCGAATAGGTGAAACTGATGTCGATATCATTCTGCAGACTCAAGCCAAACAATGGTATCTCAAATCCGGAGCGCGCAAAACTGCCGGTGATGGACATATCGTTCCCGACCGTTTCGACGATGTTCTTTGAGGAAGGAGTAAGATCGTATGAAACATTCGATCCGTAGCGCATGTTGGCACTCATGGTTCCTTTCAACACCTCTTTGAACGAAACACTAACACCGGCAAGCGGAGAGAATGCGTACGTGATACGCTGCGATTCGGTTACGTTGCCCCCGCCCGCACTCCCTTTGAACACTTTCGAATAATTTGACTGGTACGCGTGATCCAAACTGACTCTGGTTGCAAAATTCTTGAACAGACTGAACTGTTCCAATCCATCCCAACGGAACGAATAATTCACTCTCGGGAAAAGATCACCAAAGACCTTCTTCAGTATAGGGAGTGTTTCAAAACCATTTTCGAAAGCCTGGGAAAGTTTTTGGTCCTGATTCGGCGTGCTCGGTAACGGAACAGACTGCGTATAAAGTTTTCCCACCTGCTCAATTCCATTCTTGAACATCGAGAAAATAAATGTCGGGGGAAGCGAGAAGAAGGACCTCTCGATGGAACCGCCGGTTGCAACGTTAATGATGGCCACCCTGCCCGTGATCGTATCAGCTTTTAGAGTCTGCGTACGCGAATAGTTCCATCCGAGATTCCAATTCAGGTCGATCCGGGCGCCGGTCCATAGTTCGCGGCCGGTGCGGAACGTGAGTTTATTGTTTTGCGTAAATCCGTCGCTGAGGTTCGCACCTCGCGCACGTAATTGTTTGTCGGCATCTGTTGAAAATCCGACAAATGGAAAACTCGGTTTTACGAATACATCTGTAATATTCGCTCCGGGTACCGACACCAGGCCCAGTTGATATGCGCGGGTCGGACCAAACATGCGTTCCCCTTTTTGCAGAAACGGCACACGAGTGAAGAAGTTTGCAAATCCGGGACGACCCGGCACGCCGCCATTTGATGCGGTATTGTTCTGCGTGAACGAAATATTGATCTTATCATAATCAAAAAATGGCGTTTTGATAAGAACTCTCGCAAAACCAATCAGTCCTTCACCTTTGGCCGCCGGCTCGGTTACTTTTGTTGTATCGGTTTGCACAACATCTGTTTTGGGTGTTTCGGCGTTCGGTACCGGTTCGGTCTTTTCTTCATCTTCACGATCGGCCCTTCCGCGTGACGGCGCAGAAAGCTGACCTGACGGCTCCGGAGAATCGAGCTTTGCGGGGAACCATGTTTCAACAAACGATTTCAAACTGATATCGGATGCGATCGTGATACTGTTTCCCCATCCTGTGGATATACCGAGATCGCCCTGCTGAAGACTGTTATTCCACCGATAGCCGACGTTATAGCGTGCTGTCAGAGTAATATATTTATTGATATCAAACATTGAGGGAATTTTCGGATGAGTGTTTACCGAAAAAGTTTGATTATAGGAATTATCAAATCCAAAATTGATGAAGCGGTCCTGCATGAATATTTGATTCATGATTTGCTGGAAGTCGCGCTGACGTCCGTACCGGTCCAATTCCAAATGAACCATTGAACTGGATATATCAACCGCATAGTCACCGGAAAGATTGATCAGGCCGTTCTCGGTCAATTTCCATGAGAAAGAAAAATTCCGTGACGACGAAAGACTCCGGACCGGTTCCGTATTACGGGTTTGACTTCGTAGCCGTTCGTTGGTGCGTGAACGGGCGATACTGAATCCTGAACTGATGTTCGAAATTGGAATATAGAAAATCTGCAGATCCCTGAACTGCTCCAGCAGGAACAGGTTCTCAAAAAATCCGAACGGCTGTATATAATTATCCGGCATAAACACGTATGAATAGCTGATCCGCGCATTCCATTGCCACGATGTGCGTGAAGCGGTTGTGGGATTTCGCTGACTTGAAGAGGTGTAGCTGAATCCGTAATTGATCCGGTTAAAGAGATCGCGGAAGAACCAGTTCTCCAACGGAACATTAAACTTAAATCCCGGCACGGCATAGGTATCTGTCGTTGAAAGGGTTTGCGCTTCCGAAAGGATCTTCTGTTTTTCTGCTTCTCCTTTTTCCGCAGAACCGGTCTTTTTTATTACAAATTCTTTTCGCTGGTCCGCCGCCTTTGATACAACAATGTCGGAACTTGGCAAATATTGCGGTGTAGAAACCTGCTCGCTGTGTGAGTAACTGAAGGGAAGCTGCGTACCGGTCCAATCCTGCGGAAGAAACCGCTCGAATGCAAAGGATGAAGTAAAGTTCCAGTTTTTACTCGTAACGCGGCTGCCGAACCGGCTCTCGAGACTGTGGAAATACGGATCGACCTGACTATAATTGAAACCCATCGATCCGAAGTCCGCAAATTTCACGGTGGTGCTCATGCTGTATGCCCAGCCGGGCGTGTCATCAACATCCGAAAGACGAAGTTCGTTTACCCAAATTTGTCCGGTCACTCTCCGTTCGGTGCGGTTGATAAAAGGATTTTCAACTCCAATGGAAATAAATGTAATTCGCGTCAGCGTCGGATTACCAAGCACGGCATACGTAGAACTGTCGGGTCCGTTCGGCACCCGGATCACAGCACGCATGGAAGAGGTATCTCTTCCCTGTTTGATCGACGTAAGATCTTCGAAACGTATATTTACGTTGTTGCGTACATCCCATCCCGGATAGACCGGCGCTTTGTATTCGTAGTAGTTTAAGCTATCCGAACCGAAACGGATGTACATCTTCACCGATGCTGTACTCGCCGTCGTTCCGAAGTGACTGTCGCCGTGAACGAACATTTTCATTTGCCGGTAGCTGAATACGTCGAGCGGACGGTACGAGAATTTTTTGATCGCTTCCCTGCTGTCGCCGTCGCCCAAGCTGAAAATGTTCAGTGCAAGAGATTGTTCGTTCCCATACACCTGCTCGTCCGGTTTGGTTCTGTCGCGTTCACGGAAAACACCCGGAGGCGAAACATAACCCGTTAATGAATTATCTTCGATGTTCACCACCGAGACCTTAAATGCCGGATCATTCTTCTTAGCTTCTTCCCATTGGTTGCCGATCAGGTTGAATTCAACGAACTGCATATCAAACTCTTCCGAATGACCGGTGAACCAAAGCCGCGCATACTGGATATTGGATTGATCCGGCGTTCCGATCTTATATTTGTATGTATTGATCGGTATCCTGTATTGATACCAGCCGTTCGTTCCGCCGCCGACCTTTAAAGGATTTGCATCGGTCGTATCAAGATTGAGTTCATACTCGTAATAATCATTCGTCCTGTCCGAATTGCTGTTCCGGTTCAGATCTTCAGAATCAGGGAAACGTCCGATCTCGCTTGTGCTGTTCCGTTCCGTTTGGTTGATGTATCGGAAATCGGACTGAGAATAAAGAAAGTCGTCGCCGGCAGGATCATTCACAATATCAGGGAAGAGAGTTTTATTCGCATCGACAAAGTCTTTATATTTTGCCTGCTCTTCATTATTAAATAATCCGTCTAAACCAGTATCTTCATCTTGCGCAAGAATGTCGTTCTTAAATTGTCCTTTATCTTCCGTATTCCACTGACCGTCCGGAATAACATCTTCGCTGATGGTTCCAAGATCAATAAAGACTTTTCTGGTGGAATCAATCGTCCCTTTGCCCGGCGTTACCCGTACCCAGATTTCGATGAAACCGACATTCTCGCTGATAAGATTGATCGCACTGGTCGAGAGAAGTTTCATCACACCCCCCCAGTTCTTCTTAGGTTCCGTTAATAATGTCTGTTTCAGATTCATTGAATAGTTGTACGCGCCGCGCGCCGCAGGATTATAATTAAGGTTCAGCACCTGTATCCGATCCTGACCCCGGCCGACTTGTTTTATGGATTTCCCCTGAGCATCCTTTCCGTAAATTGCATCGATCGGTATACCGCCGATAGGATTGTACCAATAGCTTCGCGCTTTCGATTTGATCTTGGTTGTGTCAGACGCCCAGAGCAGTTTTAAAAAATAATTATCCACCCCTTCCTGAAATGCCGGCGCGCTCATATCGTGCCACTGACCGTATCCGACACCGAGCGGAATAATACGCTTCGCACCTTCAAAGTCATCGATATACGCAATGCCGCTCCCCTGATCGTCCGCAATCGTACTTTTTTTGGTATTCGGATCGGGATTCATGTACGCCGCTTCACCACGAAGTGTGAATTCCGATTTTGCCTTGGTATCGATGAACGGCAGTGCATCAATCGCTTTTGTCAGGAACGGCAGTTCGCCGGAGGTCTGACCGTCGAATCCATAGATCGAGTTATTGGAAGGCTCTTCGTTCAGCCGCACTTTATCACTTAATACTTGCTGATCGAGATTCATCATTGTAAAACCGAATTTTGTTTTTTCCGAAACATCAACCTCACCGCGCAAGCCAAGCAGCGTCTTTGATGCAAGCTGGAACAGATCGTTCTGTTCAAACTTTACCTGCAAATTCGCTCCCGGTACGAGTGCCTCCTGTTTTTTGATAATCACTTGCCCGATGATATAATCGACCGTGTAATCTACATTGGTCAGTAGTGGCGACCCGTTCAACAATACCTGAACGCTTCCTTCCACAACGTTGAATCCAAGATTGATCGTATTGGAACTTGACGCGGTGATCTGTCCGGAAATGACGAATTTGTCTTTCAGCGTATTCTGCTGCGCGGCGGCACTTGTAGTATCGTACAGATCGTTATACAGATATTTTTTTATTACGGAATCCTGCAGCGGCGGCTGAATTGCTTTCAGCGCAGCTTGAAGTCCGTCCGTGAATGGTCTGAGCGTGGGAAAAATAACCTCGCCGCGTTCCTGATCGATCGTAATACCGGGATTGAAATCGAACTTACCATCTGAACCGGCACTGCCGCTTTCGCTGTTCACATCAAGACCGAACAGCGTGATGATCTTCGTGGTACCGATAACGTCAACGGGGTCCTGACCGGACTCTTTATATTTCATGTCGAGCGAGAATCCCTCTTTATCCACTTTGCGGCCGCCGAGCGGATAAATGTTTTTCAACATCAGTGAAAAAGGAATGCTATCCTTCGGCAAAATATATGTGAGCGGTTTTACAAGTTTCAACACCAGAACAGAATCCATACCGGATTCGCTTTTCGTCATGGTGCCGTATAACAGATCGTCATCATTTCCGGGACCGTTCTCTATTCTATACGTAATAGCAATCGCTTGTCCTTCCTGTACGGAGCGATTGAGCGTAATGTAACCCGCATTACGGTTAATCCGGTAATCTTTTTGCGGTTCAAGTCTGTCCCAATTGCCGGTGACAATACCCGAGTCGGTGTTCGTTGTTCTGTAAGGATTGCGGTATGGTTTATATACCAGTGTATCATTCAGCGGAACGGAAGGAAGGTTGAAGTATGCATTTCCTTTTTTCATTGTTTCATTGGCGGCTCCAATGTGATAGAGCCATACTTCATATTCGTTTTCCTTGATCTGTAGATCGGGGCGTGTCAATGTCAGCGTTTTTATGTACGGCTCGAATACCGGCCGGTATGCCGCATCAACAAAAAAGTGATCTTTTGAATATTCCCATGCACGTTTTTCAAAGTCGATCTTCTGTGCGCCGCCGGTGATGCTCTTTTCCTGAATCTGTCCTTTTTTCTGCGATGCAATCGCCGTCAGTTTTAACGGTCCGATCTGGAATGCTGCTTTAATACCGAACAATGCCGAACTGCTCGAAACAAAACTTGAACTGGTCGAAAGAGATACGTTTCCTGCTTCAACACTCTGCACAATCTCATCTTCGTAGCCGGTGTATTTAATTTTCAGCTGGTTCTCATACTCAAATGTGCGCTGCGTGTTCCAGTCGGCAAGGATGTTCAGTTTGTCACCGATTGTTCCGCTGACGTTAATCTGCACTTCCTGGGCAAAATCGGGTTCGTTCCGTACGTTGCCGAACGCGCTGAGCGTCTGCTGGTCTGTCTTGGTGTTCCGGAATGCTGCGCGGATATCGACAGCGCCGGAGATATTCAAATTGATGCGAGGCGGACCAAAGATCGAAAATACAGGATTGGCGGGAACCGGAATATCGATCTTAGTAAATGAGCCGAGCAGTTCTCCGATATCATCCTTCTTTTTTGTCGCTTTCACCGCCTCTTCCTTTTCGATCATTTCGGAGAAGTTTCTTGTAAAGTCGGACTGCGCCCGCTGTTTAACGTATTCTTCGATCGGCATCTTGATTGGTATCTTGATATCTTTTCCGTTCACTGTCTGCCGGACAATAACAAACCTTCCCGTAGAATCGAGCTGAACGCTTTGACTTACGAGTGCCGGTGTCTTTAGATAGAATAGGTTTTGCGGAAGAGGAATTGCCTGCGCCGCTTCAGAATCCTTGCGGCGATAGGTTAGCTGTTCAAGGTAGGTTGAATCCTTGATCACGTATACCTTAACTTTCGAAGTGTCCTTACCCGCTGCGGTGGTATCAACAACAGTCGAATCCTGCATAGCTGCAGAATTGTGGAAACGCAAAGGAACACCGGTGGCATTTGCCGATGACACGATGAACGCAAATACCAACAGAACGGCAACGGCCGTCAGTCCGATAAGGTACGCTTTACGTACGGATGACAATGTCAAAGTATGAATTTTGAGAAATGTGAAATGAGAAAACAACCAATGCGCCTATACGCTGTTAATAGTTCAGTATCAAATCTGCGATTGATCGTTCTCCTGTCTGCAGTGCTTTAGATGGCTGTTGCTGTTGTGTACAGTAAAAGTAGAAAAATCCTTGGTAACATTCAAGTTCTACTCATTGTCCGCCCGGTCGAGCAGGTTGTGGTCCATTGATTTTGTTGTTTTAGCGCCTAATGTCTTCAACGTTTCGATAGAACGGACAATATTCCCTTTCCCTTCATATAATTTTGACATCGCATCTTTGTAAGTTTCCTTTGATTTGTCAATATGTCTACCGACATCTTTCAAATCCTCAATAAATCCGACAAATTTATCATACAACGCGCCGCTTCGAACAGCTATGTCAATAGCATTCCTGGTCTGTTTTTCCTGTTTCCACAATGACGAAATTGTGACCAGCGTCGCAAGGAGCGTTGACGGACTGACGATAACGATCTTTTTATCCCAGGCAACATTGAACAATTCCCGGTCGGCCTGCACTGCTATTCCGAATGATGCTTCGATCGGAACGAACATCAGAACCAGTTCCGGCGAATTCAGCCCTTCTGCGGTTTGATAATTCTTGTCGCCAAGAAGTTTCAGATGGCTTCGGAGAGACGCAATGTGATCTTTTTTGAATTGTTCCCTCTCTTCATCGTTCTCGGCACTCACAAGAGCTTCATAGGCAGTCAGTGATACCTTTGCGTCGATGATGATATGTTTATTTTCGGGAAGGAATACAACCACGTCGGGACGGATCGTTTCACCGTTAACATTTTTTGTTGATACCTGTATTTTGTACTCCCGGTCTTTTTCAAGTCCGGAACGTTCGAGTATTTTTTCGAGAACAAATTCTCCCCAGTTCCCCTGCGTTTTTGTATCCCCTTTTAATGCTCGGGTAAGATTATTTGCTTCTTCGCTGATGCGTGTATTGAGTTCGGACAAACGCTTTACTTCATCCTTCAGGCTCAAGGTATCGCGTGATTCTTTTTCGTACGTTGTCTCGACCTGTTTTTTGAATTCTTCGATCCGTTCTTTCAGAGGCGTTAGAATGGAATCAAGCGATGTTTTATTCTGGTCCGTGAACGTCTTCGTTTTTTCTTCCAGAATTGTATTCGCAATATTTTTAAATTCTGTTGTCAGCCTGCTGTTGACCTGTTCCATCTCACTCTTCTGATCTTCGATCCTCACCGCAAGATTTTTATTTTCCGTCTGCGATTCCGAAAGCTGTTTCGTCAATTGAAGCGTAGCGCTACGCTCCCGGTCCAATAATGCTTTGACCTCGTTCAGCGACTGTTCCAAACGGTTCTTTGCCTCTTGATACTGTGCCGATTCAACCTTCCAGCGGGATATTTCCTGCTGAGCGGCATCGAATTCATCCTTGGTGAACGGCATCGGACGCTGATACTTCGATCGTGCTATGAACCAGGCGGCACCGGCACCGATTGCTATTCCGATAATGAGAAAAAGTATTTCCATATTAAAATGATTTCGTGAGGAAAATATAGAACACAACGGTGAGGATGGAATACATCAACACCCGTGCATAGAACATACTCCAATTTTTAATGCGATTCCATAGATACGAAACACCGACTGTAGCGGTGATGAGCACTAAGGTCATAACAGTCACTTCGGGAATCGTTTTCGTCTTTCCGATGATGAACGCCAGACTTTTGTTGTCCCAGAACATGCCGTAAATAACCAGCAAATGTCCTGCATATGCAACAAGGGATTCAGAACCGACAACGCTCACTACCGATCGGCCGGAATTATAGACCTTCTCCCAGTACCATAATGTCGGCAGAAGGATCATCACAATACCAAGCCTGATGAAGAAAAATTCAGGACTCGCGCGCCAAAAATTATGTTCCGGAAACACCGAGAACGGAAACATATCCGCGATCAGCGAAATAACGATCATCGATATTCCGGCCAGAAAGAACCGCAGAAAGATCTTTTGCTCTTCGACCGTTTCCTTCCACCACACAAGAAGCTGCGAGGTCAATCCTCCGCACAGAACAAAGGCCATCCAGGGAAACAACGGAAATTGCGAACGGTGCGCGGCGGTAAAATAATTTGCGATCGGTTCCGGCAGCAGGTGATCAATATTCCTGTCATACATCAGCGGTGAACCGCCGATAATCGCAGCGGCAAGAAGCGCCACTGCAATAAAATATCGTTTTTGTGTTCTTGTGATCAAGACGAGAACCAGCAGCGTCATCAGCGATACTGCAATAGCATGAAGCACATCCACCTTCCAGAAAACTCCCCACTCCTGCCATGACAGGCTCAGTAATTTGTTGAACGAGAAAAACGGAAGATGCAGTGCATAACCGACCGCCAGTACCTGGGAGATTCTTCCCAGCTGTTTCCAAAAGAGAGGACTGAGCGTCAGATAATCATTCCATTTTCGCTGAGCAATCAGCACAAATGAATAGCCTGCAATAAACAGGAACGACGGCGCGACCAAACCGTTGATAAAATTCAGCACTTTGAACCACGATTCTTCTTTAATCGCGGGGATCAGGAAAGCATTGAACACGTGGACTTCGATCATAACGATCACAGCCCAGCCACGAAGAAGATCAATATACACGAAACGGGATTTTTGTTTTTCCATTAATATGGCCGGGTTAAGAAAAGATACATGAATGTTCCCGCAACCGAAATGCGAACCGCCATGGCTGCATAGACATATTGTTTTTTTAAATGATACCATCCGTATGCAAAGCAGGAGATCGCCACAAAAACGATGATGAACGCCAGCGAAGATTCCACAACGGAAAGGGTCGGCAGGATAACCTGCTGCAGCCCGTTATTGACAACAGAACCATAAAGAATGATAAGATGAATAATATAAATAAATAGAGACTCCCGCCCCATGATCTGCGGAATCTTCGACGTTATCTTAAGCGAATACTCCGCAAAGAACACTCCGCTTGTTACCAGAAGAACAAATCCTAAACGGGCAAATATGATCAATGGATTCACTTTCCAGACATCATGAGGGGGGTATATATTCAGCGGAATATTCAGAAGGATGACCGCGGTTATCAGCATAACAATTCCGACAGAGACTGCTTTCTGCATCAGATCCATTGCATGCCGGTGCTCCTTTGCATTCAGGAAGATCGAAGCAAAGATCACGCCGCACAGTATATATGCAGACCAGGGGAAGAGCGGAAACCAGGAATTGTTTCCCGCGTTGATATACGAGACAAGCCAAAGCGGAACGATCTTTGTGAAATCAATACTCCAGACAATCGGAGAAAGAAATATAATGATGACGGCAGCGGCAGCGGTAACGAGTGTAAACCTTCTCTCATCTTTCAGCAAAATAACTGCGCACTGAAGGATGAGCATGGTGATAGCAATACAATGCAGTGCGTCTACCTGAAGCAACACCGCAATGTCGGCGGGCGTTGCTTCAGCCAAAATCTTTCGTAGCGAAAAATAGGGGAGATGGAGTGCGTAGCCGATAATGAGCAAACCGATAAATTTTCCGAAACGCTTTGCAACATGCCGTGTCGGTCTGTTATGCTCATCCCATTTTTTCATCGTCGAGATTCCGAACGCCACACCTGATGCAAAAAGGAACATCGGGGCGATGAAGCCGTGGAAAAAATCGTGCGCAAAAAAAAGAGTATGGGAACGAAGGTTGAAATCCAGCAGCGCGTCGAACGTGTGCCCCTGGATCATGAATACGACCGCAAGAAACCGGAGAAGATCAATAAAAAGATAACGTTGTTTGGAATGGGGCATCGAAACAATTTTAATATTTAGAGACATCTGATAAATCTCACATCAATGTCCAGAATGACAATGGACAACCTATTTTTCAGATGTCGCATTTACACGACTGTATAATAACAAGACTGCAGGATTATAGAAACAATAGAATTGTTTTTTAAATAATCCTGATATTAATGTACTTACGGGAGTATCTTCATCTTCTTTCCGACAGTTTCAAACGCACCGAGCGCATGATCAATATTTTTCTTTGTGAGTGCGGCAGAGATTTGAACCCGTAATCTCGCTTCCCCTTTGGGAACAACCGGGAACCATAATCCTTTTACGTACACGCCTGCTTTCAGCAGGGCTTTGCTCATTTCCTGAGCCACCGATGCCTCACCCAACATCACCGGAACAATCGGATGATCTCCCTCAAGAATGCGGAATCCAAGCGCAGCAATTCCCTTCCGGAAATATGCCGTATTGTCGTGTAGCCGTTGCACGATAGATCTGTCCTTTGAGAGGAGATCAATCGCCGCAATGCTCGCCATAACGATCGGCGGCGGCAGAGAATTCGAGAATGTATATGGCCGCGATTTTTGACGGAGATATTCAACCATTTTTTTACTTCCGCCAATATAACCGCCAAGAGCACCTCCGATTGCTTTTCCCAGCGTACCGGAAAGCACATCAACATTCTTTAATACGCCGAATTTTTCCGGAGTTCCCCGGCCTGTTTTACCGACAACACCGATCGCGTGGCAGTCGTCGACGAACAAGATCGCCGAATATTTTTTTGCAAGTTCCACTAGCTGCGCAAGATGAGCGTAACTACCTTCCATACTGAATACGCCGTCCGTTGCAATGATCCTGAAACGGTATTCCGTATTCTTATCTGCTTCCAGCAATTGTTCCAGCTGTGCAATGTCGTTGTTCTTATAGATCTTACGGTCCGATGTTTCGGGTTTGCAAAGCCGCATGCCATCGATGATGCTGGCATGATTCAATCCGTCCGTGTAGATCACATCACGATAATTTTCCGAACCGAGTTTTTCATTCAACAGTGAAGGAAAAAATGCATTGTTCGCGGCAAATGCCGACGAGAACAAAATGGCATCCTCCGTACCGATAAATTTAGCGATCTTCTTTTCCAGTTCGAGATGGATCGTCTGCGTTCCGCATAAGAAGCGTACCGACGCCATACCATAGCCGTACTCCTTTATCGCTTCAATGGCTGCTTTTTTCACCAGGGAGTGATTGGACATTCCCAAATAATTATTCGAGGCCATCATCACCACTTTTTTGCCGTTCACATTCACTTCTCCGGCCTGCGGTGTAGAGAATGATGTTTCGTATTTATAGGTGTTTGCATCGTGGATGCGGTTGAGTTCGTCTGTAAAAATATTATCATACTTCATTATAGTATCCTTTTTCGTTGCTGTTCATGTTCTAATGCTTAATAAGCCGAATCGCAAATGATCCGTCAATTCCGTTCCGGTGAGGGAATGTTTCGATGAATCCGTCGGCAGAAACAATTTTTTCGTTCGAATATTTTGCTGCATTATCGATCTCAAATTCAGGATGCGTCTCTAAGAATTTTTTGATTACGTTGAAATTTTCTTCCGGTTCTATTGTGCAGGTGCTATAGACAAGCGCTCCCCCCTGTTTCAACAGGGTTGCGGCATTAGTCAACAGATGTTCCTGAATCTTCACAACCTCGTTGATGTCACGCATCTCACGCTTGATCTTGATGTCCGGTTTTTTGGACAGCACACCAAGCCCCGAACAGGGAGCATCGATCAAAATTTTATCGGCCAATTCCGTTTGGAAGTCGGTCGCATCTGCAGCAATAAACTGAACATTGGTGAGTCCGAGCCGTTCGCAAGAGCCTTTTACCAGATTGAGGCGCGTCTGATATTTGTCAACGGCAACGATCGTCCCCTGATTCTTCATCACTTCACCGAAGAACGTCGTCTTCCCGCCCGGTGCAGCACAAAGATCGAGCACGCGATCACCCGGCTGCACATTCAGGAGCGTGGCGGCAAGACCGGCACTCTCATCCTGAACGGTGAAAAATCCGCGCCGGAATATTTCGGAATTGGAAATATTGGTGAGATTGGTTGTCTTCAGGAACATTGGAAGAAAATTCGATTTTTCGTACGAAATATTCTGCAGATCGAACATCTTCATAAAATCTTCGACGGTGGTCTTCATCGTATTGATACGAAGGGTCAACCCCGGTTTCTGGTTCTGTGCTTCAAGCAGTTTTTCCGTTTCGTAGAATCCGAACCGGTTCATCCACCGTTTCACCATCCACAGAGGAAAGGAATACATCGTGGAAAGATACAGCGCCGCATCGTTCTGCACATCGGGATAATGAATTCCATCTTTGTTCCTGATGATATTACGCAGCACACCGTTCACAAGTCCGCCCGCTTTTTCGCCGCGGATACGCTTAATAAATTCTACCGCTTCGTTAACAGCAGCATGGTCGGGAACTTTATCCAGGAAGAGTATCTGATAGAGCGCCGATCGAAGTGTATTGCGGACGGTCACTTCTGCTTTTGCAAAATTTCCGTGAAAGAATCCGTTCAGCACCCAGTCCAGTTTCGACTGCCACCGCAGCACGCCATGCACGATCTCCATCAGCAGCGCCTTGTCAAAATCATTCAATTCGCCGGAACGCAGTTCCGCTTCAAGCAATTTGTCCAGATACGAATCGGTGCGTTCTACGCGGTTCAATATCTTCACCGATGTTCCGCGCACTCCGCTAAAAAGCTGTTTTCGTTCTTCTTTATAATCGTTTAAGTCTTGTTGTTCCATAATTTTTTACAATCAGTCTTGCTCTTTCAATAATGTAATTCAGACTATACCGGTATATGATGCTACAGAGGCATTCCGCGTTTTCTTCGTTCATCGCTCGTCAGGTCGAAGATCTTCCGGAATAGTTTTTCTTCCTGTTCACTCAATTTTATGTCCCGCCGGATCATTACTTTGCCGGCCACGTTGAGTGCTTTCTCTATGTTATATGTTGTGAACGTTTCGCCCGCAGCGCCCCACGAGAACGACGGAACATATTTCGGCGGGAAACCTGTGCCAAATACATTCGACGAAACTCCGATGACGGTACCGGTATTGAATGTTGAATTGATCGCGGTCTTGGAATGATCGCCGATCGTCACACCGACAAACTGCATTCCGCTGTCCACCGGCTCACCGTTCACATACACCTTCACCGAACTGTAGTTGTTCTTCAGATCGCTCGTTACCGTTCCCGCTCCGCAATTCACCCACGCACCAAGATAAGAATGGCCGAGAAATCCGTCGTGCTGCTTGTTGGAATAACTATGAAGGATCGTCTCCTCAATTTCCCCGCCCACCTTGCACACAGGACCGATACTGCAGTTGTGATAGATTTTTGCACCGACCTTCACGATGGATCCGTCGCCGATGTACGCCGGACCGATGATCGTTGAGAATGACATTACGTGCACATTCTTTCCGATGTAGACAGGCCCCTCCTCTGCATCAATAACAACGCCCGGTTTTATCACCGTACCGTCGCCGATAAAAACATTCTTGCTGTTCAGAATATACACGCCGGGATGTTTTGCTGTGTTCGGATTCTTTTTCCTCCGCCTTCTTTTCAGCAGTTCGTAATCCGACCGCAGCTGATCGCCATTGTGTTTGATAAGATCCCACGGATAGCTGATCATCTTCACATCAACCTGCTGAACCCGCAGACCGTCAAAATCAGAAATAGAAAATATTCCATTTAGATGACTCTTCAACGTTTTCAATTTTTGACCGCCAACTCGCGCCGCAACAACTTTGTCCTCTTGCACATACACAACATCGGACTCTCCGTTCAGCGGAATCATTTTCACGAAGTGTTCATCGACGATCGCCCGTCCGTTAATGAACAGACAGTCCTTGGCAGTGATTTCGTTCACGGCGTGACCCGGATTCCGCAGCCGCATATAATCCGCCAAATAGGAACGGGAGTGCAGGGTCACTTCCGCTTTCGGATACGCATATTGAACTTTTTCCTTCAGCGAAAGAATTCCGCAGCGCAGATTAAATGTGGGACGAAAATACACAAGCGGAAGCAGATTCGGATGGTAGATGTCTTCAAAGAGACAGATTTGTGATGGCATATGATCCTTTCAGGTGCTACAATTTGCTTCTTTTTTCACCACGGAGAACACAGAGGACACGGAGAATATTTACAACACAAATCGTTTAATATTCTTCGAAACAATAATTGAGTTAAAGTTAACCAACAGTCCAACGTGTTTATTTGCTAATTTCAAGTATGTTAAAATCTGTGCCTCATGAATAGGCAAAATACTTTCAACGGATTTCAATTCAAGAATGATCTGATCCTCAACAACAATATCTAAACGGTAACCGCAGTCGAGATTTACATTCTTATATCGAACAGGGACCGGCGATTGACGTGCAAACGATATGCCTTCTTTTGCCATTTCATAACAAAGGCATTCTTCGTAAGCTGATTCCAATAATCCTGGACCTAAATTTTTGTGAACCTCGATGCACAAACCTATTATTCGTTCAGAAAGTTCAGGATTGTATTTTAATTTTGTCTCCGTGATCTCCGTGCACTCCGTGGTGAGTATCGGTACAATACTTTTACAAAATAAAAAACGGAATGATCAAATGATACATTCCGTTTTCAAATACTGAACATAATAATAATAATTATGCTGCTGGCGCCGCGGTCTTCTTCGCATACTTCTTGTTGAATCTCTCAACACGACCGGCAGAGTCTAGCAGTTTATGCTTCCCGGTGTAGTACGGATGACACGCAGAGCAGATTTCGACATGGATGTCTCCCATTGTCGAGCGGGTTTCAAATTTGTTTCCGCATACGCAGGAAACAACCGCTTTTCTGTATTCTGGGTGAAGATCTATTTTCATTGTGATACTTTCTTTAATTAATTGTGAAATAACATTCAAATATAACAAATGCAGACAGGAGTTGCAAGGAAGGATTATTTCACTCCATTTTTTGCATTCTCCCGTGCAATAAGATATAACCGCACATTTCGCTGATGTTCTTCATAGTTTTTCGCAAACCGGTGATGCCCGGCGTTGTCGGCAACAAAATAGATGAAATTGTGATGCGCGGGATACAGCGCCGCCAGGATCGATCGTCGGCCGGGATTGTTGATCGGTCCGGGGGGCAGTCCGTAATTCAGATATGTATTGTACGATGAATGGACCTTTAGACTGTTTCGCGTAAGACGTTTGGACGTATCGGAGACGACAAACCATACAGTCGGGTCGGCCTGCAGCCGCATTCTTCGTTTCAATCGGTTATAATAAACACCTGCGATGACCGGCCGTTCATCATCATACACTGCTTCCCCTTCCACGATCGAGGCCATTGTCATAACATCGTTCAGATCGTAGCCGAGTTTCTTCATTTGCAGCTTCAGTGAATCAACAAAAAATTCCCTAAACTCCGTGATCATCCGCTGAACGATCACCCGTTCATCATCCTGCCAATAAAAAGAATATGTATCGGGCATCAGATATCCTTCGATCGATGTTGCATTGTGCGGATAAATTCCGATAAGCGAGGTATCATGATAGAATTGCATGAACCGCGAGGAATCGATGCCAACATGCCGTTTTAAAATGCGTGCAAAAACCCTCGTCCGGACACCCTCGCGCAAAGAGACACTGGAACTTACCGTTGAGAGTCCCGATTTGATATCTTCAAGAATATTCAGATTGGAAATTCCGCTGACGAAACTGTATTTACCAACACGCATCTTTTGTGTAACGCCCAGCATTCTTCCGGCAAGTTTGAATGTGAAAGAGCTGACGATAATCCCTTTATCGGCGAGAGAGTCTGCAAGAGTGGAAAATGATTGACCTTTACTTACCGTGATGAATTTTGGAGAGGGTTCAAATGAATTAGGAAATAAAAAAATCATTCCGCACGCAAGGAGCAATACTCCAAGCAGCACGGAAATGCCGTATAATAAACGGGATCTATTTCGGTTTTTTCCGTTCAATCATCGCCTCGCGTTCAAGTTTTCGGGATTCGTCTATGATACGCTCGAACAACCGCCGGAGAGCAAGATCGTTTAGCGGGCCGGAGTTGTGTTTCAGAATATTCTCCAGCACTTCCTTTTCGCGTTTCGGAGAATACGCTTCCATCCCTAAGCGTTCTTTGATCTTGCCGATCTCATCGGCAAACCGTGCACGCTCGTTCAGCAGTTCGACAAGTTTTTTATCTGTTTCGTCGATCTTATTTCGCCAATGCTCAATGTTGTCCATGTTTACACTATTGTTGAGAGGAATTGTTTCGCCGCCGCAGTCACTGCCTCCGCACTTTTTTCTCTGCCTATCGCCTGCAGCAATGCAGAACCGACAACAACTCCGTCGGCCGTTTCTGATATTTGCGTAACCTGCTCCCTGCTTTTTATTCCGAATCCGACGACGAACGGTTTTTTGGTATTGTTTTTTACTCGTGTTAAGAATCCGTCAAAATTGCTGCCGAACGTGTTTACCGAACCCGTAACGCCGGTAACGGAGACACAATATGTAAAATCTGTAGAGAGACCGTCGATGTATCGGATACGTTCGTCCGACGAGGTTGGAGCAATAAGAAATACGTTACTTAATCCATGCTGCGTACAGAGAGACCGGAATTCCCCGCTCTCTTCCGGAGGAAGATCGGGAATGATCATTCCGTCGATGCCTGCATCTTTCGCATCGGCGCAAAATTTTCCCATGCCGTGGTTCAATATCGGATTAACGTAACCCATAAAAAGAAGAGGAATATTTGTTTTCGTTCTTGCCTCTTTCACGATGGCCAGCACCCGTTTCAACGATGCGCCGTTTCTAATTGCAACTTCCGAGGAATGCTGTATCGTCGGACCGTCGGCAAGCGGATCGGAAAACGGAATCCCTATTTCGATCATTGCTGCGCCGGCAGATTCCAACGCAAGAATGAGCGGAATCGTGACACCCGGTATCGGAAATTCCGGCGTGATGTACGGAATAACGAAGGTTTTTTTTTCGGAACTGTATTTTTGAAATGCAGCTGATATTCGGTTCATAGTTCCAGATTGGCAATTGCTGTAGCATTGATCGGTGAAAAGATCGACCGTTGATATTTTCGGTATCCTACTTCGGCAATCATTGCGCCGTTGTCGGTGCAGTACTCAAATTTTGGGATGAACAATTGCAATCCATTCTTCTCTGCCGCTTTTTTCATCTCATCGCGCAGACGGGAATTTGCCGAGACTCCACCGGCAACAGCTATATCGCGTACACCGTACTGTTGTGCGGCACGGATCGTCTTTTGAACAAGAACATCAACAACGGATGACTGGAAACTTGCACAGATATCGGCAAGAAGCTGTTCCGGGATTTCTGTATCGCGCAGTTTATTGTCGCGAAGGTAATACAGTACCGACGTCTTTATTCCGCTGAAGCTGAAGTGAAAATCGTTCTCCGTTGCATACGGCCGGGGAAATTTTATCGCATTCGGATTTCCCTTCTTTGCATATATATCGATCTGCGGTCCGCCGGGATATCCCAAGTTCAGCATTTTTGCGACTTTATCGAACGCTTCACCCGCCGCATCATCCTTTGTTTCGCCGACGATCTCGTAGGTAAATTCATCCTTCAATAATACCAGCTGCGTGTGACCGCCGGAGACCGTTAAATTCATAGAAGGAAATTGCGGAACAGGATCGTCGATGAAATTGGAATAGATATGCGCTTCCATATGATTAACGGCGATGAACGGTATGCCGAGTCCATACGCGAACGCTTTACCGAAATTCACGCCGACAAGAAGCGAGCCCATCAATCCGGGACCGACCGCAACAGCAACGGCTGAGAGTTCTTCTTTACGCACCTCCGCTTTTGCCATTGCTTCATTCACCACCGGTACGATCAGTTTTTGATGAGCGCGCGAAGCAAGTTCGGGCACTACTCCGCCATACTGTTCGTGCACGATCTGCGATGAGATGATATTTGACAATAGCTTCCCGTTGCGGATAACGGCTACGGATGTCTCGTCGCACGAAGTTTCTAAACCAAGAATTGTCACTGTCTGCATAAGAGAATATAGCAAAAGTCAGTTGAAATTCAATTCACACCCGGTGCGGATGATACCGAAAGCGTAAAAATAAAAATGCCCTAATAAAGTATCTTCTTTATCAGGGCATACGAAACATTCAACGACAATCTATTTTAGCACGGCAATCCGGATGCTTCCACCCGAAGTGCTGGCACGGATTGGATTCCCGCCGCCGTTGATCTTACCGTGCAGTTCGCTATCCCTTACTTTCCCACGCACCGTTACCGGCAGATCGCAATCAACAGAACCGCCGCTTGTTTCTGCATCGACATCTGCGCCGATACCATCCTTCACAAATATTTCGATATCACCGCCGGATGTTTCAACATCAATTCCTTTGTTATCTCCAGACACTTTTACCGTAACTCCGCCCCCCGATGTTCCCCCTTTCACGCTGCCGTCAACACTGGTGAATTCAACATCACCGCCGGATGTATTCCCTTTAACATTTCCATAAATATTTTCGCACAGCACATTTCCGCCGGAGGTTTCCGCATCAACATCTCCTTTAATATCCCTGACATCAATATTTCCGCCCGATGTTGAAACAATGGTTTTCCCTTCAATTTTTTCCACAGTAATATTTCCACCGCTCGTAGTATAGTCAACTTTGCCGGTAAGATTCCGGGAATGGACATTCCCTCCCGAAGTTTTGACTGTTGTATTGAATTTTTTTGGTGTGTAGATAGTATAATGAGCTTCGAGATTCCCAACATGCCATTTAAAGAAACCTTTTTCCCGCACTTTCCCGGTCACGGTGACCGTGTTTCCTTCCTGTTTGAACTCAACCACATATTTATCTGCGCGGCTGTCGCTCCCTTCGATCTCGACCACCACACTCACTTCATTCTTTTCCCACGAATCAATCTTCACCGTTCCTGCATCTGCATCAACGATAACCTCGCCTCCTTCTTGAACGGCAAATTGCTTCTCATATTTCCGGTTCCTGTCATCACCGGAACTTGATGCTTCGGCATCACTGATACCTGTTTCGGTTTTAGTATATCCCCGTGAATGAGAATATGCAATAAGACCTGTAACAAATACGGCTGTGAGAAGAACAAAAAGTGTTAACCGGAGCAGCGTAGACGAGTTCATAGATTTTTCCTTTGTGTTTGATTGTCTTATAACGAGAAACACTTGTAAAAGTTACGCAATATTTGTCTTTTTTGGACCTGTTTGAAAGAAATATGGAATCCAATATCTTCCGTTTTCATTTTTTTAGATCGTTAATAACCTATTCTTACAATTCTAAATATTTGTTTTCACTTACAATCTTCCATTGTGCACAATATTCTTTCTTTATTTGAATATACTATACGTTGGCAACAGGTCTACCTTAACGTAAATGTTAATGATTTCTAATAAGTATTTAAGGGGTGTTTAGGGAAAATCGAATTAAATTATACGGAACCAGCAATAATTCATAATTAACGCACGTTTCAATAATTTTATAATAAAGTTTTTAGGGGTGTTCATGAAAAGTCCAATTGTTCCGGCATTAGCCGCTCTCGCCGTTGTTTTTTTTCTTTTTCTTTTAATCAGGGAAGTAATGTGCTGATATTGGAAGGTTAACGATATGCTAAGTATTTATTTGATGAAGATAATCTCCCAAGATTTCTTTACTTCTTAATATTTTCTATCAGGTCGTCTGCAATTTGTTTAAAAACAATATAGACACCAGATGGTTTTTCTATTCTATAAATTAGCATAGAAAATGTTTGATCCATTGAACATTTGTCCTACCATAACCCTAACTAAATACTTATTTATACATTCTGCGTAATCATCACCGACTTCATATTTAATTTACCGTAAGGTTATTTGGTGTTGTGCCATAATGGAATACCTTAAGTATATTTAAAATAATAACAGGCACTTCCACTCATAGTATTGTCACCGCTTATCTTAAAAGCTTCTAATAATCAATTCTTACGTTTTATACATTTGCTCACACTATTTCGCATAAAGGACAAAAGCCTCCGCTGAATTATAAAAACTACGCGTTTACTGAGCTGTACCCCAAAAACTGGACAGGTATCTTAGGTGGAAAATATGTAACCTTTCACCAAAGGAGATCCAGCAATGAAGAGAATCCGTCGAACGCATAGTGCAGCATTTAAGACAAAAATAGCATTGGAATCATTAAA
>CAIOTF010000043.1 GCA_903861125.1 uncultured Ignavibacteriota bacterium
TACGTATGCTTACGCATGGCATGTGGCTTTTGGACTGGCAGATAATGGAAGCGGCGAAGATCTGCATGGTGCCGGCGCTGTGCGTTTTGATAGGAAGACGTTAGGAACAGGCGCAGGAGAAGTAGGTGGATTAAACTATGTACGTCTTGTAAGAAACATATAATAATAAGGAAGATATGAAAAAAACTATTTTGCTCATTTCATTAGTTCTCACCCAACTATCATTTACTCAAACCAACAGGCAGAACATTCGGGGATCAGTTATTGACAAACTTTCGCATACATCGCTTATTGGTGCGAATGTTCAAATCATGAATTCAGTTCACAAACAAGGAACCATTGCCGACGTCAACGGAAATTATCTTCTTGCGGGCGTTGCACCAGGCAGATATGAAATCAAAATATCATATATGGGTTACAAAAATGTGCTCGTCCCTAACGTTGTCGTTTCCTCCGGCAAAGAAACTATCGTGGATGTTTCTATGGAGGAAGACCTTAAAGTTCTCAATGAGGTTGTCGTCAGTGGTAACCAAAAAGATAAAACGATCAATGATCTGGCAGCGATCAGTACGCGGCAATTTACAACGGAAGAAGTGAACAGATATGCCGGCGGAAGAAGCGATCCGGCCCGTCTTGCTGCGAACTTTGCGGGAGTCAGCGCTCCCGACGATTCAAGGAATGACATCGTCATCCGGGGAAATTCACCGGCCGGAGTATTGTGGCGCATCAACGGCATGAACGTCACCAATCCGAATCATTTTGCGTCTGTCGGGACAACCGGCGGCCCGGTCAGCGCTCTCAATACCAATATGCTGAAGAACTCCGATTTTCTTACATCTGCTTTTCCCGCAGAATACGGCAATGCAACATCGGGTGTTTTTGACCTTGGCTTCAGAAATGGAAACACAAAAGAAAGAGAAACAACTCTTCAGTTCGGTGTGATTACCGGAATTGAAGCGACGACCGAAGGACCGATCAGCGAGGAGAATGGATCATCATATCTTGTCGGTTACAGATATTCCCTTGCCGGCGTTGCGAATACACTGGGTATAGATTATGGAACGACTGCTATCCCAACATATCAGGATCTTACATTCAATATCAACAGTGGAAATACCTCGTTGGGCAGATTTACGTTATTCGGTATTCTTGCTTCAAGCACCATCAATATAGACGGAGGCAATTCAGGTTCATTATACGGCGGCAGGGATGGTCACGACTTCAGCAGTCAAATTGATATTGCAGGACTGAATCATTTTCTGCAATTGAACACCAATTCATTCCTCAGTTCCAGTGCTGGTGTAAACTATTCTAAAACGCACACGGTCGATTATGCTACGGATCGTATGACAAGCACATCCTTCTCCAAATCGGAAACAAAATTCTCCAAAACGGGATATAATTTTTCGACAAGTTACAATTCTAAAATAAATTCTCAATTGTTCATCAAACTCGGCATTCAGGAAGAATTGCTCGGGTTGAATCTCTATTACAGGGAAAAAGATAGGATCCAATCGGATTGGAAACAGATCTGGGACTATGACGGTTATACATCCCTGGCGCAAGCATTTATCCACGCAAAATACAGCATCAACGAATATCTCACATTGAACACCGGCATTCATGCACAGAAATTATTTCTCAATAATTCTTTTTCCGTAGAGCCCCGATTTGCACTGAAGTATGACCTTAATGAATTAAGCAGTGTCAGTGTTGGATATGGACTTCATTCTCAAATGCAGCCGATCAACGTCTATTATCTGCAAACGAAGAATGCGGACGGTTCCACCAGTTACAATAACAAGAATCTGGATTTTACCAAAAGTCATCAGTTTGTGTTGGGTTATGATCTGCAGCCCTTTGAGGATTGGCGGATAAAAACAGAAGTGTATTATCAGCGTCTCTACAATGTTCCGGTGAATACGTATTCCAGTATTTATTCCATGCTGAATACCGGTGCCAGCTTTAAGACCGATCTTGCGGACAGTCTTGTAAACAAAGGAACAGGAAGAAATTACGGCATAGAATTGACCATCGAAAAATTCTTCAGCAACGGATACTACGGTCTTTGCACATCATCGCTCTATGATTCAAAATACACTGCAAGTGATGGCGTAGAACGCAACACTGCATTCAACGGAAAATACGTGTTCAATGTTCTATTCGGGAAAGAATGGAAAGTCGGCGATGAAGAGCAGAACACACTATCATCAGATATAAAAATTACCAATGCCGGCGGGCGCTACCACACGCCGATCGATGTAACTGCATCACAAATGACGGGACGAATGATGTTGAAAGGGGATGAGTATGCCTACACGAGCCGCTATGCAAACTATTTCAGAATGGACATTAAAGTCGGTTTTACGCTAAACAGCAGCACGTCGCAAATATCCCACTCATTTTCACTCGATCTGCAAAATGTAACGAACAACAAAAATGTATTTTCAGAAGAATATGACGACGCACAACGAGGAATAAAAACAACATACCAACTCGGATTCTTTCCGAACTTTATTTATAAACTACAGTTCTAAATCCCTTGATGAATGAAAACGCAACTGTTCAGGAACCAATTTTATCGCCAAAAAATCTCTCCTAGAGTTCTTGCATTTATACTGATTACCCTGATAGCAATAATTCTCAGATTATATGTTAGTTTCTCTCATAATCTGATTTTAGGAGTGGATGGTGGATATTATCCATTGCAGGTAAGGAATATCTTAAACACCGGATTCCTCAGTTTCAATGACGTCCCGCTCTATTTTTATTTTTGCGCCTCCATCGTGAAAGTCATTTCGTTTTTGGGGTTCCCCATGCCCGATGAAAGCATCATTTCAGTCATCAAGATTGTTGATAGTATCGCTTTACCATTGCTGGCAATTCCATTGTTCAAAATGGTAACCCGGAAAGAACGTCCTATTTCTATTGCTGCTGCGATAGCCATACTATCGTATGCCGCACTCTCATTTACCCCATTTATTATCCTTGGAGACTTACAAAAGAATGCTTTTGCTATTCCTCTGGCGTTTAATTTCATTCTTTTTTGGGAGAATTATGTAATCGATTCAGTCAGGAGGAATTTAATTGCTGTTGTAATTTCACTGGCTGTTATTGCCCTTTCTCACTTTGGCGTTTTTGTTTTTTGTTTGGCTTTTTTAATCATATCACTTTTTATTATCTATCGTAAAAAAGCGATTCTTTCTTCCTTAATCATTTTTTTAGTTGGTTTTGGAATTATTGCACTGTTCGATTTCAACAGGGCTTTCCGATTAATGACTTTCTGGAAAGTCATTTTTGAAAATTCTGTATTTTTTCAAGGCCCATTACTTTCTCCACTTCTGCTCAATGTCCTCTTCTCTTATTCTCTTGCTATTTTTGGCATTTTACAGTTCCGGAGATTTAAAAGCAAATTAGATAAAGTCACCGAATATATGGTGCTTACTTTAATCGTTTTGCTTGCTGTTTTTGCATTCCCCGTATATGATCAGCAGTATTTTCAAAGATTTAATGTTTTACTGTTTATTCCGCAGCTATTGTTGATCGCCTATTTAATCAGGATGAATCAAAAACTGGCACGCCCTTTTTCAATTTTGCTAGTTTTGCTGACAACTGTGTCAATTTTCATGTATTTTTCAGAAGAAAAGAAGCCATACATCGATGATCAAACGTTTCATGACTTACAAAACATCAACAAGTATGTTGCTGATAATAAAGAAAATAGTATTATTATTGCAAGGCATGGTCTGGAATTCTGGACAGCCTGGGCATTACATGTAAAAGTTGTACAAGACAGAGCGATGGAAAAAATTGAGTTGCATAAGTACAGGAATGTAATTTTTCTGCAGCAAAAAAATGAAGACAAACAAGGACCATTAGGTAGAAGACCGTTAAGGAAGCCTGGGACCGGAATGAGTGGACCACCACCATTTGGCCATCCGGTTCCGGAAAATTTTAAACTGATCTACAGTTCATCCTATTTTAATGCCTATCAAAAACTGAATTAAAAAGATATGTTTAAATCAAGAAAAGGATTTCTTCTGTTGTATGCGGTAATCTGGGTGATTGTTTTGATATCGCCCTATTTTAGATATATGCAGGATTTCGGTCCGAATGGTTGGAATAGAATGATCGGCGACTTGACTAATCTTTTCTTGCTCCTTCTTCTTTTCCTGATAAATTTATTTGTGCTGGTGCCGAAATTACTCTTTAACGACAAAAGATCTCAATACTTCTTCATCGTTACTGTTATGATATTTGCTGTATCTGTTGTCAGTTTAATCATCCATCCAATAGGACCCCCTCAACCATCCGGAATGGGAATCCCTCCGCCGGAAATTCAGCATAACCTTCTGCCCTTTCTGGGAACAATTCTGAACAATCTAATTGCCGCCTTGCTCATTATTGGCAGCAGCACCGCTTTTGAACTCGAATATAAATGGCGCCGTGAACAACAATTGCGAAAAGATGCTGAGAAAGAACAACTCAAAACTAATCTGGCATTGCTGCGGCATCAGGTTAGTCCGCATTTTTTTATGAACACGCTGAACAATATTCATTCGCTCATCGATATCAATACGGAACATGCAAAAGATGCAATCGTACGGCTCTCGACGCTGATGCGCTATCTGCTATACGATTCGGCGCAAGGAACGATTGCTCTGAAGAAAGAGATCGAATTCATCAACAGTTTTGTCTCGCTCATGCAGCTTCGGTATTCGGATCAGGTGGACATCCAAGTGAGTATGCCGGAACACATCCCGGATATTCACATTCCTCCGATGTTGTTTGTTTCGTTCCTCGAAAATGCATTTAAGCATGGAGTAAGTTATCAATCGAAATCATATATCCATTTTGAACTGAAGATTCAGACGAATAATCTATTATGCAGGATAAAGAACAGTAAGCACACGGCGCACACTTCTCAGGATGGTGAATATATGGGTATCGGCCTGGAGAACATAAAGAAAAGTCTTCAATTGCTGTTCAGTGATAATTACTCATTGAACATTGCAGACAATCTGAATTCCTTTGAAGTAGATCTGACCATTCCATTATGAAGATACGATGCATAGCCATTGACGATGAACCGTTGGCCTTAAAACAGATCTCGGCATACATCCAGAAAACTCCGTTCCTGGAGTTGTCGGCTGAATGTCACAGTGCTGTTGATGCGTTAAATATTTTAAATACCAACGATATCCAACTCATGTTCATAGACATCAACATGCCTGACCTCAACGGGATGGATTTTGTAAAATCGCTGACAATAAGACCGCTGATCGTATTTACAACGGCATACAGTGAATATGCTGTGGAAGGTTTCAAAGTTGACGCAACAGATTACTTATTAAAACCCATCAGTTACAGCAATTTTCTTAAAGCGGCTAATAAAGCAAAAAAAATAATAGACGGTGAGAAACAAAGTGAAGAGGAAAGAGTCAAAGCAACGCCGGAACATCTGTTCGTTAAATCAGAATATAAACTGATCAGGATAGCACTGGCGGACATCAAATATATTGAAAGCTCACATGAGTATGTCGTTTTGCACATGATCTCCGGCGCACCGGTGAAGACGATGGTGAGCATGAAGTCCATTGAAGATCATTTACCTTCGGATCGATTTATGAGAGTCCATCGGTCGTTCATCGTCAATCTTTCAAAGATCACTATAGTAGAGCGAAGCAGAATTATTTTCGACGGAAAAGTATACATTCCGGTAGGTGATCAGTACAAAAGCGCATTTCAAAAGTATATCGATAAAAACTTCCTGTTTTAGATATCAGAAAAAACTGTTTTTAGTTCTACATGGCACCTCTTTTCTCTATCTTCCTTCGCCAACAGAACAACACAATCGCCCAAAGTATTTTTTTCTTAAAGAGATTTCACATACATTTCGGATAAGAGACAGCGCGCCGCTCTATAATTAATCCCCAACAGGCGATCCAAAAGGACGATACCGGATTGACACGCGAACGATTTGAACAGATAGCGCAGGAGGCCTTTGACAGTCTGCCGCACGATTTTCGCGACCGCGTGGAGAACGTGCATATTGTTGTTGAGGACTATCCTTCCGACGATGCGCTTGGACGCGTAAAGGCGGATCGTTATTCACTTTTAGGGCTTTATCAGGGCATTCCCTTGACCCACCGTGGACAATGGTACGGAATGAGCCCGACGCTGCCGGATAAGATTTCTCTCTATCAAAAAAATATTGAAGCGGTCTGCAGTGATGAAGAGGAAACAGAACTGAGAATTCGCGAAGTTCTTTTTCATGAGCTTGGTCATTATTTCGGAATGAATGAAGCACAAGTCCGCAGCGCAATGAAACGATTCATGTGATCGGTCATCCGCGCAAAAATAAATGCATTCATATTGAAGGACTCGGAGAATAACTGAAGGGATGGATAATTTTCAACGCATGATACGGTTAGCGGATGAATTCTTCGAAACGAAGAATGATCCGTCACAAATCACCATCACCGAAGAGGTGATGGAACAGCTTCGCTCCATTCATCCGGCAACGATGGGTGAGATTGCCGATGAACAGGGACCTCTTGCCTGGACAATTGTTATACCGACAACCCGGGCTATTCGTAATCAATTCATGAAGGGACAAATCGGCGAAGCAGAATTGTTGAAACTGACTCTTGCTAATATTCAATCTGCTGCTGACAACAAACGGTTCAGTTCTGATCTGTCCTCTTCTCATACCGCTGGCCCCGCACAAAATGAACCCAATAGGATTGTGAATGAATATTCGCAATTCACTTCCGTCTACCTCTGCTCTGCACTTGTTCTGCCGGAATTCCGCGGCAAAGGACTGGCAAAAAAAATTGTGTGCGATTCCATCCGCGCGATCCAAAAAGATCTTCCGGTAGAAGAACTTTTTGTGTGGGCGTTCAGCATGGAAGGGAAGGAACTTGCCCGGAATATTGCCTTGTCAACAAAACTGACTTTGTTTGAGTATTCTGATTAATGTTTTCCTCCCCACCCAAACTTTTCGTATATTGCATTGCAATTGCACGTATTCCCCGTTTGCGACCGGTATGCTGAACAACCGCGCGGGGAGTTGTTTTTTAAGTGTATGAATGTAGATTTATTAGGCAAAGCACTGTTTTATTGGTGTAATTTGAAAATTTCAATATTCTTCGATGTTATCTCTCAATAATCTTACGGTAAACTTCGGCGAACGCTACCTGTTCGACGATATTTCATTTACAGTCAATCCACACGATCGTATCGGAGTTGTTGGAAGCAACGGCGCCGGCAAGTCAACACTGATGAAGATCATCGCCGGCATCAATCCCCCTATGGAAGGAAGCGTTAGTAAAGCGCGTTTCGTTTCTGTCGGTTACCTGCCGCAGGATGCCGTGGTCGATTCCGATGCCACACTCTATAAAGAGGTAGAGTCTGCCTTTGAAGATGTGCTCCTGATCGAACAGGAACTGGGCGAAGCATACGAAAAACTTGCGGTAACCGATCACACCTCCGAAGAATATCTGGAACTGCTCGAGATCATCGGTGAACTTCAGCATAAGCATGAAGAAGCGGATGCATACCGACTGAAATCAAAAATTGAAACGGTGCTCATGGGACTGGGATTTTCAATTGCCGATATGGAAAAGAATGTCCGTGCATTCAGCGGCGGCTGGCAGATGCGGATTGCGCTGGCGAAACTTCTCTTGAAAGAACCGTCGGTACTGCTGCTGGACGAACCGACGAACCATTTGGATATTGAATCACTGCAGTGGCTTGAAGATTATCTGCGCAATTACAACGGCGCCATCATGCTCATTTCGCATGACCGCGCATTCCTCGATTCGCTTACAAAAAAAACGTGCGCGCTCTCACTCGGCAATATGGAGATATATGCGGGAAATTATTCCTTCTACGAGAAGGAACGGGTCTTCCGCAAAGAGTTGATGATGAACGCGAAGAAGAATCAGGAATCGCAGCTGAAACAGACACAGGAGTTTATCGACCGCTTCCGCTACAAGGCAAGCAAGGCGCGTCAGGTGCAAAGCCGGGTGAAACAGATGGAAAAAGTGGAACTGATCGAGATTGAGGATGAAGAGGATGAGATCCGTTTCCGTTTTCCGAAGGCGCAGCCCAGCGGACGCGTAGTGATGGAATTGAAGAACATCCACAAAGCGTACGGTGCGAACATTGTCTATAGCGATCTCACCTATACGTTTGAACGCGGCGACAGGATCGCTATCGTTGGCGTGAACGGCGCCGGAAAATCGACGATATCAAAGATCGCTGCGGGCGTTGAACCGTACCAATCCGGCGAACGGATCGAAGGATACAACGTCATCGTTTCATATTTTGCGCAGCATCAGGCCGACGAACTGAATCCTAACAAAGAAGTGCTGCAAACGGTGGACGAGGTTGCCGACGGCGAGATCCGCATGAGACTCCGGTCGATCCTTGGTTCATTTCTTTTTAAAGGGGACGATGTTTTCAAAAAAGTGAAGGTCCTTTCGGGCGGTGAAAAAAGCCGTCTGGCACTGGCAAAGATGCTTTTGGCACCTGCAAATTTTCTGATTATGGATGAACCGACGAACCATCTGGACATGCGTTCGAAAAAAGTGCTGCAGGAAGCATTAAAAGAATTTGACGGAACATATCTGATCGTATCGCATGACCGCGCATTCCTGGATGAGATTGTGAATAAAGTTTTGGAGATCTCTCCTAACGGCGGCGTCCGGACATATCTCGGGAATGTCAGCGAATACATCGCAAAAAAGAAAGTTGAAAAAAAACAAATATCGTCCGACAATGCGCAAATTAAACGTGATAATCTGAAACCGGAAACCCGCAGCCAGAAACAGTCAGAACCGTCGAAGAAACATGTTCCCGAGACCGACAAGCAGAAAAAGAACACGCATCAGCTGAAGAAAAAGTTGGAGCAGGTGGAGAAGGATATTGCTGCCGCCGAAGAGCAGAAAGCAGCGTTGGAAAAAAAGATGGCAAGTGATGAGTTTGTGAAATATCCTCTTAAAGCAAAAACCATTTCAATGGAATATGATGCTGTCACGAAGAGATTGAATGTGTTGATGGAAGAGTGGGAGAAGATTTCCTCAGAGATAGAATAATTGATAGCAGGCGTTGAACAATGGGTAGTGTTTAATTATTCATTGTCACTATCTTCATGATTAAACCGAAAAACATACCTGCTCTTGGATGGATGCTCTTCAGCGCGTTCTGTTTTGCGTTGATGGGCGCATTCACCCACTCGTTGAAGGATACATTCGATTGGCGCATCACCGGATTTGCGCGCGCGTTTATCAATTTTATTTTCGTTGTTGCGCTGGCATACGCTACAAAAAAACCGCTCATCTTTTTCAAAGTCCCGTCGTCGTTGTGGTGGCGAAGTGTTGTGGGATCCTTATCAATCCTCTGCACATTTTATGTCTTTGCCAATCTTCCGCTGGCGGAAGCAACGTCTCTGGTGAATCTCGTCCCCATCTGGATGGCGCTCATTGTCGCCTTTGTGGCGAATCAAGCAATCTCCCGGTCTGTTCTGGTTTCTATCCTTTGCGGAATCGCTGGTGTGTATTTCATTCAGCAGCCTCATTTTGATAAGGGAAATGTTGCGATCGTCGTCGGTATCTTCCAGGCGCTGTTCGCAGCAGTGGCTGTCTATAATCTGCATCTTACAAAAGGACTCCATCCGACAACGGTGGTAGCACATTTTACCGGCGTAGCCAGCGTTATAACATTTATCGCATTGATACCGTCGTTGCCGCATCTGTTCGATGGAGCAAAATATACGCTGCCGGTGATCGGCGAACTTCTGGGAATAGGTTTGACCGGAACAGCGGCGCAGCTTGCCATGACGCGCGCCTATATGCTGGGGAATCCGGCGCAAAATTCCACCGTCGGACTGGCACAAGTGGCATTCGCCACCGTTTTTGATATCGTTATCTGGAACCGCTCGTTCAGTCTGGAAACGGTCATTGGCATTTTATTGATCACCGTTCCGACAACGTTTTTTGTGGCAAGGATACAATTGAGGAATAGAGCGCAGTCAGTATGAGTTGTCGGCTCAATAAAAATTACAAACTTTTATTCTCAGGGTTTTTTCTCGAATCCCAAATTGTTACGATGACGATACTGTCATTGTTGTAACGGTAAAAGATTTCATAGTGACCGCGAATAATAACGCGGTACGATCCACCGTTGACGGTTTTTCTCAGCATTGGGTGATCGGGAAGGAATGAAATGATGTTGTCGATCTCAGAAAGAAGTTTCTTTGAAAAGATGGAATTTCCGTTGCGCTGAAAATAGAATCAAGGATTGTCTGAAGGTCGTCGCTTGCTTTAAGCGACCAGATTATTTTTCTTTGAACCATTGTTGAGTTCGATTGATCACGGCATCGTGAGAGATAGTTTTTCCGTTTGCAGTATCGGATTCTCCTTCGGTGATAGCTTTTTTCTGATCCTCCGAAATGATATACGGAGATTCTACGATATCTTGTTTATCGATGAGGTTTTGAATTGTTGAAAGAAATGTCTGATCTTCAATGGAAGATATTTTATTGATCAGATAATTTTGAAGTTCCAATGTGCTCATCGTTGATCCAATTGCTGACCGTAATCTAACATCGGGCAGAGAAAATAGCAAATATATGAACAATACTTTCTACAACTCCTTCGATACGCAGTGCCGCGAAGACGAACGGAAGGACGATTACCGGACTCCGTTTGAGCAGGACCGCGACCGCATCATCCATACGGCTTCGTTCCGCAGGCTGCAGGCGAAAACACAGGTCTTCCTTTCCGGCGAGTACGATTTTTACCGCACGCGTCTTACACATTCGCTCGAAGTGGCACAGATCGGAAGAGCCATTTGCAGTTATCTGCAGCGCAAGAGTCCGTTCTTCACCGATACGTACTTCATTGATCCGCATCTTGTCGAAGCGATATGCCTTTCGCACGATCTCGGTCATCCGCCGTTCGGCCATGCGGGCGAACGTACGCTCCACAATGTTATGAAACAATTCGGCGGATTTGAAGGGAATGCACAGACACTCCGGCTGCTGACGGAAACGGTTTATTCGGACAAAGTGTCACGCAAAGGAATGAATCCCACTCGCTCATTTCTGGACGGCGTTTTGAAATACAAGACATTGTTCGGTGAACTAAACAACCCAAAGAACCATTTCATCTATAATGAACAGAAGCAGTTCCTCGATTTTGTGTTCGAGGGCATTGATATCACAAAAGAGATCGAAGCGGGAAAGCAGCGCGATCATTTCCGCAGTATCGAATGCCAGATCATGGATTGGTCGGACGATGTTGCCTATTCCCTGAACGATATCGCCGACGGCATCCATTCCGGATTCATCACGCAGCAGAAGATTGAGCAATGGGCGGAAACGCAGAATCTTGATGAAGAACTGCGGAAGACCTTGGAATTGCTTTTTGCGGCAATGAACGAAGGGAATGTGGAACGCTCGCTTTCCGGCAAGATCGGCGACTATATCGAATCGTGCAAAATAGTTGAAACAACAAATGTCTTTAGTTCCAAAACAAATCGGTACCGGTATAATCTTGTTGTCGACGAAAAGGCAATAAAAGAATCAACGATGTTCAAAAAACTCTCGCTCGATCTCGTCTTTCTTTCTCCGCAGCTGCATCAGTTGGAAAAGAAAGGGGACTATCTGCTCAAACGGATCTTCGACACGTTCGCAGAGAATTATTTGGGAAAAGAGAAGTTCGAACTGAATCTGCTTCCGAAATATGTTGAACAGAATATCTTCTCTGCGCCGGACACCGAACACCGCGCCCGCTTGCTGTGCGATTACATTGCCGGTATGACTGACGGTTTTGCAATTAGAACGTATAAACGGCTGTTCGATCCGGAATTTGGTTCAATGGTGGACCTTATTTAACGAATATTGCAGTATAAAAATATGTTGCTGAGTGTGGTATCTTGTAGACAGGACTTCGCTCACCAATTATTTTGATTTGGCACAATAACAATAGATCCGGTCTCGGCAACATTTTTTTTTAGATAGTCACACTGAGCGGAGTCGAAGTGTGACAGTGATAAAAATTGCCATATCTTTCTAAAAGTGTATGCCCGGAATGATAAATATTTGGTTTACAACTCTTTTCATGAATGGACGAACAAATCGAAGAATATCTTACAATCATTGTTTGCGCAACATAAGCAGGAAAACTTTATGAATGCCCGTCAGTGGTTTGAAATTATAAATATCGATACGATCGATACGCCGGCACTTGTATTCTATAAAGACCGCATCGAAGAAAATATCCGCCGGTTGAAAAAAAAAGTCCCCGATGCCGATCGTTTGCGTCCGCACGTGAAAACTAACAAAAGTGCCGATGTATGTGTGATGATGATGAAGGAGGGGATCTACAAATTCAAATGCGCCACGATCGCCGAAGCGGAAATGCTGGCGGCGGTCAAAGCGAAGGATGTACTGCTTGCGTATCAGCCGGTCGGACCGAAGATCCATCGGCTGTTGGAACTTGTGAAACAATATCCTCAAACACACTTTTCATGTGTGGTTGATAACGCCGTGTCCGCAAAAGAGATCGCCGCTGTTTTCCGGTCGCATGCCGGCACTATCAATGTGTATATTGATATCAACGTCGGGATGAACCGTACGGGAATCACGCCGGAAAACGCGTTCACTTTGTACGAAGAAATAATTCAGTTGTCCGGAATCAGCATAATCGGTCTGCATATGTACGACGGCCACATCACCGATGCGGATATCAGCATACGGCGGCAGAGATGTTCATCCGGATACGACAAGGTCCGTGTGTTGAGCGATATGATAATGAAAAAATATCACCACAAAGTATCGGTCGTTGCCGGTGGTTCTCCTACGTTTCCTCTTCATGCAGAACATCAGGAAATTGAATGCAGTCCGGGAACATTTGTTCTTTGGGACTGGAGTTATAAAAAGACATATCCCGACGAACCGTTTGAGTATGCCGCATTGGTCGTTACGCGTGTTGTTTCAATCATCAATGGTACAGCAATGACGATCGATCTCGGACATAAATCGGTAGCCGCGGAAAATCCGTTGCCGCGAGTTCATTTTTTGAATTCACCCGAAGTGATTCCGGCCGCGCACAGCGAAGAACATATGATGGTGACGATGCCGGACACAAATAAATACAGAATCGGTGATGTTTTTTACGGCGTTCCGGTGCATATTTGTCCTACCGTAGCGCTGTATGAACGGGCAATGGTTGTTGAACAGAATATAGTTAACGCAGAATGGAAGATCACTGCACGCAATAAAAAGATCACACTGTAGAACGAAAAGACGGGAATGACGGTACGCATGGAACAGAATCAGGAAGAAAAGAAATACCAAAAAGACGACATCATTGAGCTCACTATTGAATCCACAGGATTTGAAGGTAAGAGTATCGCTAAAGTGGATGGGTTCGTTGTTTTTGTCGATGGCGCGATCGCCGGCGATGTTGTGAAGGCAAAAATATATAAAACAAAAAAGAAATATGCCGAAGCGAAACTTGTTGAACTTGTCACGCCGTCACCGAAGCGGACCGCGGCGCGCTGCAAATATTTCGGCATTTGCGGCGGATGCAAATGGCAGCACGTGGATTATGCAACGCAGCTGGAATATAAGCAGCAGCATGTAGCCGATGCGCTTGAACATATCGGCGGATTCAAAGGAGTGAATATCCTTCCGATCGTCGGGTCGGATGACGTGTTCTTTTACCGGAACAAACTGGAATTTTCTTTTGCCGACAAACCGTGGTGGACAGAAAAAGATATGGTGGATTTGAAAGTGGAAGCAGGCCTAAAAAATACGTTTGCCGCCGGTTTCCACGTTCCGCAGCGATGGGATAAAGTGCTGAATATCGATGAATGTTTCCTTCAATCCGAACTCAGCACGGGAATATTGAACGCAGTCCGCGAGTTTGCGCTGACGAACAATATCCCGGCGTATTCACCGGATACCGAAAGCGGATACTTCCGCAACCTGGTCATCCGTGAAGGGAAGAATACGGGCGAAGTGATGGTGAATCTTGTCACATTTGAGGACTCGCCTGAAGTAATGGAAAAACTGAGCGCAGGACTGCAAAAACAATTTCCGGCGATCACAACCATCATCAATAATATTACGAAAAGAAAATCGCAGGTGGCGGTCGGCGAATATGAAAAGATTTATTACGGCAGCGGGATTATTCACGATAAACTGGGAAACCATATTTTTCAGATCTCGGCAAATTCATTCTTCCAGACGAATACGAAGCAGGCGGAGAAATTGTATTCCATCGCAAAAGAATTTGCAGAACTGAAACCAACTGACGTAGTGTACGATCTGTACTGCGGAACGGGAAGCATCGGCATCTCCATCTCGGATTCAGTAAAGCAGGTGATCGGCATTGAATTGATCGAAAGTTCCATTCTGAACGCACGAACCAATGCCGAATTGAACGGCATCAGTAATTGCGAATTTATTTCCGGCGATATGAAAGATCTGCTGACAAAGGATGTTGCATGGAGGGAACGGTACGCGAAGCCGGATGTGCTCATCATCGATCCTCCGCGCAGCGGCATGCACCCCAAGGCAGTGGAAGAACTGGGGAAGATGCAGATTCCGTCAATCGTGTATGTCAGCTGCAATGCTGCAACGCTGGCGCGCGATCTGCAAATGCTGGCAAAGTCGGGATATATAATTGAAAAAGTTCAACCGGTGGACATGTTTCCGCATACGTATCATATCGAATGCGTGGCGAAACTGATCCTGAAACAATGATCACATTCCGTACGACAACCCGATGGAACAGATAATGCCGGAATAATCAGCGATGAAATTCCTTAACTGGTTTCCTCTGTCGTCTCGGTAATCCTCGATCTGCAAATACCGGTAACCCATATCGAATGTAGCGTTCAGCTTATCCTGCAGGGGAAAGAGAAATTGAAGTGATGTGCGCAGACCGTACCCTTCTCCGTCCACCGTTTTTGTATATGATGTTCCGGTATTCAGTGTTCCCTCTTCCTCCACCGAACTGAATGCATACACGAAACCAATCTCGAACTTTATGGCGGTCTTTGGGATTACCGCACCGACATTTAGCGAAAGCGGGTAGAGTGTGTATAGCGTGTTGACCGACGTCTCGAGCGATCCGGTCACAGAGCCGTTCATGTCAGTCTGCTGCGTGACGGAGGAATAAGAACGCTCACTGGAGATATATTCCGCACGCAGTGAAATATAATTATACATGTTCTTGGGTCTTACCGACATCCAGGCGCCCCACATCGCGGCACTTCTGACCGGTCTCATAGAAGAGTTCGTTGCTTCATTAACGAACTCGATCTGATTGTTGATGTATTCCGGATTAATGATCGTCGGTCCTCCTTGAATGCCGATTCCGTACATGGCAGTCGCAATGTTTGTTGTGACCGTATCAATCTCATCCTGTGCATACATAAACGTGGAAAAGAGCAGAGTAAGGACAATCGTAAATTTTTTCATAGAGATACCTATTGTTTTACTGCTGTCACAAAAATGATCGCCGCTTGCGGAACATATCCTTTCATTTCAAGGTAATATGTTCCCGATTTAACTTTGAATCCTCGTCTGTCCTTTCCATCCCATACGGCAATATACTGACCGGGCGCGTGCGAGTTATTGCTCACGATCGTCCGCACCTCTTCGCGGAATTGATCGTACACCACAATCGATAATGTTGTGGATGACGGAACGCCGTACTTAACACGCGTTGTATCGGTGAATGGATTGGGATAATTCTGATTCATGAAAAAACTTGAAGGAGGCGGACCGACGGCAGTATCCGGACCGGTGGTTGGTTCGACAACGCACGAACAGAACAACAACAATACTGAAAAACAGACCAACAATAATTTCATAGTTACCCCTGCTTTTTTGTACCTACAAAATAGCACGTTTGACGTAAGAGGCAACACCAATTTCAATGAAAAGTGACTAGCGTGAGCAGTAACACAGGAGGTTATGGCATTGTTTTCCAACCGTAATTCATTTTCCAAAACAAGACCTGTCCCTCTTGTCCTAAAGCATAAACGGAACGGCCATCTTTTGTAAAAAATATTTTCCTGTTCCATCCCCCTAATCCTGTCAGACCTACTCGTGTTCCAGGAGTGGTTCTATCAATGAGCCACGAGCCGCCATAAACCGCAGTAGCCATCAATGAGTAATCGGGTGTAAAAGCAATGCAATTATCAGAATTGTTTGGATCATATCCATACTTGTCAACCGTTTTGGCGGAAAGTATTTCCCTAACGGAACCGGCGGATGCCGTGTAAATTTCTGAAGGGGACACATATAAAGGATTAAGGGTAAAGCTGAAATTCGGAATCGTGTTTAACTTCGTTTTGGTATCTAGATCGTAAACATGCAGTTCTTCGTCACCCCCAACGATCAATCGTTTATCATCCGGACTGATATAGATGCGCAATGCATCAGTCATGAGATCCGGGAATGTATAGAGCGAATCTCCGGTTTCGATATTCCACAGCTTCACCTGTTCATTCATAAAATTATTGACCGTTGCCATTATGTTGCTGTTCGGCAGCGATGTTACGGCAAGACCAAACTGATTGCTTCCTGCCTGTATTGTCCGCAGAAGTGTACCGGACGGAATCGCGTAGACCTTCACTTCTTTCCGGATCGAAACGGCCAGCAAAGTATTCGAAGAATTGAATGCGCAGGTGTTGGCTTCGAAGTTATCAGCGGTGGCATCGAAGGATGAGATAGTTGCTCCGGTGGAGAAATTTATCACTCGCACTCCACCTCCGCCATAGGTAATAGCCAGCATCGATTCATCGTTGCTTACGATCATATCATTTGCATTCGATACTGTTGTGATCTCACGGTATTTTGCTGTGGAAAGAAGCGTATACGCAATCATAATCTCGTTGGTCGGGAGTGTTTGATTATGAGCAGTAGTAGATGTTAAGCGGTAATAATATTTCTTTTTTCGCAACAGAACTGTGTCTTTATATGTAGTAATGTAACTTGGCAGCCGTGCTATTTCAGAGTACACTCCTCCGGAATCCTTTCGTTCAATGGCGGTGAATACCGGAAAGTAATTATTTACTGACCAACGAAGCGTTACACCGGAGGAATCTCCGGAAAGGGATATGGATGCAGGCTGAGTAAGGGTGATTTTAATGCTGACAGCACCGGAAAAACTCGACATTGCATAATCAGTTTTAGCAGCAACGCGGTAATAATAAACGGTATCCATTTTTAATGGAGTCCGATCATAATACCGGTTGATACGGTCGGTACCGGTCAGTGCAATAGTTTCTAATTGATCTTTGCTGACCATTGCGATGGTCGTGAACTCGGTTTGATGCTGCGATCTTCTTTGTATGATATACTGTTCTTTTGCAACGCCAAGGGTAGTAAAATCAATCGCAATAACGCTGTCACTCAGAAGCGCATACGTGAGAAAGCGGGGAAAGCGGGGAACATAATTCTTCGATTCGGTATCATATTTGTTTTCAAGCGTCAGTGGAGGTGCATCGTTGCATGAAAAGGAGACGAGAGAAAAAAATAACGGCAACAGTAAAACCGGAATGTTCAGATTTTTCATTGATGTCCGACTAAAATGTAATGGTGTAATTTATATACACCGAAGCTAAATTCTTTGTGGGCATGATTCTGATGTTTTGGTTCTCCGAGAGTTCAATGATGCTGTCATCGAGTGAATGGGAGGTGATGACGTCAAAACCATTCAGCGCCCACACAAGTGCGGGAATGACCATTGCTACGTTCAGCGCAGGGATTGTTTTTTTTAAATCGTCATGTGCAGTTCTGGATGCCGCACGTGTTATGGCGGCCTGCTCCTCGTCAGTTGCTGCTGTATAATTATTTTGCGCTATATTGAATACGTTTAATTTTTCATCGTAACGGCTGGCGGCTTTCACATAATTAAATACACCGTATACCGCACCGCCAAGAAATGCCAATCCTGTTATAGTGCTTCCGTCTGTGAACTGATTTAACCCGGGGAGAATTAATCCATACGACATTTTCAAATACGAAAAGTAACGCATTTCAGCGTAGAATCTTTTTGTGCCAACGCTATTGATCGCAAATCCTTTTTCTTTCCTGCTTCCGGAAACAGGATCAAATATCGCAACAGTGTGTCCACCTATCTTCGCATCAATCGAATCAACGGAACCGGTCCCGATTTGTTTTCCGTCTAAATAAATTTCTCCTTTTTCAATGTTCGACGTTAGCATGAAATACGTTGAAAATGGCTGTAAGACGGGTGAAATATGCAGGTTCTGGTTTTCTATGATCGTCAGATCGATTTTGTAAGGATAATATTGTTGTTTTGTGAGTGTGATGGAAACCGGTCTTGCCGTTAGTGTATCGATCAGCAGCGGCGTCTTTCCATAGAACTCACCATTAATGAATGCCGTTGCACCTTCGGGTATTGAATTGATTAGTATCGATGCTCCCCGTTCAAAAACAACAAAGATTGTATCAGGTGCAGTACTGAACTGTATCTGCTGTGTTTGGGGAATGCATCCTTGTTTAAGAAATTTCATTTGTGCCGGCTTCTCCGGTGAAAAATCAGAGATTGTTATAGAGCAGGGAGAGATACCGCGAAAGGTACCGTTGTAATACACCCTGCAACTCTCCGGTTGCGAAACAACAGCAAATGTTTTTTCTTGAGCGTACGCCAATGATGTAAGAATCAGGAAGATGCTGAGGAGAGATTTCATTATAGAAAAAATATTTTCGACACCACGGTCATCATGAGAGAATATATTTCTCAAAAAATTTCACGATCCTGACTTCATACTCTTTTTTTCCAATCTCATGCACATTGTTATGGTTAGCCGAGGCAACAAACCACAATTCTTTCGGCTCGTTGGCCGAAATAAAGAGCTCCTGCGTGTACTGATATTTTATGAATTTGTCTTCAATTCCGTGGATGAAAAATACTGGCGCGTGAATCCGTGAAACAGCTGCAAGAGGAGAAATTTCTCTGTGTTTGAAATTCGCAATAATCTCGCTTCGCTTCATGGCGATGTTGCGCAAAAAATGCCACGGAAGCCTCATCAGCCGTTTTTGATAATCGACCGTGATCTGGCGCAGCGTTGCAAATGATGCTTCGGCCACCACGGCTTTAATCCGCGGTTCTATGCTTGCCGCCTGCAGTGCGATCGCGGCTCCCATCGACGTCCCGAAGACGCCAATGTTTCCTACTACAATATTTTTTTCAATCCCAATCTTCAGGATCTGATCGATCGCTTTCTGAACGTCGAATTTTTCATGGTACCCGTATGTGCAGTACCGCCCTCCGCTTTCTCCGTGAGCGCGCGAATCGTAGATCAGTACGTTGAAATGATTGTCGTGAAAAACCTTTGCAAGAAGCAGGCCGCTCATTTTATTGTCTGCAACGCCGTGCAGATATATGATTGTTCCTTTCGGCGCGGCAGCGGGGATGAACCAAGCGCTTAACTGCGACTCCCCGTCGCCGGCCGTAAACCGCAGATCTTCGAACGGAAGTCCGAGCTGAGATGGCGAGATTGGCAATCCTCTGCTGAGATAGAAATGTTCGCCGCGCCGTCTCGGATTCAACAGCATTATCGGACCCACAACGAAGACCAGCGCCGAACAGGTCAGGAAGAAGGTGAGTATGGCAAAGATGACAATGAGAAGTATGCTCATAATCAGAACAGTGCAATGCGATTGATGGAAAAATGAATTCTATACTAAAAGTTTCTGTATTGCTGCACAAGCAATTTCTATATCTTCCGCACTATTGTAAAAATGGGGCGAGATCCTGATCTGTCCCTCGCGCAAAGAAACGATGATATTTTGATTGTTTAACGATTCAAACATCTTTTCGCTGTTCGGAATTTTCAGCGTGACAATTCCTGTTCTTTTGTTCTGCTCCCGCGGCGTACTCAATGCAATATTATTCCTGTCGGCAAAATCAATGACGATATCGGTCAGCGCGAGAAGATGGGAATGAACATTTTCTATTCCAATCTCGTTCAGAAGCGCGGCAGATTCACCAACGGCAGCTATACCTGCGTTGTTCTGTGCCCCATTCTCATATCGTCGAGCCGACTCATCGAAGTCCAACCGGTATTCAAAGAAACGTGTAAAATGATCCCTATTGCTTGTCCATCCCGCGTGTTGCTGATGAATCCTTGACTGCATCTCTTCGGTAAGATAGAGAAATCCGAGACCCATCATCGATAACATCCATTTATGAGTTCCGCATGAGAGAAAATCGATCTGCGATTCCATCACATCAATCGGTGTTGTGCCGACCCCCTGTATTGCGTCAACGCAGAAAATTATCTTCTTCCGCTTGCAGAGTGCGCCGATGTTCTTCAGATCGGCTTTGAATCCCGACAGGAATTGAACAAAGCTGATCGAAAGCATTCTTGTTCTGGGAGTGATTGCGGATTCTATATCTTCCGTGCGAATTTCTCCGTTCCGGCTTTTCACAAAATCGATCTCAACTCCGGATCGTTTCAGATTCATAAACGGAACAACGTTCGCGGGAAACTCAATATCATTCAGAAGAATTCTGTCGCCGCTCTTCCATTCAATTCCGTTGGCAAGAATGTTCAATCCCTCAGTGGTGTTATTCACGAATCCTATTCTTTTCGGGTCCGCATTGATAATTGCTCCGAGTTGAGATTTTGCATTGCTGCTGATCTCAACGATCTGCGGAAAATCATCGATCGAGCCGGCGGAACGGTTCATCAGATACCGTTCAACAGCGTTTTTTGTTCTGCTGTTCAGCGGACTGATAGCCGCATGGTTAAGCCAGAGCTTTCCTGTTTGTATGTGTGGAAACAGTGCGCGGTATGGTTCCAGTGGGTTAATCATTGTATTCAATATAAACAGCAGTGAAAAGTGAAGCAAGATGTATAGTTGAATTTGATAATTCTGTTTTTGTCATCGCATCAAGTTTTGTATATTGGTGCATGAAAGTTGCTTTGGTCCATGATTGGCTTACCGGAATGCGCGGCGGGGAAAAATGCCTCGAAGTGCTGTGTGAACTTTTTCCTGATGCACCGATCTATACTTTGCTTCACAATAAAGGATCGATGTCGCCGGTGATCGAATCAAAACGGATCGTGACGTCGTTTATCGACCGTCTTCCCGCAAAGAAAAAGCAATACAGAAAATATCTGCCCCTCTTTCCTTTTGCCGTTGCGCAGTTCGATCTTTCGGAATATGACCTTGTCATCTCTACAAGCCACGCCGTGGTTAAAAATGTGAAGGTAAGAAACGGCGCGGTGCATATTTGCTACTGTTTTACTCCGATGCGGTATGTTTGGGATATGTATGAACAGTATTTCGGCAAAGGAAAAGCGGGAGTAATGACGCGTGCGGCAATGAAGATCATCGCTCCTATGCTGCGTTGGTGGGATGTTAAAACATCATCTCATGTCACATATTTTGTTGCCATATCGGAAGAGGTTCGGAAAAGGATCCGCCGTCATTATTCGCGTGAGGCAGAGATGATCTATCCTCCGGTCGATACGGAACAGTTTCAGCTTTCCGAAACGGACGAGGATTTCTATTTAATCGTAAGCGCACTTGTTCCGTATAAACGCGTTGATCTTGCTGTTGAAGCTTTCAATGCAAACGGTAAAAAACTGATTATTGCGGGGACCGGACCGGAGAGTGAAAAACTGAAAGTGATGGCAAAACCGAATATTGAGTTTCTGGGCTGGCAAAGTGATGACGAGCTTGCGCAGCTCTATGGGCGGTGCAGGGCGCTGATCTTTCCCGGAGTAGAAGATTTCGGAATAGTCCCGTTAGAGGCGCAGGCAAGCGGAAAACCGGTGATCGCATTTGGTCAAGGCGGTGCATTGGAAACGATTGTTGAAGGTAAAACCGGACTCTTTTTTCGCCGGCAAACGGCAGAGTCGCTGCAAGAAATGATACAACAGAGTTCATTAATCAAATTTAATCCCCCCGAAATCCGCCGGCACGCCCTGCAGTTTTCCCGCAGTAATTTTCAACATAAAATAAAGCAATCTATTGACGATAAAGTACGGCAACATCTTAATAGGCAATAACTTGCCGTTGCCGTTCGCATTAAAAGCCGTTGCATTTCGCATACTTTTTTTTTACATTTGTAGTCCAATTTAGTATCAAGTCACATGCTTTGTGGGAGTGCGAATGCCATCTGAGCGAGAACATCACACAACGAAAGAACGTGCGTTTGAAATTGTGGTGATTCCGCAGGGAGATACCGGTTCGACAAAATCCTTCAAAGCCTCTGTATTGACGATAGCACTCATGTGTATAGGTATTATTGTTGCGATTGCTTCGCTGACGGTAGCGGCGATCGTCTATACACCTGCGGGTTTGCTCCTTCCGATATCGGAAGAACAGTTGCAGCGGCGTTATGGTTCTGAACTGTTCGAAGTGCAAAAGCGAATGAATAGAATTTCAGGGGAAGTTTTAGTCCTCCGTGAATACAATAACAAATTGCGCAATGCGCTGGGCCAGAAAGAAATGCCGGAGGATAGTACGCTCAGTAGTACCGGCACCGTTACTTCGTTATCAACAGAGAATGATCAGGTGGTAACAAAGGTGCAGGAGAGCAGCCGGAACATTCCGGTGGAATCGCCCTCGAATGAAACGGTCACATATCGCACAGCGTTGAATGTGAAACAGGCGTCATCATTCCGTGCGGAATTTCCGATCATAGCTCCGGCTACCGGATATATTTCCCGGGGATTTGAGCCTGACAAAGGACATGTTGGTATTGATTACGCGGGGAAGATAGGATCGTTGGTTATTGCATCTGCCGACGGTTATGTCGTGTTTGCAGGATACACGACCGAAGAGGGAAATACGGTTATGATCTCACATGGCGGCGGATTTTTAACGGTGTATAAACACAATCAAAGTGTTTTGAAAACGGTGGGGGAATTTGTGAAACGGGGTGAACCGATCGCGCTGCTGGGAAATTCGGGAAGTACAAGTTTTGGCCCGCATGTGCATTTTGAAGTGTGGAGTAATGGAAAAGCACAAAATCCTAACGACTATCTGATTGCGAGTGTATTGTAATGGCAGACAATAATGCAATAAAAAACCTGAACCTTATCGGTGCAGGAACAACCGTTGAAGGAAAGATCCGGACACAAGGCAGCATTCGCATTGACGGACGATTAACCGGTGAAGTTCATGCGGCGGAAAACCTTGCCGTGGGAGTGACGGGAGAAGTTGAAGCAACGGTGAACGGCAGAAATGTTACGATTGGCGGAAAAGTGAAGGGCAATATCACGTCGGTAGAGAAACTTGTGCTCGAAGGAAAATCAGTGGTGCGCGGTGACGTCAAAGCGGCGAAACTTGTGATCGATGAAGGTGCTGTGTTCGACGGAAAAGTGACAATGACGGAGATTCGGCCGGCCGGACAGAATTACTAAAGCGGAGGATATCTCTTCGATGAAGGATGAAGAGAAAAAATTCGGTGAGTTGATGCAGAGTGCGGCGCCATATATGACGCTCGGACTGCAGATCGCCGTAGCAGTTGTCCTGTTCCTCTTTATTGGAAAGTTTGCGGACGACCGTTATGGAACGAAGCCTTGGTTGATGGTGGCCGGGATCGTGATCGGTTTTGCGGGCGGTATGATTCACTTCTTCCGGGAGGTGATTGAACTAAGTAATAAAGAGGAACATGAGCGCCGTAACAAAGTTTGATCCGACATTTTTGAAGCAGATTTTTTTGGTGATTATTGTTACCGCCGGACTTGGTTCCTATCCGCTGTTGAAATTTGCAACGGAGCAAGTGTTTGAGGGTATTGTTGCCGGTGTTGTGTTAAGCGTAGTGAATGTTCTTTTGGGATATTTAGTTATTCAGTTTTCGTTGAATAGATCATACGCGGCATTTATTCAAATTGTGCTGGGGGGAATTGCGGTGAGGTTGTTCGTGATGGTAGGATTGTTATTGATCTGCGTCGGCCTTTTGAAGTTTCATCCGGTCTCGCTTGTTGGTTCGTTGTTCGTGATGTATACGGTCTTTTTGACGATTGAAGTGTTATACATCCATAAAAAAATTCAGAATTCATAATTTAGAAACGACAGGTACAACGTGTTTTCTTGGATCCTTTTTTCAGAAAAAAATGCACATGCCGCCGCCGATACGGTCCGCGCTGCAGCTGATACCGTTGCTCATGCGGCAGCGGCTCATGGCGAGCACGGCGGTGAAGAAAATCTGTTCACGCAATTGCTGCATCACACCCGCGATGCCTCAACGATTGAAGTGCCGTGGGGACATATCGAACTGCCTGCTTTTCATCTGTTCGGTTTCGATTTATCTATTACCAAGCACGTGGTTTTTCTTTGGCTTGCAGCTTCAATTTTAATCGTTGTGCTTTCGCTGGTTGCACGGAAAAATCTGAAGAACAGAGTCCCGAAAGGATTCGGAAATCTTGTGGAAGTTTTTGTGGTGTTTGTCCGCGACGAGATTGTCGTGCCGAACATGGGAAAAGCCGGATTGAAATATCTTCCGTACCTGTTAACGAACTTTTTCTTTATTCTGGTTATGAATCTTCTCGGACTGATACCGTGGGGAGCTTCGGCAACCGGAAATGTAAACGTCACGGCAGGACTCGCTGTGATCGCTTTTTTAATGATCCAGATTTCGGCGATCCGCGCACAGGGCATCGGACACTATCTTGCACATTTGACCGGTGGCGTGCATTGGTCCTTATGGCCCATCATGATACCGATTGAAGTGTTAGGGCTCTTCACTAAACCGTTTGCACTCTGTATTCGTCTTTTTGCGAACATGACGGGCGGACATATTGTTATTCTTGCGCTCATCGGACTGATTTTTGTTTTCAAATCGCTTGCCGTTGCACCGGTGTCGGTTGCATTCGCACTCGGTATATACATGCTGGAATTATTTGTTGCATTCCTGCAAGCATACATTTTTACGATGCTGACCTCCCTTTTTATGGGACTCGGGATGCAGACAGAATCGCATGGACATGAACATTAATAAATTAACTACATACATCATACATCTACATACCATCTAACAGGAGATACAACAATGGAATCAATCGGTCTTGGATACTTAGCAGCAGGAATCGGCGCTGGCGTTTCAATCATTGGCGCAGGTCTCGGTATCGGTAAGCTTGCAGCAGCGGCAATGGAAGCAAGCGGACGTCAGCCTGAAGCAGCAGGTCAGGTTCGTACATCAATGCTGATCGCAGCGGCGCTTATTGAAGGTGCTACATTTTTTGCGCTTGCTATTTGCATCATACTTGCAACAAAGTAATTTATTTTACGCGGGACGGGGGTTGACCCGTCCTGCATTCATTCAGCGAACAAGAGAATCGTATGTTAGAAATCAATCCCGGATTAATTATTTGGACCCTTATCACCTTTGCGTTATTGGTGGTTGTCCTAGGAAAATTTGCATGGACGCCGATCCTTCAGGCGCTTCAATCGCGTGAACAGGAAATCGCCGATGCGTTGAAAAAAGCGGAAGAGGCGAAAAAAGATGCTGAACGCATGATGTTGGAGAATAAATCCGCTATGGAAAAAGCGAGCAGCGAAACAGCCCGTTTGATCGCCGAAGGGCGTGCAATGGCGGAACAGTTGAAAAACGATATCGTTGCGAAAGCGAACGAGAGTGCGAAGAAAATGCTGGACCAGGCGAAGGATGAGATCGGACGGGAAAAAGAATCCGCCATGGCGCAGCTGCGCTCCGAAGTTGCAGATCTTTCGATTATTGTTGCGGAGAAAATCCTCGACGAATCGCTCGACGGCGCCAAACAAAAAAAGATGGTTGACAAAGTGCTTCAACAATTACAGAAGAACTAATGAGCAATATACGAGTAGCAACCCGGTATGCTTCCGCACTAATGAAGCTGACCAACGAACAGAAGAAATCGGATGCGGTCGCTGAAGATCTGATGACGGTGAAAAATGCGCTCCAGGCTTCGCGCGAGCTGCGGAATGTTTTTGCGAGTCCGGTCATTCCCAAGGAGAAGAAAAAAGCGATCCTTCGCGATGTGTTTAAGAAGAAGGCGAGCGAGCTCGTTCTTGGATATCTTGAACACATTATTGACAAGGGACGCGAAAATGTTCTCGGTGAAATTCTTACTCAATACTTCATCCAGCGCGATGAACAATTGGGAATAGTGCGCGTCAGTGTAAAGACAAGTGTTGAGTTCTCTTCGAAGCAGGAGAAGGATCTGGAAAAACAACTGGAAGCAATGACGAAAAAGAAGATCGAAATTGCATTCAATCTTGATGCGTCCATTAAAGGGGGATTTATTGCACGTGTCGGCGATACAGTGCTGGACGGAAGTGTGAAACGCCAATTGGAAATTTTGAAAATAAAATTAAAACAAGGTTCGTTTAATAATTAATAAGGAACAACAATGGCTGAAGTTCGACCTGATGAAATAACTGCGATACTCCGCAAACAATTAGCCGGATACGAAAAAGAAGTAGATATCTATGATGTCGGTACCGTTCTCCAGGTGGGTGATGGTATTGCACGCGTGTACGGTCTTTCCAAATGTATGTCCGGCGAACTCGTCGAGTTTCCGAACGATGTGTTTGGGATGGTACTGAATCTTGAAGAAGATAACGTCGGATGCATCCTGTTCGGCGATGATACAAAGATCAAAGAAGGTGATACCGTAAAGCGCACAAACCGCGTTGCTTCAATGCCGGTCGGTGATGCGATGCTCGGACGCGTTATCAATCCGCTCGGTCAGCCGATCGACGGCCGCGGTCCTATTAAAACGGATAAATTTTCGCCGATTGAACGGAAAGCGCTTGGCGTTATTCAGCGCCAGCCGGTAAAACAGGCATTGCAGACAGGTCTAAAATCTGTTGACGGTATGATCCCGATCGGACGCGGTCAGCGCCAATTGATTATCGGTGACCGTCAAACGGGAAAAACGGCTGTTGCGCTCGATGCTATCATCAATCAGCGTTATACTCACACAGAAGAAGCAAAAAAACAGGGGATCAAACCTGTCTATTGTATCTATGTTGCGGTCGGACAAAAGGGTTCCACGGTTGCACAAGTGGTAAACAAGCTTGAAGATGAAGGAGCAATGGCATATACCACCGTTATCGCCGCAAATGCAAGCGATCCGGCGCCGATGCAGTTTGTTGCGCCGTATTCCGGTGCTACGCTGGGTGAATTTTTCCGTGATAACGGACGCGATGCACTTGTGGTGTATGATGATCTTTCCAAACAAGCAGCGGCATATCGCCAGGTTTCACTGTTGCTCCGCCGTCCGCCCGGACGCGAAGCATATCCCGGCGACGTGTTCTATCTTCACTCACGGTTATTGGAACGTTCTTCGAAACTGAGCGATGAAGAAGGTGGCGGAAGTCTTACGGCGCTGCCGATTATCGAAACGCAGGCAGGCGACGTTTCCGCATACATCCCGACAAACGTTATCTCTATTACAGACGGTCAGATCTATCTTGAGCCGAACCTGTTTAATGCCGGCGTTCGTCCCGCCATCAACGTCGGTATCTCGGTATCGCGCGTGGGCGGTAATGCTCAGATCAAAGCTATGAAAAAAGTTGCCGGCCGTTTGCGTCTGGAACTTGCACAATATAGAGAACTGGAAGCATTCGCAAAGTTCGGTTCGGATCTTGATAAATCCACGCAGCAACAATTGCGCCGTGGCGCACGTCTTGTTGAATTGCTGAAGCAGGGACAATATGTTCCGCTGACGGTTGATAAACAGGTCGTGATGATCTATCTCGGCACGAATGGTTTGTTGGATGAATTGCCTGTTAACTCCATACAGCAATTCGAAAAAGAGTTCCTGCAAATGTTCGAGTTGAAGCACAAAGATTTACTTACGTCGATTGCCGAGAAAAAAGACTTATCAGACGATGTGGCAAAACAAATTCAATCCATTGCAAAAGAATTCATATCAACGTTTAAAGCGGCGTAAATAAACCGAGGGTGCTGTGCCGAACGAAATGAAAATAGTCGGAAGAAGAAAATCGGCAAAAGTTGACCTTAATGCTGCACGCGGTTTTTTAAAAATGGCGAATATCCTGCGAGCTGGGAAACCATTTTTGCCGAAAGGCGTTCATCGCTTCAAAACATTTGAGGAGAGCAATGAATGGTCGCTGAAAATGATAACGAGGGATTACAATCCAGGCTCCCGGAAATAGAAGACCTTGTTCACCTGTGCAGGGAATTGAATACGGCAGGAGCTAGGTATATCGTTATCGGAGGAATGGCGGTCATTCAAGCAGGATTTGCCAGGACAACGGAAGATATCGATCTTCTGGTGGAAATATCAGCCGAGAATCAAAAAAAGATTCGCAAAGCAATGATGACGTTGCCTGATCAGGCAATTCGGGAAGTTGGGCCTGATGATTTAGAAAACTATACCGTAGTGCGTGTCAGTGATGAAATAACGATCAAATTAATGGCAAAAGCCTGCGGTATTTCATATGAAGAAGCAAAAAATGAAATTATTATTGCCGTGATTGATGATGTTGAAATTCCGCTTGCAAGTCCGGAGCTGCTGTGGAAAATGAAACAAACAATGCGTGAAAAAGACAAACTTGATTTAACGTTTTTAAGTACACTGTTGAAGAAAAAATAAATGGCAACCTTACGAGAGATACGCCAGCGGATCAGCGGCGTAAAAAGTACACAAAAGATCACCAAGGCCATGAAGATGGTGGCAGCGGCAAAACTGCGCCGCGCGACCGATGCAATCATTGCCGCACGCCCGTATGCACGGAAGATGCAGGAATTGCTTTCGTATCTTTCCGGACAGGTGGATGTAACAAAGTATCCGCAGTTCGAAGCACGCGAAGTGAAATCCGTTGCAATTGTTGTTGTAACGGCGGACCGGGGATTATGCGGCGCGTTCAACAGCAACATCATCAAAGCGACTGTGAACCATATCAATAAGAATTACGCCGAGATGAACAAAGCGGGAAAATTGAAATTGATCTGCGTTGGCAAAAAAGGATTCGATTTCTTCAGCAAGCGTGACTACGAAGTGATCGCAAAGCATATCGGCGTGTACAGTCAGATGAATTTTAACACGGCGAAAACGATCGTAACGGAAATTGTCGACGGTTTTGTGAATGGCGAATACGATAAAGTGGAGATTATCTCCAACGAATTCAAAAACGCCGTTCAGCAAAAACTGACGATCGGTCAGTTCCTTCCGGTCGTTCAACAGCAGTCGGCCGATAAAAAATCGCAATCTACGGATTATATTTTCGAACCGACAAGCGACGAAATCGTCTCCGCACTTATACCGAAACATCTCAATTTTCAAGTGTGGCGCGTTCTGCTGGATTCGAATGCGGCGGAACACGGCGCGCGCATGTCGGCGATGGAAAATGCATCGACGAACGCACGTGACCTTATCAAGATCTTACAATTGAATTATAACAAAGCGCGCCAGGCAGCGATAACCAAAGAATTGCTCGAGATCGTTGCCGGTGCCGAAGCGTTGAAAAAAGCAAGTTAATCACTCGTTCGTGATTACATTGCCGTAAGCAATACGATGACTATATAGAAAAATAAAATGTTCGAAACACTTACTGAAAAATTAGACGTTGCGCTAAAAAAACTTCGCGGTCAGCACCGTATCTCGGAAGAGAATACGGCAGAAGCCTTAAGTGAAGTACGTCGCGTACTGCTCGATGCCGACGTGAATTTCAACGTCGTTAAATCGTTCATTGACAAAGTTCAGAAAAAAGCGGTCGGACAGGAAGTCGTCAGTAATGTTGCGCCGGGACAGCTCATTATCAAGATCATCTACGATGAATTAGTTGAATTGATGGGAACGGCGAAGGCAGAGATCAATCTTTCTTCTGAGATTCCGTCCGTTATAATGGTGGCCGGTCTGCAGGGTTCCGGTAAAACGACATTCAGCGGAAAACTTGCGCTCTATCTTAAGAGCAAAGGAAAACTGCCCCTGCTGGTAGCGGCCGATACGTACCGTCCGGCGGCAATCGATCAGTTGATTGCGCTTGGGCAGCAGATTGATGTTCCTGTATTCAGCAGCAGAACGAACACAGCATTGGAGATCGCGAAAAAAGCTATTCCCTTTGCAAAAGAAAATGCACGCGATGTAATCATTATCGATACGGCAGGTCGCCTAGCGATAGACGAAACGATGATGAAAGAGGTCGCGGATATCAAGGCCGCGGTGAAACCGCACGAGATCCTGTTTGTTGTTGATTCGATGATCGGTCAGGATGCAGTGAACACAGCGAAAGCATTCCACGATCGTCTGGATTATGACGGTGTAGTGCTGACGAAACTCGACGGCGATACGCGCGGCGGCGCGGCCCTCTCAATCAGAAGTGTAGTCGGTATACCGATTAAGTTCGTCGGCGTTGGCGAAAAGATGGATGCCCTCGAGCAGTTCTATCCCGAGAGAATGGCATCGCGCATTCTGGGGATGGGTGATATTGTTTCGCTCGTTGAAAAGGCGCAGCAGACGTTCGACCAGAAGCAGGCGGAAAAACTCCAGGACAAGATCATAAAGTCCCAGTTCACGCTGCAGGATTTTTATGAACAGCTGCAGCAGATCAAAAAAATGGGACCGCTTTCGCAAGTAATGTCCATGATCCCCGGTGCGAGCAAACTGGGAAACACGAGCGATATTGACGATAAAGAATTAAAATATGTGGAAGCAATCATTCTTTCCATGACGAAACAGGAACGTGAGAATCCGGGAATCATCAACGGATCGAGGAGAAAACGGATTGCGAACGGCAGCGGTACAACGATACAGGAAGTGAACAAACTTTTAACGCAATTTACCGAGATGCAGAAAATGATGCGGAATTTTTCAAAAGGAAAAAGCCTTGCTAAGATGGTGGGACAGCGTCTCGGACGGTAATCAGTACATTAATTCGGAAAATTTGTAAATAATAAAAATAAACACATCAACAGCAGTAAAAAAGGAGTAACAACTCGTGGCAGTAAAAATCAGATTACAACGCGGCGGCAAAAAGAAACAGCCGATCTATCGTATCGTGGCAGCAGATTCGCGGTACAAACGTGACGGCCGATTCCTTGAAAGACTCGGTCAATATAATCCCAGCACCGATCCGATCACCATCGATGTCAAAGAAGGCCGGATCATGTATTGGCTCGGCGTCGGCGCAACACCGACCGACACGGTAAAGAACCTTCTCAGCCGTAAAGGGATTATGCTGAAATGGACCCTGAAGAAAAAAGGGAAAGATGAAGCAACCATTGCAGCAGAATTTGAAAAATGGTCTGCTTCGCAATCCTTAAAACGCGAAAAAGAACTTGCAAAAAAAGCACGACGCAAAGTGGCAAAGAAAAAGGCATCGGCTCCGGCAGCAAAAGAAGCACCGGCCGAAGCACCGGCTCAAGCGTAGTTATAAATTAACATTCTTGGCAACACCGCGGATAACTTCGTCTTCTCGAACAAATACAGGAGGCAGATATGCGAGAATTCCTCGAATACGTTGCGAAGCGCCTTGTTGATAATCCGGACTCGGTTGTTATTACAGAAGAGGATAAGGACAATAAGGTTATTTTTAAAATCAAAGTAGATCAGGCCGATATCGGAAAGATTATCGGCAAGCAGGGCCGTACGGCACAGTCCATGCGCGTATTGCTCAGCGCGGTAGCTGCTAAATCGGGCAAAAGGGCGATCCTCGAAGTTGAAGACTAAACAGCAGCAATCGCTTCGCGCGGTTGCACAGATCCGGAAGATCTTCGGGGTGCGCGGTGAGATGAAGATCGAATCGTTCGCGCGCACGATGGATGATTTTGAACGTCTAACAAACCTTCTTCGCGGACAGGACGAGAACAGCGTTATTCCGTGTGAGATTGAATCGGTAAAGATGCGCGGCGACGAGATCTATCTGAAATTGCGAGGCATCGACGATAAGACGGCGGCCGATCTTATAAGAGGTCAATATCTTTTCGTCGAAGAATCATTGAGGAAGGAACTTCCGAAAGAAAAATTTTTCATCGATGAGTTGATCGGATGCACGGTGGTGAGTGAAGGGGGTAAAATCTACGGTACGGTAAGTTCCGTTGAAGCGTATCCGGCACAGATGATATATACCGTGAGGACGAAACAGGGATTTGTGATGCTGCCTGCAGTGCCGGAATTTATCGTGAATGTGGATGTAGAAAATAAAAAGATCATCGTTCGTCCGCCGGTTGGTCTTTTTCACGGTGAAATGCTGTAAGTGTGAGTGAGAATATGAGAATAGATATTATTTCAGCGGTCCCGCAGTTATTGAAAAGTCCGCTGTCTGAAAGCATTCTCAAACGGGCGCAGGAAAAGAAATTGGTAGAGATCTTTGTTCATGACCTGCGTTCGTATGCGCACGATAAACACAAGATTATCGACCTTCCTCCGTACGGCGGAGGGGCGGGAATGATCCTGAAACCCGAACCGATCTTTGAATGTGTAGAGAAACTGCAGTCCGAACGTTCGTATGATGACATTATATACGTCACGGCAGACGGCGAAGCGTTCGATCAAAAGATGGCAAACGATCTTTCGCTGAAAAAAAACATGATCATTCTCTGCGGGCACTATAAAGGGATCGATCAGAGGGTGCGAGAGATACTGGTGACGCGGGAAATTTCGATTGGAGATTATGTGCTGACGGGAGGGGAACTTGCGGCGATGGTGATCAGTGATGCGGTAATCAGACTGATCCCCGGTGCGATCGGGGATGGAGAATCAGCGCTGACAGATTCGTTCCAGGATGGACTGCTTGATGCGCCGAGTTATACGCGTCCTCCTGAATTCAGAGGAATGAAAGTTCCCGAGGTGCTGCTCGGCGGAAACCATAAAGAAGTATCGAAGTGGAAAGAGAAACAGCGAAAGCTGAAGACACAGCACCGGAGAAAAGATATGATGCAATAAATCAGGACGGTCTCATGCCGAGGCAACAACAGCATGACGAATTCAAAGAGTGAGAATTAAAAAACATAAATCAATCATCGTTCCGGTCAATCGGAACAAAATAACGAGGTAGGTATGGACAAAATCAAATTAGTGGAAGCAGCATTCATGAAATCCGAAATCCCGGATTTCAAAGTGGGCGATTCATTGAACGTGCACGTGCGCGTTGTTGAAGGTGAAAAAGAACGTATTCAGCAATATCAAGGTGTTGTGATCGGACGCCGCGGAGAAGGAATGGGAGCAACATTCACCGTTCGCAAGATCTCCGATGGTGTCGGTGTGGAAAGAATTTTCCCGCTGCATTCACCCCGTATTGCAAAGATCGAACGGGTAAAAGAAGGTCATTCACGCCGGTCGAAACTCTATTACTTGCGCGGACTTGCTGCCAAGCAGATTCGCCAAAAGACAGGCGCAAACCAGTGAGTTCACAGATTCGCATTGGCCCGAAAGGGGTCTGGCGGATCGGCGCACTTCGCGAACTGTTCACACAACCGTTGTATCGCACGCTCAAAAGTTCCTCCGGTTTCCCGGGGGAACTTTTGTTTGATAAACCATCCGTGCATATCGATGGACTGATGAGCAACGAACGGAATGCCGCCTTCGTTCTGCCGGTCGATTTTGCTCAGAACAGTTCCGGGATGATTTTGTATCCGGGAGTCGGCGTTTCGTCATCCGGCTACAGCAATGCTGCACGGCTGTATTTGCGGAAACATCTTCCGGTGATCAAGACGCTTGCTGTCGGAAATGTCTCCACGACCGACGTTGCGCTGTCACGCATTGTTCTTGGCGAAAAATATGATTCCGAACCGGCCATCATTCCGGTTGTCGGATCGATCGACGAAATGCTCGCAAAAGCGGATTGTGCGCTTGTTGCCGGCGACTCGGTTCTGTCAATTCAAACCGAACACCCGTTCATCGATATCGTGGACGAATGGTCCGATATCACCGAACTTCCGTTTGTGCATGCGGTCTGCATTGCACGCACTGATATTTTTTCCAAAGAACTCAGCACACAGCTGTTCTCATCGCAGGATACGGGAAAGAAATCGCTCGAATCGATTGCCAATGAATTGGCGGCCGAGACAAGCCTTTCTGCCGATCTGCTGCAAAATTATCTGTCTCATTTTTCCTATGGATTCGATGAATTATCGAAGGCATCGTTGGAAGAATTCTTCCAGATGGCGTTTTATTATGGTATGCTGCCGGATATTCCGGAGATCAATATTGCACAATAGAAACACTCTTCTTGAAACTCACCATATTTCAGTGTAATTTGGGTCAATGCTGAAAAATCTCCTTATTAAAAACTACGCGCTCATCGAAGAAATTTCCGTCGAGTTTTCTTCCGGTCTGACCATTATTACCGGCGAAACCGGAGCAGGAAAGTCCATTCTGATCGACGCACTCGGTCTGCTTCTCGGCGAACGCGCCAGCACAGAGATGATCCGCAGCGGCGCAGAGAAAGCGATTGTTGAAGGCCTGTTCGCGATACAAGGAAACTCCCGTGTTGCGGATATCTTGAGGGCAAATGAAAATGATATCGCGGAGGAACTGATCATCCGCCGTGAACTGACGAACAAAGGTCAAAGCCGCTGTTTTGTGAACGATTCGCCGGTTTCCGTTTCCCTGTTAAAAGAGATCGGTGATGCTCTTGTTGATCTGCACGGTCAACACGAACATCAATCGCTTCTTCGTCCCGAAACGCATATTGATTTTTTGGATGATTTCGGCGGGTATGGAAAAGAAATTGAATCGTATCAAAAATTTTACCGTTCGCTTGCTGAACTGACATCGAAGAAACGGGAATTGCAGGAACAGGAACAACAGCTGAAAGCAAAAAAATCCCTGTATGAATTCCAGATAAAAGAGATCGACCTGGTAAATCCGCAGAGCGGAGAAGAAGAACATCTTGAATCCGAACTGAAGATACTGGAGAATACCGAAAAGCTGAACGAACTGACAAACGGGATCCATCAACTGCTGTATGAAGCGGAAAATTCCGTGCGGGATGGTTTGGTGAAGGCCCGCAAAATGATGGAGCAATTAGCGGAGATCGATCAGACGTTTATGGAATCTGTGACCGATGCCCGTTCCGCCGAGGTGATTGTTGATGAACTCTCGAAACAAGTGCAAAGCTATGCATCACGCATCGAGTTCAATCCCGATCGATTGGAAGAGATCCGCGAACGGCTCGGCGCGCTCTCCATGTTGAAGAAAAAATATGGCGGTACGATCGATCTGCTGATCGAGTTCAGGAAGAAGATCGGTGATGAATTCCGTTTTGCTGAAAATTTTGAATCGGAGATTGCCAAACTGGAAAAAGAGATTGAGGCAGAAAGAAAAGAATGTGGTGATGCGGCAAACATCATTACGGCGAAACGCAAAGAATCTTCCGTGAAGCTGGAAAAAGCAATCCTTGCATCCATCGGTGAATTGGGAATACCCAAAGCGCAATTTGTTACCCTTATCCAGCAGCGTGTCGTCGATCGTTCCGCCAATATGCTGGCCGTGAAAGTCGGCACACAATTGTTCGAGGCTTCGGCGAACGGTGTGGATCATGTTGAATTCTTTATTTCTACCAACGTCGGGGAAGAACCGAAGCCGCTGGTGAAAGTTGCATCCGGGGGCGAAGTATCACGAATTATGCTTGCATTAAAAGGGGCGCTTGCGCAATCCGATAAAACTCCGCTGCTGATCTTTGACGAAATTGATACCGGCGTCAGCGGAAGAATAGGACAATCGGTAGGATTGAGTTTAAAAAAACTTTCAAAACATCATCAGGTTATTGCTATTACGCACCTTCCGCAAATTGCCGGACTTGCCGATACGCATTTTGCCGTTGAAAAGACCGAAACAAATAAAAAGACCTCAACGCAATTGCGAAAACTTGACACTGAAGAACGCGTACGCGAAGTGGCTAAATTAATGAGCGGATCAGAAATCACCGAAGCGGGGCTGAAAAGCGCACGCGAACTTATGGGAATCAAATAGAACATGCCTCTTTTTATCACAAATTCACTGACGCGAACCAAAGAAGAATTCAAACCGATCACCGACGGAACCGTGACAATGTATGTCTGCGGACCGACGGTCTATGGCCTTTCGCATCTCGGACATGCAAAAAGTTACGTTTCGTTCGACATCGTTGTGCGGTACCTTCGTTATCTCAATTATAAAGTAACGTACGTTCAAAACATTACCGACGTGGGACATTTGACCGACGATGCAGATGAAGGTGAAGACAAGATTGCCAAACAGGCGAAGAAGGAAAAACTTCATCCGATGCAAGTTGTGGAATTGTACACCAGGGAATATTTCGAGGATATGGACGCGATGAATGTTCTTCGTCCCGACATCTCTCCACGCGCCACCGGACATATTCCCGAACAGCTCGAGATGACACGGCAGTTGGTGGACAAGGGATTTGCGTATGAAGTGAACGGCTCCGTCTATTTTGATGTCAGCAAAGACAAAGAGTACGGGAAACTTTCCGGACGCATTCTGGAAGACGCAGAAAGCGGAACGCGCGTTGATGTGAAATCGGAAAAGAAACATCCGGCTGATTTTGCATTATGGAAAAAAGCGGAACCAGCTCATATTATGCAATGGAGTTCACCGTGGGGACTTGGATTTCCCGGATGGCATATAGAATGTTCTGCCATGTCGATGAAATATCTCGGAGAAACATTCGATATCCACGGCGGCGGAATGGACAATCAATTTCCTCACCATGAATGCGAGATCGCGCAGAGTGAGAGTGTAACCAAAAAACCGTTTGTGAAATACTGGATGCACAATAATCTGGTAACCGTGAACGGCCAGAAAATGGGAAAATCTCTCGGAAACTTTACGACGCTGAAGGATGCATTCAAAAAATTTGAACCGGGTGTGATCAGGTTTTTTATCCTGCAAAGTCATTACCGCAGCACGCTCGATTACAGCGAGCAGGCCGTAGAAGGTGCATCGAAAGGTCTGGAAAAACTGAGGAGTACAGTTGCCCGCTTGCGTGCCGAGATCGGCAAGAAACGGACCGGGCCGAAAGAATTCAGTGAACGGCTGAAAGGATACAAGGAACGGTTCTTTGAAGTGATGAATGATGATTTCAACGCACCGGCAGCCATAGGCGTTTTGTTTGAACTGGTGCGTGAAACGAATGAACTGCTTTCCGACGCACAGCATGCATCGAATGATTTTTTGGTGTCCCTCGATGAATTCTTCACATCGGCTTCGGAAACGGTTCTTGGAATAAAACTTACCGCACATGTTTCAATTTCGAACGACCTTGAATCGCAGTTGATAGAACTGCTCATCACGTCGCGTGCCGAGGCCCGGAAAGCAAAACAATTCGCACTTTCAGACAAGATCCGCGACGATTTGAAGGGGATGGGAGTTGTGCTGGAAGATACAAAAGAAGGAACCACCTGGAAAAAGGTGTGAGAATTTCGTACACTGTCATTATACACTCAAAGGCGAAGAAATGAAGAGACACTATTTTATTCTGGCGGTATTCATTCTGACATCAGCGCTGAGCGCACAAAATTCAGCAGGCGATGCGGCGAATGTTGAACCGAGGTACATCATTGATACGCCGACCGCAGGTCTGCTGAAGCGCGGGGCTTTTTCTCTGGAATCAAATTTCTTTCAGGACGGCGGACTCACATTCGGATTGTATGCCGGCGCACTCGATCGTTTAACGTTCGGTATCTCATACGGCGGTGTTGGAGTGATCGGAAAATCCAAAGTGACAATGCAAAAGCTTCCCGGTGTCATGCTTAAGTACCGTCTGTTCGATGAAAGCGAAGCCATGCCGGCAATTGCATTCGGTTTCGATTCGCAGGGGAAAGAGACGTACATTGATTCGCTTGAACGCTTTACCATCAAATCGCGCGGGATTTTTATCGCGGCCAGCAAAAATTATTCATTCCTTGGCTTCCTTTCCTTTCACGGCGGTGTCAACTGGTCCATGGAAAAGAAGGACGGTGACAAAGATATGGACGTGTTTGGCGGCATAGAAAAATCTCTCGGACAGGAATTGTCTTTGCTTGCAGAATACGATTTTGCATTTAACGACAGTCAGGGAAAAGCATTGGGACAAGGAAAAGGATATTTGAATACCGGAATCCGGTGGTCTCTTGCGAACGGATTGACACTTGGTTTTGACCTGAAAAATGTTGTTAAAAATCAAAAAAATGTCACCTTTGCAAATCGGACATTAAAGGTTGAATATGTACGGACCCTCTAAAAACAACTGAAAGCTTAAGGATTAATGACATTGTAGTAGAATCGTTGATATTTCAATGTCAAATCTGTAATTTATTACTAATCAAGTATTTATAAACAAACTCCACTTCTATTAAACCTTCGCTACAGTTTCTACATCTACATTGTAAGCCTTGCCGCAATATCGTACATTGTATTGGTAAGGAATGAATTTCTGTCCGTGACTGTTCATTTATACAGATAAAACAAGATGAGGTGCGTTATGAAATCCGTGCTGAGATTATTTAGTTTCGCCGTTCTTGTCGCTTCATTTGCCGGTTGCTATACAGAGCTTGCAAAGGTTGAACAGAATGAGCGGGATGTTGCGTATGATTCCGACTCATCCTACGAAAACGGCAACACAACAATCAACAATCATTATTATCTTGACGATAATTACCGACGGTCGCGTTTTCGCGTTTCCTTCAACTACTATTATCCGACCTATTCCCCCTGGATAAGCTCGTATTACTTCTCATATTTTGATGATCCGTATTGGGGAATGTATTCTCGTCCGATGTGGGGTTATGATCCTTTCTATCCGCACTATGGAGGGTGTATCTACCCTTCGCCGTATTATGATCCGTGGTATTCGTACTATCCGCCGGTAGCGTATTACCCCGGATATTATCCTTCTAAGATATATGGGAATAATCCGGGAACACCAAATCGTACAAGAACCGGAGGTTCCACAAGAGATCCGCAATCCGACACACGAAGCCGTCCTCTGCCTTCAACAGCACCGACAAACGATCCGTCAATACCGGTGACAAGCACAGGCACCCGTCTGCGCGATAATGGTGAAGCTTTGCCGGTGGGAACTGCCGATAAAGGAAGAACGCCGGAAAAGCCATGGTGGGAAAAAATAAATGCCGATCGTCCGGCAAGAGTTGCGGACGAAGGGAGACCGACAGAGATAGAGAAAAAGGGAACGAGATCGCCGGGTGAAAATGTTCCAGTATATACTCCGCCGGTAAGAGAAAGGCCGAATCCGACAGCCGATGAGCGACCTGTAGAAAAGCCGAAGAATACAAATCCAAACTATACTCCATCGAAGGGCGAACGTCCGGCTTCCGATGCACGTCCGGTAGAACGAACGAAGAGGGAAGAACCGAGATATTCACCGCCGGTAAAACAGTCGGTGCCGAAAGATGAGGCGCGTCCTGTTGAACGGCCAAGGCAAACACGGCAGCCGTCGTACAATCCGCCGCCGCCGCAATCTGCTCCTCCGCAATCAGCTCCGCCGAGAAGCAGCAGCGGAAGTACAACAACGGGATCAAGCGGAAGGAAGAGAGACTAACATGAGATTTCCAATTAGATCTGTTATTACATTTTCATTACTGGTCGCGTTCGCAGCAAGCGGATGTTATACAAAACTGATGACGCCGAATGAGTTTGTGCATACTCAGCGTTCGCAGCCAAAGATTGTTCTTGCTGATAATTCATATTCCATAAATTATCATCAGTCATGCGTTACATGCCACAGCAGCACCGAACTGAATGAGCGGGCCGAGGAACTGGAATATTACGGCGTGCAAACCGTTCACGATGGTATTCTCTTATCATCGCGCGACTGGTTGAACGGTTCTGTTGATGGTCCTATTCTTCTTCCAAGTCCGTATTGGCCGAATCCGTACAATCCTGTAAGTCCGTGGTGGGCGCCTCCGGTAACGTCTGTAACAGTTGCAGCGCCGGGAACCGGCAATGGTAACAGAATACGAACCGATGGAACATCGCGAGACGGAAACAGGGATGGAGACCGCAGTGCTCCGATTTCATCACCGACATATTCTCAACCGCAAACATCGTCAGGAAGTTCTACACCGGCACCATCCACACCTGCTCCGGCTGTAAGGGTGGCACCTTCAACGACTCCTGCTCCAACGAATGAGGCGGCCCGAAGCAGAGAGACCAATGAGAGTACAAATTCAACCAATCGAACCCGCAGCGACGGTTCGTCGCGAGACGACAGCGGGGACAGACCGAGATAATTATTGAAAGATACTATGAAGCGCTTTATTCTTTTCACTTTCGCGATACTACTTATTCATTCATTTTCTTTTGCTCAGTTCTCCGAAGATGCCGTACGGTATTCCGGCAGAGGGAATGGATCCGGTTCACGAGCGCTTGGAATGGGAAATGCCTATATCGGTGTTTCAGACGATTACAGCGCTTCTGTTTGGAATCCGGCCGGTCTTGCACAGATGCGGCGGCTTGAAATAATGGGGGGACTATCCAGTGTTGCGTTGTCGAACGATGCAACGTTCTTTTCAACAAAGACAAATTCAAGCACAACGGCAAGTTCGCTGGATAATATCGGATTTGTTTTTCCGTTCCCGACCGTGCAGGGGAGTCTTGTTTTTGCTTTTGGATATAACCGGATCGCGGATTATGCATCGACGGTAAAATTTGAAGGATTCAATGCCCAAAGTTCTATTATTCCAACCCTGTATGACTCCGATGCGGAGTTTGATGTTCCGTACAAAACATATCTGACGAATACGGCAGGTTACAGTGCTGTGCAGAAAAATGTGAATCAGCGGGGCGAAATAAAAGAGGGGGGAAATTTGGGTCAATGGTCTTTTGCCGGCGCCGTAGATATTGAAGAAAATATTTCGGTCGGTGTTTCGCTGAATATCTATTCCGGCATGTATGATTACAAGCGAAATTACGTTGAAGAGGATACCCGGAACATCTATAATAATTTAGCCGTTAATCTTCCGGCTGATTCGGCATATTTGCGATTCAACAAATTCTATTACGACAGTTTTTTGAACAGCGAATTGACCGGCAGCAATATCACTCTCGGGATGATGTATCGAACGGATTTTTTCCGGTTTGGGCTTATGGTAAAAGGACCGACGTTGATTCAAGTGCAGGAAACGTATTCGAATGACGGTGAAAGTGTTTTTGACAATAACGGCGGAACGTGGGCAACTGCCAATCCTGCAAAAAAATATTCCACGCCGGCATCGAACAATGAATACGGTGTCAGTTCGCCGTGGACATTCGGCGCCGGAGGATCTCTCTATATTGTCCCGGAATTGCTAATTGCACTTGATGTTGAATATACTGACTGGACGCAGATTGAGTGGACAGACAATCCGGCACTGGAAAAAAAGAATATGCAGCTGCAATCTGTGTTCCGGGCGGCTACAAGCATGCGGATCGGCGCTGAATTTGATGTGCCGATGACGGACGTGAAAGTACGGGCGGGATATTCGTTGACACCGTCGCCGTATAAGAACGATCCGAGTTCATTCGATCAGAAAATGATCACCGGCGGTGCAGGGATATTTCTTCAGCGGAATATCGTTCTGGACGGAGCATTTGCGTACGGTACATATTCTTCATTCCGCAATCAGTATTCCGTTCCCGGTTTGGCCAATGCATCGAGAACGGATGAATCGATCTCAACGCTGCTGCTGAACTTTACCATGAGTTACCGGTTCTAACTTACCGAAACAATACATTTCGAAAGCCGTTCTTCAAGAACGGCTTTGTATTTTCCCCTTGTCTTTCAAACCAACATTTGATAGTTTACCAATGATTTTTGGGAGTATGTTTCATGTTCTCGAACAAACCGGCGGGCGAACAGCAGCAAAAAGAGCAGATTACGAAGCATCTTCGTACGGCAGACGAATATTTCCGTTTCGGCCGTTATGAAGAGGCAACGGTTCAGCTCGATCTCGCATTGCGGCTGGATCCCAAAAACGTTCTTGCCCGTTCGTTCAAAGAACGAGTGAAGATGATGCAGAAAAGAGTGCACGGTGATCTCAACGAAAAATCAACCGGCATGAACGAGCAGGAGAAGAATACCTTGATCGCAAGCCTTCTGTCGGCTGCCGAGGAAAGAATAAATGCGAAAGATTATAAATCCGCACTGAACAAGATCTCCGAAGTGTACAAGATCGATGCGCAGAATCCATACGCGCGTGCCTATTCCGACCGTATAGAAGAACTTCAGCAGCAGCAGAAAATTGAGGCGGAAAAGTTCTTCCGCAGCACTCAAAACCCCGTACAAAGTCCTTCACAAGCATCCGCGAAACCCGAGCCGGCCGTTAAAATGGTCCACGGGGCATTCTTCATGTACCGTGAATTGATGAAGGAAGTGTGGTTCGACGGAAAAGTGACCAACGACGAAGAACAGGAATTGAAGAATGTCAGAAATATTTTCGGCATTACCAACAAGGAACATTTTGACATAGAACTTGAAGTAAAACACAATGCGTATCTTGAAGCGCTACGGATGGCGTGGCGCGACGGCGTTCTGACAACGAACGAACGGCAAGTGCTTGAATTGATGAGACAGCGATACGGCATCACATCGGACGAACATGCGGCATTAGAAAATAAGGTGCAGGATGCAAAGAAAGGAACGCCGACGAAAGCGACGATCCTTCTGGTAGATGTCGACAGGGAACACCGGAATGCGGTGACGGGATTTTTAGGAGAGCGGAATTATGAGGTTATTTCCGTCGGAAGCATCGAAGAGGCATTCGAAAAGATCGTGAACCATTTCCCGCATCTTGTTCTGACTGAGATAATTTTTGCACCGAACCAGATGGACGGATTTGCGCTGTTCGATAAACTCCGCAAGCACCCCACGTTGAAGCATATACCGTTCTTTTTCATGAGCCGGATCCGCGACGAAAAGGTCATTCGTGCTGCAATGAGACTCGGTCTTGATCTGTTCTTTCCGAAGCCGGTCGATCAAGAATTACTTCTTGCGGCTATTGAAGGACGACTGTTGCCGAAATGAGTGCAGTGCAGCATCAACTCCCCGTTAAGAGAACATTCCGATCATTGCGTCCGGCATTTTCGGATGCACCTGTCGCCGTTGAACAACCGATTATCTTTCATACTATAAAACGAACATTTGTTAACACCCAAGAGCAGAAATCTATTCTTTATGCGTATTAAGTTATTGTTGAAACCTTCGTTTGACTGGCTGCTGGTCTTTGTTCCGCTGACTATATCGGGTGAGTATCTGTTCCATTTTCCGGCTACGGTGCTTTTCTTCTTCGCCTGTGTGTCTATTATACCGCTTGCCGGCTGGCTCGGCAAAGCCACCGAACACCTGGCGGAAAAAACAGGTGAAGGAATCGGCGGATTGCTGAACGCAACATTCGGCAACGCTGCGGAATTGATCATTGCGATCATGGCTATTCAGGCAGGATTGTACGATGTGGTAAAAGCATCCATCACCGGCTCGATCATCGGCAATACACTGCTGGTGCTCGGTGTATCGCTGCTTGCCGGCGGATTAAAGTATAAAACATTGAAGTTCAATGCGGCAGGTGCGCGTTCGCTTTCCACAATGCTGACGCTCGCTTCCATCGGGTTGATCGGTCCGGCGATCTTTCATTATTTCGGCGGGAAAGACATTGCAGAACGCGAAAGTGATCTGAGCGTTGAGATTGCCGCAGTACTTATTGTGACATACGGACTAAGCCTTCTATTCTCGTTGAAGACGCACAAGCAGCTCTTTACCGGCGAAGCGGCGGAAGCATCGAAGATTGAAAACGGACCTCATGCGTCATGGAGTCTTCTACGGTCGTTCACGGTTCTGGCGGTTTCAACCTGCTTTGTAGCGTGGATGAGCGAGATACTTGTCGGATCGGTCACCCATGCTGCGGAAGCGATGGGTATGACCAGCATTTTTATCGGTGTGATTATTGTTGCCATCGTGGGTAATGCGGCGGAACACAGCACAGCGGTGATGGTTGCTCTGAAGAATAGAATGGACCTCAGTTTGGGGATAGCGATCGGTAGCAGCATTCAAGTGGCGCTTTTCGTATCTCCGGTATTGGTTTTTGCCAGTTATTTTTTAGGACCGGTGCCAATGAATCTGGTCTTTACGCCGGTCGAGATCCTTGCCATTGCATTGTCGGCGCTGATCACCGAGCAGATCGCCAGCGACGGTGAGAGCAACTGGTTGGAGGGTGTTCAGTTGATCTCCGTCTATATTATTTTTGCCCTTGTTTTTTATTTCCTTCCGTGATATTTTGTAGACGAAAAAATAATCAACCCCTTAATTCTTTCAATCCACCACTCAATCAAAAGGTATTTATGAAAATTCTTTTTGCTGCTATGCTCGTCATTTCCGTTTTTATCGCCGGATGTTCTTCTCTTCCGGAAGGATCACTGAAAAAACCTACCATTACGTATCTGCGCACGGAAATTACCGGCATTTCTCTGGAAAAGGTAAAAGCCAACGTCATCTTCCAGGCGATCAATCCTAATTCTGTATCGCTGGATTTTGTCTCGATGAATTATAAACTTTTTCTGGAAAATCAGCAGGTGTTGGCAGGAGACGGATTGAAGTTTAATTTTATTGCGGATTCAACAACGGAATTTACCGTTCCTGTGGAAGTACAGTATGTCTCGTTTTTCAAATCAGCGGAGAATCTCACAAAGGCGGTGCTTGGCGGGAGAAAAACGGTGTCATTTAATCTGAAATCGACCCTGTTTGTGGACTTGAAAATGATCACCGTGGAAATACCCGTGAATGCTTCCGGCGACCTTCCGTTGCCGGAGATCAAAGCACCAGCAATCAAGATCCCCAAACCGAAGTTAAAATTCTAAACCTCTTTCAACGAAACGATTGTATATTGATGGCGCGTATTGCGCCATCAATATTTTTCTTCGACGTTCCCGCCCCGTTTGCATCTTTCACGAAATCTCAGCGGCAAATTCTTATACCAATGATTTCATCACATTGTAGATCTGCGGATAATATTCTTCGCCGAACAAATTCAAATGATTGAAAAGATGATAGAGTTTGTACAGTTCACACCGGCGTTTCCAATCCTCGGTCAGAGGAAATGCTTCATGGTATGATGCGTAGAATGCTTCGCTGAATCCCCCGAACAGCATCGTCATGGCAAGATCGGCTTCACGGTGCCCGTAATAGACGGCCGGATCAATTACTGCCGGCACATTATTCTCCACGCACAAAAAATTTCCGTTCCAGAGATCGCCATGAAGCAGGGAGGGCTGTTCGCCGTCATTCGGGATAAGCGCTTCAATCTGTTTCTCCACTCTGCGGAACAAATAGACGATCTCCTTATCTTTATACCCGTTCTGCTCAGCAAGTTTAAACTGGAATTCCAGTCTGTGCACCGCGAAAAATTCCTTCCACGAACTCATCGGTGGAAGGTTGTGCTGCGGCGTAGAGCCGATGTAATTATTTTCGGAGAAGCCATACTGTGCTGCCGTGTGACGATGAAGCTGTGCGAACTGTTTCCCGAACTGTTCAAAGAAATGTGTGGGGCGGGTTGGTGTTGTGACAGAAAGGAATTCAAGAAGCAGAAGTTCCTCATCCGCAAAAATAACTTCGGGAACGCGCAGGGCATTTGCTTTCTGCAGTTCACGCAATCCGTTCGCCTCTTTTATGAACATGTCCGGATGCTGCGGCGAGGCCTTCACAAAAAGCGTTTGTCCGCTCTTCAGTTCCGCACGGTACGCCGCAGCGATGGAACCGCCGCTGACGGATGAAAGTGATGTCACATTTTCATCCAGTGCGGAGCGGATGAGAGAAATGATTTTATTGTTCATGCGGTCATTGTGCATCTACTGTTTTTAACAATCCTCCGCACGCATCTTCCAAAATTTCCAGCACATGTTCAAATCCTTCCGGACCGCCGTAATACGGATCGGGGACCCCATGCACATCCATTGTCCGGGAGTAATCGGTCATCAGCGATAGTTTGTGCTGATACTGTTTCTTCTTATCCATAGCTTTCAGATCGCTCAGATTATTATCGTCCATGGCAACGATATGATCGAATTGTTCAAAATGCTTTGAAGGATTGAATTGCTGCGCGTGGCTTACCAGTTCGTATCCCCGCTTGCGGGCGTGCGAACGCATGCGAATATCCGGCAGTTCGCCGATGTGATATCCGGCTGTTCCGGCGGATTGGATCTCGACCGGAAGGCCGGCGGCAAGTTTTTTCATTACCCCCTCGGCGGCGGGGGAGCGGCAGATGTTACCAAGGCAGACGAACAGAATTTTTGTTGTTTTCATATTCAAAAGTATTAGAAATACAGTGAAATAATAGGGACTTTTTACTCCATTTCAAACTGGTGTTTGCCGTCAACCAAGGCAGTGAATAGGAGAGCAATACCTTGATTCTTCGCCCTCTCCTTTCTATTTTCAAGAGTGTTTTCCTCCTCCATTCAGTTTAAACACAGAATCATTTCTCGGTCAGGGGCTCCGTATTTCACACAGATACGCAATGAAGAAAAATATTTTCCGGGGAATATATGCGTAATTTTAAATTATTTCTTTCGATTACATTCCTTTCCGTTGTAGTTGTTTCAACCGCATCTGCAACAACGTACTATTCTCAAGGTAGTGTTGCACCAAACCTCACTTCAAGTTGGAACACACTTCAAGGTGGCGGGGGAACTGCACCATCAGTTTTTACCGGTGCCGATGCGTTTATCGTGCAATTCGGACATACAATGACAACAACGGCGTTATGGACTGTCGCCGGAACCGGATCCCAAATTATTATCAATGGAGGAGCATTAAATCTTGCCCACAACACCTCCGTGAAATATCTCACCCTGACGGATGGCAGCCTTACTGTGAACGCGGGGGTAACGCTTACAGTTGACAATGGGAACGTAATCAGCACCGGAGAAGATCTTTACGTCGGCACAAGCAGCGGAACATGCACCCTTACCAATTACGGCATCATAACGTTAATTAATTCGGCGACCGGTAAAGTTTCCAATGTCGGCACATACGTTCATGCGCAAAACGGCGGGACAATACCGACCTTTGCATGGACAAGTTTTTCAATGTGTAAAATTACCGGCGTTACAACAACTTTACCGGCAGGACTGGGACAAAGTTTTGGCAACATCATCTATGATTGTCCTTCACAGACAGCCAGCGTCACACTAACCACTGCCCCGTCAACCATATCAAATTTTACGATCAACTCCACTGGAACCGGCAGTCTGGTTCTTGGTTCCAACATTGCCCCAAGTACGAGCATGAAAATCAACAACGGGATATTTGATCTTTCAACATTCACTGCGAATGGATTATCGTTGGCTGATTCGATTGTGATCGGCGCAGGAGTGAAATTGAGAATTGCCGGAACAAATAGTTTTCCTGTTAATTACAATTCAACTAAACTTGACGGGAGCAGCACGGTTGAATATTACGGTACGGCAGCCCAATCTATTGCTTCTAAGAAATATGGAAATTTGTTGATCAGCGGAACCCGCATCGGCAATATTACATTTGCTGCGTCCGATACGATTCACATTGCAGGAACATTTACTTCTACGGTGACATTCGCCGGCGGCGGATTTATTACGACCGGTTCAACGGTGGACTATAACGGTACCGGCCTGCAGACAGTTACTCGAGGAAAATATTGGAATTTATACATCAGCGGAGTTCGGACGAATGATGTTATTTTTGATGCTACCGACACAATTCATGTTGCAGGGATTTTTTCTGCAAAAGCAACATTCAGCGCCGGCGGTTACATAACCGACGGTTCAACTCTGGACTTTAACGGAACGGCCGCACAAACGATTCCTGCCTTCCTGTATTATAATCTTTCGCTTTCCGGAACAAACCGCACGGGGAATATTTCATTCTCAAATTCCGGCACCATAGGCATTGCCGGCTCATTCAAGCCGGCGGCATCATTCAGCAGCGGCGTATATACTACAACCGGTTCAACCGTGGACTTCAATGGATTCTCTTCACAAATAGTTCCTCCGTTTGCGTTCTATAATCTTATCATCAGCAACACAGCAACAAGTACGGTAACGGCGAGCATGGGCGGTACATTGTTTGTGAATAACGTTCTCACGGTAAGCGGAGTCGGGCTACTTGCTCAACTCAACGATACTATTTCTGCCGGTCAAGTACTGGTGAACGCAACTGGTTCGCTTGAGCTTTTATACAATTCATTCTTGATTGTGAATAATGGTAATGGAGTAGGATACGACCTGATCGTAGATGGATTTATGAAGAACCAAGGTATCTTACGGTATAATAACGGAACAGGTCAAGTGAACGGAACATACGATCACGCAAAAGACGGTGATACGATACCGGCATTTAACTGGGGAATTGGTTCGCTGTGTACAGTAACCGGAACCTATGGGACACAATCGTTGTACGGGCTGAATCAGAATTTTTATAATTTCACCTATGACACGTATCAAATGTCGGTGATGAACTTTTATTCTCAATTAACGAATGTCAGGGGAACATGCACCATTCAGTCGACCGGCGCAGGTTCTATCGTTCTCTTCAATTCAAACGCCACTTTGAATACCGGCGACTTTATACTGATTGGCGGAACCGTAGATTTCTGTTCGAACGCCGCCGCGTTTGATACTATCCGGATCACCAATATCGGCGGAACTCTCTACCAAAACAGCGGGTCGACGATTACTATGTCGGCCAGCGGTGGTCAAGGAACATTCCATTTTGTGAATGCAGGCCAGAGCGCTTTTACTGCCGGTACCATCAGCGGCTTGATTGGTTTCCGCGTGTCAAATTATCTTCAGGCAGCCGGCGTTATATCAACGGGACCTTTTATTGTTGACCACGGGGCAAAACTTTATGTTGAGGGAGAATCACCAATTGTCGGGTCTGGAAATTTTATTCTTGAGAGCGGCGCAACGTTGGAAGTAAAACACCCGGCCGGCTTTTCATCTGTTCTGAACAGCGGTGCTATTCAGGTTACCGGTTCACGATCGTACAGCACCGGTGCGGCGTACGAATTCACGGCATTGTCTGCCCAGCAAACCGGCGACGGACTTCCTGACTCCGTTCGCATGTTGACCATAAAAAATCCATCCGGTGTCTTATTGACCAATCCTGTTACGGTTAAGGATACGCTGAATATTGTTCAAGGTCAGTTCAACACTTCTACAAATGCATTAAATATTGTCGGCGTACTAAAATTGAATTACTTAAGTTCAATTTCCGGAACTGCTCCAATGTATGGTACCGGTTCGACACTTGTGTATGGTTCCTATGGAATAATCGGCAGAGGGTTGGAGTGGAGTTCAACAAGCGGATCCGGATATCCGTACAATGTAACCGTAACCGACAGCGTTATGATGGATCTCGGAGCAAACGGGGGAAGCACTATTGCCCGGCAGTTGGAAGGAAATCTGACGATTCAACCCGGCGCAACATTCCTGATGAATGGGTCCGGCAATGAGATGACGGCACCGCTGCGTGTTGTCGGCAATATTTATAATCACGGCATTCTATTCCTTTCAACAAAAGCGGGAGGAGATATTACTGCGAAGCGTGATTGGTTCAGTACGGGAACATTTGTGCCGAACAACAGCGGAGTAATATTTAACGGAACATACAAACAATATGTGCACGGCACACAATTTTTTAACAAACTGACGATCGATAATCCTTCCGATGTACAATTAGACACCAACATTGTTATTCAGGATTCACTGATCCTGACTAATGGACGAATGGTGATACAGAGCGCCAATAATTATTTTAACATGGTCACTCTTTCAAATTCCGCGGTTCTCAGAAGGAGCAACGGATATGTGATTGGCCAATTGGGACTGCCGGTTCCTGTCGGGTCCAATGTTTCCGTTTCATTCCCGATCGGCACATCGCAGTATGCACCTGTTGATGTTCTGTTCCCGAGTGTAGACACCGCAGGCTTTGTTCTTGCACGCACCGATACACTGGCAACACTCCCCGCGAATTCCGGATTTCAAGTATCAAAAAAAGTAAAGCGGTATTGGGATATTGTCGAAAGCGGTTTTGGCCACAGTCCGTCTACGGTTACGCTGAACTATCATGCATCGGATGTTGATTCCGGCGCAGATCCGAACAAATTCTACATTAAAACCAACAGCGAAATATGGTATCCCCGTCCGGCAATTTCCGCGAGAACATCCTCAAGCATCCAGGCCTCCGGAATTACAACATTCCGGCCGATGTTTATCGGTGAACTTGCATCGTACATCATAACGCCAAGTGTTTACGGCGGCGGAACAATATCTCCCGCATCAGCAACAAGCGTTTTGGATGGTGATACCTTTTCGTTCACGTTAACGCCGCAGCCAAAATGCTCTCTTGATAGTGTTCGGGTGGATGGGATCAAAAAGGATTCGACGGCCCGCTACACCTTTGTAGCGGTTTCCGCACCTCATACGATCGACGCATACTTCACGGTTCGGGATACCACGCCGCCGAATGCACCGCAGAACCTTGCCGGCGTAGCCGGCGATCATTCTGCTGCTATCCATTGGCACGCGAACAGTGAAACAGATTTTAAAAAATATTACATCTACCGCGGAACATCGCCGAACACGACAACAATTGTTGATTCTACAACGAATATTCTTGATACGCTAAAAACATACAGCGGACTGACAAATTATACAACATACTATTTCCGTATTGCAGCTGCCGATACCAATAGCAATGTCAGTTCCTTCTCAAATGAAGTAACGGTAACTCCGTACGACCAAACTGCGCCGGCAGCACCGACGCTTGTCAGTGCCACTGCCGGCATATCAAAGATAACATTGCGGTGGACCAAGAGCACTGAAGGAGATTTCAGAAAATACCGCATTTATTTTGATAACTCATCACCGGCGGTGACACAGCGTGATTCTGTTTTTGCTTCAACCGATACCGTAAAAATTGTAACGAATCTTTCTAATGGAACGATCTACCACTTCAGGATTGTTGCTGTCGATTCCGTGGGGAACGCGAGCGGATACAGCAACGAACTGAGCGCAATACCGGTCGGCGACAGTGTTTACACCAGAGTTGAATTCCATTACGGGTATCAGCCGAACGGAACTACTGATCTTGTGAACGGTGTATCGGGAAAACATGGAGTATTATACAGCGTGAAAAATTATCCCGCACTGAATACGTTCCGTTCCGGTTTCAATTTTGCCAACGATTCCGTCGGCGGTGTTGTGTCCGATTTTTATTTTTACAACGATCTGCCGTATTTCAATTCTATTTTTGCCAACAATGGTGGCGGAGGCATTTTCCCTATGGGATTTACCTCATATAATTTAGTAACAACGGCGCCGACATTTTCAGCAGCGTATACAACGGCAGGCGGAGAGGTTGAAATAGGAAAGGTCTATATTATCGTAACGAAGGATGGATTGCACTACGCAAAGATTTCCATCGACAGAATTGACACGATCAGCGTTGTCGGGAAACCTGCCACTCCGTTTTTATTCAGCATCTCGGGGGGCAACCGTCAACTTTCCACATTTTGGCATGCTAACGAGGAATACGATGTTGTGAAATACCGCATTTACAGCGGCCCGGATCCCAATTCCTTGGTCTTGATCGATTCCACTATGAGCAGGACTGATACAACAAAAATGATCACGGGGTTGGTGAATAATGTGCTGAAGTATTACAGTATCTCTGCGGTAGATATCGATGGCAACGAAAGTACGCTCTCGGAAGCTATGGGTGGATTTCCGGTCGATTATGTTGCTCCCAATATTCCTCAGAATCTTACCGGAATTGCCGGAGACGGTCAAGCATCCATTCATTGGAACGCAAACACCGAACCGGATTTTCAAAAATATTATATCTACCGCGATGCAGCACCGTCTGCTTCGGTGTTGTTCGATTCCGCAATGTCCGTAACGGATACAATAAGATCGTATACAGGACTGACAAATTATCAGCACTATTATTTCCGTCTGCGGGCATTTGATGCCGATGGCAACGGAAGCGGGTTCTCCAATGAAGTGACGGTGATGCCGTTAGATCTTACGGCGCCAGTCGCACCAAAAAATCTTGCCATCATCGATTCCTCGGCAAATAATTTTACCATCGCATGGAACATGAACAGCGACGGTGATATTGCGAAATACTACATTTACCGCGACACAATTCCCAATCCGGCAATACCGGTTGATTCTACGTTGACAGTCGCCGATACGGTCAGATCGTATACCAATCTGATCATCGGAAAAAAATATTATTTTGCGGTAGCGGCAGCCGATCTGCATAACAACATCGGTCCGCGCTCCAATGGAGTAAGCGCCGCGCCGTACAAGTTCTACCTGCTCCAATCCGCAGCATTCGGATCCGGCACAATTACGCCCGGCGGAAATATCTCTGCTGCGCACGGTGACAGCATGAAATATTTTATTACTCCCGCAACACGTCATCATATTGACAGCGTTCTGATCGACGGGATCAATGCCGGTGCGCTTACGACGGTCACATTTACCAACATACAAGCGAATCATTCGGTCAACTGTTATTTTTCGCCGAACCTGAATGTTCCGCCGGTATTCTCAACGGTGATGTCCGATACGGCCTTTGCCCGATTCGACACGCTCCGCTTCATGTATCACGCTAGTGATGCGGACAGCGGACAGCTGCTGCGGTATGCGGTTGTTACAGCTCCACCGGGTGTAAGCATTGATTCCGTGACGGGACAATTGACGTATATTCCTGCCGCGAATGCCGTGGGTCAATATTCCATTGTTGTGCGGGTGCACGACGACAGTCTTGCGGCTGCTGTTGATTCCGCGAAGATACGAGTGAATATCTATGGTGATGTAAGCGGGAACGGAATGGTCTCCGCATTTGACGGAGCGCTAATTCTACAGGATGTTGTCGGCGCTGCAATGTTATCACCGCTGCAGCTGCGTGTCGGCGATGTGTCGGGAAACGGCACCATTAGTTCCCTTGACGCTTCGTACATTTTGCAGCGTGTAGTCGGATTGATCTCTGTCTTTCCCGGAGGATTGGGAAAAAAGACTCATGCCGAGGCTGTTCTTTCTGCATTTTCCTTCAGGATACAAAAAGGGGAGAAGCAGGAGGAATATGATCTCAGCGTTTCGGTTAATAAACCGTCGCAGGTGTACGGTATTACTATGAGCCTGAATTTTGACACGACGGTGGTCAAGGCATTGAAAATGAGCAAGACGCCGCTGACGGACAGTATGATGATGGCGTTTTATTTCCCGCAGGGATCGGCAAATGTTGCACTTGCCGCACTGGCTCCGCTGAATAAGGCAGGCGAGATTATTAAATTTTCATTCGCGCTGAAGGATCCGAACTATCCGAAGAATGCACCGCTCTTCACAATGAAGAAATTTGTACTGAACGAAACCGATTATACGAATGATATCGGAGATATTACGCTGAATGTGCGGGACCTTGCTCAATTGCCGAACGTTTATACACTGGAACAGAATTATCCGAATCCTTTTAATCCGTCAACAACAGTCAGTTATCAGCTTCCGGAAGCAAGCACGGTAAAGATCGCTATCTATAATCTGCTCGGTCAGGAAGTGCGGACATTGGTAAGCGGAGAGCAATTGCCCGGGTATTATTCCGTATCATGGAACGGAATGGACAACGCAGACCGGAAAGTTTCTTCCGGCGTGTATCTCTATCGTATGAACGCGACCGGTCCGAGGGACAGAAGATTTTCCGAGATAAAGAAAATGATTATGATCAAATAAATTCATCTGAACTTAACGCACGACTACATCTCATCGTAGTTTTAAACGGCACAATATTAAAACAAGAATTGCGCAGAATATATTTATTTTGAAACGGGACTTCGAAGGATCGTATGGTATATAAAACTGTTACAGCACGTTTGGTATTCTTTTTTCTCCTTTCGGTATTATTGTCCGGACAGGCGGCCACGCAGGACTCAACGTTTCGCGGCGAGAAGATTCGGTTCCAAACAGAGGTCGCAAAATTTTTAACCGATGATTCACTTCAGCCGCCGCCGAAACAATCCATATTGTTCATTGGAAGCAGTATTTTCCGCCAGTGGACAAGTCTTCGGCAGGATATGTCGCCGCTGCCGGTTTTCAACCGGGCGTTCGGCGGCTCACGAACGAATGACATTCTCTATTATATGGATAAGATCGTTATTCCGTATGAGCCGAAACTGATCTTCTATTATTGCGGCAGCAACGATGCCGGCGGCTCGGTCCCCGCAGAAAAAGTTGTGAGGAATATAAAGGAGTTCTTTGAACGCGTAGAGAGCAGTTTGCCGGAAACGAAAATATTTTTTGTCTCGGTGAACCGTTCACCCGCGCGGATAGCAAAATGGCCGGGCATTGATTCAATCAATGCCATGATCGGGGAATTCTGCAGACAGTCGGCGCTACGGCAGTACATCGACGTGAACGCTGCACTCTTTGACAGTAATGGAACACCACGCTATGAGCTGTATCTTGATGACCGGCTCCATTTTAAGAAGGAATCCTACGCGGAGTTTACAAAGATTATTAAACCGATCCTTGCGAAAGAATGGAACGCTATAAGTGCGGAAAAGAAGGAATAAACAGATAATCCTCTTTATCATACTGCCGGGTAATACCTTTTTACCCTTTTTCGATCCATTAGCAATACCCTTGGTATCGTCACCTTTCCCATCAAACTGACCTGTATCACACATCCGACAGCGTTGCAATATCGGAGAAAATTGTCCTTGACTCGGGTTAAGGTAAATCTTTATATTCAAAAAGCTTTCAACAGTACCGTCACATCTTGTTTTTCGTCTCTCAATTCTGTCAAGAAAATAACTATACCGAAGAAATACTTCTTCACCGTATGGTCGTATAAAGATTTGAACGAACATAAGAACTATGCAGGATACCGGAGTTACCGGAATATTCTGTTCCACAACAAACAAGTGCAACAGTAACAATTAAAGGGATGATCTATGAAAAAATTGCGTCATGTTGTCTTTGCCTTCATTCTTCTGCTTCCGGGAACATTTGTGCTGATGAGCGCAGGTATTCAATCCCGCACCGCCGCCGTGCAATACAATCAGCACGATCCGCAAAAAGGACTAAAACTGCTGGAAGAAAAAACCAATCACACCGTGAGTGTTGTGTGGAATGAACATAACTCAACGCCGACGTTTGTTGGGGGAACATTGACTCCTGCCGGATATTCAACATCGACGGACAAATCCGTTGACGGCAAAAAGTTCATCGCGGAAAACGCAGAGATGTTCGGACTTAAAGATGCATCAAAAGAGCTGGAGGTTATTTCGAATGTCACCGACGACCGTTCGATGACCCACATAAAATATCAGCAGACACTGAACGGCATAAAAATATTTCAAAATCAATTGATCGTCCATTTTAATGGCGACGGTTCCATTGAATCGGTGAACGGACGATATTTTCCCACACCGCAGATGGAAACAACTGCGGCGCTGACGAAAGAAGCAGCCATTGCAGCCGCCGAAAATAATCTGAAGGAATACACCGCAACTACAGCAACTGCGGAGCTGATGATCTATGCAAAGGGTGTTCAACTATTGCTGGTCTATGCCGTAAAACTACCTTCCTACGAAAAACCGAATATGGTGATTTTCATCGACGCGCAGAACGGCAACGTTATTAAAGTTGATGATGGGTTACGGTACGACGGACCTGTTGTCGGTTCGGGCCTTGGATTGAATGGTGCATCGAAATCCGTACACACATATCTTTCGGGAGGGAAGTACTACATGATTGATGCAAGCCTTCCCATGTTTGTTGCGCCGATCGATAGTTTCCAGGGGGTGATCGATACCTATGATGCGTTGAACGATACGGCGGGGAACGGTTATACGAAAGCCTCAAGAATCGTCGATCCGAACAACGATAATAATTTTAACGACAACCAGCGCCTGAAGGCGGCGGTCGATGCTCATTACTTCAGCAGGGAAGTGTACTCCATTTATAGATCCCGTTTCAACCGAAGCAGTTTCGACAATAAAGGGGGTACGTTGATTAATGTTCTGCATTACAATATTAATTACAACAACGCTTTTTGGAACGGATCGTTCATGACGTATGGTGATGGTGATGGCACACGATTCTCCAGTTTAGCAGGCGGATTCGACGTGATCGCCCATGAAATGACGCACGGCGTAACGGAGAAAACAGCAAATCTTATCTACGAGCTTCAATCCGGTGCGCTGAATGAAGCGGTCTCCGATATCTTTGCCGTTATTGCGGACAGTTCAAACTGGCTGCTGGGTGAAGATGTTTTCACACCGGGCATTGCCGGTGACGCACTGCGAAATATTCAGGATCCGCATAACGGAAAACCAAGCACCGATCCCGACTGGCAGCCGTCGAACATGAATGAATTTGTTGTACTTGCGAACGATGCTAATCATGACCATGGAGGAGTTCACATCAACTCCGGCATTATCAATAAATCGTTTTACAATCTTGCAACCGCAATCGGCCGGACCAAAGGGGGACTTATTTGGTACAGGGCGTTAACGGTCTATCTGACCAACAATTCGCAATTTCTTGATGCGCGGAACGCATGCCTGAGCGCAGCGAAAGATCTGTTCGGCGCAGGCTCTGCCGAATATACCGCCGTTGCCAGCGCGTTCACGGCGGTAGGGATCGGACCTAATTCCGTGACAACATATAATTTAACGTACGACGATGGTACGCCGTCGACCGGCGTTTATGAAGATTTTGCCAATTGGGAATTGGCCGTGCGGTTTACGCCTCCCGTAGCGAACGTGACAATTTCCAATGTTAAAGTGTATATCAGCGGCACAAGTGCAGGGACCGGTCAATTTACATTGAAAATGTACCAGGCGAATGGCGCAAATAATTTACCGGGAACGCCGATCATCACTCCGTATCCGTATTCGCCGGCCGCTGTGGGATGGCAGTCGTTCGACATCACCGGCGCGACGATCTCCGGAGAATTTTATGTCAGCGCTAAATATGACGGGATCAATAAGCCGAATGTTGGTGCGGACGCGCCTCCCGGAAACCAAAAGACATACGAATACGACGGCGCAGTATGGGGAAAATTAGCAGCCCCGAATGACTACACGCTGTTCATGCGGGCAACGGTTTTAAGCACCACCGCTGTAACTGAAATTGATACGCGGGTGCCGGACAAGTATGAACTATCGCAGAACTATCCCAATCCGTTCAATCCTTCCACCATGATACGGTATTCACTTCCGACTGCACAGAACATTCGTCTGGCAGTGTATGACATGGATGGAAAAAAGATCGCATCCCTTGTCAACAATTATCAGAATTCCGGATCGTATGAAGTAACGTGGAACGGAACAAACGATGCGGGAATGCCGGCGGCCAGCGGTGTCTATTTCTACCGCATCGAAACGGATCATTTCAAAGAAACAAAAAAACTCCTGCTGATGAAGTGATTGTGTTCAAAACTTTTTCTTTTCGATCCGTAAGTAAAATGTCAAAAAGATCATAGTCATCCTGAGCGACGAAGTTATTTATCGGAGTCGAAGGATGATTTACCCTACGAGGCGTAGGTCCAGCATAGTTCCGTTTGCTGACTCAGTAAGACAAAGCTCCCAAAACACCGGGAGCTTTTTTATTGTACTCTGTATGTACGTATTCGGCGTGTAACCTTCCATCACTACAATTTTTATTGCCTCATTCATGTATACGCCGGTGGCTTGTTAAAAAAATCCGGTCTTTTCCATTCGCACCACCCGTGAAAATCCGTTTTTTTCCCATGATATCCGTGGTCAACTTTTTAATCGTTTCACAGGTTCCACACCTCGCAGGCAGTTATATTTATGAGATATCTGAAAAAAAAGTTTGTCCATTGTCATTCTCTACCCTACGGGTTGTAGACTGAACGAAGTGAAGAATCCATTTTCTGGTTTCTTTCTCTTTTCTTTGTTCGGTGTAAGAATGTTCGTGTCTTGTCATCCTGAACGAAGCCCCAAAGGGGCAAGTGAAGGATCCAGTTTCTGGATTCTTCAGTCGCTTCCTGCCCGACTGACGCCTGCCAGAACGCGAAGCGGGCTGGTCGGTCAGGTCCAAAGGACACCACGGCCCTTTGGGCCTTCGGAGCGGGCGCTCCTTCAGAATGACTGTTGCTTTGTCATCCAGACATTGATGTGAAATTTATCAGATGTCTCATTTATTTTTGTGTCTTCGTGCCTCCGTGGCAATGTTTGTGCCATCCGTTCAATATTTATTTTTTGTGTCTTCGTGCCTTCGTGACAATGTTTGTGCCATCCGTTCAATATTTATTTTATGTGTCTTCGTGCCTTCGTGGCAATGTTTGCGCCATCCGTTAAATATTTATTTTTTGTGTCTTTGTGCCTTCGTGGCAATGTTTGCGCCATCCGTTAAATATATTCCTTTTGTGTCTTCGTGCCTTCGTGGCAATGTTTGCGCCATCTGTTCAATATTTATTTTTTGTGTCTTCGTGCCTTTGTGGCAATGTTTGTGCCATCCGTTCAATATTTATTTTTTGTGTCTTCGTGCCTTTGTGGCAATGTTTGTGCCATCCGTTAAATATTTATTTTTTGTGTCTTCGCGCCTTCGTGGCAATGTTTGCGCCATCCGTTCAATATTTATTTTTGTGTCTTCGTGCCTTCGTGGTAATGTTTGTGCCATCTGTTCAATATTTATTTTTTGTGTCTTCGTGCCTTCGTGGCAATGTTTGCGCCATCCGTTCAATATTTATTTTTTGTGTCTTCGTGCCTTCGTGGCAATGTTTGTGCCATCCGTTCAATATTTATTTTTTGTGTCTTCGCGCCTTCGTGGCAATGTTTGCGCCATCAATTGTCTGATTTTTACTCCAAAAACGGCCATTAGCGTCAAAAACCAAAACACAACAATTTTGACTGTAAACTTTAGTAGACACTACTGTAAAGTTATCGTTACATAAAGATTTACAGTTGTCGGGTGAAAATTAAGAAAATGGCGAAATTTATCAAAAAACGATAGCAGACCATTTGGTATGATTGTTGTTGCAATAATAAAATAAATTTAAGGCAACGACTAAAGAGGGAAAATAGTAAAGCTATTTGATCCCTTTTTTCGGTGTCAGAATCCCGGAACCAAAGCGATCCTTTGGTGCGGGTAACCGTGGATACAAAAGCCCACACATTAATATCTAAATGCGTGGGATTGCTTTAAATACCCGTAGGTAAGCATGACACAATTTGCTGCATAATATTTTCGTCAGCGATATTTGAAACAGAGATTATATAAAACAACATCTATAAACTAACAATCATAACAAATAAAGGGAGTTCTCGTGAGAACAGGTAATTTTCGCATCTCATTTTTCGCCATGCTGCTGTTGCTCTGTTTTAACAATGCCGCAGCGCAATGGACGAACGGGCAGAACGCCGCAATTGTCATCGGTCAGTCGAATTTTACCAGCTATGCCACCGGTACATTCAATAATCCGAAAAAAGTAGTGATCGATTTTGCAAACGGTAAGATCTATGTCGTTAATCAAGACAGCTATTGCGTGCAGCGGTTTGCGTATCCATTTACCTCAAGCACTCCGACCGTAGAACGGACATTTGGCGTTTCGGGATCGCGGGGCGCAACCCAAACGCAATTTCAACTTCCCACGAGCGCCGCAGTCTACAACGGTGTTCTTTGGGTGTGCGATGAGCATAATCACCGCATCCTTAAATTCAACAACGCCGCAACTGCCGCCGCGGATGCGCCGAGTGCCGATGGAGTGATCGGACAGGCGGACTTTGTGAGCAGTACACACGGCGGGGGGATGAACCAGCTGTACTGGCCCTGTGATATTACAATCGACGCTTCCGGCAATATGTGGGTTGTTGATAATTCGAATGACCGCGTTCTCAAATTCAATGACGTCAATAGTAAAGAAGTTTCTAATGCCTCCGCCGATCTTGTGCTTGGTGTTACCGGATCCGCGGCAACAACATCGAATGAATTTTATTTACCAAAAGGAATAGCGGTTTACGGTACTACAGTGTGGGTGGGTGATTCGTATGGTCAGCGGGTCCTGCGGTTTGATAATCCGACAAGCAGCGGTGTTGCGGCAAGCGGCGTGTTGGGGCAAAGCAACTTTACGAGCACCAACTACGGCACAACCAGCTCAACCTTTTCGTATCCCGGATATATGGCAGTGGATAATTCCGGAAGGCTCTATGTGAATGACGAAACAAACCGACGCATTTTGATCTTCAACAATGCAGCATCAATAGCGAATGGTGCAGCTGCTGATGTAGTTTTGGGACAGCCTGATTTTACGACAAACTCCCGGCTTGGAGGTCAGAATGGGTTTGGTCAGATGAAACAATCTCAGTTTGGCGGTAGTTTTCCGAATGGGTATCCGGGCAGTATTGCCGTTGATCCGGTGAACAATAAGCTTCTTGTATTAGATCCAAATGACAACAGAATTTTACAATTTGCAGCCTCAAATCCGCTCCCGGTTGAACTTGCATCATTCACCGCATCAAGTGAAAAGAACGGAGTAACGCTGCACTGGAAAACAGCGACGGAGACAAATAACTACGGGTTTGAAATACAGCGATCAGATGTCAGCACTCAGCACTCAGCTATCAGCGCTCAGCAATCAGCTGTCAGCACTCAGCTACAAGACAACATGTGGAGCAAGATCGGCTTCGTTGAAGGAAACGGAACAACCAACGCACCCAAGTCATATTCTTTCACCAACAGATCCGCAAATGGAAAAACATCGTACCGCTTAAAACAGATTGATCGCGACGGCAAGTTTGTATTCTCGCAAACTGTTGAAGTGACCGCACCCGGCACACCGAAAGAATTTGTGCTGGAACAAAATCATCCCAATCCGTTTAATCCCACAACAGCGATCAGCTATAAGCTGCCAGCCAACAGTTTTACTACTCTAAAGATCTACGATACGATCGGCAGAGAAGTAGCGACGCTGGTAAACGAAGTGAAAAATGCCGGATATTATTCTGCGCAGTTCGACGGCGCACGATTATCCAGCGGAATTTATTTCGCTAAACTATCGTCGTCGGGTAAAACACAGATACGGAAATTGATGCTGTTGAAATAAGTTAAGGAACAAAATATCCCGCGCATTTATTTGTAAGTGCGCGGGATGTTAATATATACCCGCAAAAAAGGATGGCGGAATGAACAGCATAATATTTCCGTCGGCAAAATGTGAAACCGACATTAAACAGATACCACGATTTAGCTCATATAACATACTAAATAAATGGAGTTCTCGTGAGAACAGGTAATTTATTCATCTCATTTTCTGCTGTATTGCTGTTGTTCTGTTTCACCAAAGCCGACGCGCAATCAACTATTGGCTTTGAAAGCCAGGTTGACCGCACAACAAATTTTTTAGAAAATGGGATCAACTGGTCACTGAATATAGGTTTGATTCACCCAGCGTATTCTCATAGCGGCTCGAATGCGTTTGACATTCTTGGATCTGGTGCTGCTCTCCAAGCAGATCACAAGATTAATGTAACGTCCTTATGGGCGTATGTTAATGATGAGCGGAGTGGCAATCACATCCTTAGCTTTGAAGGCCAAAATTTAGGGACAACAAATTTTTCAGAATATGGAACCAACTGGACACTCGGCGGCAGAGTGTGGACTTATGGTCATACTGGTTCAAGTTCGGCATACATTTTTCCCAGTGATAAAATTCAAGCAAATCACGCGATCAATGTAACGAGCTTATGGATCGGTATTATGGATTATTACAATGCAACGACATGGCTTACAATCAATTGTTATAATTCTTCCGGCGAGTTTGTGGCGGCAAAACAAATAATAAGTTTTAATAGGAACGGAGGTTATCAACAAATTAATTTTACTGGTTTTTCTTCCATCACCCAAATCGAATTTGTGTGTAATGGATCTCCCTCCATTTATGTCGATGATATTTCTTACTCAGAGGTGGCACCACCTGCGTATATCTTTAATTGTTATTCTTCGGCCGGCCAATTTGTAGCAACAAAGCAAATACATGGCAGCAATGTTTACCAACAAGTTAATTTTAATAATTTTATGTCTGTTGCAAAAATCGAATTTATCTATAATGAACAACCGCTTATTTATTTTATTGATGATATTACATATACAGACGCGGGTTTGCTCCCGGTAGAACTCACGTCGTTCACCGCAGAGACCGCAGAGAAAAGCGTTGAATTGAAATGGAAAACGGCGACGGAAGTGAACAACTACGGGTTTGAAGTGGAGCGGCGTGCAGTAAGTGACCGTCACTTAGCGTGGACAAAGATCGGTTTCGTGGAAGGCAACGGCACAACCAACGCTCCAAAATCATATTCCTTTACCGATAAATCTGCCAACGGAAAAATATCGTACCGCTTAAAACAGATCGACCGCGACGGCAAGTTCGAGTATTCGCAAACCGTAGAAGTAACCGCTGCAACTGCGCCGAAA
>CAIOTF010000044.1 GCA_903861125.1 uncultured Ignavibacteriota bacterium
CCGGTATTCGGCAACACATCCGGCAGGTTTCCCGGCTTCACAGACGCAGGTTGTTTCCGTAGCATCACATGCAACGGTGGTAGGCGGAGTGGTGAAGGTAACACGGGCAGTGACGCAGACGGCAGTATATCAGTTCCACAATGGACGCTGGAAACAACTACGGGTTTTTACGACAAGAAATTATAAAGATTCATTTTAAGACAAAACGCCTGCGAAAGCAGGCATTTTTTTTGCGTAAAATGTAGTCCATTCTATATCATTTTTGGGTTAGTAATAGGCTATAAACAAGCCGTTAAATTAGTGAAGTTTTAACAATAACTGTCGATAACTATAGTAGAGGAACTGCGAAGCAGTCTTAAAACATCCTGGAATGGATTATTTTACTGCAAAGAAGGGAGCGTCATATGGAAATTATCATTGGTATTGTATTGTATGTTATTATACTCGGTGTTTTTTCATCATTCGGAAGGTTCTTAAAACAGTGTGATGAATCGATGCTGGAACAGATCAGAAAAGAATCATTGAAGAATTTACAAAAGTCAATTCCGAAAAAATATTAATTCTTTAAGGTATTATCATTACCGCGTTGGCATAGAAATGGTAGCCTTGTTTATTGCTATAAATAGTGAGGAATATTATGGCCATTACAGCAAGTGTCTCTCTATCGCCTATGGTTGTTGCTTTATCTGTAGCGGAAAATCAAGTGCAGCAGCGAAATGTAACCAAACTTCTTACGGACGAGATAAAGAAGAAGGCGGATACAGCTTCGAAAACCGTTACTAAGGTAAAGTCGACGAATAAAAAATCGGGACTCAATGCCAAGGGGGAACGAACAATAGACTTTCGTGCCTGATATCCGTTCAAGCAGCGTTTGAGTGAAAGCGAACAGCTACGTATTGAAGAATTTTCCGATGGTAATTGAACGCGGCGGTGTTGTTTTACTGTTTGTATCAATGTACTGAATGTGTTTCGACTTTTTGTTCCATGTGTATGTGATCAACGCATTCGGAACTTCATGGTTACTTCCGGTCAGATCTGTAAAATCCAAAATTATTTTTATCACACACAATTCACTCTCCTCTTTCTCTATCAACGCAATGATCTGTTTAATGGTAATGTTCGGATCATTCTTGATCGGATCGATATATTCTTTGATATTCTCATTGACAAAGACATCTGCTACACAGCGGGATAAAAGAACCGGGCTTATCTTGGACATCTTAACCTCCCATACCAGTGTTCGTTATTTTTAAATGCCGAAGCAATTACTTATCCTGTCCATAACGGTTAGTCTGTGAAGCATAACGTTTTAATCATCCCAATAGCTGAGAATTCAAGGGCCGATCTATTTCATTCGCGCAAATTCCACACGTCGGTTCTTAGTCCTGCCCTCTTCTGTTTTGTTTGAGGCAACCGGATTGTTCGGACCAAAACCCTGAGGCAGGAGTCTTGATTTTTCAATTCCTTTGCTGATCAGATACGCAACGACCTCTTTTGCACGATTGAGAGACATAATACGATTAGCGGACGCATTGCCGGTATTATCCGTATACCCATTGATCTGCAGATTAATATCTTTTTGAGCGATCAATATTCGCGCAATAGTGTCCAGAACAACTTTTGATTCACTCGTTAATGTTGCTTTCCCCGTTTCAAACGAAATACCTTCTATCACAACTGCCGGTGAAGAACTGAGTCCCAAAGATTCTACACGTTTCACAGCTTCTGCAATTTTTTCTTCTACCTTTAAGGATTGCCGCTGAATATCAACGTATGTTGTTTCTAATGCAAGCGCTTGCGACAATACTCCGGCTTTCACAAATATCTTTGCATCATTGGCGCGGAGCAGATTATTCCCATTGAAAATATCTGTGACCATTGCATACGCATTTTTACGAAAAAGTGTGTCCTTCTTTGCATGTTCGAGTGTTGCAGTATACGTAATTTCGTTCAAACCAGATCTGAGATAATCAGTTAGGTTGATAGAAACAACACGAACAAAATCCAGATCTGCCGCCAAAATACCTGCAGTGGATGTTAATGCCGATGAACGGATCTTCACAGTAAGATTCCTTGACGGCAGCGGTATCCCGTTCACTGCGTATGATCTGTCGTTGAGAATAAAAACAGATTCAAGTGTATCTAATAATTTTACTGACTTGATCTTCTTTTTTGGATCAATATATAATGATGATTTGAAGTACACCACATCTCCGGCAGTAACCGCTACAGAATCCGAAAGATGATTTGAATTTCTTGGATTGCTTGAACTGACACTGACTTCCGATGCCTCTATCGTGTTCTTTGACGTGTCGAGAACGACATTTTCCACATAAATCTTATTGCTTTCAACTTTGATGCTGTCAACAGAGTTGCACGTGATTGTTGAAGAAGACAGAATGGAAGTTTTTGATCGCGGCATGCCGTTGAGAACAGCTTTATAACTGACAACACCGCTTGTTACGTCTCGTCCTCTGCCTAACAAAAATTGAATGTTGTTTCCTGAAATGATCGGCGTGACATGTCTGCCGTTGTACAGAAAACTGTTCGGAACAACCCTGAGAAGTTCGGAGATCTGATCGTTGATCTCTATTGAAGCGATTGCTTTATTTCCGGAATACGCGAATGAGACCGACATTTGCACCGTATCTACTTTAATTTTTCTCAGTGTATCTTCATACAGATATTTAGGCTTCAACTGACGGACAGCAATAAGTTTGTTCACCTTTGCCAGCGTTTGCACAAGTGTATCAGCCGTGTTCCTCTTAAGATAGAAGTTTGCTTTTGCAATCCCTCCTTCGGTTACCCTGACAAAGCGTGAAGTTGGGTCTTTCGCAAAAGCATTGTTCCCGGCAAGCAATTCAGTCATTTTCGGAATAGTCGATTCGTTCACACGCATCACATGTTGACCGGGTTTTACTTCAGACAGCGAGAATTTCCCATCGTCACCGGTAGTGATTCTTGTTCCGTCCTCCATCCAGATCTCTATCCCTTTTTCACCATTCTCACCGGCATCCTGAAATGTGTTCCGGTTGTCATCATAAAATACCTTGCCAATGATCAAGCCCTTTTCCGTAAATACACCCGGTCGTACAGTGACTTGCCATTGAGACGGGAAAGAAACCACCGCTGTGCCAAAACCGACAACGGCGCTTGCATACGCTGTATTCAGTCCTTCACTTTCCATGGCATCGGCACCGATTGCAAGCTGATACACCAGCGTAGCATTCTTAGCAGGCTGCAGCGTATCAATAAAGTTCCATTTCAACTGGTTCAATATCGGATGATACTCCGGTTCTATCGGCTTGCCATTGAACCGCGCAGAATTTTTAACATACGCAAATGCGTACGGCAGATGATCATAGATACCAATACTGTGCATTGATTGCGGACTAGCATTGCTGATCTGGACCTGGTATGTAACAACATCTCCTATTTCGGCCACCTTTTTATTGGAAGTTTTCGCAATCTTTAGAAACGATGACAACATCGGATTTTCATTCACAATAAACAGTGCATCCCTGCGCGAAAGAATTGAATCACCTTTCATCATGTAGGCGTGAGATGATACTGATATACCATTTCGCAACGCAAAATCGGTAGTGAGAGTAAGCGAGATTGAATCTTCCTTCGCTGGTGCAATAGACCCGATATACACAACGGAAATACTGTCGACAATTTTTGCAGAATCAAGAGTTGATTTAGTTAAAAAGATACCGCTTAATCCTGCCGAGAACAATGTGTCTACAATTTTGATTCCGCGGAGACTATCCGTTCCGATGTTTTTAAAGCTGAACACATGACGGATGCTATCGCCGGCCATAACTGTATCTTTGGAAACATTAAATCGATTGAAGAACTGTATCAGAGCCGACGACCGTATTGTTGTTGTGCCGTTCGTATATGAAGACAGAATCGGCGATTTGAACCAGATCCGATGATTGATCTTAGTGCTGTCTGGAATATTTCTGGAGACAAGACATCGCACCGATACTGAATCATAGTCTAATGTCCGCAGTGTATCACGGTGCCAACGAACGGCATGGGTAGCGGGATCATAGGCAACAGAAGAGAAATTTCCTTTCGTGGCGGATACATATTTTAGGAATGCCGATAATGTATCGCTCATATCAGCATTTCGATGTTCTGCCGTACCGCTGTTCGTCAACCCAATTTTGATATTTATTGTGTCCCCTGCATTTGCCATTACCGGTGAACTTGCTGCTAACACTACACTGGAGTCAAGGACAATCTGAAGGCTTAAATTTATTGTGAATGTTCCCGATGACGTATCCGATAACAATGTATAGCCGTTGAAATTCGGAAATTGGACACTGTCCAGTGCAATTACATATCTTGCGGGAGTTAGGTCTTCAAATTTGAACTTTCCTTTTACGTCTGTCAATTGTTCTCTAATACGCACGAGTGAATTTGGATTCAGTAATTTTCTTGCACTTGACGAACGGTCGGCTCGGATCTTCGGCGCCGGTGCGATCGAGTCTAAAAATACGGTCACATTTTCCGCCGGTACCGGTTGACCTGTTACTTTATATTCTATTCTGCCCGAGATGATATTCGATATGACGATCGCCGGTAACGGAAATTTTGCCGGATCAATCTCTGACGATGTTGATATCGTATCGCCGAATTTATCGACTGCAAGTATTTCCAATTGGTATTTAGCTACATCCTTGTTCAATGCAATAAAAAACTTTCCGTCTGCTTTTGTTATATCCTCACCCACGATCTTTTTTGCTGCATTGTAAACCCGCGCACGAGCACCCTGGAACGGGATCCGATTTGTTCCGCTGACAACAACGCCCGTAACAGCCCCGGGGTAGAAATACACGCTTACCGTATCTTGTATTGTTCCGAATGACTGTTGACCGCCAATAACAGTCACCGTCGATCGCATGATATCATTAGCGACATCTATTGAACGCAGTGTCATCGCTGCTTTTCCATTTTGGATCGTTGCAGATGCAGTACTCTGATTATTCGAATATTTTCCAAGAGTTGATGAAAAAGTGACGATAACACCATTAGGAAGAACTTCGTTGGACGAATCCTTCAACACAACCGTAATCTTAGAACTGTCGCGGTTCAATCGTCCAAAGACATAAACCGGTTCCGGTGTGATAGAAATACTTTTCGGTATCACAGGCACGATGGTGTTTGCTACAGATGTTCTAACCACTTTCGACACATTTGAAGCATAAACAAATGCACTATTCAGTAGTGTTTCATATCCGATGTTAGGTTGTGAAGCAACATCAACAATAATTTCTTTTGAAGAAAATGCAGGTAATGTTCCAAGATTCCACTTAACCAATCGTTTATCCGATGAGATACTATCCCGGGCCAAACTGCTATTCAGGAAAGTGCCTAATGTTGATATGGTATCATACAGTTGTGTGTTTGCCGATGCAATATTGCCGAAATTACTGACCGTAATACGGTACGTCATAGTTCTGCCAGAACCCACAACGTCTGTTGCAGAAATAATGGAGAGAGACAACAGAGGAAAATTACCGACAACAAAAGTCTTAGAGGCACTGACCGTAGAAGAGGACCATTGCAGTTCTGCCTGAACATTCAGTTCGGTATTTGTAACAAGCGTACTGTCGATCACCACGTTCACTTTTACTGAATCGGTTCTACCGGATTCAACTCCAAAGAGTTTCCACGTAACCGTATTACCTGAAATCGAACCGCTTGTTGAGCCGGGAACGAACTTCATACCGGCCGGCGGGAAGGCAGCGACAATTGATGCTGAATCGGCAATTTTGTTGCCGATATTTTTATAGACAATGTTTACAGTAACAGTCTCTTTCTTAAAAACAAAACTATCCGGCTGGCTGAAACTCAATTCGAAATTCGGCGCATCAAGAACGCTGAATTGAGTTACGTTTGAATTGATGGAATCTCTCGGGTACGTTTTGAATTGATACAGAGCTTTTGCCTGATTGAGAATAATTGTATTCGGCACCGTTTGCGGGAAGACAAACATGCCAACACCAACGATTAAAGTAAAAATCGTCCTTAGAATGCTGGGGAATGATATTATATGATTTTTTACCGGCATAATGGGAACGTTTATTTTATTTTCACTTTAAATTCAACGGATCCATTCGCATTGGCAGACAGTGTGCCGATGGAAACCGCGATGACAGAATTATTACTTTGATCCATGGTAACCGAAACTCCGCTTGTATTATCAGAAACGGATACTCCGTTTACTTTTACACTGTTTGGAATATATTTTGTAGCATTCGGTGAAACATCTATCACTGAAAAATCTTTCACAGCAGCTTTACCGGTGTTCGTATATGATATTGTATAGGTTATGACTGATCCGGCCGGCTGATTCCCTATCGGAAAGGCGCTTATGTTGATCGCGACAACCGGTACGCTTATGGTCGATATAGTCAAGGTGTTATCGGATGCTGCATGGTCCCCCGCTGAAGAAGCTGAACATTGCAATGAATCTTTCACCTGATCTGTTTCAAATCGGGGCAGAACAGCCATAGCAAATACACGGACGCTGTCTCCGGCGGCTACGGAATCAATGTCCACACCGGCAGAATCATTTGTATTCGTCAACAATTGATCAGCTGAATCCCATACGCCATTGTTGTTCGCGTCACGGAACAGTTTCCACGGAATGTTCTGTGATGACAGCGTTGACAGTTCAATGAGGTCTTTGAATGCACCAGTATTACGCACGTTGTATCTAAACGACGCTGTATCGGATGCTTCCTTCGTCAATGATGAAAACATCGGGATGATCTGAACGCCATGAGCCGCTTTTCCGCTTACCGTCATTGAAACTGAATTCGTTAAAACTGAATATGCATTGGATGCAACCGAATAGCTCACACTAAATCTATTTGCAATGATGGCTCCGGTTGTAAATCCAGAACTCAATTGTACAGTAAGCGTTACCGTAACCGATTGCGATGGAGCCAATGATCCGATAGTCCAAACTACCGGATTAGCACTGCCATTCAGCACTCCAGTCGAGGCTGTACCGGAAATGAATGTACACCCGGACGGAATCACATCGTAGATCGAAATGTTGTTGGCGGATACTGAGCCGGTGTTCGTCATTGAAAATGTATAGATAACTTGTTGTCCTGCCGAAGGGATCGAATTATTCACTATTAATCCCGGGTTCAACGGATTCAAACCGGATGTGTGAACAGTAGTTACATAATTCCCTGAAATTGTACTTGCCGTATCGTAGAGTGATTCGATGATACATACAGCGGTATCCTTTGCACCGTTCAATGATTCATTTCTCGGTACTTTTACCCGAACGATTATCGGAAACTGAGCGTCTGCAGTAATTATTGGAGTTTGAGCAATTGTTCCTGCACCTGCCTCGCCTGCCTGCAATATGCCGTCTCCATTATTGTCGGCAAAGATTTGTGTTGACCAACCTTTTGATGAAAACGCTGTAAGTTTTGCACGATCATTACCGTTGCCTGAGTTTATCACGATAATCGGATAATCTGCTTGCGTACTGTCGCTTTGTGTAGTTAGTGCATTCGAGGCAGGCGTTATATTAAATACCGCTTTTTGAGCTACTGTAATGCTGACGAATGCAGAATACACAGTATCAACCTGAGACCCGCTACTGGTTGTGTACGTTACTCTTGAACGGTTTTGAATAACAGTGCCGGCAGGAGTTCCAACTGCAAATACATTTTCCTGCAGCAGAAGAAAACTGCCAATGATTAATATTCCCGAAAATATTTTTTTCATGTAGTTCACAGAACCATCTTGTTTTTACTTTCTTACTGAACTCATTATTTATTGAACGATAACCTTAAAACTGACGATCTTTTCTTCTCCCACTTCAATTGTTTTAGATAATTTCCATTTGATTGATTTCACATCACCAAGTGCCGGAGCCGCTGATGGAGTCCGGTCAAATGATATTTGCGAATCCTCGCCAACAGCGCTTCCTTCCAGATATCGTGAACCAGCTGTTACCGGATTGGTGATAACAATATCACTCACACTACCATTGCCGATATTGGTGCAGATGATCTGATACATGACTGTATCGGTCGGAGCTGCTGTTGCTTTATTTGAAACTGTGACTATGGCAATATTGTTCTCCGTATTTTTGTCATATGCCAGCAGCGATGAAAATGCTTCTTCTTTTGTATTGGCACAATCCACCGATAATGACAGGAGAAGCGTTTCATTTGCTGTTTTTATAGCCGGCGTAACGACGGTGATATTTTTTTTCTCAATTGATATTTTCGCTATTTTAGGATAGAACGCTGCTACAATCGGCTGCGTCGATTTCTTCCCGGAAATAATAAATCCGCCGTTTTTTGTCTCTGCCGTTCCGTCCACCGGTAATGTTATGCGGGCCGAAGCAATGGTGGCAGGATTATTCCGGACTGCAAACCGAACCAGCAATTTTGCAGGATTTTCTTTAGTAGAAGCGGCTGATGTTGTCAGCGAATTGACAATTAAGAGATACTTTCCCTGCTCAGAGGATACTTCATAAACGTTTTCAGATCTATTACCGGAACCGGAAGTAACGGATGAAACTAAATTGACCACTTTGCCGGTTGATTTTCCTAAAAAATCACCGACGGTAACCGTTGAAACTACTTTACTGTTAGCATCAAGCAATTCGATGAACGATGCTGTTCCTGCTATGCCCTGAAAATTAATTCCAAACAGATCGCCATTCTTCGCCTTTGCCTGGATCAGCGGCAGTGAAACTGATTTTGCCGCAGCAGGTTGAGCAAAGTACTCCACCAGATTCTGCGGAAAAGAAATCGCAACAGAATTTATTTTTGATTGTGCATGTGTATAGATTATTCCAGATGCAACAGCGACAAGAACAAAAAATATTTTTTTCATTGTTTCTCCAGATAGATTAATTTATAACGACTTTATATTCAATACTTCCATTCAATCCTGGCGTAATGGGAACACCCAGTAACGTTCCCAAATTTAAGTTGATAACGGAACCTACCGTTATACCTGCCGACAGATCGGGTTTTGGTGTTCCATTTACTTTAATACTGCCAGCCGCATACGTTGTGAGAGCCGGGACAGGTGCACTGATGAGTACATTGGCAGCAATGCCATCGCCTGTATTATTATACGTAATAGTATATATCACAGTATCTCGAGGTCCAGGATTTGCAGCACTTGCTGAAAGTGATAATGTTACATTCGCTAATGTTTTACTAGAAAGAGAATATTTTCCATCGGTTGTAACATTATCCCATTGAACCCAATAATTTATCGAATCAAGCGATGATACGCCCATTCGGTCCCACACACCCGGTGATGACTCATGCCATAATTTTAATGTCGACTTAAAATTGGGATTCACAACTTCCGCCCCTTCATAATGCAGTCGATAAGCATACGTATATCCTGAACCGCCGGCGAATGAAAGTGTGTAATAACGGTTAATAGGTTCCATGTACGTATTAACACCCGGTGATGAAAGCACAACAGTTTCTGTTATTGATGCGGGCAGCGTTCCACCGGCATTAAAGTTTATAAAATTATTCGGACTTTCAAACGCATATTGTGAACCGGAAATGAATCCTGCGGTCGGAGTATGTGTGATCGTTCCGATTATTAACCCATTACCGCTTCGACTGGACGTTATCGTTATTGCATTACTGCCTGTTTGTATTAGACCTTGATTTACTGCAAGATCTGCAACGGTAACATCGCTCGACAAAGTAACAGCAGCGGAAGGATTATTCTTCTTCACTTCAAGCGCTGCAAATGATACAGATCCATTGATAGCCGAAGCCGATGAACCTCCAAAAACAATGCGTGACGCTGATGATGTGAAATTTCCTGATGCCGTCCAATTTCCATAAACGGTATCAGTAGTTGCTGCAGCATTAAATGTTGCTCCCGAATTGATCGTCAGATCGTTCCAGACACGTATTGCGCTTGACGGAGTTTTTATACCACCATTAGAAAAATTGATGTTGTGATAGACGAATGTCGGCACAGTTTGATCGCTTGAACCGTTAAAGTCTATCGTCGATCCTGTGCTAACGTAGTTACCGCTGCTGAAAGTTGCTGATGGATTAAAAACTCCTGCTATTCCTATTGAAGGACTCGAAGCAAGTGTAATGTTTGCCGATCGTGCTCCGCTGATAGTGAGATTTTGATAATTAAAACCTGCTACGGTTTGAGCGCCTGTTCCATTATAATCAATTGTTGAATTTGTCATTATATAACCGCCGGTACCAAATGTTGCTGCGGGAGTGAATGTTCCGGCGATCCCAACGGTTCCACCTGAAGGAAACGTTACTGAATTGGAGCCAGTACGTGTTCCGGAAATGCCTACGTTAAAATAATTCGATCCCTTTAATGTTTGGCTACCGGTTCCACCGTATGTAACGGTATTATTTAATGCGCTGACTGTCAACGTACCCATCGAGAGAAGATCCTGTAAGATAGTTATTGATGCACCGGTATTGTTGATAAGCGTTGAACTGGCTGCCCCGCCGGTTACTCTCGTAACAGTCATTGAGCCGTTATTCGTCACTGTTACCGCAGAAGCAATATCAATTTGATACAAAGATGTATTGGACGTGTTGAATGTTTTATTATTACCTGAAATCTGCAATACCGCCGTACCGTTTGTTACACCATTCGTGCCGTAGAAAATATCGCTGCTTATTGTGTTCCAGACAACAGAACCAGAACCGCTCCAAATACCGCTTAACAGCATGCTTCTATTCAATGTCAACACCTGACCATTATTATTAAATGTTCCACCATTATCAATAGCAAGATGATTGATGGAACGCGCATCTGTTAGTGTAACAGTATAAGGCGCTACAATAAGCGCCCGGTCACGAGGCTGTGGAATCCGGTTTTTATTCCATGTTGTTGGTGCATTCCAATTCCCATTGGCGAAGGATGTAAACGTCATTGAGTCAGGCTTCCCCGCCTGGAAAATTCCAAATGCCGTAAGAGACACACCCTGGATTGAAGTTAATGACGGCGAACCGACATTTACTTCTGTCCACATTAAAGGAACCGTATTTGTTTTATTCGCTATAATGATATCACCCACATATGTAATGCTGGCACTTATTTCGTTTGATGACCAACGAAATGTCGGTGTAAAACTAGTCAATGGTACACCATTATTGCTCATAGTCCAATACCGATGTGCACTTGAATCTCTTTTGAGAGAAGAGTTCAGAATGTCCGGATGATCACCTGTTATGCTGCCCACCGTAATACTACCTCCTGTTGCGCTGACTCCGGAAAGAGATACATTCACTGGAAGATATAGGGTTGAATTTCCCAATTCATACGTAAGATTTACCGTACCTGTCGTGCTAACATATTTTTGTAAATTTCCGAGAATGTAACCATTGGTACGGGATATGGTGCCCGGACTGACAATATAGACCGTATCAGACACTGAAGTAAGTATTCCATTTGTCAATGTCAGTGTACCATTAATGACGGGTCCATTCACAACTGCCGCACCAAACGCATCATTCAATTCAAGATTTTTATATGTACCGGCACCGATGAGTTGGTGCGTAGAACTGCCGCTTGTCAGTAATATTTTTCCGCTTCCTGAATGAACGCCGCTGTCGCAAACACTTCCTTTTACGGTAATCGTAAAACCTCCGTCGGCAAAGGTAGTGCCCGAACCGATGTTCAAGTTTTGGTTTACAGTTAAGGCATTAGCAGCAGTTTTAGTAGAGCCTCCGCTAACAGAGAGTCCATAATACGCAAGAACCGGAATAGTTTGAATACCGGCGGAGGTATAACCCACTGTTCCGCCGCTTAGTGTAAGCACACCCGTGACAGTCGGGAATGTATTTTGAGTATTAAGTTTGCCGTCGGTCATAGTAAAATTCCCGCTCGCACTCAACGTGTTGGAAGGAAGGATTTTGATTACCAATGATGTATTTCCGATGGTGATATTTTTGCACACTGCCGCTGTGTTGACATCAATCGTATCGCTGCCATTCAAAATAACATCGTTTGATATTGTCGGAATATTTAGGAGATTCCAGTTATTGACATCAGTCCACAAATGATTGCCTGCTAAACCTGACCAGTAGAAAATTGTTGTCTGTTCTCCGACGGCAAAATCACCAAACATGTTTAAGCCATCGACTCTGATACTCGTTGAACTTCTTGATGTAACGGTGGGAGTTGACCATGCTGAGGATGCATATCTTTTAACAAAGAAAAATGCGCTGTTAGCACCGGCATCAATATCCGTTGCATCAAAATTAAAGGTAACATTATAGGTCGTAAAGACTATGTCCTGTTTGAGCAGTGTCCATGTCCGGTTTACACTTTTAGTCGGAGAAATTCCCGATCCGTTAATATTTGAATGGTCACCTGCCGTTGATGCCGCCGTTAGGGTTCCCGCTGTTGATACAGCATTAAAATTAACACTGACCGGAGTATATTTTGTTAAATCTCCTGTTTCAAAAAGTATTGTCTGCGGTGCTGCATTGACCGGCACCGGTTTTCTGACCGTACCAAAAATATGTCGCGGTAAACTGTTCGCTGCACGTTCAATGGTTCCGCTTGTACCGATGACAAGTGTATCAGCTCCCAGGGAAACAATTCCGCTCGTCAAAGTAAGAACACCGTTAATACGGAGATATCCTGACGCTGTAATTCCGTTCGCATCATTAAGATCCATATTAGTATATGATCCGTTTCCACTCAGACTATGAGACGAAGAACCGCCGGTAACAAATACTTTTCCAATACCGGTATGAGTCACATTATTGATAATGTTACCATTCACAGTGATCGTATAAGCACCATCAGCAAACGAACCAGCAAGCAACGATAAATTCCCGTTCACAGTCGTATTTCCTCCAAGCGTTTTTATTCCGCTTCCGCTTGTTGTTAAATTATTGTATTGAAAGGCGGCAATCGTTTGCGCTCCGCCATTGTAGTTGATTGTATCACCTGTTATGGTGTGTCCTGTTGCAGATCCCGGCGTAAAACTACCAGCGATAGTCATTTGAGCCGCAGGAAGAACTTTTTTGAAATTCGAGAAACTAACATCCCCGTATGCTGCGGGAATAACAAGTTGACCATCAGATGCTCTATTATATATCACAAGTCCGGATATTCCGCTATTTAGATTTCCACTGCCCGTATATGCAACATTATTCAACGTTAATGTGTTGGATCCAATGCTGAATGTGCCTTTCAATAATTTCAACGAGTCGGTCACAGTAACACTTCCGGTCAATGTTAATGTCCCCAACGAATCGAGATTCGTCAGTTTGTTTACTGTTGTCGGCAATCCATTACCTGTCTGCTGGGCAACAACTCCGTTATAAATATAATTTGCACCCGTACCAAAAGTTCGGCTGCCTGTGAGTTGTATATTACCTGTGGCACCGGAACTTGTAATGCCGACGGGAGAACCGAGACTGATTGTAGCGCCATCCTGCAAAGTAAAATTACCTGATCCGGTAATGGTGCTGGTTCCAAGAATAAGAGATGCGCCATTCAAAACTGTAAAATCAATGTTCCCGGTAATGGTTCCGCCCGATGTGTATTGTTGCGAAACTGGAAGCGTGCCGTCAAAGATTATACGACCGCGGCCCGATGAGGTTTGGTCAATAATTCCTGCTGTATGACTGAAATCTTTTGCAGCCCATATCGTATCAATTGCGGCTGTTGAGCTCAAACGAAGTGTTCCTCCTGATACTTTCACTATTCCCGCCGCATCAATCCCCATTACTCCGCCTGTGCCTGATGAAAGAGAAAATAATCCGCCGCTGATAACCAAACTGTCCCCAAGCGTGATTCTCGACCAGTCGGAAGCGCTGCCGGATATACCGTTCACTATACCACCGGCCACTATCATTGATCCGCCGATCGTTTTCATTCCTCCTGCATTAAAAAGTTGGATTGACGATGATCCTGTACTGGAAACAACAAATCTGCCGGAAATTATGCTCGGTGCTCCGCCAAGAGAAATCGGATTTGTTTGTAATGCGCAATTCCAATAAAAATTTCCAAAGGACTGGTTAAGATTACCGGGTGCGGTTGTAATTGAACCTGTTATTTCACACGTCGAAGTAGAACTCCAAGAGGCAACCGGAATATTCCCGCCGGCAATAGCATGCTGATATGTAGATCCATTCACAAAAGAAATTGACGCACCGGAATTTACAACAATATCATTTCCGTTGTTTGTAAGAATACCGCTCACCGTCAAGTCGGTGCTTGATCCATCACGCACCGTCAGTGTCTGTCCGCTGCTGACAACAATTTTTGCACCCGTTTGAACACTTGCCTGATCAACAACAATATCTACCGGAATAGTAACAATATCACCGCTTTGGATTGTTATCACGCCGGCATTTGTAGCAATCGGATAGACAGTTGTATCGCGCCATGTTGCTATGAGAGGATTATAATATTGCCAGATGGTTGGCGAATTCCAATTTCCCGTACCGGTTCCGCTCCCTTTTGTACGGTACGCATTGGCATTACCGTTAAATCCGACCACAAAATCGCCAAAGAGATGTGTTCCCACTGCTCTGATTGAATTCACTGTTTTTGTATCTGCCATGGTAGTATCCCATGTGCCTCCGGCGTAGCGTCCAACAATATACAATCCCTCGTTTCCGGCAACATCTTGATCTCCGGGGTTCACCCATTGAAAAACAATATTGCATGTATCGAACCCAACGGACCCATTCGTCAATGTCCAATATCTATTTACACTATTCGTCGGGTCTATACTTGATCCGGCCACTTGAGGATGATCGCTTTGAGTGGTAGAGACAGTAACCGTGCCGGCTGTTGATATTGTTCCGAATGCAAGTGTGGCCGGAGTGTATTTCGTTCCATCACCGACAGCAAAAACCAACGGTGAAGATCCAATCGGAATATACCGCTGTAGTATACCATTAATCCAACTGGATGAAGAAGACGAAAGTGTTCCCGTCACATCAATCACAACTTTATTCGTTGCTACAGTCGGATTGATGACACCTGATGTAAGTGTCAGTGCACCTTTGATGATAAGATCACCGCCGGCGAAGGTTGCACCGAGTGCATCATTCATGATAAGATTAGTAAACGTGCCTGTTCCTGAAATTACATGTGAAGACGAACCACCCGCAAGCGTGATGTTCCCGCTTCCTGAATGCGTTCCGTTATTGATGATATTTTTTTCCACACAAACAGTTGCTCCGCCGTTATCCATGATCACACCGGTAGCAATTTTAAGGTCTCCAAATACCGTATCGATGCCTGCAGAAAATGTTTTAGTCCCGCTTGCAGACAGTGTTAGATTATTAAAATTGAAGACAGGAATCGTTTGAGTGCCGCTCCCGTAGAAACTCACTGTACTACCGGTCACCGTATGGCCGCTTGCGAGACCGCTTACAAAGGTTCCGGCAATTCCTATGGAATCAGTAGACGGCAGAGTCTTTGTAAATGCTGAAAGTGATAAATTGCCATAATTTGCCTTCAATATATTTTGTCCATTACTGGATTTGTTATAGCTGACAAGTCCCGAATTACCGCTTATCAGAGTGCCTCCGCCATTGACAGGTCCGTTTAATGTCAACGCATTCGCACCTATATCCAATGTCCCGGATGAAAGAGAAAAAATATCGGTAACAGAAACATTAGAACCCAGAGTAAGCGTGCCTGAAGATTTTGCTATCGTAAGTTTATTGAACGTTTCACCAGACGCGCGTGTCACACTTTGAGCAGCACTTCCGTTGAATGTTACCATTGCTGTCGACGGCGTAAATGAACCAGTATTAGTCCACGTTCCACCAACAGTCATATTCTGACCGTTTGCATTAAGAATGCCCCCGGAATTATCGACGTTGCCGCGAACCGTCAACGGGTAGTCTTTGAGGACAGCCGTAATTTTGCTGTCATAAATATTTAAATTATTGATTGGTATGTTGCTTTTGATATTCATGATCTGCGATGCGGGCGATGAAGCATTTCCGAGCTGCAGCGTTCCGCCGGACACAGTATACACTGAATAGAAATAATTCGTATAACCAAGCGAGTCAACACCGGTTGCTGTTCCTTTTTGCTGAAGGACAAGCGTTCCTCCGGATTGATTCAATTTTGAACCGGAGACAAGCATAGAGAAAGGGGCATACGTTGTATTATTGCTCCCCATTGTATTGATTGTTACTGTCCCGCTCGACATTGTCAGATCTGTAACGGTATAATTATCTTTGGGAATAAATCCGCCAGCAATATTCACCGTTCCGCCGTTAAAGACAATTTTTCCGCCGTATGAAATAAGATGATTGTTAACTGCATTACCGGCATTCAATGTACCGGCTGTTACGATCAGATCACCCATCACATTCAGTGTACCGCCGGTAGTATTGACGATAGCTGATGAATTATTGATGAACAATCCGGCACTGATCGGTATTGTATAGGTTGCTGTAAACGGTGTTAAAGTTGCTGCCGTTGATAATTTAAATGTGCCATTCGTCAGCGTCAGGAAATTATTTGGTGCATTAAAATTTGATGGAAAGACATCAAGAATATTACTTTTCGAACTCCCCATGTTCAGCGTCATTAGATTAAAATGTGTCGTCGGTCCGTTTCCGCTTATTGACAGTGAACCTGCTTTTGTAAACGTAACGTTGCACACTCTGCTTGCAGCAGGAAACAGTTCCAAAGTTCCAGCATTGGTGATATTCCCTGCTATCGTCATCGTATGTGTTGCATTATTTGAAGCATTCACAGTAAATGTTGCTCCCGACTGGATATCCAAATTTCCGGCTATCGTCACCGCCCTTGCTGTTGTATTGTTGCCGATGATCAGCGTTCCGCTGCTCCCCTGACCGACAGTTAAATCAGAAACCTGAATATCTGTATTTATCGTAACTGTATGTGCATTGTTAATAATCACTTTGGAATATGCTGTAGGTACGCTCCCTCCAACCCACGTCGATCCTGTGCCCCAATTTCCGGTTCGCGCTGATATAAACTGACTTGCCGCAACTGTAGTCATGCTTCCAGATAAGGCCGAACTTAATGAACCTACTGTTAGTGCATATACTCGCCAATAATATGTTGTACCAGGAACAAGATTTGTTTCTGCAGACGATGTGGTATTGGCCGCGAGCTGTCGGACAAAATTATATGATACCCCGCCATCATCCGAACGATAGATCACGTAACCGACTTCACTGCTCGCATTATCGTTCCAGGTCAACGTCATTCCTGTTGTAGTCACTGCGGAAAATGACAGATTGGTCGGCGCTGCCGTTGGCACAACCGGAGTAAAAGTAAATATAGAGTTTGCTGTTGGAACTATTGTCAGGTTATTCTGCTGCACAGCCGAAAATGATGTTGAGTTTGCTGTTTGCTGAATCAACACCTGCCCTGTTGTAGGAGGATTGCTGATCGTTGGACCGCTCATACCAATAGTATAACCGTTGGTCGGACTTGCCGCCCAATCAAAGGTCCCTTGAGTCATAGTGCTATATAAGAATTCAATTTTTCCACTTGATTCATATAGCTTTAACTGAAAATTGAAATTCGGTGTTGTATTTGTCCAGATCGCCATGCGGATCCATTCAACAGTCAGCACACGGTTCGGTGCAGTACCGGTAACCTGATACTTTATGCTGCCGCCTAAAGGATCCAATTCTCCCTGAGTGGTTAGATCATAATAGAATGGTGCAATTGCAAGCACTGTTCCGGCATCACCGGACGGTGCTGAACGTGTACTGGATGAAAGATCCTGATCATATGGACCAAAAGCCCAATTAGAACGCGTACCTGTTCCCGGACCACCGTCGCGTGTTGAATTTGAAAAATCTATGAATCCATTTGTCGATACACTGAACATCGTGTAGCGTTGCCCTATATAATAGAAATCAAATCCTATCGGTACTTGAAAGCTCCGGTTGTCATCTTCTGTTGAAATGCCGGCGTTGCGCCATGAAAAAATCGCATCACCGCTGTATTCGATAGAATTATAGACAATAGTACCGCTTGTAATAGAATAGTTCGCAAGACCCTGTCCAAAAAGAAATTGCATTGAACCGGTGCAGAACAAGGCAATGCACAACAGTAATGTTCGTTGCTTCAACGTTGCGTGAAAAAATATATTAAATACGTTTTTCATTCTACTTTGTCTGAAAGATTATTTATTAAACAAATTCATGATCTTTTCGGTGAATTTTGCTCGGACTGAAATAAAAGGACCAGCTGATTGATAATCGTTTCCAACCAGATCACGGTCAGCAGCTGCTGCAAAATTATAGCCGGCTCCAAAGCGGACATTTTCAAATATCACATTGCCGATTTCAAGACTATATCCTCGTTTGACTGAGGATGAATTTGCCTGATCGACAATGCGCGAATTCAAAATACGATATTCTGTTGCAACATCGAAATTCTTCCAACGCAGGTCATATTCAACCCGTATCAGGTAAAAATCGGTCATTGTTGAAGCTTTCAATCCAAACGTCTTTTCTGTTGCAAATTTCATCGCGTATTTTGTTCCGATCTCAAGGCCGATGACCGGCTCAACAAATGTGTGTAAAGAAATGATATTCACATTGTATGATGTCTGCGGATCGACCATTCCGTTAAATTCTGCTTTGGTTTCATATTTTCCAATTGCGTTCAGCCAGTCAAAATCAACCGGACGAAATGCGATACCAATTGTGTTCTTAAATTTCTTTAACAGTCCTCCGCCGGTTTCGCTGCCAATCTGGCCTTCCGACAGTGTTCCAGAAGCAAATGAACTAGATACTGACTGTGCCTGATTTCTCTCTTCCTCAAAGTATGTCAGTTTATCGATCAACGTGAAATCTCTCGCAACTTGAATATCACCACCGAATGTCAGATTTCTGCGGATCGACTGCGATGTTTTTGCAAATTCAGCTTTGATAGAAACTTTATACGACTCTTTCGGCAGGTATTCAAGTCCCACCGAAATTGCATCATTATCGGCAGTTTGAACTTCAACTATGTTCCGATCAAGTGCGCGTGTTCGTTCATACGAAACATTCGACGTTATTTCGTCCGTTATATGCAATGCATTCTTCAATCCAATGCTTACCTGATTACGCTGCCCGCTGATGCCGTTGCCTACTTCGTAACGTGCCGTTGCAGATGTTCCATAACCAAGTTCAGAACTGATGCCGAATAACGATGTGTTGCCTCCATTACCATAGAATTTTTCACTAAGTGAAAGCGTCAACGGATCAATAATCCTGTATTCTGCACCAATGGTTGCGGCTGACGGCTTTACTTCATTCTTTTCAGAAGAACTGAAACTGTGTTCGTATTCACCAATGATGTTCAATTTGTCCATCGGACGAATCGAACCTCGCATTGCCAACACTGTTGATTGCTTTGCACTTGTTGACGTATCGCCAGGTGTTTCATACGAAATATTCTCTACTCTTGCACCCAATGTAGCCGTCGCTCCAAAAGATCGTTCACCACCGGCAATAATCGAATTAATGATAACTTCTTTGCCGCTTGTGTTCTGAATTGTATGATAATATTCAGAAGATAGTTTTGTTGCTTCCAAACCGTCATACGTGACACCGGCACCGTATTTTGTCGAACCAGATTCGTTGTTCACGCCCCCGGCACCCATGGTCTGGTTCATAAAGCCGCTTTCAACCTTTCTAAAGTACGATTTCAATTGAAGTTTTTCCATCGGCGAACCGGAAGCATCTATTTTCCATGCATTTCCGCCGTCATTGATCTTATCAAAACCACGTGCAAATTCTCCGCCGACGGTTACTTTTTGATTCAGTGCATATTTTGTATTTACACCCAGCAATGTGAAATTACTGTTGGAACGATCGTGAACAACCGTACCACCAACATTGAATCCTTGAATAATTTCTTTTTCTGCCTGACCGCCGATAACATAACTATAATCCGTTGCAACAGTTGTTGTCGCTTCATATGATACAACAATATATACCGGATTACCGCTGGCATCGACACTTGAAACCGGTTGTTTGAAGAACAATGTTCCCTGCTGATAATCGATCTCATAATCGCCGAACCGGCTTTTTTCTATCCGCGACAAAACGATCTCATTGTGAAGTTTGCTGCGTGTTTCTATCCTTACTTTTTCGGTTCCAACAACGATATTGCTCTTCCCGAGGAAATAGTATCCGGAAATTCCCTGTCCGCGTATTTCGTCTTGAACTACTTTACGGTCGGTCAGCGTTGCAAAGATATCTGCCTTTTCCTGTTTCGTTTCGTAGTGAGCCTTTACACCGTTGAATGTTCGGTCGTAACGGGCAAGTTCGTTCTGTGCAAGTCCGGTATTAAAATCACCGAATAAAGCGTATGAACGATTCCGTTCCAATTTTGCAAAGAATGGATTGTTTGATTGCGCCGTATAATCGATAGTGCTGTTATCACCATACACTGAATAAAGAGCATCCGGATCTATTTCCTTGAACAAACGGTTTTCGCGGCGTTTGTTGTCGTATGATGCGGTCAGCAGATAATCATTCCAGACAGAACCGCGTCCGTAAAACGCTAAACGTCCGTCGGTATGAAAACCGCTATTCAATGTATTTTCATTTTTTAATCCTGATACATTTCCGGATGCGGATAAAAGTGACCCCTCGGCATTTGCAGAACCGACCAACATTAAAGGTTCTACCGGAGTGTTGAATTCTTTGGTGACACGAGTTGAAATAGACGAAGTTGAAAGAGTAAGCGAATACATTCCGGCATCTTTCGGTGCACATATTGGAATTGTTACTTCACCGTTACTCAATGGAATCTGAATGCCGGCGGTATTTGCATCTGCATCTTTTACATTTATCTGCATGCTGTCAGCATCAACCGTAACAAAGTATCCGTCTTGAATCTTTACTCCCCACGCATCAACAACATTTGCAGTTACATTCATTATTGTGCGACCGTCAGCACGAACTTCGTTCGCCGGCATAATCACAACAAGTGAATCAGGTGAGCCGATACGGTGCGTTGTTCTGTCAACCGTAAAATATTTGCCGTTAGGCATACGCACTGTAACAGTGAAAGTGATCGGACCTTCGGGAACTGGAACTCCGATAAATTCAAATACACCGTCTGGACGCGCGTACGTTGAATCAATCAGTGATCCATTCACTTTTAACTGAACCGGTACACCGGGAGATGCCTGCCCGGAAATAAACTGATGCTGGAACGACGATACAGTTCCGGCTTTCGGCTCATTGATGACCACTTGGGCATCAACGAGAGAAGCGGCCAGAACCGTCAGTCCCATCATCAGAACAGCATATTTTTTAATTATTGCAAGCATCTCTGTATTCGAAAATCCTTTTATCGGTGATTGCGGGCTTTGCAGGTCTTACTCCTGCAAAACCCAAACTGCTTATTGAATTGCTACTCTATATCTATACACTTTTGTTCCAAGTGCAGGAATCGTTGTAAATGTTACGGATACTGTTCCTGATGAAACTGCAACGCTACCACCTGCGAATGATGTGCCATCCGTGATGGGCGTGATTTCAAAAACACCATCCCAATTCGCATCTACTTCAAGACTATTTGTCACATAGGCATTTTTGTTTCCGACTGTGTGAGCTGTGAGATTTGAAGAAACAACAGATGTTGCGCTTCCTGTGCCCGAGTTTGTGATCCGTACGATGTAATAAATAATATCACCCGGATACGGATTTGCTGCTGTGCCATAATTTCCGGAAGCAGCACTGTCGGACATTGCGATTGTCAACTGCGGTGCCGTAACGGTTGTTGTGATGGTATTCGAGGATGCTACCGTTCCGCTTGTCGGAGCAGTAAGTCCGCTCAGTGCAGTCGCGGTAACAGTGCGAATAATTGTCTGCGCATCAGATGCAGTGCCCGGAACAACAAAACGAACATAATATGTAGCAGTAACGCCTTGTCCTATCGTGACAGGCTGACTAACGGCGCTTCCGCCAACTGTCGTGCTGTACACCGGTAATACATCTAAATCACCCGCTGCCTGAATATCGCTTAAGGTATACGTATCCGACGCATTCCCTGTATTCTTTACAGTTACCGTGTAATCAACATTGTCACCCGGATTACCGGACGTGTTTGCTGTTGAGCGTGCAAGCAATGCTCCTGAAGCGCGGCCAACAACAAATGCTGTCGGTGCCGAAACATTGGTGAAGAGCGAATTCGTACCGTCGTTGTAATCTACTTTTGATCCGGCCGAACCGTTTGTGATCGTGGTACCGGCAAGTACGCCTGTCCCATTTGTTGATGACTGTTCAATCACCGCTGTTACATTAAGAGTTACAGTACCGGTAGCTGCGATCACTGAAGGTATCGTCCACGTAGCAGTTCCAGCTGAAGCAGATTGTGTTGTACCGCCCGTAGCAATTACTCCGGTCAAATTCGTCGCGTCATACAACCATGTTACAGTTGATGAACCTGATGTAGCTGAGTGACCGGTATTGGTGATTGTCAAATCAAACGATTGAGTCTCTCCCGGAATTTTATTTGCACCGTAGGCAGGTGTAACTGAAAAACTCAACACCGGTTTTGCAATTGTTATTGTCCAAACGTAGGTCTGAGCAATTCCGGGGTTAAGCACAACAATATGTGCCGGCACCGAATTTGCAGCAGTTGATGTTGCTGTCAGAGTAACAGCATTGGAAAGGTTATCTGCTTCACTCGCGGGAATCACAACTTTTATTTTTCCGCTGAATGAGGAACCTGCTGTAAGAAGTCCTGAAGATGATACTGGTGTTACGCCGTCCGTTGCAACAATGGATGACGTCCAATTACCGTACGAGCCTGGCATGGTCAAGTTGTATGTATCGTCGCCGTTTCCATTGTTAGTAACAGTAAAAGCCTGCAACACTGTTACACCATCAACGGTATTCAGTACCGCCGATGCAGGTGTAAAGTCGATAACTATTTTCTGTCCAACATAAATTGTGAGAATATTGGACGTTGCTGAACGAACATTGCTGCCGGCATTATAACTGACGCTGGCCTGGTTAGAAATTGCAGTACCTGCCGGAGTTCCAGCGGCGAATGATAATTGCAACGAAGAGAACAACAATGTTGCTACTATTGCTGCTCCAAGTCGAGAGAACATTTTATTGTTCTTCATATGTGTATCTCCCTTTATTTGTGTTTGTAAATTATTTGTTTGAATTTGTTTGTTTCTCGTTCTAATCTTTGTTTTACTAAGGTGGTTTGTTGTGCATGATTTTTTCCTTTTTTATTTTTATAGTTATTTTTTATTATTTATTGATAATGATTTTATATTCCGAAATTGCATTGATTCGATTTCTGCAAACGAACTGCAGAATGTTACATCGTCCATTCCCTTAACTATTTCGTTGTTGAACGCCTCTCCACCAACGATACAGTGCGAACCGCTTGATTTTGACAATTCGGCAATTATTTTCAACTCTAATGTCAGTTGTTCTGCATTTGCTGTGAATGTCGTGTACATACAAACAGCAAACGGTTTCGTGCGGACAACAAACTGATTGATTTCTTCAGCATTGATACCTGATCCCAAATTCAAAGCGGTATAGCCATTCGTTTCAAGCATTGTGGCAACTGCCGCCAATTCGATTTCATTCTTTCCATTCTCAACTGATGCACAAACAATTATTTTATGATTTCGCTCGTGCCTTTCAGCTGTATCATTTAATTGAATAATGGCAGAGATTAAAACATTCTTCGCTAGATGAAATTCGCTCACGGACAATTTATTTTGAGAAAGCAGTATGCTGAGTTTCTTCGCCGTCGGCTTCACTACGTTGTCGAATAATGCGGTGACCGATAATCCTGCACTTAAACACTCCGAAAATAATGTGAGTATCTCCTGCTTCTTTCCTTTTATGGCACCGGAAAAGCAGACTGAGTGAAGCACATTGAATTCTTTTTTCTGCACGATCGAACGGAGAATCATTTCATCACTTATCAACTGTGGAAGCGCTTTATCAGTTTGATTTCCGTAATTGTTCTCGGATATGAAATTGTATAAATCCTCGGACCGGAATTTTCTATGTCCACCGGGTGTGCGGAAACATTTCAGTATTCCTTCATCAGTCCAGCGCTTTACCGTTGATTTATCAACACGTAAAATATTTGCAGCATCATTGGTGGTGAATAATACTTCTGCCATAACTACCTCTAAATTAAATTGAGCGGTTTGACCTTTTTTCTACATACAAAGTAGAGATATTAAAAAACCCATGCAATATTAGCGTTATTAGAGTGTTTTAATGAAATTATTAGCCTGATCTAAGACACATTAGCATAATCTAATATTTTTTTAACACCTATTCATGGGTTACATATGTGAAATGCTTTTAATGTTAAAATCTTCTAATGATTAATCCCGATAATGAAAATATTAGAAAATATTATTTAATATTTTTTACGGCTAATGTTAGGTGACAATTACTTGTAAAGGACAAAAAAGCGCTACCATTTTGGGAAAATTAACAAAGTCTTGGTTTCCCAAAGAAATTTCTATCATTTGATTGATATCAATTTTGTAGGTAGGCGAAATGATGAAAATTAGAGGTTTGAGAGGAAATAAATTATTCATCGGATGACTTTCTTAGCAGTAGAAGAAGTCATCCGATGAATATTGGAGATTATTTGGGGATTCCATTCTTGCAAACATCTTTAACAATAGTGCAGAACCGGTCTAATTCCGAGGTTGTTGTGTAAAGGTTAGGGGTTATCCGAATTCCTTTGAATTCATCATGAACAATTGGAGTAGTGTGAATTTTATGCTTAGAAAGTAAGAAACCGCCCAAAGCGCCTGGATCTACACCTTCAATACCAAAGTTTCCTATTGCGCAAGATATTGAGTCGTTAAATGATGTATTAAAGTATATGTTTTTTTCATTTTTTAAGGCATTCATCCAATATCTGCTTAAATAACGAAGCCGGGCTTCTTTTCGCTTTGGCCCGATACCATTTGTGTAAGCGATTGCTTCACCAATAGCCAGTTTAATGGCTATTGAATTTGTTCCTATTTCTTCAAATTTTCTAATATCGGTAGCCTGTTTTACATCCGCAGCCATTAACGGCCAAATTTTACTGATCTTTTCTTTTTTTATGAAAAGCATCCCGGTCCCTTTGGGTGCATACAGCCATTTATGTAAACTGGTCCCAAAATAATCGCAATTCAAATCCTTTTGCTTGAAATCAAATTGAGAAAATGAATGTGCACCATCAACAATCACTTCAATCCCTTTGGCTTTTGCCATAGTACATATCTCTTTAACAGGCATTATCTGACCTGTTAGATTGATCTGATGGGAAACAAGAATTACTTTTGTTTTCGATGTAATACCTTTTGTAAACGCTTCAATCACTTCTTCCTTCGAATTTGCAGGGACAGGTATTTTTACCATTTTTAAGATGAGACCCTCTCGCAATTCTCTTTGCCGCAAGGTTGTGAGCATTCTTGGATAATCCTGAGTTGTTGTCAGTACTTCATCACCGTTTTTCAGATCTAATCCCATTAAAAGGATCTCCAGCGATTCCGATGCATTCCGGGTGATAGCGATCTCTTCCCTGTCGCATCCAAACATTTCGGCCAACCCGGTCCGGACTGTTTCCAATTGAGGCTGCATAATTTGCCACATTGTATACGCCGTTGCATCTTCCTGCTGCCAAAGATACCGCAAAAGTGCTTCGGTGACTATGCGCGGCGACGGAGAAACGCCACCGTTATTCAGATTTATGGAACCTCGCGAAACCGCAAAAGATTGCTGAATTGGAAACCAGAAATCGTCGTTGCCGGCTGTTTCATCGGGAGAAAGATGATCAAAGTCCTTCGTTGCTCCCATTAACTGCTCCTGAAGAGACATAACATATGCGGACGAGAGCGTTGCAAGCCCTATTCCCTTTCCAACGTTTGATATGAATGTGCGGCGGTCGATGTCGTGAAGATTCATAGGTCACCTTTCCTTCGCTGTATAATCGCGATAGTTATTGTGTTATTGAGTTCTCTCAGCGCGTCCGATGCGATCCATCGTGCGCTTGGGGATGGAATGTTCTGAATTTCTTCTGAAAGTGCAATTGCTTTTTTCCGTAATCGTAGATTTCTTTTTCCGGTCTGACGCAGTGACCAATTCACTGCTTTTTTGACGAAATTCCTTTCATCCGTAGAATATTTTTTAATCAAAGGGAAGAATTTTTCAAATTCATTATCATCCGTCTTTTTATGATGGACCGCAATTACAGCAATCATCACAATACCTGCTCGTCGGACAAATTCTTTTTTACTTTTCGACCACCGGAACGGCAACTGATATGCATATTTTGTTTTTTCAAAAAATTCAGAACAGCAGCAGTCACATTGAGCCCAGTTTTGAATTTCGTTCGCCCATGTATCGAGCAACCGAAGGTCGGCTTTTTCCGGATCGGCTATAATTGCAGCCAGGATGCGGGCTTCATGAAAGCCGGAAGCCCACAGTGCGAGAGCAAGTTCGTGATCTTTTTTTATCTCCTTGGCAATACTGCGGATTTCCGGAGGAGAAACTCCAAACGCTTTTGCAGAACTAATGTTGAAGCGCTTCATCCCTTCAATGTTCTTTTGACTGCCTAAAGTCTTTAATTTTTTGAGCGTTTGTTGAAGTGTCATGGTAGATCCCATATTGTATTACTCTCATTACACGCTACTCTACAATCAGTAGACAAACGAAAAATAAATGCATCAGTTATTTTTGGTGAATATACAATAATTCTGTATCTTTCGCAGTCATGTCAAAACAAAAGTTGATCATTCTCTCCACGGTCTTCATCGATGTACTGGGATTCGGTATCGTTATTCCCATACTTCCGTTTTATCTTACTGAATTCGGCGCCTCTGCACTCACAATCACGGTTCTCTTTTCGGTCTTTTCACTCTGTGCATTTCTCAGCTCTCCGCTGTTAGGCGCGATTTCGGATAGAATCGGCCGCCGTCCGATCTTACTGCTCTCAATTTTTTCCACTTCCATCGGTTGGTTTGTCTTTGCCAGTGCTATTTCAATCCCATTTTTATTCCTTGGCAGGATAATCGACGGCCTCGCGGCAGGGAATTTTACCACTGCACAAAGTTATCTTGTTGACATATCGAAAAATGACGAAAAAGAACGGGTCAAAAATCTCGGAATTATTGGCGCTACATTTGGGATCGGATTCATTTTAGGACCGATGGTTGGCGGCGTTCTGAGTAAAATATCACACGCATTTCCTTTTTATTTTGCCGGCGGAATGGCGCTGATCAATGGCATCTCTGCCTTCTTCTTTCTTGAAGAATCAAATCATGACCGAAGCACCAAACCGTTGCGGTATAATCCACTCGGACCAATTCTGCGGGCCTTTCGGTCCGAAGCACTTCGTTCGTTGTATCTTAAATGGTTCCTGGTCTGTCTGTCATTCGTGATTGTGAATACGGTTTTTGCGTTGTTCATGCAAAAGGCATTTAACTATAACGCTCTGCAGACGGGAATCCTATTTACGATCATGGGAATCGTTATAGCGATCAATCAAACGCTGCTGCTCAATAAATTCTGGATGAAGCGGTTCACGAACAATCAATTGGAACTGATCATGCTTGCAATGATGATCATCGGGTTATCTCTTGCTGCATCTCAGAACCTGATTCTGTTCTTTTTTGCTCTTCCGTTTGTCGGTACATGTCAGGCTGTCTATCGTGTTGTTATCGCCAATGAAGCGATCAAGCATGCTGAGCCGACAATGAAGGGTGAAATAATGGGAATGACAGCATCGGTAATGACAGGAGCAATGGTGGTCAGTCCGATCGCCGCCGGCGTACTTTTTCAAGTGAATATCTCTCTTCCGTTCATTACAGGAGCACTGTTTGTTTTGGCGGCGTTCATCGTCTCCTATAAAAATTCAACTTGATTTCTTACTACTGTTTCAGTATCTACTATCCAATCTTAACCAAGAGGAGGAATGTAATGGCGTCAAAACTGTTTATCGTTAAACCATTGAAAGACTTGATGGCGGATTCGCAGGATCAGGCACACGCATTGAAACGAACGCTTGGGCCGGTTAATCTTACTTTGCTTGGGATCGGTGCAATTATAGGTGCAGGTCTATTTGTCCGTACGGCAGCAGCAGCAGCCGAACATGCAGGACCGGCAGTCACTATTTCGTATATCGTTGCCGCTATCGGCTGTGCATTTGCTGGATTATGTTATGCAGAATTTGCTTCATCGATACCGATTGCCGGAAGCGCGTACACGTATTCGTATGCAACTTTGGGTGAATTTGTAGCATGGATAATCGGATGGGATCTGATTCTTGAATATGCGTTCGGCGCAGCAACGGTGGCTATCGCATGGTCAGAATATCTTAATAAATTGCTCGCAAATTGGAACATGCAGATTCCGTTTGAATGGAGTCACTCTCCTTTTGAAACTTCTTTTACAGGCGTCAGTGGGATTATTAATCTCCCCGCAATACTAATCCTTTTTCTGATCACGCTCCTTCTCATACGCGGAACACAGGAATCAGCATTCGTCAACGGAATAATTGTTGTCATTAAAGTTTCCATCGTATTATTATTTATCGGTTTCGGATGGGCGTACATCAATCCAATGAATCATACTCCGATGATACCTGAAGCAACAACCATAAAATCGCATCTCGGATCTACCATCAACTTCGGCGGCATTATGGGAATCTTAGGAGGTGCAGGCGTTGTCTTCTTTGCCTTCATCGGCTTTGATGCCGTTTCGACGGCCGCTCAAGAAGCAAAAAATCCCGCACGCGACATGCCCATCGGTATTCTTGCCTCACTGGCAGTTTGTACGGTGCTGTATATTCTATTTTCCTACGTTCTGACCGGCATTGCACCCTACACCGATTTCAGGATCGCCGGAAAAGAAGCGTCAGTAGCGTATGCAATTTTACATTACATGCCGGGCTTTGAATGGCTCGCATTGTTAATTACCGTTGCCATACTTGCAGGATTTTCTTCGGTAATTCTTGTTATGCTTCTCGGTCAAACCCGCGTGTTCTATTCAATGTCGCGAGATGGTCTGGTACCTGGAATTTTCTCCGACGTTCATCCAAAATACCGAACACCATATAAATCCAACATGGTCTTTTTCCTTTTTGTGGGAACATTCGCTGCATTCATTCCTGGAAGCGTTACCGGAGACATGACGAGCATCGGAACCTTGTTTGCGTTCGTCCTGGTCAGCGCCGGAGTCTGGATCATGCGCGTAAAAAATCCCGATATGGTCCGTGGATTTAAGACACCGTTGGTCCCACTCGTTCCGATATTGGGAATTCTTGTCTGTGCCGCTATGATCTTCGGTTTAGGATTAGAAAATTGGGTACGCTTGGGAATATGGCTTATCATCGGCTTTGTGATCTATTTTACCTACAGTATTAAACACAGCAGATTGCAAAAACAGCAATGATGCCAATGCATTCATGCTGACTTTCTATGCCCGCACAGTTTTTAAAAAACTGGCGGGCTTTTTTTTATCACCATAACAATCCACTGAATTATGAGTGCACAACAAAAAGAATTCAAACAGAGTCTTGGACTTCTCGATTCAACAATGATCGTCATCGGTTCAATGATCGGTTCCGGCATTTTTATCGTCAGCGCCGATATCGCCCGCACTGTCGGTTCCCCCGGAATGCTGCTGATCGTCTGGCTGATCACAGGATTCATAACCTTAACGGCTGCTCTCAGTTACGGAGAATTGGCTGGTATGATGCCGCACGCAGGCGGACAATATGTGTATCTACGTGAAGCATATAATCCGCTTGTAGGATTTTTATATGGTTGGACAGTCTTTACAGTTATTCAAACAGGAACGATAGCCGCCGTGGGTGTTGCGTTCGCCAAATTTACCGCAGTACTCTTCCCATGGTTCAGCGAACAGCATATTCTTTTTTCTCTGTTGGGATTCAACATCAGCGCTGCACAGATCCTGGCGATCGTCAGCATCATAATTTTAACCGCTATCAATCTCACCGGCATTAAAGAAGGAAAGATTGTACAAAATATTTTTACTTTCGCAAAAACGTTTGCTCTTGTTGCAGTGATCTTTTTGGGAATATTCGTTGCACGAAATTCCGAAGCGATCACGGCAAATTTTTCTAATTTTTGGGATGCTCACTGGACAACGATGAAAGATGGAAAGATTATTTCCATAGAATCGCTAGTGGGATGGAAACTTATTGCCGCAATCGGTGTTGCAATGGTCGGTTCTCTCTTTTCAAGTGATGCGTGGAACAATATCACCTTTACTGCCGGCGAAGTGATCAATCCCAAAAAGAACATTCCTCTCAGTTTAGCAATCGGCACAGGAATAGTTACGCTACTCTACATTCTTGCAAATATAGCGTACATCGTAGTGCTGCCAGTTGTCGGAAATCCTGATGCTACCGACGTTATAGGCCGAGGGATACAATTTGCAACGTCCGACAGAGTAGGTACTGCAACCATTGCCGTTCTGTACGGCGAAACTGCTGCAGTCGGTATGGCGATACTGATCATGATATCAACATTCGGCTGCAACAATGGTCTTATTCTTGCCGGTGCACGTGTGTATTATGCAATGGCGAAAGATAAATTATTTTTTAAGAAAGCAGGTGAATTAAATTCACATTCCGTTCCTGCATGGGCTTTGGTCGTTCAGGCAGTCTGGGCAAGTCTGCTCTGCCTTTCCGGTAATTATGGCGATCTTCTTGACTATGTTATTTTTGCCGTACTGATATTCTATATCCTTACCGTCGGCGGAATTTTTATTCTTCGCAGAAAAAGACCGGATGTAGAACGGCCTTACAAAGCATTCGGCTATCCTGTGATACCGGCAATTTATATTGCACTCGCGACACTGATCTGCGCGATTCTTCTGATCTACAAGCCGACATTCACGTGGCCGGGATTAGGGATTGTCGCAACCGGTATACCGGTATATTTCATCTGGAATAAACTTTCACGTAACGCAGAATAGTTTCGATACGACAATGGCCATATCATTCTTACTCATCGTTCCTTTTATACTTCTGTTGCTGATGATAGCATTAGCGCCGCTTTTCTTTTCTGAATGGTGGAGCAGCCATTATCCGAAAGTATCACTATCGCTCGGCGCTTTCGTGATTGCCTATTACGTGCTGTACCTCCAATCACATGAAATAGTCCTGCACACTGCCACAGAATATACCAGTTTCATTGTCTTGATCGGTTCACTGTTCATCGTTTCAGGCGGGATCCATATCTCAACGAAGGATCTGACAAATCCGAAAGAAAATGTTCTGCTTTTACTCGTCGGCGCCATTCTTGCGAATTTATTGGGGACAACCGGCGCGTCAATGCTGCTTATTCGTCCATGGATCAAAATGAACAAGGCGCGTATTCAGCCGTATCATATTGTCTTTTTTATTTTTATCGTTTCCAATGTCGGCGGCTCGCTCACACCAATCGGTGATCCACCGCTGTTTCTCGGATATCTGAAAGGGATCCCTTTTCTGTGGATAACATCTCGGGCATTCCCGATGTGGTGCACAGCGGTCGGATTGCTACTCCTGATTTTCTATATTTTGGACACAAAGAATTTCCAACTACAAAAAAAGTCGGTCATCAAAGAAATTGAACAGACCGATGTTTGGAAAATCGACGGACTTGCTAACTTTCTTTTTTTAGGAATTATTCTGCTTGCCGTTTTCATAGAATCGCCTCACTTCTTGCGAGAAGGAGTTATCATAATAGCAACAATAGCCTCCTACATTTCCACAAAGAAAACCATCCACACTGCAAATCATTTTTCGTTCCACCCAATACAGGAAGTGGCGATCTTATTCGCGGGTATTTTTGCTACCATGATTCCTGCGTTGGAACTATTACGAGTGCAGGCACAAACCGCAACTACCCTGACACCGACTTTTTTTTATTGGAGCACTGGAATTTTATCCAGTTTTCTGGATAATGCACCAACCTATCTCAGCTTTTACAGTGTCGCTGTTGGAAACTTGAATCCGTCCGGCACAATACCAATACCTGAATTACTCCAACACCCGTCTTTTTCTTCTTCCATTATTGCAATAAGTATCGGGGCTGTTTTTTTTGGAGCCAATACATATATAGGCAATGGACCAAATTTTATGGTGAAATCTATTGCTGATCATTACAAAGTATCAACTCCATCATTTCTTCGGTATATCACACATTATACAATACCATTCCTGCTTCCTGTTCTATTTGTTGTCTGGCTACTGTTTTTTTATTGAAGAAGTATTTCCCGACATTGAAAAATAAATCAATGGACTCATTGTTCTTTAGAATTTAAATTGTATATTTAGCCCTGAAATTAAAGTAATTAACCCATTTTTCACAACCAACCAATAGGAATCTATGGAACTAACGTTAATTCTTGGAATCAGTGTCCTTGGTCTGCTTTTTGCCATGTATCTGATTCGTGACGTGCTGAAACGCGACACCGGGACAGCCGCCATGCAGGAAATCTCGAATGCGATCAAAGCAGGAGCAGAAGCTTTCTTACGTCGTCAAAACAGGACGATCGCTTACCTCTCCGTTGTGCTTGCCGCATTAATATATATCCTTTATGCTTTCGTTCGCACACCGAACGTACATGATCCGGCATCCGTAAGTATGCTTGCCCTTTGGACAACGTTGTCCTTCGTCCTCGGCGCGGCCTGCTCAGTTGCAGCCGGATATATGGGAATGTGGGTTGCAATTCGTTCGAACATTCGTACAGCTGCTGCTGCAACAAAGGGTATGAACGGCGCACTACAAACCGCACTTCGCGGCGGCGCAGTTTCCGGATTCTTTGTTGTAGCATTGAGTCTGCTCGGTGTTGCCGGATTATTTACGGTGGTCGATAAACTGGGTATCGTCTCCGATGTTTCAAAAATTCCGTTGCTAATTGTTGGTTATGGTTTCGGCGCTTCGTTCGTTGCACTTTTCGCACAACTTGGCGGCGGTATCTATACAAAAGCAGCTGACGTTGGCGCAGATCTTGTTGGTAAAGTTGAAGCAGGTATACCGGAAGATGATCCGCGCAATCCTGCAGTTATTGCCGACTTGGTTGGCGATAACGTAGGCGATTGTGCCGGCCGCGGTGCTGATCTATTTGAATCAACCGCAGCGGAAAATATCGGTGCCATGATCCTTGCTGCGGGCTTGTACCGTGCAAATACAGAAACTTTTGAGACACATGGTTTAACATTACTCGGCGTTCTTCTCTTCCCTCTTGTTGCTCGGGCATTTGGTATCATTGCATCAATAGTCGGCGTAATGATGGTAAAAACGAATGAAAAAGAAGATCCCATGAACGCGCTTAACCGCGGTTTCTACATCACCGCATCGCTTGCCATGGTCGGATTCTACATTGCATCCAAATGGCTTCTCGGCGATACTTACTATTTTAATTTCTTCATCGCCGGAGTTATTGGTGTGTTAACATCGCTCGCATTTGTTTTTATAACACAATATTACACGGAATATAAATACCGTCCCGTACAATCAATTGCAGAAGCGTCAAAGACAGGTCCTGCAACAAACATCATTGCCGGTATCGCTGTTGGGATGGAATCAACGGGATATCCTGTACTTGTTATAGGCATAGCGCTTATTTCCTCATATTTTCTTGGCGAAACATCCGGTCTGAAAGATGCAGGATTATTTGGAACGGCAGTGGCAACAATGGGTATGCTCGGAACTGCTGCATATATTCTTGCTATGGACACATTCGGTCCGATCACGGATAATGCCGGCGGTATAGTTGAAATGTCACATCAGTCCGAAGAGATCCGCCGCAAGACCGATCGTCTTGATGCAGTCGGTAACACAACGAAAGCATTGACGAAAGGATATGCCGTTGGTTCAGCAGCTCTTGCAGCATTTCTTCTCTTCTCAGCTTATTTCGATGAAGTACGTAACTATGGTTTCAATTTAACTCATATCGATCTTTCTAAACCGGCAGTGTTTGTCGGCGCAATGCTTGGCGCTATGCTCGTGTTCCTCTTCTCGTCACTTGCTATCAAAGCGGTTGGACGGGCTGCCTACGCGATCATCAACAACGTGCGAGAACAATTCAAGAACAACCCGGGCATTATGCTGGGTACCTCGAAACCGGATTATGGCCAATGCGTTGATATCGTTACGCAAGCCGCGCTGAAAGCAATGATTCTGCCTGGTGTTCTTGTTGTCGCAATGCCTATTGCGGTCGGAATGCTGTTCAAATGGTTGTTCATTTCAACCGGAAGTCCTGCAAATGGTGCAAGCGGCGCTGAAGTTGTCGGCGGATTTTTAATGGTCGGAACGATCACCGGAATTCTTATGGCACTCTTCCTGAACAACGGAGGCGGTGCATGGGATAACGCGAAGAAATTCGTTGAAGTGGAGAGTAAAAAAGGAACTGATTGGCATAAAGCAACCGTCGTTGGCGACACCGTCGGCGATCCGTTCAAAGATACAGCTGGTCCTTCGCTTCACGTGTTGATAAAATTACTTTCAACGATCACACTGGTAATGGCTCCGTTGTTTATTTAGTTTTTCAATCTGTAAAATCCCCGAAGTGAAAAAGACTTCGGGGATTTTTATTTGCTGTTAAAAATATTTCTTGGGAAAAAACCAAAATTTTTTTATATTAGTAACAGTGTAATGATAGATTCAGTTGAAATACGTAAGTGATTTTAGCAGTTTCATGCGATTTTCGTTCTTTGTGTTTTAATAGTTTCGGACAGGTAGCTCAGTTGGTAGAGCAACGGCCTGAAAAGCCGTGTGTCGCCGGTTCAATCCCGGCTCTGTCCACAAACAAAAAAATCCCGCGAAAGCGGGATTTTCTGTTTTGAGCAATAGCTATAAAAACTAAGATGCTTTTTTATACTTCACAGAATCATCGATCTTTTTCTTATCAATTGAACGTATCATTCCCACCACAACTCCGACGATCTTAAATAGTTCGTCATGTCTGCTCACTTCTATCGGCTTATACTTACTGTTTGCAGGCACCAAACGAACCGTATTACCATCCCGCTCATACCATTTTACCGTTGGTTCACCTTCTACTAATGCAACAACCATTCTGCCCGTCCTTGCCTCGATTTTCGGATCAACAAAGAGCAGATCGCCGGTTTCCAAATTTGCATCCTTCATGCTGTCCCCTCTCACATACAGTCCGAAAACATCATCCGACCCGGAGATATATTTCTTGATCTCAAACGTATCGACAATATTTTCCTGCGACATAAAAGGAGTCCCCGCAGGAACATAACCATAGATTGGAATACCTTTCGGCCGCACATTCAGCAATTCGATGCCTCGGGAGATATTCGGAATGTATTTCAAGGCCTGCTTCCTGTCCAACGTCAGCAGATGCGAGCGGACGGCATTCAAGTTCACCTTGAGTTTTGCGGCAAGTTCCGCAAGAGTTGGCGGAATATTGTTCTCCTCAATATATTCTTTTACAAGATTGAGAACTTTTTGCTGTGCTTTGGTAAGAGGTTTATTTTCCATAGGGATACTGTAATTATGAACACTGTAATAATATACAGTACTTGATGGATGGTGTCAAGCGAAAAGTTTAAAAATAAAGTCCGTTGGATATGATGTATTCTTCTACATTATCGGGCACAAGTGAGTGAATAGACTTCTTCTCCTTGACTCTTTGTCGTATATCGGAAGACGAAATATCAACACTGGGAACATCGACAAATACGACATGGTTCGTACCGATAATCTCATTGATCTGTTTAGTGTATCCCGGACGATTCATGACAACAAGTGTCGTCATCTCTAAAATCTTTTTGGGTTCTTTCCATAAGTGGAAAGTGAGATAATTATCCATCCCAACAATAAGGAAGAAAGCATCATTCGGATATTGATCCAACAGATATTCAACTGTATGCAGAGAGTAAGATGTTTCCTTCTTTTTCACTTCAATATCGGAACACTCGAACTTATCATTGGATAATGCGGCAAGTTTCGTCATCTCCAAACGTTCCGTAGCAAGATCCGACTCTCCCTCCTGCTTATGCGGAGTAATATATGAAGGAATGAAGAAGATCTTATCCAGACCAAGTCCGGTGCGAACATGCTCAGCAACAATCAAATGACCCATATGGGGCGGATTGAACGTACCGCCGATAATTCCAGTCTTCATTGTGCCACCTTAGTATAAACCTGTAAAGTTTTTTCAGCACAGCGTGACCATGAGAATTCCTGCGACCGCTTATTCCCATTTATAATCAATACCGAACTGTACGGCGTATCCGTCAACACTCTAACTAAATGCTGTGCTAATTCATGCTCATCATTAGGATCGAACAATATGCCGGCATCACCGACAACTTCCGGTATGGATGCTGCGCGTGCGCCAATTGCCGGAACTCCCGACGCCATCGCTTCAAGCATTGAAAACCCAAATCCTTCGTAGTATGACGGTAACACAACTGCCGAAGCTGCCTGATAAGCGATCTTCAGTTGAGTCCGGTCTATTCTCCCCAAATCCTTTACAGCGTCAGTCAATCCATTCTCACTGATATATTTTATTAATGAAGGATTGTCCTGCACACTTTCACCGGTAAACACAAGCTGGATATCATGCTCCTTAGCAATATCCTTAAACGCACGGAGCAGCACGGGGACATTTTTATGAGGTTTCAAACTGCCGGTATATAAAATATATGGCTTTGTAATAGAATATTTTTGCCGGAATATTGTTTTATCTTCGTCAGTCACTTTAGCGAAATATGACTGATCCACTCCCAACGGAATAACATGTATCTTTTCTGGCGCAATATTAAATACATCCAATAATTCTTTCTTCCCGTGTTCTGAATCTACAATAATGGCTGACGAAGCAGAGCATGCATGCCGAACCATGAAATATGCATACGAACGTTTCGGGAATGAAAAATATTCCTTTAATCTCAAATGAATGATGTCATGAATGGTGACAATACCCGGCATTTTCAGATTAATTGGAAAGGTATAATGCGGTGAGTGGTAAAGATCTACATGATCGGAATTTGCCTTCCTTGATAGGGATATCAATTCCTGCAGCGAATATTTCGGTGAGCTATCGGTAACGATTTTCCCCCTTCGAATATTCATTCCATCTGATCTAAAATCATCCGAAGCATAGTAAATGCAATCCAGATCCGATTGATTCTGGAATGCATTCACAAGATTTTGGATATATGTTCCAATTCCATAATCCTGATATTTCCGGATATCGATACCGATTCTCATCGCTAATATTTTTTTTGTTGTGAGGAAAAAACCATTTTCACAAGATCTTTCACTTGGTTAATACCGCCTTGTTCAAATATTCTCGGGAAATATTTGATGATAATATACGAACGCACCATGAACCTTTGAACCCGGGAATTATGCTTATCATAGTAGCGAAGTTGACTGCGGCGGTATTCCAGTGCTATCCGTCTATCTTTGGCACCATAACTTTTTCCGCCAAGATGAATCATCGTCACTGTAGGAACATACAAAGACCATATTCCTCTCTCAGCAAGTGTTCTACAAAGGTCAATATCCTCAAAATACATGAAAAAAACGTCGTCAAACCCCCTTACAGTCTCGAATAATCCCCTTTTGACCATGAACGCGGCACCTGTTACCCAATCCTTGCGGAGGGGTTGTTCTGACGTTGTTTCCTGTGCAGAATAATTGCGGGCCATCCTCTTTTCAGCGAGTTCGTTACGGATCGACGGAAAATCTCCGAAAGAACGTTGAAAAGTGCCGTCTTCGTTCAGTAATTTCGGGCCAACAATTCCAAACTCACTTTGAATGAAAAACATTCGCCGAAGTGCATCAACAGTTTCTTCCTTAAAGATGGTGTCATTATTTACAAAGAACAGATATTCACCCTTTGCTTTCTTTGCTCCAATGTTATTAGCGGCACCAAATCCTCTGTTTTCCGGAAGCGGAATGAGATCGATTGCAGGAAACAGACGCGGTAATTCTTTTTGCGAACCATCCGATGAATTATTGTCAACGACAATCACTTCGATAGTATCGGGAGCGTGAAACAGGAACAACGACTCAAGGCACTGTTGCGTATAACGGAGACCATTATAATTTACAATGATAATACTAGTGTTCATTTTTTATTTCGATGACCTGAAGGTTTACAAGACGGCAATATGTTAAAGAAACCGTATTGATAATTTTTCCGATAGCAGATTCTCCATTCGTTAATTTTCCGGTCATGTACCTGATAACTTCTCTTTCATCCGCTACTGCTTCAGAGCGCAATCGTGCACGCTTTTTAAGAATCGCAGGGATGTGCATCGGAAACCAAACATATGCTTTTACAAGACCAAAGAAAGAATATTTAGTTCCTATTAATGACGCACAACATTTTGCGAAAGCATTCACAATCAGGAATGGAATGATCTTGATGATCGTTGCGGGAGAGAAAAATAGCACGGAATTTAGGATACGATTCCGTTCCTGATAATACGTGAGAAATCCGCTCTTTTGTTTCTTTGATGTGCCGTTGCCGATATGATCGAGGGCTGACTCATTTGTATGACGAATCCGGTATCCTATGAATCTGGACCGCAATCCGAGGTATACATCTTCGGCATAGACAAAATAATCATCGTCAAACGGGATGCCGAGAATATTTTTCTTAAAGATCATGGATGCTCCGCCGGCAAAGAAAATATCGTTCGGCTGATCAAATATTCTCATGATATTGTGACCGAGAAAATTGATTGATCCGTTCTTTTCGTAATACCGATCCGGTATTCCCTCTGTTTTAATGAGCGAAGATGCAGCCACAACATTGTCGTCTGCAATGGCGTTCACCAATCCTTCCAGCCATCCTTGATGCACAATAGTATCATTATTTAACAGAACTATCAGATCGTTTTTTGCATGCTTCACGCCGCAATTATTCCCTCCGGCAAAACCAAGGTTTCGTTCGCACTCGATCAATTTCACGGAAGGAAATGTTCCACGCATATATTCAGCACTGCCGTCTGAAGATCCATTATCAACCACGATCACTTCATCGCCGGC
>CAIOTF010000045.1 GCA_903861125.1 uncultured Ignavibacteriota bacterium
AAACATGCCCGATGGAATCCCGCGCACCGGCCTTCGGTTCAACAAGAATTGTCACGTGCATCTTTTGTGAAAACACAAGATGAACTAACAGTATCAGAACAATTCCGAAGATTTTCATACGTGATTTGCCGGCGTGACAATAAAATGATAGGAAAATATTTCCCCTTATCCAAAAATAAAAAATCCGCCTCGCAGGACACGAGACGGATTTTTAGATATGGTTGTTGCAGTTTTACAGAACTTCGAATTACTTCTTTAATTCTGCAATTGAAGCATCAAGCAATGAACGTGTATATGCTGTGTTATGAATACCATGGCTGGCTTCATAGATTGCCATCTGCAAGTTCCACAGTGCACCCGCTTTTGCAGCAGGAATAATCTGGAGAACGTTTGTTCCTGTGTTTGCATTCGCAGCATAGGATGTATCACCAGTTGTTGTGCTAACTGTCATTGTGATCCAAGGATTGAATTTCCCTGCTTTTTTTACTGTCCATTTTCCTACAACTGTCGAATCCATCATGATGGAAGCAAGTTGACGAATTTTTCCGGTCATTTCTGCGCGAACTGTTGCCCATTTTGCTGATGTTGAAGTGATTGCGCCGCTTGTTCCGTGGCACGATGTCGTGTTGCAACCAGCAAAATTGTAAGATGTTGTTGTTGAACCTTCAGGGATATATCCAACTTTGAATGTGTGTCCGCCGCCCTTATTGCCGATTGGTGTTGCCATGTGGCAATCTGCGCAATCAAGAGTTTTGTTCTGCAGCGCTGTGCTGTGATATGAACTTGAATAGGTATATCCGGCAAATTCAACTCCACCGAATCCGAGTAATGTCTGAATTCCTTCGCCCGATACGTGGTTGTTCCAGCGTGATGTGTAGATCTTTGCTGTATCGGTTGCACCTGTTTTGGTCGGATCCGGCTGCCATGAAAGGTTGGTCGTTCCGATCAAGAATTGCGATGTCATACGGGGTTGATGGCATTTTACGCACAATTGTGCAGTTGTGTTACCTGTAAACGTCTTTGTGGTATTGCCTGCAACGAGTGAGAATATTTTCACCTGGCCAACGGTATCACGAAGTGTGAAATCGCCGCGTTTATGCGGTGTATGGCATGTGAAGCATCCAACCGGTGAAGAACTGTAGTAGTTCTGGTTCACCATTGGTCCAGAAGCAGCATTCAGCGTGAATGTTTCATTTGCAACGCCGCGTGTTGTCCGTTCAAAAAATCCTTCGTTTGTATGGCAACCTGCGCACGTTGTTGTATTACGATCATAGTTACCAAGTTCTTTGTGACCCGATGTTTCATATTGTGTTGATTTTGTGATAACACGGAATGTTGTATCAACATCGTTTGGAGCATGACACGTTGCGCATTTCAAATCTGCTTTGAAACCTTCGAAGTAAACAAAACCGGCATCTTTTCCGGTTGCGCCCGTTGCGCCGTCTTTACCTGCCGGACCTGCAGGACCTTCACAAGCGATGAGACCAAATAGTGCGATTGCGGTTAAAACAGTTAAGAAATTTTTCACTGTTGTAACTCCTTTCAATATTGAAGTTAGGTGTATCTTTTTAGTGAATATTGGCTTATGGTTGTTTTATTTGATAAGCCAAATGTTGGTGAAATCTACCATTTCATTGGCAAATAATGTGCCGAATATTATCGTTGAAAACGTTGAATTTTCCGCCGTTGAATAATTCAATTTCTTAAGGTTGCCACAAATTGCTGAGCCTATTTTGCAACTTTGAGAGTATTATAAGACAAAATAATCCTAAATAAACCACAATAATTGGTAAAAACGTCATATCAACGAAGATAGTTTTATCCGTTTTCAAAGTGCGGCACAAATATAATTTCAATATTTCCAGGTGACAGAATGGGATTACGGAGGAGGAATGACGAGAGTCTTTACACCAATAAGAAGTGAGGAGTATTTTTGCAGATACAAAAAAAAGATCCGTCTTGCACTGTGCGAGACGGATCTTGAGATAAGAAACGTTACTTATAATTTGCTATTGCAGTCTACGAAATATTATTTGCGCAATTCAGCAATTGAAGCACGTACTACATCGTTCGCATACGTTGGATTGTGGACGCCGTGACTTCCATCGTGGACCAGCATCATATAGTTAAAGAGAGCTCCTCCGCGTGATGCAGGAACGATCTTTAATGGTGCCGATGACGTTGCTTTGATTGCATCAAGTGTATCGATCCAATTTTTCGCAATTAGAATCTTTTTCAGTGTATCCAAGTTTGCTTTGAAGGTTGTGACCTTGCTGTTGTAGTCAAGCTTCGTGATAGAAGAGTGGCACGTTTTGCAGCCATTCAGCATTTCAACGGCAGTTGTACTACCTTCTGGAATATAGGATATGGCCATCGTATGTCCGCCGATCTTGTTACCGTAGGCATTTGCCGGTGTAAAATCTGCCATATGGCACGTTATGCAGCCATTCGTGCTGATAGGCGCCATTGTGCTATGCTGACTTGTTGTACCATACGCAGTGGTTCCCTGGAATTGAAACGCTCCGGCACCGGTAAGAATCTGACCCTGAACACCATAGTGACCATACCATCGGCTGGAACCAACCTTCAACGTATCGGTCATTGCTGTTTTTGTAGGATCCGGCAGCATCGTTGTGGTGGAGGTTGTAATCGGACGCGGTCTGTGGCATGCGACACAAAGATTTCCATTACCAACATTAAACGTGGATGCATTCACACCGGTAATGTTAGACGTTAACGAAACTGAAGCGGTTGTGCGAAGCGAAAAATCCCCTTTTGCGTGCGGTGAATGGCATGCAAAACAGTTAGGAGGCGTTACATTCACAATATCCGAAGCGATGGTGATATTTTTCGCTTTCATTATGAATCCTTCCGTGCTATGACATTCTACGCAGGATACTCTGTTTTCTTCAGAAGCTGTTCCGCTGCCATGAAGTGAATTTGCCCATTGTATTGAACGCGCGGCAACATTATTCACTGTATCTGTATCCGCATTATGACACGACGAGCATTTAAGATCTGCTTTGAATCCGTCAAAATAAACAAAGCCGGCATCTTTTCCAGCCACGCCTGCAGCGCCGTCTTTACCGGCTGGTCCCGCAGGACCTTCGCAGGCAATAAGACCAAAAAGAGCGATTGCCGTAAGAACAATTAAGACATTTTTCATTGTTATCAATCCTTTCGTGAGATTGTTGATTGTAGTATGGTTGTGATTATTGGCTTATCATAAAACAGTGATAAGTCAAACTTTAATGAGTTATTGATTCAACGACGTATCAAAATTGTCGTTAGTAGTACCTGAGCATAGAAATTTTTACAATGTTACAGTAGAGTATTACCGAGGGGATCAACAGAAATTTGATATTCTGTTGCTTTGTTTAGAGCAGTAAATAGACAAAGAGGCTTTATCTATTGCTTAAATCATACTTTCGTACCTTAATCTCTTAAAACAAAAAATCCTGTCATAGACAGGATTTTTTTTGTAACGAAGATCTTTCACTATATCGCTTATTTACCATAAGAATTTTTTGCCTCACGCTAATCGATACGACCATTGACATGCCGTGAAGGATTAATGATTGCCAAACTGGAATTGACCACTGCATTGTGGCATGTTCCGCAATCCGAAGTAACGGTCGCAGCCGTGTGTCCGGTCTTTGGAAATGCTTTTTCTTTTAATGTCGCTTTCGACGCATCACCGTGGCATGAACCGCACTGTGCTGCGGTGCTGGAAGTATCTGTCCATGTCATAGTAGAAGTAAGATTACCACCATTGAAATTACCATGGCAATAAGTATTCGAGCATGTTACATTTGCCGCACTGTATACTGCATTAGACCGATAAAAAACTGAGGTCGTGTCGAAACGAATTTCTGCATGAACTGCGCCGTCCAGATGTCCGGCTGATGTTACTTTAGAAGGTATAACATGGCATGTCTTACAAGGAACCGGTGATCCCAGGCTCCCGCCTTTCACGTGAATCTGGTGCATACCAACGCTTCGTACTGTGCTGTTAGTATTTCCATATGGATCTTTCCAAACCGTTTCATTTCCGGTTCCATGACAGGTTGAACAGTTTTCCGGTCCATCTGGTTTATTATGACACGTTAAACAAGATTTATTAGCCGTGCCGCCTTCATATGAATATCCGTGGCAGCTTTTACATGTTTGAGTATTCAATCCGTTTTTCTGCAGGAACTTAGCGTGCGAATTTTCGGAAGCAGCATTCGCAAATCCGACACCATGGATTGTAGAATTTCCTTGTGTCGGGCTTTTCTCATCTTTTAATTCGCTGCACGCACCAATAATGAGTGTAAGACTTAAAACGGTTGATAATAGGATTAATCGTTTCATGGCACTCTCTTATTTTTTCCCGTGACAATATCCGCAGAATTTTTGGCCGGATACTCCGTTTGGTTTAGCGTTATAATCGTTATGACAGACAAAACATGTCGAAGCGGCATCTGAATGCCAATCGCCTTCAACATTCTTCAAAAAGCCTGACGCATGAGTTCTTGGATTTGTTCCCTTTATTCCGTCTACGTCAATGTGGCATGTTACACATGTGGGATCGCCCCCCTCTGTATCATGACATACGGCGCAGCGTTGAATATCGCGTTTTGCCAATGTAGCGTGAACGCCGCCGCCAGAGCCTATGCCAACCGTTGTAAAGCCGGCCTGCTCATGACTTGTTGGTACGATTCCGCCCAATGCAACACTTCCGTTCATATGACAATCCGTGCAGAATGTCTGCTGCTTGTGGCAGGTCTGACAGTCAGCCGAACGCCCTTTGGCATCAATTCCGTGCGTGAACTTATAATTAAGATCGTGAACATTCTGTGCAGATAATGCAGCCGGTCTGTCGGTACCGAATTTTCTTGGCGACATCATTCCGGTTTTTTCATTCGGCGAAAGTTTTGTCAGATTCGTTCCGTCATGACACTCCATGCAGGATGCTTCCGTATGGCAGCTTTGACATTTCGCATCGTAGGTGCGTCCGTTCATTACGCGTGCATGTTCACGCTTGAAATTAGCGACCATATGTGTTGAAGGACGAAGTCCTGCAAGATTCGTATGGCATGCTTCACATTGGTTCACCGCTTTCACTCCGTTGTGGCATGTAACGCATGTTGCCATCGCCGGTAAATTTTTTGCTTCTGCATAATCCGTCTTATCCATTCCTTGGTGACAAGTTACGCATTCGGCCTTCTGACCCACAACGTGTTTTTGGTGGTCAAAACGTATCTCACGGATTGGATTCGGTAACGCCTCCGGATTTTTTTCATCCACGTGGCACATACTGCACTTATCGTTCACTTCCTGCTCATGGCATGTTTGACATTCCGTGTGCGTCGGCAGCATCTTTTCGGATGCATTTTTCGTCAATTTTTCCGGCGTATGGCAAGAGGAACATTCGATCCCCGAATCAATATGCTTACTGTGCGAGAATTTCAATATTTGTTTTTTGTCGAGCTGCGCGTCTTCACCGGCAACAGCGCTGGTGCGGACGATGATCACGAGTGCGATCAGAAGCGAGGCGATCGACGCTATCAGAAGATTTTTTTTCATCATAACCAATTCAACTTTTCACTGAACCAATAGTTAATTTTGAGGAAAATGCGCATATCGCTGCTGTACTGCGGGTTGCTGATCCATTGCAGCTGAAGATCGGTCGACAGTGTTTGGACCGGTCGATAAACAACACCCAACGTTCCGTTCAAAACATTGTTCGACGGTTCATCCTTCGATGGTTTATACGAAGCATAACCGATGGCACACATTGGCGTCAGGGTCTTATCAAGCATAGGATAGAGAGCCTGGAATGATATTCCATTGAGTTCGCCGGCATAGCCAAAATTCTGCGTGTAGGTCGCCGAATAAACATCGTACGTTCCGCCGACCACCAGACGCTGGCTGCTTTCATCAACGTAGGCAACATTGGCGAAACGGGCGAAGAAAAATGTTTTCATCAGAGGACGGTATTCCAATCCCCCTTCGATCTCTTTTGTACTGTTCACATTAAAAACCGAGAAAATCGAATTGTATGCCACTCTCGGCTGACGATAAATATATTCAGCCGTTACATTCAGTTCCTTCATTACACCGACACGGGCAAAGGTCTGTATCTTCGATAATTCTTCCGTGCGGAAATCAAAATCTGTCTTTGCCTGCACTGAGTATGCATCTTCATGCGCATATTCAAGATCAAGCGATGCAAGTTCTTCTTCGTTCGGTCTGCTATTGACAACTATATAATAGGGATTAAACAATGAATCCATCCGCTGCGCAGTATATGGTTTCCGTTCCCAACGCTTGTTCATGTAACTGAGACCGACAACGCCCTCTTCAACGGGAGCATAGGTTATCTGTCCGCCGAACAATCCGTTCGATCCGATATAGTTTTTTCTGATATCGCGTGATTGAATTACATTCGAACCGCCGTAACCGGTCACTTCAAGGGTTCTGTCAAGAAACCGTGCCGTTCCGGTAACACCGTCGATCAATCCGCTGCCGACACCGGCAAAAACAAATTGGCGGCCTGCAGAAAGATCTGCAACGCCGCCAATGTTCTTTACTTTGAATAGGAATGAATTAACGCGCAATTCCGGATCCGTTTCGATCGTGGCACCGAAATCGTTCGATACCATTGCATTCATATTGAAGGAATAATTTTCAGTAGCAGCATTCACATACACATTCTCGTATGCTCTTAGATACAATACTTTTGCAAGCGCTGTATCTCTGCCTTCAAATCCGTAGAACGATGTTGTTAGTCGTCCCGTCGTCATTTGCGCCGAAGCGCTGACTGTGAGCAAGACAAGACCGATGTATATTCTGCGTACCATTATTATCCTTTCGGCATCGGATGTTTAATCACTTCGTACATTTTTTTGAAATCAAAAGCTTTAACAGCATGCATCTTATCAACATGGCATGTTACGCAAAGTTTTTCTGTTGGTTTTGCAACAAAACCTGCCGCAACAGCTTTTTCTTTATTTTCCGGTTTGTTATGAAGTGCTTTGTATCCGGAACCGGCACCATGGCATGCTTCGCATTGAACACCCATTTCCGGTTTGAACGATTTTTCTGCAGCATCACCGAAACCGGTCGTATGGCAAGCAAGACATTCTTTTGCTTCACTCGGAGCGCCGGCGATCTTCTTTGCTTTTGCAAATTCTGCGGCCTTCGGTGATTTCAATGTTTCAAATGCTTCTGCATGTTTTGATTTTTTCCAAACTTCAACTTGCTTTCCCTGTTTCGGAAGATTGTGGCATGCGCATGTGTTCACACCAACGAATTTATTTTGAGCAAACAGCGGAAGCGAAAAAACGAACACCAATAATAGAAGCGAGTATCTTTTCATATCAAGTCTCCTTTGAAGTAAATTATGAGGGCGAAATATATAAGTTTGTATATGTAACGCAAATTTTGTGCCGTGGTATTTTACTTAAATTTACCCAATTAAGCATCTTTTTTTTTGATACTTCCTACGAATGCAAATTTTTTCAACCTTCAATTTGCAAAGGTAGGAAGTAATCAGACAAATTTATCTTTTATACCATTTCTTCCTATAGACCCTCAATACACGCTGCAACACAGAAAACTTCTCGATTTTTTATTGAGCGCAGTCTTCTTTCATCAATACCTTTTGCTTTATCCTTTTGCAGGGATGGTATGTTTGATCTTCTCCCACATCTCCTTGTATTTGAATTCTTTGAAGCTCGGACTTTCACTGTTATGACATTTTTCGCACAGCTTTGGATCGTCCTTACTGACAATTAACCCTGCCGCCAATGCTTTTTCTTTGTCCTTCATTACCGTAACCGATTTGTAATCAGAACCGGGACCATGGCATACTTCGCACTGCACACCGTCTTTCATATCGAATTTTTTATCGAACAATGCTGCATCCGCACCGTATCCGGCTACGTGGCATTTCAAACACTCCGGCGATTCAGCGGCAGATTTTGTAAGGCCTTTTGCTTTTGCTATTTCGTTTGCTTTATCAGTCGTCAAAGTAACGAACGCTTGCGAATGTTTGGATGATTTCCAGATATCGAATTGCTTACCTACTTTTTCAGTTTTATGGCACATGGCGCACTGGCTTACGCCGATATATTTATGTTGCGCCATCAACGGAAGCACAAACAGTACGCAAAGCAACATTATTTTTGTGTGCATTTTTTTCATATTACTCCTATTATGATTTAGTTGAATAATAAAAAACAGTTTACAAATTCTTCGGACTTCGCCGGTTTCATTAATGCTGTCAGCGTTGTTCTGCCTGTTTCTTTTCGATCCTTTTAATATAGATAAACAACGCTATTGCAAGCAGCGACATGATCAACGTTGAAACTCCCAGACCGATACGCCGGAAATAATATTCATCTACTGCTCCCTGCGCTTCCCCCTTGGCTAAGGCTGTTGCTGCCATTCCTTTATCGATCACTTCACGGAATTTTGCTTCGTTGAACGCATGCACCATAGTTCTCATTTCCAAATGTGCCTGACGTGCATCGCGCAGTTTGAATTTCGCTTCGGTCACTTCCATCCCTTTTTGTTCGGCATCGTTGACGAGCGCAGTTGCAACACTGCCGGAAAGCGACAAACTATCGACCATCAAACGCATCGCTTTGGCAGCGGCAAATCCTTTTGGATTATCATTTTCATGATGGCAGCGGCTGCAAACCGCTTGGGCCGTTACGCCGATCAGTGAATCCGTGGCAGCAACGATTCCATGATTACTGTGACACGTTTCGCATTCCGGCAATTTGCGTTCATCAAATGCTTTTTTATGCGGACTTGATGAGAAGAGATCGGCATTTAATGCGTGGCACGTACCACACACTTTTGAAACCGATTCGACACCCGGAGGCGTTGCACCATGGTTACCGTGGCAACTGTTGCACGACGGAGCCCCGACATCATGCTTCTGCAACAAGGCAGTGCCATGAACACTTTTTGCATACTTTTCATACTGGTTTGTAGGGATCTTGTAATCTTTCATGTACTGCGCATTGCTGTGACATTTGGAACATGTACCCGGCAAGTTCACAGCATAGACCGATGATTTGGCATCTTTCGATGTGCGGATATCATGACTGCCGTGGCAACTGGAACAGACTGCAGGTTTCGGATCCCCTTTTGCATTGAGCATACCATGAACACTTGTACGGTATTTTTCTCCCTGATCGATGGGCAGTGAAGGATTATATGTCCGCATAAATGTTGCGCTGGCGTGACATTTTGTACATGTCTTCACGACGTTCAACGGATAGACCGGAGAAGCCGGATCCTTTACCGGAACAATACCGTGTGCATTGTGGCAGGTAATACATTGTGCAATGTGTTCTTTACCGTTTGTCGACAATTTCCCGTGGGCACTTGTCTGCAGATTTGTCCATTGATTTGTCGGCAGTGTTGAACCGTATTTTTTCATTCGTTCCGGATCGGCATGGCAGGTTGCGCAGGTCTGCGAGATCGCATCTCCTTTCGGCACTCCTTTATATCCTTCCTTCGGATTCATTGCCGCTTCCATCTCCTCCATATTTCTGTTCCCACCGTGACAATCCGCGCAGGAGATCCCCTTTTTGGAATGGATGTCGTGCTGAAACTGCTCGGAAGGTTTATCACCAACAACAGTGGTATGACATGTGATACACTGATCGCCGGCTATGAGTATTCCGCTGAAAAACAAAAACGATGCAGCAACGCATTTGAAAACGAAATATTTTTGTCTCATGCGAGCCATCCGATTATCGTAAAGAGAATAATGTACATCACCACAAAAAGACCTATATAGTTGACAAAGCGCTTGCTTTCGCCGGCAGAACTTTGCCGGTCCCAAAACGGAACCATCAACCATAAAAATCCGGCGGCACCAAATGCCAACACGCCAAGCACTTCACCATCGATGAACCAGATTTGTGCAGGGATGTATTTTAGAGTCTGGAACATGAACAGAAAATACCATTCCGGTTTTATACCGGCAGGTGCAGATGCGAACGGATCGGCTTTGGTACCAAGTTCCCACGGGAAGAAAACTGCCAGGATTGCCAGCACATTTAGAACAATAAGCCAGAACAACAGGTCGCGAAGAAGAAAATTAGGGAAGAACGGCATCGTCTTACGGTCTTTTTCCGGTGTTTCGGCATAATGCAGCGGCTCGCTCATTCCTTGCCGGTTCACAAAGAGCAAATGTGCGCCAAGCAGCAGCGTAAAAATTCCGGGAAGGACTGCAACGTGAAATCCGAACAGGCGGGAGAGTGTTGCACCTGTTACGTCATCTCCACCGCGCATGAACTGCAGAATGGGTTTGCCAACGATCGGAACAACGCCGGTAATTTCGGTTCCGACTTTTGTGGCAAAAAATGCCAGTTCGTTCCACGGTAGAAGATAACCGGTAAAACCGAAACCGAGCAGGAGAAACAGCATCAGCATTCCGGTCAGCCACGTTAGTTCTCGCGGTTTGCGGTAAGCTTTTTCGAAAAAGACGCTGAACATATGGATCATTGCCGTAAGAATAAACAGGTTGGCCGTCCAACTGTGCAGCGAACGGATGAGCCAACCGAATGCCACTTTTGACATGATGAATTGAATGCTTTCAAAAGCAAGCTCTTCGCTCCCTTTGTAATACATCAATAACAGGATGCCGGTAACTACTTGAATGGTGAAGAGGAATAATGATACGCCGCCAAAGTAGTACCAAATGGAATGGCTGTGCACCGGCACATATTTCTTCGCCATAAATTTTATAAGGTCTTGAAGCTCGAGGCGTTCATCGACCCAGTCGTATATTTTTTTTAGAGTTGGTTTCATGATTTTTTAGAAATGGATACCTCCTCGCCTTGAACTGTGACTCTGAATTCATCCAGCGGCCGCGGGGGCGGTCCGGACACATTACGTCCGTTCAAGTCGTATTTTCCGTTATGACATGCACACCAAATCATGCCCAAATCTTTTTTATACTGCACGGTGCACTCAAGATGCGTACAGACAGCAGAGAACGCTTTAAATTCTCCCTGAGGATTGCGGATAAGTATAACGGGTTTGTTACCGAATTTAATGATCGAACCGCTGTCGTTTGCAAAGTCTGCGATCTTCCCTGCTTTAACGCTGTTGACGATGACTTCGGCTTGCTTCGGAGGTTTGAGATATGATAGTACCGGAAAGATGACTGCGGCAAGCCATGCAAAGAGTCCGCCGAACAGCGCAAATTTTAAGAAATCTCTTTTATCCTGCTGAACGTGCGGATCAGGAATATCCGACATACAAAACCTCCTCTATGTAATTATTCATTGTCGATAAAAATTGACGTGTTAAAATACATTTTTATTTTGAAACTTATGCAAAAATCTTTTATACAGTGCTACGATTGTGCCGATTGCTGTTCCCATGGAGGGAGTATCTTTATTAACAGCGCAAGGATAAAGAACGGCGCGATCAATAATGCAAGCGTCATGAACAAACCTTCCATCCCGCCGATCTCTAACTTGTAAGCGGTCAGACCGCGGAAACTCTTTGAAAACATCTGTCCGCCCATCACCACGTTCCATCGTGTGGCAAAAATACCCATCTGGATAAGGATAGCGGCAAGAAAATAGAACAGTTTCCTGAGTTCTTCGTCCACCCTAAATAATTTAATGAAGAGAATGAGAACCAGAGGCACTATCATTCCAAGCAGAACCTGGATAATGCCAAGGCTGATAAAGAGTCTGTTCATTACAAGATCGGAAAGGATCTTGATCGATTCTTCACTTTGATACAAGCGGTGTATGAAGTCGAGCATTTCCAGCGAGAAGTCGATAATGACGGCGATGAAAAGAAACGAAGCCATTTTATCAACACAAGCAATCTCGATTTTTTCGCCGCGCAGCGGAGTTACCACCATATAGAGAAGCATCACCAAAGCAATGCCTGAAACGATCGCGGAAAAAAGAAAAACAATAGGAATGAGCACGCTGCTCCACCACGGATTTGCTTTGATCGAACCGAAAATAAAGCCGACATATCCGTGCAGCATAAACGCGGAAGGGATACCGATGATTGTTATGAACTTAACCGCCTTCATATCAAATCTCTCACCTTCCTCGCTCGTGTCTTTGGAAAAGAGTGCAAGCGCACGGTGAATAAATTTCATCACCGGTTTATCGGTTTCAGCCCAGCGGATGAGATCGCGCCGGTACGTAAACCAAATTTCCAAAAGGATCACGACCATAAGATACCATGCATAAACGAAGCCAAACATCGCCATGGCTGAGGTGAAATTGGGTGTAAGAAATATTTCGTATGACCGTTCAAAATGCCCCAAATGCAACTGAAGCGGCAGCGGAGCAATAATCATGAACGAAAGAGCGGTCAGCATGGAAAGACGGTACACCGGCTGCAGCTGTTTCACCTTAAAGACCTTTACAAGTGAGGCAAGAATGAATGCCCCTGCAACCAAACCGGTCAAGTATGGGTAGACAACGATGAGAATGCTCCAATGGAATTCCACTTCGTTCGGATAGATATATCCGCTCACCTGTTTAAGCATTTCGTAGAGATGTTCATTGACTGGATTCATTATCGTACCTCCCCGTCTAAATCGGCATATTGAACCTTCGGATCGGTATTCAATGAAGGTTTCAATACGTGAAGTTTGAACATACGTTTGAAGCGTGTCAGCGGACTTGCCGTACTTTTAATGTCGCCGAAGATACGGGCCTGCGTGGGACAAACCTCAACGCACGCCGGCAGCATACCTTTGGTGATGCGATGATAACAGAACGTACACTTATCAGCTGTTGATGTGACGGGATTGAGATACCGAGCGCCGTACGGGCATGCCTGAATGCAATAGCGGCAGCCGATGCACCGGTCAGAATCGACAAGGATCACACCGTCATCCGTCTTAAATGTTGCGCCGACCGGGCAAACCTGAACACACGGAGGATGATCGCAATGGTTGCAGAGTTTCGGAACAAAGAAGCTCCGCATCATTTCATTTTCGGGAACACTGTTTCCAATCCTATCGATCCGCGGATCGATGCTTTGCACGATCACTTCGGCATCTTTCTTAATAATATACCGTTCGACCCATGTGCGGAAATAAAACGGTTCTTTTGGAACACCGTTCTCTTCTTTACACGCTTCCATGCATTTTCCGCAACCGATGCATTTGTTCACTTGAATGCCCATGCCGTAATAATGCTTCGACGGATCGTAACCGTTAGTCTCTGCCTTTGCCTTTTTCGCGAAAGTGCTGAGCACACCAAGCTGGGTCAGCAATGTCATTCCCTTTTTAAAGAAATTTCTTCGTTCCATAATTATTCGACCTCCGGCATATGTGGATAGTGACATTGCCAGCACAGATATTTTTCTCCATGCATGACAAGATCGATCTTCGGCGTTCCGACGAATTTAGATTCTTTTGCATGACACTTACCGCAGAATGAACGGTCAGAAGGAATGGTCGGCCGCACCTGGCGGGGAGTGATCTTGTGCTGTTCGGGAACCGTATGGCATGTAGTGCATTCAAGCCGTGCGTGAGACGACACAGCTTTTGTCCGTGCAATCTGAGCATGGCACGCCTGACACTCTTGCGGAGTATGCTGCGGTTTCGGATCGTGTGGATTATGACACTCGATGCAGAGGCGCATCGGATTATGGATTGACGGATTGATCTGCGGGAACCCTGTCGGTCGGGAAGGATTATAGATATGACAAAGCACACACGCTTCACGTTTTGTATTCTTTACCGGTTTGACATCTCCGGGATTTTCGGTGTGTTCTTTCGCGACACCATGACATGTTTCACACGCCAAATTTTTGTGGTATCCCTTTTTTTTAAGCTCAAACTGTTCATGACAGTCCGCGCACACTTCAGATCCTGCATAACGGACCGGATGAGCAACTTCCCTCTCGACCGTTGCCTTTCTATGTTCCTCGGTGTTTTTCAACGACGCCGGGATCAGCGAGCGCACCAAAATTACGGCGGCGATGAACACGATAAAAGCCGTGCCTACTCGCAGCAGAGAATCCGGGATTTTTTGAAGAAGCCGTTTCATTCAATCTCCTTTGTTTAAGTGTATTAAACGATAGTGATGTGAATCCGCCCTTCTCTTCCATCAACAAAATTTTATTGATTGCCGTGACACTCGCTGCAGTTCATCTCTTTCCACGCATCGCCGATATCGACGGGATGCTCATAGCTTACACCATCCAATGAAATGTGAAGATCTTTTTTATCAAGTTTTTGTGCAAGAATAACATGGCAGGTATTACAGTCACGGGAAAGTACTTTCCCGTTATCGCCGACATGCTTGCCATCATGGCATCGGAAACAACCCGGAGAATATAAATGACCGATGTTATTCGGATAGTTCTTCCAGGAAACGCGCATTTCCGGGAAGAAATTTCGGCTGTATATTTTTTTGATCCGCTCAACAGTGCTGTCGATATCCGATTTCATCGTTCGCGATACATCGGGAAACCGAAGTGCATACTGTTCGTGTATGAACACACCGATACTATCCATAGCACCCTGTTCTGTAGCATACGGCCTGCCCAATGCTTCAACAGAAATTGATTTTGCCGACGGTAACTTCGGATTGATCCATCCAAGTTTCATTGCTTCGTTTACCGTTTCATTCGGTGTACGGTAAATGTGTGTCGGACGGTTATGACAATCAATGCAGTCCATCTGCCGCACTTCGGCATTCTTCAACTGTTCCTCTTTGAATGAATCGTCCGTTGATTTATAGGTAACGATCTTTCCGCTTTTTTCATAGACCTGGATTACCGGTATCACCTGCCGTTGGCTGTCAGTCGCGGCATACATAATCTTATTATTGATATTCATGTGCCAATGGATACCCGATGTCGGACCTGTTTCCGTGTTGCCGCCACCGATCTTCAGAAGAAGATTGAGCCACCACGATGTATTTTTTTCGTCGGAGAGGAAATACGTTTTTTCGATCTGTTTTTCCGCGAAGAAATGCTTCGGCCAGTGACATTGTTCGCATGTCTGTTGTGCCGGACGCAGATTCCGTACTGGTGTTTCAATCGGGCGGCTGTATTTGTTAAACATCACCGAATAAACCTGATATGCACCGGATAGTTTTGACTTCACGTACCAATCCGCTCCGGATCCGACATGACACTCCGCACATGAAACACGTGCGTGGGGTGAATACATGTATGCCGTATATTCCGGTTTCATCACCGAATGGCACGTGGTGCCGCAGAACTGCACCGATTCGGTATATTCGTACATTTGAAAACTTCCGAAAGCAAGCGCAACTAAAAATAACAAAGAAAGACCGGCAACAAACCCGAACACCGTCCGGTGATGAGGATCGTTCAGATTGATCGCTGGGAAATGATACTCTAATCCGCGTGCATGACGGCGGAGCCACCATTGGCGGATGATACCGACAAGTGTGATGGCAAGGCCAAGGATGATGAACAACGGAAGGATGATGAACGTGATGATGCCAACGTATGCCCTTCCACCGCCAGCAAAATAGTCGAGCACCATCAGGAAGATGCCGAGGAAAAGACTGATGCCTGCGATTGCTGCACCGATCATGCTGATCGGATTGAAGAATGTTTTCGGAATAAATCTGCGCATCGACAGTATCCTTTCTTATTGGTAGTTGAAGATCATCGCGTAGACAATCCAGATGACGATGCTGAATCCGATGGTGAGTGCCGTCCAGCCGAACATTTTTATTGCGCGGATCACGATCGGCTGATACGGTTCAACAAGATGCTGCTCAAGCGTACCATTCGCGATATGCTCCGCATATTCCGCCGGCTTATCGCGTTTCAATTCCTCTACCGACATGCGTCCCGAAAAAACAACAATGTCCATCGGGAATTTTTCCGGCCGTAAATGCGTGTTGAAGAAATGGATTGTAAAGATGAATCCTGTCGCCAGCAGCGCTTCATCGCTGTGAATGATGGTGGCAACGTTGATAGCCCATCCCGGCAGGAATTTGGTAAAAAATTCCGGAAACCAAAGCGTGGCACCGGTAGAACCGATGACAAACACACCCCAGAATACTGCGAAGTAATCGAACTTTTCCCAATACGTCCACCGGCCGTACTGCGGACGCGGACCTTTACCGATGAACCATTTTATGGAATCAATGGCATCGAAGAGATCTTTCTTCATCGGAATGAGAGAATTTTTTCCGAAGAGGAGATTTTTCCACGTTCCGAATTCTTTCTTGCGCCGTCTGAACAGATCAACGATGTGCGTGATAAATATCCCGACCAAAAAAGTAGCCGCAACGCGATGCACATATCCGGCCGATTCGAATCCGCCAAAGAATCTTGAAACGACACCAGCCCAGCCTGTGTAGGAGAACTTCAAGGTCATTCCCGTCAGCGCCAGCGAAATAAAACTAACCACCATAATGATGTGCAGAATCCGGTTCAATCTGCTGAAACGTTGGTACTGCGGTTCGTTGGCATGTTCCTTTTCGACTTTTACGTGTTCTTTTCTCATCTGCCATGCGCGCGGCAACCAGAGGATAGTGTGAACACCAAATATTGCAAATGTTCCGACAACGAGCGATGTCATTCCCCAGAAAACCCAGAAAAGAATCGGGTACTTATCCGGATCATGATGTGTTGCATGTGTTAAATACCCGGCAAACTTTCTATTCGCACCCGGATGACATTTCTGACAGGTTTCAACCACATTCTGCCGGCTTAAATGCGACGCCGGATTGCCGATCGGCAGTATGTCGTGCGAGCCGTGGCAATCGTAACATTTTGCTGTTTTGGTGTAGCCGAGCTGTGCAACTTTTCCGTGATACGTTTCGAAATACGTTTTGGTGATTTCATCGTGACATTTTCCGCATGTTGTCATCACGCCGAGTTTAAATCCTTGCGCATCGGTACGGTTGATGGTGTGCGCGGTATGACAATCATTACACACCGGCAGCGGCTTGTCAGATTTTGAGACGAGACGGGAATGGATGCTCTTTGAAAATTTTTCTTCAATTCCATGATGGCATTTGCCGCAAGTTGCGGGAAGATTTTTAGCGTTCACGCTCGAGGTTGTATCCGATTTCGGTAATTCGCGATGCGATGTATGGCAATCCGTACATTTTGCTGTTACGGTCAATCCGCTTTTTGCCAATCCTTTGCCGTGAATACTTTCCGCGTAGTGATTGATGATGTCGTGCTGTTCCCCTTTATACCGTAATGCAGCTTTCTTCCCTTCCTGATGGCATCGCGCACAGAGTGCCGGCACATTGATGGAGAAAATCGGTGATGTCGGATCGGCCTTTCCTTTTACTCCATGGTTGCCGTGACATTCCTTGCATGTTGGAGCATTCTGGTCATTCTTTGCAAAAAGTTTTCCATGCGTACTCAGTTTATACTGGTCGCCCACTTCGGTATGGCACTGGGCGCAATCAACTTTTTTCGTGATCGCATCGCAGGGGCGGGTGTGAGACGATTTTACTTCGCTATGACACTGACTGCAGGCGACTTTTGGACCGTGCTTCGATCCCGCATATTCGGCTACATCAACAAATAGTGAACGTCCATCTTTGGAAGACTTCACATCCTTTTTTTCATGGCATGTCATGCAATCTTTATTCGCCATTCCCTGATCGTAAAATACTTTTCTCGCTTTATGGGGCTGATGGCAATCAACGCATGCAGGAAGAACGTTCGCTTCTTTTTCCCACAATTCGCCTTTGATCACTTTGCGATGCACCGTCTCGATCTGGGAATGACATTTCTGACAGGTCTTGGCAATATTTTTTCTGTTGATCGTAGATTTCGGATCTGTATGCGGACGGATCATGTGCGCCGAATGGCACGATGCGCACGTTGCAGCGACCGATAATCCTTTTTTAAGGAGGCCTTCCCCGTGGATGCTTTCGGTGTAATTTTCAAGGATATGATCCTGAGAGACTGCTCGCTGACTTGAAACAGCAGCACCCTCTTTATGACATTTACCGCAGGTGTAAGGGACATTAAACGGTGCAACGGTAGATTTAGGATTCGAAGGGGGAAGTATTTCGTGTTTCGTGTGGCAATCGTAGCAACGCGGGGCCAGCGGATCACCTTTCGATGCCTGTTCGCCGTGCCGGCATTGTCTGTACATCTCCTGTTCTTTTTCGTGACACGTTCCGCATTTCACCGGAGTAATTTTTTCTTTATGCGGAATGTTGTTCGGATCGAATCCCTCATGGCACGACACGCAGGTCATATCTTTATGACTTGATGATCCGAATTTTTTCTCGTCAAGGAACAGATGAATTTGTTTCCCGTTCTTTTCCTGAACCAGAGATTTATCTTCATGACACGCAAGACACTCGCTATTGTCCTGCGCCAGACCGAACGATGCGGAAATGGAGAACAGCACACATACAGCAGCGAAATACTTCAGAAGATTTTTTTTCATTATCCTTTGCTTTCCGTTTCTTTTTTCTTCTTTTCCATCTCTTCCTGCAGTTTCAACCGTTCCAATTCCAAAGGATGTTCTTCGAGCATTTCCAGTTCGGTGATCGTCCCTTTCAACCAAGCAAGATTCATGGGATAGACTTCCGGATTGAAGATGACAAAATAGAGATGCCAAATAATGATTGAAAGCGTTGCGAGCCATGCTTCATAAAAATGTACTGTGCGCGAAACATCCCACCACAGTTTACCGATCAGACCGAGGAATGTATTGTCGAACCAAAGAATTCCTCCGGTAACGCTCATTACAATTGTTCCCCAGATCAACGCCCAATATTCTGCTTTTTCAATATAGCTGAACCGGTCGAGCAGCGGTTTTACGTTAGAAATACCGAGATTGAATTTTGCCACACCGATGGCATCATAAAGATCCTGTATTTTCGGCAGCAGATCCCTGATCAGCTGCTTGCCGCGCGGCACAAACAATATATAATAGATGTGATACAGACTGACCAAAACCATAATCACTGCGGCTGTGCGATGCAGTACACCGCGTATCTCGAATACCCAAGGACTGATTGAGCGAATGGGAACAACCCAGAACGCATCGGGATACCGCAGCATGAACCCGGTGAGTACGAGCGTAATAAAACTTGAGAGGAGGGTGAAATGCTGCAGACGTTCACCCAGTGTCATCCTTACATAGAGTGCATGGCTCACACGATGATGATATCCGCCCCGACGGCGTTCTGTAAGTTTGTTTTTTGATTTCCTCCAAAAATCCAACAGGTTGTGTAATGCCATGCCGCCAACTGTAACAAGAATAAGGACGATATAAAGATTGGAAACAAAAAAGAGCAGGTCATTTTCGGACGTTGTCGTCAGCACAACGTGTACAGCACCCTGAGCAAAATTTTCGTTTGCACCGGGATGGCACTTTCCGCACGTTACGGCAAGTTTCGATTTATGAACGCGTGATTCCGGATCTTTTGACGGGAGGATATCGTGGAAGCCGTGACAGCTTGCGCAATTTGCGGCTTCGGTTTTTCCCGCCTTCACAGCAAGACCGTGGAAGCTATCCATGAAACTTTCGTTGCGGCGCGTTGCGAGTCCGAACTTTTCCGACATCTTTACAGAACTATGGCATGGAGCGCATACTTCCGCAGAGACATGAAGTTTGGAAACCGGCGAGTTAGGATCTTTTGGCGCTAGGATCCGGTGTTCGCCATGGCAATCCGTACAAACGGGAGCCGACTCATTCCCTTTCGCCCGCGATGTGCCGTGAATACTTTTTCTGTACTGGTCGACAATGGAGCCATGGCACTTCGAACAGGTCTGAGGAATATTTGCTTTGTGAACTTTTGATTCGGGGAATATCCCCTTCTGCATTTCATGACTACCGTGACAATCAATGCATGTTGCTGCTTTTCCGTTACCGTTCTTAATTGCCTGGCCGTGCACGCTCTGTTCGTATGCCATCACAAATTTTGATGTCGTTCCCGAAGAGGCCTCCTGTTTGCTATGGCACGACACACACATTTTTTCCTGCACCATTTTCAGTACGGCAGTATCTTTCCGTGCACCATTCATCGGCATCAGCACAGAATGGCAATTGAGACAATTCGGTGCATTAGGGTTCTTTGCTGCTAGTGCAGCACCGTGTGCAGATTTTAAATATATTTCCTTCTTATCCTCATGGCATGTGCCGCATGCATTTACAATATTAACGCGATTGAATTTCGATCCTTCAACCTTCGGGGAGACAACATCATGCTTGCCGTGGCATTGTTTGCATAATTTGCTGGCATCCGCTCCGGGTGCAACCACTGTTTTATGGAACACATGTTTCTGCAGATTTTTCTGGTGGCACGTTACGCATTGAACCGGCTGAATGTTCTCCTTGTGAGGGACATTATTCGGATCAAATCCGGTATGACATGATGTGCAGTTAAATTTTTTATGGGGGGAATTTTTCAGATGCTCTTCGTTAACGAAGAGTGAAATAGTCTTGCCGTTTTTTTCGGCGGTCAATGAATTATCAGAATGACACGCCAGACATTCTTCTTTGGTTTGAGATATTGCTGAGAGATTGAAAAGAATGAAGAGAGGTAGTAACCGTAACAAAATCATGTAAGCCTTTTTATAGTCAAAAAAATCTGAAATTGCCTGAAAACACTGCCAAAACAGAGACAAAGAGCGTGCCGTCAATTTATGATTAAAATTTCATCAATTTCGGTGTTGATTTTTTCAAATATGCATCATTTTCGAATACTTTTAGCAAATGTGGGACAAAAATGTCTTTAATATAGAGTCAGCGGTAATCCAGGGAGGCAAATGGAAGAAACAGATACGGCAGAAATTCTGTTTATGAATGTCGGAGGATTACAATAACTTTGTATACTCATCGGGAGTCCTCGCTCCGAAGGAGTCCTTCGGACCTGACCGACTTTGAAAACTACTAGTCAGTCAGGCATGTAACCCGTAACCTTTGGCTTTTTTTTCTTTTGTACACTCGTCGGGAGTCCCCGCTCCGAAGGAGTCCTTCGGACCTGACCGACTTTGAAAACTACAGGTCAGTCGGGCATGTAACCCGTAACCTTTGGCTTTTTTTTCTTTTGTACACTCGTCGGGAGTCGAACCCGAAACCTTTGGCTTCGGAGGCCAACGCTCTATCCAGTTGAGCTACGAGTGCAAGGTATCATTCAGTAAATCTTAAGAAAAAATCGGCTGCCAAAAACTGATCGCCGATTGGTAAGAAATGCCAGCTGGCGGCAGCTTGGACTCCAGCTTGGAGTTTCCCTCATGTTAAAAAACGGACACTCTCTCGCGAAACAGCGGTGCTTCCGGTACCATCACATGCAAAAGTGTTATTACTTATTGTTTATTGCGGAAGTTTTCTGTTTTCTTATTGCGCTGTCAATTTACGAAATGATACCTATGATGTCAACATGGTATATCAGCTAGTAATATTTCCAACTATACACCCTCCTTCCAGAACAAAA
>CAIOTF010000046.1 GCA_903861125.1 uncultured Ignavibacteriota bacterium
TGTTAAAGTTCTTCTTTGTTCCGGATATGCTGAAGAAGAGACGCTGTCGGTGTTCGGATTAGACCGTCCGACAGGGTATTTCCAAAAGCCATACAATACAGAAGATCTTGTGCAGAGAGTGGCGGAGATTGTTTCGAAAGAGAGTTGATTCAAAATCATTTGGATAAAGGAATATTGAAATGAGCAACACCGACGACAATATGGAAGCTGATATTCTTCGCGCAAAGGCGGAAGAACTGCTGAAAAGTAAGAAACGGGAAACCGGTACGCCATCATCCGAAATTGATGCACTGAAACTTGTTCACGAACTTGAAGTGCACCAGATCGAGCTGGAGATGATGAATGCGCAGCTGTCGGAGAATGCCGAGAAGGAAAAAGTAATATCTGCCGAATTGCTTGTAACGCACGAAGAGTTGAACCGCGCGCATTTGAGAGAAGCGGAGCTTGCCGAGAACAAGTATGTGAAATTGTACGACTTTGCACCGGCGGGCTATTTTACCCTTTCCAAAGAAGGTGAAATACTTCAACTGAACCTTACCGGCGCATCGCTGCTCGGCAAGGAGCGTTCTAAGCTGCTGCAGGCACGGTTTGGTTTTTTTGTTTCCGACGATACAAAGTCGGTGTTCAACGCGTTCCTTGAAAAAGTATTCTATAACAACGTCAGTAAATTCTGCGAAGTGAGCCTCGTGCGGAACAGCAAAGAGCGGCTGACCGTTCAGTTGACCGGGATTGCCAACGAGAATTCAGGAGAATGTTCTATCAGCGCAGTTGATATTACCGAACGCATTAAGACGGAAGAAACATCGCGCGCGAACGAAATACGTTATAGGACACTTTATACTAAAGCAATTGATGGCATTATGTTTTTATCTTTAGATTCAAAAATAGCAACGGTAAACGAGTCATTTGCAAAAATGCATGGATACACAGTCGATGAATTGCAGAGTATGAGTCTTCAAGATTTGGATACTTCTGAAACATCACGAAGTGTTTCTGAAAGAATCTCCCGAATAAGTTCCGGTGAAACGATAACATTCGAGGTCGAGCATTATCACAAAGATGGCCATATAATTATATTGGAAGTATCGGCGAGTCTTGTCTCAATCGGAAACGAGAAAATTATTCAGTCATTTCACAGAGAAATCACTGAGCGCAAGCAGGCGGAAGTGTTGCTGAAGAATGAACACTTGCGCCTTCAGGGAATCATAGAAGGGACCAATGTAGGAACATGGGAATGGAATATTCAGACGGGAGAAACGATCTACAACGACCGATGGGGTGAGATCATCGGCTATAGTCTCGAAGAACTCTCTCCCAGCAGCATTACTACGTGGCAAAATCTCGCGCATCCCAACGACTTGAAAAGATCCGCAGAATTGTTGGGGCGCCATCTAGCTGGTGAACTGCCATACTACATCTGTGAATGCCGGATAAAGCACAAACAGGGACACTGGGTGTGGGTTTTAGACCGCGGCAGTATCATTACCAGGTCGGCCGAAGGAGTGCCGTTGAAGATGTTCGGTACCCATACCGATATCACCGATCGCAAAAAAATTGAAACTGAACGGGAACGTTTAATTAAAAAACTTCAAAGTGCGCTTGCCGAAGTGAAAACATTAAAAGGAATTGTGCCGATCTGTTCGGGCTGCAAAAAGATCAGGGATGACGAAGGATTTTGGCAACAGGTTGAAACCTATGTGCAAAAGCATACCGATGCAAAATTCTCACACGGATTTTGTCCCGATTGTGTGGAAAAATATTATCCGAGTCATGCTGAACAGATTCGGAATAAAGCGAAAGAATAAAGATGTAACCGGTGGACTATCTTAATATGGGCCCCAAACATAGATTCAGTCGAACACAGACCTAACTCCTTGCCCGCGTGAGCCTCATCCACAACAAATCCACACCAAAGTAACCAGTAAGACATGCAATAGTGATGCTCGAAACACTGCGTTGACATGCATTTAATATTGAATTATTCAACACCTATAAAATATTTAGTATCAGTAGTTTAGCCCTTCGAGACCCCCTTTGCGATCTCAAAAAGCTGTGCGAGACCCTTACTTCGATGCCAAAAACTGCTTACGGTTGACTCTATAACA
>CAIOTF010000047.1 GCA_903861125.1 uncultured Ignavibacteriota bacterium
GTGATCGCGGATGGTCTCGAACCATCGACCCTCTGCTTAAAAGGCAGATGCTCTACCGCTGAGCTACGCGATCAACTTTTTAAAGTGCTATAAATATAAGCAATTAAACCGCGCTTTGCAACGGCCAAACATGAAATTAGCTTAATTTACGACTGTCCTGCCAATTGCTGTTCTGTGTTGTCGTCCTCATTTTTTTTCTTCCGGAAAATTATTCCGAAAGGAATGATAACACAATACCCTAACACGAGTAACACAGGTGCAACGGTCAGCGCAATTGGATTGTCCCACGGATGTGTGCTTAATGCAATATACCCGGTTACAATCACAACACCGCCTGCAAGAATAATCAAATAATTTATTTTCTCTAAGCTTAGAGTTCCAAACCTTTTTGTATTTTTCTTTGTAATTTTTTCTTTTTGGACAAGCTTTGCCATGTTTTTTCTCCTTCCCCATATTCATATAAAAAACCAGACGTTGGGGGTCCGTCTGGTTCGGTCTGTGTCATGCAACACTCAGGGGAATAAGTATTACAAATACCGATACAATATAATTAGAAATATCTAAAAATCAATGGCGCTATTTTCGTTCTTCGTATTTTTTTGTAATCAACGTTTTTTCGTCTGCTTCTTTTTACCGGTCGTCTTTTTTTTCGTTTTAGTGCGTTGCTCTGCTTCCGTTCCCTTCTTCGATATTTTTTTTGTCGCTTTTTTCGCTTTCGGTTCCGCAAGAAGCAGTTCTTTTAATCGGTCGATCTTATATTCTGACCGAGTCGATGCATCGCGAACCCGTCCCAGCATGCGCTCCAACAGTTTCATATCAATGTTCTCTTTACCGGGTCTCCGCGGCGTATACAGGAACCGGAGGAACAGCACCCACTTCATCAGTGTTTCGAACTGTTCCTTGTTGTAATACCAAATATCATTGTGCTGATTTACTCCCAATACACTCGCCGTATCAAAATCATTGAAGAGCTGTTCGGCAATTGAAGATAGCTCAATGGAAGACCCAATAATAGTCGCATGCTGTTTTGAAATCGACGTGAACATCGATACAATATTTTCAGCATCAGATTGTTTTGTCCCATTCGCCACAATGATTTTTTTCACGACACCGTCTAAATGCAGATGCTGAAATACATCAAGCGGCTTTTGCTGCTGAGTACCGTTCAAAAGTATTTTTGAACACACAAAGGCAAGATCATAGAGCAAAAGATGCAACGGCAACTGATCAATGGCTGTATCAACACGAGCATTCCTCTTAGACGTATCAAGAGACTGCTTTTGTTCCTTCGTATATGCGGCAGAATACTGTTGTACATTTTCAAGCAACGTAGAATGAACTAAACTCACTTCTGCAAGATCGATCGGAATATGTGCATAATTGGATAGTTCTGTGATTATTTTTCCATAGCTTTTTTCTACATGGTCATAACTGAACCGAATAAATGCATCCTCCACCGCCCGGTGGAACGGCTGCAGTTGTATCTCCTTCATTAATGTATCAAGAGTTCCTGTACCCCTCCCATTCAATCGCGAAGCAATAGCAGCGTACGCACCTGTTTCATCCGCAAGTTCTTGAAAATCTGTAAAGACGGCATATTCAAACGCCCGCAGTTCAACATGCATTCCCTGATCCGACAGTTTCTTTCCTGAAATTAGATATTCCAGATTCGATCTCCGGTCGCGGAAACGGTACAATATTTTTTCCGAATATGTCAGTTGCAGCGATTCCGCCAATGTGATCGAACGTACCTTCCCCTGGTCATTGATCGCCTTAGGGACCGAATACTTGATGTATCCTTTGCACTCCGAAAATTTATTATGAAAGAAAACAATTGCCCTCTCAGTTCCTGCCCTGTTTGAATAGGCTATCACATCCTCATTCACGGAACCATGCGCATCCAGGAAATCATAGAATTCAAAATTATGGACCTGACTGAATAAGAACCTTTTCTTCGTCAGCGGAAAGATCTCATGCTCATGCCGGACAATCAGCCATGCGTCCGGGATTTCGTTATAATAGGCACGCTGATATTCCATACCGTATTTTTCAGTGAAACCTTCAATTTGTCCGTGAGCGAACATTGGTAATCCGGGAAGCGTGATCATTAATGTTGCAACACCGAAATATTTGTCATCTTTCCCGAACTGCTCAACAGCTGTTTGTTCGTCCGGATTACTCATGAAATTTACATAACGTTTCAGTATCTCCGGATTGAATTCAAGCGTATTCTTAATCATCGCACGGAACTTCTGGTTCTCTTCCTTCATCAGCATATGCATGAACGCGCTGTTATATACCCGATGCATACCAAGCGTACGAACGAAGTATCCTTCCATAAGCCAGAATGCTTCAGCAAGCAGAAGTGTTTGCGGCATTTCAGCATTGAAGCGGTCCACAACTTCGCGCCAGAATTCGTTCGGGAACATTGCCTCGAATTCCGAACGGGACAAGCTATGATCCTGCCGCGATGGTACGCCCGATGTTCCCGGCATAGGATACCACAAGCGCTGAAAATGTTTCTTGGCAAGCGTCATTGCGGCATCAAAACGAATAACGGAGAATTTCCTGGCAACGTGAAAAATGTTCTGGATAACTGCTTCGCGCACATCAGCCCTGAGAAGATTCAACTGAGCGGTGTCGTTCCACGGCATGCTTGTTCCGTCGTTTCCGTGATAAAAATACCGGACATCCCCATTCCTCTTATCGATCCGCTGAAATACAACAGCGGCATCACTTCTGCTCCAATAACCATCTTCGATACGCAGTTCAACCGCTTGATCGTGCGAAAGATTTTCGCCGGTGAAACGATAGTTCGGATACGGCGGGTGGTCGGATTGAATAAAATATTCCGGATGTTCCACCACCCATTTTGAAAACAATCCCATGTGATTCGGAACCATGTCGCCGGCAAGACGGATCCCTCTCTGCCAGCAACGGCTGTTCAGGTTTTGAAACGAATCTTCACCGCCAAGATCATATGCGATCTCATAATCATACAGCGAATACGCAGAAGAAACTGCATCAAGATTTCCGGTGATCTGTTTAATCCGCTTCGATGCCGCACTTCGTTCCCAGACACCGATAAGCCAAAGACTGGTGAAATTCCACCGGGCAAGCTGATCCAGTTCTTCATCGGGAATCTGATCGAGCCGTTTTATCTCCCTCTGATATTTTTTGGAAAGCTGATCGAGCCATACATAAATATTTTTTGCGATCAGAACAACATTCGGCATCCAGTCGATATCCGGAGTGAATTGCTCCGGTTCGGCATAAACATAATCTTCCGGTTTCATCAAACCCTTGCGAATAAGTTCTTTCCGTTCTTCGGGTGTGAGAGCCTTTCCTTTTTTATAGTCGGGAACGAATGTTTCAACATTCGGCTTGCCGCGAAACGGATTGAATGCATTCCAAATGAATTTCTCTTCTTCTTTCGAAAATTCGAAACTTCCGGCAATGCGATCAATAAATTTTGTGGTTAGAACGATGCCCCACCGCTCTTTCAGGAATCCTAATTGTGCTTCAATATTATCGGGGTGTTCAAGGATCGGCCGTTTCAAAGCATCCAGCAGCGATTGATTGTCCGGCCCGAACGGTTTTTCTTTGGCAAAGAAGCGTTCCAGTTCTTTTATAACGGCCGTATACTTTGTCTGCTTTGTGAGATTGACATCATCGAATAGTTCTTTCACCTTTTTATTTGCAGGATTAAGATTGGAGAGGTGCAGCATGACCAACTCTTCCAAAGCAATCTCTTTATGCGGTCTGTTCGATGTTACCGAATCGAAGTACGCTTTTTCCGTCTGCTGTTCCTTAAAGACGGATTTCGGCGGAAATTCTTTTAAAAATTGCATCAATGTTTTTTCAACAACATCCTTGCCGAGCACGGTATTCAAATGTTTGTACGCCCGTTTCATTGCACCGGGATTTTCTTTTTCATCATAGATCCGTACCAAAAAATGACTGATCTCGTCGAACAGTCCAACGGCATTCAAAAAACCTGCACGTATCTCTTTTTCCGGATTACCCGCTGCGCCGCGGACCGTGTTGATCGAATAGGCAAGTTCACGCACAACACGGAAGTTCGGAAAGATAACATTCCCCGACGATTCAAGAAGCGCTTCGGTCACCTGATATTTTATTCTGGAATATTTGCTGATATGGAATTCGAAGCATGGGGTATACGTAAGCACCGCCGAAACGGATGGATTTGGTGATGAGAGTATAATGACCGGAACGTATCGCTGCATTGCAACCCCAAATAGTTACAATAGTATAAAGAAATTATTTTCTTTGTTCAATTTCTTTCCTATATTTAGATAATTCATTCAGGGCCGTTAGCTCAGCTGGGAGAGCGCTACAATGGCATTGTAGAGGTCAGCGGTTCGATCCCGCTACGGTCCACAAGATGTGTTTCGTATATATTCTCTAAAGCCTTAAAACCGGCAAATTCTATGTTGGTCATGCCTTGGATCTTGCAAAGAGGCTCAATCAACATAATAGCGGATACTCCAAGTCGACAAAATCAGGAGTTCCTTGGAAAATCGTTTTTACTGAAGAATTTCAAACTCGATCTGATGCAATGAAAAGAGAGTATGAAATTAAGGCAATGAAAAGCAGAACATACACCCTTCACTTGATAAAAAAGAATCAATAGTTGGGAGAGCGTCCCGATGTCCCGGCATCGGGACATCGGGAAGGTCAGCGGTTCGATCCCGCTACGGTCCACAGCGTTTTGATCATCAAAAATGAACTATTGTTAAGGTCAGCGGGTCCCTGCCCGTTTGACCTATAAGAAAACTAATGGTTTACTCAATCAGGCAGGGATTCCTCATCAGTCAGCCTTCTATGAAAGTATTTTCTATCTCTGCTGCATTTTTTATTCTTATCTCTTCGCTCCATTCTCAGACTATTCCATACAATATTGTTTCTAGTGAACAAGTTGCGGCAGGGATAACCTACACTTTTTACAAGACTGCACTCCCTCAAGAAATTCATGTAGCAGAAATTGACCTTAGAAACCCGCAATTATCCATTGAAAGTGTGCGTCATAATGGATTGGTGACGACATCGGAAGAGGTCCGGAAGAATACATCGGAGAAAAAAAACGCGCTTATAGCGATCAACGGAGATTTCTTTAGTTTCAAAGACAGCTGCCCGGTGAACAATCAGATAACAGACTACGCTCCTGTTACGGGTTACTCGTCTCCGCAAAAGTCACAATTTGCCGTTACTGCCGGAAAAAAACTGCTCATCGATGGATTCACATTTTCGGGAACTGTTCTCACAAAATCGAAATCGGTATTCACGTTTGAACGGCTTAACAGTACGCGAACTCTCAGCGAAATAACATTCTATACCCGGTACCGCGGTGCGACAACAAAAACGGATTCGGGGGGAATTGAAATAATATTAAGACCGGTCAGCAAAAAAATTTCTGTCAACGATACACTCCGCTTTGTGGTAGCATCAGTTTCTACAATATCCGGAAATTCTTTTATCCCTGAAGGGGGCGGTGTACTATCCTTTGGAAGATCCGACACATCATCAAAATTCCTAGCAGCATTTTCGCGCGGCGATACTGTCAGGATCTATATGGATTACAAAGCAAAGACACATCCGGTTACGACAAAAATTGCACAGCTGATCGGCGGATGGGGCAGGTTACTGTATAATGGAAAGAATCTTCCTGCAATAGCGGATACCAACGAAAAACTGACGGATAAATTCACGGCGGTGCGGCATCCAAGAACATTTTTAGGGATCAATGCCGACACAACAAAATTATTTCTTTGTATCGTGGATGGACGGCAGGAACGAAGCGTCGGTATGACATTCGTTGAAATGGCAAATTTTCTTCAATACCTTAATGTCACCGATGCCTTCAATCTTGACGGCGGCGGATCATCCACAATGATTATTCGCGGGAAAATAGTAAACGCACCTTCCGATAAGACCGGCGAACGGCCCGTAGCAAATTCTCTGCAGATAGTACAAATCAGTAATTAAATCTTATCTCAAGAGCAAGTCCAGTTGCACCGGCCTTTTCTTTTTAGCCGCTTTTCTTTTTTCGCCTGCTGTCTGCATACCCAATTGCTCTTTCAGATTCTCTTTTGAATACCCCAGCGGTTCAAGCAAAGTTTCTGCAGCCTCCAACACCATGTCCGAATACTTTTCCGCGTCGTAGCCGTCATCCAGCGCATAGAGTGCCAGCGGTTTTGCTTTCATCGGGTCTTTCTTTCCGGTTGAATCCGTAATGATATACTGAATGCTTTCCCCCGCCATCAATTGAACGCCCGCTTCCGCTAGCGTCTGCGACACGATGGCGCTGACGCTGTTGTTCTCATATTCAAACGGATCTTTCGAAATGCGGCGCCGGATCACCAGCTCGAACGGTGAAACATTTCCTTGTTTCAGATCATTGATGTACTGTTTCGTCACTTCCAGCACTTCCGGCACCAGCATTTTCACGCCGTCAACATCATCCGCGCCTGAGAGCACTTTCAGCATCGCTTGCTGCGCTTTCTGAACGTACTTTGGCACATCCTTTCTCCGCACCTCGATTCCCCGCACCTTGAATTCATTGGTATCATATAGACCGACATAGCGGGTTGCCGTTGGAATTTCTTCGTCCATTTTTGAGACAGGAAACAATATCCACTTGTATATTCCTTCAACGGATATTTTGATGCCTGTTCCCTCTTCGATCTTTTTGGCAAGCAAAGCATACTCTTCGTGTGTGGCACCCTGTTTTTTCAGCCAGACACAATCGATAATCGCATGGATCAGTTCAAAACCATCCTGCTCGGCAATCTCCTTTGCACGAAGCAGCGTATCACGCGCAAACGCGTTCACCGATTCATGCGCTTCAATTCTGCCGAGGCGCGATTTTTTAAAGCCGAGATAACCGAAGCAGGTTACCAGTATCCATTTTAACGCAGATTGTTTATTGTCGTACCTCTTCCGCACTTCTTCCGTCGGCGCATCCGCTCTCAGCTCCTTATACCGCGCCCGTTTTTTTATGATAGGATCCAATGTTGCCGGAACCAATCCTCTCCGTTTTTCGCAGATGCGGAAACCGATCTCGGGTACAAGATGTTGGGAATCAGGACAGCATGGACAATCCAGCGTCTCGGTGGAGATATTATTGTTCCGCATGATCGTCGGATACATCGAAGCGAAGTCAAGTTCCCCCACCTGTTCGTGATATCCGATCTCCGGCATAAAGTGAAGTCCGCCCCTGTCCGACTTCAACAATGTGGTCAGCGATTTGAACGCCTCCTTGATCGGGCGCTTGTATGGAACAAGAACATTGTTCCTATACGTCCACGATATCTGCATGGATGACAATGCGGAACCGATGCTCGTGCGCGCCTGCTGCTGTACACCTATCTGCGACATTCGTGCAAGGTCATACAATCCGTCAAGATCCCCCTCATTAATAATGAATGAATTCTCCTTGTCCAGATGCCAGCGACCGGAAAGAGCAAACGTGCCGTCCCTCTGCTTCACTTGTCCATAGGAAAAATAGGTAATCGCTTTTGAGAACATGAATCCTGCGCCGGCATCACGATTAAGATAGAGCGGCATGTTCAGTTCCGACGCGGTCTGCTGCAGCATCGGCAGCAAAGTTGCGTCGCCATACTCGGTCAGAATTACGTCCGGATCGTATTTGTAAAGGTAATAGTTGATCTGATTGATCAGTTCCCGCGGCGATTCCTGCTGCAGTACGCTCTTTCTTCCTTCCACTTCTATTTCGATCTCCAAGTAACGCTGATACTTCGGCGCCAGAAGTTTTGCCGAAGGAGAAAGTGTCATTACCGTCAGCGGCGGAACGTTATACGTTTCCGCCTCCATTCTTTCAAGCAGATTCCATGACTTCAGAAGACCGTTCTCTATTGTATATTCCCCATACGCCAGCGGAAACAACTGTGTCGTATAGTAGAACATCTGCACCGCTTTGATGTCCGCATTGTAGAATTGATAGAATTTAAATTGTTTGGAGAGTGTCCGTACAGCCTTCTGCAACAGGTTGGGATTGTGAACATGTACGGCATAAACATCAACATCGTTATTGGAGAGCAGATCCTTCTTTGCCGTTTTTATCATCGTCACTTGATACGGAAGACGAAGAAGAATCTCCCGAAGCGTGACTGCCTCCTGCTCCGAAACGTGCAGATAGAAACAGGGGGCAAAAGGAAATACTGTCTTATGCCGTTTCCCGTCGGCATCGATGATCCACACCGTCATCCCGGTATCGTTCACATACGCGTCAAACAGCCATCCTTGCACTGTCATATCTCCTCCCCGTAGTTTCGTAAGCGTTCTTTTAGTTCGTGGAGTTCTCCAACGAGTTTGACCAGGACGGATAACGTGATCTTATCCATCGTGATCGGTGTCGTTTGGAACGCGATCGACGGAAGATTCCGTTTAGCAATACGAAATATCTCATCGAAGTGCTCCTGCTGCTCTTTTCGGAGCGCCCGGCGGAAGTTTCCCCACCGTTCCCGTTCCTTGTCGATGAGCCTTGTTGCGGTCGCTATCAGTCTTCCCATTTCTTCCTCGTCTGGCGGGTGAGTGGTGGTATTCTTTGTCGATTCTGTAAGTGACATCGCTGATCCCCTTGAATGCGTTGAAATACTCCTCCCGGTCTTTCAATTGAAAATGGAGCGGCGTTGAAACAAGCAGCGTGGAGATCTTTTCCATTTTCAGTTGATCGAATGTCTGTTTGATCCGTGCAAGGATGTCGTGTAAATCCGGAATGGAAACTTGTTCGTCATCGATAAGGTCCAATAGTCCGAAGACCATCACTGTTTTTGCATTTGTCTTTTTCATGAATCCGGCCAAGCCGTCGGTGATTGTCACATCAACCTGATAGAATGTATAGCACCGGCTGATAAATCCCCTCTGCATAAGTTCTTCCGGTTCAAGGCCTGCCGTCTTGAAGATGCCTGCAATAAAGAACGGATCGGTTGTATTCGCCGCATCGACAATCACAACCGGTTCTTTCTTGCGCAGAAGTTCAGCGGCAACAAGCATTGCGGTATGATAGATGCCGTAATTGCCGTGCAGAAAATTGATTGCCGGCGGCGATGTTTCCATTGCCAATTGTATCGTTTTATATGATTGAATGACTGTTTCCATAAATACAAAAGCCCGACAGCGGAGGACTTGTTTGTCCTATCGCTATCGGGCTTGAAGGTCTCAACACCCGTATACGTTAGATCACTTTTCTTAATTTATGCTTCGACCGAAATGAAACTTCTATATCCCCGACAACCTTTCCGGCCTCGCGCGGGAAATATATCTGCACACCGCCGTAGTGGTCATCCGGAGATTTTACGTTGAGAATGTCCAATATCTTATTAAGATACGAGTTGATCTTTTCCCGCTCTTCCATCGTGTAATCGCCGCTCGCCATATTCACCCTGTTCTGCTGAATTTCGTTTGTCACTTTTTTACTGTATAAATTTACACTGTATAAATTTACAGTAATCAAATCGCTTTGTCAAGTCTTTTAAAAAATAATTTTTCATCGGTGACGATCAGCCCGAACAACGAAAACTGTCACAGCAGATATATTTTTGCAGAAGTTTGATTTGCGATCATAGTTGTAAAAACATCTTTGAAAATCACCGTTTCATTCGTATATTTGGACTGCAATTAAGCAAAAATCCACGGAGAGGTGGGTGAGTGGCTTAAACCAGCGGTTTGCTAAA
>CAIOTF010000048.1 GCA_903861125.1 uncultured Ignavibacteriota bacterium
CTTTGATTTTGCGACACAGGCATCAGGAACAGCAGCATTGAACCTTGCTTACAACTACAACAAGGTATCTATATTCTTCAACTTCGGAGTGACCGGAGCAACGGCAGGAGAGAAGACATATTATTTTGATGATGTTAAATTTGGTGCCGCTCCTGTTGTTGTGCAATCACCCGTACTACCGCTGAATTTCGAATCAAGTTCGACCAATTACACTTTTACCAATTTTGACGGCGGAGCTACAACCGCAATAACGAATCCGCACAAAAGCGGTATAGACACCAGTGCGAATGTCGGCAAGATGGTTAAGAATGCCGGACAAACCTGGGGCGGATCGTGGATCTCGATGATAGCGCCGATGGATTTTTCGGTGAACAAGATCTTCAAAGTAAAAGTGTATATGCCCAAAGTCGGTTCGAAAATGTTGTTGAAAGTGGAGAACCAGACAGATGCCGCGGTCAGTTATGAAAAAGAAGTTGTTGGAACGGTAGCCAACGCATGGGAAGAATTGACGATTGACTATAGTGCCATTGACACCAGCAAGAAGTACCAGAAACTGGTATTAATTTTTGACAACGGCACAATGGGCGACGGATCTGCAAACTTCACCTATTTGTTTGACGATGTAACGTTAGTTCCTAAACCGCTGGTGTTACCGTTGGATTTTGAGACTGCAATGGTCAATTATACCTTTACCAATTTTGATGGCGGAGCAACAACCAAAATAACGAATCCGCACAAAAGCGGTATCGACACCAGTGCGAATGTCGGCAAGATGGTAAAGAGTGCCGGACAAACCTGGGGCGGATCGTATATCTCGCTGACGTCGCCGATGGATTTCTCCGCGAAAAAAATATTCAAAGTAAAAGTCTATATGCCGAAAGTCGGTTCGAAAATGTTGTTGAAAGTGGAGAACCAGACAGACGGCGCAGTCAGTTATGAAAAAGAAGTTGTCGGAACAGTAGCCAACGCTTGGGAAGAGTTGACCTTTGACTACAGCACGATAGACACCAGCAAGAAGTACCAGAAACTGGTCGTGATCTTTGACAACGGAACAATGGGTGACGGATCTGCAAACTTTACGTACCTGTTTGACGATGTTACTTTAACGGCTGCAACACCTCCGCCATCGGTTGTACGTATGGGTGTAACGCTTACCACATCGAAGATCCAAACGACCGTGACCAATGTCGGTCACATCGGTGGTCTTAATGATTTCCAGGATAAAGTCGGTGTTAAATTTGCCGGTATGGAACGGTTATTCGAAGGTTCGTTTATCTTTACGACGGATTCTGCGCATGTTTCCAATGCATGGCGTAACCGCTTAGGCAATTACAGTCCCGGTTTCAGACCTCTTAAAAATATTACCATATCAACGGTTGGAACCACAATCCGTACAGAAACCATGTATGACGATTCGAACCAGGTTCGTCCGCTCGGTATTGCTGTGATCGAAAAAACATTGGTCGATACCAATGCTGCGAAACCCGGATACGTATTTGTGCAATTGGGTGTTGTAAATAAAACCAGTGCTAAGATTTCAAAACTTCGTGTCGGTGCATTCCTTGATTTTGATATGACGGCAGCAGGCAGCACTGATCGCGGCGGGATCATCAGAGATTCAACAAACGTGATCACCGGCGTTAACAGCGGCAATCCGTTTAAGATGCATGTTGCATACGAACAGGAAAGCGGAGTCAATACTGCATTCTTAGGCATAGTACCGTTAAGCCAGGGTCAATTAAGCGGCGGAAGGATTTCTTCCGGTGCAGCCGAGATCTATCCGACAGGAGTTGCATTCACGGATTCGATCAAGAACAATTTCGTTTCAACTTTCCGTACAACGAACATGTTCACCGATAACGGCAAGAGTGACGACCAGAGCATTATTGCAAGCGTCGGACCGTATGATATTAATGCGAAGGATACGGCAAAGGCGGCATTTGCAGTGATCAGCGGAACCAGTCTTGGTGATTTAATTGCAACAGCACGTCTGGCTCAGAAAGATTATTTTGCTCTCGGTAATCCGTTCGGTCCTGTAACAACAGTAGCCCGCACAGAAACACCGTCAGCGTTTACTCTTGAACAGAACTTCCCGAATCCGTTCAACCCGTCAACAATCATACGGTTTGCATTACCGAACACTTCGAGAGTATTGTTGAAAGTATACGATATGCTCGGTCGGGAAGTACGAACTCTGATCAGCGGCGACGTAGCGGCAGGTCTGAATTCGGTTGAATGGAATGGCCGGAATAATCTTGGTCAATCCGTTTCAACAGGTGTATACATTTACCGCATTGAGGCGGAAAAATTCGTCTCAACCAGGAAAATGCTGTTGATGAAATAGTAAGGCTTTCAACATAAGCAGCAACAATAAAAAAGGCAGAACGATAGAACGTTTTGCCTTTTTTATTGTGGTGATAATATAGATAAGGAAGAAGAAATGGAGTAGTATCCGTCGCGCAGTTTTTTCTTCTGTTCAGGATGCAAAGGTGTTGTATTTTTTACAAAAACGTGCCTGTCAGCCATTATTGAAATAATAATCGCCATAATATCATTTTGATAATTTCCGTCCTCCTTTTTCCCTAATTACCCATTTTTTTGCAAAAATTCGCCATTTGTTAGTTGGCATATCGTATGCATAGTATATTAGACCAAACTATGCAAACATCGAATTATAATATACTTCTCTATATTTTTGTCGGAATAGTGGTTTCCTTAAGTATTTATTTGTCGCGTTTATCGGGCGAAGGGGACTCAAATTTTTTCAATGGCGGAAAATCTTCAATGTGGATTGTTCTGGTGCTGTCGATGATTGCCGGATCTCTCGTGCAGTTTTGGATATTACTGGTGCCGATATTATCTCTTTCACGCTCGGCGATCCTTGTGATACTGTCATTATTTGTTTCCATCATGCTGCCGGTTATGGTGATTAAGAACAGACAGAATATCGTCAGCCAATTCATGAACGTAGTTCCCGCAAAATTAAAATCAATATTATTCGTTGTCGTTATTATTTTCTTCGTAATCATTCAGCCGTTCGCGCTGTTGTACCTTGGCGAAAAGATTATTGCACAGCTGATGGGAGGGTCGTATCACTTTCTTCTGGTATTCCTGATCAGCGCGGCGGGATTGAGCACTGTGATCGGCGGCAGAAAAGTGGTTGTGTATGCAAATGCAATGTTCGGCGTTGCCGTCATAGCGTCGACGTTTGCAGTCATCTATCTTGGTGGGTCATTCTCCGCGCCGATGATGTTTCTGCAGATGCTCTTTGCAGAAGGGGCGCAATATTTTCAGCGTCATAATGTTTTTGAAACAAATTGGATTTTCGGATTTATTGGATTCTCCGTCATCACATGGTGGATGTGGTGGATTGATAACGGCGCGTTTCACCTTCAGGGGAAACAAAGTGATCGGCAGCATTCCAGCGCAGCAATGTTCGCCTCGTTTCCCTTGATTGTGATCGCGCTCGTTATTTTGCCGGCGCAAAGCGGCGGTGGAACGGCATTGCTGAACGAACCAGCCTCTGCAATGGTGCTTGCAAACAATGAACTTTTGGTCTTCTTTTTTATTTTTGGTGTTGTTGCGGTAATGTTCTCCGCTTTTTCGCTGTCGTTCCATTCTGTTGCAGCCATCACAGCCAATCAGATATTCCACGGCAATATTCAGCAGAATGTCGAGGAAAAACATATTCTTATTGCACGGCTTGTTATTGTACTTTCGGCACTCTTGACAATTTTATATATTCCGTTTGCGCAATATTTTGGTCCCGTAACGCTTTTGCTCTATGTGCAGTATCTTGCATGTTTTGCCGCATCCATGGTTGGTGCGTTCACCGTATTTGTTCTTCGTAGAAATTTCAGTACCAACGGTCTTACTGCCGGCGTGCTCGGAGGCATGTCTGCAGGGGCGGTCATTGTTTTGTTAACCTATAGCGGAACAGAGATGCTCACGCCGCTTCTCAAAACTCCGTATGGTGCCGCGACAGGTATTTTCTTTTTTTCGATGTTGTGTTCGGTGGGAGGGTCCGTTATGACGGAATGGAAGGTTGCAAAAAGTTCGGCTGCAGTATAAAAAATAAAGTTGTATTATTAATCCACTAATCCATTAATCTTTTAATCCACTAATCAATCCACAATAAGATAGGAAGAAAAATATGAAGAAGAATTTTCTACTTCTCCTTGCTGTCATGTTTCTTGCGTTACCGCTTTCCGCGCAGTGGGTCTTTAATAGCTTTGAATCATCGATTAAAGATACCATGTTCACCATAACAAAGAACGGCAGCGCATCAAAGTGGTACCTGCTTCAATATGATACAGCGTATGCGTTACATGGTTCAAAAGCATACAAGACTTCATGGAAATTGCACGCATCCGAAAGCTACGGCGGAAACGACGGCTTCGAGTTTAAACGTCCGCGTGCAAAAGATTCATCGTACTATGCCAAAAAATATCGCGCCGTCTACAGAGACAGCACGTATATGAATATTGGTACGGCAAAGTACATAAGCATCTGGTTCAACAATTTGAAAAAATCCACTAGCGGTGCAGGAACCGTTCAAATGCGGTTGAAACTGCATGATGCCGGCGGAGATTCCAAATACTGGGGTAGCGGTTCGGAACAGGTTGAAGACTGGTACTTCCAGACGGATAAAGTGTTCGACGCTGATCCGGGTTGGAAACAGCTCCTCGTTCCTATAAAAGATATGGGAGTAGGCGCACCGGTGAACGATCTTGGATTCTATCTTCCGGGATGGAGCGGAACACAGAATGATGGCAAGCTGAATATGGATAAAATTATCGGCTACACAATTGAGTGGACAGCCAATCAGCTTCCTGCCGGTATGGATTCTGTTTCCAGCGGTGAAATTGTATGGGATAAAATGCAGTTGTTGGATTATGCATACACGCCGATCTATATGTTCAATAACTTTGTGAATGATACGACAAACTTCAATAAAGGAATCGGATTCTGGGGCGCAAACGGCGGCCTCACACTTGGGAAAGAAACTGTTGATACACTTGTTTCCCCCTCTGCATTAAGTGTTGCGTATAAGGTCAATATCTCCGAATCGTGGGGCGGTTATGCAAATATGGTGTATAATTTGCCGGCCGGTTCGATCGTTCAGGATCTTTCAGGAAATACACACATCAACATGTGGGTAAAAGTTGTTGACCCGCTCGTGTCTTCGTCCGGTAATGTTCAAAATGTCATGTCACTCCGTTTTGTACTCCGCGAAGGTAATTTGGCTGATGCTTCAGCCGGCGGCGACGAATGGTATACACGTGCCGATGTACGGCTCGACTCAATCGGAAAAACACTTGGATGGCAGATGGTTTCCATGCCGCTAGTCGGATTACCAGGCAGCTGGAGTGAATTTGCCGCAAAACCGTATGCAGGTTTTTACGCAGTGAACGGTTCCGACAATGTTATGAATTATGATAAAATTAAACAGATTAAAATTGAATTTTCGGCCAGCAAAGATGCAGGTGAACCGAATGCTGCAGATCTTGTTCACTCCGGCAAAATTTTGTTGAGCACGATCATTCCTTCGGGATTCAGAAATACGGATAAGACACCTCCGGCACCAGTTACCGGTATTCTGGCAACAAAAGGTACCTATGCAAATCTGGTCACGTGGAACGATGTTGCAAACGAAGCCGGTTCAACGTATGACGTGTATGCAAGCCGTACAACGTTCACCAAAACCGATGCAGTCGGTGTGGAACACGTTCCGTATTTTGGATTACCGGTCGGCACACAATTTATGACACACTTATTGCGTGCACCGAACAAAGATCAAGATGTTACATACTATTATGGTGTAACGGCAACTGATGCGAGCGGCAATACAAATGCTCCGGTCATCGTCGGTCCGTACACAAATAAAGCACAAGGCGTTCCGACAATTGCATGGGGCAAGCCGTCCACATTAGCGGTTGATGGTGCTTTAGGTGATTGGGCCTCCGTGGTGCCGATCGTTATGAATCCATTCCGCAATCCTGCAGTTGGCCATATGTCACCGAACGGTCAGTTGAAAGACAGTCTTGACCTTTCCGTGAAAGCATATCTTGCGATGGATGCCAATAATTTATACATCGCATTCGATGTTGTTGACGACACGGTGTCTGTTGATACATTGGGAACATCATATCAGCAGGATAGTCCGGATCTTTTCCTTGGATTTTACGATTCGAAAGGTGATCGGCACAAAGGATATACGGGCGGAACACGGCCTGATTATCATTTCCGATTCTCGCAGAACGTTCTCTCTATCGATAATAAGGGGGGCGCTATCGTAGAATATGCAAAAGGAAGCACAAAGTACGTTTGGAAAAAGAAGACATTGTCTTCAGGGTACATTGTTGAAGCAAGCATTCCATTCTCGCAGATCTCCAAAGCAGGCGGCGGTGATAGCGTGTTTGTTGCAGCAAAAGGATTGCAGATTCCGATCGACTTCTCGATCAACGACCGTGACGGAAAAGCAGACCGTGATTGCATCATGGGATATTCATTCCTGAATGATGATAACTCATGGGCAGATCAATATCGCTGGACGTACACATGGATCGGAGATTATCCGACCGCTGTAAATCCTTCCGAGATGGTTCCTGCAACCTATGCGCTGGAACAGAACTTCCCGAATCCGTTCAATCCGACAACAACCATCAACTATCGTCTTGCTCAAACAGGACATGTTACGTTGACGGTGTTCGATGTTCTTGGCCGCGAAGTAATGAAATTGGTCAATGGCGTTGAAGTTGCCGGTAACCATACAGTACAGCTGAATGGAACACATTTGGCAAGCGGTATGTATATGTATAAGATCGAATCCGGATCGTTCACTTCAGTTAAAAAGATGATGTTCTTAAAGTAACATTTTCATCAACGCGGGGGGCGCTTAAGCCCCCCGTTGTTATTCATAAAAAAAGATATTCGTATGAACTCTTCTCTCATGTTTCACACCTCATCCCTGAAAAAAATAATTTTAGTATGCTGTGCTTTCTTGGTCTTTGTTCTGCCAATGAATGCCGGTCAAACAGGAAAAATTTCGGGAAAAGTCACCGATGAAAAGACCGGTGAATCACTTGTCGGCGCAACACTCATGATTCAGGGAACAAAAATGGGTGCGGCTTCCGATTTTCAAGGTGATTATTATATTACCAACATAACGCCCGGTACGTATAACCTTACCGTTAGCATTATCGGTTATAAAAATACAGTGATAAAAAATATCATTGTGAAGATCGACCTTACCACGCAGGTGAATGTTAAACTCTCTTCAACAGAAATTATCGGACAGGAAGTTGTCGTTCAGGCGGAACGCTCGCTCGTTCAGCGCGATCTTACCTCGTCCTCGGTAACAGTATCGTCGGAAGAGATTAAAGTAATGCCGGTGGAAAATATCAACCAAATCATCAACCTTCAGGCTGGTGTTGTTGGTGGGCATTTTCGCGGCGGAAGATCAGGAGAAGTGGCATACCTGATAGACGGAATGCCGATCAACAATCCGGCAAACGGATACGCAGGTTTTACTCCCGAAAATTCATCCATTCGTGAAATGGAAGTGATCAGCGGAACGTTCAATGCTGAATACGGACAGGCAATGTCCGGCGTTGTTAATATAGTAACACAGGATGGGAGCAGCAATTTTGCGGGCTCGTTCTCTTCATATTTCGGCGACTACTATACGCCGCATACAGACACCTATTTGAATCTCGATAAATTTAACGTTACCCGTTCGAAGAACCTGCAGATGAGTCTCAGCGGACCGACCGGGATTGATGATCGGTTAACATTTTTCTTCACCGGCAGATACATCAATGACCAGGGCTTTTTATTCGGCAAACGGGTATTTAATATCGGCGATAATATTCTGCCGGTACGGACACCCGATGGACTTCAGGTGAGATTGGATCCCGGAACAATTTTAACCAACCCGAATTACGTTACGGACGGATCGGGGAACTTATATGAGATGCTCATGACGGGGGACGGTTCGTATGTGCCCATGAATCCTTCCCGCAAATATTCGTTGAACGGAAAACTGACATACGGTCTGTCCGATCTCAAGTTCACATACGGATACTTCTGGGAAGATAACTTCAATAAATATTATGACCACGGTTATCGACTGACACCGGACGGGATTATGAGTCATTATTCCCGCAATATGATTAACTCGTTCCAGATCAGTTATGTGCCGTCGCAAAGTACGTTCCAGACACTGAAATTCTCCGTCAACAATTTCCGCCAGCACGGATATGTATTTGAAAATCCGGATGATCCGCGTTATGTGAATCCGACGCAGGGAAGTCCGGTGACCAACTATACGTTCCGAAGCGGCGGCATGAACAGCAGCCGGTACGAGGCGAACAGTCAATCGGTAATTGGTCAATGGGCTATTACGTCGCAGCTGTCCAAAGAACATAAAATTGGCATCGGCGTTGAAGGACGGGTACATCAAATATTCAATCATGGAATGAATATCACAACGGAAGATAGGGACAGTTCAGGAATTACGATCACAAAATTATTTTACCCTCAGCTTGGATCCGTAGGCAACCAGATGTACGACAAACGGCCGCGCGAAGCTTCGGCCTACGTGCAGGATAAGATGGAATACGGTGATATGATTATCAACGCCGGTGTGCGTATGGATTACTTCGATCCGAACGGAAAATATCTTGTTGATCTAACGAATCCTCCCGAAAAAGCAACAACAGATTCTATCAGAAACCTGTATCCGCTGCGCAGCGCAACAGCAAAGATCCAGGTGAGTCCGCGTTTAGGTGTTTCATTCCCCATCACGGATCAGGGGATCATCCATTTTTCGTACGGTCATTTTTTCCAGATCCCCACATTTCAGAATCTTTATTCCAATTCGGACTATCTGGTGCAGAGCGGCAACACATCCACAGCTTCGGCGCAGATGGGAAATCCGAATTTAGATGCACAGCGGACCACAACGTATGAACTTGGTCTTCAGCAGGCGCTGTTTGAGAATATCGGCGTAGACTTTACGGTCTATTACCGCGACATCCGCAATCTGCTCGGTATGGAGATTATCAATACGACACAGGGAGTAAAATACGCGCGGTTCATCAACCGTGACTACGGCAGTATCCGCGGTCTGATACTTTCCTTCGACCGGCGCTTTGCAGATTATTTCAGCCTGCGTGCCGATTACACATATCAGATCGCCGAAGGTGATGCTTCCGATCCGCTTTCGGTCTTCTATAATAACCAAACTGTTCCGCCGGTTGAAACGAACAAACAACTTGTGCCGCTGAGCTGGGATCAACGTTCTACACTGAACCTGAACCTGACGGTCGGTGAAATGGGAAATTGGACTGCCGGACTTATTTTCCAGTATGGAACAGGATTCCCATACACCGAAGATGAACGTGCTTCATTGGTCCGCTTCGAGAATGGTGCTATTAAACCATCAACATACAATCTTGATCTGCGTGCCGAAAAGAATTTCAGTATTGCGTCGGTCAATGTTTCGGTCTTCATGCTGGTCTATAACCTTCTTGATGTTAAAAATGAGAACAATGTTGATGCGTGGAGCGGAAGAGCAAATATCGATCTGGCCACATCGCAGAATGCACAAAAGATCGTCGGGGTGAATACTATTGCAGAATACCAAAACAACCCGGGAAGTTTTTCGAATCCGCGCCAGGTACGGTTCGGTTTAAATCTAGGATTTTAGTTAATACGTTGAGGAGCGTACAATGAAGGTTAAATTTTCCGCTGTATCATTATTTTTCATGGTCTGTTTTTCATCAATTCCATTGTTCGGGCAGGTAAGTCCACAAATTCAAGGCTACCGTAATGATGAGAAGGGTGCTTACGTCAACCGGCGTGAAGGGACCATGGATGGGAATAACGTGCGAACGTTGTATTACAACAATGGCGAAGTCGGACAATGGCCGTATTCGCCGTCGCTTGAGTGGCCCGCTCAGTCCGGTCACCAATATCTGGACGGTGTATGCGTTCTTGTATCTGCCCAGGTAAGGGCCCCCGGCAATGGTCAATTAATACATCCTTTGGAAACGTCGTATCGTGAAGAAATGCCGAAAGATCCTGTTGACGGATTGATCTGGGGATTTGAACCCGTTCCCGGATATATGAATATGAATAAAAACGTTGCAAAGACTCCGGCCATCAACAGGGATTCGATGTCATTCCCCGTAACCTGGCCGACGGCACTTGGGAAAACGCCGGAGTGGAATGGATATTGGTACGGATATTTCGGACGCGGAGTGAACAATGCCGATTTTGAAACATTCTTTGTGATGGATGATTCGAAGGATGGAAAATATAAACGTGCGCCGTACAATTATTATCCGATAGCGGCTGATTCAGCACGGGGCGGTCTTGGTTTGCGCGTTGAGGTCCGTGGATTTCAATGGTCGCACGTTCTCGCGGAAGATGTTATTTTCTGGCATTATGATATCGTTAATTTGTCCGATACCAAATACGACAGCGCATGTTTTGGATTCTATTCGGATCCCGGTGTGGGCGGTCCTTCCAGCGGAAATGATGATGCCAATTTCAGCACGGTTCTCGATCTGTGCTACGCGTGGGATCATATGGGGAAAGGCGAACCGAAATACGGCAACTGGGCCACGGGATACTACGGATATGCATATTTGGAAAGTCCGGGTAACTCCGAAAACCATATCGATGATGATGAAGACGGTTTGATCGATGAAAAACGCGATGATGGTATTGATAACAATCATAACTGGGTAGGATATGAAGATGTAAATAAAAATGGCAAATGGGATAAAGGCGAACCACTGAACGACGATCTCGGTGCAGACGGTGTCGGTCCGTTCGATCAGCAATACTTTGGTGCTGATGCAGGCGAAGCCGATGGAATACCGACGCATGGCGAACCGAATTTTGATGAGACTGATAAAGATGAATCGGACCAGATCGGTTTGACAGCCGTTTCGTTAACGCCCCTGGCAGACAAGGGACCGAACGGCGTATGGCCGAAGAATAACGAAGTTGTCTGGAGAAAGATGATGGGAGGATTTGTTGATACAGGAATTGTGAATTCGAACATCAGTATTGTTTTCTCTTCGGGACCATTTCCGCTGAACAAAGGTGCGCGTGAACGTTTCTCGATGGCACTGATTATGGGCAACGATCTCGATCAGGTTGTATTCAATAAGACGACTGTTCAGGCGATCTATAATGCATACTATAACTTCTCAGCACCGCCGCTCACGCCGCATTTAACCGCAGTTGCCGGCGACAAACAAGTGTTTCTGTATTGGGACAACGGTGCAGAAAATTCGTATGACAGATTTTTACGCAGAAAAGATTTTGAAGGGTATATGATCCTGCGAAGCCAGGAATCGAAATTCACGGATGTGAAAACGATCACCGATTCGAAAGGTCAGCCTAAATACTGGAAACCGATCGCGCAATTTGATGTGATCGATACGATCCAAGGTCCCGATCCCATCGGCATCAACGGCGCCCATTTCTGGCGAGGAGACAACAGCGGATTGCAGCATTCGTATGTTGATAAAGATGTTAAGAATGGAGTGAAATATTTTTATGCTGTCGTTTCCTACGATCAGGGCGATCCGTACTATGGGAAAACAGGATTACAGCCGACAGAGTCTCCGAAAATCATGATCGAGGATGTCAGCGGAAAGCTGAAGTTTGTTGATATCAACTGTGCCGCGGTTGTTCCGAATGCCGCCGCTGCCGGATATGTTCCTCCGCAGATCGATGGATCGCTCACCCGTGTCAGTTCGGGTATCGGTACCGGTTCGATCTCGATCCAGATCGTCAATCCTAATACGATTGCTACCGGAGCGGAATATAAAGTACGATTTGATTCGAGCGGAAAATTTCCGGAGTACTCAACGAAGTCGCTTAACGTTCTCCGTACAATCGGGAGCACAGTCGATACGGTGATGCGCAATGTGAGTCTTGCGGATGTTGCGGGGGATAAATCGAGCTTACCGTTCGACGGCATGACCCTTTCCGTTAAGAATGATACGAAGATCGTTCTCGATACAATGGGCTGGATAGTCGGTAAACCTTCCGTGTTCATGTTCGTTGTGCCTGACAGTTCCGCTCCGTCTCTGAATAAATTATGGCCGAGCGATTATGAAATAAAATTCTTTGCGTCAACTGTTGATACCTCCAACGGAGATCTGGATCCGGTCGTTTACCCGGCGATACCGGTTAACTTCACCATCACCAATACGACATTCGGATACCGGAGTAAGTTCATCATTCAGGATAACGACGGTAACGGTAGATTCACTTCGGGAGACCTGATAAAACCGCTGGAGTTTACGAACAACAACGCAAACTTGTGGCTCCCGTGGAAAATTTCTTATTTCTATATGGATACACTTTCGCTGCCGAAAGCCGGCGATAAATATATCTTTAAAACGAAGCGGCCATTCTTTACCGGAGATTATTTTTCATTCAAAACAAAATCTTCGCGGACGGATCTTGATCTAACAAAGAGTCAAATGAGCAATATCAGTGTTGTTCCGAATCCTTATGTTGGGTACTCATCGTGGGAACCGAAGAATACCTATGCGTCGGGACGCGGCGACAGGAAAATTGATTTTATCAATCTTCCGCAGCAATGCACGATACGTATTTACACCGTTTCCGGTTCGCTGGTAAAAACTCTGATTAAAGAATCCGGCGCTACCAATGGAGCGCTTTCGTGGAATCTTATTTCCGAAGACGGAACCGATGTGGCATATGGTTTGTACATCTACCATGTTGATGCTCCGACTGCCGGAACGTATATCGGAAAATTTGCACTTATCAAATAACTTTAAACGATAGTCATTATGAAATCGAAGATCACAGCAATTATCAGCGCACTATTCTTACTCATCGCTGCGCTTCCGGCGCAAAGTTTTGTGTCGGATGTTTCGAAACGGGGCACAACAGCAGCTCCATTCCTTTCCATCCCTCAGGGAGCACGTGCTCTGGGAATGGGAACGGCATATGTTGCTGTTGCGGATGACCAAAGCGCCATGTATTGGAATCCGGCAGGAATCGCAAACCTTTCTGGATTCCGGGTGGTTGTTGATTACACGCAATGGCTGGCCGACATTAAATATAATTACCTCGGTGCGACCATCAATCTTGGAAATCTGGGCGTTATTGGCTTGAACATGACATCGTCGAGCATTCCGGAAATGCGTGTAACAACCGTTGATAATCCTTCGGGAACGGGAGAGATGTTCGGCGTTATGGATGCTGCTGTCGGTGTGACCTATGCGCTGAAACTGACAGATAAATTTGCAATCGGATTCAATCCCAAATTTGTCTATCAGAAAATCTGGAAAATGAGTGCCTCGGCGATCGCCATTGATATCGGTGTAAAATATCTTACGCCATTCGACGGTATCACGCTGGGTATGTCCATATCAAACTTTGGATCTAAAATGCGGTTATCCGGAAACAATACGATCGTTCTGTACGATCCGGATCCGTTTACGTCGGGAAATAATGGTCACATTCCTGCGGATGCGCGGACGGATGAGTGGACGCTGCCGCTGAACTTCAAAGTCGGTATAGCGTACAATGTTTTTGCGGTCGAAGGCAACCGCCTTGTGCTTGCAATGGATGCATCGCATCCGAGCGATAATTATGAAAGTATTGATCTTGGTGGAGAATACTCATTCAATGATTTTATTTTCCTCCGCGGCGGTTATAAGTCTTTGTTCCTGCAAAATGCTGAAGAACGGTTCACGCTCGGTTTCGGAATACAACAGGCACTGATCGGCAGCACGCAGCTGGCGATTGATTATGCGTATCAGGATTATCAACGTCTTAAGAATGTCCAGAAATTTTCCGTAGGTATCATATTCTAATTGTATGATGCGAAGATGGCGGTTGACGATTATAGCGCTTTGGTGTGTTTGGATATCATCCGCAGCAGCAACGGTGATGGTAAATCAGGCGGGATATCTTCCCAATGCTCAAAAAATATTCTTTACCACTGCGCTTGCCGACAGCTTTCGGGTAATCGACAAGAACAGCGGCGCTGTCTCTTACGCCGGTAAAATTTCACTGGCCAGAGCAAACGATCCCGCAACCGGATTGAATGTATACCGGGGGGATTTTTCCTCTCTGACTCGCCCCGGCACGTATTACATTTCCATTTCTCTCTCCGAACAATCATTTGATTTTTCCATCTCCGACACGGTCTTTCATACACTCTTCAATGCTTCCTTAAAGGGTTTCTATTTTCAGCGGTGCGGTCAGTCGCTGAGTGCTTACTTTGCCGGTGTGTATGCCCGCGCCGGATGCCACGGGAATGATGGCACGTACCACTCGACCTCTGATTCTTCCGGATTCAGATCCGTGAACGGCGGCTGGCATGATGCGGGTGATTTTGGGAAATATATCGTGAATGCCGGGATCACTGTCGGAACATTATTGATGGCATATGAAATGTTTCCCTCGCGATTTAAGGATGATGCTACCGGACTTTTAGAAAGCGGAAATTCTGTTCCCGACATTCTTGATGAAGTGAAATATGAACTGAAGTGGATGCTGCGTATGCAGCACTCGAGCGGCGGAGTATATTTCAAAGTGACCCGCGAACAGTTTGAAGGATTCGTTATGCCGTCGGCGGATAACGGCACGCGGTACATCTATCAGATCTCGTCAACCGCAACGGGCGATTTTGCAGCAGTCTTTGCCCGCGCGGCCCGTGTCTATAAACCGTTCGATCAGACTTTCTCCGATTCATGTCTGGCTGTGTCACGCCGTGCCTGGGCATATTTGCAAAGTCATACGTCCATTGTCCCTGCAGGAGGGTTCAAGAATCCTTCCGGCACGGCGACCGGTGAATACGGTGACGGCAATGATTCCGACGAACGGCTCTGGGCGGCAGCGGAACTTTTCTCTGCAACAGGCGAAGCGGAATTCAATACCTACTATACTACCCGATATGCAACAGGCGGACTTATCACGCAGCCGATGAGCTGGCCGAATGTGCGGACGATGGCTCACCTTGCGTATCTCTACACGCAGCAGGCTTCGGCAAGTACATTAAATAAGATGGCACTACGGCAATCGCTGCTGGATTATGCGGCATCGCTTGTCAGCTCAATCAGCACCGACGGATTTTCCGTTTCACTTGCAACCGGTGAATATTACTGGGGGAGCAATTCCGGAGTATTGAACAAAGCGATACTGCTGATTCTTGCATCACGCGAAAATAAGGATGCATCGATGCTGAATGCAGCATTGGCGCAGCTCAATTATATTTTGGGAAACAACGCGCATAACATTTCGTTTGTCACCGGTATCGGCGCTCACCACGTATTGCATCCGCACCACCGCCCGTCGTCATCCGACGGCATTGCTGAACCTGTGCCCGGATTGCTTGCCGGCGGTCCTGAACAGGGAAGAAGCGATGCCGTGCTGCTTGCTAAATTTTCTTCCTCCACGCCTCCCGCATTAATCTATGCTGACGAAGAAGGAAGCTACGCATCGAACGAGATTGCTATCAACTGGAACGCGCCGTTGGTATTTGTGGCCGGATATTTTGCTTCGGAAGGATCGAGCACCGGAATTGGAAAAGAAGAGGGAAAAGGACCGGATGAATTTCAACTGCGGCAGAATTTTCCGAATCCGTTTAATCCTAATACCACCATCAGTTACCGGCTGCCGGAGAACGACCATGTTTCATTGACCGTGTATGATATGCTCGGGAAGAGGATATCAACGCTTGTAAATCAGCAGCAATCTGCCGGAACGCACTCCGTTGAATTTGACGCTACGGAACTTTCAAGCGGTCTCTATATCTACAATGTTCAAACCGGAAAATTTGTCGAATCAAAAAAAATGGTGTTGATCAAATAAGTATCAGGTGAAAAGGACTATGACGGCAAAAAGAATAACACGGGTAAGCATGATGATCTTTGTTGCATGTCTTACTTCGTTGGCGCAATATCCAACGCTCGACTCAACATTGCTGATGACGCAAGTGGGCGGCAGATCCGTTCCATATCAGAATGGAATTCCCCTTCCGTCATTCGAAAAACAACTTCGGCCCACCATTACGCTTAACGGGATTTGGAAAAAACTCCGCTTTGCCGCAAATCATACGGTCTCCATGTATAACCGCGCCAACAACGGTCTTGCGCTTGTTACCAACGAAGCAGCAAACCGTTTTGCAGTGAACTACGATGATACCGGATGGGAATATAAAACGCTTCCCGGCGTGGAGAACAAACTGAATGCGAACGAAAAGACTCCGGAATACTACCAGGATGGCGTTTGGTACCGGCGTACATTCAGTGTTGGTGATTCGTTGAAAAATAAAAAAGCTACGTTGAATTTTTATTCGGTTAATTACATCTGCGATGTATGGCTGAATGGACAATATCTGGGATATCATGAAGGCGGATATACGCCGTTTGCATTTGATGTAACAAAGATCCTCCGGACCGATACCGCTAATGTGATCGCCGTCCGTATCGACAATCTTCCATGGGGAAAGCGCAACGATATCGTTCCATTCTATACGTGCGACTGGTTTAATTATACGGGAATCATACACGATGTCTATCTGGAGTTTTCGCATCCTGTTTCCGTTGTCCGGGCCGATGTGGTACCCAAAGCGGTCAGCGGACTTGTGCAGACGAACATTATTGTTGCCAACAGACTCTCCGTTCCATCCGATGTTACCGTTACGTACCGTGTCTTTAAAGCAAAGACAGATTCGGTATCATTAACGAAAGAAGTTTCTGCGGAATTGATTGATCAGGAAGTTTCCATTACCGGAACAACAAATCAAACATTGTCGATGCCGAAAGATTCCATCGGAGTTCTTTCGGCGCTCTTTACGGTGCCGAATCCGTCGCTATGGTCTCCCAAAAAACCGAATCTCTATATCCTTACGGTGACAGTGAAACTGAATGGAATTGTCGTTGACGAATTTTCCACGCAATTCGGTATTCGCACGGTGAAGACCGACGGGACCAAATTTCTGTTGAACGAAAAGCAGGCATTTCTGCATGGTATCGCGCGTCATGAGGACCATCCGAATTACGGAAGAAGCGTTCCGAAGAACATAATCTTTTCCGATCTGAGCATCATCAAATCGATGAATGCAAATTATGTGCGAACCGGACATTACCCGAATCATCCGTATACATATCTCGTAGCCGATCGGTTGGGTCTTATCGTTATGGAAGAAATTCCTGTGTGGTGGTTTGATGACGCAACATCGTGGGACATTCAGAACAATCAACGGCACATTCATCACCAGATGTTCCGCGAAATGGTTTTCCGCGATTACAACCGTCCTTCCATTGCAATGTGGAGCACATCGAATGAATGTAAAGAGGTGGCCGGAAGAGCAGTCTTTAACCGCGCTGTCCGCACTGAATTGAAGCAGGATTATCCTGATGGGCGTTTGATCACCCAGTCTGCCGCTGCGGACCGGCCGGGTCCGGCAGATCTTTCGCAGGAAGAGTGTGATGTGCGGGGGTGGACGATGTATTTCGGAATTTTCCACGGCAGTTCATTATTTGGCGGCACAAAAAAATTTATTGAGGATGCTGTGACGGCAAATCCGAACAAACCGGTGATGGATACGGAATACGGTTACTGGTCGAGTGAAAGCGGTGCATCGCAGCAGGAGCAGGTAAAGACATTCGATTCAACTTTCGCGGCCTTTTCGCTGTTTACGCCGATAGATCAGAACGGTGTTGCGCGTGCTACTGCGCCGCTTATGGGTGTCACATGGTGGTGTGCGTTCGACTGGTATACGCATCAGCAGACGCTCGGGTACCAAAGTATGGGGTTGTTGCGTATGGACCGGACGAATCCAAAACCGGTGTTCACCAATCTAACGACAATGTATAAAAAGTATGTGAATGCCAGCGAATACATCAGCGGCATCCGTGCGGAAGAAACTGCTCCGGTGCCGGGGGAGTATATGCTCTGTCAGAATTATCCCAATCCTTTCAATCCAACAACGGTGATCAAATATCAATTGCCGGCGCAGAGTTTTGTAACGCTGAAAGTGTACGACGTTCTCGGAAAAGAAATTGCAACATTGGTGCAGTCGCAACAAGAAGCCGGTGCCCATACAGCGGCATTGTCCGGAAGAGTGCTTTCGAGCGGAGTGTATTTTTACACTTTGACGGCGGGATCTTTTGTTGAAACGAAAAAAATGACCGTATTAAAATAATGACAAAACGAATTGTAATTATCGTTCTCCTGCTGGTGCCGGCTGTTCTTGCCGCCAAGGTCTATAAAGGGGCGGAGTACCGAACAAAGGCATCATATCTCTACGGCCGATTCGAAGTGAGGATGAAATCGGCGCAGCGCGAAGGAATGTTATCCTCATTCTTTACGTACAACGATAATTATCCGACCACGCCGTGGAACGAGATCGATATTGAAGTGCTCGGACGTTATGCCGACGATATTCAATACAATGCAATCACCCCGGGAACAACCAATCATGTCGGGCGGCGGCAGACACCGTTCAATCCGAGTTTGGGATTTCATACGTATGCGATTGAGTGGACGCCGACCTACGTTGCATGGTTTATCGATGGTGCTGAATCATACCGTCAGACCGGCGCACATATACAAACACTGGTTTATGCGCAAAAGATTATGATGAATGTTTGGATTCAGAATGCGCTGAATTGGTCCGGTCAGTGGAACGAAAATTCTCTTCCGGCATTTGCATACTACGACTTTGTCAGTTATTCATCATATACACCGGGCGCAGGAACAAGCGGAACGGATAATAATTTCACCTTTCAATGGAAAGATGAATTTACTTCGTACGATGCAACCCGCTGGGACCGTGCAACACATACGTGGAGCGACAACCAATGTGATTTCGTGCCGGACAACATAGTATTCAAAGACGGTATGATGATTCTTTGTCTCACAAAGGATACCAATCTGGGCTATCAGGATATCGTTCCGCCGAATGTTGTCTCAGCCCGTGCTGAAGCGGACGGTCTGGTGATAAATTTCTTTGAAGAAGTTGACAGCGTTTCTGCAGTAACACTTTCAAATTATCTGGTGCAGAATAATACCGTTATTCAAGCCGATCTTTACTCCGATAAAAAGACAGTCCATTTGACCATTGCCGGATACGATACTTCGAATTTAACCAGTGTTATTCTGATGAATATTAAAGACCGGTTTTCTCCGGCTAATACATTGACGGGGAAGAGTGTAACGATCACAAAACCGAAGCTGCTGACCTTCCCCCTTAAGATCAACTGCGGCGGTCCCGCCGTCAACGATTTTCTTCCCGATCAGATGTGGAATGCAAATCTGGAATACGGGTATCTGGACGGACAGCAGTTCCAAAATTCCAATACGACCACTGGCTCTACCGATCCGCTCATCTTCAAGACCGAGCTGAACGGCAGTGCGGAATACCGCGTGCGCGTTCCAAGCGGAACTTATTTTGTTATGCTGATGATGTCGGAAAATTATTTCACGGCTGCCGGCAAGCGATTGTTTGATATTGCCGTTCAGGGTAATGTTGTGGAAAAGAATCTCGACATATTCGCAAAGATGGGCAAAGCGGTTCAGTATCAGAAGATCATCCCGAATGTGGTGGTGAAAGAGGGAATATTGGATATACATTTCATGTCGCTGGTCGATAATGCGGTGATCAACGGAATATCGATCATTCAGCTTTCCACCGGAATGAACGGGACCGGAGAAAAAACACCCGAACGCTGGAACATCGGTCAAAATTATCCTAATCCATTCAACGGTACAACAGTGATCCCATTCTCGATACCGAACGACGATAATATTTCCATCCAATTTTTTGATACGCTCGGAAGATTGGTCAACGAAAAAAATCTGGGCATGAAGCAGCGCGGCACTCATTCGGTGGTATGGAATGCCAGGGATACCCGCGGCAATGCGCTTGCATCCGGTGCGTACCTGTATGTTGTTAAAGGCAGCAGCAGCATCTCAACAAAAAAAATGTTACTGATACAATGACTAAATTCATTTTACCTTCATCCCAATTTCTATCATAAAGGATTCCCCTATGAAGCTCGTTCTCGCATTTCTCGCATGCTTCTTCACACTCACAATATCTCAGCCTAAGGCAAATAAAATTGATGCGCAGGTGCAAGCGCTGCTGAAAAAAATGACCCTGGAAGAAAAGATCGGCCAGATGACGCAGGTAGATTATACGGCAATCACCAATCACTACGACGACATCGTCACCTACTCGCTTGGATCCATTTTATGGGGCGGAAGTTCGGAAATTCCGGACATCACAGCCAAAGGATGGGCGGCTACGTATGATATGCTTCAAAGTTTTTCTCAGAAGACGAAGCTGAAAGTTCCGCTGATTTTTGGTGTTGATGCAGTGCATGGTCACAATAATGTGGATGGTGCCGTGATCTTTCCGCACAATGTCGCGCTTGGTGCAACCCGTAGTCCGCAGATCGTGGAGAGAATTGGCGGAATCACAGCTGCCGAAATGAGAGCAACAGGAATCCAGTGGGATTTTGCACCGTGTGTTGCTGTTTCGCGAAATGAACGCTGGGGAAGAACATACGAAAGTTTCGGTGAAGATCCGGAACTTGTCAAACAGTTGGGTGCGGCCTTTGTAAAGGGAATGCAGGGGACAGACTTGAGTAATCCGGCATCCGCGCTGGCGTGTGTGAAACATTTTCTTGGAGACGGCGGAACAACCAACGGAAAAGATCAGGGAAATACCGAAGTCGACGAAGCAACGTTGCGCGCTGTTCATCTGCCGGGATATGTGGAAGCCATTAAAGCGGGAGCAATGTCCATGATGCCTTCGTACAGCAGCTGGAACGGCGTAAAAATGCACGGCAATAAATATCTGCTGACCGACGTGCTGAAAAAAGAATTAGGATTCAACGGTTTTCTGGTATCGGATTGGGCCGCGATTGATCAGCTTGATACGAATTATAGATCAGCCATCGAAAAGTCGGTCAATGCGGGATTGGATATGGCAATGATCCCCAACGGACATGGTCAGAAGAACAGTTATATCGATTTCATCACCATGCTGAAAGATCTTGTGAAGAAAAAGAAAGTTCCCATGAGCAGAATCGATGATGCGGTGAAACGCATTCTCACCGTAAAACTTTCCATGAACCTTGCCGGCAATCTGTATGCGAACAAAGAACTTTTAATACAGGTCGGATCACCGGAACATCGTAACGTAGCCCGCGAAGCTGTGCGTCAGTCGCTTGTGTTGTTAAAGAACAATAACATTCTTCCGCTGTCGAAAACGGGCATCAAAATCCACGTTGCGGGTAAATGGGCCGACAGCATCGGTGCACAATGCGGCGGTTGGACAATCGGCTGGCAGGGAATCAGCGGAAATGCAATCTCCGGCGGCACAACAATCATGCAGGCGATCAAAAACACGGCAGGCAAAGGAACGAAGATCGGATATTCCGTGGATGGCAGCGGCGCCGACAGTTCGGATATCGGCATTGTTGTTGCAGCAGAACAACCGTACGCGGAAATGGTCGGTGACCGCACCGATCTGAGTCTCTCGAATGATGATCAGGCTGTGATCAATACCATGAAAGCAAAAGGGATTCCGGTTGTTGTTATTCTTCTTTCCGGACGGCCGATGATCATCAATTCGTCGCTGGAAAAAGCTGATGCATTTGTAGCAGCATGGCTTCCCGGAACGGAAGGTCAGGGTGTAGCCGATGTGCTGTTCGGCGATTTCAATTTTACCGGAAAACTTCCGCATTCGTGGCCGAAGAACATGCAGCAGGTGCCGATCAATATCGGCGATAAAGTGTATGATCCTCTCTTCCCGTACGGATTCGGATTGACGTACAAAGAACAAGCGAAATAAGCACAGTATTGTGAAATGTGCTGCGCTCATACTTGTACCGGTGTTATCGTTCTTGCTGACGGGATGTAAAAATCCCGTCGAAGAACCGGCAGTGAAAACAACGGAACCGAAAAAATATGAGAACTACACGCTGGTCTGGAACGATGAATTCGACGGTACCGCACTTGATCTTTCAAAATGGAACTATGAAACAGGAACAGGTGTCAACGGAGATTTCGGTACAGGTCAGCTTGACCGGGCTACCAACAGAAAAGAAAATGTGACCATCGCTCAGGGTGTACAGAATGCCGAAGGAGGTTGCCTGGCGATTATCACGCGAAAAGAACGATACATCGACCGGGACTATACGAGCGGCAGAATCACTACAAGCGGAAAAAGTTCGTGGGGTCCCGGAAATAGAATTGAAGCACGGGTGATGGCGAGCGATGTATTGTATAAAGGACAAGGCTTTGCATTTTGGATGATGCCGGCAGAGAAACCGGCGGATCAGAATACCATTATGTGGCCGCAGGGGGGAGAGATCGATATCATGGAATACGTCGGTTCCATCCCGTATCATAATTTAGGAAGCGTGCATTATGCCTGGTCATGGCTCAATAACCAATGGGCCGATTGGAACCATGGGCACAAAGGCGCTTATTATTCTTACGGCACACGTGATGTTCCGCTTTCATCCCCTTCCTACGGCGGATACCCGCCGGCAAAAAATGATACTTCGGCGGGAAGCAGTGCGTTTCACATTTATGGAATAGAATGGTTCACCAACAGAATTGAATTTGCGGTAGACGGCAATACGTACCATGTGCATTATTTCAATGACGGTGATGCGTTTGACGGTGGTGTGGGCGACGGACAAGATGAGGATGGAGCGAAGACAATAAACGGAAAGAGAACATTGTTGTCGGAATACTCCAATCATTTTTCGGAGTGGCATCCGTTCGAACATCCGTTCTTTGCAATTCTGAGTTCCGGCGTTGGAGGGAACGACAACAAAACGTACGGAGGAGCGATTGTTCCTGAAGCAATTTTCCCATGCTCGGTGTATGTGGACTGGGTAAGGGTCTATAAGAAAAACGGATGAATACAATTTTCAGAAATCAATAACACAGAAAGAACACTTCGTCACCATTTCATAAAAGGAATCCTATGGCATCCATACCAACAACAGTACAGACACACATCGATCCGTCACAAGGGGGCAACTACAAGATTCCGCTCGCCGTTGTGACCATGCTCTTTTTTATGTGGGGATTCCTCACATGTCTGAACGATATCCTCATTCCGCACTTAAAGGGAGTGTTCGATCTGAACTACACACAGATCATGCTCATTCAGTTCACATTTTTTGGTGCATATTTCATCATGTCGATCCCCTCCGGTTCGATCATCGCAAAACTTGGATATCAAAAAGGGATCGTGGTCGGATTGCTGACCGCCGGAGTTGGAGCATTATTGTTCTATCCCGCCGCCGCCGCGATATCATACCCGCTCTTTTTAACGGCGCTCTTCGTGCTTGCTTCGGGAATCACGCTGCTGCAGGTAGCCGCGAATCCATATGTTGCTGTACTCGGAAGAGCTGATACCGCTTCAAGCCGATTGAATCTTACACAAGCATTCAATTCTCTCGGGACAACGATCGCACCATACTTCGGCGGTGTACTCATTCTTTCCTCTGTTGCGGGTATGACTCCGCTACAGGAGGCCGAGATGGTGCAAATGCCGTATGTTGGTCTTGCCGTTGCTCTCGCAGTGCTTGCGGTGGTCATCTGGAGATCGAAATTACCTGTGATCGCTTCGGTGGAGGATCATCATGCAAAAGCAGGAAAACTTTCTGATGCGCTGAAATACAGGCATCTCGTCCTCGGCGCTGTCGGTATATTCGTTTATGTCGGCGCTGAAGTATCCATTGGGAGTTTCCTCGTAAATTTCCTTGGACAGTCGGACATTGCAGGTCTGCCGGAAGCTACAGCCGCAGGATTTGTGTCGTATTACTGGGGTGGAGCGATGATCGGCAGATTTATCGGTTCTGCACTTCTGCAAAAAGTGAATGCGGGCAAATTACTTGGTATATTTGCATTGGCTTCATGTGCCTTGGTCTTTACGACCGTGTTCACAACGGGTCATGTTGCAATGTGGACGATACTGTCCGTCGGGTTATTCAACTCGATTATGTTCCCGACGATCTTCACGTTGGGGATCGACGGGCTCGGTAAATTAACAAGTCAGGGTTCAAGCGTATTAATCATGGCGATTGTCGGCGGAGCAATTATTCCGCTGGCGCAGGGTGCAATAGCAGATGCGATCGGTATTCATACAGCATTTATTCTTCCCGCAGTCTGTTACCTCTACATCGTGTTTTACGGATTCATCGGTTCACGCCACTCGTAATCGCCGCATCAATGTTTTGAAATGAGGATGGAATTATTTCCATCCTCATTCAAACAAAATTCTCAGTGCACAATAACTGCACAAAGAAAATTATTATGAAGAACATTACCGTTACCGCTGCTGCGCTCATCATTGTTTTTGGAATTCAAATCGGCGGATGCAAAAATGACGGATCGTCAAAAATTGTTGATCCGGTAGTTGTGCAGGATTCTGTTCCCGCAGTACCCGGGTGGACGCTGGTGTGGAACGATGAATTTAACGGCACTGCGGTTGATTTGAAAAAATGGGAATATGAAGTGAACGGGAATGGCGGCGGGAACAATGAACTTCAATATTATACAGCGCGTCCCGAAAATTCATTCATCGATAGCGGAAAACTTGTCATTCAAGCCAACAAAGAAACCTATTCCGGGAAATCGTACACATCCGCACGCTTGAGAACACTGTTCAAAGGGGATTGGCTGTACGGACGCTTTGATATCCGCGCCAAACTTCCATACGGACAGGGACTCTGGCCCGCCATCTGGATGCTTCCTTCGGATTGGGAATACGGCGGTTGGCCTGCGAGCGGAGAGATTGATATTATGGAACTGCTCGGGCACGAAACAACCAAAGTGTATGGAACAATCCATTACGGAGCTGACGTTCAGCACCATCTCCAAAAAGGGGGATCGTATTCTCTCTCCCAGGGCACCTTTGCCGGCAGTTATCATACGTTCTCCGTTGTGTGGGATTCGACAAGTTTTTATTGGTATGTGGACGGTGTTCAATATTATATGACATATTTTATGTCGCCGTTCGACCGTCGTTTTCACATGCTTCTAAACGTTGCAGTGGGAGGAAATTGGCCCGGAAGTCCGGATGCATTCACAACATTTCCGCAGATGATGTATGTTGATTATGTGAGAGTCTATAAAAAGGCAAACTAATGAAAACATTGTTCTGCAGCATCGCTCTTTTTTTTATTGTCGCGTCGGTATCTTTTTCCCGGCAATCTTCGTTTGTTTCAACGCGCGGCAGCAGCATTATCACACCGGACGGAAAACCGATCATGCTTCGCGGTATCAATCTCGGTAACTGGCTGGTGCCGGAAGGATACATGTTTAAGTTCACCAACACGAATTCTCCGCAGCGGATCAATGAAGCGTTCAACCAGTTGTTGGGACCGGAAGAAACGAAAAAATTCTGGAAACAGTACCGCGACAATTACATTTCCAAAGAGGATATCGCGTTCATTAAAAAAAGCGGATTGAACTCCGTCCGCGTTCCGTTCAACTATCGTTTATTTGTTTCGGAAGATCACGATACGCGGTTTGCCGGACCCGGATTTGAAATGCTGGACAGGGTGATTAAATGGTGTAAAGAAGAGAACCTCTATGTTGTGCTGGATATGCATTGCGCACCGGGCGGACAAACCGGCGATAATATTGATGACAGCTACGGCTATCCGTTTTTATTTGAGAGTGCCGAAGCGCAGCAGCTAACCATTGACCTGTGGAAAGCAATTGCACGGCGATACGCACGCGAACCGATCGTGATCGGATATGATTTTCTGAACGAACCGATCGCCACCTATTTTGATTCGTCTCATTTCAACCAGAATCTTGAGCCGTTGTACAAACGGATCGCTGCCGCAGTACGCGCGGTCGATAAAAACCATATTATTTTTCTCGGCGGTGCACAATGGAACGGAAATTTCAAGATATTCGGCCCTCCGTTCGATAAAAAAGCGGTCTATACGTATCACAAATACTGGTGCGATACGACACAGCCGATGATGCAGGAATATGCAGATTTTATGAAGAGATATAACGTACCGATCTGGATGGGTGAATCCGGTGAGAATACCGATCAGTGGGTCGACGCATGGCGCAGATTGAACGAGAAGAATAATTTCGGTTGGTGTTTCTGGCCGTATAAAAAAATGGATGCAGCAAGCAATATGGTCTCAATAAAAAGAACGGCGGAGTGGGATTCGGTCATAACGTATGCGAATAAACCAAGAACAACGTATAAAGATATCCGTGATGCAAAACCGTCCAAAGAAGTGATCAAAAAAGCATTTGCCGATTATCTGGAAAACTGCAAGTTCGCTCGTTGCTCCGTGAACGAAGGATATATGAATGCATTGGGCCTGAAAAAGCAATAGATACCGCAAACAGTCCCGGACGAAATAGATAGTGCGGGGTTGGCAGACAATAAAAGAAAACAAAACAGATCAAGCAAAGCGTGCAGAGATTTGTAGAAGAGTGACTAAAATTAAACGATATACACCGTAATAATACTTAGACAGATGACTGTAAAAATTAATGAAAAATATACTGCTGTTCATATTCATTGTCACGATACCATGTTCGATCCTTAGTGCACAATCGATCACAATAAAACCTTCAACATCTTCATTTGTTTTTCCCAATGGTGTTTCAGTTCCGTCGGATTACCCGCACGTAAGTATTACTGTAAAGAACAATCCCGATACTGGATATATCTTCATCAACAACTGGGGCGGAACACCGTACATCGCCATTCTTGATAACAACGGATCGCCGGTTTTTTACCGGAAGATGCCTGCGTATGCCCGCGACTTTAAATTACAGGCAAACGGTATGCTCTCCTACCGGCTTGCTGATCCGTATTTCCGTTTCTACGAGATGGATTCATCGTATACGGTGACACGTGAAATTACCGCAAAGAACGGATACGGCACCGATGAACATGAACTGCAGATTCTTCCCAACGGTAATGTTCTGCTGATCGCACTCGAAAATAAAACTATCGACATGAGCAAACTGGTGAGCGGCGGAAAAACGAACGCGACAGTTATCGGCAACAACATTCAGGAGATCGATCCGAGTGGTAAGGTTGTATTCGAATGGAAATGCTGGGACAATCTGAACATAACCGATGCCGTGCATGAAAATCTGACAGCGCAGACGATCGACTATATTCACACGAATGCCATATCGGTTGATAATGACAGCAACATTGTTGTTTCGTTCCGGCATCTTTCCGAAGTCATGAAGATCAACCGCAAAACGGGGAAGACCATGTGGCGTCTTGGAGGCAAGAACAATCAATTCACCTATGTGAACGATCTGTTCAACGGTTCTTCGTATCAGCATGATGTACGCGCGCTGCCGAACGGCAATTATACAATGATGGACAACGGAAATTTTCATTCGCCGGCAATCTCCCGTGCGGTAGAATATAAAATCGACACCACGGCAAAAACGGCTACGCTGGTCTGGCAGTACCGCCACACGCCGGACCGCTACACGTGGTGGATGGGAAATGTTCAGCGTCTGCCGAACGGCAATACGCTGATCGATTGGGCAGACGGTTCTCTGCCGAAACTGACCGAAGTGACGCCGGCCGGAACAAAGGCAATGGAACTGGGTTTCGTCAGTTATGCTCACAGTTACAGGGTGTTCCGTTTTCCGTGGAAAGGAAAGGCGAAAGCCCCTGTTCTGATCCTTGAAGCAGGAACCGACAAAATAAACCTGCTGATTAACAAATTCGATCAAGCACCAAAACACACATTCCTGATTTACGCCGACACCATTCCGAATCCCGTCCGCTTGATCGATACGATATCGCTGGGTGCCGTTGAACTTACGGGATTTATGAACGGCAAACGCTATTATTTCCGCGTGACGTCGAAAGACAATGCGGGGATTGAAAGTCCTTTCTCGAACGAAGAGAATGCACTCATCAAATTCTTTGCACCGGGAGAGAACCTGGTGGTCAACAGCGATTTTTCCAACGGAACTCTGCAATGGAGTTATGTGCTCACTTCGCCGGCAACCGGGACACCGTTTGTGACAAGTGCGGGAGAATTTCTGGCGCAGATCGGCAACGGAGGAACTCAGACGTGGCATGTTCAATTGAAACAGGAAGGCATTCCTCTCATCAATGGACAGAAATACCGACTTGAGTTCGACGCCTATGCGGCGGGTAGCCGCACCATCGAACCGAAGATTGAAAAGATTGCATCGCCAAATACCAATTACAGCAAGACCAGCACCATTGCGTTAACAACAGTGCTGAAACATTTTTCGTATGATTTTACCATGCAGGATGCAACGGATTACAATGCCCGCGTTGTCTTAAACTGCGGTCTCTCCGACATTGATGTTACGATCGATAATGTTTCGGTGAAACAGCTTGTTGCGGTAGGTGTTGGACCTGCCGATACACATGTACCGGATGGATTTTCACTTCAGCAGAATTTCCCCAATCCGTTCAATCCGGAATCGGTCATTATCTATTCTATCGGTTCGAATCTTCACGTTTCTTTACGGGTGTACGATGTGCTTGGAAGAGAGATCGTTTCTCTTGTCGATCAATATCAGACTGCCGGGACATATCGTGTGCCATTTTCAATTTCTTCACTACAGTTACCAAGCGGTATCTATTTTTATACACTCACAGCCGGAACGTTTCGCGCAACGAAACGAATGGTTGTGTTAAAATAATGAAAGAAAGCTCTCATGAAATCAATTCAATCTCTGTTGCTAATTGCAGTTGTCCTTTGTTCCTTTGACCTACGGGCACAATCAATAACCTATATTTCCCCGGTCCCCAATTCACAGTTCAATTCACGCGAAACAAATATCATTCTGCGGAGCTCTGAAATTGTTGAACAGAACACTGTCGGCGCCGGCGATATTCGCGTGACCGGTTCTTTGAGCGGAGTTCATTCGGGTTCATTTACCCTTTCCGACGATCAGCAGACAATGCTGTTTCTCCCGAAAGACGCTTTCGATCCGTCCGAAAATGTGACGGTTGAATTTTCCGGTAATGTTACAACGGCATCCGGGAAACAATTGCAAACGAAAATATTTTCGTTTGCGGTTACAGCTTTGGCCGAACCATTATCACGTACCTTTGCTGTAACGGAAGAAGGGGATGTTGTTCCCAAGGCAACATTTGCCAAGATGAGCGAACAGGTTTTTCCGGCGTCAGTATCAATCGATTCACTTCCGTCCGATTTTCCAAAATTCAAAGTCGATACCATTACCAATCCTGCCCCGGGATATTATTTTCTTACAACCTCGGATGACATTGCCGGCGTTGGACATTTTTTATTTTTGGTCGACAATGCAGGGAAAGTGGTCAAGTACATTCGTAAAGCAGGACATGTGTACGATTTCAAAGTGCAGCCCAACGGAATGCTTTCGTATGCCGATCCTTTCAGCGATTGGGGATATGCCGGCGGGAGCCGCTGCGTGCATCGCATTATGGATTCATCGTTTGCCGTTATCGACAGTTTCAGGGCAGGCAACGGATATGATTCCGATACGCACGAATTTATGATGCTTCCGAACGGTCACGTTCTTCTTCATGCGTATGATATACAGTATTTCGATCTGAGCAAGATCATTACCGGGGGAAACGCCAATGCGATCGTGGTCGGGTCCATCATTCAGGAATTGGATCTGCAGAAGAATGTCGTGTTCCAATGGAGAAGTTGGGACCACGTTGCGATTACGGAAACATACATGGTCTCCACATCGGCTGCATTCGATTACATTCATGTGAATGCGTATGACCTTGATACCGACGGAAATTTTCTTGTCGGTTTCCGTAACACATGCGAGATCGTAAAGATCAACCGGATCACCGGTGAGTTTATGTGGCGAATGGGAGGAAGATATAATCAGTTTACGTTCATCGGCGAGAACGAAGCGAACAAACCGAACTATTACACGTTTCAGCATTCGTTCAAAAAATTGCCGAACGGTAACTTTACTTTGTTCGATAACGGAAATCTTCATCCGCAGGCATTGTCGCGCGCCGTTGAATACAAGATCGATCAGGTCAACAAAACAGCAACATTGGTATGGCAATATCGGCATACGCCGGATGTCTATGCTCCGCAGCGCGGTTCCGTTCAGCGGCTTGCAAACGGCAACACGGTTATCGGCTGGGGATCTGCAAGTTTGACCGGCGTTGGAAGCACCATGATTACGGAGCTGAGTCCAACGGGCGAGGTGCTGTTCGAGATGTCTTCACTGGATAAGATGCCGAGTTATCGCGCGCAAAAATTTTTGTGGAATGCTCATCTTGTCCCTGCAGGAAATGTTACGATAGCGGAAGTGCTGCCCGGCAACGATTACTCTTTCAATAAAGGGGATACCAACCGCACGGGTGTTACGGTGAAACTGTCCGACGCAACATTCGGGTATAATTCTATGACCGTGAAACGATTCAAATATGCTCCGGTGAAAATGGAATTTCCCGACCGTGCTCCCATGACGTATCCAGTCCGGTTCGTTGTGCTTCAGACAGGGATAACATCGTTTACTGCCGATATCACATTTGACAGTACAGTGCTGCTTCAAAATCCGTATTTGAATAAAGTGATCGTCTACGCAAGGGAATTTGAAGGAACGGGTATGTTTTTCCCGCAGACATCGGTCTACGATGCAGCGAAGGGATCGATCACGGTTACAACAACGAAATTCGGCGAATTTATTCTGGGCATTCCGTTCCAGGTTACCGCGCCTGCGCTGCCGCTGCCTGTCTCGCCGCTGCAAAATGCGCTTGTAAATCAAACAAAACCTGTATTGATCCGGTGGAGTGCTGACGGCCATATAACAGGTTCTCATCTGCAGATTGCAAAAGATTCATTATTTACCACAATGGTCTACAATGATTCGTTACTGATGGCATCGTATAAAATCTGGAACGGATATGAAGCGAAAACGAAATATTACTGGCGCGCAAAAGCGGTAAATGAGATCGGAAAGAGCGGATGGTCTCAAATTCAGACATTCACAACATCGAACGTGTATCTCTCCGTTCTGTATCCGACGGTAGGACTTAAACTGTTGACGAACAGCACCTACGTGCTGAAGTATGAGAACAATTTTGATGAGCGCGTGAACGTCCGGTTATACAAGAATGGTTCACTTATTCTGAAGATCAAAGACAGCACCGAAAATACCGGACGGTATGTGTGGAAAATTCCGGTCACGGGGATAACGACCGATTCAACATACATCATCAGGGTCAATTCTGTTCTCGACTCTACGATCGTTTCGTCGAGTCCGTTATTTTCGATCGAAAAAGTCGCCGGTGTTGAAACGGAAGAAACGAATGTGACAACGTTTGCATTATCACAAAATTATCCGAATCCATTCAATCCCTCGACGACAATCCGGTTTTCTCTTCCGGTGTCCCGTTTTGTGGTTTTGAAAATATACGATGTTCTCGGCAAGGAGATAGCTGTGCTGATCAATGAACAACTCTCTGCCGGCGAACACTCTGTACAGTTTAATGCGGCGGATATACCGTCCGGCATCTATTTTTATTCTTTACATGCCGGCACGTTCACATCAACCAAGAAACTTGTTCTTATGAAATAGTACGCTGAGAAGTTGATTCGTGTAAGCACTTCTTTCTGTTGATGTGTGAAATTGCTCTCAATAACTGTATTGTTTGAATATCGTCCATTACCAGTTTCTATGAAGGGATACAATTCATATGAAACCTCTATTAAGAAATTCGTGCATACGGTTTGCGTTCCTGTTCTCCATTTGTAATATGGCGTTTTTGTTTGCGCAAACATTTACCTCGTCCAATCTACCGATCGTCATTATCAATACGCACGGCCAGACGATCGTGGACGAGCCGAAGATCACTGCGGATATGGGGATTATTTACAAAGGGGACGGGATCCGCAACAATGTTACCGATTCGATCAATCATTATAACGGAAAGATCGGAATCGAGATCAGAGGTTCTTCCTCTCAGATGTTTCCTAAAAAACAGTACGGCGTTGAAACACGTGATGAGGCAGGAAACGATCTCGGCGTTTCATTGCTCGGTATGCCATCGGAAAGCGACTGGATTCTTTCCGCACAATACAACGACAAAACGCTGATGCGTGATGTGGTCACGTATACCCTGACAAATTCCATCGGTCGGTACGCCAGCCGGACAAAATATTTCGAACTGGTGATCAATGGAGAGTATCTGGGGGTGTATGCGCTGTTTGAAAAGATAAAACGGGACAAGAATCGGGTAAATATCTCGAAATTGGATTCCACGGGGGTATCCGGAGACGATCTTACAGGCGGATATATCTTCAAGATCGATAAAATTGAAGGAACCGATACCCAGGGATGGTATTCCACATTCGCTCCATATACAGGTGCATGGCAAAAAATATTGTATCAATACCATTATCCGAAGCCGGAAGATATCACAGCCGGGCAAAAAACATACATTAAAAATTTTATCCTGAACTTTGAAGCAAATATGATGATGCCGGCGTATGCTGACACCGTCACCGGTTATTCAACGATTCTTGATGTGAGTTCGGCGGTCGATTATTTTATAATGAACGAATTGACGAAGAATGTCGACGGCTTCCGGCTCAGTTTTTATTTGTATAAGGACAAAGATTCGAAGAACACGAAGCTCTTTCTTGGTCCGGTGTGGGATTTCAATCACGGCTTCGGCAACAGCGATTACTACGACGGCGCACTACTTGAAGGATGGCAGCTCACCTATTTAACGTCGAACGCTTCTTTTATGACGATAGATGAGTTTCAAACGCCATTCTGGTGGAAACGGATTCTGCAGGACAAAAATTTCATGAGCAAGGTAACTTCACGCTGGATTGCGCTGCGGAAGGATAAATTATCGCTGAGCAGGATCAATACAATTGTTGATTCTCTGGTCGTTCATCTATCCGAGTCTCAGCAACGTAATTTTGTGAAATGGCCCATCCTGAACGTCTATGTATGGCCGAATCCGTATATCGGCGGCACATACGCAAATGAAATAGCGTATATGAAAAATTGGATCAAACAGCGCATCAACTGGATCGATAAAGAACTGACCGGAACATCTTTGGGGATTGTGACGATGCGGGCGGCTGCGTCGTTGGAGTTCACGCTGTCGCAGAATTATCCCAATCCATTCAATCCAACAACGTGCATTCAGTACAGCATTCCGGAAAAAAATAACGTTACGCTGAAAATATACGATATGCTTGGCAGGGAAGTCGCCATGCTGGTCAACGAAGAACAGCAAAGCGGTAAGTATGCCGTTACACTTTCTTCCTCTTCGTATAATTTATCCAGTGGTATGTATTTCTATTCGGTTTCATCCGGGTCGCACGCACAGAGTCGTGCAATGGTCGTTTTGAAATGAAAAAATTCTCATTATTTATTCTTCTTGTAGTGTTCTCCCGGCAAACGACCGCACAATCGTTTGGCAGCGGATTCAATTTTTATCTTCCGCCGCAGGATACTTCATTCGGCCTGTTTCTTCCTCAATTTCCCGCAATAAACATCGGCAATCTGGATTATGTCACGGCGGATGCGAACGGACATTTTTCGGTTCAAGGGAAACCTATCCGTTTCCTCGGAACGAATTTTGTTGCTGCAGGGGCGTTTCCAACGAAAACTAAAGCGTGGTTTATTGCCGGCCGGCTGCGGAAAATGGGCTTCAACCTTGTGCGATTCCATCATTTGGATAATCCGTGGGATAATCAAAGCCTGTTCGAAGCAGGGAAGGATACGCGGCATCTGAATCCTGTTACGCTCGACCGTTTGGAGAATATGATCGCCGAGATGAAGAAGAACGGCATTTTTATCAATATGAATCTTCATGTCAGCAGAACATTCAATACGTTTGACGGCATTCCGGTATACGATTCACTTCCGGAATTCAGCAAGATCGTTAACTATTTTGATCCTGTGCATATTGCATTACACAAGGAATATGCAAAGCAATTGCTCACACATGTAAATCCCTATACGGGTAAATCGCTGCCGAACGATCCCGTGATGGCAATGATGGAAATTACAAATGAAAATTCTCTGTACCGTTCCTGGAGAGACGGCGCGCTTCGGATGAAATCGGTCGGCGGACAATTATCATACCATCACACGGTTATTCTCGACAGTTTGTGGAATGTATTCGTCGCCGCTAAATATCTCTCCACATCCGTTTTAAGTGCAGCGTGGAATAACGGCATGGTCGACCGCTCCTCATCCGATCAGATACGGGAAGGGGGATTTGAGAACGCCGCGGTCTCTGCAAATTGGACGATGGAAAAAAACGGATCTGCAGTTCAGGCATCGATGGTGAACGACGTAACGAATCCATACAAGGGAAATTTTTCCGCCAAAGTTACGGTTTCGCAAACGGATGGGACCGACTGGCATCTGCAGTTCAAGCAAACCGGCTTAACGATTCGCAAGGATTCCGTTTATGTGATCACATTTGCCGCACGGTCAGACAGCATACGGTCAATACCGGTATTCACCTCAAAAGAAACGAGTCCGTACACCTGGTATGGCGGTATCACCGTGCAGTTGACTCCGCAATGGAAGCAATTCAGTTTTACGATCCGCGCATCGGAAACAATGCTGAGCGATGTACGTCTTTCGTTCGTAATCGGCGGACATACCGGAACATATTGGTTCGACGATATTTCGTTGAAGCAGCCGAGCACGCAGGGATTGCTTCCGGGCGAATCCGTTGAATTGCGGAATATCAAACGGATTGAATTCAGCGATTGCAACGCTTTTTCTCAACAGCGGGTGAAGGATATTTCGGCATTCTACTTCACGGTCGAAACAGATTATTTTACGATGATGCGTTCGTATTTAAAAGATTCGCTCGGCGTACGGGTACCCATCGTTGGCACAAACTGGAATGTGGGCGTCGCCGATCTTTCCGTGCAGTCAACGCTGGACTATGTTGACAATCATTCGTATTGGGACCATCCATCCTTTCCGACTATTCCTTGGTCTTCAACGGATTGGCTTATTAACAATACGCCGATGGTCACGTCGACGTCCGGCGGCACGATTCCCGATCTGATGGCCGGTGTTGGTATGGTCAATAAGCCTTATACCATCAGCGAATATAATCACGCATTTCCCAATCGTTTTCAGACGGAAGGGGTGCTGTTTCTTTCGTCGTATGCATCGTTCCACGATGTAGACGGATTGATGTTCTTTGATTATAACGGTTCATCCGATGATTGGGAATCGGATAAACAGAACGGCTATTTCAATATTTCACGCAATTCGGCAATGATGTCGCTGATGCCCTCCTGCGCATTTGCGTACAGGAATGGATTGATCTCTCGATACAAACAATTATTTTCGCTTCGGTACACAGCCGATACGCTGAAGTCTCTTCCGCTGATTGATGGCGGTAACTGGCAGGGTCTTACATTCTTCGCAAAAACTCTGGCATTGCAGCACGGTATACGGACGGAATCATACACCGCGGAACAGACGACCAATTTTTCCGCGATGCCCGCGCCGCCGGTGAATCCGTTTACCAGCGACACGAAAGAACTTGTGTGGAACACGAATGGATTGTTCACATCGGTCTCCCCGAAATTTATCGGAATCACCGGTCTGTTGGATCAATTCCCGAATGTATCGGCAGGAGCACTTACCGTTGCATCAGCCGATGGATTCGGCACTCTTACGTGGCTGTCGCTGACGGATGATTCGCTGGGACGATCCCGGCGTTCACTTATCACGCTTTCCTCGCGCCTTCAGAATACAAATATGCTGTGGGACGGAACACGGACACTCCACGACAAATGGGGACAGATGCCCACGCAAATGCAGCCATTGAAAGTGCAATGTTCACTGCACATTCAGGCGGATTCACTCAGAGTGTATGCATTGGATGCTACCGGAAATCCGACCGCAACGCAAATTATTCGTCCATCATCCCCGAATACATTCCCGGTATTGCTCGATCAGCTCTCATCACTGACGTTGTGGTACGGCATCGAAGCGTACGGTGCCGGCACCGTGTCGGTGGGGAAGGAATCGCCGCAGCATCCGGGAACGTTTGCGCTTTTTCAGAATTATCCGAATCCGTTCAATCCTTCCACCGTTATCGAATATGAATTAATGGAACAGTGTCATGTCTCTCTTGATTTGTTTGATGCACTTGGAAGAAAAGTTGCATCGCTCATCAACAATGAACAGGGCGCAGGATCCCATCGCTATTATTTTTCTACCGGAGAATTTCCGTTGTCAAGCGGTCTCTATTTCTATCACATGCGTGCGGGAACACTCACCGCACAGCGAAAAATGATCATACTTAAATGAATAATCGTACACGGTACACTCTTGCTTTGTTATTATTTTTATTGAATTCATCTTCCATTTTTGCCGATGGATTTCTGAAAGTGTTCGGCACCAAAATCGTTAACGATAAAAATGAAGAAGTGATCTTGCGTGGAATGGGTCTCGGCGGATGGCATGTTCCCGAAGGATACATGTTCGGGATGTCGGGTTTTGCCAACGCTGCGTGGGAAATCCGTAGCAAGATCGTCGAAGTAGTGGGTGCGCAGAATGCCGATACATTTTTTACGGCATTCAGAGCGAATTTTGTTACGAGAAAGGATATTGAACGGCTGGCACAGTTAGGTTTCAATTCGGTCCGCATGCCGATGCATTTTCAATTCTTTGTGATGCAAAACCAGCCCAACGTTTGGATAGAGTCCGGCTTTGTTGTTATGGACAGCCTGCTGCGATGGTGCGGCGACAATAAAATATATCTCATCCTTGATCTTCACGCGGCACCAGGCGGACAAAGCGCGAACAATATCTGTGATTATAACCCTGCCCTTCCGTCGTTATGGGATCTTGAAGCGAACAAAACCCTTACCATTGCATTGTGGAAGAAACTTGCTGAGCGGTACGCAAAGGAACCATGGATCGGTGGTTACGACATCCTTAACGAACCGGCGTGGAATCTTGGTACTGTCAATGAGCCGTTGCGGACTCTATATCTTTCCATTACGAGCGCAATTCGTCAGGTGGATACGACTCATATAATTTTTGTTGAAGGAAATTGGTACGCAACGGATTTCAACGGACTTACACCAGCGTGGGACAACAATATGGTGTATAGTTTTCATAAATATTGGAACTCAAACGATCTCGGATCGATCAGTTACCTTCTTACGCTCCGGTCATCGGCAAATCGGCCATTATGGCTTGGTGAGTCCGGCGAGAATTCGAATCCCTGGTTCACAGACTGCATCTCACTGATGGAAACCAACAAGATCGGCTGGTCGTGGTGGACGCTGAAAAAGTTTGATGCCATTGCCGGACCATTTTCCGTTCCGCACACAACGGAATACTCAGCGCTTCTAAATTATTGGAGCGGACAAGCATCAAAGCCGACCGTTACTGCAGCGATGAAAGGATTGATGGGGATGGCGGAAGGATTGAAACTACAAAATTGCACGTTCCGTCCGGATGTCGTTGATGCGTTGATACGGCAGCCGTTTGAAACAACGAATAAACCGTTTACCGTGAACACCGTTCCGGGAAAGATCTTCGCCGTGAATTATGATATAGGAAAAAATCTTAGTGCGTATAAAGATAATGATTATCAAAATTTAAATAATCCGTACACAGCATGGAACAGCGGCTGGTCATATCGTAACGATGGTGTGGATATAGAAAAATGTTCCGATGCGATCACGAACGGATATAATGTCGGGTGGACTGCATCGGGTGAATATTTAACATTTACGGTCAACGTTCTGCAGGATGGTAAATACAATATTGCCGCCCGCCTTGCAGCGCCAAATACCGGCGGATCGATAGGAGTGAGCTTTGATAACAACGACCTTACTGTTGTCAGTGTTTTGGCAACTGGCGGGTATCAGTCGTGGGGAACGCAAAGCCTTGGAAAATATGACCTTACAGCAGGGACTCATGTGCTAAAAACAGTTTTCTTCTTTGGCGGATTCAATGTAAATCTATTCGATTTGGCATATGTCGGCCCCATGTCTTCACCCAATGAAAAAGCATTGCCAATACTATATTCCCTCGAACAGAATTACCCGAATCCGTTCAACCCGGCTACAGTGATCAGATATTCGGTGCAAACGGCAACGCGGGTAACGCTGAACGTATATGATGTGCTGGGAAAGCATATTGCAACCTTGGTGGACAAAGAACAGAATCCGGGAAATTTTTCTATAATTTTTGATGCAATCAATATCCCTTCAGGCGTATATTATTACCGCCTTAGTGCCGGAAGCTTTGTTGAATCAAAAAAAATGACAGTGATGAAATAACCATGAAAAAAAGATTCCTGACAGTACTACCATTCGCATTATTATGTTTTCCTCTGTTGGCGCAAAAAACAGCACCGCCGCTTTCCGTGGATACGCTAGCGCTGGTCGGCAGCAGTGTTATCACCGAACGCGATTTGATCGAACGGATCGAACTAATGCCGTGGGAAGGGAAAGAGAAGCCGAAGCAATACGATTCATCCAAGATCAAAGCGTTGAATTCTCTTGTTGCCGAGCGCTTGCTGGCGATAGAAGGGAAACATATGAATGTCGGTTCGGATGATGTGTCCCAGCTAAAGGTCCGCGGAATGGAAAAAATGTTCGTGCGGGACGAACTGTTCAAGCGTGAAGTAAAACAAAAAGTGACGGTGTCGGAGTTTGAAATCCGCGACGGACTTGCAAAATTTGCCTGGCAGCTTCATGTTGCCGCCGTTGCCGTGAAGGACCGGGAAGCGGGAGATTCCGTATTCCGTTTGCTGAAAAAAAATATTAATCTTTCAAAAATACTTTCAACTAACGGATCGGACTACATTACTGCCGTTGAAACGGTACAAGTCAATTATGGCGGATTGGACACGCTGTTCCAGAATGCTGTTTACGCAATGGGCAGAAAGAATTTTACCAGGCCATTCCTTTCGCAGACATACGGTTGGACAGTTGCCGTCCTGATTGACCGCGGTACAAATCCCGCCTATGAAAAAATGAACTGGGCGGACCGAAGGACCCGTGTTGACGAGCTGATACGGATGAAAAGAGAGAATATAGCTGCCGGAAGATATTATGCGAAAATTCTTGCACCGCAGAAAGCGAAAACAGATTCTACCTTATTCTTTATGCTTGCCAAGGAATTACGTTCGATACTGATCAAAGATTCCGTGAGGCATTTTACGAAGGGACTTTTTGCGATCAAGTCCGAAGATGTTGATCTTTTGTTGACTGCATTCTTGTCCGATGTGCAACGGCCGTTTGTCGACCTATCGGAACGTCCGCTCACGTTCGGCGAAGCAATTGAAGCACTCCGCAATCTCCGTTTAGGATTTCCGTCGCTGGAAGTGAATTCATTCTACCGTGCACTCAATTCTCATCTCCGTATTGTTGTGGAAACGGAACTTGTAGCTCGTGAAGGATACCGTCAGAATCTTCAATACTCCGAAGATGTGAAAAGAGATCTGCAAACATGGGCGAATTATTGGTCATCACGGTATTTAATGTGGCAGGTCAACGATTCAGTCGGTATTTCAAATGATGAATTGATTTCTGCTCTACAGTCGAGCATGCAGGCCATTGGTTCTGCGTATGAAGTGAACATTCAGGAAGTGCTGTGTGATAGTCTTGCCGTCTCCATGCGAGTGCTGACCGAATATTCCCAAGGCAGTTCGCTGTCGGATCTTGCCAAGAGATATTCCCGGCGTGCCGGATGGAAGGATCGCGGAGGCGTATCACAATTTATTCCGCTCAACAGGTATCCCGAAATTACGTGCCGCGCGTTCCTCGTCGATACAGGAACGGTGGTTGGTCCGGTTAAAACGAACGATGGATATTCCATTTTTAAAGTGCTGGGAAAAAGAAGCATCGGTGGTTCTGAAATGCCGACGGCTGATTCCGTCGCTATTGATATTAGGAACAATCTTCTCGGGAAGAAACGTGGACGGCAAATGAACAGTTATGTTGCTAATCTTGCAAAGAATTACTCGGTCGATGTGCGCTATGAAAAACTTTCCGGAGTGAAGATCCAGCATGCAAATATGTTTACAAATCGCATCATCGGCTTTGGCGGGGTTATTGCTGCGACCCCTGTGTTGTATCCCAACTGGGAATGGATGAAAGAGTATCAATCACGCGGAAAAATATTGCCGTGAAGCATACCGAAAAAAAAATATCGTCACGTACCCCGGCGGTCCTGACAGGCAGGATGAAACGTACATTCCTGATCGTAACACTTATTCTTCCGGTTCTGCTTTTCACCGGTCTTGAGATCGGACTTAGAATATTCCGGTACGGTAGCGCATACGATCTGGTAAAAAATATTTCATCCGGCGGGAAGGAATATTTTTATATCAATCCCACCGTTGGGAAAAGATATTTCGATCCGGCACGGTATTTCGTCCCGCAGATCTATTCCGGCAATTTTGAAGCGGTGAAGTCAAAAAATACATTCCGCATTTTTATCCTCGGCGAATCGACCCCCGCCGGATTTCCGTATCAATATAATGCAACCCCCGCACGGATATTACAGAAGCAATTGGAGATTCTCTTCCCGGAAAAAAATATCGAAGTCGTTAATGTCGGTTTGACCGGTACGAATAGCTATACCGTGCTTGAATTCGCAGCCGAGTTGACGGAATATCAGCCCGATGCTTTTATCGTGTATTCCGGACAGAATGAATTTTACGGTGCCCTGGGTGTTTCATCGACCAATTCCGTTGGAAGCGGACGCTGGCTGATACGGCTCTACCAAACACTGCGGAAAGTGAAGACATTCGTCCTCGTAGAAAACAGCCTCAATGCAATTTCACACAATCTCTTCACGTCACAATCCGCCGCGTATTCCGGCACGTTAATGCAGCAATTGGCAAGCGATAAAGCCGTTGCAATGAACAGCCAAGCGTACAGAAATGCGCTTGAAGCGTACGAAAAAAATATTTCAGAAACAGTCCGCATCGCCTCGGAAAAAGGGATACCGGTAATCCTCTCCACGCTTGTCACTAACGAAGGAAGCATGCCGCCGTTTGTTTCGCTTCATGATGCATCGGTTCGCGACGGAGAAAAAAAAGAATTGGACTCTCTGCTTGAGTCCGGATATGCGTTACAACAAAACAAAAAATATTCCGAATCTATCGGCTGTTATCAAAGCATTGCTGCAAAAGATCCGTCATGGGCGATCGCACAATTCCGGCTGGGACAAAGTTACGAACAAATCGGAAACTATGACTCCGCGCTGATTGCTTTCGGCAGAGCCAGGGATAACGATGGATTACGGTTCAGGGCAAGTTCTGAATTCAACACAGTTATTCGCCGCGTCGCCGCGTTGCAAGGCAGCAGTATTGCCGATGTTGAGTCTACATTCCGCGCACATTCGCCGAACAGGATCATTGGCGCTTCGTTGTTGTGGGAGCATGTCCATCCGACCTTCACAGGATATGTATTTCTGGCAAAATCGTGGCTCGAAGGATTAGCACGGTCACCGGTAGTACTTTTTCAGGAAAAAAAATCGTCATATACCATCCCCGACAGTCTGCTGGTGGACAAACTTAAGGTGACCGCTCTTGATCTCGAAATCGGCTCGATGACAATGAAGGGACTGCTTCGCCGCTGGCCTTTTACCAACGAACCGTATATTGATGTGGTTCCGCAAAACAATGTGCAGCAGACAGCGCAGATGTTCATCAAAGGAAAGCTTCGCTGGAATGAAACACATTATGAAATGGCCGAAGTGTATTTACGCGAAAATGATGTTGCCAACGCACTGAATGAATACGAATCGGTGTCTGCCATGTATCCTTCGGATCCGTTTCCGCTTACCAGAATTGGGGATCTTTATTCGGCGGTGCAGGAACATGAAGAGGCAATAAAAGCGTATACCCGTTCGCTTGCGCAGCAGGAAAATCCTTCGGTTCGTCTTAAACTCGGTTTTATCCTTGTAAAAGTGCAGCTCTATAGTGAAGCGATTGAAGAGCTTGCGAAAGCGATGAACGGCGGCAGTAACTCAGCTTTCCGGCTGACGCCGGAGCAATTTGATGAAGCACAATTCTACTCGGCAGTGGCATTGTTCAAATCGGGGAAAGTGGACGAAGCAGCCTCCATCATATCAATAATGCTGCAGCAAGATCCGGACAACGGAAAAGCACACCGGCTATTCGAAGAGATCCGGTCCTTCCGCTCTTCCAAAAAATAGGATTTTTGCCTATTAATCATAAACAGCATTATCAAAGTAATAAGAAGTATTATTATTTCGATAATGGACCAGGTCAATTTCCTGCGGTTTTTAATCTGTTTCCGTATTTAATACTATGGCACATATCTTGAGAAACATTCGGCATTATATTTTTCCCATCAACAGCTCAACCATGATAAAATCCATAGGACTGTTTATTCTCTTCATCGCAGTAACTTTGTGCGGCGCTCAGACTGCACATGCTATTCTCCCGAATGATACGCTCGTGATCTATCTGACGAAAGGAACACCGGTCATCGACGGCAGCGGGAACGACCGTTGCTGGGAAAAGATTCTATGGCAGCCGATCGATCAGCCGTGGATTCCATATGGCGAAACGGTCGGACATGACGATTTCTCCGGTAAGTATAAGATTATGTGGTCAAAGAAAACAAACCTGCTGTATTTCCTTGTTACAATAACCGACGATGTGTATGTCGATGGATATCGGTACGACCGAGATCCTAAAAAAGGGGATTTCTATTATAACTACGATCTGCTTGAAGTCTTTATCGACGAGGATCGGTCCGGCGGTATGCATGTTTTTGACGGCGAGAACGGAATAGGAAAAGAATGGGGAACATGCTCGGCGAATGCATTCTCGTATCACATGGTTATGGATTGTCCGAAAGAGAATGGAACGGCGAAAAAATTTGTTGCGTGCGACCTTGCAGGAAAAAGCTGGGAGAAATATTCTATTGCTAACTATGCAGATCATTTCGATGCCTTTGCAATGCATAAACACGGGAGCGAATATATCTGGGAGTTTTCATTGAAGGTCTATAACGATTCGTATACGGACAGCAGTAGGGAACAATCCAGGGTAACACTTGCTGCGAACAAAAGTTTGGGAATATCGCTGGCGTATTGCGACAATGATGACCAGCGCGAAGTTCCGAAGACGAGGGATAATTTTTTCGGATCGGTTACGGTTCCGCAAAGTGCGAACAACGATCACTGGAAGAATGCAGATATGTACCGGATAATTACACTCAGCGGAAAATTCAAATAGCAATACTGCCGGAACCGCCAACACTCAAAGTAAAGGAAACAGAGCCATGAAAAGAATATTTTTACTGATAATCATTCTTGCTGGTTTCACCGTAGTGCAGTCACAGAATTATAAAGATCCTGCCGTTCCCGTGGAGCAGCGGGTAGCCGCTCTTCTATCCCTGATGACTCTGGAAGAAAAAGTGGATATGCTCAGCGGCACCGGTTTCGAATCGAAGCCGCTGGCCCGGCTCGGCATCCCTTCCTTGTATATGACCGATGGACCGGTTGGTGTCCGGTGGGATCCGTCGGTCGCTTTTCCTGCGTCGATTATGCTTGCGGCAACATTCGATACGTCCTTGGCGAACCGCTATGGCTGGGCTCTTGCACGTGAAACAAAGGCCAAAGGGAGGAATACGATCCTCGGTCCTTGTGTGAACATCAATCGCGTTCCGCTCGGTGGAAGGAATTTTGAAAGTTACGGCGAGGACCCGTTTCTTACGTCGCGCATTGCTGTTTCGTATATCAAAGGTGTGCAGAGCGAAGGGGTTGTTGCAACAACCAAGCATTTTGCTGTAAATAATCAGGAAACGAAACGGACGACTATCAATGCAAAAGTGGATACGCGAGCGCTGTATGAGATTTATTTTCCGGCATTCAAAGCTGCCGTCCAGGAGGCGAAAACAGAAGCGATCATGTGCGCCTATAACAAACTGAACGGACCGTACTGCAGTGAGAATGAAATGCTTCTCAATAATGTGCTGAAAAAAGAATGGAAGTTCGATGGTCTTGTTATGTCCGACTGGGGAGCGGTGCATACCACCGAAGGTGTGGCAACGTACGGACTCGATCTTGAAATGCCGGGAGGAGATTTCCTGACGAAGGAAAAACTTCTTCCTCTCATTAAAGATGGCAAGGTAAAGGAATCGGTAATTGACGACAAAATAAAGCGGATGCTCCGCGTCATGTTCCGTATGGGATATTTTGACAGGCAGCTCGATAAGCCGGTGACGAATGCCCCGGAACAACGGGCTGTTGCGCTCGACATTGCGCGAGCAGGGATCGTTTTGCTGAAGAACGAAAAAAATATTCTGCCGTTGCAAGCCGCTTCCGTGAAATCCATTGCTGTTGTCGGACCGAATGCGGAAGTACTGCGGAGCGGAGGCGGCGGCAGTTCGATGGTAATCCCGGCATCGGTCGAAACACCGTTGGACGCGATCAGAAGAACATTCCCGAATGCAACGGTATCTTTTGCCGTTGGAGCCAGATTGACGGGAGATGTTCCTGCGATCGAACCGCACTTCTTTTTCCTGCCGGACGATACAACAGAAAAGAACATCCGCGTGTATAACGCTATGAATCTTCGCCCGGATGGAAATGGTCTGCTCGGCGAATATTTCGACAACAAGGAATTGAAAGGTGAACCGAAGCTCCGGCGTATTGACAAGAACATCGAATTCCGCTGGGGCGGCAATAAACCCGCCGATGGTTTCGGCGTTGATAATTTTTCCGTACGCTGGACCGGCAGAATAAAACCCGCATTGTCCGGCACGTATGAGATCACTGCGGCAAGCGATGACGGGATCCGTTTATTCATCGATGGCAAACCTGTCATCGATCATTGGAACGATCACGCCGTTGAAGCACGCATGGCAAAGATTAATTTGGATTCCGGAAAATTCTACGATGTGAAGGTGGAATATTATGAAAACGGCGGCGATGCTGTTGCCCTGCTCGGCTGGACGAAGCCGAATGAAAATGAATGCAAAGCAGCAATTGATATCGCGGCTAAAAGTGAGATCGCGCTTATCTTCGCGGGTCATTCGCACTACCAGGAATCCGAAGGGTTCGACGGTCAATCCATCGATCTGCCGGAAAATCAGATCCAACTGATTAATGAAGTATCAAAAGTGAATCGTAATACGATCGTTGTCATGAACGCCGGAACCCAGGTGAATCTGCTTCCATGGATCAACAATGTTCGCTCGCTGGTCTGGGCGTTTTTTCCGGGACAGGAAGGTGCGCAGGCAATGGTCGAAGTCTTGACCGGCGTACAGAATCCGTCCGGCAAGCTCCCGTTCACCATTGCAAAGCGGTGGGAAGAGTATCCTGCGTCTGCGAACTTTCCGGGCACAGACAGCACAGTGAAATATGAAGAAGGGATCTTGGTCGGCTATCGGTATTTCGATACAAAAAAAATAGAACCGTTGTACCCGTTTGGTTTTGGTATGTCCTATTCAACGTTTGCACTTTCGAATGCAAAAGTTCAATCCAAAAAGAACGGCGTAGTCGAAATATCTGTTGATGTGCAGAATACCGGTTCTGTGTCCGGATCGGAAGTGGTTCAGGTATACGTTAAGGACCTTGCGCCGGCAGTTGTCCGTCCGGAAAAAGAACTGAAAGCATTTGCCCGCGTCACGCTCAATCCGGATGAACAAAAGAAAATTGTTTTGAAACTGTCCGCTTCATCCCTTCAGTATTATGATGATATTGTTAAGAAATGGGTACGGTCAAAAGGGGAGTATCAGATCTTTGTTGGAACGTCCTCAAGGAATGTTGTTTTGGCCGGAACGATTAAATAACGATTAAATGTGAGCCGTTATTAAACCCCGACGTGTGCCGGGGTTTTGTTTTTTATTCCGACAGACTGCTCTGAATAGCAGTCCGGTTTATCCTTGCTTCGTATTTGCATCCAGTACTCTATCTCACTATCTTTGAATTGTTAATCAGCCGTTACGACTATCTTACGATATGAAAAAAGCATACATAGCTGTCCGCGATTTTGTCCTCCGGTATCCGGCAATTCTTGCGTCATACTTTATCTACAGTTATTATTTTATTTCGACGATGGATTTTTACATCAAGTTCAAGCATCGTCATTTGGGAGCGAAGGAAACATTCCAGCATTTCGACACGCTGCTGTGGATGTGGGTGTTGGCGTATGCAATGGTGAAAGTGATCGATCTCCGTGAACGGTTGCATGGCCGCGAAAAGGCATATCTTGAGCAGCAGCACCAAATGGATTTGAAAGAAACACAGATCCAAACGTTGCACGAAGTAATTATGACGCTGAAACATGAGATCAATAATCCGCTTGCCATCATCCTCGGTTACACGCGCCTGCTGAAGAAACAAGTTCCCGACCCCGAAACCCTGAAAAAGATTGAGGAAATTGAATTTGCTTCACAACGGATCAACCATGCGTTGAAGGAATTTTCCGCTGCCCAGGTATACGAAGTTGCCAAATCACCGGTGGGAAACCTGGTTGAACTTTCTCCCTATTCTTCCGCTAAAAAACAATGACACTCCATGAACGATGGATGAAGTATGCGCTGCGAGAAGCGGAGCGCGCGCTGGAACAGAATGAAGTTCCCGTTGGTGCAATCGTTATACACAACAATACCATCATCGCAAAAGGATACAACCAGGTGGAAATGATGCATGATCCGACCGCGCATGCGGAGATGATCGCATTAACCGCCGCCACGGCTCACCGCGAGAACAAATTCTTAAAGGATTGTGTGCTGTATGTTACCATGGAGCCCTGCCCGATGTGTGCCGGAGCGATCGTCTTATCGCGGATTCCCACGATTGTGTTTGGCTGTTATGATCCCAAAATGGGGGCAAGCGGCAGCGTGATGAATGTGACGGAGAATAAAAAACTGAACCACCAGGTGCATGTTGTCGGAGGGGTACTGGATAATGAATGCGGTGCGATCGTAAAAGAATTTTTTATAAAAAAAAGGATCCAATCATAATAAGATAGGGCGGAGGAACGTTCAAATTGCACAATGTTCCGATGCAGCCCTTGGTGAGATCACACCGCAATACCTTCTTTCAGTTTCTCCGCTCTGTCTGCCAATCGCAATGCCTCAAGCATCTCGTCAATATCGCCATCGATGAACCGGTCAAGATTATACAAGGTTAAACCAATGCGGTGATCCGTTACGCGGTTCTGCGGAAAATTATATGTGCGCACTTTATCGCTGCGGTCTCCGCTGCCGACCATCGATTTTCGCGAGGCTGCCTGTTCGTTCTGCTGTTCCTGTAATTTCATTTCATACAATTTTGAACGGAGCATCTTCATTGCGCGTTCACGGTTCTGGAATTGCGAACGCTCCTGCTGGCACGCAACAATAATTCCCGACGGTTTGTGTGTGATCCGGACGGCGGTCTCAACCTTATTCACGTTCTGTCCCCCCTTGCCTCCGGAACGATACGTATCCAGCTGAATATCGGCGGGATTAATTACCACTTCTTCAACATCGTCTACCTGCGGCATGATTGCAACTGTTGCGGCCGAGGTGTGAACGCGTCCCTGTGCTTCTGTTTCCGGTACACGCTGCACGCGGTGAACGCCGCTTTCAAATTTCAGCACTCCGTACACATCGTCGCCATCAATGCTCATCGTTACTTCTTTGAATCCCCCTTTGTCCGTTTCGTTCCAGTCCAGCGTATCAACGCGCCATTTTTTCCGTTCGCAAAACCGGACATACATCCGGTAGAGATCCGAGGCGAACAGCGCTGCCTCTTCGCCCCCGGTTCCTCCGCGGATTTCCACTATCACATTGCGGTTGTCGTTCGGATCTTTGGGAATGAGCAGCGCTTTTACTTCCTCTTCGAGAACGACCAATTGCGGTTCCAGTTCGGCGATCTCGGCAAGAGCCATCTCTTTCAACTCCTGTTCGCCGCCGATCGCGAGCATTTCTTTGCTGCTTTCAATATTTTTGTAAACGTGCAGGTATTTATCAGATACTCGTACGATCTCGGAGAGTTCCCGAAATTCGCGTCCCAGTTCTTTGCTCTTTTGCTGATTGGAGGCAACGTCGGGTGAGGACATCTTCTCCTGTACTTCGGCAAAGCGTCGTTTTATGGATTGTAATTTTTCTACAAGGTTGCTCATAGTTCAACAACGAAAGTGGAACAAGCGTTCATGCTTGCCCTGAATAAAGTGAAAATAAAATTAGAAAAAGTATTTTTGTCCCGCCGTTTATTTTAATCTCTCTGCAATGCTGCCTTTAATGCCGCAAGAGAAACTTCCATCATCGATTCGTCCGGTTCTTCCGTGGTGATTGTTTGCAGCCACAATCCGGGGGCGACAAACATTTTTCCCGCCGCACTGTTGCTGTGTTTGGCGGAATATTTAAGGAATTCATACGAGATTCCGCCGAGTACCGGGATGAACGGGATATGCGTTGCCAGACGGATAGGCAGCGTTAATTGGTCGATGAATTGAAGTAAAATCGTATCCATGATGCTGAAGAGCAGTATTGCGATCAGCATTACCTGAAGCACAAAACTTGTCCCGCATCGCGGATGAAAACGAGTATACGTTATCGCCGACGGAACAGTGAGCGGAGCATTCTGCTCGAATGCAAAAACAGCCTTGTGTTCCGCACCGTGATATTGAAAGAGACGGTGGACATCCTTCATCTTTGAAATAGCATACAGATAACCGAGCAATATGGTGATGCGGATCGCGCCCGAAACGATATTGAATTCGAACGGCTTTTGGGAGACATCAAAAAACTGTGTTGCCGCAAACAACGGAAGGAAGAAGAAGAGCCCGACTCCCGCAGCCAGCGAAAAGATCAATGTAGCGATCAGCGCAAGTTTGCTCTGCGGTTTCTTCTCTTTTTTCTCACCCTTATTATTGTTGTTATTTTTCGCTTCCTCGTCTTCCATGGCGATCTCGGCGGAATAATTCAGCGTACTGATGCCGACATACATCATTTCAATCAGTCCAATCGCGCCGCGGATGACCGGTTTATTGAGGGATGGATATGTTTCCATCACCGACGTAAACGGCATTTTTTTTACTACGATCTCGCCGCTTGCCCTGCGCACCGCCGTTGCGATCATTCCCTTGGCGCGCATCATTACCCCTTCAATCACTGCTTGACCGCCGACCTGGATCGGCTGATTGATATCAAATTTTTGTTCTTCACTCATAGGTGCTTCGTCTTTCAGAAAATAAAAACCTGTGAGACAATTCACAGGTTTTGGTGATACAATATACGAAAAATTGAAGGAAGAGTAAATCTGCCGGCGCAGTTGACCACGTTCATGCCTCGACGCAGTGAATCCTGCTGCAAACAGGATTCGGCATGACATCGCACCCTATTTCAAACACTTTCAATGGCAAATACAATTGTCGTCCCGAGCGGAGACGAGGGGTGACAAACCATAACCTTCATAAATTCTTGACAAGTTCATCTATACCGAATCAATATCCTATTGCCAGACCGTATCCGCGCGGATCGGAAGCACCAAACAGTACACCATGCGTATTGTCTATCACGATCCCTTCTGCAAGACCGCTGTTGCCGCGCCGCTCTTTCAGTATATGTCCCATCGATTCAAGTTTTTCAATGGTGTCGACAGAGAGTCCCCGCCGTTCATAATCAGTAACATCAGGAGACCACTGATGATGGATGCGAGGAGCATCGATCGCCTGCTGAATGTTCATGTCAAAATCGATAACGTTGCAGATTACCTGCATCACTGTGGTGATGATCGTTGTTCCGCCCGGTGTGCCGATGACCATAAACGGTTTTCCATCTTTTACCACGATTGTCGGCGTCATGGATGAAAGCATCCGTTTGTTCGGCTGGATCTCGTTGGCAATGTTACCGAGTGCGCCGTAGATGTTCGGCACGCCTGGCTTCGCGGAAAAATCATCCATTTCATTATTCAATAAAAATCCCGCGCCGTCAACGGCAACGGAACATCCGAATCCGCCGTTGAGTGTTGTTGTAACGCTCACGCAGTTTCCCCACTTATCCACGACTGAATAGTGTGTTGTCTGCTCGCTCTCGTGAAGCGGCGGAGTTCCGTGCGAAATATCTTTGCTGGCGCTTGCTTTCATCGTATCGATTGTTTTGCGTCGTTCATCGGCATACTGTTTTGAGATGAGCCAATGAACAGGAACTTTATAGAATTCAGGATCGCCGAGATGTTCCGCACGGTCTGCATACACGCGGCGCATCGCTTCAATGTACCGGTGAAGAGTCTTTGCGGAATTATGTCCGTATGACCGCAGATCATATCCTTCCAGAATATTCAGTAATTGAATCAGCGCCGTTCCGCCGGAACTGACCGGCGGCTGCGAAATGATCTCGTATCCCCGGTACATCCCTTTCAGTGGTGTGCGGACAACGGCTTCATAATGTCCCAGATCGGCGAGCGAGATTAATCCTTTTCCCCGTTTCATTTCTGCGGCAATAAGTTCGGCGGTTTCCCCTTTATAGAAACCCTCTTTACCTTTATCAATGATCCGTTTCAACGTCTTGCCAAGATCTGTCTGTTTCCAAACATCTCCCTCTTTATAGAGGGAATCTTTGCTGACAAAATATTTCTTGCTCCCGGAAAATGTAAGGAAGGTATTCCGTCCCGAGTTGAGATCGCTGGCAAGTTCAGACAGGAGGGGGAATCCGTTTGTTGCAAGTTCATACGCCGGAGTTATAACCTGCGTACGGTTCATTGTTCCGTACCGTTCCAGTCCCGTCAGCATACCCGCCACGGCTCCCGGAACACCGGCCGCAAGATGACCAAGCGTGCTTTTATCCGAAAGAAATTTTCCTGCACTGTCCAGATACATATCCCGTGTCGCGCTGCCGGGAGCCTTCTCGCGGTAATCAATCGCGAAACACCGTCCGTCGGCAAAACGGATGTTCATGAATCCACCCCCGCCGATGTTTCCCGCTGCGGGATACGTCACTGCCAGCGCGAAGCCGACCGCAACCGCGGCATCAACTGCGTTTCCCCCTTTTCGGAGTATTTCCATTCCGGCTTTCGATGCAAGCGGGTCCGCCGAAACAACCATGCCGTTTTTTGTTTTCACCGGTTTTCGCGAAGCCGAATACGGGATACTTGTGAAAAGAAAAGAGAGTACCAGCAATGATGTAAAAAATTTTTTCATGTAAGGCCTTTAAAAAAAGAAGCCCTGTCTGAAGTTGACAGGGCTGTTGTGTGAAATGATATTATTCTAGAACGGCAGATCCTCATCCTTAGGACCATCGGAATGTGCAGGTGCACTTTCTGTTGCGGAACTGCTGCTGGTACCGCCGCTTTTTCCTGCGCCGCCTCCGTCGAGCATAATCAATTGATCGGCAACGATCTCCGTAACATAACGTTTGATACCGTCTTTTTCATAATTTCGGGTTTGTAATTTTCCTTCAAGGTAAACTTTTTTCCCTTTTTTAAGATACTCGCCGCAAATTTCTGCCAGTTTCCTCCAGGCAACAATGTTGTGCCATTCGGTTTTTTCCTGTTGATTTCCATCCTGATCCTTCCAACTTTCGCTGGTAGCGATGGAAAATGTTGCAACGGCTACGCCGCTAGGCGTGTATTTCAATTCGGGGTCTTTACCCAAATTACCGATCAATTGAACCTTGTTTAGACTACGTGACATAAGACCTCCTTAAGTATTGGTGTGAATTGTGAAAAAACATACGACAAACGATAAAAAATGTCAAGTGTTCTGAACGGTTAATTTATTGTTTATTCAGGGTCTTTTCTCCCTATATTCTGACAGGCAGTTTTTTTATATTTCTATGGAACATCGGTTAGGTGCTGCAAAAAAATCTCAATTCTGCGTAATGCACGAATATCCTTCAGTGCACCGGTGCGAAATGAATACCATGAACGAAAGATTACTATGATTCGATTGAAGATCCTTACAGCACTTATCCTTTTTTCCGCAGCCATATCTTTAGGACAAAAGATCAATCCGGTGCAGATTTCGTTTGCCGGCGGACAAATACGCACAAGCCCCGGCGGACAATTCAACGCTGTCCTGACGATGAGTATCGAAAAGCCGTGGCATATCAATTCGAATAAACCGCATGATGAGTCGCTGATTGCGTCAATGGTGAAGGCGAAAGGGAAAGGGATCACACTCACGAATATCGCATATCCGAAACCGCGTGATGTGACATTCTCTTTTTCCGATCAGCCGATTTCCGTTTTTGAAGGGAATGCCGAAATTGTTCTGTCATTCAAAGCAGACCCCGGAGCATCTTCGGGGAAACACACGGTCGACGTGCAATTGCTGTATCAGGCATGCAACGATCAGTCTTGCCTTGCTCCGGTTACAGTATCGGCGGCACTCGATGTTATTATAGAGGGAGCGGCATCCGCGCAACCGTCCGGATCCTCAGTCGAAAAAAAAAACGATTCAACTGATTTTTCAACCGAACCACAGAACACTGGATCAGTTCCGCTGCAAACTTTTCAAGGTGCAGCGCCGGAAGAAAGCACTCTTGCTTCAACACTGGAAACGAGCGGTCTGGCACTCTCCTTATTATTTATCTTCATCGGCGGACTTGCATTGAACCTTACTCCGTGCGTCTACCCGCTTATCCCTATCACCATCGGATATTTTGGCGGACAGAGCGAAGGAAAAACGAGCCGACTGTTTTTGTTGGGTGTTCTCTATATGCTCGGCATGGCGTTGACATATTCCGTGATTGGTGTTGTCACATCGTTAAGCGGCGCTATTTTTGGAACGCTGCTTCAGAATATGTACGTGATTATAGGAATTGCCGCGCTGTTTGTTGTGCTTGCCCTGAGTCAATTCGGTGTGTATGAATTTAATCTTCCGAGTTCGTGGATGGCAATGGCCGGTGGTGCAAAAGGGGGATCATTCGGCGCATTCTTTATGGGACTGACGATGGGAATCGTCGCAGCGCCCTGCATCGGTCCGTTCGTTCTTGGTCTGGTAACATTCGTTGCGGCAAAGGGAGATCCGTTTCAGGGATTCCTGATGTTCTTCGTGCTTGCACTTGGGCTTGGCTTCCCGTATTTGATCCTGGCATTATTTTCCGGAAAGATCAAGAGTCTTCCACGCTCAGGCGAATGGATGGAAGGGGTGAAGCATCTTTTCGGTTTCATTATGCTCGGCATGGCGATCTATTTTCTTGATCCGATCCTGCCGAAAGGAATTCAATTATATACGCTTCCTCTGTTTGGCATAATAGCCGCATCAATCCTCATCTTTGCTGACAAGACGGGGAACGGTGTGAAAGGATTCCGTACCGTTAAGATTGCACTTTCTTGTATTGTTATAGCTGTATCTGCGTATGCGCTGATCCCGGTTCAAAAACAATCTCCCGATTGGCAGACGTTTTCGGAAGCGCAGTATGAAACATCGATAACAAAGAATGAGATGATGATCATCGATTTTTATGCGGACTGGTGTATACCGTGCAAGGAATTGGACGCGATGACATTTTCCGATTCAAGAGTAATTACGGAATCGCAGAAGTTCAAAATGTATAAAGCAGATCTCACGAAGTCCGGCACGCCGGAAATTGAAGCATTGACGAAACGATTCCGTATCAAAGGGGTGCCGACGGTGCTGATCATTGATTCGAAAGGAAATGAGAGGGAGAGGATTACGGGATTTGTCAACGTGCTGGAATTCATAAAAAAGATAAAAACAATTTATTAATAAATGAGTTTTTGATTTGATCTTTCTTCAAGATCGATAACATTTTATTTCAAACGATGTAATCAAACAAAAATAAATTTTTTTTCACGCCAAAGATTATTGGAGAAATTAAACAGATTATGAAATTATTATCAAAAAAATGAAGATTGATTCTCGGCGCTTTTATTCGCATTTTATACAATCAAAAACTAAATCATCCAAGGGAGAAATAACATGAAAAAAAGCTATACGATTTTAACTGTATTTTTATTAATGATTATTGGTAGTTCTGGGGCATTTGCTCAAATTCTGATTGAGAATTTCAACTATACAAATAGTGCCACAGATGGCTTAGCTAAACAATCAAGTGGAGCTTGGTTTAATGTTAATAGTGGAGATAGTGTACTTGTTGATGTAGGAAGTTTAAGTTACACCGGATACCCAACATCAATTGGTAATAAAATAAAATTTGACGGTACGGGTGTTGATCCGCAGAGAACCTTCACGGCTCAGACCGCCGGAACCGTCTATTATTCATTTCTTCTCAATTGCACTAGCTTAACGGGTGTTACTTCTACTACGGGAAGTTATTTTACTGGATTTCGCGGAGGATCAACCAGTACATTTGGCGGTTGTATTTGGCTCAAAAATAACGACGGGAATAGTTTCTTTATCGGAGTGAGTCCACGGTCTTCTGGTGGAACACCCGTGCAGACATTTTCTACCGCTTCGTATCCAATTAATACCACATTACTTATTGTTGTCGCCTATCAAATTGTTAGCGGTACTTCAAATGATGTTGTGAAATTATGGGTCAATCCAAGTGTTGGTGGTGTTGAACCTGCGCCAGATTTTACGATTACAAATAATTCTACTAGCGGAGATCTTGCATCTGTCGACGGGATTTTTATTCGACAGGATGCTATTGTAGGGACTCCTTTTTTACAAGTTGACGAACAACACATTGGAACATCTTGGAATAATAGCGTAAACGGAGTTCTTGAACCGAATGCAGTTTTCAATAAAAAAACCGCAAGCTATGGAAAAGTTAACGTAGGGAACTCGGTATTCGATACGGTGACGGTAACAAACAGCGGAATGGCTACGCTTAACATTTCTGCAGTTACATCGGGAAGCGGACTATTTGTTGTTAATCCATTAAGTGCAACGATTTTAACGGGTGCTTCGCAAAAATTCAGCATGAAATTCACCCCAACGGCTACTGCGGTCACAAATTCAGCCGTTGTATTCACAAGTAATGCTCCGTCATCACCGGATTCAGTGACAGTTTCGGGTGAAGGGGTTCAAGCCGGGTTTACATTATCTAGGTCGTCAATTTCATTCGGCACGATTTGGAAAGATTCTACAGCAACCGATAGTGTTATTATAACAAATATCGGCAAGACATCTCATCTTTTGGTAGACTCTGTGAGATCAACAAATTCTCTTTTCACAGTTCTGCCTTCAGGATCAGCGGACCTTGATACTTCGGCTTCCAAAACATACGTGGTAAAATTTTCTCCAACGTCGAAAGGCGCGCAATCAGGATCGATTGTATTTTTCCATAATGCTCCGAGTTTGAGAGACACTGTGAAGGTTACCGGGTCAGGAAAGATAAAAGAAGCACTGTTTACCGCAACTCCGGTATCGCTAAACTTTGGCGCTATCCTCAAAGGGAAGACCAAAAAAGACAGCATTACGATAAAGAACACCGGAAATGATTCGTTGTTCATCACATCGGTTGCATCATCAAACAACCAATTTACGTTGACGCCTTCTTCTGCCCGGTTAGATACAAGTGCATCTCAAAAATTTTATGTTACATTTGCACCAACAAGCACCGGAATTCAGGCAACGGCATTAGTTTTTACCACGAACACAGCTGAAGTTACCGATACGGTAAAAGCAAAAGGGACTTCGGTGCCCGCAGTAACCATTGCCGAAGCGAGAAAAGATACCAATAGTGATTTTATTGCGGATCATTCCGTTTCAAAGGATACATTGGTGATATACGGCGTTATTACATCGCCCAATTTCCAGTCAACACAGACCTCATATTTTATACAGGATTCATCGGCCGGTATTAATATATTCTCGTTTACGTTAACATCGACCAATTTTGCAATCGGTGATTCGGTATTTGTTATCGGATACGTTGCTCAGTTCAGAGGTTTAACGGAATTTACACCTTTAACTGTTGATTCGGTGAATTTCGGGATTATCAAACACAATGCAATTGTTCCGAAACCGAAGCGTTTAACGCTTCATCAATTTGTTCTAAGCCCGGAAAGTTACGAAGGACAGTTGATTGAGGTTGACACACTGTACAAAGCAACAGGCACATGGCCCGCAGCAGGAGCTTATGCAAGCGTCTATGTAACCAATGTTACCAAGGCAGATACGGCGCAGATGTTCCTTGATAATGATACAAATATTGACGGATCAGTCGAACCGGAATATCCCTTGAATGTGGTCGGTATTGTAAGTCAATATTCGTCAGCATCAACGGTCTATAATAACGGTTACGAAATTATGCCGCGCGATACAGCGGACATCAATCCTCCGCAACCGGTAGTTCGCATGGCTTCAACGCTTACCACATCGAAGATCCAAACGACTGTAACCAATGTCGGACATATCGGCGGTCTTAATGATTTCCAGGATAAAGTCGGTGTTAAATTTGGCGGTATGGAACGTATGTTCGAAGGTTCATTTATCTTTACAACGGATTCTGCGCACGTTTCCAATGCATGGCGTAACCGCTTAGGTGCTTACAGTTCCGGTTTCCGTCCGTTGAAAAATATAAAAATTAGCCCGGTCGGCACCTCGATCCGTACAGAAACCATGTATGACGATTCGAACCAGGTTCGTCCGCTCGGTATTGCTGTGATCGAAAAAACATTGGTTGACACCAGTGCTGGAAAAGCTGGTTATCTTCTTGTTCAATTAGGTGTTATTAACAAGACAAATGCAAAGATCTCAAAACTTCGTGTCGGCGCATTCCTTGATTTTGATATGACTGCAGCTGGCACCACCGATCGCGGCGGAATCATCAGAGATTCAACAAACGTGATCACCGGCGTAAACGGCGGCAATCCGTTTAAGATGCATGTTGCATACGAACAGGAAAGCGGAGTCAACACTGCATTCTTAGGCATAGTACCGTTAAGTCAGGGTCAGTTAAGCGGCGGAAGAATTTCTTCCGGTGCAGCTGAGATCTATCCGACTGGAGTAGCATTCACGGATTCAATAAAGAACAATTTCGTTTCAACATTCCGCGCAACGAATATGTTCACCGATAACGGCAAGAGTGACGATCAGAGCATTATTGCAAGTGTCGGACCGTATGATATTAATGCAAAAGATACGGTACGTGCGGCATTCGCAGTGATCAGCGGATCCAGTCTTGGCGATTTAATTGCAACAGCACGTCTGGCTCAGAGAGATTATGTCGCAATAGGGAACGCGTTCGGTCCGGTGACGAAAGTTAATCCGGAAGAAATTCCGCTCACATTCGCGCTCGATCAGAATTTCCCGAATCCGTTCAATCCGACAACGATGATCCGGTTCGCATTACCGAAGGAATCGAAAGTATCGTTGAAAGTATACGATGTAATCGGACGTGAAGTGCGCACTTTGGTCAACGGCGATTTAGCAGCCGGAATCAATACAGTGGAATGGAACGGCCGTAACAACCTCGGACAATCCGTTGCTTCCGGTATGTATCTGTATAGAATTCAAGCAGGCACTTTCGTGTCTACAAAGAAGATGATGTTGTTGAAATAACACGAAATGTTCAGCGTTAGTATCACAGAAGGACGGTCTTTCGACCGTCCTTTTTTTTTGCCAGCCCTGTAATCCAGATTATTACTATCGGGAAATTGTAAAGAATCCCTGCAAAGTGATAGCTCAGGAATGTAA
>CAIOTF010000049.1 GCA_903861125.1 uncultured Ignavibacteriota bacterium
CCAACCTTGAGCCAACTGAGTCTACTTTGAGCCAATGATTTTCAATTCATTGAAATTTGTAATAGGTTGACCTCTTTATGTAATTGCTCCGACCGTAAATGACTATAAACTTGGGTCGTTTTTACGTCCGCGTGTCCAAGTAATTCCTTTACAGCATAAATTGAAACACCATCTTGTACTAACCAACTTGCAAAGGTATGTCTTAATGAATGGAAATGCAATCGGGCTTCACGGAAATTACATTCGTATACATACCATTTGAATTTATGGGAAAGCCAATCAGCGAATATCGGCTTATCGTTGAGCGTGAATACAAGTGCCGAGAGACTTTTGTTTGCTTTGGATTGCAGAATATAAAAGGCGGTATCATTCAATGGAACGATCCTTTTCTTGCCGTTCTTGGTTTTGAATGTTGGCGAAGATTGTATCGTAATGGTCTTACGCGAAAGGTCAACATCGCTCCAGTGAAGGTTTAAGATCTCACCTCGTCTTAATCCGGTAAGAGTAGCGAAGATGATGATTTCCTTCAGCCAGCCCTCGGTGATCGTATTCAATAATTTTTGAAAATCTTCTTTGCTAAAGAATATTGGCGATGATTCCGGCACTGGAACGAGTTTCTGTCGGGAAAAGGGGTTGCTTTGCAGTACACCCCATCGAACAGCCGTGCTGAACGCAGCCCTTAGCGTGCGAAGTTCTATGTTAACGGTCACCGGCGAAACGGTTCTTGTCTCATCTCTTTCCAGATGGGAGCTCAATCGTTCCATTTTGTATTTGTCGTAATGCTGCGGAGTTATTGAAACGATAGGAATATTGCCGATGATGGAGAGAAGTTTATTGAGTGAGGCACGGTAGATATTAGCCGTTCCCTTGGAGAATGTTCCATCAGCGAAGGCAAGGAAGTCCGTTGTGAACGATTGAAGCAATACTATTTTTGTTTCGGTTCGTTTTTTGTGTTCGTCGGTTTTGAATGTTTGCAGGAATTTTAGAGCGTCGGACTTGATTGTGCATCGAGTCGTTTTACTTTTGGTCTTTCCATCACTGCCAACATAATACACATACCAAACACCATGGGTGGATTTTGAGAGAAACATCGGAAGCCCCTTTCGAGAGGGACAGGGGGAATTACTAAGAAGTAACCTAAGAAGTTGAAGTGAAATTGTGAGAAAATTAGCTGATTTGAAGAAGTACGGCAGCTTAGAAGGCTGTTGCTCTATCCAATTGAGCTACGGGATCAGTAAAATGATAACAACTTTCAAAATTTATGTTGCGGCTACATTATTTCCGGAATAACATGAAATTTCTTTGCGGTGATGGTAACTACGGGGGCAACCAGTTGCCTTTAATTGAAATCCCCCTAAACTTCGCTACAAAGATAATCAACGAATGATTGTTTACCAAATATAAACTGGTTTTTCGACCAAAATTGTGACGAAAAACGCATTCGCATTTAGATTATCAAAAGAAGGATCTTCCGGAAAAAGAGATTACGGCCTACATTGAATACCGGTACAGTGATGAACTGACGCAGGAATTGGCGATGAAGTGAAGCATGCTCCGCAATCTGCAGATCAATATTGAGATCCGGCCCATTCTGTCGAGCAAAAAAGGGGGATTACATCGGCTGGCAATAATTTTGAAGAGCTGAAAAAAGCTCTCAAGATTCTTCAGATGAAAAGAAAAATTATTGGCGGCTCAGGCAGCGACTTCGGTTCACCGGAAGGACTATATGGTAACATTGTTTCGAAATGTGCTATTGATACTTTATTTTTGATTTTTGACATCTCTTTACACGATAGTAACAAACATGAAACCAGTGGAAATTGGCATAAAATAAGTTCGATCTGCAAGTTATTTGATTTTTATACAGCATCTGTTCCCGCCTGAGGGTAGTTTTTCATTCCTAATTTCCTCATGATTTATTATCACCCGCCGTCAATTTTTTCCGGGACGAAAAATAAACGGGCGGATGACACACCGTGTAATTGCCACGAACACCGGCAATTTTATGCTCTTGGAACTGCAAAATGCGACCAAACAATGTCCCATGCAGTGTGGTTTAGAACGTAAATATTGCTTGCGCAAACGTAATAACCACGTATTTATGGGGAAATTAAGTTACCCTGCCAGCTGTCACAGGTTGACTTCATGGACAAAAAGATTTACTTTCTATGGTGTGAACGTAGAATAGGCGGACTTCAAAAGCACTTCCATGCCGTTGGATTTAATGAAAATGCAGTTTTGTTATGCATGGTATGACGAGGAACTGTGGCGCAAACAAACGTATACACATTCGGGGAATTTTCGGGAAACAATTTCTTTTTCTCGATGAGGCGCGGGAAAAAACCAAATATTATTTCACCAGCACACTCATACGCTCATGACTATAAAAAAAGATGAACCGGAAATGAAACGGATTCTTGTTGTTGAAGACAACAAAGATATTGCAATGCTGGTTGAAAAGCGTTTGTCGCGGCAATTTGCGGTGGATATAGCAGTGAATGGTGAAGATGCTTCCGTCAGCATCAATGAGAATCCGTATGATCTTATCGTCCTTGATCTTTCGCTGCCAAAAAAATCCGGTTTCGATGTATTGAAAGACATGCGAAAAAAATCCTCGTATCCGCCGGTGCTGATCCTGTCGGGACTGAATGCTGTTGAAGATAAAGTAAAAGGATTGAAACTGGGTGCCGACGATTATCTTGCTAAGCCGTTCGATATTAAAGAACTTGTTGCTCGCATCGATGCATTGATGCGGCGTGTGCCATCGGCTCAGGAAATCGTAAAGCTTGCAGCGGTGGATCTTGAAATGGATCTCGTCTCGCGCAAAGTGATCCGCGGCGGTACCGATATTACATTGAGTCCTCGCGAATTTGCACTGCTTGAATATCTCCTCCGAAAAAAAGACAAAGTTGTTACCCGCAAGGAAATTGCCGAAGAAGTATGGGGGCATAAGTTCGATGCAGGAACAAATTTTGTCGATGTCTATATCAACTATCTTCGCAAATCCGTCGACAAGGATTTTCCGCGCAAATTGATTCACACGGTGTACGGACAGGGATTCGTTCTGAAAACAGAAGAATAACTTCTACGCGTGGCCACATCAATTTCCGTATCACCATTTCACAAGAACATCCTTCTGTGGTATTCCCGTCACCGCCGTCCTTTGCCGTGGCGAAACACCCGTCAGCCGTACCGCATTCTTCTTTCCGAGATCATGTCGCAGCAGACACAGGTAAGCCGTGTTGCGCAGTATTACAGGGACTGGATAAAAATGTTCCCGTCATTTTCTTCCGTTGCGAATGCATCCGCTGCCGATATTCTTCGCGCATGGTCCGGATTGGGATACAATAGCCGCGCACTCCGTTTTCACCGGCTATCAAAAATTGTTGCGGAAGAATACCGGTCACGCTTGCCGGAACGTATTGATGAATTGCAGAACCTTCCCGGTATCGGCAGATATACGGCGCATGCTGTTGCATGTTTTGCATTCGGGAAAAATATTCCCGTCGTCGATGTAAATATCAAACGGCTTCTAACACGTTGGACAAAGAAGGTCGGAACCGTATCCGAACAATTGAATGATAACAGTGCGTGGATTCTTGCAGAAAATTTTCTGCCGAAGAACAAAGCGGTTGAGTGGAATCAATCGTTAATGGATCTTGGAGCGCTTGTCTGCACTGCGCAGAAACCTTCATGCGGCGATTGCCCTGTTTCAAAATACTGTGCATCGGCCTTTTCAAAGGCTTTTCTGATGAAGAACAAGAAGAAGATTTCAACGGAACCAGTGTGGCGGGGAATTCCCCGCCGGCTGTACCGCGGGAGGATCCTGAAATTACTACATCACCACACATGTTCTGCTCCGGACGTTGCCGCGCTGCTCTGGTCCGGCCATACGGCGCGCGATATTGTGTGGACAGCATCGTTACTGAAAAAAATGGCGGACGACGGTCTTCTTTCGTCGCTCAACGGTACATACTCGATTACGCGATGAAAAATTACAGACATATAGAAGAACTGAAGGTTTCGTTTACGACGAAGAAAGATGCCATACGTGTAAGGCTTAAAGAATACGGAGAAGTCCCGCAGGAAAAGTATTTTTATGAACTTCTCTATTGTCTGATGACGCCTCAGTCAAGCGCAGTGAATGCGGGAAAAGCGCAGAAAGATTTTGAATCACTTGATTACCGTCATACCAATGCCGATCCGGAACCGGTTCTCTTCCAAAAAGATCACTACATCCGCTTCCACAGGTCGAAGGCAAGATGGATTGAGGCAATGAAAAAGAATTATGATACGATCATGCAGGTAACGGTCGGACCGATGTCCGCCGAAGAAAAAAGAGAATGGTTTGTGAAGAATGTTATCGGGTTGAGTTACAAAGAAGCGACTCATTTTTTGCGCAATATCGGCAAGAATGACGGATTAGCGATTCTGGACAGGCATATTGTAAAGAATCTGAAATACCACGGCGTGATCCGTTCACTACCATTGTCATTGAATAAAAAACGGTATCTTTCCATCGAGAAGAAGTTCCAGACTTTTGCCGGGGAGATCGGGCTTTCCATTGATGAACTTGACCTTCTTTTTTGGAGCAATGAGGCGGGCGAAATTTTGAAATAGAGTGTAAATCGTCGTACATTAGAGAAAAACACTATGGCACAGCAAAGTTCATTCGACATCGTTTCAGAAGTCAATATGCAGGAAGTAGACAACGCTCTCAATCAGGCACGCAAAGAGGTTGCCACTCGTTACGACTTCAAAGATTCCAAAACTTCGATCGATTTCGCCGATAAAGAAAAGGAGGTCACCATTCACACCGAGGATGATTTCCGGCTGAAAGCAGTGGTGGATATCCTTCAGAACAAATTTATCAAGCGCGGCATAGCGATCAAAACGCTGAAGTACGGCACCGTGGAAACAGCTTCCGGCGGCACCATCCGTCAGAAAATTACGCTGCTGGTGGGGATCGATAAAGAGAATGCCAAGAAGCTTGTTCAGATCATAAAAGATACGAAACGAAAAGTGCAGGCATCCATCATGGAAGATCAGGTCCGTGTTACCGGAAAAGACAAGGACGATCTGCAGGCAATCATTGCATTGCTGCGCGGAACGGATTTTCCGCTTTCACTTCAATTCACCAATTACCGCTGATGAAACAATTCTCTATTTTCACGCAGACGCTGATTGTCACCGCGCTAATGTTCGCTGCCTGTACCGGCGTCTTAGCGCAGGAGAATATTACTGCCGACTCTTTGCAGATGCAATCGTCGAAACAGACGGGATTTGTTCAAACTGTCCGTTCCTCTTCGGTGCTCTATATTTCCATCCGGTCCATTGCAGCGCTTGTTGAAGCCGAACTATTTGAGAACGCACCGCTGAAAAAACTGGAGATGAAATTATCCGGCGTGAGCATAAAGTTCTCGGCCAACAATTCTTTTGTCGATATTACTGATCTAGTCACAAAACATCACCGCGTCGTTCAATTGACTGTTCCCGTTCTCTGTGAACAGGAAAACTATTTTGTTAAGAGCGACGATCTTATTCCGTTGCTCCGGTCTGCCGGTGATTTGGCCTTGCACATTGTTCCGCTTGCAGTTGCCGATTCGGCGGCGGCAATACCAATGGTAACGGGATATACAATTGAGGAAAAAAAGAATGGTACGCTGCTGCGTCTTATCCTTTCCGCCAAAGTGAAGGATGTTGCCCGCACGCAGCAGGTCGCCGAATGGATTTATGTGACGATTCCCGGTGCGCGATGCGATACTCTGAAGTTCGATACAACATTTGCGGAAGGGACCATTCGCAGGATAAAACCGGACCAGTCGGAAACGTCGCTTCAGCTTTCGCTGCAGATACACGGAAAAGTATCGCAGTCTGAGATCGTTCAGGATCAATTGAGCAACGACATTCTTCTGACATTCATTCATCCTTCCGTTGAAGAGAAAAAAGAACAAAAGATCGATTCTGCTGCGATCCGCCGGCAGCGAGCTGAACGCGCACACCAGCGGGTTGTGAACTCGATTGAAAAGCAGAAGAAAAAATGGAAACTGGATGTTGTGGTGATCGATCCCGGACACGGCGGGCATGATCCCGGCGCGATCGGCCTTATCGGCACGCGCGAAAAAGATATCACACTTGGTATCGCGCTGAAACTTGGCGAATTGATTAAACAGGAAATACCGGAACTTAAAGTTGTATATACACGGCGAACCGACCGTTTTATTGAATTATACCGCCGCGGACAGATCGCGAATGAGAATGAGGGAAAGATCTTCGTAAGCATTCATTGCAACTCGACTGAACGGAAACCTTCCTCCGCGAACGGATTCGAGATCTATCTGCTGCGTCCCGGGAAGACGGAAGATGCGATTCACATCGCCGAAAAAGAAAATGATGTTGTGAAACTGGAAAAAGATTTTGAGGATCGCTATCAGGAACTGACAGAAGAGAATTTTATTATTCTGACGATGGCACAAAGTGCGTACGTGAAACAGAGCGAACGGTTTGCGGAAATGCTGGAAGAGACAATGAGCGCCCAAATGGAAGGGATGCGCCAGCCAGTGAAACAGGCAGGTTTTTACGTGCTTGTCGGCGCCTCCATGCCGAACGTACTTGTTGAATCAGGATATCTTTCCAACGTAAAGGAAGAACGCTTTTTGCGCAGTCCCGCCGGACAAAAAAAGGTTGCGGCCGCCATTGTGAACGCACTGAAAGGATACAAGAACGAATACGAAGATGAGAATCAATAGATAACTTCTATTCAATTGCGGTAGCTTTTTATCTCCGGCCTGCAACCGGAGATTTTATTTTCCTAAATCCTCTTTAACAAAATTTATGAAACCAAAAAAAGTCTCTCTTGCCACACGTGCTATTCATGGAAAGAAACTCTATCCGTATAAAGGGGCGGTGACGACTCCAATCTATCAGACCTCCACCTACCGTTTTGAAAACTCGAATGATGCGGTGCGGTATTCGCAGGGCGATCCTAGCGTGTATGTCTATTCACGGTATCACAATCCATCGGTGGAGGATGTTGAAGAAAAAATTGCAGAGATGTATGATGCCGAAGCGGCGCTTCTTTTTTCTTCGGGAATGGCGGCAATTTCTACGGCGATTCTCTCCATTGTAAAAGCGGGGGACGAGATCATCAGCACGCCGGCATTGTACGGCGGAACGTACAGATTTTTCCGCGACGTGCTCCCTCTTTATAATGTGAACGTAACATATGTGAATGCAGATTCGTTATCCGATATTTCCAAACTTGTTACTGCAAAGACAAAATTATTCTTCTGCGAATCACCGACTAATCCGACGATAGGATTGGTTGATCTGCATACAGCGATCGCTGAAGTGAAAAAAGCAGAAAGAAAGACCGGCCGGAAGATAGCAACAATCATCGACAACACATTTGCTTCATGTCTTCACCAGGCTCCGTTCACGATCGGATTCGATTTGGTTGTTGAAAGTGCAACGAAATACATCGGCGGACACAGCGATCTGCTGGCCGGTGCGGTCATCGGCAGTAAAAAAGAGATTAAGCAGATCCGCCAGATCGCAAAATATCTCGGCGGCTGTGCCGATCCGTTTGCAGCATTCCTTCTTTCGCGGAGTCTAAAGACTTTTGAACTGCGTGTTCAGCGCCAAACGGAAAATGCAATGAAACTTGCCAAGATACTGGAGAAACACCGGAATGTTCTCCGCGTGTTTTATCCCGGACTGAAATCCCACCCGCAGCATGCGATTGCAAAGAAACAGATGAGCGGATTTGGTGCGATGGTCCTGATTGAAGTAAAGGGGGGCGTGCGTGGAGCCGCGAAAGTGTGCGATTCGCTGAATGTTGCCGTCAACGCGATGTCGCTTGGCGGAGTGGAAACACTCGTCAGTATCCCCGTCTATTCATCCCACGTGAACATGACTGCAGCGGAATTGAAACAGCATGGTGTCACTCCCGGCATGATCCGTATTTCCGTTGGAGTTGAGGGAATTGAGGATCTCATCAGTGATTTTGAACAGGCACTGAAAAAGATTTAATGTTTCTCTTTCACGAAGAAGGAGAACATCATCATAGAAATGAATGCAATGGCTGCACCTGAGCCGAACGCTGCTGCCGCTCCAAAAGTATTGTAAATAATGCCGAATAGAATACTGGCGGGAAGTGCGGCAATACCGATTGCAAAATTAAACAATCCGAATGCGCTGCCGCGCAAATGCGGCGGCACAACATCCGCAACGAACGCTTTTTCCGCCCCTTCCGTAAAAGCATAATACACAGCATACAATGTGAAGAGAAGAAATGTCCCGGCGATCTGCCATTCTTCGGGAAGTCTGTCCAGCAATGCAAATCCGGCATACACCAGCGCATAAATTCCCCAGCCGATATTGATCACCAGTTTTCTTCCGACGCGGTCCGAAAGTGAACCGAGAGGTGTAGAAAAAATAACCTTGATGATGTGAAAGAATGACCAGATCAGCGGAAGGAAGAGTACGTTTGCAAATTGTCTTTGTACGTGCACATCGCCGAATCGGGAGATCATAGCACCGAACAGCGGGATCGACACGATCAATGAATGCAGCGCTGCGCTGTTCTGCATTGCTTCCTGGATTCGGAAGAGCATGAATGCATCGGAAGAGTTTCCCAGTGTAAAGAGCGATGTGATGAAGAGATACCGTTTGAAGTTGCCGTCGAATGCGTTGAGCGAGAAAGAGAATTTTTTCCCGATCGCCATTCCGTCGGTATTTTCCTTGACAAAAAGAACAAGCGTCAGCACTGCCAGCGCGCCGGGTATGATCGCCAGAAGAAATGTTGCGCGAAGGATCACGGAAAGATCGCTGAAATTGAATACAAGGATCAGCAATGCCAGAGTTCCAATGCAAAGGATTGGTCCCAGCACGGCTCCGGAATGGTCCATCGCGCGGTGAAATCCGTATGCTTTTCCCCGGATGGATTCATCGACGGATGATGCGATAAGGGCGTCGCGCGGCGAAGTGCGGATCCCTTTACCGACTCTGTCCATGGTGCGGATCAATGCTATCTGCCATGCGTCGCTGACAACTCCGATTAAAGGACGAGCGAGCGAAGAGATCGTGTATCCGGCTACAACAAGCGTTTTTCGTTTTCCCAGTTTATCCGACATGATCCCGCTGACAAGTTTCAGCAGCGATGCTGTTGTTTCAGCGATCCCTTCGATGATTCCCAGCAATATTGCACCCGAGCCGAGTGTTGCAATAAAAAGGGGGAGAAGAGGATAGATCATTTCGGTGGCCGCGTCGGTAAGAAGACTGACAAGACCAAGGAAGATTACATTGCGGGGGATGCTGTTTTTTTTCATGCGGCTGTTGTTACCATCAAGATCCTAAATTAATGTTACATTCTTGATGAAACGGTTGTGATCATTTTTTATTTTTCATTTTCAATATCACTTTTATATTTTTTCCCATCTTCTTCTCTCTCGCCTTCCGCTCCTGCTGCTTGGTAATATCGGATTTTGAGGCGATGTAATCCGCTTCCCGTTTCAGTTTCAGAAAACTTTCATAGCGTCCCGCTTCAAGCATTCCCTCTTCGATCGCGGACTGAACAGCGCAGCCCGGTTCATGTGCATGCGTGCAGTCGGTAAATTTACACTGCAGGGCAAGTTCGGTGATGTCGGAAAACGCTTCATCAACGCTTCCGCCGACATTCCACAATCCGATCTCGCGCAAACCGGGGGTATCAATCACGCATCCGCCCGTTGCCAGGGGGATCAGTTCGCGGTGCGTGGTGGTATGTTTTCCTCTTGAATCTTCTTCGCGTACCTCCTGCGTGTGGATTTTTTCCCGGCCAATCAAGCGGTTGATCAGCGTGGATTTACCGGCTCCCGATGAACCGATGAAACAAATGGTGGAATCTTTTGTGATAAGGTTTTTGATTTCCTGCAAATGGACGAGTGTTTTTGCACTGTACGCAATGGTTGTTGCATCCTTTGAGATCGTTTTTACCTCTTCCAGTCTTTCATTCAACTCATCATTGGAGAGCAGATCGATCTTGCTCAGCAAAATGACCGGCTCGGCGCCGCTCTGCGTGGCAACAACAAGGAACCGTTCAAGACGGCGAAGATTGTAATTTTTATCAAGACCCTGAACGATGAAGACAATATCCATGTTTGTGGCAATGATCTGCTCTTCCACTTCACGTCCCGATGTTTTTCGTGAAAGGATTGTCTTACGCGGCAGAACATTTTGAATAATGGCGGGGGAATTTTCATCGTACAACTGCACGGCCACCCAGTCACCAACAGCCGGATAATCTTTCCGCGTTTCCGCAGCAAACATCATCTTTCCGGTGATCTCTGCGGTGATGGTGTTGTCGCCAAGCAGGATGGAATACCGTCCTTTGTGTTCTGCAATGACCCGGGCGATGGAGAAACCATCCTGTTCATAACGCCGGCATTCTTCGGTACAATGTGGATCCATAAAGTTTATTGTTCAATCTGTGCAGGGCACAGATCTGAATATCGGGTTTATTCTTCGGCTGGCGGATGAACTATTCAAGTATTGCCGTCGCTTCAATTTCGATCAGGTAATTTGTATCGATAAGTTTCGAGATTTCGATCATGGATGTGCACGGCTTGATCGTGCCGAAGAATTCCCTGTGTGCTTTTCCGAATTCTTCCCAGCGTCTGATGTCAGTGACGAACATGCGCGTTCGGACAACATCACTCATCGTAGCTCCGGCCTGTTTCAGCACCTGTTCGATTTTCTGCAGAACGAATTTCGTCTGTTCATACGCATTTCCCTTTCCGACAACGTTTCCGGAACTGTCAACGGCAACGGTTCCGGTTACTTCAATGGTATTCCCGATGCGTACAGCTCTGGAATATCCAATGAGTTCTTCCCATTTCGCACCGGAGGAGATATTGATCCGTTTGCTCATGCTAATCCCATTTTCGTTAATAATTGTTTCGGATCAGCATCCACAACGATCTGATTTTTAACATGTGCCGGAACGAATTCTTCTGCTACAGCATGGTCAATAAATGCGAGCATCGAATCGTAGAAACCGTTCACATTCAATACGCCCACCAGTTTTTCATTCACGCCAAGATGCGTGAACGCAAGCACTTCGAACATTTCGTCCATCGTTCCCACGCCGCCGGGTAGCGTAATGAAGGCGTCGGCAAGTTCAATCATTTTTGTCTTCCGTTCGCTCATGGATTCAACAACGTGCAGTGTTGAGATATTGTTATGCGCAAGTTCCCTGTCGGCGATGATCGTCGGGATAACACCGATCACATTTCCGCCGTGATGCATCATGGTATCGGCGATGATTCCCATAATGCCGTTCGTTGCTCCGCCGTAGATCATGGCAATATTATTCTTGACGAATAATTCTCCCAGTGAACGGGCATTATCGGCGTATTCTTTTCTAATTCCGCTTTTCGAACCGCAAAATATACAGACTGATTTCATGTGTTCCTTTTCAAAGTTCCATCAATATACGACTTAATTTGCATACAGAAAATTTTCACCGGTAGTCGGCAATAACTTCCTTTTGATAATCACCTCGTTTTTTGTATTTTTTGTATGAATTGTCGCTTTTCCACCGGATCAACTTGAGTGTACCGTTATGGCTCTTACCGAAAAATCTGATTTCATCCGTGAAATAGTCACGGAAGACCTTGCCGCGAATAAATATCAGGGAAGGGTGCATACCCGTTTTCCTCCCGAACCGAACGGGTATCTTCATATCGGTCACGCAAAATCTATCTGCCTGAACCATGGTATTGCGCGGGATTTCAAGGGAAAATTCAATCTTCGTTTCGACGATACGAATCCGGCAAAAGAAGAGCAGGAATATGTCGACTCTATTATAGAAGATGTGAAGTGGCTCGGCGGCAATTTTGAGGACCGCCTCTTCTATGCGTCGGACTATTTTGAAAAAATGTATGAACATGCCGTTCTTCTGATCAAAAAAGGAAAGGCATATGTTTGCGACCTTAATGCGGACGAAATGCGCCAGACGCGCGGAACATTAACGGAGTCCGGCAAGGAAAGTCCGTACCGGAACAGAAGTGCGGAAGAGAATTTTGATCTGTTTGAACGGATGAGAAAAGGGGAATTTCCGAACGGCGCGAAGACACTGCGTGCAAAGATTAACATGGCATCGCCAAACATCAACCTGCGCGATCCTGTTATGTACCGAATTGTCCACGAGGACCATCACCGCCAGGGGAATAAATGGTGCGTGTATCCCACATACGACTGGGCTCACGGCATCGAGGATTCGCTGGAAATGATCACGCATTCCATCTGCACACTTGAGTTTGAGAACCACCGTCCGTTGTATGACTGGTATTTGGAAGAATTGGGTGTCTATCATCCGAAGCAGATAGAATTTGCACGGCTCAATCTGACCTATACGGTCTTAAGCAAGCGTAAACTGCTGAAACTTGTTGCGGAGAAACATGTCTCCGGCTGGGACGATCCGCGGATGCCTACCATTGCAGGGTACCGCAGAAGAGGATACACGTCGGATTCCATCATCAACTTCTGCGACACGATCGGTGTGGCAAAGCGGGACAGTACGATCGACGTTGCACAGCTGGAATTTTCCATCCGTGAAGATCTGAACAAGCATGCACGCCGTACCATGGCGGTGCTCAACCCGCTTAAAATTGTGCTCACAAATTATCCGGACGGACAGACCGAAGAATGCGAAGCGGTGAATAATCCGGAAGATGAGACAGCCGGTAAACGGATGATTCCTTTCTGCAAAGAACTGTTTATCGATCAGGATGATTTCCGCGAAGTTCCTCCGCCGAAATATTTCCGCCTGTCGCCCGGCACGGAAGTCCGCTTGAAGTACGGATATATTATAAAATGCGAAAAGGTTGTGAAGGATGGAGATGGAAAGATTATAGAAGTGCACTGCTCGTACGATCCCGATACAAAAAGCGGAATGGCCGGTGCAAACAGAAAAGTGAAATCGACCATACACTGGGTCTCGGCGCGTCACGCCGGTAATGTAGAGGTGCGGTTGTACGACCGCCTGTTTGTGAAAGAGAATCCGGATGATGCGGAAGAAGGAAAGGATTTTCTTTCGAACCTGAATCCGAATTCACTGCAAATTTTGAAGCAGTGCAAAGTAGAGCCGGTGCTTGCCAATGCAAAAGCCGGGGAGCGTTTTCAGTTTGAACGGACCGGATATTTTTGTGTCGATTCAATTGAAAGTAAAGAAGGGGCTCCGGTATTCAACAGGATTGTTACGTTGAGAGATGCCTGGGCAAAGATCGAACAGAAGCATTAATAGCGATTACTGTTTTGCGGCGGCTCCTAGGCGTTATGCATTGTCAATTAGAAGTCGCTGTTCTAATAATTATTTCAGGTAAGATTTTCTTCAACGAAGTGCGGTCCGCTCTGTTTCTATTGAACATAGGGAGGGATCACGCAGACTGCGTATAGAAAACATTCATACCGTTCTTAATTTCCAAACTCCATGCCGGGAAATGAATATTTGGAAATTATTTGTTCCATTTGAACTAGTGTGATTCTGCTGTTTAATTGTCAGAAAATACTTCCTCAAATTGATTCAAATCCGCTTTACAGTTGCAGGAATTGTGTACGTGAAATAGTCATTCTAATTTCATAGTGTCAACAATGGTTTACGAAGATGTGAATCAATATTGACATCATCTAAAACCCCCCTTTTTTTATTCAAATTAGCCTTAATTTTTTTGGCGCAATATTTGCGGGATTTACGTCTGTATGGAAGCACCTCGCCCCTTTCGATTGTGTTACCCGGCAGCGCCGAGTGACGGTTTCATAATAAATAATCAAGTTCACCCAGAAAAATACTTTCATGATGGTAAGGTATTTATCGGCATACATTCTGACGGTTGTTCTTGGCATGATTACCAGTATATCCTATTATCGCATTAATGAAATATTTTTTCCGCTTTGTTCTGCGTTTCGTTCTTCTCTTTATTCCCATCATGTTGCACGGACAAGGGACGTATTATAATTCTATAAACCCCGCACTGTCTTCGTTTATAACAGATTTAGAGAGTAGAATTCGCACTCCCTATACACGGATAACGTATGACAATTATAAAACAACGATTGTACCGAATTATGAATCGCGGGATACGACATTTTCCCGGAAAGTAATCACCTGCATCTATTCGGGTCTCAATTACGTTTACACGCCCCCTTTTGCCTGGATTGGCAGCGTAGGTGTAAATGCCGATTCAGGATTCAGCAGGGAACATACGTGGTGTCAAAGTTGGATGCCGACGGTCAGCGCATCCGGATTTACAAATTTACCGGAATATTCCGACCAGCATCATCTTTTTCCGATCAATCAAAATAAGGTTAACGGAGTCCGCAGCAATCATCCGCTGGGAAATGTTGTTACACTTTCATCATCGTACCTTAGTGGAAAATTAGGGACCGATGCTAGCGGCAAAACAATCTATGAACCGCGCGCCGAACACAAAGGGGATGCTGCGCGTGCATTGCTTTATATGTGTGTGCGGTATGACGGCGTTGGAGGATACACGTGGAACTTTAATAATTTGAATACCGTTACTCTGCCGGGTCAGTCATCTCCGGAAGGTCCGGAAGATCTTTCTGTGTTGCTCGCTTGGCACAAACAAGATCCGCCGGATAAATGGGAAGTAGACAGGAACTCGTATATTGAGACGGTTCAAAAAAACAGGAATCCGTTTGTCGATCATCCCGAATATGTAAATTATATTGATTTTAGTAATCTTTCAAAACTCACTCCGGTGTATTCAACAGAACCAACGAACCAGCCTGCGGCGCCATCGGTTTCAACCATCACAAATTCATCATTCACTGTTTCGTGGACGGAAGCTGTAGCCGGAGCGCAATCACCTTCCGGATATCTGATCGAGATCTATAATACCAATACATATTTTATTCCTATCGACGGCTCATCCTATGCAGACGATACAAACCTTTCAGACGGTAAAGGAATTAAAAATTGTGCAGCCGGAACAGCGGCAACTACTTTTACCGGGTTGACCGCCGGAACAACATATTACGTTCGTTTGTACTCGTACAATGGTGCATCCACAGCCGTCAACTATAAAATTGACGGAACAATCGCAGCAGTAACCGGAACAACTTCCGGAGGAGTCTCTACAACCGAACCGTCAAACTATCCTACGAATTTTGCGCAAGGGGCAATAACTACAGCGTCCATTCAATTGAACTGGACTAAATCCGATGCCGGGGCACGAGCGCCGACGGGATATGTAATGATCGCATCATCGTCTTCAAGTATCACAGCGCCTTCGGATGGAACGGTGTACGCAGACGACACAAATCTTTCCGATAACAGTGCGATTGTGAATCTCGATTCAAGTGTTTCAACGTACACCTTCTCCGGACTTCCGGCAGCGGCAACGTATTATTTTCAAATATTTTCCTTCACCGGAAACGGCATAGAACGAAATTATAAAATCGACGGATCTACCCCTACCGTCATAGCTTCTTCATTTGCCAATGAACCGACAAACTATCCGACCAGTTTGTTGCAAGGAACGAATACATCCACCTCCATACAATTAACCTGGACAAAATCAGTTGCAGGTTCACAGAAGCCGACGGGATATTTGATGGCAGCGTCATCTTCCATAGATATAGCCGCACCGGTAGACGGAACGATATATACAGACGACACCGATCTTTCCGACAATATTGCTATCGTGAATCTCGACTCCAGTCTTTCTTCCTATACGTTTACCGGATTGCCTTCGGCAACAACATACTATTTCAGTTTGTTTCCATTTTACGGTGACGGAGAAACACGCAACTACAAAACAGACGGAACTCCGCCTGTGCAATATGGTTTGACAACCGGTTCAGGCGTTCCGACACCGTCGGTTGTCGTTAATGAATATTTTAATGCTGGTTCAAAGAGTTTAGAATGGGTAGAACTTTTGGTCCTTCAAAATAATCTTGATATGCGCGGGATGATACTTCAAGACTATAGCTCGGGGGGCGGTGTGCAGACGGGTGCTTCTATTTCATTTCAAAGTCATATCATGTGGTCGCAGGTTGCCAAAGGGACTTTTATTGTGATTTTGGGTAACGGAAGTATATCAACCGAGGACTCAGACATTTCCGATAAATTGGTCATCCTGAAATGCAGCAACACAACATTTTTTTCCGGCGGGACAGGTTTTGACATAAGCGGAACGGCAGATGCGCTTGAGATTCTTTCCTCCGGCGGATCTCATATTCATTCGCTCAGCCACGGAAACAAGCCCGCAAGCATTGCAACAATTCCAATACCAACAGCAAATGTTACAGGGACTTCATCGTCTAATTATGTTGTGCGATTCTTTAATATATCATCATCTGCTGATTTTGCATTAGATGCTCATGCTCAACATAGCGCGACTATTACGCAGGGAACACCAAATGATGCAACTGAAACAACATTTGTAAACAGCGTTCTCCCCGTCGAACTTGTTTCATTTATCGGCACTATAAAAAATAATTGCGTTGAACTGCGCTGGGCCACTGCCACCGAAACAAATAACTACGGTTTTGAAATTGAAAGAGCAATTGACAATGGAAAACTGACAATGAAAAGCTGGAGCAGAATTGGTTTTGTTGAAGGGAACGGAACGATCAATGCACCTCAATCGTATTCGTTTATTGATAACGCCGCCGCCGGAAAAAATGCGTACCGTTTGAAGCAGATCGACCGGGACGGGAAATTCCATTATTCGCAGGAAATTGAAATAACGAATGCACAGATTCCATTGAGATCCATGCTGATGCAGAATTATCCCAATCCGTTCAATCCGACAACAACTATCCGCTTTGCTCTTGCGTCTGCAGAACATGTAAGCATAACGGTCTATAATATGCTGGGCCAATCGGTGAAAATAATAGCGAATGGTCAGTATCAGGCCGGCACCCATGACGTTCAATTCGACGGATCATCGCTATCATCAGGAAACTACTTTTATTGTTTACATGCAGGAAAATTCTCTGCAACAAAGAGTTTCATGCTCCTAAAGTAAAAATAGAATAGTCCCAAACGATAAACATCTTGCCGCGCGGGTAAAATTTTCGTATTTTTAAAAACGATCGAATTTAATGCAATAAGCACCGGTAGCTCAATCCCAAGGGGGTTTCGCTACCAAGATAAAAACGCACCGGTAGCTCAATCCCTAGGGGATTTCGCTACTTCCAAGAAAAAACGCACCGGTAGCTCAACTGGATAGAGCATCAGCCTACGAAGCTGAGGGTTAGGAGTTCGACTCTCTTCCGGTGCACAAGAAAACGCCCTGTGAAAACGGGGCGTTTTTGATTTTAAAAACATTACCACAAAGCCGCAAGGGCAAAAAAGTATCTAAAATACCTATGGTTCCGGAGCCCCCATATTTGTGAAGAAGGGCGACGTCCCGCCTCGGAATTTTTACTAAGGCGGGGGACTCTCTTCCAGTGCACCAATATCCTCAATAAATGTAGGCTCTTCATGAGCCTGTGTTTGTTTCAAACCTTCCGCAAACCGCAACTGTCACAGATTTGTAACATTTCAAAACAAAAATTATTGATACCCATAATTAGCAGGACAGGAGTTAGTTCCCTTTGTTCTTCCGGGCTAATGAAAAGTTACAAGCACTTACGCTCGAAGGAATTGAACCAACGCAGAGCATTCCCATTGGATGAAGCAGGAAAGAAAAAATCAGATATGTTCAATCATCCGAAAGTATCAATTGATGCACCTGTGAATTCCGAGGATATTGATACACTCGGTGAGTTCTTGAACTCTTGTTTGATATCCGACGGGGAAGTCCCATCTTCAGCAGCACCGAGTTGTCACTTTTCGAAATATTTCAAGATGATGAATGTGTTTCGGCTTCACAGGAATATGAATTGAGTTGCATACTTCTTGGGAAGTCAGGAAAAATCTTTGCATCGGGGTGTGCCTTGTCAATCCTACCATGAAAAATAAATCTACTATTAAAGATTTAATGGTCTGCTATTGCATGGACATAACCATAAATATTTCGATGGAATATTATTGTGAATATTATTAATGTATTTTTCACCAAATACTTCTTATGTTACCATATTGATTCAAAAATATATTTATCATCTTTTTATCTTTTCCACTTAATCAAGGATACGTCTATGGCTGATATTGAAAAACGTCTTTATATGATAGTCTTTCCGGTCAATGCGTTGGTTGCTTCGCAATTGAATCCAGTGCAGTTTGCAGAACATTATACGACCGGCAGTTCAAAACACTTCAAAGGGAAAGTGATATTTGTTGAGATAGACAATTCATACCGCAACATGTATTTCGACATCGATCACTATTTCTCCCTCACCGTTCCGCATCCGGACGGCACGCCGAAAAAAACGAAATTCATCTCGTCCTATGCCGTGCTGGAGCATATCGACCTGAAGGCGATGAAGAACATGTACCTTGTCACTACTAACGGCAAAGCGCTTGAATTACAATCGCAGCCCTATACCGCAGTAAATGAGTCCGGTCTTGTGCGAATTTATCAGGAAATATCGCCGTTATCCAACCTTGTTGCCTCGACACTGGATCAGCGTGAGTTCGGCAAATATATTACGGTCGGCACAAAATCGAAAGGTGCACCGAAAGTCTTCTTCACACAGTACGAGTTTGACGTGGAAGATTTCCATAAAAAATTTACTTCATCGCACATTCATTATTCCCCAATCCCGGAAACAAACTCTGCGCGATTGAATGAATATCTGACCGAATTGAAATCCCATCCGGACAAGAAAACAAAGACGCTGAATTTGAATTCGACGCTGATCGCGACTTCATATTCACTGATACGTCATGGGTTCTGGTTTGCAGCGGGGAACGAACTACTCTTCTATCCAATGCCGTCCGGAGATATGCTGAAGAAAGACCATTACGATTGGCTGAAACATTCGCATTGATGTTTTCCGCCGGTCTGAAAAATAAAACACCTCGCAGCAACATTGTGTGAGGTGTTTTTATTTTATACATCGACGCTTGTTGCTTTATCAAACCCGTTAGAAATATTTTTATGACACGTCGGTCTGGGTCGAAGAACTCCTTCGGAGCAGGGCTGAGAGAGAGGAGTTAGATGCTCTTCCTGTGTGCCAGAGAATCCATGCTCATAGAGGGGTTTCTGCGTTTTATAGGTTGTGGAAACTGGCTGTAACCGGAGTGCGATAATAGTTGTACTCTTAACAAATCTATTTCGGATAGCTATTGATGCGGTCAGTGATATGTTCAACCAGATGGACTGCAGAGATTAATTATTTAAAAATAAAAACCCCAAGATCATTGGGGTTTAGTTGTGCGTTGTTTTAATCTTTTATCGGGTTCCGCTGGAATCATTTCCATCCTGATTTTTCAGGTTAAATGTCTTCCGTTCAAAGTGGGTGATATCAGCATTGAAAATAGCCTGGCTGATTCCTTCAGATTTCACAATGAGTGTAAAATAGAATGGTTCCGATATTTTTGTCTTTAATAATTCTGTCTGGATCTTAATAAGCATCGATTTATCAACGGAAGCACGGGCGGCTTCTAATACCCCTGTGTCGGCAAAGCCGAGCATCAGCATAATATTGCTGCCGTTCGGTCCTACTCCTTTTGTCAGTACCGAATAATCCTTTTCATATTTTCCACCCTTCATTTCTGCCGGCCGATAGACAATTGTGGAATCCTCTCCGCGAGCTTTCAAATGAAATTCGTTCGGCGACAGTTGGTATTCGATACCGAATATGTGCAGGAATTTTTGTACGGCAAAGAGATTTTTGAACGATCCAATAAAGATGATATTGTTGGCCTTTAAGTCTTCTACGGTGAATTCGGAGGCAAGTTTTAATGAATAACCGTTTGGTGAATGTTGCAGTACAGGAAGAATTTCGGCCAGACTCCAGCTTGCACTTGGACGTAAAAAAGTGAATTCACTTTGGACATATTTTTCAGCGAACGTTGGATTGGTTCTGATATACTGACGGTAATCTTCCGGAGTGTTGAATCGAAGATCGCGGACAAAATTTCCCATTCTCCCTTCGGTGTTGCGTTCAAATAAAAAATAAAAATCTCCGAGTACCACCAATGTCGGTTTTGCTCCCGGAGTAACGAACTCATGCCAGATAGGATTTTGTTCCATCGGATTTTCCCTGAAGAGGGAAGGGAATGCGCGATCGGTAATGATAAAACCGGCAAGCAAAAAAAGAAGAACAGAAAGAGAGAGAATAATTATCCGGTGCTGCTTTTTTGTGCGTACAAAATTTTCTTTCTGATCGATCTTCGTGAATTCAACTTCGTAGTGTCCCTTGGGGATGTGAAGTTTATATACAGGAACACTATCCGTGGTCAGATAGTAATGTTCTAATTTCTTACGAAGATTGTTAAGGTAGACGCGTACGGTCGGGTCCTCTTTCGGATCAAAGCTGGAATCCTTGCTGAAGAACTGCATACCGATGGTGATCTCTTTTGGCACTTTGCCGGAAAGGGTCTCTTCTACAAGATAGGTAAGCAGTTCCTGAAACCGTTTTGAATCCTTAAATTCGGGACTTTGCAGTATTTCACCGAGGATCTGTAATGCTAGTGATCGTTCAACCACATTATTCTCCGAAAAGGAACTATATCAAGCAAAGTAATTATAAAGAAACATAACTATTCGCAAGGTTTTATGCAACAGGAATCAAGGATGGATTTGTCCGATATTTATGAATCATTAATGATTTTGATGAAATAGCTGTTAATTAACCTGCCGATAACCGTAGTTATCTTGTAACCCCCTTTGAGTGTGATGTATTTTGGTGCATGACTTTTTTGAAGTACTACGTACCAAACTTATAATTTAAGGAGGATGTATGAAATACGTTTCTACCGTTTTTTTTCTGTTGGTCTGTTTAGTGATTTTCTCTGTGAGTGCGTTGGGACAATCTACTGTATTTTATGATAATTTTAATCGTGCAGCCCTCTCTCCGGGCGGCGCACCGGCGATGACGTATAATACGCCGGTAAACACAAGCAATACTGGAGTGCCAATTATTGAATCTGCAAGCGCAACCGGTACTGTTCCATATTTTAAACTTGTAACATATCTCAGCGCCGGAACAACGGCAGGTCAAAGTTATATGACGGGACCTTTGGCTTCGTTTTCAAGTCAATACAAACCGACTCTGTCATCCAATACGGGCGTTGTTACGTGGTCGTTCAATATCCGTGAAAACCAAGGGACGATGAACGGTCTCTTAAATACTCAACGGTACATCGGAGTAGTTCTGGCGGCTAGCGAGGCAGATCTCTTAAGTGCGACATGCCAGGGGTATATGATATCTCAGGGTGCAACAACAACAAGCGGACTTCAATTAGTAAAGTTTAGTGCCGGTCTCGGAAATGCCGCCACACCAACAACGATCATTGCTGCACCAACAGTTACTTCATCGAAAGACTGGTTTAGTGTTAAAGTAACGTATGAACCTTCTACAAATACCTGGACATTGTACCAAAGAACAGATGCGCTTAGCGCTACAGTTGGCTGGGCTGATCCATCAGTCGGTACATTTACCTCGGTAAGCACACCAACAATAGATGCTGATTATGTCGGTACAACCATGAGTGTATTTGGTTTCTTTGGCAATCATCCTGCAAGCAATACCGCGTTCAACTGTTTGTTTGACAATTTCAGAGTTCAGGTAAATGTGCCCGTGACCTGGACAACGGGTTGGCCGAAAGTTGAAAATGCAACTCCGACCGGATTTACAGCAAAGGCAAAAACTGATGTTGCCAGCACTGCATACTTTGTAGTTCTGCCAAGCGGCGCACCTGCTCCAACTTCGGCCCAGGTAAAAGCCGGACAAAATGCCGCTGGAACAGCTGTCGCCGCAAATGAAAAAGGTTCAATAGTCTGTGCTGAGGCAATGGTGGAGTACTCTTCTGCCGTTACCGGTCTCTTAGGGACAACGACCTATGATGTTTACTTTGCATCAGAAGATGCTGCGGGACAGAATTTACAGAGTACTCCCGCAAAGGTTTCTGCAACAACAACAGCCAGCGCCACCGCGCCTCTCATTAATGAACCGACGGTAAGCGGAATAACAAACAATTCGTCTGTACTCGGGGGTAATATCACTTCGGATGGAGGAAGTTCTCTTACGGAACGTGGCACGGTATGGAAAATTTCAACCGGTGTAACAATTACGGACAATAAATTAGCCGAAGGGAATACCGGTACCGGTGTTTTTACTCACAGCCGTTCATCGTTGCCGACCAAAACACAGATCTACTATAAAGCATATGCATCCAATGCTATTGGAACAACATTATCTTCCGAAGGAAATTTCTTCACGCTTGCCGATGAACCAATAAACCAGGTAACAAATTTTTCTGCTAACTCAACGTCAAGCACATCCATTGATCTTTCTTGGAGTGCCGCAGCAGGTGCAGATGGCTATATTATTCTGCAGAAGAAAGGCAGCGCGGTTGCTCCCACCGGAACACCTGTTGATGCCAATGTATATCCTGTTGGCAGTTCTCTCGGTAATGGATTTGTATCTGCATATATAACCTCTGGTTCTGTTACGTCAAAAACTATAACCGGTCTTTTGCCGACTTCTATTTATGCTTTTATAATAATGGCTTATAACTCTGACGGAGTAAACTATCAGACGTATAATTACTTGTCGACATTGGCCCCCACGGCTTCAGACACAACACTCACACCATTGGCCCCCGGAATTCTCCTTGGTAAAACGGCAATCAATTTTGGGAATGTGAAAATTTCCGATAAAAAAACCGACACGATCTCAATAACGAACAATGGGACCGATACACTCCGGGTATCAAGTATTAACGCATCGAACAGTATCTTCAATATCTCGGATACCATATTTAATTTGCCGCCATCCGGTGTTAAGTCTCTAGTTGTTTCATTTACGGCAAAGGATACCGGGACGATGGCCGGAAAATTTATCATCTCGCATAATGCAGGCACAGGGAAAGACACTATTCAGGTAACGGCATTCGGCGTATCGGTTAAAATATCGTTCGAAAAAACGGTAATGAATTTTGGTTCGATTGCAGTGGGTGTGCAGAAAAAAGACAGCGTTGTGGTCACCAACACCGGAACAGGAACTCTGACGGTTGATTCAGTTAAATCAGACAACGTAATATTCACTGTTACTCCTGCCAACAGCGTTATTGCGCCGGCCGGAACAGCAAAGTTCTATGTTACTTTCGGTCCCACAAGCATCGGTGCTAAGACCGCTAACATCCTACTTTATAATAATTCACCCTCAGTAAAAGATACAGTCAAAGTAAGCGGGACAGGCGTGCAGGCGGCATTCGCACTTGCGCCAGCAACGATCTCGTTCGGCGGGAGTATGACTGGACAAACAAAAAAGGATAGTGTCGTTGTCACCAATAACGGGACAGCGGCACTGGTCATTGATTCCGTGAAGAGCGATAACGCAATGATCACGGTTACCTCTTCAACAGGAACCACCATTGCGCCGTCAACATCCTTCAAGTTCTATATAAATTTCACTCCGACGAGTGCCGGTCTGAAGAGTGCTAAAGTTGTATTCTATCATAAAGGACCCAGCAAGACCGATACGTTGTCTGCCAGCGGAACTGGCGTAGCCGGCGCATTCTATACTGAGGACTTTACCTCGGCGGCCAGTACTGTGTTGACATCAGCCGGATGGACCATCAGTGAAACGTCTGTCGTCAGTCCGATTACGATCACCGCTCCTGGATTATCGATCGGGAAGTATTCCGGTTCAGGCGTAGGCAATGCAGCAACACTTACCACAACCGGTCAGGACGTATTCGCTGGTTTCCCGTCCATCAATGCGGGAACAGTGTATCTTTCGTTTATGATGAATGTTACAAGCGCAGGAACAGGTGATTATTTCATAGCGCTTTCACCTGCTTCATCACAGACCAACTACTATGCACGTTTGCATATAAAGACGTCGGGAACAGGATACGTTCTTGGCATCAGCAAGAGCAACGAAGTAACCGGAGGAGCTCAGTATGGCTCTACCGTATTGAGTTTTAACAATACCGCGCTTGTCGTAGTGAAGTACACATTTACTGCGGCGGATACAACAAACGATCCGATCAGCGTGTATGCATTCACATCAACAATACCGATAACGGAACCGGCAACAGCGGAGATTGCTTCTTATGTTGTGGCAACAAAATCCGACGCGATCGATCTTGGAAACGTAACGCTCCGTCAGGGTTCAACAGGGGCAGCTCCGGCATTGGTCATTGACGGATTACGCGTTGGTACGACATGGGCGCTGGGTGTTCCGACAGCCGTCAACGAAATGTTATCCGGAATACCCACGGTGTATGAACTTCATAACAACTATCCGAATCCGTTCAACCCGTCAACCACGATCCAATACGGTTTGCCGCAGCAGAGCAATGTAACGGTAAAGATATATTCGATATTGGGACAAGAGGTGAAGACGCTGGTGAATGATATTCAGAATCCGAGTTATTACCGAGTAGTATGGAACGGTACGAACAGCACCGGAAAAACGGTTGGAAGCGGAATCTATTTTGTCCGCATCACGGCTCAATCGAGTGAACCAAACAGCAAGCCGTTCATTCAAGTAAAGAAGATGTTGCTAATGAAATGACGAAGTCAATTCATTGGTAATCCCGCCGCTTTTGGTCGTGGTTGCTGATGAAGTAATTTGGTTTGAATAAACCCCGCTGTGTTTTAGCGGGGTTGATCATGAAGCAAAAAGTTGTAATCGATGAAAAGGGAGAGTCCTTTTTCATCGAACTTATCCTCAGCAGTGTTTAACAATGGCTATCATTCGATACGCAACAGTCATTTATGTGTTGTTTAGCGTTCATAATGTAACAGCGGCACAATCAGCCCATCGTCCATTTAGTTTTCCTCTCTACACACAGTTCCGCGTTGAGAGTGATATTCAATATGGACAGAGTGTAGGAGTCAATGATTCTATCGTGAACCTGCTCCTTGATGTTTATACCGGTGAAGGCGATACGACGCAGCAGCGGCCTTTAATAATATTTATTCATGGCGGGGGATTCCGAAACGGCCACAAATCACTGAAAATGAATGCCATGTTTTGCTCGCATTTCGCAAAGTGCGGATACGTTGCGGCTTCCATCAAATATCGTCTTACGCAAAATAAAATGAAATCAAATGACGAATATTTTCTTGCCATGCTTCGAGCAGTGCAGGATGCCAAAGCAGCAGTCCGATTCTTTAAAAAATATGGGCAGAAATACGGAATTGATACGGCAAAAATTTTTGTCATGGGTTCGTCGGCCGGCGCGATAACTGCATTACATTTGGCATATCTTGATCAGAATGAAATTCCGCCATCGATCGATGTGAAAACAATTGGCCTCCTTGACGGGAACAGCGGCAATTCTGGATACTCTTCCGCTATTCACGGCGTAATTAATTGCTGGGGTGCAATGGCGGATTTACGGTGGATCCAAAACGGGAATGTGCCGGTATTTAATATTCACGGAGTAAACGATTCCACCATTGCGTTCGATTCTTCCTTTTCCTATAAGGCATTTAAATACGGCAGCACCGCCATTCATGACCGGGCATTGAAAGTGGGAATCAAATCAGGATTGCGGTTATTTTATCAAACCGGTCACACATTGGATAATGATCCGGTGAAACTGGACAGCGCAGCAAACGATATTACGGAATGGCTTTCTACGGTCATCCTTAAAAATTGATTTCAATACAGTTCCTGCATCATATTTTCTGATGGTGTTGCAGTGTTGACTGAGAGGATTTACAGACGATGAAAAAAATAAATGATATTATAGTACCGGCGATAGTTCTCCTCACGTTGTGTTCGTTCAATGCGCTGTTCGCACAGGAAGAAATTATTGTGAGAGCGAAGAAAAAGATCTACCATGCCGACGGATCACGGTCGTATAGTGATTGGAAGGAATACCGGACTCAGTTAATAGAAAACCTGAAAGGATTCATTCCGAAGAAGGAGCCTTCCTATTCCCGGTACGGAGGAAGACTTGATACTCGTATTGAATCGACCGGATTCTTTTATACAAAAAAAATTGAAAACCGATGGTGGATTATTGATCCGGACGGCTATTTATTTATCCACAAAGCCATTGTTACCTTGAAGCCGGGTACATCATCAAATCAAAACTCCATGATCGTACATAAATTTGGTGATACGATGAAATGGCTCGATTCAACGTCCCGTCTTTTATCATCGACCGGATTCAATGGTACCGGAAACTGGTCTGATGCAGATCTGATAAAAGAGTCGCCGATCCCGCTTGTCTATACACGCGGATTCAATTTTATGTCGGCGTATGGAAAAAAAAGGGGAGGCACGTATCAACAGCCGGGGCACACAGGTTATCCCAACGATCTGATTTTTGTTTTCGATCCTGAATTTGCCCAGTTTTGTGATACGGAAGCTGCCGATGCTCTTGCTTATAAAAACGAAAAAAATCTTCTCGGCTATTTTTCCGATAATGAAATGCCGTTTCCCGATAACGCGCTGGACCGGTACTTAGCGCTTGATTCGAAAGATCCGGGATACCAGGAAGCATCACGATGGCTTGCATCAAAAAGAGCAGAACAACTGTCGCAGAAGGAAATTTCGAACGAAGAGAGAAGTGCATTTCTGGCCTTTATGTCGGACAGGTATTTTTCCATTGTTTCCAAAGCGATAAAAAAATATGATCCGAACCATCTCTATTTGGGTTGCCGGTTTCACGGAGACATTATCAGGAAACAACCGGTTTTCGAGAGTGCCGGTAAATATATGGATGCTGTTTCGGTGAATTATTATGATGTGTGGACACCGGAGAACGACCGCCTTCAGAAATGGGCCGAATGGTCCGGGAAACCGATCCTTATCACCGAATGGTATACCAAAGGAGAGGATTCAGGGCTGAAAAATCAGACCGGTGCAGGATGGATAGTACCGACACAAAAGGATCGCGGATATTTTTATCAGAATTTTACACTGGCACTGCTCGAATCAAAAGTTGTGGTTGGATGGCACTGGTTCAAATATCAGGACAATGATCCGAACGATAAGAAGGCCGATCCTTCGAACGCTGATGCGAATAAAGGGATCGTTGATAATAATTTTACGCCTTACTATCCCTTACTGCTGGAGATGAAAGAAATTAACACCAACGTGTACAACATTATCGATTACTTTGACTCAAAAAAATCAAGCGAGCATTCCCAATGAACAAAACAATATTCTACATGCTGCTTCTTTTAGCAGCATTTTCTGTTGCCCAGAAAAATATTCCTGCGTCAAATCTGATCTATCATGAAGGGTGGAATGATCTGAACAAGAACGGGAAAATGGACCCGTATGAGAACCCCAAACTTTCTGTTGATCTGCGGATCAAAAACCTGCTGAGCGTGATGACGCTGAATGAAAAAACAAATCAAATGGCAACGCTGTACGGTTACGGCAGGGTATTGAAAGATGAACTTCCGACCGCAACGTGGAAGAATGAAATATGGAAAGACGGCATCGCGAATATTGATGAACATCTGAATGGACTTGACAGGCCAAATACAAAAACTGAATATTCATGGCCGCCGTCAAAACATGCCAGAGCCATAAATGAAACTCAACGGTTCTTTATTGAGGAAACTCGCCTGGGCATTCCGGTTGATTTTTCAAACGAGGGGAACAGAGGATTGTGTCAACATGGTGCAACAGCGTTCCCTTCACAGCTTGGCGTTGGCGCAACATGGGATGTCGATCTTGTTGCTCGCATTGGTGCAATTACCGGCAAGGAAGCAAAGATTCTAGGCTATAGCAATGTGTATTCCCCCATTCTGGATCTTGCGCGCGATCCTCGGTGGGGTAGAGTGGTGGAATGCTACGGAGAAGATCCTTTTCATATTTCGCGATTAGGGGTTGCGCAGGTTAAAGGAATTCAGGATCAGCATGTTGCGGCGACCGTGAAGCACTTTGCCGTTTATAGTGTTCCAAAAGGTGGACGGGACGGAGAAGCCCGCACCGATCCTCATGTTGCCCCGCGCGAAGTTGAGACCATGTATCTTGCCCCATTCAAAGCGGCATTTGTAGAAGCGAAGGCGCTCGGAACTATGAGTTCCTATAATGATTATGACGGCGTTCCCATTACCGGCAGCAGCAATTTTTTGATCAAAAAATTGAGGAAAGAATGGGGTTTTAACGGCTATGTGGTTTCGGACAGCAAAGCGGTTGAATATCTTTATACAAAACACCATGTTGCGAAAGATCAAAAAGATGCCGTTCGTCAGTCGGTGCAAGCCGGCTTGAATGTCCGGACTGAGTTCACTCCTCCGGATGATTTCATACTGCCGCTGCGCGAACTGGTGAAGGAAGGGACCATTCCTCAAAAGATGCTGGATGAACGTGTTGCCGATGTCTTGCGGGTAAAATTTCTCTTGGGACTATTTGACCAGCCGTATGTGCAGCATCCGGAACGTGCCGATACAATTGTTGGTTCAGCTGAAAATCAAAAAGTATCGTTAGAAGCTTCGCGCAAATCGATCGTGTTGCTGAAGAATGCCGGTCAGATCTTGCCGTTGAAAAAAAATATCCGTTCACTTCTGGTCACCGGACCGAATGCTGCCGCAACGAAATCATCTGTGAGCCGGTATGGACCGAACAGAATTGATGTTGTTTCGATTCTTGATGGATTGAAACGTAAAGCAGGTGATTCAATCCAAATTAAATATACAAAAGGTTGTGAGCTTGTAGATGCGAACTGGCCTCAGAGCGAAATACTTCCTTCCCCGATGTCCGTTGAAGAAAAAGAGGAGATCGAAAAAGCCAGAGCATTGGCGAAGACGGTTGATGCGGCGATTGTTGTTCTCGGCGACGATGAGCGGATTGTGGGCGAATCAAAATCAAGAACAAGTCTTGATCTTCCCGGATATCAACTTGAGCTGGTAAAAGCAGTCTACGAAACCGGCGTGCCGACGATTGTAGTTTTAATCAATGGCCGTCCGATGACCATCAACTGGATCGACAAATATGTTCCGGCTATTGTTGAAGCATGGTTTCCGGGAAAATGGGGAGGTGATGCTGTCGCCGATGTTCTCTTCGGTGATTATAATCCGGGCGGAAAACTTCCCATCACATTCCCGAAGACTGTTGGTCAGGTGCCGTTGAATTTTCCCTATAAGCCGGGATCTGATATCGGTGATCCGACGTCGGTCTGTGATGTGTTATATCCTTTTGGTTTTGGGTTAAGCTATACGGAGTTTAAATATTCGAATCTTTCCATTACACCGTTAAGGCAATTGATGGACGGGAATGTTGAAGTTTCGTGTGATATCGAAAACACGGGGAACATGGACGGTGAAGAGATTGCACAATTGTATGTTCATGCTGAAACAAGCAGCGTAACGACATACGTAAAAAACCTGCGCGGATTTCAGCGGATATTCGTACCGAAAGGGAAGAAGGCGCACGCTCGTTTCGTTCTTTCTCCTGCTGATTTTTCATTGCTGGATCGTACCAATACCGTTGTTTTAGAACCCGGTTTCTATACGGTTATGATAGGAAGTTCTTCAGCGGACATACGGCTTACGGAAAAAATAACCCTAAAATAGGCGAAAAACAGGCTTTTTAAGCAATTACATGTTAATTAACGTTCCTGCAACCGTTCTTATCTTGTATTACAGCATTAACAGAATTATTTTAGTTTAGAAAATTATCGGGTAATTATGTATTCAGATATTTGGAAAGACAAAATATCTTCAAAGAACGCCGTATTTTTTCTTTTGTTGCTGTCGAATTTCCTTAGCGGATTTCTTCTTGCCGAAAATTCAGGTAAGATCTCCGGTACGGTAAAAGATAAAATGAACGGTGAACCGCTTGTCGGAGCAACAGTTGTTCTTCAAGGAACAAAACTTGGAGGCATCACCGATGCTGCCGGTGATTATTATATATTAAATGTTCCCACCGGAAGTTACAATGTAACCGCGTCGATCGTGGGATACGGAAAAGTAACACAAACGGAGGTTCGGGTGCGGATCGATCAGACAACAACACTCAATTTCCGGCTGGCGGAAGAGGTTGTTGAGGCAGAGGGTGTTACCATCGTGGCAGAAAAACCGAAAGTTGAACTCGATCTGACCGCCAGCAAAGCAACTGTATCGCGTGAAGAGATCTCGAACGGTTGGGTGAAGGATATCAAAGATGTCATCACCGACCAATCATCAACAAATATCAATGGAGGCATTCGAGGAAGTTTTGGCGGCGATGTTTCATACCGGGTGGACGGCCTCGATCTTCGTGATGTCGGTTCGAATACCAATTTTTCTTCGGTGAATCTATCCACCGTTCAGGCGATCGAAGTTTTAACGGGAGGGTGGAACGCCGAATACGGACAGGCGAACGGCGCGATCGTTAATATTGTTTCACGAAAAGCGACCGACAAGATCCATGCCGTTGCGACATATAAGTCGCGGCCGTCCGGCAAATATCATTGGGGAAGAAACATCTACGATAAGAATGATGTGTTCCATACCGTGATGGCAACACCGGAATTTTGGGATACATCAAAAACGTGGCGGACGCAGTGGATGGCTCCGGGTGAATCGCAAAAGGGGAATCTCGGAGACGGAAAATTTGCAAAAATGACTCCGCAGGAAAAGGCAGACTGGTGGAAAAATTTCATCAATGACAGCAAACGGTTTCCGCAATTCGATTATGCCGACAGAGCTGAAAGGGAACAGGAAGTAACTATCTATGGCCCAATTCTGCCTGAACTGAATTTTTTGGTTTCCGGCCGGTATAAAGAAGGAGTTGGTATATATCCCTCCGCCTTAAAGTACAATCCCGACATGACTTTACAGGGGTCGCTGGACTGGTCGCCGGTAAGCACAACAATGGTCAGTGTCAACGGCATGTTCACAAAATTTGAAAACTCCGGCGCTCCGCGGACCAATTACCAGTCATCCGAAACGATTGTTGCCGACAACGCATCTCAAACGCTGCCGTTCATCGACGATCCGTATAATAAATATAAATTTTGGTTTTATGGACCGTCGAATAACGGCGGAAGTTTCGGCGACGGCAGCACGATTCGGGCACCCGAACGCGCTCAGTTGATGAATGTTCAAGCAAAGCTAACACAGGTTTTTACTCCCGAAACATTCCTAAACATGGCCTTCCAGCACAGCCAAATGCAATACAATCTTGATTTTCGTGATATTGCGCAGACAGCACAATTTGCTGCGTTTGGATTGCCTTCGCCGACGGATTCCGTTCTTTCGTACGGCGTATGGCTGACATCATTTGGAAAACCGCCTACTTCGAATTTATTCGATTCACAACGGTGGGGATATGCCGGCGATATTTGGAGGAGTGAATCGAGAACGAAGAATTACAGCGTCAAGGCAGATCTCACAAGCCAGATCACTAAAGCGCATCTGGTAAAATCAGGTTTTATTTTTTCTTTGCAGGAGATAAAGACATTCATTCATGAAGGAAATGTTCAGTCGGCCCCCTACGTGCAGGTGAATGACATTATTCCTATTGTCGATCATCCGTACGAAGGTGCCGGATACATTCAGGATAAAATTGAGGTCGGCGGGATGGTGCTGAATGCCGGTATCCGTTTCGACTTCTTCAATGCGAATAAAAATGTTGCAGCGGATTTCTACGATCCGCTGATGATCTCGGAATACACACTTGGCAACTCGGGAAAGACCGGACTGATCGGATACCGTCCGAGCGGAAGCGGTGCTGCGTATGTTAAGACTCCCACGAGATATGCGTTCTCGCCCCGCATCGGAATTTCACATCCCATCACCGAAACAACAGTTCTGCATTTCATGTTTGGAATTTTCAATCAGCGTCCGTCATGGGTAAAGATGCTCTCCAATCCTGTGGTTTGGACGGATAATAGAGCCAGCGGAAATCTTGATGACCTGATCAAAGCAAATAAACTTAATTCGGACCTTGGTCTTCCCGATACGTTGTTGGTGACGTACCGATATCTTGGCGCAAAAGTCGGTAATCCTGCTTTAACATGGGAAAAAATGACGCAGTATGAAGTTGGTATCGTCCAGAATATTGAGGACCTTGTGATGATCGAAGCAACAATGTATTACAAAGAAGGGAAAGATTTAACCTCGCTTGGAATAGATCAGGGACCGGCTACGGGTGAGATAAAACAATCGGGCGGCAATGTGGATGTCCGTTTATATGGAGACCCGTTCCAGGCGGACAACCGGGACCCCGGCAAGTATATTGGCAACTTCACGACCACAGTGAACGGAGCCTGGGCAGATGTTCGCGGAATTGAAATGAAAATGAAATCTCAGTTCCGTTGTATCAATGTTGAACTTGCTTATACACTTTCCTATTTGGCAACAGGCCGGTATCACGACAGTAAATTATTCAAACTATCCCCCATCACAGGAAAACAACTGGCCGACAATGTTTTTGCCGGTGCAAATAATACTGATGGCGGCGGTATCGGCGTGAATGATATGTTGTGGAATCCGAGTAATTCCGGAATGATAAAGCTTACGATGAACAGCCCGGAAGATTTTGGTCCATCCGTTATGGAATTTTATCCGTTTGGAAGTTGGGTAGTAAGTTCTTCTACCCGATGGGTGCGCGGAAATGAATTTACATGGTATCCCACAGATTATCAGGATATCAAACTTCCGAATAACAGACGGTGGGAAGACCGTTGGAATACCAATATGAATATCAGTAAAAATATTCATCTCGCTGATAATATTTCATTCAAATTATTTATTCAGGTCACGAATCTTTTCAATCAAAAACATCTTGTTCAATTCAGCGAAGGTTCAACATCGCTGAATAATTATATGGCAAATAATATTCTTCCGTTCCAATCAACAACAAAGGAGCCGACGGAATGGAATTGGTACACTAATAATCCCCGGCAGATATATTTTGGTACGACGGTCGAATTTTAATCTTTCTTAACAGAGGCTGTGAAGTGAATATCAATTTGAAAGAGCATGTTTGTGCAACGATAATGAAGCTAATAGTAGCCGTGATGTTTACGTCTTCTTTACTGTTTTCACAAAGTGTCAATCCCGAAAGACTGACGCGCAGCAAATATTGGCTCAAGACCGCACCGAATGGCGCCTTGGACAGAGAAACAACGATTGGAAATAATCAGTGGCTCTCTCTCTATCCCGGCGATTACAATGCGCAGGGCGAATCGGCCGGCGGCTGGGATGCCAATGTGATCTATAATGGTGCGATGGTGGCCGGACAACCCGTTGGCTGGTATTACAGAAGTGTGCAATATAACAGCCCCAATGTGTATGCCATAACCCAAACAGCGGTCACACAAAACTATAATCTTGTAAACCCTCTGCGTGCGGAGGAATATCTTACAGGAGAAATTGGCTCCTATCAACTTGACGGAGCGGGAAAGAGGCATATGAAATATTCGCTCTCCGGTACCGTGCGGGTGTGGAGCCAGCCGAAGTACGATGATTTTGTGATAATGGAATGCACGCTCACCAATACCGACGATACTACGTTCAACGATTTTTATTATGCACGGCTCGTTACTCCGAACGGTCCATACCGGCCTTCGTCCGTTTCTGTTGGATGGGACAAGGAATATGAATGGGATACGGTGATGGGAGATACTCTCGGATATATTTTTTATGACGGAACATCTCTTCCGCCGACGACAACTGCTCCTGTCTATTCCATTCCTCCCGGCGATTCAACGGGCAATGCCGGTGATCCCGGGAATATCGGCGTGCAAGGGTCCAGAAATTACAAACTCTATTCACCGTACGTGTATGCCTATACTTTTTTCATCGACTCGCTGCCGAAAAATAAATTCGGCGAGAAAAAAATATGGCGTAAGATTGTGTCGACGGACAGCAGGGCGGAGGCGCTGGAACTTTTGCCTCCTCGCTATGACGACGGGCTGGGCCAATACAGCACGCTGGTGAACTTTATTACCACCAATGAACAACCGAAGAAGAGCTGGAAAAACGCCGCCGATTCGGGAATTGTCGGCGCGGGCAGCAAATGGGAAAGAAATCCGCGGTATCTCTACGCGATCGGACCGTTTGACATAAAAAAGGGTGAATCGATCCATTGGTATGAGATCTTTGCCGCCGGACAAATGGACCGTAACATTTCCATGAAAGGCGGATATGAAGCCACACGGCGATTTAAATCCGAAGGGATCGCTAATCTTAAAGAAAATTTCCGTGCCGCAAAAAGTCTGATCCGGGGAAAATTTGCGCTGCCGTTTGGCACGGTTCCTCCGCCAACACCTGCCGATGCACCGCGCGTCGGGAATACCAATGAACTCAAAGTTATTCCTTATGCGATCAATGTTAATAATCAAAGGGTGCAGGGAGTTCAGGTATCATGGATGGGAGTTCACAAAGGTTATAAAGATCCTCAGACCAAACAAGCGGATTTTGCTGCATATAAAATTTATAAATCGACCAACTCTATCGAAGGTCCGTGGGAGATGATCGATTCGATCCATGTTTCGCGTTTCGATTCACTGCGAACTTCCATCGACAGTGCGTATATGATTATCGATTCGGTATCGAGTACGGGGGTGTTTCCGTTCATCAAGTATTTCATAAAATCAGAACCCAATGTGCCGTACCGGTATTGTGTAACAAGCATCGACAAGACGGGAAATGAAAGCGGAATGACCGGATATTGTTTCTATCCGGTGTCAGCAGAACCGCCGCCGACCAATCAACAAAAACAGATTCTTGTCGTTCCGAATCCGTTCCGGCAGGTGAGCGGTTATGCCGAAAGCGCGGAGTATAAACGAATTGCATTTGTAAATATACCGGCTCTCTGCACGATAAGAATCTATACGCTTGCATTGGACCTTGTAAAAACGCTGGAGCATACGAGCGGCGGTGGAATTGAAACATGGGGTTCGCAATCCGGAAAAGATTATATGCTCACCGATTTTGCTCAAAATGTGCAGCCCGGCATCTACATCTTTCATGTTGAGTCGCACGTTCCCGGACACGAGGGGGAAACATCGGTTGGAAAAATAGCAATCATTAAATAGCGGTCAATCAAAGATGCTTATACGAAAATCGGATATGATAAATCGGACGAACAGAAATTTTATCTTCCTCATTGCCGTGATTCTATTCTCCGGTCAGGCTGCAGGCCAGGTTGGAAATAATACGGTCGGATGGGGAGTAGAACCCTTGGAGATCAGCAGAGTTGCCGCGGCCGGATGGCAGTTCCTTAAATTACCGACTGACGCACGCAGTGCGGCACTTGGAGGAATTAAATCGGCAATAGGACACGGCAACGCAAACTCGGCGTTCAATAATCCAGCTTCGGCATCGGATATTACCGGCTCGGATATTCAGCTCTCGGCAATGAATTGGGTTGCCGATATTCAATACAACAGCATCTCCTACGTGCAGAACGCAGGTGCCTGGGGTACTTTCGGCATTAATTGTATCTATCTGAATTATGGCGACATGGTTCGCACAAAAGTTGCGCAGGGTTTTGATGCTTTAGGGAATGATATCGGCATTGTGCCGATTACGGAAGGCTTGCCTACATTCACGGCACACGATCTGGCAGCGGGAATTTTATATTCGCGCCGGATCACCGAGTTCCTTCAAGTAGGAGGAAGTCTGAAATATACGGAACAGCAGATCGATGATGCGAAGATGGGAAGTTGGGCATTGGATATCGGAACGCTGTACTGGACAGGTATAGGAAGTTTGCGTATCTCGATGCTCGGAAAGAATTTTGGACCGGACGGTGAATTTTTGACGTACGAAGGAAGGATCGCTCAGGCGCCGGCTATGGTAAAAATGCCGATGATCTTTATTCTTGGCGCAGCATACGATATTGTTCAGCCGAACAACGACAGCCGGCAACGATTGACACTTGCCGCCGAGTATGTAAAACCCAATGACGGTCCGGACAAAGCCAATGTCGGTCTTGAATATTTCATGTTTTCCAATATCTATTTCCGCGGCGGATACCGGTTCAACTACGACGAAGAAAGCTATACGTTCGGGTTCGGTGTTGAATATTCGGTGGATGACGATATCAAAGTAAAAATGGACTATGCATATGCCAACGTCGGCAGATTCAAATACGTGAATATGCTGACATTTGGTTTTGGATTTTAATATCAATATTTAAATGAAATGAACATTTATTCAATAAGGAGGTAATCATGAAGAGTTATTTTCGGAGCATTCTTTTTGTTCTCATTTTTTCTTTCTCCGCACCGTTACTGCATGGGCAGATAATGATACAGGAAGATTTCAATTATACCGCGGGTACCGATCTTGTCACCAACGGATGGTCGAAAGCAGCACTCGTTTGGAATCCGGTCACCGTCGTATCACCCGGCCTTACGTATCAGGGATATATCGGTGCAGGCGTAGGGAATGCGGCATTGTTAATGGACTATACCGAACGGTATTCAAAATCCATTACGGTCCCAACAGCCGGAGATCTTTATGCAGCATTTATGGTCAGGGTTGACACAGCAACTTCCTTGGGCGGTTACGTTGTCTGTTTTTATTCAAACAACGCGGCACGCGGCAGATTTTGGATCAAAAATGACGGATCCGGGAATTTGAAATTCGGTTTAAGCGGAAAAAGCGCATCGGCTCCCGTTACGTATGAAGCAACAAATTATCTTTTCAAAACAACATATTTGGTGGTGTTAAAATATTCGATCGTTACTGGAACAACGAACGATTTATATTCGTTGATCGTCAATCCATTGCCCGGAAAAGCGGAGCCGGTCGCAAATATTTTGCCGTTTACCGATGCCGGAAGTGACCTTGGGGCAAATACTTCCGGTGCAAGTCTTTCCATTCAAGGACGGGATAGCCTGGGAACGGGTGCCGTGTTTGTTGTAGATGGAATTCGCGTTGGAACTGCCTGGACTTCGGTCGTTCCGCCACCGCCGTTCTATTATCAGGGAACCGGTGCCGTTGATGATCCCAACAGTTGGGGTGATAACACCAATGGGTCAGGGAACCATCCGGTTGATTTTGGCGTGGACAACCAGTTATATCTATTAACGAATACAACATCAGTAACTCTTTCGTCACCCTGGGTGGTATCGGGTGCTGGTTCAAAAGTTATTGTTGCCGGCGGAACAACACTGACCGTTGCAACGGGCGGAGTTCTTTCTGCCACCGTAGATGTCGCCTCCGGCGGAGTGCTCAATTTAACCAGCGCCGATTTCCTTCCGTTGTTCGGTACGAACGGCGGTACAGTAAACTTCGATAATTCTGCCGGTATCACTCTTACCCAGGATGTGGTACTGCCAACCAGCTCCGGTTATTATGTAATGGCAAACGGAAACCTTAATGTCGGCACATATAAACTTTCTGTAAAAGGAAGACTGCGAACCAATAATTTTAAGATGCTCGGCAGCGGAACTTTTGCATTGGATTCCGCCGGTACTTTAGCGATCTCTTCACCTGATGGAATTGTTGCCAGCGGATCAACCGGTGATATACAAACAACCGGCAGATCGTTCTCCCGGTATGCAAATTATATCTACTCCGGTACAGTCAATCAAATAACGGGCAATGCAATTCCGGATACCGTTGCAAACATAACAGTAGCAATGAACAATCGTAATTTAACAACAACGCTGTCTAAACCGATGGTCGTGACCGGTAACCTTACAATGACAAGCGGAAAATATAAATTGGGAAATAATAATCTTATTTTTTCCAATCCGAGCGGTCACTCGGATACTTCGTACGTGATTACTGATGGCACCGGTGCATTGATCCGCACAGTTGTGAATACCGGCAAAAAAACGATGCCGATCGGATCGGCTCTTGAATACCGCCCGGCAGTATTTATTTTTGAATCAACACCGACCGGTGTGCGCAATATCGCATTCCGTTACATTACCGGAGACACCGGGTCGGTCGGTTTTCCTGTGAATATTTTTTATCGTTACAAAGGCGGGTATTGGAATGTCGCGAGCGACAGTGTAATAAATCCAACCTACCGGTTAGATATTATTTCACCGAATGGATTTGCAGATCCGTCTACACGGAGGATCATTTATCGCGCAAGCAATGCGGTGAAATGGGATACCATAGCGAACGTACTCAATACATTTAACGCGGATACGGTTACGCAAGCGGGTATCGATAAGTTTGGTCAATTCGCGATTGGAATCGGAACTCCTCAATCGCCGACAACCGGAAAACGCTATGAGAGCGAAGTATTCACATCATTCCAAATTCAGTCTGCGATTCCGTATGGTACGGATGCCAAACAAACGCTGGATCTTTATACCGGTACAGGAGACGGCCGCACTGATCGTCCTCTGGTAGTGTTTATTCCCGGCGGCGGATTTAAAGCGGTGAACGCGCCCGGCGGATTCAGTAATATTCTCGGCGGCGGGCTGGCAAAACGCGGATATGTTGTTGCGAACATCAATTACTATCGTACGGCATCCAGTCAACCCACGGATTCTTCCTCATTCGAAATAATGCTGAAAGCACAGCAGGATGTAAAAGCGGCGATACGGTTCCTAAGAAAGAATGGAACGTCGTACGGCATTGATACGTCGCAAATTTTCCTCACCGGTAGTTCTGCCGGTTCCATAACCGCTCTCCATATCGCATACCTGGATTCTGCAGAAGTGCCGGGCAAATATGTCAACTGGAGCAATATAGGAGGTACCTTTGACGGACCGGACAGAGGAACACCCGGAATTTCCACACGCGTTTCCGGAGTGATCTCGAACTGGGGTGCTATCGGTGATACCGCATGGATGAAGAACAGCAAAGTACCGGTGTATTGCGTTCATGGTCTGGCAGATTCGACCGTGTTTTATGATTCTATTCCCGCTGACGGTCCATTCCGGTTTTCAAGCAAATATATTTATGCATCTGCACAGAGATTAGGCATCACCAACGGATTAAAAACATTCGTTAACACCGGTCACACGCTGGATAACGATGCGGCTAAACAGGATGATGCATATAAATCCGCAAGCGCCTGGCTTCTGACGCTTCTCAAACCCGGTACGCTTGGTGTTCAGAATGAACAAAAGAACATTCCGACATCGATCAGTCTGATGAATAATTTTCCGAATCCATTCAATCCTTCAACAACAATACAGTATCAGCTTCCGGCGATGATGCATGCAAGAATCAGTATCTATAATATCCTCGGACAAGAAGTGGCGACCTTGGTGAATGAAATAAAGGATGCAGGAGAATATGCGGTTACGTTCGATGCATCCAGACTTGCTTCAGGTTTGTATCTGTATCAACTGAAAGCAGGTTCGTTCGTTCAAACAAAGAAAATGTTGCTTATAAAGTAAGATCTTCACAAAATACAGGAGCCATCAAAGAGATTTTGGTGGCTCTTGTCCTTTTTATCGCTTGCCCAAAAAATATCCTCGGTCATGAAATATTTTCGCATCATAGTTTTTGTTTTTACTGTGCTCATCCAAACGGCGGGATCCCAATCGATCGCGTATTACGTGGATGCAACAGGCGGTAATGATACAAATACCGGAAAATCCCCGGCTGCACCCTGGAAGAACATCTCGAAAATAAACGCAATAACATTTCAGCCAGGCGACAGCATCCTGCTGAAATCAGGATCTGTGTGGAGCGGACAGTTACTGCTTCAGGGGTCGGGCACAAAAGAAAAACCGGTAATTGTTGACGCATACGGCGGCACGCAAAAACCGAGAATTGACGGCAATGGCATAATAGGTACAGCAGCATTATTCCTCAACAACGGTAAATTCTGGGAAATCAATAATCTTGAAATAACCAACGACTCGCCCACTGCTGCCGATCGCCGGGGAGTTCTGATCAGTGCATCTGATTTTGGCTTGGTTGAACATATCTATCTCCGGAATCTGAATATCCATGACGTGAAAGGAATTGTTGGAGGCGACGATGCATCCAAACGGACAGCCGGTATCGGAATAGAAACAACAACCGACAGAATCCTGGCAACACGTTTTGACGATATTTTGATCGAAGGATGCACGATTTGGAATATTGATAACACGGGCATCTATACGGATAATCTTATCTTTCGGAACACACCGGGTAGTGCGGATTGGACCAAACGGCGTTTCACGAATTTCATTATTCGCAAGAACACCATTCATCATATCGCAAAAAATGCGATGATTATAAGACTCTTTGACGGCGGACTTGTAGAAAACAATGTGTGTTACGAGACAGCACTAAAAACTACCGGCAATACTATGTTCACGACCTCCAGTAATGGTACGGTGTTTCAGTACAATGAAGGATATTTTAACCGGGCATCGCTGCAAGGAGGGGATTTTGGAGATGGCAGCATGTATGACGCTGATCTTAAAAGTTCGAACATTATTTTTCAGTACAGCTATAGTCATGATAACAGTCATGGATTGTTCTGGACCTGTAATTCCCAATTGGATTCGGGGATTGTTTGCCGGTACAATGTCAGTCAGAACGACAAGGGGATCATCTTCTGCATCAATTATCCGGTGACATCGGTTCAGATCTATAACAATACAGTCTATATCGGTCAGGGACTTTCATCGAAGATCATTTCGGAAAGGAATGTGAACACAGGAACACGGAACTATAGTTTTAAAAACAATATCATTTATAATCTCAGCGCGAATTCAGTCTATGATTTTAGAACGACAGGCTACACGCGCGATATTAATTATAATACATTGTACGGATTTCATCCTTCGGACGAACCGGCAGATTCCAATAAAATCACCAACGATCCGAATTTTGTCAGTCCGGGATCGGCGGGCACAGGGATCTCAACAATACTTGGATACATGCTGCAGGCAAATTCATCCGCCATAAATAGCGGGATCATGTTTCCGAACCATCCGGTGAAGGATATTTCCGGCAACAGCGTTCCGGTTAATGGAAGCGTTGACAGGGGAGCTTTTGAGTTCCAGGGACCTGTCGGGATTCTACAAGACCATGATGCTGTGCCGCTTCAGTATGAATTAAATCAAAATTTTCCGAATCCGTTCAACCCTTCCACACGAATTACCTATTCTACCCCATCCTTGCAAAAAGTTGTACTCGAAGTATTTAATATGCTGGGACTGAAGATTGAAACACTGGTGAACGACGTCATTCCGGCAGGAGTCCATTCGGTTGCGTTCAATGCCCTGCAACTTCCGAGCGGAGTTTACTTGTATCGTCTGCGTGCCGGCACGTATGAGTGCGTAAAGCGCATGGCATTTGTGAAGTAGACAATCAATTTTGAACAGCCGGCAAATCTCATTGCTGCATCACTGTTATGCGTGAAAAAGAAACCAATGGTGATTGTAAGGGTTGGTAAGCGGGAAATGTCTACGCGGTTAATTCCAAATGGAAGCCGTCAAGGCTGGTTGGTAATGTTCATTTCTTGTAATTCTGGAGTGTATTGCCAGTAAAATACCGTTTAATACTGAAATCTCGAGTGAAGGTTCGCGTTATTATATTACGAAATTAAGTTTTTCTCACTAAGAACAGGTCATAAAATGAAATATTCAATGGAAGGTCTTAAAGGAAAAGTCTGCGTCATTACCGGTGGCGGCGGAGTTATCGGAACATCGTTAGCGATCGGACTGGGTGAAGCGGGAGCTGCGATCGCTATTGTTGATTTTGTGAAAGAAAAAGCAGACGAAGTGGCAAGGATCGTTGCCGAAAAAACCGGAGCAGCCACGATCGGAGTGTTCGGCAATGTTCTGGATAAAGGAACGCTGATCGAAGCGAAGAAACTGATCAACGAACGACTTGGCAAGATAGACATACTTGTGAATGGTGCAGGAGGAAATGCGCCGACAGCAACCACGCAGGTCGAATTCATGACCAAAGATACGTTGGGAGATCTTTCCAAAGGATTTTTCGGACTTGATATCGAAGGATTCCGGAAAGTCTTCGATCTGAATTTTTTGGGAACAGTTCTGCCGACGATGGTCTTTGCCGAAGACATGACAGGGCGAGGTGGAAATATCATCAATATTTCTTCCATGAATTCTTTTCGCCCGTTGACAAAAATTCCGGCATATTCGGCTGCAAAGGCAAGCATCAACAATTTAACGGAATGGCTTGCCGTTCATTTTGCAAAACTTGATATCCGCGTGAACGCGATCGCTCCCGGATTTTTCCTTACCGATCAAAATCGTTTTTTATTGACCGATAAAGAAACAGGCAAACTCACTCCCCGGGGGAACAAGATCATCGACAATACGCCGATGGGAAGATTCGGCGAACCGGATGAATTGATCGGTACGCTGTTATATCTCACGTCGGATCTTTCCAAGTTCGTCACCGGCGTGGTCATTCCGGTTGACGGCGGTTTTAATGTTTATGCAGGAGTATAGGGAATGTGTACTATGTAATTTCCTTCATAGTGTGAGACAAGAACCGGCAGCATTAATACAACTGAAAATTATTTAATACAAAATATTTGCTTAAAGGAGTTAACAATGAGCGGCTTAGTCATAAAAAAAGAAGGAGCTTTGGATCTTGTTTCACTCGGCGCATTGGTGAATCGTCTGGATCCCGGCATCATCCCGTTTCGAAAAGCTACGGAATGTAAAATTCATGTAAGCGGCGGCGAGTTCAACGTGGCCGCAAATTTATCCGATTGTTTCGGAATGAAAACCGGTATTGCAACGGCAATGGTCGATTATCCGGTTGGTGAATTGATCGCGGAACGCGTACGGGCGATGGGAGTGAAGCCGTTCTATAAACGATTCAAGCACAATGGAGTGAACGGACCCAATATGGCAACGGTGTATAGCGATCAGGGCCACGGCGTGCGTCCGCCGGTAGTATTCTATAATCGTTCCAACGAAGCCGGCGCTCAATTGAAACCGGGCGATTTCAATTGGGATGAAATTTTTGCCGGCGGTGTTCGATGGTTCCATAGCGGAGGAATATTTTCGGCACTTTCGGAAACGACTGGACAATTGATCATTGAAGGGATGAAGGCCGCCAAGAAAGCGGGCGCAGTCACAAGCTTCGACTTGAATTATCGAGCAAAACTGTGGAATATATGGGGCGGCGAAAAAAAGGCGGCAGAAGTGATCCACGGTATCGTTGAGAATGTTGATGTGCTGGTCGGAAACGAAGAAGATTTGCAAAAAGGACTGGGAATGCCCGGGCAGGATGTCGAATCAACGTCGGCACTCGATCCGACCGCATTCTTTAAGATGATCGAATCCGTCGTCAAAAAATATCCGAATGTCAAAGCAGTTGCAACAACGTTGCGCGAAGTGCATTCCACCAACCGGCACAGCTGGGCGGCCGTTGCATGGATCGACGGGAAGACCTATGTTTCGCCAACCTGTGAACTGGATGTTGTTGACCGCGTGGGCGGCGGCGATGGTTATGCGTCAGGATTTTTCTACGGACTTTTATCCGGAGAATCTCCTGAAGATGCCGTAAGACTCGGCTGGGCGCACGGGGCAATGCTTACAACGACACCGGGCGATACCACAATGGTAACGGCGGATCAGGTTCGCGCGTTTGCCAAAGGCGGATCGGCACGAATTCAGCGGTAAGTGTTTGAAATAATTTCGTGAAGGCGTTGCCAATATTTTGTGCACTCAAAGCAGGAATGGAAGAAAGTTTAGACTCCTATGTTATATTTTTCAAAAGGTTCAAGCAGCACTGTTCTTACGGATGAGGAATTACGGAGCGCACTGCATTCCGTTTTCGAAAAATTCGGAAATGTAAAACGGGTGCTTGCCATTCCGCCCGATGCAACCAGGTTTCATTCGTATGCCGGACCGCTGACAGTTTTTACCTACCAATATTATCAGGATCGTCTTAAAGCAGTTCTTCCCGCACTCGGCACACACTCTGCAATGACCACTTCGCAGATCGATCACATGTTTCCCGCTGTTCCGCACAATCTGTTCAAAGTGCACGATTGGAGAAACGGACTGGTAACATTGGGTGAAGTTCCCGCAGAGTTTGTCAACAGTGTATCCGAACAACGGGTGAATTATTCATGGCCGGCCCAGGTGGACAAAGAACTGGTGGAGGGGAACTACGACGTGATCTATTCGTTGGGTCAGGTGGTTCCACATGAAGTTGTCGGCATGGCCAATTATAATAAAAATATTTTTGTCGGCACAGGCGGATCGGAAGGGATCAACAAGAGTCATTTTCTCGGTGCCGCTTACGGCATGGAGCGGATCATGGGCCGCGCCGATACGCCGGTCCGGCAGGTGTTGAACTATGCATCGGATCACTTCGCCAAGCATTTACCATTCATCTACATCCAGACTGTGGTAGGAAAAGATGTGTCGGGGAAATTGGTCGTCCGCGGATTATATATCGGCGACGATGTGGAATGTTTCCTGCTGGCGTCAAAGTTATCGCTTGAAGTGAATTTCGAAATGCTGGATCACGAATTGGATAAGGTCATTGTCTATCTCGATCCATCAGAATTTAAATCGACATGGCTCGGAAACAAAAGCGTGTACCGCACGCGCATGGCAATTGCCGATGAAGGGGAGCTTGTCATCCTCGCACCGGGACTAAAAGAATTTGGAGAAGATCCGACGATCGATAAGCTGATAAGAAAATACGGGTATGTAAAAACCCCGCAGGTTCTGGAACATGTGAAAAAAAATGATGATCTGCGCAACAACCTTTCTGCGGCGGCTCACTTGATCCATGGTTCCTCTGAAGGACGCTTTTCCATCACGTATTGTCCTGGCATGCTCACGAAAGAAGAGATCGAATCGGTGAATTTCAAATATGCGGACCTTCATACGATGATGAAGCGTTATGATCCGGCGCAGTTGAAAGACGGCTATAACGTGATGCCCGACGGAGAAAAAATATTCTACATTTCCAATCCCGCTCTCGGGCTTTGGGCGTACAAGGAAAAATTTAAATAAAAAAGGTAAATACATGAGTCAGAATAAAGCAGATATCGCGGTTATCGGCATCGGTGTAATGGGTGAGAACCTTGCCCTCAATTTTGAAAGCAAAGGATTTACCGCTGCGGTGTTCGATATCGACACCAATAAAGTAAAACACTTCGTGGAAGGAAGAGCAAAGGGAAAGAATATCATCGGTGCGTATTCCTATGCGGAATTGGCCGGAGCTATGAAACAGCCTCGGAAGATCCTGATCATGGTGCAGGCGGGCAAAGCTGTTGATGCGGTGATCGATGCCATTGTCCCTTCCCTGCAGCCGGGTGATATTCTTATCGACGGCGGAAACACACATTTTCCCGATACTACCCGGCGTGTGAAAGCGCTTGAACAAAAAGGACTGCTCTTTATCGGAACGGGCGTTTCCGGCGGAGAAGAAGGAGCGTTGTTAGGTCCGGCAATTATGCCGGGCGGATCAGTGAAAGCGTGGGAACATGTAAAAGCTCCGCTGCAGGCCATCTCGGCCAAGGTCGACGGCGTTCCGTGCTGCGACTGGCTTGGCGAAGATGGAGCCGGTCATTTTGTAAAAATGGTGCATAACGGAATCGAATACGGCGATATGCAGCTGATCTGCGAAACATATCAAATGATGAAAACAGCGCTTGGACTTTCCAATGAAGAGATGCATGAAGCATTCAAGGATTGGAATAACGGCGAACTGAAAAGTTATTTAATCGAGATCACCCGCGACATCTTGAATTATAAGGATAGCAGCGGAACGGCTGTTGTTGATACAATATTGGATAAAGCCGGGCAGAAGGGAACGGGTAAATGGACTGTTGTGACCGCGCTCGATACAGGCATGCCGCTTACCCTGGTCACAGAATCCGTTCTAGCGCGCTGTTTGTCCGCTCTGAAGGATGAACGTGTTGCGGCATCAAAAAAACTGCACGGACCAACATCCGCTCTCCGCACCGACAAAAAATTGTTCCTGGATGAATTGAAAAAATCATTGTATCTGGCGAAGATCATTTCCTATGCGCAGGGTTTTAATCTGATGCGCGCGGCAGCGAAGGAGTTCAAATGGAATTTGAACTTCGGCGGAATTGCATTGATCTGGCGCGGAGGATGTATTATCCGTTCGGTCTTCCTGAATAAGATCAATGAGGCATTTATTGCAAATCCTGATCTGGAAAATTTGCTGCTCGATCCGTTCTTCAATTCGATCGCAAACGAGTATCAGCAATCATTGCGCAATGTTGTGGCGGAAGCCGCACAGCGCGGCGTGTGGATACCAGCACTTTCGTCTGCGCTGATGTATTATGACGGATACCGCACGGCGACTTTGCCGCACAACCTCTTACAGGCACAGCGCGATTATTTTGGAGCGCACCAATACGAGCGTATTGACAAACCGCGTGGCGAATTTTTCCATACAAATTGGACCGGCCGCGGCGGAGAAACAACGTCATCAGTCTATACTGTATAAACGAAATTGAATTATCATGCGCGTTGTTGTTGATAAAAATAACCCTTGTGTTACGGAGGCATTCCGGCAATTTGGCGAAGTGCGCGCACTGACGACGGCGGAAATAACCAAAGAGACAGTGCATGATGCCGACATACTGATCATACGATCGGAAACCAAAGTGACGAAAGATCTCCTTGACGGCAGTGCTGTAAAATTTGTCGGCAGCGCAACGATCGGCACCGATCATGTTGATATTGAATATTTGGAGTCGACCTCAAGAGTTTTTGCCAGCGCTCCGGGCTCCAACGCCAACTCCGTTGCGGAATATGTTGTTGCGGCACTTCTGCATTTTTCTCAGAAAAGATCGTTCGCACTGCGCGGCAAGTCGATTGGTGTTGTCGGCGTCGGTAATGTAGGATCAAAAGTTGTCCGTTATGCCGAAGCTTTGGGTATGACGGTTCTGCAAAACGATCCGCCGCTTGCCAGAAGTACAGGCCATTCGCATTTCCTTCCGCTCGATTCGCTGATGGAATGTGATTTCCTGACGATCCATGTTCCCCTGACACGAGTTGGCGATGATCCCACATACCACCTTCTTTCCCGGGAGCGAATATTGAAGATGAAAAAGGGAGCGGTGTTGATCAATACATCGCGCGGATCGGTAGCAGACGGAAATGCGATAAAGGAAGCTCGAAATTCCGGTCATCTTTCCGGGGTAATTCTTGATGTGTGGGAGCATGAACCGCTGATCGACATTGAATTGCTGCGGGTAGCGGACATCGGCACACCGCATATTGCCGGTTATTCATATGACGGAAAAGTTGCGGCGGTGAAGATGTTGTATGATGCTGCATGCCGTCATTTCGCTCAGCAACCGGTATGGTCGCCGGAATTGAATGTTAGTGGCTCTGATCGAGCGTCCATTGACGCAGATTATACCGGGAATGAATTTGAAAAAAAGGTCCATGAAATTGTTCGCCGATGTTACAACATAGAAAAGGATGACACGGCGTTACGATTGATCGGTTCCGTTTCTGAGCAGGAACGCAGAGCGTATTTCCGCCGTTTACGGGCCGAATATCCTGTCCGCAGGGAATTTTTCAATACGTGTGTGGCCGGATCAGCGGATAAGATAACGGAAATATTGTACCGTCTGGGATTTCAAAAACATTGAAAAAAAAGAGTAGGTCTTCATAACCAACAGCACTACAGGTGAGCATATGAGTCCATTTATTACGGAAAATTTTCTTCTTTCCAACGCAACGGCCGTCAAACTGTTTCATCAGTATGCAGAACAGCAGCCGATCATTGATTATCACAATCATCTTCCTCCGCAGGAGATTGCAGAGGATACACGATGGAACAATATCTCGCAAATCTGGCTGAACGGTGACCACTACAAATGGCGGGCGATGCGCGCCAATGGAATCGACGAAAAATATATAACCGGAAATGCCGCGGACAAAGAGAAATTTCTTGCGTGGGCAAGAACTGTTCCCAAAACATTGCGCAATCCGTTGTATCATTGGACGCACATGGAATTGAAGAATTCATTCGGCATCACCGATGTTGTTCTTGACGGTTCAACGGCGGAGAGTGTTTGGGAGAGAACCTCAGCGCGGATCGCATCGAAAGATTTTTCCTGCAGAGCGCTCTTAAAAAATTCGAACGTTCAAGTATTGTGTACAACGGATGATCCTACAGATTCTCTTCAATATCACAGATCCATTGCTGCTTCACAGTTTACCGTACAGGTGCTCCCGACATTCCGTCCCGATAAAGCGATGGCGGTAGAACAGCCGGAAACATTCAAGGCGTGGGTAAAAAAACTTGGAGAGGTGACGAACACCGAGCTCGGGAAATATTCCGATTTCATCGGCGCCATTCGACAGCGGTATCAATATTTTCATGATGCCGGATGCCGCTTATCAGACCATGGCATCGAAACGGCGTACGCAGAAGAATACACCGATAGTGAGATTGCAACGATCTTTGCAAATGCGTTGGCTGGTATTCCGCTTTCGCCTTTGGATATCCGTCAATTCAAATCGGCAATGCTGTTCGAGTTCGGATGCATGGGGTCGGAAAAGGGATGGACTCAGCAATATCACATCGGTCCGATCCGGAATGTGAATGCGCGGATGTTCAAAACGCTCGGTCCGGACACAGGATTTGATACCATAGGCGACGCAGAAATCGCTAAGCCCCTGGCAAAGCTTCTTTCCCGTCTGGACGAGAACAATAATCTGGCAAAGACCATCATCTATAATCTCAACCCGCGCGACAACGATATGTTTGCCGCGATGATCGGTTGTTTTCAGGATGGCAGTTCGGCCGGTAAGATCCAATACGGCAGCGCATGGTGGTTTCTCGATCAAAAAGACGGGATAGAGAAACAGATCAATTCATTGTCGAACATGGGTCTGCTTAGCCAATTCGTCGGAATGCTGACCGATTCCCGTAGTTTTCTCTCGTATTCACGTCACGAATATTTCCGGAGGATATTGTGCAACATGCTCGGCAACGATATTGAACAAGGAACACTGCCGAATGATATCGATCTGATCGGCGGCATGGTAACGGATATCTGCTATGCAAACGCAAAAAAATATTTTGGCTTTCATGTATAATATGACGCTATAATTTCAATCAGCCCACTCAACCAAAAGGAAAACAGACTATGTCTCCTTCAGCAGCATTATCTCCATCATATAACAACGCCGTATTGCCGTACCGCGGAATGCAGGCAGTATATGTTCAGGCAATATTCATTTCTATGACGATCGTTCTGCCAGTTGTAGCCCACGCCGTAAACGCGCCGATCCGATACGTTCTGCCGATGCATTGGCCGGTGCTGTTGGCAGGTCTGCTATACGGTTGGCGCGCAGGTGCAGTGACCGGTATTTTGGCACCGCTTGTGAGTTATGCCGTCTCCGGTTTTCCGCTGCCCGCAATTTTGCCTTCCATGACAGCTGAATTATTTGTTTATGGTTTTGCCGCCGGAATGCTTCGGCAAAGATTCAACGTTAACGCTTTTCTTTCCATCGGCGCATCGATTGCGGCAGGCAGAATCATTTTTATTCTTTCCGTTATCATCACCGGAAGCGCATCGGTCTCCGATACCGGATATTTCACCGCCGCTCTCATGCCGGGACTTGTCGCGGCGTTGTTGCAAATTGTTTCGATCCCGCTGTTGTCGCATTCTATAAAGAAGAATTTTTATTCGGATGATGTGAAATAGTGCATCGTTATGACCGGAAATTTATCGAACTGATTTTTTTCAACACTACTATAACAAAGGAACACCATGGAGCAGCTTTCAGAAAAGATCGGCAAACAGCGATGGAAAATCTGCGCGTTATTATTTTTTGCAACAACAATCAATTATATGGACCGTCAGATCCTTGGTCTGCTGGCACCTGTTCTGCAGAAAGAGATCGGGTGGAGCGAAAGTGAATATGCGTGGATTGTTACCGCTTTCCAGGCGGCATATGCTTTGGGACTTGTTGGTTTTGGCTGGTTCATTGATAAGTTCGGAACAAAAATAGGGTATGCCGTATCGATCACCGGATGGAGTATTGCCGCCATGGCGCATGCTTTGGTCAGCACGGTTTTTGGTTTCGGGGCTGCCAGAGCCGGTTTAGGTTTGAGCGAAGCAGGAAATTTTCCGGCGGCGCAGAAAGCGGTTGCCGAATGGTTCCCGAAAAAGGAACGTGCCTTGACAACGGGGATCTATAATTCGGGAGCGAACATCGGAGCAGTGCTGGCACCCGCCGTTGTACCGTGGCTGACTGTGATGTACGGCTGGCAGGAAGCTTTTATCGTTGTCGGAGCGCTGGGTTTCATCTGGATCGTGTTTTGGATGGCGATGTATGATAAGCCTGAGAACAAAAAAGATGTGACGAAAGCTGAACTTGAATACATCCAACAGGATCCGGCAGAACCTGCAATGGAAAAAATGTCGTATATGAGTCTGTTTAAATTCCGCCAGACGTGGGCATTTGTTTTGGGAAAGTTCCTTACCGATCCGATATGGTGGTTCTATCTGTATTGGCTTCCGAAATATTTTGCAAAAGAATATAATTTAACAATCACCGGTCTTGGTTTACCGTTGATCACCATTTACATGATGACCAGTGTAGGCAGTATAGGCGGCGGCTGGCTTTCGTCCAATTTCATCAAACGCGGCTGGACGATCAATCGGTCGAGAAAAACGGTGATGTTAATTGCTGCAGTGATGGTGCTCTCTATTATTATTGCATCGCAAGTTACCGATCTGTGGACAGCTGTATTTTTAATCGGCATCGCTGCAGCCGCACATCAGGGATGGTCTGCCAATATCTTCACCACGGCGTCCGATATGTTTCCCAAAAAAGCGGTTGGCTCGGTGACCGGTCTTGGCGGAATGGCCGGTTCGGTCGGCGGAATGCTTTTTGCTCCTTTCATCGGATATATTCTTGAATGGACAGGGAGTTATTTCATACCGTTTATGATTTCCGGATCGGCGTATTTAATTGCGCTCGGCATCTTCCATCTGCTTGTTCCGAAGATGGAACCGGCAAAGATATAATCAATAGTGGATACGACCGGCGGTTTCAACAATATCATTTTATTGATTATTGCGGAGACCGCTTCGTGTAAAAAGAAGTAATGACGGAAACCGGAATTAACGAATTTCATCAAAGGAAATAATTATGTCATTAAAAATAAAATCTGCTGCAGAAACTCACTTCGATCTCTTTTCTCTTGGCGAATGTATGATCCGTCTCTCGCCCCCGGACCATCAACGCATAGAATTTTCACCCCAATTGGAAGTATGGGTCGGCGGAGGTGAGTACAATGTCTCTTACGCACTATCCCGTTTAGGACTCCGTACCGGTTGGATCGGCGGCCTTAATGATGCACCGATGGGAGCAATTGTTAAGAACCACGCACGGGCAGTCGGAGTGAATGTTGACTATGCCGTGATACGGAAATATGACGGGATGGGAAAAAAAGACCGGATCGGATTGAATTTCACGGAAGTCGGATTTGGTCCGCGTGCGTCGGTCACGCTCTATGATAGAGCATATTCTGCAACAGCAGGAATCAAACCGGGCGAGATCAATTGGAAGCAGCTCTTTCAGGAAAAAGGAGTGCGCTGGTTCCACACCGGTGGAATATTTTCCGCATTATCGGAATCAACGCGGCTAGTTGTAGCGGAAGCCGTGAAAGCAGCGCACGAAGCAGGAACCATCGTGTCATATGATCTGAACTTCCGCTCAAAACTCTGGAGCAGCAAAGAAGCGATCGAAACGACAAAGCCGTTGGTCCCCTATATTGATTGTCTGATCGGGAATGAAGAAGATTTTCAAAAAGTCTTGGGATATGAAGTGGAAGGGGTGGACGTTGAAAAAGGAGAGATTGATACGGCGGCATTTAAGAATATGGTGAACAAAGTTGTGAAGGATTTTCCGAATGTAAAAGTTGTTGGAACAACACTCCGTGGAGTGAAGACAGCAGGGATCAACGACTGGTCGGCGATTATGTGGAACGATGGAACATTCTACGAAGGATTGTCCATGCCCGGACTGGAGATTGAAGACCGGGTTGGCGGCGGAGACGGATTTGCATCGGGATTCACATATGGTTTTCTGAATAACAAAACACCGCAGGAGTGTGTGAATCTTGGTGTTGCGCATGGTGCAATGCTGATGACCACGCGCGGTGATTCAAGCATGATCACTCTTGAAGAATTGCTGCACGTTGCCAAAGGCGGTTCTGCAAGAATAAAACGGTAAGCGTTCATGAAAAATATCCGCCGGGGAATAATCGGATGCGGTGAAGTAACCGAAGTAAAGAGCGGTCCGGGATTTCAAAAGGCAAACGGATCGGAGCTTGTTGCCGTGATGCGCCGCAATGGCGATCGGGCAAAAGAGTACGCTCATCGGCACAATGTTCCCAAATGGTATACCAGCGCCGAAGCGCTGATCTATGATACCGCAGTCGATGCCGTCTATATCGCAACACCGCCGTCCACACACAAAGCCTATACTCTTGCTGCAGCAAAGGCCGGGAAACCGGTTCTCGTTGAAAAACCGATGGGAATGAATTATGCTGAATGTCAGGAAATGATTAGTGCCTGTCGTCTCTCTGATGTTCCGTTGTTTACGGCATACTACCGCCGGGCACTTCCGCGTTTTCTAAAAATAAAATCGCTGCTGGACAGTTCGGCGATAGGCACCGTACAAAATGTTTCTTTGCGATACTGCAGACCCCCTCTTGAGATCGACCGTGCACGAAAAAAACACTGGCGGACAGATCCGGCGATCGCCGGTGCCGGGTATTTTTTCGATCTGGCGTGTCATACCATCGATCTGATCAACTATTTCATAGCCCCTATACAATCCGTGAACGGTTTTACCTCCAACCAGCTGCATCTCTATTCCACCGATGATAATTTTACGGCATCGTTTCATTGTGAGAACGGAGTTCATGGGATTGGCATATGGAATTTTTCCTCTGCGCTGGAAATTGATGAGACCGAGATCATCGGTTCGAACGGAAGAATATTATTTGCTACATTCAGCAACGATCCGATCCGGGTGATTAAGAACAATGAAATTGAAGAGATCATTATTGATCATCCCGAACACGTTCACCAGCCGCTGATACAATCGGTGGTTGACGAATTACGTAAGACCGGAACATGTTGCAGCACCGGATTGACAGGGGCCCACACGAACTGGGTGATGGATAAAATTCTTGGAAGGATCATATGAAAATGAACATGGTCTCAATACGAATGACAATTCTTTTCCGTTGGCGGGTTTCTTGATGGAACTGCTTGCCGCATAAGACTCACCATTCCGTTGAGAGAAGATACGTTTTCAAAAAGATACCAGGGAATAGAAAATGAATCTCGCTTTTATCTTGAATTTGAGGTGTGAGATTTCGAGTCCCGACACATCAGTACACGATATGACAATGCACAATTAGTTTTTCAGAAGTTACAATACGATAATAAAGGCATACTGCAGTCAATCGGCAAAACGTCAATAAATCGATGTAAATATCCCCTATTTTGACAGCACCGGAAAACCACGGTACGATCTTTATCTTAAAGATCAACTCCGGTTTAAGGAAGAATCGTATCGGGAATTTACGATGTTACATCGGTTTTGGTTAACGTTTTGAGGTGTTCTTGAGAATAGTGAAGTGCTTGATTTCCGAACGGAATACGGTATGCCCGACACCTTCTGTTTCGGAGATCATCTCAAAAAGAAAACGATCTTGATCGACCGGTTTTTTCGTGAATGCATTTATTCGGGAGATCAGATTTCTGTCTGATGCGGCTTTAATGGATTCCATTACCCCCACCTCGCTGAAACCGGTAAGGAAGACGACGAAATTATTTTTTGAACCCAGCAGTTTAAGAATGATGCTGTAATCCTTCTGATAGTTCCCCCCCTGCCAATTAAGATTCATGGTTTGAGAAGAGTCGTTTCGGGCACCGAGAATTGTCAACGAGTTTGGATTGAGATTGTACTTCAGATTCGTTCTCGAAAATATTGTATCAAGTTTGGCCAGAGTCTTCAACGTACCAAGATAAATGATATTATTATTGTCGAAATCGTCCCATTTCAATTGCGATGATAGTTTTACGGAAAACGGTTTTGATGAATTTCGAATGACATTGATGATCTCCGATACGCCTAACGCCGTAGCATCCCCCACATACGTAACATCTGCAATTTGATACTTGCTATACTGCTGGGGCTGAATTGAAACTGCTGATCGCAGTTCTTTATCGCTGTTAATTTTTGGGTCTCTCAGGAATGTTCTTCCGGCGACAATACTTTTTTCAGTCAGCACCAGAAAATCACCGAGGACGATCAACGTGGGATGCTCATTGTTCGCCAGGAACTCATTCCAAATCGGATTGACTGCAGCCGAATTTCCACCGGTGAAGGATGTTCCATTCCCCCAAAATTCGCGAAAGAGAATCACTCCGATAAGAAGCGCAATAACTGTTAATGACGCCGCCGGCACATAGGTCCGGATTCGCTTCGGAATAAGATTCTTCGTCCCTTTTGTGTACTTGACGAGGTATTGTCCTTTAGGTATTTCCAGTCTATAGTCGAACTGATTTTCTGTTGTCAGGTAGTAATGTTCGAGTTTCTTCCGGAGGTTGCTGATGTAGGACCTGATCAATGGGTCGGCGGCCGGATCGAAACTTGAACTTTTTCCAAAAACATCATGGGCTATTTCTGTTTCCTTCAGGGAAGTTACTTTTGATGATTTTTCGACGAGATATCGTAATAATTCCTGATAACGAACAGAGTCATGGAATTCGGGACTTTGCAGAATTTGAGCGAGGAGAGAATTTTTTTCTAATTCACCAGGTTGAGTCATCATTCATTTAGTGTTCGTGATGGAAATAGAAAGAATAGATAAATATCAATAAATCAGAAGCTTTTCCGCAATTTACTTGTGAATTGCTTGATTTTCACTGCCTTTTACTTCACTGCCACTCATATTAGTCCTACATTATTAACAAAAAAAAGCGAAGAAAGCAACACGAAGACCGTTGGGAAGCGAGGTTGATATTCACAATGTTCAGTCACTAAAATATTCATTCTTCAGCACAATGGAAAAATACACATGAAAACCACCATAAGATTCTTTCTGTTATTCTGCTTTTTCCTTCCTCTTACCAACACTTATTCCCAGTCAATGTTAACCGGTGTTATCACCGATTCTTTATCTAAGGAATACCTGATCGGGGCAAATGTGTATTTGCCGGGGACGGCATTTGGAGGAGTTGCAGATATCAATGGAAAATTCAGGATCATGAACATACCCGATGGTTCATACACCGTTCGGGTATCCTACATCGGTTATGCGACCAAGTTCATACCTGTTTCTTTCAGCAATAAGACCGATGTGAATCTGACCGTACTGCTGCAAAGCGAAGGTGTTGTCGGCGAAGAAGTGGTCATTACTGCCCAACGCAAAGGACAAGTTGCAGCGATCAACCAGCAGATCTCCTCGCAGGTTATGGTCAATGTTGTTTCTGCCGACAGGATCAAGGAACTGCCGGATGCGAATGCAGCGGAAGCCGTCGGCCGTTTGCCGGGTATTTCTCTTATCCGCAGCGCTGGTGAAGCAAGTAAAATTGTGATCCGGGGATTAGAACCAAAAATGAATGCTATCACTGTTAACGGGATAAAGATTCCATCAACTTCCACAACGGACCGTTCTGTCGATCTCAGCATGGTCTCTTCTGAATCTCTGGAAGGGATAGAAGTGTTTAAAGCAACCACCCCCGATATGGATGCGGAAGCAGTCGGCGGCGTTGTGAACCTGAAAATTAAGAAGGCACCGGAAGAACAGAAAATGCAATTGAAATTGAGCCCGGGATATAATCAATTGGCAAATAGTTTTGGAGATTATAAAGTAACGGGTGAATACAGCGACCGGTTTTTCGACAATGCAATCGGCATTGTTACAACCGGTAATTATGAAAGCGTGAACCGCGGTTCCGAAAGTTACCGCGCATCGTTTTCCGTTGGAGGTCTGCGGGACACCGTCACGGGTATCGTTCCGATCAGCGGTGAGGATGTTACAGTTGCCAACTCAGTTGAAACACGAAAGCGGTTTGGAGCAAGCGTGACCCTTGATTATGCGTTCGAAGAAGGGGCCATTTGGCTGACAAATTTTTACAGTATGACAACCCGTGATCCTTTCAGCATTACAAAACTGTATGATCCCAAAGCGGATAAATTAACATATACAGTGCGGGATTCCCGAACATCGCTGAACGGACTATCGAATGCGCTTAATGGAGAACTGAGACTTCTGGGAACAAACATGGATTGGTCACTTTCTTCCTATAAGATCGTCAACAATAATTCCTACGATTTTTCGATGACGTTGTGGCAGGTTTCGCCGTTTGATAACGCAAAATTATCTTCAAAGGATGTGTCAACATATATTGCCGCCTCAAAGGATAATGTTCCCGAGATGCTCTTACGGGATAACTATGACAGACCGAATAAAATGGTCCAATCGGATTATGTCGGTCAATATAATCTGAAAGTTCCTTTCAATATTGGGGATTTGTTTGCAGCCTCGATAAAAGCAGGAGGAAAGTACTCCCAGTCAAACCGCGACAATAAATCGGACGGGCATGGACTTGGACAATATTATTTGGGGGGATCGTTTATTACGGTGGCACAGCAGTTTTATAATCACCCGCTGATAAAAACCTCTAATGGAAATATTTCCGCTCTCAATTTTACGAGGCCGTTAAACAACAGCGCAAGCGTTGTGAACGACAAATATAAACTGTTCCCACTCTTTGACCGGGATGTGCAGAAGGATTGGGCTGAACAACAGCGCCCGTCATTCCAGTTCGATAGAAATTCGCTGTCGGAAAGCTACAATTTGAAGGAAGAAGTTTCTGCCGGCTATTTGATGACGGAATTAAAGCTTGGGAATGTTCTTACGGTAATTACCGGAGCGCGATATGAACATGATGATAACCGGTACACTTCGGTATGGACATCAGCCTACGAAGTGTACGGCAGATCAGGTATCATGAAGGATACAACGACAACGCGTGTCTATGAAAACTGGTTTCCCCATGTTCATGCAAAAATTCTCATTGTCGATGGTTTCGATGTTCGTCTCTCCGCAAACAAAACATTATCACGTCCCGATTATTATTGGGTTTCACCATGGACTCGGCTCGATCCTTCCAATGCGACCATCAACCGGGGCAATCCGTTGTTGAGAGCGACAAGAGTAGGAAACTACAATGCATCGATGTATTTATACAGCAACGTTGCCGGGTTTTTCTCTTTGAGCGGCTATTACAAGGATCTGCGCGACATCTTCTACCGGAAACGGTCACAAGTATTTAAGGCGGAGGATATTATTGCCCTTGGAATTCCCGGGAAAGAAGGCGGATATGCAATGACCTCATATGAAAATGCCGACCGCGCAGAAGTACGTGGGATCGAAGTGGAATGGCAGACGCAGTTAGCATTTTACTCATGGATGCCGGAATTGATGAAGGGATTTGTCTTCAATGTCAATTACTCGCGTATATGGTCGAAGACGTACTTCCCGTTTTACAAATTCAATGCGACGCAAATCCCCGGTTCCCGGCCCCCCAAATATTCATACGACCTGACCGATTTCAAACGCGAAGGTCCGATGCCCGGTCAGTCCGACAAGATCATCAACCTGTCACTCGGCTATGATATCGGAAAATTATCAACAAGAGTTTCTTATTCCTATCAGGGACCCAGCATCAGTGCCGTTGGAGAAATTGCCGAAAGCGATACATGGAACAAGGAATTCCAACGCTGGGATTCAACGATAAAATATAAATTCTTTGATTGGATGAGCTTAAACATCAATCTCGTGAATATTACCAATCAGCCGGATCAGGCGTATTACGGTGCGGCCGATTTTCCGACCAGCGAATATTATTATGGCATGACGGGCAGTGCAAGTATCGATATTATTTTTTAGAGAGAACATCGTTTCGCAGCAGTACTATTATTAACAGTTTTATCAATCAACAAAAGGAGCAGTTCGCATGAAAAAAACTATTTACGCAATAGTGTTAATAGCGGTCCTGGTCGGTTTGGCACAAAGTCAAAGGCTGATAACAATCACCCCGGGCAAGGATGCAATCTATACAGCAATCAAGGCTGATTCGGTAGCACGAACAGCCGCTCTTCCAACACAGACAATATATATCCTGAAACGCGGAGGGGTTTATCCTTGCGTGTCACTGATCGAAAACACAAACTATTTCTTGTATATCAAAGCGGAAAGCGGCACCGGATATAAACCACTATTGATACCGGAACCAACGACCGGTACAACCTATACGTATAATATCAATTTCCGATCGAGCGGCAAACTTGAGGGGCTAACCCTTGACGCATCACGACCGACCGGCGGCGTGAACAACCGTTATATCAATATTTATAATGGTGCCAGCGTCTGGGTGAAAGACTGCGAAGTGATGCACGATCGCGGAAGTGCGTTTGCTCTGCAAAGCGATAGCTGCAGTATCTACATTGATGATTGCTTTATCCACAGCATTGGTCATCCAAAGACTCTGGGCGGAAACGGGAGAGTTGTTGACATCAGACCGACAAATATTCAGGACTCCATCATTGTGCGCAATACCACGTTCTTTAATCTTACTGACCGTATTCTCAGAAATATCGGCACCACGGTCAACTATATTAAGTTCGATCATTGCACCGGTTTGACGACAGAAGGATATCACGGCGGATTGCAGGCAGGGAAAACCAAAGAACTTGTGATCACTAATAATATTTTCATGAACACCATCGCGCTTGGTTCATTTAAGAAACGGACTTCTGTTGCCGCAACAACGCATGAACAGACGCAGCCCGAAAAGAACCTGATGTATGTTCTGACGCTCGATACAGTTTTTACAGGATCGAAGATCACAGTGAGAAACAACAATATCTATTGGGAACAGAAATACAAAGATCTTTTTCTTAAATGGAAAGACTCCACCGATGTTCCCGGTATTATTACCTCGACCATTAATAAGCAGCTGACCGATTCGACAAAAGCATATTTTGTGGAACCGCTTACGTTCAAAGCTCCTCCTGCATCGATCGATAAATTTATCGATTCAGCGTTGATGGCTCCGAACGCGTTGGTGCTGCCCGAAAATTGGTCGTTCCTGTATCAGGATTCCATTGCCAATGGATTCGACAATCCAGTCAATGCATCGTACGGCACTACGGCTCTATCATATACCAAAGCAGACGGCAGTTTCCCGGTGGGCGATTTGAACTGGTATCCGGCACGCAAAGCCGCATGGTTGTTAACAAGCGTAAAAGAGCAGGAAGCAGGAATTCCGGAAGCATTCTCGTTGTCACAGAATTATCCGAATCCGTTCAACCCCAGCACGAGCATTTCGTTCAGCATGACCAGAACGGGATTTGTCTCATTGACGGTGTATGATATTCTTGGCCGTGAAGTTGCTTCAATATTGAATGAGTTAAAAGAAGCCGGAACATATCAGGTATCATGGAACGCAGCAGGAATGGGCAGCGGTGTATATTTCTATAAGATGCAATCCGGATCGTTTGCCGAAATGAAAAAAATGATCCTTCTTAAATAGAAGTACTGTTTGGCAAAAAGTCATGAACACAATTCGACCCCGCTTGATCGGGGTCGAATTTTTTTCTCCCGAACATACAGAACAAAATTGTCTTTTGAAGAAAGAGGAACAGCATGAACAACACCCGCCGAGATTTTTTATCACAATCAGCAATACTGGGGATCGGAAGCATTTTTGCGCTTTCACCCCTGGAAAAAATATTTGCAGAAAATGCAGCAGCCTTCGGTGCCATTGCTGCGAGAAAAAAGAATGTCTTATTTATTGCGGTCGATGATCTTCGGCCGGAACTCGGCTGTTATGGTCACCCCATGATCAAGTCTCCCAATATTGATGCTCTTGCCGCCTCCGGCGTGTTGTTTGAACGGACGTACTGCCAGCAAGCGGTCTGCGGACCGACTCGCGCAAGTTTACTTACCGGTAAACGGCCCGATACTACCAAGATCTATGATTTGAAGACGCACATCCGGACGACAATGCCCGATGTTGTCACTCTTCAGCAGCATTTTAAGAACAACGGCTATTTTTCGGTTGGTATCGGAAAACTATTTCATGTCGGATTGGAAGACGAGGCATCGTACAGCATTCCGCATACGAATGGAAAAGGTGCAAATTACGTTCTCGAATCCAATTTGAAGCTGTTAAAAGAAGGTGGAAAGCAAACAGATGACAGCGGCAACAATGCGGAATCAACCGGTGCAAAACGGATGCGCGCTCATCCAACCGAATGCGCCGACGTACCGGATGAAGCATACCTGGATGGAAACCTTACCGCATTAGCAATTGAGTCAATAAACAAATTAGCTCCGAAGGCAAAAGTTGCATCGGAAAAAGATCGTCAGCCATTCTTCCTCGGCGTAGGTTTCCGGAAACCTCATTTACCGTTCTGCGCACCGAAAAAATACTGGGATCTGTATGACCGCACAAAGATTCCGATGCCGTATCCCAACAGGCCGAAAAATGCACCGGAAATCGCATTCTCCAATTGGGGTGAGCTCCGGTCCTATTCTGATATTCCGGATGTCGGTCCAGTAGATGAAGCCATGACAAAAGAATTGATCCACGGATATTATGCGTGCGTCAGTTACACCGATGCCCAAGTGGGGAAATTAATGAAAGAACTCGACCGTCTCGACCTGAGAAAAGACACCATCGTTATTATTTGGGGCGATCACGGCTGGAAATTGGGAGAATATTCTGATTGGTGTAAGCACACGAATTTCGAGCTGGATACGCATGTTCCAATGATTATTTCCGATCCCGATTATCCGAAAGGGAAGCGGGTGAATGCTTTGACGGAGTTTGTTGACATCTATCCGACGCTGTCCGAACTGTGCGGACTTCCCGTCGCAAAAGATCTTGAAGGAACAAGCGTTGTTCCGTTGATGAACGATCCGAAGAAACCATGGAAGAAAGCGGCGTTCAGCCAGTACCCGCGCGGCAAAAAGATTATGGGATATTCCATTCGAACGGATCAGTACCGGTATACTGAATGGATCGATGTGAAAACAAGAGAAGTGGGTGATAAAGAACTGTACGATCTGACGAACGATCCGTTATGCAAAGAAAGCATCGTGTTTAAACCGGAGAACAAAGAGCTGGTAGAAAAATTACATAATCAGCTGCTGGCCGGTTGGCAGAAGGCCAAACCGTGATGGATGCGGCAATAGCCGTAAAATCACAAAAGAATTATTCACATACTGTTCGTCTTAAACGAACGGTATGTGAAAACTAAAGAATAAACGGAGACGCAGTTTGCCATAGGTTCATCGATATTGAAACATTCAATTCACAATTCAAAACATTCAATTTCAATTACAGAGGGGTTCATATATGAAACAAACATTACGGCTTTGTATCCTTGTTGCTCTAGTTATGGTGATGGCAACGGTAACAAATGCTCAGATCACATCGGCAGCATCGGGTAATTGGAGCGTAGGTGCTACGTGGGTTGGCGGTGCTGTACCATCGGCGTCCAGTAATGTTGTGATTGCTGCAGGCCATGCTGTAACGATAGACCCGGCAACGGCGGCATGTAATAACTTAACAGTGAATGCAGGCGGCATTTTAAAATTCAGGAATGACGGAACAGCTGCCGGTATTACTGTTAATGGAAATCTCCTCGTAAATGGTAATGCAACTGCCGGGGGCGCCTATGGAAAGTTCATCGTCGATTCACTGGCCGCACCGACCGCATTTACGGCGCATACACTGACATTGAATGGAAATCTTAATACAAGCGCAGGAGTTGATTCGTCCGGTTGCATCGTGTTCAGAATGGGATCGACCTATTCAACCACCACACCGGCTCTCAATACATCCCAGTGGTGTAATGTGACATTTGCCGGAACAGCCAATAGTGTTATTACCCTTCAAAAAACTATTTATACTCCCTCTTTTGAATTATTCAATGGAACAACGATCAACAAAACAGGCGGAGCAAAAGTCATACTTTCCAACGGTAATTTGTTCCAGAATACCAATAGTACAATCGGTTCTGCGTATTTAATATTCGTTTCCGGAATGGTGGAGACAGGAACGAACAATATTTGGGTTGTGCTGGTTACGGCTGCTGCCGGACTAAACACTGCTACAACCACAATGTATGTGAACGGAAACCTGGGAAGAGGAATTACATCTACCGGTGGAAACCGTCATTTCGGTGTTGGTGATGCAAACGGATATCGGCCGATACAGATCTACCCTGTTGCAACAACGTATGTCAATCAACAGTATCTGGTTGTTCGCGCAGTTTCCGGAAATGCGAATTCGGGTTCCAGTTCATTTACTGGTACCATTGATAAAGTATCGGCAGTTCGGTATTACAAAGTAACGTATTACCAGGGACAAAGTACAACACCTTCATTTTCGTATTCATACTGCTACATGTATTACGGTACTGATGATGGAGTTGCTCCCGGCAACACCAACTTGAGGGTTGCATATTCTGCTGATAATAGAGCAACATGGAATGGAATGTTAAATACATCTCATACAACTTCTCTCACAACGCCGCCGACGGAAATAAGGGCAACCGCACTTGCCAGCGGTAACCCCGTGCTTACCGACGGCCAATCGATGTACATAGCATTAGCACGCGCAACCGGTACAACGGAGAACACTCTTGGAACCGGAACTTTCGTTGATGATGCCGAAGGAGTTCCAACCTTCTGTGAACTTTCTCAGAATTATCCCAATCCGTTCAATCCAACTACGACCATCCGATATTCATTGCCGATGAGCAGTTACGTTACGCTGAGCGTATTTGATGTTCTCGGAAAAGAAGTTGCAACGTTGGTGAATGGAAATAGTGAAGCCGGTGTTCATTCGGTGCAGTTCAATGGGGCGGATCTTTCTAGCGGGATCTATTTCTATACGCTACGCGCAGGAAACGTTGTTCAACATAAAAAAATGCTGATGCTGAAATAACAAAAACCCCTATCAAAAAGTTGTTCAGTCTGAACAACAGCAAAAGTAACTTAGCCGTGCAGCGGTTTGCTGCTGCTGCACGGTTCAGCGAAACGAAAGATCCGCAGATCGATAAAAATCCCTTAATCATTTACTAGAGGAGGTCCTATGAAACATACATTACAATTTCTTTTTCTTGCCGTTCTTGTTCTGACAATGGCAGTAGTTTCTAATGCTCAGATCACATCGGCGGCATCCGGTAATTGGAGTGCTGGAGCTACGTGGGTAGGCGGCGTCGTGCCAAGCAGCGGCGATGTGGTCATCGCCAACGGTCATACGGTCACCATCGATCAAAATGTTTCCGTCACCAATCTTACGGTTGGCGGCGGCACAAGCGGCACATTAACATTTGATAAAGTTGCCCGGCGCGTTGTTACCGTTTCGGGAAATATCACCGTTGCCGCAGGAGGAACATTTATTGCACAGGATGCCATCAGCACAACGGGCGATTTAGCCGCGACTTCGACGTCAATTACCAATGTTGCCTCTACGGCAGGTGTTGTGAATGGAATGAATATCGGCACTCTTACCGGTATCGCCGCGGGCACAACGGTCGCATCATTTTCCGCAAATACGATAACGCTTTCAGTTGCATCAACAAATACCGCAGCTTTGACCGGCGCAATTCTTGCTATGGGATATGATGATACGCTCTCCATCGGCGGTAATCTGACCAATAACGGTACGTTTGATATGACGCGCGGTAATGCCGCCGGGATCTGCCATGTTATCTTTACAAAGGCAGGTGACCAAACGATCAGCGGCAGCGGAACTACCACACGATTCAGGAGTATCACATTAAATAAAACTGCAGTAACAAATAAAGTTATTGCAAGCATCAATGTGACAACATCCGGATCGAATATTATCTTTATTGCCGGTACGTGGGAACAAAATGCGGGCAGGCTCACTGCCACAAGCGGAAGTATTGCAATCGGTTCACTGACAGCAACGTCGTGTGCATTGAACATCATCGGTTCGGCCGGTGCCTCTATTGCCAGTAACTTAAATGTCTATGGAGCCTTCCTTCTTAACACGACCGATTCACTAATTGTCGGAGCCGGAACCAGCAAAATCGACCTTACCTATATTATTGGAGCTTCTGCTACATTCACAAAAGGGACAGTGCTGATCAATGGAAAATTTGCTACAGCTGCTCTCACCGCAACGACAATTAATGGCGCCAATATCATTATCGATCCGAAAGGTTTTGCTGCTGCGTCAGGAACGGACTACGCATTCAGGGCCACGACCGGTACAGGCGGAACTAATCCATTTACATTTACCAGCGGAACGATCACCATTCTTAACCCAAACAGCACGGCAAGCTCCAATCCTGAACTGGCAATGTCATCTTCTGTTGCTCCGAACATTTCAGGAACAGCAATGTTTGTTTTGGGTCAGGGAGTTAATACTGTTGCCAGCGCAGCAGGATATAGAATTAATTTTAATTCCGTGGTATCACTTAATCATTTCACAATTAATACCGGCAGTGTCGGTGTTACACTTCAGAGTAATATAACAGTAAAAGGAACGCTCACAATGAAGAGTTGCGGTACACTTGGCGGAGCATTTAAATGGAAAGCTGACAACTATCTGTTCAACGGTGGTGCCGCACTGGTTACCGGAACAATCATGCCGGATACCGTCAGAAAAGTGGTTATAAATAATTCTCTTGGTGTTACATCATCCCAAACATTATTTATTTCCGATACGCTGGTTCTCACTGCGGGTGCTTTAACAGGTCCGTTCACTGCCCGCGTTACCGTTACGGGCGGAACAGCCGTTCGTGATGATAATTCGGGATTGCCGCGTGAGTTCGCGCTAACGCAAAATTATCCAAATCCGTTCAATCCTTCAACGACGATACAATATGAATTGCCCGTGAACAGCAATGTTACATTGAGCGTGTATGACGTACTTGGTAAAGAGGTTGCAACACTGGTGAATGGAAATATTGAAGCAGGAGTGCATTCAGTGCAATTCAATGCTGCGAATCTTTCAAGCGGCATCTATTTCTATACGTTGCGAACAGGAAGCTATGTTGAAAACAAAAAGATGATGCTGTTGAAATAACCACAAACCATAAAAGTAATCAACCGTGCAGCAGCTTGTACTGCTGCACGGTTCAAAAAAATAACCGGTGTATCAATTATAAATGTATATGAAAAAAATAATTCCGTTGATCTCTTTTGTAAGTATTGTCTTTACGTTAATGACTGCTAAAAATTCCTATACGGGCGGATATTCAAGTGCCCCGGGTAAGAGTGCATGTGCGTCATCCTGTCATGGCGGAACAGCAGGTACTATGCAGGTAAGCGGTTTTCCTGCGTCATATATTCCGGGACAGACTTACACCATCACGATTTCCCATAGCAGCGGCAATAAATTTGTGAATGTCAATGCAACAACACGGTTAGGTACGACGGCTGCTGTTGCCGGTTCTTTTGTCGCAGGTTCGGGCAGTGCTCTCTATACGGGTGCCGATGGCGGCATTTATGCGCCGACACATCTTGTTGATGTTATCGTATTTCAATGGAAAGCTCCGGCAGCCGGCAGCGGTCCGGTGACATTGTATACATCCGGCTTTCAAGGGACATCAACCGGAAGTAAAACCGGTGAAAGTTCTAAATCGTCGCAAACGGCAGTAGAAGTTACAACGGGTGTTAATCAGATTCTTGAACAGCCGCATGAGTTTGCTCTTTTTCAGAATTATCCAAATCCGTTCAATCCTTCAACAACGATACAATATGAATTGCCAGTGAACAACAACGTTACATTGAGTGTCTATAATGTACTCGGCAAAGAGGTGGCCACATTGGTGAATGGAACTATTGAAGCAGGAGTGCATTCAGTGCAATTCAATGCGGCGAATCTTTCAAGCGGCATCTATTTCTATACGTTGCGAGCAGGAAACTATGTTGAAAACAAAAAAATGATGCTTCTAAAATAGTGCCACGAAGACACAAATTAATTCTCCTTCTCTACGTGTCGTTGGGAAGGATTCGAAAAAGATCGTTTTCTACACTTGGCTTCCTAATGGAATGAAAACGAATGCCAAGGAGCAATGTACTGTTGATTGCGCAGAAACGACTGTTATCTGCTTACAAAAGAAAAAAATATTGGTGAAATTTATCCGTCAGTATTGCGCTCATACAGGTTTCTGAAATTATGAAAAAAATATTAAACTCGCTGTTGATCAAGCCATCTGGTCCCGACTGCAATCTGGACTGTACGTATTGTTTTTATCTGGACCGGGCTGAGCTCTTTCCTGAAACAAAAACACATCGTATGTCTTTGCAGACGCTGGAAGATTTGATCAAGCAAACTATGCATCAAGGGAGCAATCAAATATCCATCGCCTGGCAGGGGGGAGAACCAACGCTGATGGGTCTTCCCTTTTTCCAAAAAGCGGTCGAGTTTCAGACAAAATATGGAACCGGCAAAGCGGTTGGGAACGGATTTCAAACAAATGGATTATTGATTGATAAAGAGTGGGCGGCATTTTTCAACAAATACAATTTTCTGATTGGTCTCTCGCTCGATGGTCCGGAACATATTCACGACAAATACCGGTATGCAAAAGGGGGGCAAGGTTCGTGGAAACAGGTTGATGCGAGCGCACGGCTGCTGCTTGAAGCAGGCGTCGCTACGAACGCACTTGTAGTCGTCAACGATTATTCCGTGAATTTTCCAGAGGAGATCTACGCATATCATAAATCCCTTGGTTTGAATTATATGCAGTTCATTCCCTGCGTTGAGACCGACCCGAAGAATCCTGCTCAGGCCGCATCGTATTCCGTCTCGGCGGAAAAATACGGCGAGTTTCTCAAAAAAGTTTTCGATCTCTGGTATGCCGATATCGCTGATGGGGTGGCCTCTACATCGGTTCGATATTTTGATTCCGTTTTCCACAAATATGTCGGTTTGAACGCGCCGGACTGCACGTTAATGAAAAGCTGCGGTGCATATTTGGTGGTTGAGCATACCGGCGATGTCTATGCATGCGATTTCTTTGTTGAGAATAACTGGAAACTTGGAAATATCGCGACACATCGTTTAGACAAAATGCTCAACTCATCACGTCAGCAGGAATTCGGCGATATGAAGGCCGAGCTTCCGGAAGAATGCACAACGTGTGAATGGCTGCAGAAGTGTCAGGGGGGCTGCACGAAAGATAGGATCCGTGATCCTCGGGACAATGGGTCGAATCATTTTTGTCAGTCATACAAAATGTTCTTTGCTCACGCGGATAAAAAATTGACCGTGCTTGCTGATCAATGGATGAAAAATCAAGGAAGATAATAATGGAACGAAGGAAATTTATAAAATCCGCAGGTGCAGTTGCCGGCACGACGCTGTTCGCAGGTCCTCTATTCGGAAAAGAGTGGTCATCTGTCTTTGATGCTTCGACAAAAAAACCGAACGTTTTATTCATCATGACCGATCAGCAAATGTACACGATGATGAGCTGCATGGGAAATACATGGCTGAAAACTCCGCACATGGATAGTATCGCCAAAAGGGGTTACAGTTTTCATAAGACGTATTGTGCAAATCCGGTCTGCATGCCGTCACGGTTTTCTTTGCTGACAGGACATTATGCATCCGATGTCGGCGTGAAAGAGAATACATCCGCAGCAGATGAAACAAAACTGGACGGAATAATTTCAGAGGGGGCGTTAGGGAATATTTTTCGTAAGGCGGGCTACGAAACGCTGTATTCGGGCAAGACGCATCTGTATGGTTCATCGGATGTATCCGAATATGGTTTCACGCTTGACGATAAAGATCCGTATGACGGACCGGCATTGTATGCAGAAAAAGTATTGGCGGAAATTGGAAAAGGAAAACAGGAAAAACCGTTTTTCTTATTTCTTTCCTTCTTAAATCCTCACGACATCTGTTATAAGGCCGGCGTCGATAAACGCTTCCCCGATGAATTACCGGAACCCAATACGCGTGAAACAAAAAGACTGCTCGCGTTATATAAATCATTACCTCCGGAAGAATACCGCAAACAAATTCCGCCGCGCCCAACCAACATTGAGCCGATTAACGGTGAACAACAGGATATGGTTTCCATGTCCACCCAGGGAAGAAAGTGGGACGATGATCAATGGGATCTCTATAATTGGATGTACCATCGATTAACGGAAGGCGTGGATGCGCAAATCGGCAGAGCATTGACAGCACTGAAAAATGCCGGTTTGGAAGAGAACACAATTATTGTTTTCACTTCAGACCATGGTGAAATGAACCGGTCGCATGGTTTGATCACGAAAAACGTGATGTTCGAAGAGAGCCAGCGTGTTCCGCTGATGTTTGCCGGAAAGGGGATAAAATCCAATGTTGCCGACACATCAACACTTGCATGCAATGGATTGGATTTTCTGCCGACAATCTGCGAATTGACAGGATTAGAAATACCCAAAAAACTTCCCGGCATTTCTCTTGCACCGTTTCTGAAAGGGATGGGAAAGAAACCCGCACGGAAATATATCATCACCGAAGATTATAATGCCAACCAGATCACCGACGGTCGGTATAAATATACCGTCTACGAATTGCCCGGGAATCCTGAAATGTTGACGGATCTGGCGGTAAATCCCGGCGAAACAATAAATTATGCAGACGATCCGTCATACGCTGCAATTAAATTAGATCTTAAGAAAGAATTGATGGCTGATCTGACCAAAAGAGGTCTCACCCCGTTACGGGAAGACCGGACGATCCAAAATATTCGGGCGGCGGAGAAAGCAAAAAAGACAAGAAAAAAAGAGAGACCAAAAAATAAAATTGATTATGAAGAGTAAGAATCCAAAAATATTTGAAGCAATAACACAAGCACACATGGTTTGTCATACTTCGACTCCGTTGGGCATGAGAATATCGTATAAAAATTCATTGTTAAAATGGCTTCCGATCTTTGTTGCGGCAATGTTGATGTCGGTCTGTTCGGTATTGGCGGAATCATCTGTTATCGGCAAAGATATTTTCGTGTCGACTCAGGCCGAATTAAATTCAGCAATTGCTTCAGCTAAACCCGGACAGAGTATTGTGATGAAGGACGGGATCTGGCATGATACGGTCATCGATTTTACGTCATCAGCCAATTCTTCTTCGCCGGTAACATTGCGGGCTCAAACAGCCGGGAATGTAATTCTGGACGGCATTTCCATGCTGACATTTTCGAAGCCACATCTGATCGTCGACGGATTGTTTTTCAAACATGGCGCCATTGATAAAAATTCCGTCATAAATTTTTATTCGGATAGCTGCCGGCTAACAAACTCGGCCATACTGGATTATAATCCGGAAGATTTCGAAACAAAATATTACTGGGTGTATTTTAAAGGAAATAATAATCAGGTTGATCATTGCTTTTTCAAAGGGAAAAGCAATATGAATCCGGTGATGGGCAATGACAACGAAAATTCCCGTTATAACAAAGTGGATCATTGTTACATAAAAGATATTCCGTACAAGGAAGATGTGAACGGAAGAGAAATTCTCAGGATTTGGGGATATGGACACAGCGATGAAACGGGTGATGACGGCGCATTCTTTACCGTAGAATATAACTTATTTGAACGGGCTCATGGAGAAGGGACAGAGATTGTTTCGCTAAAATCCAATCATAACGTCGTTCGTTACAATACCATTCGCGCAACACGGGGCGGTCTCACGGGAAGAAGAGGCCATTATAACACGTTCGAGGGAAATTTTATACTCGGAGAAAATCAGGAAGGATCAACCGGCATTCGAGTAGCCGGACAGTTCCAGCGTGTTATCAATAATTACATCTGCGATGTTACAGAAGACGGACTGAGGCTTATAGCCGGAGAATATGTAGAGTCCGGTCTCACCAACAGTTATAAACCGTTTAAGGAAAAAGGAGCATCCGGAAGAGTGCCGAAATACAGTCAGGTGACCAATAGTTTGTTCGCTCACAATACAGTAATCAATGCCGGGGGAAATGGTATCGATGTCGGATTCAGCTATAAAAACCACTGGCCGGAAGTTCAGATGGTGCTGCTTCCTGAGAAGAATCTGTTTGTAAACAATCTGGTGATGAACTGCTCGAAAAATTGTATCAATATTACCGTCCAGGATAAAGTAGCGCCGCTGGATTTTCTCACCTTCAAACCAAATACGTTTGAGGGGAACATTGTTTTTAGCGATAAAAAAAATGCAGCTGATGTATCGGCGGGTATTCAAAGAATAGATCCGATGATGATGTTAGGCGGCGACGGATTATTCAGACCCGCAAAAAATAGCCCGGCAATGGATAGCGGCGTACGATCGGATGTTTCAACCGACATGGATGGACAAATCCGCGACGGCAATAAGGATATCGGTGCGGATGAATACAGCGATTCCATTATAATCCGTCATCCGTTGACCGCAGACGAAGTGGGACCGGAGTGGATCATCAAAAAGAGGAAAGCGGGAGAGAAGTTCTAAAGACATTTTCAAGAGTGATCAACGTTTAATAGCGAAGGAGCTCAAAGTGAATCAAACAAGGCGGGCGCTTCTCATTACGAAGTGACCTCTTTGCGAAGAATGATAGTGATGTAAGATTTTTCAGATGTTTTGAAGTATTGCAAAAACAGAAATTATGAACAGAAGAAAATTTATTAGATCCGCTGGAGCGGCTGTTGCTGGCTCTGCCGTTGCACAAAATATTGTTTTTGGCAGAGAACTCCTTCCCGCAGTTTTTGCTTCGGACAAAAAGCCAAATATCATATTCATCCTTGCGGATGATCTTGGTATCGGCGAGGTGAGTTGCTACGGTGCGGAAAATTATAAGACGCCTCATATTGATGAGCTTGCACGAGGCGGCATTCGGTTCACCCATGCCTATACACCATCGCTGTGCGGTCCTTCCCGCGCATGCATTTTGACCGGACGGTATGCATTTCGTACCGGCGGCACGAACCAGGACAAAGTAGGGCAGCTTAAACCTGAGAATGAAACCATCCTGCCAAAAATTTTGAAATCGGCAGGATACGTTACAACAATGGCCGGAAAATGGAGTCAGTTCCCGCTTGAACCGGCCGATTGGGGTTTCGACGAATATTTACGGTTTCAAGGGAGCGGCCAATATTGGAATACGCAGAAAAAGGCCAAAACCTATACGGTTAACGGAAAAAAAACACCGTTACTGGATGGAGAATACCTGCCGGATAAAATGCATAATTTTGTCGTGGACTTTATTACGCGCCATAAAGAGGATCCATTCTTTGTCTATTACTCATTGTCGCACATCCACGGGGATATACTTCCGACGCCCGATAGCAGACAAGACAGCAAAGTTATTTATGCGGACAACGTCACCTACATGGACAAACTTGTCGGAAAGCTTGTTGCAGAACTTGATCGTTTAAAACTGCGTGAAAAAACCATGCTCGTATTCTTTGGTGATAACGGTACTGCAAACAAATATTCTGATCAAGCAATTATCGGAGGTCGTCGTTTGGTCGGTGCAAAAGGCTCCATGCTCGAAGGGGGCAGTCTTGAACCGATGATTATTAATTGGCCCGGAACAACACCCGCCGGGAAAGTTTCCGATGCAATGATTGACTCTACTGATTTCATGGCGACGTTTGCTGAAATGGCCGGTGCAAAACTTCCGCACGATACAATTATCGATGGCCGCAGTTTCAACGGACAGATATGTGGTGAAAAAGGTGAGTCCCGCGACTGGGTGTACATACAACTTGCCGGACAATGGTATGTGCGGGAGAAAAAATGGAAGCTGAATCAGGATGGGAAACTTTATGATATGAACAAGGCGCCGTTCGAAGAAATACTTGTGGCAGCCGATTCGAAAGATCCCGAGGCGATTGCAGCGCGTAAGCGCCTGCAATCGGCGCTCGACCAGTTGAATCCGGCCGGTGGTATTCTTGACGATGGTGATGGGTCCGGCCGGCACGCGAATAAAACCAAGAAAAAGAAAAAGCAGTTCGATCGCGACGATGAAAATCTTGACGAAGCGGATAGTGCAGAGAAGAACATCAACAAAAAAATGAAACACAAAAAAAAATCAAAGTGATCCAGTATTCAATACGGTGGGAAAATGCTAACTAGAATTTTAATTATTATTGTTTTGTTCTCGGGTTGTTCGGCATTGAAGGACAATAACGAAAAAATGAATATGCCGCAAAGATTCGATCCTCTGGTAGAGATCATATCGAAGAAAGTGTCGAATACAGTGCAGGAATTTGGCGATTCAACAGCCTATCCCCGAAGTACGTCGCGGGAGGGAAAATGGAAGACCGGTCCGATCCAAAGCTGGACCAGCGGATTCTTCCCCGGAATTCTCTGGTATATGAATGAATTGACCGGTGACAGTTCGTTCAGGAAATCGGCAGCACGATGGACCGAAGGGTTAACGCCGCTGCAATTTTATGGCGGATCACATGATATTGGTTTCATGGTATTTTGCAGTTTCGGAAATGGTTACCGTCTCACTCAAAATGCGGAATATAAAAAAATTATTTTACAAACAGCCATTACACTGACTGGCCGGTATAATCCAACCGTCGGTTGTATCAAATCCTGGGATAATCGAAAATGGCAATACCCCGTTATCATCGACAATATGATGAATCTCGAACTGCTTTTCTGGAGTTCATATAACGGCGGTACACGCACCATGTATGATGTTGCCGTCAAGCATGCAGAGAATACGATGCAGAATCATTTCCGACCCGACGGCAGCACGTATCACGTTGTTAATTATGATACGACGAATGGAAATGTCATTTCTAAAGAGACGCATCAGGGGTATTCGGATTCTTCGTGCTGGTCGCGCGGGCAGGCGTGGGCAATGTACGGTTTCACCATGACATACCGGTATACCAAGGATGAACGCTTTTTACAGACTGCACAAAAAGCTGCTGAATATTACATCGCTCACCTTCCGGATGATCATATAACATATTGGGATTTTAATGCGCCGAATATTCCCAATGAACCGCGCGATGCATCGTCGTCGTCGATCGCCGCTTCCGCGTTGTTTGAATTAAGCGGCTTAGTGAAAAATGAAGCATCGCGGAAAAAATTCTATGATGCGGCAGTATCAATATTGGAATCGCTCACTCATAAACCATATTTTTCCGATCAGACAAAAGATGTAGGCATTTTGAAATATGCGGTTGGCAATAAACCGGCCGGAACAGAAATCGACGTTTCATTGATCTATGGCGATTACTATTTTATTGAGGCATTAATGCGCTTTAAGCAATATCAAACAGGTTATACCGTAAAGAATGCTGATTAATGCTGTGGAGAACAAGTGGTGAATAACTTTTCGGATGAAAGATAATTTTGTCTGATTTAAGAATATCCCATTCGCTAAGGGCAATTCACTGTTGATTGCTTATATGTTACTGCTTTCTGCTTACCTGCAATATTTATTATTGCGATATTATAACGCAGAAAGTTTTGAAGGAAGGCAATGAGAGTAAATACAGTTTTTAATGAATGGCAAAAAGAAATTGTTTCTGTATGAATATTCAGCATAAAAGTGAAGAATCAATTATCGTTCGAGCAGCAAAGGTAAGACATATGACAAAATATATATTGTTGTTTTTTCTTCTCTCCGTCTCCGCCATGGCTCAGAACGCCGGGAAAATATCCGGGCGCATTATAGACGCGAAGACAAAAGAATCTCTACCATCCGTTAATGTTGTAATACGGGGAACTTCACTGGGAGCATCAAGTGATCTTGAAGGAAATTATTTTATCCTCAACGTTCCTCCCGGCGAGTATGATGTGGCCGTCTCCCTCATCGGGTATCGCGGTGTCGTTCAGAAGAACATCATTGTGAACGTGAACCGGACAACGGCAGTGGATTTTTCGATGATAGAATCGGTCGTACAGAGCGAGGAAGTGGTTGTTACTGCTACGCGCCCCGACGTGGAAAAAGAAAAAACTTCGACAAGCGAGATCCGGCGCAGCGAGGATGTGATGAACGTTCCCGGTATTCAGGATATTGCCAATGTGATCTCGCTGAATGCTGATGTCAGCGACGGACATTTCCGCGGCGGGCGTGATAATGAGGAATTGTACAATCTTCAGGGAATGGGAATTATGAATCCGCTTACCAGCGGGACCGCGTTCAATCCGATTATGAGTGCGGTGGAAGAAGTTGAGGTAATCACATCCGGTTTCGGAGCGCAGTACGGAAATGCTCAGTCCGGCATTGTGAATATCACCATGAAGGAAGGTCGTTCGGATAAATGGGTGGCGCGTGCAGAAGTAAGAACGCGGGCTCCCGGACGCAAACATTTTGGTCCAAGCTTGTGGGAATCAATGGCGAATGTTAATCCGTCGACGACCTCAAGTCCTCCAAATTATTTTTACGTGCTGAATTCGCCCGATGCCTGGGGATCGAACCTTTGGGGTTTTGCAAATTATTCGAACCGTTTCTCGAAAGACTCCACCACGCTGCGTCAAATGATCTACACAATGTGGCGGTATCAGGCAAAGCGTGATTTTGGAAAGAGCTATGACGATCTTGTGGACTATTCGCTTGATGCCAATGCCGGCGGGCCATTAACAGAAAACACACGTATGTTTATAGCGGTTCATACCGATAATAATTGGGCAATGTTACCTACACCGGATCCCAACACGAACCGGCAGGTGATGGGAAATCTTGTGTACGATTTTGGAAGTGGAATAAACCTCCGTATGAGCGGTGCGTATTCAAGGGCCGAAGGACATACATTTTCCGGAAGAAATACGCAAACGTGGTATGATTGGGTGTGGGACCGCGTCTTCAGTATTAAACGTACGTTAGATGAAAATATTCAACTTGGTGTTCGCTGGTCTCAAGCGCTCAGCCAAAGCACGTTCTATGAAATTAAACTGAATACACTTCAAACACATGCACTCACCGGATCGCCGGTCTACAATCCCGATTTTTTTGCAGCAGCCAGTCCGGCCCTTATTTGGGAACCGTTATCAAGAAATTTAGCGGACGGTTTTAATTTCGGTCAGCTTGAAAATGACTTTACTTCCGAAAAAACGAAAACGCTCAGTATTGATGCTTCCATCACCAGTCAGGTTTCAATATCGCATATGCTTCTTGCCGGTGTTCAGGGCAACTATTCAATTCTCGATGTCAACAATGTTTCCGGTCTCAGCATTCAATCCAACGGTAATTTATCGCAATATATTATCAAACCGTTCGAGCTCGGTTTATTCGTTCAGGACAAAATGGAATTTGAAGGGATGATCGCTAATATCGGTCTTCGACTGGATGTCTATAATCCGAATATGGAGTATTATACCGATATCTTTTCACCCTACCGGTATACAGACAGTCTTGGACTTCAAAAAATTGATGAGCGATATGCATCCAAATCGAAGACGGCCACCATCGCCCGTTTACAGCCCCGCGCAGGTTTATCCTTTCCGGTATCAACACACACTGTGTTTCATGTAAACTACGGAACCTTCCTGCAGCGCCCTCCATTTAACCGGCTTATTTCTCAATCCCGCGGCAGAAGTGATATGCTGAAGTATGGTACGGCGTTGACTGTTATTGGCGTCCTTGGAAATCCGCGATTGAAACCGGAAGTGACAAACAGTTATGATGTCGGTGTCACACAAGCGTTAGGCGAAGGGTTTACGTTGGACATCAGCGGGTATTACAAAGATGTCAGGGATCTGCTGCAACGCGCCATCTATAGTTCTAAGCAAGGTTCGTACACAACTTATATCAATCTTGATTATGCAGACATCCGCGGATTTCGCTTAGGACTTGCGAAGCGGAGCGGAATTGTGACCGGTTCGCTGAACTATACGTACGGTGTTGCTACCGGTAAAAACGGTTCATCCGACGGATATCAATACCCGACAATCTATGAAAGCGGAGAATCGAAAGACCCGGTGCCGCAGGACATCCTGCTGGACTTTGACCGGACTCATAATCTTGTCGCCAACGTCGGGATAAATACCCCGAAAGAATGGGGGCCGGAGATGTTTGATTTTTATCCGCTCGAGCAGGTCACTATTGCGGCAACCTCATTTGCTCGCAGCGGCCGTCCGTTCTCTTCCTGGGTCAATACACTGATCAAGATGAATATGCGTGCTCCGAGCGAATATAACACGAACATCAAAATCACAAAACAAATCTCCCGTCTTTTCGGAACCAGTACAGCATTCTATTTTGAGGTATCGAATCTATTCAACTCCAGGATCTATGATTATACGGCGGTCTTTAATCCGGATCCAACGAACCAATACAATCTTCAAAAATATACCATCAAGTATGAGAAAGGTGAGGATATCACCTATTATGAGGACGAAGAGCATCCGGGATATTATGTCAATCAGGAATTCAGAATATATTCAAATATGCCGCGATCGATGCAATTTGGAATGATTATTAACCTATGAGTTTTTTCAGGAGCAACACATGAGTTCTCTAAAAAATATTACATTTCTTCTTTGCCTTTTCGGAAGCATGGTCTCGGCGCAAATGCAAAAGGATTACCTGATCCATAAACGGGGGATGCTACACCAAACCGTCTATAATACGGGTGAACTCGGCAGGAAATATGTAACATCCAATGCCAACACAGAACTCGGAATTCCCTCGTTTGAATGGCCCGGAAATTCTGCTACGATCGTCGATGCAAAACAATATACTGGCTGGCACAATTCCTACGGCGGCGGAGTGCAGATTGCAGCAGATCGAGTTGATTCTTCAAAGCGCCTTATTGCATATTGCGGCGGGGAGATCGATGCTGTTGCGGAATACGTCAATTCATTTCCGCTTAGTCAGGAACGGATCGAAAACTTTCCCGTGCTGGCAAATGGAAATCTGAATCCGACATACAATCCGGATGAAGCGGAAGAAATAATCATCTCTAAATGGGCGACACCTGTTGGTGTTACCATTACACGGACCAGCCGGGTTTGGAGTTTTCCCGATTACGATGATTTTATCATCTATGAATATGAATTTGAAAATACCGGTGATCTTACCGGAAATCCTGCCATTCCTCCAAAACCGGTGAAACTGAAAGATTTGATCATCGTCTTTAATCACGGTATGACCGGAGGAAAGTTCGGGTATAACAGAGTGGGAGGATCCTGGAATAATACATTGACAGATGAAATAAATATGTATGCCCGTTGGGACCGGCAACGCTGGCTCTTCTATGGAAATCATCGAACCGGCAATCCCGAACCGACATATCTTTCGGAATGGGCTACCACCGGAAAAAATGGTGGCGGATTACTCAGTCCTCAGTCACCGGGGATGATGGCACTCTATGTGGATACCGTACATCTTGCCCGACGCGGCGACGGAACAAGAGTTGTATTCTCAGCACTTTCGGATTCCGTTGCATGGGATATCAACGGCCATATCAAGCAGCCATATTATCTGCGGTTAGAAACATCCCAGCACCGGACGGACAAGGTCTGGCCGAACGTACTCGACATTTCGCTGCCTCAGAAGACCGGCTTGTTCAAAACGGTGAGTTTGTATGGACAGGATTGGATCGGACGGTCGAATTTCAATTGGCGTCAGGGAATGAGAATCGGATATACGTACGGATTCGGTCCGTACCATTTAATGCCGGGCCAGAAAGTCCGCATTGCGTGGGCAGAAGTATGTGGTTATGGATCGGCTCGTAAAGAAGATACTGATGCCGGTGTGAAAGATATCGGCGGGAGCAACGGAGCAACACCCCCCGATGTTGAAGCAGGAGATGCCAATTATGCATTCAATATTGTTCCTAATTACTGGCAGCCGAAGACGCGCATACAGTTAAATCCGACGGGTACTTCCACCGGTACGACGGTATTCGGTAGCGATTATCTCAGCAAATATTCTTTGCCGGATTTTGTTAATTCAAATGTTGTTACTATCCGTGAAGTTGCTGATCGTGCTATTCAAGCATATACCGGCGATACGCTGATCAATCATAATACAGTGCAATACTGGCCTGATACAAAAAATGAGCGCGGTTCGTACCGCATTCCCATTCCTGTTCCGGCTCCGGCGCTGACATTGGAAAACACGCTAGTCGGTGAAAGCAAGATCATTTGGGGACCTCAAGTTGAATCGTTTACAACACCGCGATTGCAGGGAACGTTCGATCACTACGAAGTGTACAAATCGTCGCATCCGTTGGGACCATGGATTAAGCTAGCGACGATAGCAAAAGGTGACCCGCAGTATATTGTCGGCGGTAAATATCAGTTTATCGATAAGAATGTCCGCATCGGCGATAACATCTATTACTCTGTATTGTCGGTGGATAATAAAGGGAATAAGAGCGGCCGGACCAACATGACGCTGCATGCTGCATCCATCGGCGCAACGGCAACGCTGCAGCAGGTCTTTGTTGCTCCGAATCCATTTATCGTGAAATCAGGATATCCAGGATCCACTCCCGACGGCGACATCAATAACCAGCTCCGTTTTTATAATCTTCCAAAAACTTGCACGATACGCGTGTACTCATACAGCGGACAACTCATTCAGACCATCGCGCACGATGCGGATGAAATTCAACATCCATATTTTCAGATAACACGGAACAATCAATTAATCGCTTCGGGTGTCTATTTCTATGTTGTCGATGCACCGGACGGCACCCGGGTTCATGGCAAGTTTGTTATCATCAACTAAGCAATGCAGATGACTATGAAACATACAATACGATCAATGGCAACACTGCTGCTGCTGACGGTCTCGATCAGTCAGCTTCAGGCACAAAAGGTTGGCACAAGTTCAATGCAGTTTCTGAAAGTAATGCCAACGGCTCGTGCAACTGCGATGGGCGATGCATATGTTTCGCTCGCAACCGGCGTCGATGCAGTCTTTTGGAATCCGGCAGGACTGACAACAATGGAAAACCACGAAATGAGCTCGACATTGACCATGTGGCTCTTCGATACAAAACAGGTTGCCTTGGCGTACGGACTGCCGATGGGAGACTGGGGAAGTATCGGCTTCCAGTTTCAGTACATCGACTTTGGATCAATGCAGGAAACACGAGGTGATGTGGCAGACCTTGTAAGGCCTGTTCAAGGGATTCCATACTATAATCCCGGTTTAACCGGAAGAACATTCACGCCGTTTTCGTATTTGACCGGTTTCACTTATGCGCAAAAATTCACCGATAAATTTTCAGCCGCACTTTCCGTTAAATACGCAATGGAGTCTCTCTGGTCAGAACAGTCAGTGACTATTATTAATCCTACAACCGGAGAAATAAAATCCTATAAGACATATGCGGATGTTGTGCTGTTCGATTTCGGTATGTTATACAACACGGGATTTCGATCCGTAAAAATTGGAGTGTCGACACAAAATTTTGGACAGCAGATAACCTTTGCAGAAAAAGCACATCCGGCACCGCTCGCATTTCGTCTTGGTGTTTCGGCGAACATATTCGGCAGCGAAGGATTATTGTTCCGGGACGATATGAACCGACTCACGCTTGCCTACGATCTGTTCCAACCAAACGACTATAAACAACAGATGCATATCGGCGCAGAATATTCGTTTTCTGAATTGGTTGCCCTTCGCGGAGGCTATAAAGTTGATTACGATACCGAAGGTCTCTGTTTTGGCGGCGGCGTGCATACCGATCTTTCCGGGTGGCCGATCAGTGTTGATTACAGCTATGGGAAAATGAGTGAATACCTGAATACTGTGCATCGTATTAGTTTAGGAGTGCAATTCCGATGAAATTGAATTTTAATAAAAAATTTGCCGTGACGTTCATTGCATTGTTCCTGAGCATTGCATCCATCACGGCCGCACAACCCGCCGCAAATGCGCTTGATATCCATGGACTGGATCAATTCTCTCTCATAGGCGTTCGCTCAAGGGCAATGGGCGGAACAACAATTGCCAATGCGAATGATGCATCGGCACTATTTTCAAATCCTGCCGCTCTTTCAAAACTGAAGTCTATTGAAATTCGTGCCGGCGGATTCTTTGCCAACACTGCGCGCAAGCAGACTCAAGAATGGGTTCCGCAGCGAAGTGCTCCGGGCCTTGGATTACTTTTTGAAGGACTTACCGGTACAATCAAAACACCAGACAGCGCCGGCGTTCCGGGTGTCACCGAAAAAGATCCGTGGAAAACCGTGCAGAGACAGTATGACAACATCAAACCTAATTGGAACAATAGCACTTCTGCAATCGAACCGTTTTCATTCGCTGCTGCTGTTCCGTTTGAGATCGAAGGATTCAGTATTGTGGCGGGTATCGGAGCGTCAAAGACAATAGATCTTAACAACTATTATCAGAACAACAATTCCATGTCGCCGTATCTCGGTCAGCTCCGTCCATATGTCAATTTCTATGACAGAAGCAAGCCAACCGACACTGCGCATGTCAAGTGGTATCAATACATCCGTGAAAGAAAAGGATCGATGTATGGTGTTACACCGGGTATAGCGGTCACAATTCTTACGGGTCTTACCATTGGCGGATCTGCTACGATACATTCCGGTTCGTCTGATGACAATGAATCCCGGTTAGACCGCGGACATCTGAATATTGCTGTTGAGAACGGTGCGCCGCAAAATTTCATGGTGGACACTGTCTATTATAAACAATCGAAGGTTGGCACATCAACCTATTCGGGGAATTCAATGAATGTCGGACTATACTTCCAACAGGAACGGTACAGCATCGGCATTACCGTTGCGCCGGAAATGACGATAACACGAACGTGGAAACGGGATGTGTCGAGCATAGATACAACAAGAAAAACATTTCCGGTGAGGGTGGACAGTTTGACGACAAGATCCTATCATGAGAGCGGAAAAGATAATCTTACATTTCCGCTGTCGTACTCATTCGGCATCGTGCTGACACCAACGGACAAGTGGACGATCGCGTTCGATTATGAAATGAGATATTTATCGGATGTGAATTTGACCACAACATTGAACAGTGCACCGACGCATCCATGGTCCAATAACAGAGGATCGATGCACATTGGTGCTGAATACCGTCCGGACAAGATGCTGGCGCTGCGGGGCGGTTATCGTGACGACGTTCAACCGTTCTCACCCGATGGAGCCGCAATCATCGGCGAACCGGCCCGCGGGGGTATCTATTCATTAGGAGCGGGAATATTTCTTGAAGATATCCTGATCGATTTTGCATATGAATATTCGCTGCTGAAGTATGAGGATATGTATCAATCCAATGTCAACTACAATAGCAGAGAACAGCACCGACTTATGATGGAAATCGCATATCGGTTTTAAGTATAGTTTCAATCAACAGTAATAAAAATGAAAGTTCTACGTTCAAAAATTTTAATCGCCACCATTATTCGCGTGTGCAGGTATGTGCACGGAGAATCGTGATGAGGAGTTTTATGAAAACGACTGCTATGAAAACCATATTTATTATTACAGCTATGTTCATTGCCGGCTGCACGGAAAACCTGGACCCGCTTGTTCCAGGTTCGATGGACGGACAATATTCGATAGGAACAAAGGGACTTGTTCCGTTGAATGTCGGGAACAGTTGGACATACAGCGTGGTGCTGTATGATACGACCGGAATAGAGCGAAAGCGTTATACCTACACCCTTAGCGTAAAAGATACGATATCTGCCGATACCGGCAAGATACCGCTGGTCTCGCCGAGTATTGACAGGAAATCCATTAAAAGAGAAGCCCTCGTGTGGTATCTTCTTCAAGGTGAATCGGGTATAACAACTTGCTGGCAGGTTGATACGTTGGAAAACCTGCGGATCCGGAAATCCGATGACACGCGGTTCTATGAACAAAAAGCATTTAATTTCAGAGCGGCGGTCGGCGACACGACAACTGCAAGGTACATTGGAGGAGACACCACGGTTTGGGCATCAGGCGACATCATCTATACAACGGCGGATTCTGTGCGGTCGTCACTTGTCTCAAAAGGTGTCGATACACTGAGAACGACCCTTGGATCAGCGCCGTATTTTTATTACCGGGAGTCATATAAAGTGCGGACCGATTACACGAACTATTACTTCAAACCCGGTTTTGGTCTGTTATTAACCGAAAAATTTCAGCGAACAGCAGGCGGAACACTGGTTCGCGTTCGCCGAGACGAACTGGTTTCCTATTATTTTAAATAAAATTCTTTAGCAGCGATTACAATATAGATCTTAACGTTTTTTCGGGAAAATATCATGAAACAATTTACAAAGTGGTTTACATGTTTGCTCACAGTGCTTATGACGGGGAATGCGCAGGAGAATTCCGGGTTTGAGGTTTCTGTCAGCAGCGGTTATGTCATTCCTTCTTCGCCCATGTCTTTTGCTAATTATTGGAAGATGCAGTACGGCGGTGCTTTGGGAGCCGGAATTGCGCTCACTCCGTCAATTACAATCGGAGGTGCATTTGAATATTATCAATTTACGCTGGACAACAACGGGATCAATAAAGGATTCGATACAAAATACATGCGCGATATTTGGGTCTTTAATGATGTCGCCTTGAAACCTTCGGCCAATACCAGCACTGTGATGACGCTGGCGGCACAGATGCGGATTGCGCCCCCTGAATTGTCAGGATCACTCTCTCCATATTTCCTCACCGGTGCCGGCGTAATGTTTTTTTCGCTGAGCGAAATTTCACTCCCCGTAAAAAGCACGATACTGGTAGGCGGTTCAACGGTCGCGATGAGCGCACAACAACGTATCATCGGCGGTGACGAAACAATTCCTTTTGCCCAATTCGGATTAGGAATGAATTATCGTTTAACAGAATTCTTCAATGTCTTTATCGAAGCACGTTATACCAGAGGTCTGAATAAAGGTCTCGGCACAACGTACCTGCCCCTTACGGCAGGCATAAAGTATCTCTTGTGATTGATTCATCGAATGTGTGTGGAGAAAATGTTGACACATACAACATGGAACAATTGCCCAAAACTATTCTCTCAGAGTCGTCGAACAAGTACTTCTATCCGGTCGGATATTACAAACCATTGTGTACCATTATTTCAATAGATAAAGAACAGGGAAATGTGAGTGGATAATATTTCATCCGTTCCCTTCTTTTTCTGCTGCCGATGCTGGTGTTTGATTATGAAGCGATTGCCGAAAAAATATTTGCAAAGACTTTTTGTCATTTTTTTGGCACAGTGTACCATTGCTCAATCGCAGGTTGTTCTCAATGCCGACGGACCCGGCTCTACATATGAATTGATCAACAGCCGCTTTGCTCCCGGTTACGACTGTGTTGAAAATCCCGAATGTATCCATCCTGAATTCGGACGGCACATTGCTGAGGTATGGGATGCCGAGCTGCAGCAATATGTCTTTGAATTCTATTCTCATGTTACTCCGGACAATGACCGTTGTATTAATTTTGACAGGCAACGGGTTGAAATTAAAACGTATGCATCATCGCCAGATAATTTGAAAGGGGTGACGGGTGAAACAATCACGTATCAATGGAAATTCAGACTGCCTGCCGGGTTTCAGCCCTCCAGCAGTTTTACCCATATACACCAGATAAAGGCTGTCGGCGGAAACGATGGTGATCCCATATTCACGTTAACTCCAAGAAAAGGGACTCCTCATAAAATGGAACTGATACATGATAACACAACAAAAGCGGCAATTGTTGATCTATCATTGTTTGTCGGTGTGTGGGTAGAATGCACAGAAATTGTTCATGTCGATTCTACGAATGGTGCCTATTCCATAATGATAAAGAACGTTAGTAATGGTGCAACGATACTATCATACAGCAGCAATAAAATTAAGACTATACGTTCAGACAATGATTTTATCCGGCCGAAATGGGGTATCTATCGCAGTCTCGATCATCCAGCTGACCTGCGTGACGAGGCGGTGCGTTTTGCAAACTTTTCCATTCAGGAAGGGACGACCGGGGTTGAACGGACTGATCGTTCCTTACCCGGTCACTTGATATTGGAACAAAATTATCCCAACCCTTTCAATCCGTCGACCGTTATCAAATATCAAATCCCTTCTTCATCGTCTATTTACATAGCGATCTACGATTGTTTGGGAAGTGTGATCGATGTGTTGGTCGATAAAGTTCAATCAAGCGGCAGTTATCAAACAGAATGGGATGCTTCGCGGTTTTCGAGCGGAATATATTTCTGCCGGCTGCAGACAAAAGAATTTACAGAAACAAAAAAAATAGTTTTGTTAAAATAGTTTCGCCATGGTCGGCACAGCAGCCATCTGTTTTGAATGAAACGAATTTACCTAACGTACCTCATGAAATATTTTATCCGAAATTGGAATAGAGTTGTCGTCATTATTGGCATTTTCACCAGTCTGGCGCCCCTCCATTTGAATGCGTCAGTGATTCGCGTCTCATCAATACCTGATCTACAATCTGCCATTAACAATGCCTCTTCCGGCGATGTGATCATCCTCGCCAATGGTACGTATCTCAATGCAACGCTGACTATTGGTACAAGCAACATTACTGTAAAAGCCGCCGCACCCGGCGGCGTTTATCTCAACGGACCTCAGTATATCGATATCACAGGAAATTTCGTCACGTTCAGCGGTTTCCAATTTACTTCCGGTGATATTGGCGATGCATATGTGATCGATGTCTATGGGAGTCATAATCTGATAACGCAGCTGAACTTTTCCGGTTATTCAGCAAAAAAATATATCAGCATACACGCCCCAAGTCAATATAATGAGATAACATACTGTAATTTTGAAAACAAGCCCGTTACTGCTCCGATCGGTAATCTCATCCATATTGATCCCGACACTCTCGTTCCCGGATATCACAAGATCAGGTACTGCTCTTTTAAAAATATGCCGGGCGCCGGGGGCGATAATGGAAATGAATGTATCAGGATCAGCAACGGAGCAACATCCACCTACATATCGAGAACAATCGTTGAATTTTGCTACTTCGACAACACCGGTCTAGGGGATAGTGAAGCGATATCCGTAAAATGTAGAGAGAATGTTCTCAGATATAATACGTTTACGAATAATCAGAATGCAATGATGGTCTTCAGAAACGGCGATAACAATGCGGCGTACGGGAATTTTTTTATCGGTGCAGGCGGAATAAGAGTAAAGGAAGCGAACAACATCTATTGCTACAACAATTATTTTGAACGTGCCGGTGCGAGCGGAACAATGGGCGCAGTAAAATACGATTACATCAGTCCGAATCTTAAGAATATCAACTTCCTGTATAATACATTTGTTGATTGCGGAGATATTAATTTAGGCGGGTCCGGCCCAACGAATAATACTTGGGCCAATAATATCTTTAAGAAGACGGCAGGAAATATCTTCACCGGTTCCTCTGCGGGAATTTCATGGGCTGGCAATATCTGCACGGGCACAGTAGGTATTTCCATAGCCTCCGGTATAACGAGCGCTGATCCGCTTCTTATTGTTAATTCAGACGGCTACTATAGTTTATCCCCGGCAAGTCCCGCTATTGATGCATCAAGTCCAAATGTTCCGGCAATTCTCGACATTGCAAACATTGATGATGACCCTTTTGTTTTGCTTGATATCAGCGGACAGGCAAGACCTGCAGCAAAAAATTTAAAAGATGTTGGTTGCGATGAATATACAACCGGCGCAATAACCAATCGCCCATTAAAGGTTTCGGATGTGGGACCAGTGTATGTCGGAGGGACTGCCGCAATCGTATCAGATGATCATAAGATCAATGCGATAAACAATGCCGAATTGGTTGGTATGCTTCGGGAGTGCTATCCCAATCCGTTCAATCCAACGACGACGATTCGATTTCGGGTTCCGTCACAGGGAAACGTTACGTTGCAAATTTATGATCAGCTGGGCAGGGAAGTGGTAACGCTTTATGAAGGAGTAATGTCGGCGGGTGATTATCAGTCGGTATGGAATGCAGGTCATTCACCAAGCGGCGTGTACTTCTGCCGGCTGCATATGGATGGATATTGGGAAACAAAGAAACTCATATTGATACAATGATCTCTTCACTTGTCAAGAAAAAACAAATACACAGAAGGACTTTGGCTACATGGAATTAAAGCGTGTCAAAAATCATTGGCGGAGATATCTTTTGTTCATCTTGGTGTTTTCCGGAATTGCACTCCGCTCACAGCCCAAGATCATCATCAAACTGGATGATCTGGAGGCGAAGCAAAGTTCAATTGACGCGTGCATACCCACATTTGAATATCTGGTAAATAATGGAGTTAAGGCGGGGTGGGGAGTGACGAGATTCGGCAGCGCAACGGAAAGTCAAATTGCGACGCTGAAATATTATGCTGCAAAAACAAATTCCAAAAGTGAGCCCCTCTTGGAGATATGGCATCACGGCCTGGATCACACGAAGGATAATCCGCCCGGCACATGGGAATTTTCCGGAACGACCTATGCTTATCAAAAAGCACGCTTCGACAGTGCTTCACAGATTCTGAAAAACAAACTTGGTGTAACGGTCCGCACATTCGGCGCGCCTTATAATCAAACCGATGCAACGCTTCTTCAAGTGCTGAGTGAAGCGACGAATATGAAAGTGATCCTACTCGGACAGCAAACTCCCGCACCTTCCACCGGTATAATAAATCTGAGCAACCGGGTAAATATGGAGAGTGCGACCGGTGTTGTGAACTATAATTATTTCGTTGGCAATTATAATACAAAGAAGAGTGTCTATAAAGATTACATGGTGTTGCAGGGACACCCTCCGCAATGGACGACGGACTCTTTGAAAAATGAATTCAAAAAGATCATTACATTTTTGACCGCTGAAGGATGTGAGTTTGTAACACCGTACGGATATTACTGCTTTGTCAACAACATTACTCCGGTTGCCCCGGCGAAAGAAAAATCCGGTGCAGCGCCCCGTTCACTGAACCTGTTCCAGAATTATCCCAATCCGTTTAATCCTGTCACGAAAGTACGTTACAGCCTGCCCGAAAAAAGTGACGTGACTTTGATCATTTATGATATGCTCGGCAGAGAAGTTGTGCAGCTTGTTCGTGCTGTTCAATCACCGGCCGAATATTCGATTGATTTTGACGGAACACGTTTAAGTTCTAACGCATATCTCTGTCAGTTAACAGCAAATAACAACGTGATAACAAGAAAGATGGTTTTATTAAAATGAATCTCTTGAACAGAGGAGGTTTCCGTACCTCCACCAGATTGATCATCGTTATTATTATATCCATACTTTTCGTAAAGTGTTCTACTGCCCAGACGAGCAGTTTGGTCTCTCTTGGTGCAGGAGGAAAACTGGAATATAAAACGTTTGCGAATACCGGTCAGACAAATTCAGTGAATATTATTCCTGATTTCTCTTATGCGGGGTATAAAGGAGGAGGTGTCACTCTTCCCGTTGCACCAGTCGCAGAGACGGTGCAACCTGTTTCCGGAGATGCAAAAGCATTAATTCAGTCTGCGATAAACAGGGTCTCGGCGCTGCCGCTTAACGTAAATGGTTTTCGCGGTGCCGTTCTTTTGAAATCCGGGCGCTATGAAGTGAACGGTTCGTTATTTATCAAAGCAAACGGTGTTGTGCTCCGGGGAGAAGGACAAAACAGTCCCGATAAAGGGGGTACGGAACTCGTGGCAACATCTCCAACGCAACACGATTTTATCCAGATACAGGGAAACGAATCATCCTCGGAGCCCGCAAACGAATCAGCTCTGGACACAAAACTCTATCCGGCGGTCCGCACTTGGCAGGAATTCACGGTAACAAAAGGTTTGGCGGAAGAACTGGACGGTGATAAAATTGTTTCTTTTCACCTGACGGCCGATATCAATCAATATGTGAACTATGCAAGCCGTGAGGATTCCGTAAAGAACAGACCCGTACTCGAGATAACAGTTCGTTCGCAAACATCGGGTGTCGACAGCATCATTACGCTTCTGCCAGTTGCAGATACTTATGTTATGGGGGGAACCAATGCGAAAAATAATTATGGGGCCGACTCATCCGTTGCGGTAAAAAATGCCGGCGTAAATGCCAATGTCACAAGAGAAGCATATCTCAAATTTATCCTTCCTCAGCTACAGGACAGTATAAAAAAAGCGGTCTTAAAACTGTACGCCAAGAAAGATCTTGATGGAGATCCGGCAGCAGCGAAAGTTGTTTATGTTTCGGTTTCCTCCATCAAAAATGATTTCTGGCAGGAGATGACCCTGACGTATGAAACGCGTCCGCTTTCGGCCGGATTGACGGGTGCCGTTCGGATATCATCTCCATACGTTGCGACCGGAGCAGCAAGTTTTACGGTGGACAGCGTTACGGGATTTTCCGTAGGTGATACAATACGAATTACCCGCACACCCAATGATGCGTGGATCACTACGCTTGATATGGCACAATATGGATGGGTTGCGGCAGAGTACAGAGTATCGTATGAACGGATCATCACGGGTATTACAGGAAAAACAATTTCGGTAAATATCCCTCTCGTGCAGGCAATTGAAACCGGATTCGGCGGCGGCGAGATATCCAGAATTTCAATCAACGGGCGAATCACCAACTGTGGTATCGAGAAGATGTTCATCACTTCCATTTTCGCGAGTGATATCGATGAGAGTCACGGATGGAGCGCCATTACGATCTCCCAATCGACCGATTGCTGGGTGAAGAACGTTACGGCAAGGTATTTCGGCTACAGTTGTGTCGGATTGTATTGGGCTTATAACACTACCGTTGAAGAATGCGCGATGCTCGATCCGAAGTCCATTACAACCGGTTCACGAAAGTATTCTTTTTATATCGATAAAGGATCGTTCAATCTTTTTCAACGATGTTATACACGGGGCGGAAGGCACGATTATGTAACCGGATCGAGGGTTACAGGCCCTAATGTATTCGTCGATTGTTTTTCCACGCAAACATATGCCGACATCGGTCCTCACCACCGGTACGCTACCGGAATACTCTTTGATAATATTCAAGGGGGAGAAACACGTGTACAAAACCGGAAAGATATGGGAACGGGGCATGGCTGGGCCGGTGCACAAACCATGTTTTGGAATGGAATTTCAAATACCGGCGAATTGAAGGTGGAGAGTCCGATCGGTGCAATGAACTGGGGAATTGGGTGTAAAGGTGTTTTACAGCTTGGGGCTGGTTTTTGGGAAAGTTACGGTACGCCTGTAATGCCCAGGAGTCTCTACTTTCAGCAGCTGAAGGACAGAGCTGGCACGTCTGCGGTAGAGAATGTAACATTGCCCGCACAAAGAACAGGCAGTATCTGGACATATCTGAGTGCCTGGGCCGGAATTGGTGAACTGTCGGCGTTGACAAAAACACCTTCCGAGAAACAAAATCAGCCATTTCAATTTTTTCTTTCACAGAACTATCCCAATCCTTTTAACCCTTCCACGGCATTGCAATTTACCGTTCCGGTAAATGGCCGCGCAATACTTACTGTTTACAATGCAATTGGCCAACAAGTGGCCACACTGTATAACGATGAAGCGGAAGGTGGCAAAAATTATCAGGTGATATTTAATGCGCCAGCGCTGGCCAGCGGTTTATATATAGCCCGGTTAGAGCAGCAGAACAGTCTGCAGATAAAAAAGATGGTTCTCATCCGGTGAAGAGTTGCTATTCCATATTGTATTTCTGGTTCTGTCTTTGGTTGATTTTTCCCTCTTCCGCAAAAGCTTCCGACAAGGGAACGTACGTTTATGTTTCGCTTGATAGTTCGCAGACGATTGCAGTTTATAAAGTCGATCCAATAAATGGTGATCTAACATTCGTGAATGAAACGGCGGTGGACGGACAACCGGGATCGCTTGCTGTTGATCCGGCAAACCGGTTTTTGCATGCTGCACTGCGGACGAAGAACAGTGTCGCTTCGTTTCGCATCGATGAAAAGAGCGGTGAGTTAACATTGATCGGCACAGTAAACGTCAGTTGGAATCCTATCTATCTTTCGATGGACCGAACAGGGAAATTTCTATTTACGGCACATTTTTCAGACAATAAGGCGGCGGTGTATGCCGTGGGACAGAACGGAGCCGTGCAGAGCGGCGCATTACAAGTGCTGACCACCGCAAGTAATCCGCATTCGATCCTGATTGATAAAAGTAACCGCTATCTTTTTATCCCGTGCCGATCCGGTGAAGCGATCCTTCAATATCGGTTCAATGATACGAACGGTTCAATCTCTGTACAGTCACCCGACCGGTGGACGGCCCGCGACAGTACCGGACCGCGGCATATCATTATTCATCCGTTCCTTAATACGGTATATGTTGCTAATGAATTTGGGAGGAGTGTTACGGCATTTCAATTGGATGATGAGAAGGGAACATTGACCGAAATACAAACACTTTCCATGCAGCCCGAGAACAAGGGGAAAATTACGATTGCACGAAATACCGGCGGAGCGGATATTCATTGCACACCCGACGGTCGATTCCTTTATGCCACGAATCGCGGTCCGGATAGCATTGCATCTTATAAAGTAAATCCAACAACAGGCTCAATGAAAATTGTTTCCCAATATCCTACGGAGAAAATGCCCAGGTCGTTCGACATCGATCAAACAGGAAAATTTCTTTATGCGGGTGGACAACAGTCCGGAACAATAGCTTCGTATTTTATTGAACCGGCAAACGGAAAGTTGAGACCGTTGAAAATCTATTCTGTCGGACGCAATCCTGTATGGATACTTATGACAAAGAAGGAGATACTGAAATGAAAAGAAATTCAATGATTTCACCTCTGCTTGTTTTCATATTTTCAATAATTCCCATACTCACATATGCTCAGACGAACTATGAAAATCCGATTATACCCGGATTTAATCCCGACCCGAGTATCTGCAGGGTCGGCGAAGATTATTATCTGGTGACTTCCACGTTTGAATATTTCCCCGGTGTTCCGGTCTACCACAGCCGCGACCTTGTTCACTGGAAGATGGTCGGTCATGTTCTGCAACGGCCGTCACAATTGGATCTCGATAGTATTGCATGTTCGGCAGGAATCTACGCGCCCACCATTCGATATCATAACGGAATATTTTACATGATCACGACGCTGGTCAATCAGCCAAAGATGCCGCAGCACCGCAATTTTATTACAACGGCAACGGATCCCGCCGGTCCATGGTCTGATCCGCACTGGATCGATGGAGCGGAAGGAATTGACCCTTCACTGTTCTTTGATGACAACGGTAAAGTCTATTATTCCGGTAACGGCACGCCTCAGGTAAAGTTATGGGATAAGCATAGGAACATTTGGATCCAGGAATTGGATTTAAATACATGGAAACTTATCGGCAAGAAAATAGATGTGCTTGACGGAGGAGAATACTATAAGAAAGGAAATCTTGACGGCGGAATAGAAACCGGCGTCAATAACTATGAGGCATCACATATCTATAAGAAGGATGGGAAATACTATCTGCTGATAGCGCATGGCGGCACAAGTCAGAATCATTCGGTGTCCATCTGGAAAGCCGACAGTATTTTTGGACCGTATGCGATGAACCCTGCCAATCCCATTCTGACGCACCGCGATCTTTCCAGAGAGTTGTATTTCACATCCACCGGTCATGCAGATCTCGTCCAGACTCAATTAGGGGATTGGTGGATGGTCTATTTGGCAAAGCGTCCGTACGGCGGCGAAAATCACATCATGGGACGGGAAACTTTTATGTCGCCTGTGGACTGGAGCGGAACATGGCCGGTCGTGAACCCGAAAGGACATAAAGGAAGAGGAGAATTGATCCATGAGAAACCGAATCTTCCCGAGTTCAAATTCTCAGATATCAATACTCGCGACGACTTTAAGTCCCCATTGCTGAATACGTATTGGACATTCATTCGCACTCCCAGAACCGAATGGTGGTCATTAACCAAACGGAAAGGATTTTTGCGGATCGATCTTCGTCCGGAAGCAATCTCAGATCAGGCAAATCCCTCATTCATCGGAAAACGGCAGGAGCATAAATATTTTGTTGCCACAGTGAAGATGGAGTTCACACCGCAGTCCGATAATGAAACGGCAGGTTTGGTGATCGAGCGTGACAGGGATTATTATTTACGCTTCACCATCGGGATGGAGAATGGCAAACGAGTGCTGTCACTGTTCCAAAAAAACAGGGCGGGCATGCAGGATTCACTGATTGCAAGGAAGCCAATTGATAGATCAACCGGATTGTTACAAATCACTACACAAGGATTCCTTTATTCATTCCGGTATTCAAACAATGGAAAGCAATGGTCGGATCTTGTGACAGGTGTTGATGGCAGATTATTGGGCCTGGCCGGCGCCGGCAGATTTACCGGAACATTTATTGGTATGTATGCATCGTCAAATGGATTGGCCAGTAAAAATTATGTAGATGTTGATTGGTTTGAATATGGCGAAAATAAAACGAAATAAAACAGTGCGTTCTTCATGGGAAGAAATAGAAAAACAAATTTGTCAAAATAAAGCTATGCATTTAAAATGAAATATTGGCTTGTCATACTACACCTGCTTTGTTTTTCGTTTGCGACCGAACGCAGCAATTCTGTGCGACGAAGCCTCAAAGTCTATTATAATGAAACCAGCATTAGGCAGAATTTGGGAATAGAAAAACTCAAAATGGCTGCCGATATATACTATGAACAAAATGAATTGAATGCAGATGTTCTGGTTATCGATTCAAAAGAGAGCTCTGCAAAATATCAGCTCCTGTCTGCATATTCAACGCTGTTGCCGGAGGGTTATGCGATTAAAATATTGCCGAAGAATAAAGCAGCCGTCATTTCTCCGGACCAAACCGGGGTAATGTACGGTTTAATGGACTTGGCAGAACAACTCCAGATGGGTAAACGGATTGAAACAGTAATAGAAAAAACCATTAATCCAAAATTGAAGTTCAGAGGAATTAAATTCAATCTCCCGTGGAATTCATATCGGAAAGATGAAAGTCTTCAGCTCCACGAAAAGACATTGAGGGATTTGAATTACTGGAGAAAGTTTCTGGATATGATGGCGGCGAATCGTTTTAACGCATTGACGCTCTGGAATCTGCATCCGTTCACCTATATGATCAGGGCGAAAAATTTTCCGGAAGCGTGTCCGTATTCTGGGGCGGAGTTGAAGGTGTGGCAGGATTTTTGGCACGGTCTGTTGAAAATAGCCGCTGACCGAGGGATCAAGACATATGTCTTCAATTGGAATATCATGGTGTCGCACTCGTTTGCAAAAAAATTCAGCGTTGCTGAATATTGTCTGGATGAATATCAGGGAAAGGATTTTATCGGGGAGGGGGATTATTCACCGATCGTTCAACGGTATATGCGTGAGAGCGTGACACAGCTGATTAACGAATATCCGGAATTGACCGGCATTGGTATAAGCCAGAATGAACGCATGGAAGGTGTCGACGAACAAGTCTGGCAGGATTGGATCGTCGACACATATGGGAGCGCACTCGACAGTTCAAATCGCAAACCGGAAGTGATTGTCCGGGCCCATACGCATCCTGCGCCGGAACTGACGAGGTACGCTGTTGAAGAACGAATGAACCGCTGGGGCACCATGTACATGGATGTGAAATTCAATTGGTCGCATGCTCATGCGACACCCGATCTCATGTATATTCATGGCGGATCGAAATCGAAGATATTGTGGGACCCGAAACCGAAGAATTATTCGATGATCTACACCATGAGAAACGAGGATTTTTTTGTGCTGCGATGGGGTGAACCGGAATTCATACGGGAAGTGATAAAGCGAAATTCTCAGGATTATGTCGGAGGATATTTGGTCGGTTCCGAAACCTATATTCCGGGGAAAGAATATATTACCAAACCGGGCAAGAATCGTACATGGAACTATGCGTTTGAAAAACAATGGTTGTTCTACCAGGTCTGGGGAAGATTAATGTATGACCCAAGTACCTCCAATGATGTTTTTGCAAATACGTTCGACCGGAAATACGGCATTACCTTTGGTGATAAACTGATGAGTGCACATGTGCTGGCCGATAAGATGCCTTTGAAACTAGCCTCCTTTTATGCCGCATCGTGGGATTTTACATTGTATTCGGAAGGATTTCTTGCCAATGCTCCCTCACGGATGAAATGCGGTTATGATAGTATATCACCGTTTATCTCTGTGAATGAAATAATTGAGACCACGGTATTGGATACAAATCTTATTTCCATAAAAGATTTTGTGAGCGACAAGGGGACAGGATTACAGAAGATCAGTCCATTGACATTAGCGGATGAATTGAACAAGAACGGCAATGATGCTTTGGATATTCTGCAAAACATTTCGGTGACAAATCCCACTATTGTTCATGAGATCGATGACATCAAATCCTGGGCGTTTTTAAGTCTGTATTTTGGGGAAAAACTCAAGGGTGGCACTGCATTACAGCAATATCGTGTTACAGGAAATCGCGATAAACAAAAGGAAAGCATTCGGCATCTTGAAAGTGCATTACAGTATTGGAAAAAAGTTGCAGACATCACAAGTAAATATATTGATGAAATTCCCTTGATGCATCTGAATCCGAAATATGTCAACAGCGGCAATAGAAGACCGTTGAAAAAATTCTCATGGGCAGCCTTGACCGGCGAAGTGAAGAATGATATTGAAATTGCCAAAAAATCAGAACCAATAATGCCAAACGTAAATGATCAATAGAAAACTCATGGCCGAAAATTCGGCTGGGAAATGGAAAATAAAATTGTGAACAAAGTATTTATTATCCTTGCATGCTTTGTCGTAGGCGTGCCGTGCGTATTTGCGCAGTCAAAAACAGTTGTCACTATTCACGATGAAAAGTTTTTTATCAATAGTGAAGTAACGCTGAAACGAAGAACGCTTGATGGTATCTCCATTGAAGGTCTGCTGCCGAACTCACGGATGGTGCAGGGGATCTTTGATGACCTTAATCCTGAAACGCGTTCTCTTTGGAAATATCCTGATACCGGAGAATGGGATGCGGAGAGGAATACGAATGAATTCATTGCTGCAATGCCCGATTGGCGCAGCCATGGATTGCTTGCCTTTTCACTGAATATTCAGGGTGGAAGTCCGACCGGCTACGGAAATAAAGGATGGGTGAATTCCGGTTATGAAAAGAACGGGAAATTACGAAACGATTATTTTCGTCGCCTTGAACGGGTTTTATGGAAGGCTGATGAATTGGGAATGGTAGTGATTCTTGGATTATTCTATTTTGGGCAGGATGAACAATTGGAGAACGAAGCATCGGTGATCAATGCCGTTAACAATACCGTTGATTGGTTATTTGCCAAGAAATTCCGGAATGTGATCATCGAGATCAATAACGAATGCAACAGCACATCGTACGACCATCCAATACTGAAACCGGAACGGGTGCACGAGCTGATCAATCTGGTGAAGAAAAAAAAGGATCCTGTTTCGGGATACCGGTATTACGTCTCAACGAGTTATACGGGAAAGCGGATCCCGCATCCCAATGTAGTCAAAGCTTCCGATTTCATTCTTCTCCACGGAAATGGAGTGACCAATCCTGATAGTGTCACAATTATGGTGGAATCAGCACGAAGGGTTGACGGATACAGGCCGATGCCGATACTGTTCACCGAAGATGATCATTATGAATTCGGGAAACCGGTGAACAATATGGCCAACGCTCTCAAGGCGGGCGCTTCCTGGGGATTTTTTGATTTCCGGAAAAGAGGTGCAACGCTGACAAAAGGTGATTCCTCCTTCGAAGAAGGATACCAAAGTATACCGGTTGACTGGGGCATCAACTCGCAGAGAAAAAAAGAATTCTTTGAATTTCTTGCCGCAATATCAGGGAACAGAGTAAAAGATTCTGTTGTCGTCGAAAATGATTACGTTACGGTTATTCGAAATTCAAGCGGTATGAAAAGTTCTGAAATTGGTAAGAGAGTGATCGTAGCATTGACGAAGTTCTCTATTCAAAGCAGCAAGGGAATCATCACTCTTGATCGCGGAGGAGTGGCTGTGTTTCAGGAACAGGATTCGTATCAGCCGCCGGCGGGAGAATATTTTGAAGTGAATTTTAAAAAAACACACCCCCCGCTGAAGGAACCGGAAGAGTGGATTGAACCGGAAAAGAATACAATGGTATACGAAGACGATCAATTCCGCATATTTGAAGAACGGCTTCCGGCCGGCGGCGAACGTGCGCTTCACAGTCATGCGCAGCGGGTTGTTGTTCGTTTGAACGAAGTGCAATTGACAGATCCAAGGTTTCATCCTAACGGTACGCCCGGCGGCGGAATTCAAGTGCCGAACACGGCAAGGTTTGCCGAACCGATGGTGCATGTCGTTCGAAATCTCAGCGCGATTCCATTGTTTAATATTGTCATTGAGTTCAAACTTCCGAAGAAAATGTAAAAACGACCTGAGAAAAATAATGAAGAGGAAAATATGTTCATGAATAAATTCATCGCTTCGCTCGGCGTTGCCGCCCATATAGGACTGAGTGTCACTCAAGTGATGGCTCAGGATAAAAAAATGAATGTGCTTTTTATTGCCGTCGACGATCTAAAACCTGTTTTGGGTTGTTACGGGGATAAACTTGTTAAAACTCCAAATATCGACAGGCTTGCAAAGCGCGGGACAATATTTACGCAAAGCTATTGCCAGCAGGCCGTATGCGGTCCGACACGCGCCAGTTTGTTGACAGGTCTGCGTCCCGATAACACCAAAGTGTGGGATCTGAAAACAAGGATGCGCGATGTCAATCCGGATATTATCAGCCTGCCGCAATACCTGATTGATCAGGGATTTACCACTCAAGGTATCGGAAAAATTTATGATTCCCGATGCGTTGATAAGGATCTCGACGCTCCTTCCTGGAGCGTACCATATTATAAAAATTCGGACGACTATTTTGCGGAATCTACCGGAAAGCCAGAAGCAGGTTATCAGAAGCTTGAGACCAAAGAGTTGGCGAAAAAATACAGAGCAGAAGGGGAAAGTAAAGGTCTGAAAGGGAGCGAACTGACCGAATACATCCAAAAATTTGTCAGGCCGTCGGTGGAATGCGTCGATGTTCCGGATAATGCATACAACGACGGATCAAATGCACTCTTTGCCAAAGACATCCTCGCAAAATTAGCGAAGGAGGAGAAACCGTTCTTTTTTGCTGTTGGTTTCAGCAAGCCTCACTTGCCCTTTGTCGCTCCAAAAAAATATTGGGATATGTATAAAAGAGAGGAGATGCCCGTTGCTCCTTTCCAGCAAAAAGCAAAAAATAGTCCGGACCTTGCCTATCATCGTGCATCCGAATTATATGCCTATTCTGACATTCCATCCATCGCATCTTTTTCGGACCAAAAAGGGGGCGGATTGGATCTGCCGTTGGATAAACAGAAGGAACTTATCCATGGTTATTATGCCTCCACCTCTTATACGGATGCACAGATTGGAATCCTGCTGAACGCACTTGATTCACTGGGATTGTCCAAAAACACGGTCATCGTACTGTGGGGAGATCATGGCTGGCATTTGGGTGATCATAATCTCTGGTGCAAACATACCAATTTTGAACAAGCAACCCGTGCTCCGCTTTTGATATCAGCGCCCTGGATAAAACCATCAGCAACAAATTCGCAGGTCGAGTTCATCGACATCTTCCCGACCGTTTGTGATCTGGCCGGTGTGACCGTTCCCGGACATCTTGATGGAAATAGTCTTGTTCCGTTGATGAAAAATCCGCGGTCAAAAGTAAAAGAATATTCCGTCAGCCAATTTCCCAGGTCGTATAATGCGATGGAGACAGAGCGTCTTGGCTATTCGCTTGGGGAATTCATGGGTTATTCGATTCGAACAGAACGGTACCGCTATACGGTCTGGACAAAAAACAATTTCCGGAGCACGCAGCCCTTCAACAGCGATCTGATCATTGCAACCGAAATGTATGACTACCGGAAAGATCCGAATGAAACAGTAAATGTTGTTGATGAGAAGAAATATTCTTCGGCCTCAAAAGAATTAAACAACAAAATGATCCATTTTTTGAAAACTCAAGAAAAAATAAAGTAGTATAGGAAAAGATCATTAATAATCAACGCAAACAACTTTTAGTAAACACAGAAAGCGAGGATCTTCGCCGCATGGAAAACCAACCGGGAAAATTATTTAGTATTGTTAAGCATGGAATTCTTCTCTCTCTTTTCGCTGTTTCACAACTGTTTCCGTTCTCCGGAAATCAGGATTGGATATCACTCTTTAACGGAAAAGACCTTAGGGGGTGGAAGGTTGTGAATGGAACGGCTCCTTATAAAGTCGAGAACGGAGAGATCGTCGGAATATCCGCCTCCAAATCACCTAACTCGTTTCTGGCAACAAAAGAACTCTATAAAAATTTCATTCTTGAATACGAGATGAAGATGGACGAAGGATTGAACTCCGGCGTTCAGATCAGAAGTCAAAGTCTTCCCACCTATCAGAACGGACGGGTGCACGGAACGCAGATTGAATGTGAAGATACCAAACGCGGCTGGTGCGGCGGCATCTACGATGAAGGGCGCAAAGGATGGCGGTATCCATTGGAATTCAATCCGAAGGCAAAATCGGCGTATAAAATGGGTGAATGGAATACGTTTAAAGTGATCGCTTTTGAAAATCGAATCATCGTTTGGGTGAACAATATCGCTGCGTCAAACCTTATTGAAGATGCGGTGGAAACGGGATTTTTTGCGCTTCAGGTTCATGCCATCGGGAATAAGGAAGAACTTGCCGGAAAGCTGGTGCGATGGAGGAACATCCGGATGAAACCGGCGACGGCAAACGATATCAATTCTCTCGGGAATATTGACGCTCCGGTAGTGAGTTACCTTCCCAACGAATTGACAGAAAGTGAAAAATCGGATGGATGGAAATTGTTGTGGGACGGAAAGACCACCACCGGCTGGCGGGGTGCTAAACTTACGACCTTCCCCGATAAGGGATGGCAGATATCCGACGGCGTTCTTCAGGTTCTTCCGTCAAATGGCGGTGAATCATCCAATGGCGGCGATATCGTCACCGAGAAGAAATACAAAAACTTCATACTGGAAGCGGATTTCATTTTTTCTAAAGGAGCTAACAGCGGGATAAAATATTTTGTTGATACAGAATTGAACAAAGGTGCAGGTTCTTCCATTGGTTGCGAGTTTCAGATACTTGATGACGATGTTCATCCAGACGCCAAACTCGGCGTTAACGGCAACCGCACAATGGGGTCGCTCTACGATCTCATCAAAGCGAATGGTTTGGAATTCAACCCTAATCTGCCTCGCGAAAAATATGTGAACGGTTACGATCAATGGAATCGTGCTCAAATTGTCGTGCAAGGGAATCTCGTTCAGCATTTTCTGAATGGTATTAAAGTGGTCGAATATACTCGGAATACACAACAATGGCGCGCACTCGTTGCCTATAGTAAGTATAAGGATTGGCCCGGCTTTGGCGATCAGGATTCAGGAAATATCATGCTGCAGGACCATGGAACAGAAGTGAAATTCCGAAGCATGAAAATCAAAGAATTATAAAGGACTGAAAATGAACTCAGAGAAAAATTCCCGACGATATTTTTTGAAGACATCGGCGGTTGCCGCTGTTGGTGTAACATTGGGCGGATTGGGATTTACCGCAAAAAGTTATGCGCGGATCGTTGGTTCAAACGATCGATTGAATGTGGCCATCGTTGGCCTTGGCCGCCGTCTTGGTGCATTCTATGAACCGATCGCCGACAAAAACAGCAATGTGCAGCTTGTGTACCTTTGCGATGTGATGCAGAGTCAGATGACCAAAGCGGCTGATAGTTTCTCAAAGCATATCGATTATACACCGAAACTCGAAGGAGATTTTTTTAAGGTCATTGCCGATCCGTCGGTCGATGCGGTCATCAATGCCACTCCGGATCACTGGCATGCTCCCGGTACATGGCTTGCAACAGCAGCCGGAAAACATGTTTATGTAGAAAAACCGTGCAGCCACAATCCGTACGAAGGCGAACTGCTGATTAAAGCGCAGAAAAAATTCGGCAAAGTGATCCAGATGGGAAATCAGCAGCGCTCTGCGCCCGAAACGATTGAGATCATCAGAATGATCCACGAAGGAATTATCGGAACGGCGTATCTTGCTCAGGCATTCTATACTAATAATAGAGGCGAGGTCGTCGTTGCGAAAAAGGCTCCCGTTCCGGAAGGTCTGAACTGGGAACTTTGGCAGGGACCGGCTCCCAGAAAAGCGTATGAACATGATACATGGAATTATAACTGGCATTGGTATGGATGGGATTATGGGACCGCTGAGACCGGTAATAACGCCACGCATGAATATGATATTGCACGCTGGGCGCTGCAGGTGGAGTTCCCCGAAAAAGTGATCGTCGATGCGGAAAAATATCATTGGAAGGAAGACGGCTGGACCGTTTACGATACGATGGATGCTACATTTAAATTCCCCGGAAATAAGACCATAAAATGGGATGGAAAGAGCCGCAATAATTACGAAACATTTAAGGCAGGACGCGGCACTATTATTTACGGCACAGAAGGTTCCGTCTGGGTTGACCGGGGTGGTTACATCTTGTATGACCGGAACGGGAAAGAAATACGCAGAAATCAGTCGGCCGGCAAAGAAGGTGGCACGCAATTGGGCGGCGGTGGAGATATGTCCACGCTGCATGTCCGGAATTTCTTCCAGGCCATTCGCGGGAAGGAAAAACAACGGTCGCCGATCGATGAAGGAGCAACGAGCACATTGCTGTGTCATTTATCCAATATCGCATACCGGACCGGAGAAGTGCTGGAATGCGACACGAAGAACGGTCATATCACGAATAGCGCAAAAGCAATGAAGCTCTGGAAACGTGAATATGAAAAAGGTTGGGAGCCGGCATTCTGATTTTGAGATTGACGGCGCAGCACTACACCAAACAAAGTCATTTGGTTAGTCCGGATGGCTTTCCATCAAGACGTATTGAAGGATGATCGGGAGTTGTATCGTCACAGATTATTTTACATTGACCAGAAACCCTTTGTTTAGCAGATGTCTCAAATAAATATTGATAATAATGTAACGGCGGAAATATTCGTATGCGTGTATCATCCTTCAGTATATTTTTCATGTTTGCCGTAATGACATTGCATTCGCAAGCATTGAACGAACCGGCGACCGTCATCTGGAATATTGACAATTGTTCTTCGATCGGCGGATATCCTGTTACGGTGTTTGGGAATCCGTCCGTCAAAGAATTTCCTATCGGTAAGGCGATGGTCTTTGATGGAATTGATGATGGATTGATCGTTCAGGGTTGCCCGATGAACAAAAGCTCCGAATTCACAGTCGAGATCATTTTTAGGCCCGATTCTTCTTTCCCCGAAAATATTGAACAGCGTTTTTTACACATTCAAAAACCAAATTTTGAACATCGGCGGATGCTTCTGGAATTAAGATTGAATGATAAGCAAGAATGGATCGTCGATACTCATGTTAGAGCCGACTCAAATTATTTAACATCGCTTGCCAAAGACTATCCTCATCCTGTTGATCGATGGTATCATGTAGCACTTGTTTATAAGGATGGAGTTGCATCGCATTATGTCAACGGAATCAAAGAGATGAGCGGTCCGATAAACTATATTCCGGTTGACAGCGCCCATGTGTCGCTTGGCATGAGAATGAACCAGAAGTCATTCTTCAAAGGGGCGATCAAATCCGTTCGTTTGTCAAACGTTGCGCTTTCCCCTTCCGGCTTTATGCAGTCCGGCCTTGTCCCAAAGACCGTTGGAGACAAGTTTTCTCAACGGATATTATTTTCGGATGACTTTGAAATAAACAACAAGAACTGGATTTCTGAATTTGAAGATCCGTCGTCATCAAACACAAAGATCACCAAAGGAGTGCTTGATGTCAGTGCTTCAGCCGGCGCAACGGTCTGGTTCAACAAAAAACTTTCGGGGAACATCATGATCACTTACGATGCGGTCGTCATAAATGGCGGCGGACCGAATGACCGTGTATCCGATCTGAATGCATTTTGGATGGCAACAGATCCTGCCAATGCGAACATCTATACGCGTAACGGAAAATTCTCTTCCTATGATAATTTGAATCTCTATTATAGCGGTATCGGCGGCCATGATAATGAGACGACGAGATTCAGAAAATATCACAGCAACGGCGAAAAACCGGTGATCAAAGAGTACCTTGATAAGGCCCATTTATTGAAGGGAAACCTGAAGTATAAGATAAAGATCGTTGTCAATAATGGCATCGTCCAATTGTATTGCAACGATGAACTCTATTTTGATTACCTGGACACACAACCATACCGCGAAGGGTATTTTGCTTTTCGAACAACAAGAAGCCATCAAATATTTGACAATTTCAAGGTATACCAAATTGAATCGGAGAAATAGTAGAATGGTACATTCAATCAAATTGATTTTCTTCGTCGGTTTTGTAAACCTTGTTTTGTTTGCCCAATCGGGTCCCCGTAAACCGGTATTTCTTGATGTGACGCAGATTGAAAAATTTCATTCTGCATTGACAAAAAAATCCACTGATGTAAAACCAATTCTTGCAGATTTTCTCCGTGATGCCGATTCTCTTCTCACCAAGAAACCTCTATCGGTTATGGACAAACAGCAAACGCCTCCAAGCGGAGACAAGCATGATTTTATGAGCATGGGTCCGTATTGGTGGCCGGATTCATCAAAACCTGACGGATTGCCGTACATCCGAAAAGACGGTCAGCGAAATCCTGAGTATTACACGATCTCCGACCAATTATTTTTTAGCAAGATGGTGCAAGCGGTAGAAAAATTATCAATTGCATATGCAATCACGAACGACCCCCGCTATTCTGCCAAAGGAGCAGAACTCCTGCGCACCTGGTTTTTGGATAAACGGACAAAAATGAATCCGAATATGAACCACGCTCAATATATTCCCGGTATCAATACGGGAAGAGGAATAGGAATTATTGAAACGCGTTATATTTTTAAAATTCTGGATGCACTTTGTTTGCTTGAACCCTCCCGCGAATGGAAAAAAAAGGATCGTCAGCAAATGAACGGTTGGCTGGACGAATATTTTCTATGGTTGACGACCCATCAATACGGTATTGATGAATCAAACGAAAAAAATAATCATGGCACATGGTATGACGTTCAGACGGTTTCGCTTGCTTTATACCTTGGCAAAAAAGATGTCGCCGCAAGAATCCTGGAACAGGCAAAATCAAAAAGAATCGCCGTGCAAATTGAAGTTGACGGGAAACAACCGCTGGAACTGGCCAGAACAAGGTCGTGGAGTTACAGTACGATGAATCTCACCGCATTCTTCCACCTTGCAACGCTTGGAGAAACAGCGGGGGTTGATCTATGGAATTATAAAAAGGCCGACGGAACTTCAATCAGAAAAGCCCTTGATTATCTTTTACCCTTTGCTGTTGATATGAGCGCATGGAAATATCAGCAGATTAGCAAAATTGAAGATGACGCACTGTTGAAACTGCTCTTAGTTGCTCAAAACAAGTTTGATGAAAATGAATATTCCGGCTGGAAGAAAAAAATCTATCCCGGAAAACGCATATTGACTGTTGAAGAGATGATAAATGTATTCTAATACAGACAAATATCCGCTGAAAACAATAGACAAGAGGTGATTCCAATGCCAGCGATCATGAATAAGCGCAATTCACATTTGCCGGATTATATGAAGCGTTTTTCTCAATCTTTAGAGAATATGAAGATTCCTTCACGGATTGTCTTTCTCTTTTTAGGTGTTGTCTCCACAATATGGTTTCTCATACGTGTGATCCCGAAACCGACCCGGGCTACGTATCCCTGCATGCAGGCCGCATATCCGTTTATGTCCGGATTTATTGCTTATCTATTAGGAATTGCTGCAACGATGTTTGCGTTCAAAAAATCAAAAAAAGGTTTTATGAATGCCAGGTACATTGCAGCATTTGCTTTTCTGTTTATTTCTGTCATTGCCGCACTCTTCACACTGACAGCCGATTCAACTCCCGTCTATGCAAATTCAAAATTAATGCTTGGTCCAAATCAACCGGTTGGGATAGCGAGAGGTGTCTTCCCCGGAAGGGTCGTATGGGTGTGGGATCCGAAATCAACCAATGAAAACTGCACAAATCTGTTCGGCGACGGCTGGTTCATGGAAAAAAATACCGATCTAACGGTAGTCAATTCTATGCTGGCCGATGTTGTTAAAAAACTGAGCGGAAAAAATACCATTAAAGATTCCTGGGATACGTTCTTCAAATACTTTAATAATCAGCATAGCAAAGGAGAGGTTGGATATACGGAGGGCGAAAAAATATTTATCCGGACCAATCAGGTAAGCGCCAGTTCCGGCACGTATAACACAACAACATTCGAGATTCTCGATCAAAAACGGTACGGAATGGCGGAGACATCACCGCAGATTGTTCTGGCGCTACTCCGTCAACTGGTCAATGACTATGGAGTGAAACAGGAATACATCTCCGTCGGCGATCCGATGAAGCATATGTATAAACATTTTTACGACATGCTCCATAATGAATTTCCGAATGTGACCTACCTCGATTCCGACGGCAAGGTCGGAAGAACCAAGCCGATCTCAAGTTCGCGGCCGGTGATCTATTATTCGGATCGCGGCAGCATTCTTAAAGATGGCGGTACTACAGGCAATGCGGTGGTGTATGATTACTATCCAACGGTGATCACGGAAGCAAATTATGTGATCATAGTTCCGGCGATGAAAGCACATGCGCGAGCCGGTGTTACGCTGAATGGCAAGATACATTTCGGATCCAATTTGCGGGGAAGTGCAACGCATTTGCACGGCGGCTTGGTCTCGCCGGACAAAGTTTCTACGCGCACCGGATACGGATTATATCGCGTTCAGGTCGATTTGATGGGGCACAAAGATCTGGGACAAAAAACCCTCCTCTTTATTCTCGATGCTCTTTGGGGAGGATCAGAAGCGAACGATCCCCCGAGAAAATTTCTTATGGCTCCGTTCAATAATGATTGGACCTCGTCGATTATGGTCTCACAGGATCAGGTGGCTCTCGAATCTGTCGGTTTTGATTTCCTGAAGAACGAATTCTCTGCCGGAAATCCTTTCGGATCGTATCCCCAGATGGTCGGATCGGACGATCATATTCTGCAGGCAGCGGATTCAACCTACTGGCCGGCCGGATTCAAATACGATCCGGAAGGTAACGGTACTTCTCTTCCCAGTTTAGGCGTTTGTGAACATTGGAACAATTCCACGGATAAACAGTATTCCAGAAATCTAAAGACCGGAAACGGGATTGAACTGATGTTTATCGACAATTCGGTGACATCCGTTTCCGGTAACGAAACAGTCCGACCGGTTTCGTTCGATCTGCTGCAATGTTATCCGAATCCGTTCAATCCCAGCACAACGATCCAATATCAGCTTCAAAACGCGGGGAATGTTTCTCTTGTTGTGACCGATATTCACGGACGGATCATTTCAACACTTGTTGATGGTTACCAGAACTCAGGAAAATTCCAATACCGTTGGGAGGCAAAGGATCAATATTCCGCCCCTGTCGCAAGCGGAATATATTTTGTAACGATCAGAACGAGTGAATTTACAAAAACGATCAAACTTCTGTTTGTGAAGTAACATAGAGTTGAAGAATATTTACAGGGTTACCAAGAAAGAAAACCATGGCTAAACTTTCCAAACGCATATTGTTCATAGCATATATTGTGGCGCTGGTCTCTCATGCTCAAATAAAAAAAGAAGACATTGGGAAGTCCATTATCATCAGTGAATTGCAGCATCCGTATCTATTCTTTACGAATGATGAGAAGCCAAAAATATTGGAAAGAATTAAAACTGATCCCGAATGCAGAATAATCATGAAAGGATTATTGCTTGAAGGAAACCGATTCATCAGAATGCCGTTCCAGAAAAAAATATTGCTCCAGACGAGACATCCGCGATTTGAACCGGAGAACGAAGCGGCATCGTATCTTGCCGAAATTTCAAAAGGTGCTTTGACGCTCTCATTTCTATATCAAATGACCGGTAATACGGAATATACGCCTCGGGCAATTGAATATGCCGAAGCGATCTGCGATGCTCCGGAATGGATTAACGGCGCTCATACTTTTGATATCATCTATCCAAGAGTATGGCCGCGGAATGTTCCGGATGATCAGGTACTGTTTTCCTATGATCTGAATTCGGCACGCGTATCACGGGTACTTTCCACCGTATACGATTGGCTCTATCCGGTGATGACCATCCGGCAGCGTGATAAACTCCGGAATGCAATTCTGGAGAAGGCGATCACCCGCGTGCGCGGAAATTATGAATTCTTCTGGTGGTCGTCGGCGTACCGCTGCAATTGGTCCGCGATCTGTTTTAGCGGACTTGGAATCTCATCGCTGGCATTATTAAAAGAACATCCGCAGTTGACCGATGTTGTTGCCGAATCATACAACAGGATCACTCTGGCGTATGATCAGATCGGAGAGGAAGGCGGTTGGCAGGAAGGACGGGGATATTACGGATACATGGTTCACAGCGGAGCATACTTCATGGATGCTCTGAAGCGCATGTCAAACGGAAAGATCAATCTATTCCTGCATCCCAAGATCCGTGCGAATGCGTACGATTTTCAATTGTATGCTTTAACGGCAGCGTTTGGAGATAGCGAAGGGAAAAACGGGGGACCCACGTACGCCATAAATAAATATGTTTCGGAAACCGGAAGCGCAACATCGGCATTTTATAGAAATACATTTTTCGGAGACGGCGACGATATCTTCGACATACTCTGGCCGAGAAGCAGTGTGCAGGGAGTTGAACCGCAGCAAAAATCCAGGCTGTTCAAAAATATCGATTGGGCGCTCCTCCGCAGCGATTTTCTTGATCCGTCTAAAGTTACCATTGCCTGCAAGGCCGGATTCAACGACGATCCTCATCACGGACATCTTGACTGCGGACAGTTCAGCCTTACCTGGAAGAATATCCCATTCATCAAAGATCTTGGAAGCATGAAGTACGACGAGCAATATTTTAACAATGAGCGTTTTGATTATCTCTATGCATCGAGTGAAGGTCATAATGTGATTGCTGTGAATGGTGAACAGCAGATAATTGCCAAAAAGAAAAACGAAAAATGGCAGGAAAATATAGGGGGAAAGATTCTCGATTTTCGGTCCGGTGAACAGAGGGATTATGTTCTGATGGACCCGACCCATGCCTATCCGGGAAAAGAACTGAAGAAATGGCGCAGGAATATTGTTCTAGAAAAGCCGGTGGTTACATTGATCGTCGATGAGATAGAGACGGAGGTCGGTTCAAAGATCTCCGCCCGATTTTTCCCCGGCGTTGGTAAAAATACTTTGATCGAAGGGCACGATTCACCGGCAAACGAAAACGGAAGAACAAAAAATGAGATCGGTCAGGTAAGAGTATCGAAGGACCACGTTGTCCTAACCGATCATCGGGGAAATTCGATGGCGCTGATACCGGTAGTACTGAACAATGTATTCTCGATCATTGATGATCGGTCTCCTAACCTGCTTGTGGCAAAAAGTGCCGTTGTGGAATGGTTTCAGCATATCAATGTTGAAACGGTGGCGAAAGAGACAAAAACAATAGTGGCAACATTGATTCTTCCTGTTGAAAACGAACAGGATGCACAGTCCAAAGTGAAATCGCTGAACGTATCCATGGTGAACATAGACTCTTTCAGCATAAGTTCCGGTGCATATCATTGGACATTTGAACGGAAAAAAGAGGGATATAGTTTAGCAAAAGACTGATTGCTGTCTGAAAAATTATTGATCGTTTCTGTTCGAATGAGGAATGACGGTCAAGAGTGTGTCGGGTGATAGCCCAGGGATGTAAAGACAGTATTACCATTGTAGGATATAACTTCTTCAACCACAGTAAAATTTAGGCGTCGAATGAAAATCAATACATTGAACTATATCATTTTTTGCATCAACACCCTATTCCTCATTTCGTGCAGTGGAGTGTCGGATAGTGTTGTGCCGTCTAGGTCTCTCAATCTGCCTGAATGGGAAAAAGAGAGAGTTCTGGCTGCCGCTGATAAATATTTGCTTGAGGAACCGGTCACGCTCACATCGTTCTCGTCGCCGAGAAGTGCCGGCGGGAAGCACGATTTCTTTTCGGAAGGTGATTACTGGTGGCCCGATTCAACGAATCCTGACGGGCCGTATATTCAAAAAGACGGCATGACCAATCCGGAAAACTTTGTTGATCACCGGAAAGCAATGGTGCGATTCAGCGTTCAGGTGGCGGCAATGACGGCGGCATATAAAATTACCGGCGAAAAGCGTTTTGCCGCCCATGCGGTAAAACATCTGATGGCATGGTTCGTTAGCGGGGAGACGAGGATGAATCCTCATCTTCTGTATGCTCAGGCGATCAAAGGAAGATTTACGGGACGCGGGATCGGAATCATCGATACGATCCATCTCATCGAAGTTGCTCAGTCAATCATAGTCCTGAATAATGCCGGAGTATTCACGCCGCAGGAAATTGCTGATATCAAACAATGGTTTCGTGAATATATACAATGGCTTACGACGCATCAGTACGGAAAAGATGAAATGAATGCAAAAAATAATCACGGTACATGCTGGGTGATGCAGACCGCGATGTTTGCGAAATTGGTCGGCGATGAAGCCGTCATGGATTTTTGCCGATACCGGTATAAAGAGGTTTTGCTTCCCGGACAGATGGCCGCTGACGGAGGTTTCCCGCTCGAGTTAAAGAGAACAAAACCCTATAACTATTCGCTGTTCAATCTGGATGCGATGGCAGCCATTTGCCAGATCCTTTCCACAGAAAAGGATGATCTTTGGAACTATACGCTGCCGGACGGACGGCAGTTGAAAAAAGGGATCGAGTTTATGTATCCCTTCATCGCCGATAAATCGACCTGGAAATATCCCCCGGATGTGATGTTCTATGAATATTATCCGGTGCGTCAGCCGTCGTTGCTCTTTGCAGGGATCGCATATAAAGAAATGAAATATATTGAGTTATGGAGAACGCTTGATCCGGACCCGAAGAACGAAGAAGTGATCCGGAATTTCCCGATTCGCCAGCCAATTCTTTGGATCGATTAAAAACATGACATGCCACGAAGACACACAGTGAACTCTATGAAAAAAAATATGCTTCTCGTAATGACGATTCTTCTTTCCATCAATGTATTTGCTCAAGACATGCTGAAAACCGTCGGAGATCAATTGATCAGAAAGGACAAAATATTCAACGGCAGATTCCCATTATATACGCTGAACGGAAGATGGGTTCTGGATGACAAGCCCAATTGGTTTTCCGGTTTTACTTCCGGCGAACTATGGTATTTGTACGATATGACGGGAAGTGCAGAATACAAAAAAAGAGCGTTGAACCATGCAGACAGTCTTGTGAAATATGCATCGCTCGACAATACTCATGACCTTGGATTCATTTTCTTCAATTCCTGCGTGAGAGCGTATCAGCATACGGGTGTAAAGAAATATAAGGATGCTGCCGTTCAGGCTGCCCGCATGCTGGTGAAGCGGTATAATACAAAGGGAAACTTCATTAGAGCATGGGGAAAATTAGGATCGAACGACAGGGAAGGTCTGATGATCATCGACACGATGATGAATTTAGAACTTCTTTTCTGGGCGGCTCAAGAAACCGGCGATATTACGTTTTATGATATTGCGTACCGGCATGCCATCACCTGCATGAATGAAAATGTACGAAGCAACTATTCCTCGTACCATGTTGTTGCTTTCGACCCTGCCAGTGGTAAGGTCGAAAAAAAACAGACCCATCAAGGATATGCCGACGAATCAACATGGGCTCGAGGACAGGCGTGGGGCATCTATGGATTTGCAATGGCATATCAATACACGCACGACGAAAGATTTTTAATGATCTCGCAGAACATGGCGGAATATTTCATCCAAAAACTTCCGGAAGATCTTGTCCCATTTTGGGATCTTGACCTGAAAGGGGACACGATTGTGCGGGATGCTTCCGCCTCCGCTGTTGCAGCTTCCGGTATGTTCCTTCTTTCCGATCTGACAAAAGAGAAAAATACATTTGTGAAATACCGGACCTACGCAACGCAGATTACAGAATCCTTGAAAAAGAATTACACGTTCGTAAATAGCACAAGAAACGCCGAAGAAGGCATTCTGCTTCATACCGTCTATAATTATGCAAAAAATATGGGGGTCAATGAATCCTATCCGGCCGGGGATTTTTATTTTATCGAATGCCTGAAGAAAGCAAACGATGCAGAAAAGAGGAATAATAAAATAAACAATGTGTCCGGCAGACAGAATATTGACATCAACGAGACATGGTTCTATCTGGAAGACGATATTCAAAACATTACCGGTCTCTACCAGACGGCGAAACAATGGCAAAAAGTGAATCTGCCGCATACCTGGAATACAACCGATGCGCTCGATCAGGAACCCGGTTACCGGCGATCGGTCGGATGGTATGAAAAAGAGATATACATTCCGCTCTTGAACGATACTCCGGTTCTTCAGCTTCATTTTGAGGGTGTGAACATGAAAGGTGAGGTGTATGTGAACGGTATGGCCGCAGGAAAGCATATCGGCGGGTTCGTAGGATTCGATGTTGATATTACCCCGTTTGTTAAAATGGGAGAAAAAAATATTATTATGGTGAAAGCGGATAATTCATACGATCCCTTTGTGGTTCCTTCGCAGAAATCCGACTTTATTCTGTACGGAGGTATTACACGCAACGTCCGGCTGAACATTCTTCCGCGGACGTATTTCGAAAAGATGCTGGTGCAAACACCAGAGGTAACGGCAAAGAAGGCAACAACAAAAATTCAGCTTCGTCTGCGTTCACACAAAAATGCGAAGTATACTGTTGAAGGAATAGTGAAAGACAACAAAGGCAGAACCGTTGCGGACAAAAAAATGACCATCAATGTTCAAACAGGTCATGAAACGATCGATCTTCTTCTTCCCGAAATATCAAAACCGGTGTTATGGTCCCCCTCCTCTCCGGCTCTGTACACGGTTGAATGCACCCTAATAGAGAACGGGAAAGTAATTGACAATATATCGGACCGGATTGGTTATCGCTGGTTTGAATTCAAAGAACATGGCGCATTCTTCCTAAATGGTGAACGTCTGCTGCTTCGAGGAACGCACCGTCATGAAGAACTTTCCGGCTACGGAAATGCTTTGCCGGATAGTCTGCACCGTAAGGATATTGCGATGATCAAAGAGATGGGTGCGAATTTTGTACGGCTTGCTCATTATCCGCAAGCTCTTGAAGTGTACCGGGCATGCGACGAATTGGGATTGCTGGTGTGGGATGAAAATCCCTGGTGCCGGGGCGGCATGGGTCCGCAGGAATGGCAGGAAAACACAAAAAATATTTTCAAAGAAATGATCATTCAAAATTACAATCATCCTTCTATTATTCTCTGGTCCATCGGAAACGAAAGCGACTGGCTTCCGGAATTTCCGGGAGGAGATCATCCGGATTCTTTGAAAGCATTCGCCGCACAACTTCATGCACTTGCGAAACAGCTGGATCCGTATCGCTCGACAACTACACGGAAATTTCCCGCCGCAAAAGATGTTGTTGATGTTTTTTCACCTTCTATCTGGTCTGGGTGGTATTCTGACGTTTATATAAATTATGAGAAAACACTTCTGAAGGCACGCGATACGTATAAGAGATTTTTCCACGCCGAATTTGGCGGAGACAGTCACGTTGGCCGACACACCGAACATCCGATCGACGGAGAGGGGAAAGTGACGACAACGGGCGGTGATGAACCGGTCAATAAATTCAAAAGCAGCAGTATTGCGAACAATGGTGACTGGAGCGAAAGCTACATTGTTGATCTGTTCGACTGGTACCTGCATGTTACCGAGAATCTTGACTGGTTTACCGGTTCTGCACAATGGATCTTCCGGGATTTCACCACGCCGCTTCGTCCCGAAAACCCTATACCGTATGTGAATCAAAAGGGATTGGTTGATATGAACAACAATCCAAAAGACGCATACTTTGTTTTCAAAAGTTACTGGGCCGCCGATCCGAAATTCTGCTACATTGAATCTCACACATGGCTTGAGAGAAACGGTTTGCCGGGCGAACAAAAGATGGTAAAAGTATTCAGTAATTGCAGCGAGGTGGAACTATTCGTTAATGGAACAAGTCAGGGAAAACTGATTAAAGACATTAAACAATTTCCCGCCTCGGGGTTGCATTGGCAGGTGCAGTTCGTTGAGAATGAGAATAATATCCGTGCCGTGGGATATCAAGATGGTAAAATAATCACTGAGGATACGCTGACGGTTACCTATTCTACAAAAAAGACCGACAAGCCGGACAATCTTGTGTTAACGAGCAGCAGAATGGCGAACGGCGATTATCTGATTACGGCATATGCCGTTGATAAATCCGGAAATCATTGCACAGAGTTGGATACTCGCGTCTATTTTTCCGCGTTGAGCGGTGGGATGTTGATGGAAAATAAAGGAACTCCAACCGGCAGCAGTACGGTCGAATTGGCCAACGGAAAAGCACAGATCGTGTTCAGACATATTCCGTTTGAGAAGGGAGTTATTGAAGTGCGGTCGCAGGAATATAAAGGAACATATTTGACGTTAGAGAAATAGTCGCTAATTTTAGTTGAACGAATCTAAAGAAATTCTAAAATACAATAAAAGGATGAACACTATGGAAGTACGATTTGCACCCAATGCTCATGCTGCACAACGCATGACAACAGAAGAATTACGGAGTAATTATCTAATCGACAACCTCTTTACAGAAAACGCGGTTACGCTGGTTTATACCGATGTAGACCGTGCGATTATCGGCGGTATTGTTCCGACGAATACACCGCTTCATCTGCTTGCCAGCAAAAAAGAGATGGCGGCGGATTATTTTTGTGAACGGAGAGAAGCCGGCATCATCAATATCGGCGGGAAAGGTTCGATTGAGGTCGATGGAAAAAAATATCCGATGGAAAAAAAAGATGTCCTGTATATCGGCAGAGGAGCTCAAAAGATCTCGTTCGAAAGCGAAAAGAAAGAAGAACCGGCACGCTATTATCTTATGAGTTATCCGGCCCATACGGCATATCCGACGGCTCACGCAAAATTCTCCGATGCAGAACCTGCACAACTCGGAAGTCAAAAAGATGCGAACAAAAGAACAATCTATAAATACATTCACCTGAACGGAATAAAAAGCTGTCAGTTGGTGATGGGCATGACGGAATTGGATGAGGGGAGCGTCTGGAACACGATGCCGGCACACACGCACCTGCGGCGTTCCGAGATCTACATGTATTTTAATTTAAAGAGTGATGCCGTCGTGTTTCATTTCATGGGAGAACCGGTGCAAAGCAGGAATCTGGTTATGAGGAACGGACACGTTGCCATCTCCCCGAGCTGGTCGATCCATTGCGGCGCCGGCACAAGCAACTATTCTTTCGTCTGGGCAATGGGAGGCGAAAATCAGGAATTCAGTGATATGGACCCTGTTCCGATGACGGAAATACGATAATGCGACAATAGAAAGGTTCACAATGAAAATAATTACAACAATACTCATCATTATTTCGGCAGCTATGCTGCATGGCCAAACGCTCACGGTCAGCGTTGGAAATCCATCGGTCCGGATTCGCCAATCGGAAACGATCACGCTGGATCTTCAGGGACTATATCAGTCGTATCCGGAATATCGCGGTAAGAATATTTCCGTCGCTGAATCCGGTAAACAGATCGTCCATCAGTTGATCGATGAGAACTTCGATGGGGTCCCGGATATTTTAATCTTTCAGTCTTCCTTCAAAGCAAAAGAGAAGAAAAAATTTACCCTTCTCGTCTCAGCCGGGCCGGACAAGGAATATTCTGCACTTGTGGACGGACGATTTGTCCTTCCGCGACAAGATTTTGCCTGGGAAAATGACCGGATCGCATTTCGTGTCTATGGGTCTTCACTGGCAGGTGATGTGAAGAATGGAACCGATGTTTGGAACAAGCGCGTCCGTTATCCGATCATTCAAAAGTGGTACGCAGGCGAAGAAGAAGTTCCGAAGCGGTCGTATCATCAGGATCACGGAGAGGGAGCCGACTATTTTTCCGTCGGCAAATCATTGGGCTGCGGCAGTGCCGGAGTGATGTGGAAGGGAAGCCTTGTGCAATCGGGATTATTTGCATTCTATCGTGTGATCACGAACGGTCCAGTTCGGGTATCATTTGAATTATATTATCCCAAAATGATGCTTGATACGATCGAAGTCATGGAAATAAAAAAGGTGACACTTGATGCCGGCAGCAATCTCAATAAGATCGAAGAGAAGTTCATCTCAAAGACCCCTTTGAATGATCTGACTGCTGCAGTCGGATTGGTCAAACGTAAGAATATCATTGTTTCTCAAAATCCGAAACAAAATTGGATGACAGTGTGGGGATTAACAACGGCCGACAGTGCAGTCGGGTATTTGGGTACTGCAGTAGTGATGAACTGCGACAATCCGTGCGTAGCATCGGAAGACACTCTGCATTGGCTGCTTTCTGCTTCGTTGGAAAAAAAATCGGCGCTGACGTATTACACCGGGGCCGGGTGGACGTTGAGCGGGGATTATAAAAATGAAACGGAATGGAAATCATATATTGAATCATTCGCCGCATCTATCGATGAACCGTTACTGATCACAGTTTCAAAAAAATAGTTTGAGTACCATAATATTCCCATAACGTTACAATAGTGAGGCACCGCTATGAAAAGACGAGAATTCATTAAAACAACCGGCATGGTTACTATAGGAACCGCCGCGGCAGGCGAACTGGTATTTGGGAAAGAATATTTAACCGGTGCTTTACTGTCCGACAAAAAACCGAATATCCTTTTTATCCTTGCCGATGATTATGGCATCGGTGAAGTAAGCTGCTATGGTGCAGATAATTATAAGACACCGAATATTGACAAACTTGCACAGGGCGGTATGCGATTTACCCATGCATATACAGTATCTCTCTGCGGACCATCGCGCGCTTGCATTTTAACCGGACGCTATGCTTTCCGCACCGGTGCTACCAACCAGGATGCTACCGGCCGTTTTACTCCTGATGCCGAAACGATGATGCCGAAAATTCTGAAACCAGCCGGATATGTTACGGCTGCAATCGGTAAATGGGGGCAGCTGCCGCTGAATCCGGCCGAGTTTGGTTTCGATGATTATCTGCAATTCTCCGGTAGCGGTATCTACTGGAACACACAGGAAAAAGGAAAAAAATATGTCGTCAATGGCGAGACAAAGAAACTTCGCGACAAGGAATACATGCCCGATGTTATGCACAACCATCTGATAAAGTTCCTGGAGAAGAATCGCGATCAGCCATTCTATATCTATTATTCAATGTCGCATGTTCATACGGAAATACTTCCAACACCGGATAGTGCGCCGGAGACAAAAGATTTTTATGCTGACAACATTCAATACATGGATAAGCTCATCGGAAAACTCATCAGTGAACTCGATCGTATGAAACTTCGGGAAAATACGGTGATCGTGTTCTTTGGCGATAATGGAACCGCCAAAGGTCGCGCCAATGATGCAAAAATTGGAGGCCGGAGATTGATCGGAGAAAAAGGATCTATGCTCGAAGGGGGCAGTCTTGAGCCTCTCATCGTCAACTGGCCCGGCAAAACCCCGCAGGGGAAACTTTGCGATGACATGATCGATTCCACCGACTTTGTACCGACGTTTGCCGAACTGGCCGGTGCAAAAATGCCGCAGGATAAAAAATATGACGGACACAGCTTTGCCGCGCAGATTCGCGGTGATAAAGGGAAGCCGCGCGATTGGGCATATATTCAACTTGCTGCGATGTGGTATGTCCGGGAAAAAGGCTGGAAGCTGAATCAAAAAGGAGAACTTTTCGATATGAGCGATGCACCGTTTTCAGAGAAACCTGTTCCTGTGGAATCGACGGATGCCGAGGCACTCGCTGCACGAAAACGTTTGCAGGCAGCTCTTGATCAGTTGAATCCTGCCGGCGGAATACTTGATGACGGGGACGGTACCGGCCGGCATGCTAATAGGAAAAAGAAGGGGAACGACGAATAAAATAAAGAAACAATTGAAATATCTCATATCAATGTACTTCCCCCAAAGGGGTCACTTTTTCACTGAATTTGAGGTGTGAGATTTCTCGTCCCGACATATCGGGACTCGAAATGACAATACACAATTAGTTTTTAAGAAGTTTCCAATATATACATATGCTGCTGTAATTAATTCATTATCAATGATTGCGGAGGATTACGATGGATGAACTGACGAACAAAATAGCAATTGTCACCGGCGGTGCACGTGATATCGGCAGACAGGTTTCCATTAAACTCGCAGCGGAAGGGGCATCCGTTGCCGTAAATTATTTCGACAATAGTGCCGATGCTGAAGACACGGTCAACACCATCATTGCTTCCGGCGGAATTGCTGTGGCGATCCAAGGGGATATGACGAAGTTTGCCGATGCTCAGCGCCTGATTGCGGAAACTCAAAAAGCCTTTGGAAAAAAGATCGATATTCTTGTAAATGTTGCCGGAGGACTGATGGGGCGTCATACGATCGTCGAAATGGAGGAGAAATTCTGGGATGCAGTGATGGATGTAAATCTTAAGAGCGTCTTCTTTGTTACCAAAGCGGCAATACCATTCATGAATGACGGCGGCGCCATCATCAATTTTTCAACTCAGGCTGTTCACGATGGCGGTGGTCCGGGTGCTATTGCGTATGCATCGGCAAAAGCCGGCGTATTGACATTCACCCGCGGTCTCGCAAAAGAACTTGCGCCGAAAAAAATCCGTGTTAACGCTGTCTCTCCGGGTATGATCAATACGACATTCCATAATACGTTTACGAAACCGGAGGTCCGTCAGAAGGTTGCCGCAATGACCCCTCTCGGCCGGGAAGGAGAAGCATTTGAAGTTGCGGATCTGGTGGTTTTTCTTGCAAGCCAAAGAGCATCGTTCATTAACGGCGAAACGGTACAGATCAACGGGGGATTGTTCTTCGCGTAACGATGAAAAATATCTCCTTCATATTGCTTCTTCTCATTACGTCCGTCTCGGCACAACAGCATCCCAGGATGATCGTTACTGTCGGTGATATCAATGTGATGAAGAGTTCAATTGGAAAATATCCGTTGTTTGATAAAACCTTCAATGAGGCAACGGTTTTGGTGGAAGCCGCTCTGGCGGCTCCGATGGATGTTCCCATCCCGAAAGATGCCGCCGGATATACCCACGAAAGACACAAGCAGAATTATACGGAAATGCAGATGGCAGGTCTGTTATTCCAAATAACAGGTAAGGAGAAATATGCGCGGTTTGTGAAGCAGATGCTTCTGAAATATGCAGCTTTGTATCCAACGCTCGGACCACATCCGGCAGCGACAAGTGAATCCTCCGGCAAGATCTTCTGGCAATCGCTGAATGAATCGGTCTGGCTTGTGAATACTGCACAAGCATATGATTGTGTGTATGATGCCATTCCGCCTGCGGAGAGAAACACGATTGAAAAGGATCTCTTCCGGCCGATGGTGAAATTCTTTACCGTCGATCAGAGTTCGGTCTTCAATCGCATTCATAATCACGGCACCTGGATGCTTGCGGCTGTCGGAATGACGGGATTTGCACTCCATGATACAAATCTGGTCTCAATGGCATTGTATGGAACGGAAAAGAACAAGCGCGGCGGATTTTTCAATCAACTTGATTTGCTCTTTTCTCCCGACGGATATTATTCCGAAGGTGCATACTACATGCGCTATGCCCTCATGCCCTTCTATCTGTTTGCTCAAGCTGTAGATAATAATCGTCCAGACCTTTCGATCTTCGAATACCGCAACGGTATTCTCAAAAAAGCGGTCTTTGCGATGCTGCAATTGACATACACTGCCGGACAATTCATTCCGTTCAACGATGCGATGAAAGAGAAAACGTATCTTTCTCCCGAAGTGATCCTTGCGCTCAACATAGCTTACAAGAAGTTCAAGAACGATCCGTCGCTTCTCAGCATTGCGCGTGAACAGAATTCGGTTTCCCTCACCGGCGGGGGAATTGATGTTGCGCGTGATGTGTCGTACAAAAAAGAGATCACTCCATTTGACTATAAGAGCATTGAACTGCGCGACGGCGCAAATGGGGACGAAGGGGGAGTAGGCTTGTTGCGGAACGGAACCAGCGATGACCAGATGCTTCTTGTTATGAAATATACCGGTCACGGACTTTCGCACGGTCATTTTGATAAACTGTCACTTGTTTTCTACGATCAGAATCGAGAACAGCTTCAGGATTACGGTTCAGCCCGTTTCGTGAATGTCGATCCGAAATATGGCGGCCGCTATTTGCCGGAAAATAAATCATTTGCCATGCAGACGATCGCGCACAATACGGTCACTGTCGACGAACAATCACATTATCAGGGCAGGATCTCTCTTTCCGAAAAATATCATGCCGACAGAAATTTTTTCTCCGCCGGCGACAAACATCTTCAGGTGATGAGCGCAAAATGTTCCAATGCCTATGCCGGTGTAGAAATGCAGCGGACCGTGTTGATGATCCAGGACTCATCAATTCAAAAACCATTGATTGTCGATATCTTTAAGGTTGACGGCAACAAAGAACATACGTTCGATCTTCCGTTCTATTATATGGGACAATTCATTCAATCGAACATAAAATATACGGCATTCTCAGAACAGCAAAAGCCGCTGGGTTCGGCTAACGGGTATCAGCATCTCTGGAAGGAAGCGGAAGCAACAGCGAATGGGATGGTGCAGTTTTCCTGGCTTTCCGGAAATCGTTTTTATTCCGTCAGCAGTGCGGCGGATTCGCAGACGAATGTGTTCCTTACGCGTATCGGTGCAAACGATCCCGACTTTAATCTGCGCAGAGATGCGGCAGTGATCCTGAGAAAAAAATCCCGTTCATCCGTCTTTGCATCGGTGATTGAACCTCACGGCTTGTGGGATGGTACGATCGAGATCTCACGTAACAGCAGCAGTTCCATTGCCAATGTGACTGTTGCCGCATCGGACGAACAGGGAACAATCGTCAGGATCGACTGGAAACCGGATCATCACTGGTTCGTCATGGTATCGAATGGATCGCCTTCGGAAACTGCACAGCATACAATGAACGTTAATGGCACGGTCTATTCCTGGATTGGAAATACCGCGGTACAGAAACACTGAAAAGGAGAAAAACATGCTCGTTCAAAAGGAACAACTCTTCACGGATTTTGCGTCGATCGACTGGGAATATCCCGCCGAAGGGATCAAAAGAAAAGTAATGTCGTACGGCGACCAATTGATGGCTGTTTATGTTGAATTCAAAAAAGGAGCGGTCGGAACGCTTCACCATCATCCGCATATGCAGATCACATATATCCAGTCCGGCTCTTTTGACGTTCAGATCGCCGGGAAGAAACAAAGGCAAAAAGGGGGAGACTTCTATTTTATCCCTGCAAATGCCGAACATGGTGTTGTTGCATTGGAAGAGAGCATTCTGATTGATTTCTTCACACCGATGCGCGAAGATTTTATTAAAGCGTAACACAATTTCAAAAAGGCACGATCAATGAAAAATGTCAAAGGGCTTCGCTGGTGGATCATTGCTTTGATCGGAACGGCTACCGTAATTAATTATATCGACCGGACATCGCTTGCGGTGATGTGGCCTGATATTTCTAAAGAGCTCAACTTGTCGAAAGATGATTATGCCTCCATCGTTTCGGCGTTCATGATCGCGTATGCCATTGGTCAGGCATTATCAGGCAGATTTTTTGACTGGATCGGAACGAGGATCGGTTTTCTCTCTTCAATTTTGGTCTGGTCGGCAGCATGCGCAATGCATGGTTTGGCCCGAAGTATCCTCTCGTTCTCGTTATTCCGCGCAATTCTCGGCGTTAGTGAAGCCGGAAACTGGCCCGGTGCAACGAAAGCAAATGCCGAATGGTTTCCGAATAATGAACGGGCATTGGCGCAGGGAATTTTTGGTGCAGGTGCATCACTCGGAGCAGTCATATCGGCGCCATTGATCGCATTTCTGTATCTGCTGCTGGGTTGGAAAGCAACATTTGTCGTCATCGGTCTGCTGGGTTTCATTTGGATCATACCTTGGATGATCATCTACAAAACTACTCCGGATAAACATCCCTGGATCACGGAAGAAGAGCGAAACTATATTCTTAAAGGACCTTCCTTAACGGCTCCTGAAACAAATGAACGGACCATGACTTGGAAAGAAGCTCTCTCACATAAACAAAGCTGGTCGGTGATCGTTTCCCGGTTTTTTCTTGATCCCATCTGGTGGCTTTTTGTCAATTGGCTGCCGATCTATCTTGTGGAACAATTCGGGTTTAACGTGAAACAGATCGGAATGTTTGCCTGGGTGCCGTATCTTGGCGCAGCCGTCGGCAGTCTTGCAGGAGGATGGTATTCGGGATATAAAATTAAGCAGGGCTGGACCGTTGATAAGGCGCGAAAACGGACAATTCTCTACGGCGGTCTGATAACGTTTCCCGCATTTATTTTTGCAGCCTTCGCTTCAACGCCGGTCGTTGCCGTCATTGTCATGGCGGCAGTGTTGTGCGGATTTCAGATCATGATCAACAATATCCAGACACTGCCGAGTGATTTCTATTCCGGTAAATCGGTCGGAACGGTTGCCGGTATCGGCGGCATGAGCGCCGTCTTTGGCGTACTGGTGTTCAGCACTTGGTTGATCCCAGTCTTAAGCAAACTCAGTTACATACCGGTCTTTTTAATGGGTGCTGCACTTGTTCCGCTCGGGATATTTGCCATCTATTATTTCGGCGGGACGATACAAAGAATTGACACAAAACAATATCAATAATAATATTTTGGAAGGTACATCCATGGGACCAAACGCGTTGAACAACCTCTTCGATCTAACAGGAAAAACCGCTATTGTCACCGGTGGCAGCACGGGGCTTGGCCAGGGAATGGCGCTTGGCCTTGCATCGGCCGGTGCAAACATTGTTCTTGTTGATTATGTTGAAAGCACCGATACGGCAAACAAGGTGCGCGCTCTTGGACGCAAAGCGCTTGTGATTGTCGCCAATTTAATGGAGATGTCCTCTATTCCGGTGGTCATTGAAAAAACAATTGCTGAATTCGGGAAGATCGATATCCTCATCAACAATGCCGGAATTATCCGCCGAATGAATGCGATCGATTTTACGGAGAAGGATTGGGATGATGTGATGCTGCTGAATTCAAAAACAATCTTCTTCCTTGCACAGGCAGTTGCCAAAGATATGATGAAACGGAAATCAGGGAAGATCATCAGCACAGCATCGCTCCTGGCCTTTCAGGGTGGCATACGCGTTCCATCGTATGCGGCAAGCAAAGGGGCCGTGGCACAAATAACAAAAGCTCTTGCCAACGAATGGGGTGCGCTCGGCATAAATGTTAATGCAATCGCTCCCGGATATATGGCAACAAATAATACAACCGCATTGCGGGAAGATCCGGAACGTTCGAAGTCGATCCTTGACCGGATTCCTGCCGGTGTGTGGGGAACGCCTGAAGATCTTCAGGGAGCGGTAATCTTTTTAGCTAGCAAAGCTTCGAACTACGTGAACGGACATGTCCTTGTCGTTGACGGCGGTTGGATGGCACGATAGTATCATTGCGGCACTAATATTGATGCAAGGCCGAATAATTAGAATACGATCATACGATAGAAGATTTTTTTAAGTCATTAATTTTTAGGAGGATCTATGAGACTTTCAAAAAATGTTTGGATATACCTGTTGCTTCTTGTTGTTGTTTATGCAGGTACCTTAATGTCGGGCACGGTGAAATCAGCAGGAGTAAAAGGAAAATGGAGTGTGGGAGCAACGTGGATAGGCGGTGTCTTGCCGGGACCTCAGGATATGGTTGTTATTGCCGATGCGGATACTGTTACCATCGACACAAGCACAACGATAGCAAATCTTACTGTTGGCGAAGGTGCCGGGGGCACATGTCAATTCTCGAAAACCGGTTCCTATAAGATTCAAATCAATGGTAATCTTCTTGTCAATGCCGCGGCAAGTCTGAGGGTGCAGACACGAACGGGCACAGATGTCATAGATACAATTGTTATCACCGGCGATATTACAAATAACGGATCTACCTTCGATCTTCGAAGCGGTTCGGCAGGAAGTACGCTTTCGGTGTGCAATATCGTTTTCACCGGATCGGGAATTTCGACAATCACCATGAATGGCACTTACTCTAGTACATTGAATGAATTCAATGGATTTCTTTTCGATAAATCCGGTCCGGGCAAAGTTGTTCTCACGAGCGATGTTTACAGCGCCACCGGCAGCACCAGTCAGCCGACCGGTGATCCTATTTGGACATTCAGCCGCGGCCGTGTCTATACCGGTAAATACAAAATGATTTCACAGTCGACAACCAACGCGCACGTAGGAAGTGGTTCTGATTCAAGTTATATCGTTGGTACGTTGGGCCGCGGGATGTCGAATTCTGCAGGGAAAACGGGAACGTTTCCCGTTGGCGATGAGAAAGGTTACCGGCCTCTTAAAGTCACGGCAACAACCAGTGGAATAGCCTCAGGGCATTTTGTGATTGTTGAAGCTGTTTATGGAAACGCAAACAGTGGAAGCAGTACATTCTCGAACGGAATTGATAAAGTTTCCGCGGTTCGGTACTACAAAGTCAGCTATAACAAAGGGGCATCAGGCGCAGCAACAATGACATTCAACAAATATGCGCCGAGCTATGGTTTAAGTGATGGTGTTGCAGCCGGCAATCAGAATCTTCGTGTAGCGATCTCTGACAGCGGCCGGTCAGTCTGGAACAATGTCGGGCCGTCATTGGTCACTCCGTATACAACCGCACTGGATAGTCTTCCGAGATATATTACATCCGATACGTCAGCTTCGACGACGGTTACACTCACATCCGGAATCGGTTCAATACTTGTGGCGCTGGCACGCGTTACCGGAACGACAGAAAATTCGCTTGTCTCAACAGGAACATCAGTTCAGCGGGGAGTTGAAAATCTTTCAGCGTTTGTTCTCTCGCAGAATTATCCCAATCCCTTCAACCCGGAAACATCAATTTCATTTACGATCCCGGAACGATCGAACGTAACGGTAGAAATATATTCTTTGATTGGAACCACTATTGCCGTGCTCCAGAATGGGACGATGAATGCCGGTGCGCATACGCTGCGTTGGAACGCTTCGACTCAACCCTCCGGCGTCTATTTCTATCGGGTGATCGCCGGACAAACGATGTCAACGAAACGAATGATACTCTTAAAATAATAGATCGACTATGAAAATATTCTTTGTTCTCATCTCCGCCTTCACTGTGATGCAGGCGGAAGTCCGTCTTGCGGCGATCTTCAGTTCAAACATGGTGCTGCAAAGGAATTGCACTGTTCCCGTCTGGGGTTTTGCCGCACCGCAGGAAACAGTTTCGGTTTCTTTCAATGCTCAGCAGCAGCGGACGGCGGCGGATATGAGCGGGAAATGGATGATAAAACTTTCACCGATGAATGAAGGGGGGCCGTTCACTATGACGGTGAAAGGCACTAATGAATTGTTGTTGGAGAATATTCTGATCGGTGAAGTCTGGATCTGCTCCGGTCAATCCAATATGTCGTTCGAACTGAAAAAGACGAGTAATGGACCTAAGGATGTTTCGGAAGCGCTGAATCCTCTGATCCGTCTTTTTACCGTAAAACGTGCTGTTTCCGAAACATTGCAGACCGACTGCAAAGGAAAATGGAGTGTATGTTCACCGGAAGAAGCGGGGGATTTTACTGCTGTTGGATATTTCTTCGGAAAAGCATTGCAGGAATCGCTGAAAATTCCGATCGGTCTGGTGCACGATTCCTGGGCCGGAACAGCGGCAGAGGGTTGGGTTCCGAAAGAAGTTCTTGAAGGAGATTCGGATTTTGTTCCGATCCTGAAACGGTGGAATAGCGATGTTGCAGAGTATCCGCATGCAATTATAGAATGGCAGGAACAAATGCCGAAATTGTTGGAACAATGGAAGGCTGATTCGATTACAGCGGTTGCGGCCGGGAAAATGGTACCGCGTAAGCCATCTGCTCCCCGAGGTCCCGGTCATCGCGATACGCCCACGGGACAATATAACGGGATGCTCTATCCGATCATTCCGTTCGCAATGCAGGGGGTCATCTGGTATCAGGGAGAATCGAATGCTTCCCGTGCATATCAGTATCGAAAATTATTTCCGGCGATGATCACTTATTGGAGAAGTGTTTGGCAGCAGGGGGACTTTCCGTTCTATTATGTGCAATTGCCGAATCTCGACCGTCAGCCGGAACCATCGAAAAGCGGCTGGGCAGAATTGCGCGAATCACAATTGATTACTCTTTCGCTTCCGAACACCGGCATAGCAGTAACGATTGATGTCGGAGATCCGAAGGATCTGCATCCGGTAAATAAAAGACCGGTCGGAGAACGTCTGGCGATAATAGCCCTCGCGAAAACGTACGGAAAGAAAATGGAATACTCAGGACCGCAGCTGAAAAAATTTATAATCGAAGGAACAAAGGTCCGATTGACATTCGACCATTCTGAAAATGGATTGGTCGTGACCGGAGGGAAAAAAGTGATTGGATTCGTCATTGCAGGAAAAGATAAAATATTCCTCCCGGCGGATGCTGAGATAAAAGGAAAGACAATTACGGTATCACACAAGAAAATTAAAGATCCGGTTTCCGTCCGGTATGCGTGGGCGGATAATCCGGCCTGCAACCTCTACAACAAGACAGGACTTCCCGCATCTCCATTTCGTACGGATGATTGGGAAGAAGTAACGTTTAATAAAAAATAACGCTGCGCCGATTTTTATTTCAAAAAATTTTCATTTAAGACAAACTACTGCGCAATAGCCGCAATAATTTTCCCAACAACAAGATAAAAATATCTTCTTTCCAGCCTGGGGCAATTTACAGCAACCAACAGTATTAATTTAATATTTTTTTAATAGTTTGGAGATTTGAAAAATTGAAAATACCTTAATGCTTCTATGAATCACAATGTTAATTTACATGCCATTCACTGTGCTTATCTTGTTATGTGGGATGATATAGTATAAATTAATACTGCAATACACTGGTAAGCTAGCATATTACGTCATGCAAAAAATATAATTGTTTCAAAATATTATTTGAAACAATTTCAATACGTCGAGACTCAACAGACAAAAATATCTGTTGCACGATAAAATTGTAAATATATTTTTCAATTTTTAGACTTATAGGAAAAAAATCAGTGTTTTATTTTTGTTTTTTGTATATGTTAACACTCCGATATGTTTTTGTTATTAAATAATAGTTTGCGAGACGGCACCCGGGAAAATTATTATTGCCTACATTTCAATATTTCTCTTCCACAGCATCTTATTTCAAAACAATCATTAAAATTAAGCACAAAAAAACAAACATATTAAACTTTCTGAAGGGTATCTTATGAAAAAATTATTCTCTGTTCTAAAGATTGCGGTTCTTTCGCTTTTACTCGGATCCATGGCTCTCAGTCAGAATATGATCAATGTTTGGAATCCGTCCAACAATACCAATATGTATGGGAAAAGCGTTTCGGCATATTGGCGCGGGATCGCTGTCGATAAACGGACAACCGGTACGGGTGCCGGAAGAGTGTATGTAACTAATTCACTCACTGGCTCACAAAAAATTACCTATTGGGAAAAAGCACAATGGGATTCTGCGGTGACGCCGGCTACGTGGCCTGCGGGATCGTTCGGTACAACAGCGACAAGAGCATGGGGAGCAACTGCTCCGTACGGAATATGCATTGATGACGATGGTAACGTTTATGTCTCTGATTATAATAATAAAAAGATATTTAAATTTGATCCGGCAAATAGTTATGCAGCTGATTCCATTATGATAGGCGGGACGACGACATTTGTTGCCGATACCACATTCCGGTATATCCATTCTACTGGTTCTTTCTCCGCCGGAACATTGAAACTTTATTATGTTCATGATAATGCTATTGCTGCGAATAGAAATGTTATGATGCTTGCACAATCAGGTGCAACTGCAAATAATTTTACAAAATCGGTTCTTTTTCAGGAAAGTAATGACGGCACGACAAATTATGCGGCGTTGGCGAGTGCTGATGGAAACTCAATTTATGTCAGTTCAAACGGATCGACGGGAACAAACGGGTTAGTAAAGTACGTGTATGCGTCAGGCGCATGGTCGAAAGCAAGCGGATGGCCCGTTATAGCACTAACAATTCATGATATTAATTTCCATGGAAATGAAAATGCACTTGTCATCTCTGTTCCAACGTCACGTGTATTTAATAAAGTCAGCACAACCAATGGTACTATTTATTACGGTGCAAATACCGGAAGAGGCGGAGTGGCAGGTTCGGTTGGCGGTGCCGCTGCCTATGATACTTCAACTTGCTTCGTTGTCAGTTCCTCGTCAACATTATCGTGGTTTGAAAAAATTGCATATTTTACACCAACGCCATTAACGGGTGACTATTTTATTCCACAAGGTTCCAATCCGCAAGGATTTATATCACTTGAAAGAGCTTTTTCAGCAATCAACACTCAGGGAGTTTCGGGAGCTGTCCGTTTGTTGATCGATGGTGACCTAACCGAAAGTGCAGATATTCTTGCTTTAACACGTTCAGACTTATCCGCATCAAATAATGTAACCATTAAACCGAATATCGGGAAAACACCGACAATAACAATCTCAGGTAGTTCTTCTTCATCGAGCACAAATAATACAAATGCAGCGATACAAATTGAAAATGCTAGCTATATCACGTTTGATGGTTCGAATACCGTGGGAGGAACTTCGAAGGATTTAACGATTGCCCTTAATGATGGTACTAACGGAAGGTATAATATTCAATTTTGGGGAAACACGGACAACATTACTGTTAAAAATTGCCTTCTTACTCACAAAGCAGCATCGTCTACAAGCCAGAATAATGCGACGATATATGTTAACGGACAAGCTGCCGGTGCCGCTGATAATTTGATGATCCAAAACAATACTTTAGGTGCGAATGGATTAACACCATTTTATGCGTTGAGATTGACAGGATACTCTACTACCCCTATTTATGGGACGAATATATCGGTGAAAGGCAATATCCTTAAAGGACAAATACGGACCATATATTATTTTAACATGGGTACGGGAAGTTCGGTTTGTGAAATATCCGGTAACACGATAAGCACAGGGGTATCGCTTGTGACAACTGGATTTGTTGTTTATGGAATAATATTAAATACATACGGCGGAACCTTTAATGTGTATAATAATATTTTTGATACACTTCGTACGTATCATAATACTACAGGACAAGGGTTGTATGGAATTAGTCCGTTGAGTGCTGTTTCAGGAACCGTGCTCAACATCTATAATAATATGTTCACGAATTTTATTTGCGCACAGGCAGCATATGCTGGTCCAATCATGGGCATATACTTCCAGGATGCACCAACAGCAAAAGTCTATTATAATTCGATAAACATGTCACCGACATGCGTCGGAGGTAATGTTGCAGGAATAGGTTTTGGCAGCAGCGGAGTCATTGCCGATGTCAAAAATAATGCTGTGTTTAATGCATTCAACAGTGCTACAAGTTATGGTATTTACATGAGCAGTAGCAGTTACACCGGCGTAACGTCTGATTATAATGACTTTTACGTCAGCGGTGCACTAGCTTCTTTCGGTTATAACGGCAGCGCCCGTAAAACAATAGCTGCATGGCAGTCATCGAGCGGACGAGATATCAATAGCGTTAGCGGAGATCCTGCATTTGTCAGTGCAAGCGATCTGCATATTAATAGCACCGGCACTGAATATCAGCCGATTCCCTTTGTTACGGGCGGCGGTACACCAATTGCGGGATATACCACCGACATCGACGGCGTTACCCGTGATGCATCGGCTCCCGATATGGGCGCGGATGAATTTGGAGCGGTCAATCGCCAAATAACTACAACTGGTACACTCACCGGCGGTGTTGCAGATAATTTGACCATTAATGGCGCAGGCATAACAGCTACTCTGAGCGGTAATATGCTTGTTAATGGTACGTTGACCTTAACATCAGGATCATTCGATATTTCCAACGGGTCACTTACTATAAGCAATCCGATTGCCGGAACATTGGCAAACATGACAGCAGGTGCAGCAACAAATTTAACCATGCGTGGAACAACTGCCGGTCTCGCTATCCCGAGCACGATCACGACTTTGAAATCGCTGACCGTGAACAATTTGAACGGGATTGTAATGGACAATGCGTTGTCGCTCGATTCACTCGCATTGCTCAATGGAACGCTGTATAACGGTGCGAATGTTCTTACGGTTACCGGTGCGGAAATAACAAAAATTAATCTCGTGTCAGGGTATGTTGCAGGTCCTTTGGCAAGAACTCTTCCGGCATCTTTGGCTGCTGGTACCACATATCAATTCCCGATCGGAAAATATGCAGGACATCTCTTCGAAATGATCAATCCAGTTACCACAGCTGGTGGAACTGTCGTCGTTCAGGCGGAACAGGTAGAAGGCAACAGCAGCGGCAGCGCAGGGACAGGGATTGGTTCGCTGAAATCGAACCGGTATTGGAAAACTTCTCTTACGTCCGGAGCCGCAAACTTTACGAGCACTATGCTTCGGATTACCGACACCCTTGATGCCACCAATATTTTTGGTTCATCGGCGACACAAACCGGAACATACAACAGCATCGGCGGTTTATTCGACGGTTCACGTCTCCAATCGGGTATTGTCACCTCTTTAGGATATCTCTCTGTCGGAATAAGAGGTTCACATCTCGCAGGCGGAACATATACAGTTGGAACGGGCGGTACGTATGCCAATTTAACCGCGGTTGCGAGTGCATTGAACGAATCGATACTCGATGCAAATGCCGTTTTTGAATTGCTGCCTAGTTATACATCTGCCGGCGAAACCTTCCCATTATCTTTTTACAAGTATTCAAATACTGTAACAATACGGCCGCAATCAGGCGCAACGGGACTATCAATCAATGGCACAGATACTTCCGGAACAATTATTCTAAACGGTGCCTCTGGATTTACGATTGACGGACGCAGCGGAGGCGTTGGAACATCAAGGGATTTGACGATACGCAATACTGTGTGGGGAACATATGCGACGGCACCAGCTCTTCAATTTGTTAACGATGCTTCAAATAATGTTCTCAAATATTGCGTTTTGAAAGCGAAGGATACCACATCGTCAGGTTCAGTAGTGAGATTTGGTTCGACTGTCGGCGTTACAGGAAACGACAATAACCTCGTAGATAATTGTGAAGTTGACGGGCAAGGAACTGCGAGGGCGGGAATTTTTTCCAGCGGTACAGCCCTAAAGGAAAACAGCGGCAATACAATTTCCAATTGCGATATTCATGACATCTACATATCAACGGCATCGCTGAGTGATATCTATGGAATTTATCTCACTAGCAACAACGTAAGTTGGACTATCAATAATAACGACATCTATCAAACTACCCCACGTACGTATACTAATCTGTCAGGCGGCACAGTATACGGCATCAGAGTGAATAACTCTTCTGCCGGCGGTTTTGTCGTTACCAACAATGTGATCGGCGGATCGGCTCCAAACGGTGCAGGAACTCCATGGAGAATCGATTCAGGCTTTGTCAAATTCAGCGGTATAAATCTGACAGCCAGTAATTCCAACCCGACCAGCATTCAGGGAAATATTATTAAAAATCTTGATATCGGAACCTCTTTTGTAACGTCAGGTAATCTCTGTTTCTCCGGTCTCAACTTTGGCGACGGTTCATTTGATGCAGGAACTGTCACTGGAAATACCGTTGGATCAGGAACCGATACTAGTTCGATCCGGATCCGGGTTCTTGCCGGCACAGTAACGGAAGGTGGCCGAATGGCCGGAATTTATTTTGGCGGTGCTTCCGGCGGGACAGTGAATGTTTTCAATAATACAGTTGGTGGTATCACAGTTGACTGCGGCGGTTTATGGACTGCGGCAACACTCAACGCAACACTTTCGGGTTCGTCAGTTACCGGCACTTTCACAATGAAAAATAATCTCATCGGGAGTCTGACTACTCCCAAGAGTCTGAAAATTGTGAATTCAACATCGACCACAGTCACCGCAATCCGGATGGCGGGAATCAGGTTCCAAGCAGGAACATCTTTCATCCAGAATAACACTGTGGCAAACCTTGCAATGGAATCAGCCTTCGGACAGGGAACCCTGTACGGTATTATTTCCACCGGCGGTGCAACCCAGATTATCGACAACGTTGTTAAGACTCTCTCCACGATCAGTCCCAACGTGCTTACGAACTCTCTAACAGGACCGATCTACGGAATTCAGATCGATCCCGGGAATGATAATTATCAGATTGTCTCGGGTAATCAAGTTTCAGACATTTACAATGGTGCAGCCGGCAATCTCGCTGTTTGGGCTTATGGAATATATCCCAGCACGACTACAACAGCGACTCGGATGCTAATCGAGCGAAATGTAATTTCCACTGTCAATGTCCTTTCGAACAATAACTCAGCCACTATTTGTGGTCTGTACGGCAGCACTGGTGGTGCGGTGATCCGTAATAATATGGTGAAGCTTGGAAAAGATGCTTCCGGAAATGATATCACGAACCCGGTCCAGATGATCGGTTTGAGGAAAGCGACATCATCGTCGTCGTTAATCGCGTACAATACGGTGCTCATAACCGGGTCCGGAGTTTCGGATGTCGGTGCAGGAACTCTTGCAACGATGGCATTCCAGCGCGGTACAGCCGGCGTCGATACCGTAATAAACAATATCTTCGTAAATAACAGATCAAATCTGAATGCAGCGCAGCAGAAGCATTATGCAGTCAGGCTGACGAATACCACGACGATGCTGGAAAATTACAACGTTCTGTATACTCCCGGTACGGGCGGAAACATTGGATCGCCCGATGGAAATACAACATCGTATGCGACTATTGCTGATTGGCGAACAGGTACCTCGCTAGACGCTGCCAGCATTAATGGTGATCCTGCATTTACGACCGGTAGTGTCTATATCAACGCGGATGCTAATCCAAGATCAGCAGCTTCGAATGCAGCGGTTCCGCTTGCAAGCGTAACAACAGATATCGATGGAACAATCCGCGATGCAGTAACTCCGGATATCGGTGCTGATGAATTCGGCGCTCGTTTTGCAACGTCGCGGGGCAGGAATGTCGATTTTGGATTCATCGATATCAAGAACATGTCTCAAGTCGAATTATATGTGAAAAATACCGGTTCTGATCCGTTGAATATCACAACGGCAGCAATTGCTGATACAAATTTCAGAATTATGCCGACGACGGCGGGACCAATAGCCGCTGGTGACAGCGCAAAGTTTACATTTATATATGATCCAGCCGTACCAGGTGCATTATCCTCTGTGGCAGTGTTTTCACACAATGGATATACATCGCCTGATACAATTTGGCTCGCCGGCAAATCAGAATATCCGGTTTTCGCTGCTTCCATTCCCTCCATCAGTTTTGGTGACGTTGCTATCAATGTTCCGAAAAAAGACAGCGTCTATATCAAAAATACGGCATCGGTTGCAAAGCTTACTATATCAAATGTAACGGCGACCAATCAGCGCTATATGGTTATGCCGGATACAGCCGGTATTAATCCGGGTGACAGTGCCAAATTCTATGTTACCTTCACCCCGACATCGGGTTCAGTAGAAGATGGTAAACTCATTTTTGAGAATAATGGTCTCTCCCTGAAAGATACACTCGGGGTGAATGGTAAAGGCGCGCTTCCCGGCTTCACAGCATCAAAACGTCTTGTCGATTTTGGCGAAGTCATGATAAAATCTATCAAGCACGATACGGTAATAGTATCGAACACGAGTATTTCCGCACTTATAGTCGATAAGATTACTTTTAAAGCACCTTTCTCGGTAATGCCGATGAGTACAACCATCTACGGCGGCGAGTTGGCGAAATTCCAGTTTACCTTCGCCCCGCTTCAAGCCGGTGATTTTGTAGACACGGTTGTATTCTCGCACAATGCGAGTTCCTTACTCGATACAATTATCGCAAAAGGAACCGCAGTTGTTCCGAACTTTACCGCTTCGACGATGAACAAGCAGTTCGGTTCGGTTATTGTCGCTGCCACAAAAATGGACAGCATCTATGTTAAAAATACAGGTTCAGGTTTATTAACAGTTACTTCGGTTATCTCAAGCTCACCGGAATTTACTGTTACTACACCGTCTGCAGCAATGGTATTAACCGCCACTCGCCTGACAGCGGAACCGGTTATAAATCGTCAAGCCGCAAAGAAAACGGCGGTAGTTGGTGATGAAGTAGACGCCCTTTCAAATTCGAAAGGTCTAATTACGGGAACGGAACAATCGGTAATTGATCCTACTGTATCAGTTACGATGTCGGCCGCTTCATTCACCGTGAAACCGGCAGACAGCGCAAAAATCATTATTCGATTTACCCCTTCTTCAAAGGGTGTGAAAACAGCACAGCTTTTCTTCGTTCATGATGCGCCGAAAGGAGCTGATACAGTTCAAGTTGGAGGAATTGGCGTTCAAGCCGGATTCAGCCTGACGCCGTCAACACTTGCTTTCAAGACGCAAATAATTGGTCAGAACAGAAAAGACAGTGTTACGGTATCGAATGTCGGGACATCGGCATTGACAATAACCGGCATAACGTCATCGAATTCAGATTTCAACATTTCACCCTCGACGGCAACAATCGATACAGGGAAAACACAGAAATTCTTTGTCACATTCACCCCTTCTGCCTCAGGCCTGAGGTCAGGAAAGATCGCATTCGTACATAACGGTGCAACAAAAGATACTTTGTCTGCAAGCGGCACTGGTATCGCCGTTGGTACGTTGCGTTTGGCACATAATGCCACCAACGGAACTGAAGTCGCCTTCGAAGGTATTGCTACGCGCGTAAGAGGTAACTATACATATATGCAGGATACATCGTACGGCATAGTTATGTATGTGGCATCCGGTCCGTGGAAAGATTCTGTCACCAGCGGCGGTATTAAAGTTGGCGATAAGATCCGGGTTATAGGAAAGGTATCGGAATATAATTCGCTGAAAGAAGTAGTGGCAGCGGATCTGTATAACTTTACTGTTACCAGCCGTAACAATGCGCTTCCGGCGGCAAAGATCGTGACACTGGCAAAACTTGTCACCAACGGTGAGGATTATGAGGGTCAATTGATCAAAGTCGTTGCGCTGAAAATAGTAGCCGGAACAGATACTGTATATGCATCAGCAAAATCGTACAGTATCACCGATCCGTCCGATACAACAAAGACGATAGTGTTGAGAATCCCGAATGCAACGGATAACACGATTGCCGGTAAAAAGATCCTGACAAAACTGGTAACATTCACCGGTGTATTAGGTCAATTCAATTCGTCGAATCCGGCCGCCGGGTATCAGATGATGGCGACCGACAGTTCTGACATTACAGATAATCTGTTGTTTGTACAGGACCTGATGGATATGATTCCGACAGAATATCAGTTGGCACAAAATTATCCGAATCCATTCAATCCGTCCACTACGATCCAATACGGCTTACCGAAACAGAGCAACGTAACGGTAAAGATCTATTCGGTGCTTGGCCAGGAGGTGAAAACGTTGGTGAATAATGACCAGAGTCCAAGCTTCTACCGG
>CAIOTF010000050.1 GCA_903861125.1 uncultured Ignavibacteriota bacterium
AACCAGTTATTAGACGGAGTGACTACGTAGTTTCTTCAATTATGAGTAAAATGCGGAGCCAGACAGCCTATTACACGATGCATCAATCTTCAATGAACTTTCAAGTTCAATTCTTGACCCATGCAAATATGTCATAGCATATTTCCGTCATAAGGTAAGCAAGGGTATATACAACAGCAATACATTGTCTAAGCAATATAACATTTCTGCTGTAGCTTCCAGACCCATCCTCCCGCAATCAATACTGATTTCCTTAGAAAAATTGCCCCAAATGTAAGACCCCTTTTAACCCAACCTATCTTCAAAAATAAGGACACACCCACTCCTACATTTTCCTATTGTGCTGCTATATCGTTTTCATCAGTCCTGTATCTTCGCACACACAGAAAAACCAAAGATCGAATAATTTCGTAAAGGATCATTCCACGGAATTTAAATCGTACTTCCTCAGAATTTATCAACGCCATTCAATTACCTTACACAACAACGTAAGATCTGCCGACTGCAACCATCCCCCCTGCAATATCACAACTGATACTTGATTCCATCACCATAGATTCATTTGCCTCCAAATCATTGCTCATAAAAACATAAAGGAGGTGAACGCCTATGAAAACACTGATGCGTACCATTTCGTGGAAGTTCAACGATTGTACGATTGCATATCCTGAAACACCAAATAAGAAGGTTTACATAAAAAGTTCGCAGGATGTTTATGAGAACTTTGCATATATGTTTCGCCAACAGGTCCGTGAGAGATTCGTGGTCTTCTGGCTCAATTCCGCAAACCGAGTGATTGGGTTCGAGATCATCACCGAAGGGCTTTTAAATTCATCTTTGACCCACCCACGTGAGGTTTTCCGTGGAGCTATCGTTGCAACGTGTGCAAGTATTATAATTGCACATAATCATCCCTCAGGCAATCTGGAGCCTTCCGCAGAAGACCTGTCTATCACCAATCAGATTGTTTCAGCCGGTAAGCTGCTTGGTATACCTGTACACGATCATATCATCTTCACCGACGAATCATACACATCCTTCGCTGAGAAGGGACTTATCTAACAATAATCCAAAGGAGTAATACCATGGATCCATATGCGCACATAGAAGTAACACCCTTGTTCTCGAAAGACGGGATGAAGTCACAGGGTAAATCTGTCAGGATCGAAGATGCAGAATCCAAAACCGGATGGAATGAGATCGGCGTTGTATCACCGAACTACCTTCTCGTTCACAACTCGCAGGTGAAAGATGTTGTCGATGCAATTGCTGACCGCTCACCGGTGAACGATTGGAAGCAGCGCAAACTGTTCTTCGACGGAAGAAGGTTCGTTTACAGCATCACAACGGACAGAATATCTGCAGAGATAACGAAGGGTGATATCGTACGGTTCGGGCTCATAGCATACAACTCATATGACGGAACCCGCTCACTCTCTGTCGGGATGTATGCAGAACATCTCATTTGCAGCAACGGGATGACGAGCGATATGTACTTCGCCAAGTTCTCGTTCCGACATAACCAGGGAAATCTCTCATGGAATGATGAGACTCAGAAAGCATTCGACCTTCTTCTCCCCAATTCACAGACACGGTTGACACGCTTTGCGAAAGCATTGAATACGCTGAAGCAGAAGGATCTTACTATGCCTGATTTGCAGGAGATACGTGAGAAGCATCTGTCGGCGCTGAGCGTTTCACAATGGGGTAAGATTGTTGACCGGTATCTCTCTCACGAAGAGCACAATGCATTCGGTATGCTCGATGCTTGTACTCAAACTTTTTGGCACAACGAGAAACAAACACATTCCGATTACCGCAACAACAGTCTTTCAACTGACGGAATGATAACCTACGCACAACAACTATCCAAAAACTAACGGAGGATCTATGTCAAAACCAAATCCATATTACAACAACGACAAGGAACGTGAGGAACTCAATCGGATGAGCGCCTCATTTGCATTCAACGAGGTTGAAGAAAACCCGAAGACAGTTGTGCTGATCGCCGGCAAGGAAGGAAGCGGAAAGACTCATCTTGCCTGCACAATGTCTGAACGTGAGACTATTTATTTATTGGACACTGAATATCGTGCTCAGATTGTTACTCGGAAATTCAAGAATGTGAAATTTGCCACTGCTAAGAATTATAAGGAACTCGTTGTGGCTGTGAAACATATCCTCACGACACAGCCGTCCGGAACTATCGTCATCGATTCAATTTCTGACTTACAGACCTTTGCTGAGATCGAATATCTGGACCGGACAAAGAAAGAATCCGTGTATCCAATATTCAACTGGGGTGATGTGTATGCTCTCTGTAATGCGGTGATCGATGATATAAAGTTTTCCGGAAAGTTCAATCTCGTTCTTACAGCAAGAGTGAAGGAAGAATACATCGGCGATAAGCCAACCGGCAAGATGCTGCCTCGTGTCTATTCATCAATGCCTTATAAAGCTGATATTATTCTACAGTTCAGCAATGATGCCAAATTATTGTCGTTGAACAAGAATGGGTACACAGGGGATCTTCAATGTCCGATAAACAGCAAGCAATCTCTTGTGACTATCCTTGATATTGCAGCCAATAGAGTCATTCCTTCTAAAAACATATCAACACCAACTAACATCATTTCATCATCACAACCGAACCGGAGAGTGACTCTGCGTAAGGTTGTATAATATAAGGAGCAACATCATGACACTTTCTTTGAACCAACCGTACAGCAAACCTTTCTTCGGTAAAGGTATCTTCGTTAATGAAGCCACGATCGTTTCTATCGAAGATGTATCTGCAACAACCCCGCACCCACTGACAAATCCCGTTGATATCGGTGTGCGGTTGGTGTTGGAGATCGGCAGAGACTTTCAACCGGAGTTATTGATCGCTGGCAACTTCAAGCGGAATGATTCAGGTGAAATCATCGGCTGGGGATCAGCCTTCCCGGTCCAGGAACTGTTCAGCAAACTCGGGTACAAAGGGACTCTTAATCCCGACAACACTATACCGGAGGAAGCACTCGAAACAATGCTCGACAAAAAGTTCTTCCGCCTCTCCTATGTGAGCGGGATGAAGAATAACGGGAAGCCGCATTATTCAGACTGGAATATTGTTGCTTCAACCGAAGAAGGTGCTGAAACTCTTGCAAAGAGATTCCAATCTTCGTTAGCAAAAGGGTATCCCAAGAATTATAAGGCTGATGTTCTTGATGCTACACCGTTTGAAGTAACAACTTCTGTCAATGAAACAGTTGAAGAAGGTGATGTATTCTAATCTCATCATACTATTCCGTACATGTATGTACGGAATAGTATTCCCTAACATTTTATCCTCAGGAGTTTATATGAACACTGCAACAGTTATTGATCGTCGTGAAGATGAAATACCACCACTGCAATTGATCTCGTTCCCCACGTCAAAGGAATTGGAGAATGATCAACGGTTGCTTCAGCCGAATGCTGACGTCACACCGAGTAATTTTCAGGATATAACAAACATGATTGAATCCATCGGGCATCTTGAAGACCAGATTGCACTCTATGGGATGCAATCGGAAGAAGCTGTTATGTTCTTCAAATCGAAGATGAACACGGCACAGCTTCGTATTGATCAGTTGAAGACCTACATCAAGGCCTTCCTTGATTCGAAGGTCCTAAAGAACATCCAGACACCTCGTGGGACGGCATATATCCGAAGGATCAATTTAAGGCATTGGGGCGATCCTGATGCCCTCCTTACATGGACACAGGCTAACGTTCCGCAGGCGGTGAGGGTGAAATATGAGCCCGATAAGAAGCAGCTATCAGAGTACTTCAAGAAGACCGGAGACGTGCCACCTGATTACTGCGAGCAACCAGAAGAAAGGCTGTATATCAAACTGTAAGATCGTTCAATGGATCACCACCGCTCCCCCCACTTTTCTCCTCATCATTCCGATCATCCTCATCCACGTCATTTTGACGTGGTTATTTTTTTCAACACCCAAGATCAGCTTGGTGAGGATGAGAGAGTGTGGTCTGTTTTTATAGTTACAGAATCATAGCATAAAACACCCCGGGGGGATGGTCTGCCATATTGGCAAAAGCCTTAGGTTAGATGCCGGCTTACATTTGCGACAATTTTTTGATAGGTATTACACTGATTACACAAATTACAGATAATAGAAATGCAGTAAGCTGTTATGATTTGAGTAAAAACAATAAACGACATCTATTATAATATGTAATATGTGTAATAAGTGTATTTATTCAATCTTTTCAAGAATTATCTGTATTTTCAACCGTAACATTTTGTAACGAATTTTGTGGCACCAATAATTCGTCCAATGATAGAAGCCTACCATAGGTCTCATCTCTAATGCCTTGGGTAAAATTACTTTCACGAGCACGATTAAGATATCTATTCTTTAATTCTTCAATTCGATCATGTTCAATTTCATAGGCCCTTCTTGATGCGCCTTGAACTGTTACGGGCTTATTATGAAAACCAAGGGTCTTCATTTTCCTCGTCAGAGTTCCAACTTTAATGAAAGAAGGAAATTCGTGCACTCGTATTAGATATTGTAATACCGAAGAAGTCGGAAATCTTTTTAATCGTGGCATAATCTCAACGCCATTCGGGCAATTATCGTATACGTCCTCCAAAGAGTCTACAATTATTATCATAAGATTATCTGAGGTATCCTCAAAATCTCTATCTTCTAAATAGTTCATAATGAGTCGTTTTGTATATCCCGTAACTTGAAAAGGATTGCCCTGTGGCATCTTGGAGTCGATGTAATTGGCAATTACAAGTATCGGTGCCCAGATATCTTGTTCACGATTACGAGTAATTTCGATACCATTAATCGATTCAAAGTTGTTTTGATAGGTATTGCCTATGAACTTCCCATGCTGTAGACCAAATAAGTACAACCTGTTGACCAGATTTTTTTGCATCTCACGAACTTGTGATGAATCAGTCAATTTTTCAACTCTCTCCGTTGATAATTTCTTTTGGAGTGTAATCGGTATCGTTCGGTCTGCAAGAACATTATCAAACTCATTGATGGAAGCAAATGCCTTTGGCGAATAAACACAAAAAGATTCGATTTTTGAATTTTCATTTGTAGAACAACGCCTTGCTATCCCCTCCTTATGAAAACCTGACTTCAATATGTCCGAAAGCCCCTGAGATTTTTCTAAAAACTTACTTCCCAGCCATTCAGACTCATCCAACATCCATGTTGGAGACAATGATTCACTTTCACGAAATAGTACTGCTTGTGTTGTCCCTACCGAGTTTTGACCATTAAAGGCAATGGCTCTAACCAAACCAAGCACTGTAGATTTACCGGTCCCCTTTTCCCCGACAAAATGCAGATACGGATAATACGAGAATGCTCTGAACATATAAGTACCCATTGTCCAGAGAGTTAAAAGTATATAGTGTTCGGGATTTGTAAATATTATGAAGCGTTTATAGTATTTTGTGATATCCTTGAACAATTCCGTAACATCTATTGGCAAAGTATTTTCAAAAAATGTCTTTATCGTATCTGGTGACAAACCCGATTTTTGTATCTCCCTGATATTTGGTTTAAATCCATTGCCTAATGCATCCTCCAGTTTGAAATACACCTGATCCGAATTTATCAGATATGAATCGCCTTTCAGTACCGCACCATAGTATATTTTCCCATTAATAAAATCTTGTGCGACATTAATCGTATCAATTCTCATGCTTGCTCGAAGAAGTGAATCAAATTCTGGTGAAATTGTGGGATTACTCCCAGATCTTTCTGGTTGCGTTGTCATAAATTTCCTTATGTTTTGAGTAATAAGTCGGTCAGGAATGACGCTCAATTTACAACTGGAACATTCCTGATTTGGGATCCAGACCAGTCCTGGATTGTCCGCCTATTTAGGTTTATTTGAATAATTATTTTACATTAACAAAAATGTAGCTAATGTATTTTCTGAGATTTTTTATAGAGCTTTTTTTGTGATAATCTTTACACTGCATAGTGCAGTAATATCGAAATGGCCTTACAGAATCTTTATGAACCATGGCATAAAAATATTGTTTACAAAACGAACATTTCGTTACATACATTTTATAGGTATGTTTACGACTTATTTTGACATCCATTATTTTCATATCTAACTTACTCCTGTTTTGGTATTAGCTATTGATTTTTCTTCACAAAATTGCTCAAGTTGCCCATTCCTTTTCGATGTGGGTTTGTTCCCATTCTATAGATATAGAGGGAACAATACTCTTCAATACATTCTGTAACCCGTTTCCTGCTGCCATTGGAACAATCCATGCACTTTGCACGAATGCTTTTGAGAGGAGTTAAAATCCTCATATATCCTCCTTAAATAGAGAATGCCCCAACACAATTACCTTAGTTTGTCATGATTAAGGTGTGTTGAGGCATCTCAAAAGGTTATAAATAAGGTATACCTTAATCATGACCTACAAATAGTAGATTATTACTTTTGGTCGAGTCAAGGGAATAATCATGTAGATTGATTATTTTTTATTTATCACATCGATTGAATAGTTCAATCTGGGAGTGTGACATTTCAGTCGGAAGGAAAATAAAAAAGACGCCAGTATCGGCGCCTTAAAGTGTATCATATAACTTTAGTCTGTTTTAGTATTCCCACTCACTATGAGCAACCGGAAATCGGTTCAGTTCCTCCTTGAACTGACGCCACTGCGGTAGATATGAATCCATCAGGCGGATGAACTGTTCGTTGTGCTTGCGTTCAAGCAGATGCACCATCTCGTGTACGACAACGTGTTCGATACAATGCAAAGGTTTCTTTGCAAGCTCAAGGTTCAGCCATATGCGCTGCGCTCTGATGTTGCACGTCCCCCATTTTGTCTTCATCTTCTTCACGCCCCACTCGTTCACGTGCACGTTCATCCGTGGTTCATATCGTTGGATAAGGCTTGGGAGGATCTCTTTCAATCGCATGCGATACCACTCATGGAGGATGGCAGCACGTTTCAACCGGTTGGTCTTCGGACGGATAAAGAGTTCCAACGTATCGTGTTTTTGATGTACTGCGGCAGGTGCATCGTGTTCAATAACTTTGAGCAGATACCTTTTGCCGAGAAAGAAATGACTCTCACCGGAGATGTAATCACGTGGCGCTTCACGTTTTTGGCTGCGGAGTTTTGTCTGATGCTTCCGTATCCATCCGAGCTTTGAAATGGCATAGAGACGTATGGTATCCAATGACATGCGGAGAGGTGCAGAGATCCTTACTCTTCCGGTGGGGGGATAAACGCTGAGGTGCAGATTCTTGATGTTCTTCTGAACTACTTCAATCGTAATATCGCCGACAGCAATCTCGCTCACGTTAGTATTCTCTCTGCTGTTTGATGATGGCAAATATCCGTTCAACTTCTTTTTCATCCTTCAGGATACCGTAGATCACTGATTTGATTTCGTTTTCCTTCTGCAGATTCCCTCTGAAGTCCGCCTTCTTCACACGCAGTACTTCTTCGTGCACCTTCAATGCTGTTGCTTCATCCTCTTCAAGATTATGATACAGCGCCCGCTGTGCCGGCGTTTCTACCCCCTGCGGAAGGTCTGCACGGACGGTGTTCATCACCTGTTTCGATAAAGCGGCGATTTTCTTCAGGTAATCTTCGTACTGAATCGCCAGTGTCTTGCGTTCTTTTATGATCGTATCAAGCAGCTCGGACATTTTATCAAAGTATGCCGGGTCTACAAGCTGCTCTTTGATAATCTTTTGACGAACATTACGTTCTATTGTCTCTGCAACAGCTTCTTGGCTACTTTTGATACCATTCGGTAGATTTTTAATAGCATCAGCAATACCACTGTTTACAATAATATCAAGCAACGTCTGATCACCGAAAGGATCTATCCTTCTGCTTTCATCAGATTGGATATAAGTATCTATGAGGTGTCTCATATCCGCCTCATAAGATTTCAGATCGAGTGTCTCACCACTTGCTATTCTAATCTCCTCACGGAGTTTCAGATAGAAATCGAGGTCCTTGTTGATGCCTGTGATCTGTCCTATTGTGTACCCTGCCTCTTCAAGTTCATCGGCGATATTGGCGTATGCTCTGACAAGCATTACTGTCTGCTTATACAACGCAGTTCGTTTCTCTTCGTTGGCTTTCAATTCTTCGGGTTTCTCGGTGTTGCCACAGAAGTAATGGATGTACGTCAAAGTGTCTTTCGGCGGCGGCACAGGTTCGCATACCAAAGCAACTTCTTCAAGCGCATCGTCCAACCGCTCTTTACCTATCTTGAGTCTGTCCTTCAGCATCACATCGACATCTTCCTTGCTGAACGTATCGTAATCTAATGGTGACGTATAGACCGAAAGAGCTCCTTCAACGCTTTCAAAGAGGTCTCGGTAATCTATGATGTACCCGAACTGCTTGTCTTCACCATCAAGCCGGTTCACCCGGCAGATCGCCTGAAAGAGTCCGTGATCCTGCATCTTCTTATCGATGTAAAGATATGTGCACGCCGGTGCGTCGAAGCCGGTGAGCAGCTTATCGACAACAACCAGCAGTCTCATGTTCACAGGTTCTTTTACAAACAGTTTTTTGGCTTCGTCTTCGTAGTCCTCTGTAGCTTTACCGTGCAGTAATTCTTTGTAGGTCTTGTACACATACTCTTTGTCGGTTTCAGTATTCTCTCCGGTACCTTCGGTAGTAATATCCTTGGTGGATGGATTGTAGGAGGTGATAACCGCACATTTTCCTTTTAACGGCGTACTCTGGAACAGCTCATAGTATCTTGTTGCTTCGTAGATGCTTCGTGCAACAAGTATTGCGTTTCCTGATTGGCGGGAAAGACGCTGCTTTGTAGAAAAGTCGAGCACGATGTCATTGACGATCTTCCCTAAACGTGAATGAGAACTGAGCACCTTCTGCATTGTGCCCCATTTCTTCTTGAGTTCTACCTTTTGGAAGTCATTCAATCCCTTCGTCTTCGAATCGAACCATGCGTCGATCTTATCCTGCGATGAGATTTTCTGATCGATGTCCCGTGCTTCGTAGATAAGATCCAGTATCACACCATCAGCGACACCCTCGTTGAACTTATAGGTATGGATATAACGTCCGAAGATTTCAAGGCTGGTCTGTTTGTCCTGCTTAAGTAGCGGCGTTCCGGTGAAGCCGATGAAGACGGCGTTCTTCAGGATCGCCTTCATTACTTTATGCAGCTTACCGGATTGCGTACGGTGACATTCATCCACAAAGACAAACAGCTCACCAACCGCAGCCGATGGACTCTCACGAAGCTCTTCGACGAATTTCTCAAACTGATCTACATCACGCCGTCCGAACTTGTGAACGAGTGAACAAAGCAGACGTGGCTTGGGTTGTGCCAATTGGTTCAATAGATCCTTACCGCTGGTTGTACGGTAGATCTGTTCTCCTGCATCGGTGAAGACACGGTTGATCTGTTTATCCAGCTCGTCACGATCTGTAATGATGGCAACCCGGGCATTTGGATTGTTCTCAAGTATCCATTTCGCCAGCAGCACCATAACAATACTCTTGCCGCTTCCCTGCGTGTGCCAGATGATGCCCCCCTCTTTACGCTTCACGAACTCCTGTGCGGCTTTCAGACCGAAGTACTGGTGCGGGCGGGGAAGTTTCTTTACCTCACCGTCGAACACGACGAAGTCATACATCAGTTCAATAAGGCGCTGCTTGTTGCACAACTTGGTTATGTACTTGTCCAGCTGCAGCTGGCTTGCATCGTTGATCTCTTCTTTCCACGACTGGAAGTATTTCTCCGGTGTATCTATCGTTCCGTACCGCAGTCCTTCGGTGTCGTTGCCGGCGAAGACAAACTGTACGGTTGAGAAGAACGATTGAATGAACTCTTTCTTCTGATTGACGATGCTCTGGCGTATCCCTTCGCCGATTGAGACAGTGCTGCGCTTCAACTCCAACACACCAACAGCAATGCCGTTCACGTATATTACGATGTCCGGACGTTTCTCACGCTCACCTTGTACTGTTACCTCTTCAGCGATGGCAAAATGATTCTTCTCAGGATGCGCCCAGTCGATAAGGTGTATAGTTTCGGTATTTTCACCCGCACCAACTGGCACTGGCACACCATACCGCAGATAACTGTACACTTCCTTGTTGTTCTTGAAAAGACTTCGTTCAGCGTTGTTGGCAGCGATGCGCAGTCGGTCGAGAGCCTTGTTGATGAGAGTGTCACTGTATCCACGCTGTAGGAGATAAGGGCGAAGATATGACTCTTCGATGTTGCTATTGCCTTCACGATCTTCCCAGTTGCCGAGGTTTTCGTATTGTAATGTGTTCTTAAATAGTTTTACAATACGATCTTGCGTATGGCGTTCTATTTGTCCTACTATGGGCATATTATCGTTGATATTGGGTCATCGCAATTTTGCACTCCGTGTGCAAATATTTTCCAGCAATAGTTCGTTTGGGGCGTCGTATATTTGCGCTTAATTGAGTTTCAGCAACTGTATATTTTTTTATTTGCATTTACAACGTTTACTGCAACTATAGAATACCATAGTTGCACTTGACTATACTACCCGATTAAGCTACTACATACAGTTTAATAATTGCAACAGCCGTCATCCTTATAAGCAGCTCCTGCATAATTCCTTATTCCATTATTGCTTATTTTAATTTATTCAATTGTCTGTTTCCTACCAGTGATTTCATTTGAGTGATGGCAATTTTATTGAGCTGTTGCAGTCGGTCTTTTTGCGGCAGTCCCTGATGTATCAAAACAGCGTTGATGCTTTCCATATTCGAAAGTACCACTAATTGCTCAATGCTTGCGGTATCACGAATGTTGCCTTCTGCTTTTGGGTGTGCATCTCTCCATTGTTTTGCCGTCATTCCAAACAACGCCATATTCAGTATGTCTGCTTCATCGGCATAGACAAAATTTATTTTCTCTTTTGATAGTGATGCCGGTATCAGATTTTCTTTGATGGCATCGGCATGGATGTGGTAATTTATTTTGGCTAACGTACGCTGTAAATTCCATTCTAATTTTAAGCGACTGTTCTCATCTGTTTTAAGGCGTTGAAACTCTTTAATAAGATATATTTTGAACTCGGCGCTTACCCACATTCCAAATTCAAATGCAATATCAGGGTGAGCATACGTTCCTCCGTATCTACCGGCTGTGGCTATCAGCCCAATGGCATTCGTTTTTTCCTGCCATTCTTTTACGCTTATTTTGTAATTATTCAAGCCAGCCTTACTTTTAATTATGGCAGATTCGCCATAATTAAAATCGGGATTATACACACTTTCCCATACAGCAAGAAACTCGACGGTATTTCTATTCCGCAGCCAGTCTGAAATAAAAAAATCGCCATCCTTTGCCTTCAGCATATCCGTAAGCGATATAAATTCTTTATCGCCTTTGGAAATGATGGTAATATCTGTCCCTTGCACTGTTATGGTTTTATTTTTCATACCAGTCTCGTCTTCCCTGAAAGCAGCTCCTGCATCATTCCTTGTTTGATGAGTTTGTATTTCTCCAATTTGCGTTCCAATGATTCGAGCTCAGCATCCATATCGCTGAGGACTTGGGAGATAGCGGATTGTTCTTCGATGGGAGCTATAAAGAATTTACCATTTAAGATGCCTTTTGTACCAATATTTGCTTGAACTCCCAATGTTGCAGACGATATTGAGTAATCTCTCCAAGTTTTCATATTTGACAATGAAGTAAGGAATAAGGGGCTGATTTTCGACTTGTCAATTCTCAAATGACCAACACGCTGATTAAGTAGCATTGTTTGATTGGATTTAACAGTAGTCATTCTTCCGATTAAGTTTTTTTCAGGTGTAACATCAGTCATAGCAATTATGACATCCCCATTGTGCAGATGAAAACTTTTAAGTGAATTAAACTCAGAAGTTCGCCAATAGTTTACTTTGTTCTCATCAAACTGAAATGATCCATCCAAACCAATCTGAGCCATCGTAACAATTGGTGTCCCAACTTTGTCATATCCTTCGGCAGAGAATCCGTAACCATTTTGGAAACTAAAAATCAAATCTTCCAACTTCTTCACTTCCCACTTTCCACTAAACCCCGGCAACCGTTTCTTACCAGTCAAGAGTTGCTGCATAGCCCCTTGCTTTATGTTGCGCTTCTTCTCAATAAGTCTCTCTAACGAGGTGATGAGCGCATCGGTGTCGCTCAATGCGGTGGCGATGGCGGTTTGTTCGTTTATGTTTTTAGGGATTTTAACTTTGAATGATTTTGTTGTGCCAACACCAAAAAAATTCATCGCACTTCCACTATCGCTTTGTGATAGTTGATTTCGAAAATGCTTCGATTTCATCGCCTGAAATAAATATCTACTGTCTGCAATATCTGGTTTAACCCTTAATAAAGTCAATTGTGGTCCGATATTACCATGAGAAATACTTTTGTCGACATAGCCTATCGCACCCACTGATGCTCCTCGGTTTGTTAAAAGAACATCGTTTAGTTGTAAATGAGCCTTATCAAGCTCAACATGTTTTTCGAAGGAGATATAATCAATTAGCTCGTTTTTTAAGATGCCATCTTTTCCAATCACTTTTGATGTTAAGAACGGAATACCATAATCAAGAAACTCGCTGGCTTTAGGATATTGACCACCATAATTTCCGTCTTGTATTTTAATACAAATATCATTGAGAGATTTTAACTCCCAGCCGTCTGGAATTTTATCGATACTTACTTCCATATCAATCCCATTTTTTGTAAGTGCGCATTGACTTTTCTCTCCAATGCAACAACATCACTACTCACTGTTGGCATTGGTATTGCATACCGGTCTGAAAGATCTTTAACACGCTGCGTGAGCCGTTGGCTAATACGCTGCATTTCATTCTTCACTGTATGCTCGATTGTTGCCATCCATTTATCGTCGACAACCATTGTCTTAATATCATTCTCGGACATCGCCTTGTACTTTGCTATGAGCTTATCGTTCAATACGCTCTGTGCATCCTTTATCTTCTTGCCCGCTTCAGATTCCTTCTCCGCCAATGCCAAATACTGTTCAAGCACCTTGCGCTCATCAGCAGCATCCTTCTCACTCTTAATGTCCTTCAATCGCTTCGCAACGTTCGCTTTGTTAACCTTCTCCAGTTCGGCAAAGAGTCCATCGTCGCCGCCATGCTCTTCTTCCATCTCTTCCAGTTGCGCTGTGAGTGCGTCACGGTCTGCTTCCAGCTGTTCGATAGCTTTTTGTTCGCCAGAGAAGTACCGGTAGATCATCAGCTGCTTCGGTATCAGTTTTCCTTCAAACTCCTTTTTCTCCCAGACCAGTTCGTTACCGGCTTTCCATCCGTCCGATACGATCAGGTAGAAATCGTCCTGCATTGTTGAGTACCAATAGGTCATTAAATGCTGATAGACATCGTACGGATCAATCAAACGTAGATCACCGAATGTATCAAGCAGATCTTCGCTTAACTGATGGATGAACTTCTTCGGTTTGGTTTTGCCGTCGATCTTCTTCAACAGCGGAGTGTGTTTATTCTTCCATCCAGTAAAGACTGTATCGATCTTCTTTGTATACGCCACAAACTCCGGGTGAGCAAAGATCGTCTGCTTAATGGCATCATCCTTCACTTTGATTGAACTGTAACCTTTACGGTCACTCTTTGCAAACAACTCCTTCTTGAGTGAGGGATACACGTCCCAAAACTGTCCGAGGGCATCAATGTCTGCATCCGGTATGCCGCCCATCAAATGCGCTTCAATATCCTGTATATCCTCCGCTTCCTGACTGTCGATGTAGCGTGGGATGTTCAGGTTGAACTCCTTCTCTTCGATCTCCGCAACAGAAACCATCCGACTGAATTTCGGGATCTCCAACTGCTTGTTGAACACATCAACGATCTTGTGGATGTCCTGTTCACGCAATCGGTTCTTGTTGCCATCCTTCTCGAAGCCCTTGCTCGCATCGATCATAAAGAGACCCTTGCGGTTCTCGGCATTCTCTTTGTCGATAACGATAATGCACGCCGGAATACCGGTGCCGTAGAACAGGTTCGCCGGCAGACCGATGATCCCTTTGATGTATCCTTTGCGGATTATGTTTGTGCGTATCTCCGCTTCCGCATTGCCACGGAACAGTACTCCGTGCGGAAGAATGACTGCGCCCTTCCCTTTGCTCTTCAGCGAGCGAATGATGTGCAGCAGGAACGCATAGTCACCGTTCTTTGAAGGGGGAACGCCGTATCCGGAGAACCTGTCATACGGATCATTCACAGGATCAACACCGTTGCTCCACGACTTGAACGAGAACGGCGGATTTGCAACCACATAGTCATGCGTCTTCAACCGGTTCTTGTCATCAAGGAAGAGGGGCGTTGACAGCGTATTCCCCTGCTTGATCTCCGCAGTTGGATTGTTGTGCAGGATCATGTTCATCCTTGCGAGAGCGGCGGTAGCAACATCCATCTCCTGCCCGTAAATCGTTAGACCTTTTTCGCTTTCATCTGCAACCTTCAACAACAGCGAACCCGATCCGCACGTAGGATCATATACGGTGGTTGAAGCTGTTGCATGATTACCCACTCCGATAATCTTTGCCATTATCCGGCTCACCTCAGCTGGCGTATAGAACTGCCCTTTACTTTTACCACTCTCCGTAGCAAAGTGCCGCATCAGATATTCGTACGCATCACCAAGGATGTCATCACCATCTGCACGGTTGGAACTGAAGTCGAGTGACGGATTTTCGAAGATGGCGATCAGGTTGGTCAGCTTCGTAACCATATCCTTACCGCTGCCGAGTTTCTCCGAGTTGTTGAAATCGGCAACGTCAATCGTGCCGGTCAGCTTGTTCGCTTCAGCGATCTTGGCGATGATCTTCTTATTGATGTCGTCGCCAATGGTTGTCTTCCCCTTCAGCGCCACCATATCCTTAAAGCTGGCACCCTTCGGTACGGTTATCGGCGCAAACGGCACACCCGCATATTTATCGGATACATACTTGATGAACAATAGAACGAGAACGTAGTCCTTGTATTGCGATGCATCCATCCCGCCACGGAGTTCATTGCAGCTTGCCCAAAGTGATGAATAGAGTTCAGATTTTTTGATTGCCATATGAGGTTCTTACGTTGTATAGAAGATAATTCCGCAGGGACAATGAGATAAGATACCTACGGGAAGCGCCGGCTGTTGCTAATTGATACGCCAATGTAGGGTAAAGAGTGTGCAAAATCAACGCATGATTCAGCTGTCAGGACTATGCTTAACAAAGGGCGTAGGATTGATTTTATGGCAATAGGTCAGGGTTCCAGTGGGCATATTGGGAGATGAAACTGCCGTGACGTAGTATGAGTCGGATACTGATGCATGCCTCCACCAGATGGCACTGGAAATATCATGGATTTAGCGGATGGTCTGTAAATTCCCATTCAACGATAGTTGGCGTCCGTAGAATCGGTTATGTGATTGTATGTGGCATATTGGGTGGGAGAATTTACGCATAAATTCGTTTGTAGGTCTCATCACCCCAAGAAATAAAGAAGCCTTCTTCCGAAGGCTCCTAAAGATAATATCCTATTCAGATGAGACTACTTCATATACATCATTTTATTCAACTGAGCCTTATCTCCGCTTTGCAGCTTTGCAAAATATATTCCGCTGGAAAGCTTTGATGCATCAAATGTTACTGAATAATTTCCCGCCACCTTCGTTTCGTTCACCAATAATGCCACTTCTCTTCCCAGAGCATCATAAATGGTTACTGAAACATGTCCGTTCACAGGTATTTGATAACTGATAACTGTAGAAGGATTGAATGGATTAGGATAGTTCTGCGCAAGAGCAAATTCTTTTGGTGCATTGATAATGGTTACTTCAACTTCTTTTGAATATTCAATCTTCCCATCACGATCAATTTGCTTCAGACGATATGTCGCTTTACCGATAGCTGACTTATCAACATAACTATACGACTGAGGGGAATTCGTCGTGCCGTGTCCTTCAACAAAGCCAATTTTATTCCAGCTGTTCTTTGATTTTCGTTCAATATCAAATCCGTAATTATTTACTTCGGTTGCTGTCGACCATTGTAAATTTGCTCCTACTTTCTCGACAGATACCACAAAAGAAGTTAGTTCAACTGGTAACGCACCGTTATTACCAAGACCGAATTCCGTCAATAATGCTGACAGTGCAAATCCTGATGCTGATGCCGAATAATAGTCAGTTCCTGTCCCTGCTTCGGAAACAGCGGAGGTTGCTGATTGACTCCAACCACTTCCTGAATTATTTCCTATGTAAAGACCAGATCCACGTGTAAATATGTAAGGACCAGAAGCACCACTTGGTAAATTTTCTTGAAAGGTATTCCAGAATAGTTTGGCCGAGACATTACTCCCTGCTCCACCAGACGTGATATTCCACGCCACAGGAAGAACAGCATTTTTATTGACTGGTGTATTAGTAAATGCGGGATCGGGTTTTATTCGTATCGTAAAGTTATTTGCCGTTCCTGAATTATTCAGCTGCACTAAGTTATAATACGCTGGCGTGCCGACAGGAAAGTCTTGAGCCCCCGAAACGCTATTAACGATCAGGTCGCTCGTTCCAGATGGACCATTGACAAAGTATTTATTTGCGTCATGGTTTGTTATCGTGGCACCACTTGCTATGGTTACTGAATTATTATGCTGTTGAACCTTGCCTGAACTTCCGCTTGAAAAAGCAAAATTATGCGTCACACTGATTGGATTATTTAGTGTGAGATCGGCAGAACCTGATTGAATATTATAAAACGTGGTTGTTCCAGTTATAGATCCTGAGGTGGTGAATGAAATTGTGCCAGTTTGCGCAGTGAACGTTCCCTGATTGACAATAGAATTAACCGTAAGTGTACTGCTTCCACCATTAAAAGTCCCACCAGAGTTTATTTGTAAAACTCCCACTGTATTTGGTCCATCAAGTGTTACCGCAGAACGCAGTTCCACATTGGCAGTGCTCGCATTTGGAACTACACTCGATGTCCAGCTGCCTGTTGAACTCCAATTTCCCCCACCGACTGATGATGTATACCTTGGGAAATACGAAAAAGAAAATTCACCTTCATTCCAGGTAGTAGCATAATTGCTTGAATAAACTATTCCAACAGCACTTGCTAAATCAGAAAGACTTGTATAAAAAACATATTTTACAGTAGTTGCAGGAACATTCGCTGTTGAAGGAATTGTCCCTTTCCAAGTCCAATCTGTAGCGGTAGTATTTGCTGACGCACACGATACTGAGATTCCATTTGTCTTTGTCGGTGCAATGCCATCGGTTGTATATACCAAAAAAACATTATACCCACTGGTATTAAATTTAAAATTTACAAATAGATCTGAATTATCAAGATCAGTGATTGTGTATTTAGCAAGTGATGTCGAAGTTGAGGCTTGCAACATGTTGGTAGCAACAGAATATCCCAATGGATTAAACCCCAACAAGGAATTTTGAACGTGACCCGTAGGCATTGGCGCAGCAAAAAGATATGAAGCTAAAATATAAATTACGGCAATGTTGCGTAGACATTTGTTCATTGAATAGTTCCCCCTTATTGAAAAATTATTGGTCCACAGATGTTATCGATGATATTTAATATAGTAACGTGTAACAGTAACATCAAAATAATGTCTTAGGAATCTACAAAATATGCGCACTTAATAAGATTGTTTTGTCTGATATTGAGACAGTTTCAATTGAACGAGATCTTAAATTTATCCACTGTTTTGTGGAGTTGTTCTGGCTGGAGGTGACTATACATCTGAGTGACCGCTATGCTGCTGTATCCACAAAGTTTCTGAAGTTCATTAATTGATGCTCCGAAACTCACAAGATAGATGCAAAAGATTTTCATGTTAATAGAAGTGCAGTTTGGATTACGAGATTATTTTTCTGAAAGCATCATGATTTATTTCTCATGTAAGGCAATAGAATCCATTTTACGGCGATAGCTAACCGTTCCAGTGTGAGTATATCGGGATGAAATAATAAACGGGACATATCAGTCGACCGGGAATGTTTGCACAAGAAAATACCCACAGGAATATTATTAGCTAAATGAAATTGCGGTTTGATTTTGAAGGAAGATAATTTTATGTTAAGGGTGTAGTCAACGGTGTAGTACAATGTGATATTTTATACTGTTAGTGAAGTTTCAGTGTATTTTCGCCCTTTAGATATTAGCGATTTCATTGGACGTTTAGCTCAGTTGGTTCAGAGCGTTCGCCTCACACGCGAAAGGTCGTAGGTTCAAGTCCTACAACGTCCACAAAATTGACCACTTTTTTTCTAAAAAGTGCTTAAAATAGAGAAGTGCTAACAAACTGCTAACAAAAAAGGTAGCAGGTGAGCACTTTTTCGCTTTTTAAACGGTCAAATGGGATCTACTATTTACTGATGGAAGTAAATGGAAAGCGGCATTGGAAGTCAACGGGAAAGAAATCAAATATTGAAGCGTTAAAAGTTCTCTCCCAAACAGAACAGAATATTTTCGAATCCACACGGAATATACGTCTTTCTAAATTCATTGAGCAGTTCATGGAATACGCTGAGATGAATTTTACCAATCGAACAAATATACTTTACGCGATTTCATTTAAACATCTTCTGGCGCTAACCGGCGATGTATTCCTTTCCTCCCTATCTCCCCGCGATATAGACCTTTACAAAGTCCATCGCTTGAAAAAGATTGCACCTGTCACAGTGTTCATTGAATTAAGATCATTGAAAGCCGCAATGAATACGGCTGTACGTTGGAAGCTACTTAAGGATAATCCGTTCCGTGATTCTCGGCCCCCATTCATCCCAGAAAAAGCACCAGTGTTCTTCACCAAATCAGATCTTGATGCATTGCTTCAATCAACTAACGATTTATGGTTTAAAGAAATTATTCTCTTTGCGGTTCTTACTGGTATGCGAAGGGGTGAGATTGTGAATCTTAAATGGGATGCTGTTGACTTGGAAAGAGCACTTATACATGTGCAAAGTACACCAACATTCAAAACGAAGCAGGGAAAAAGAAGAACAATACCAATTAATTCAAACTTAGGCGTGATACAAGGAAAAACAATATATTTTTCATTAGGCTCCTTTCATTTATCTTAGTAATATCATCTTCCGGATCAAAACGTTTTTCTGATTCTTGAGACGATAAAAATATGTCCCCGATGAGACACTACTCATCTCAACTAAAATTGAGTATTTCCCTCTTGCCACATTCTCAGCCAAAACTGTTTTTATCTCTCTTCCAAGAACATCAAATATTATTAGCTCTACTTCACTGTTTTCAGAAAGTGAAAAAACTATTGTTGTACTTGCATTGAATGGATTTGGGTAATTTTGATAGAGTTCGAATGTGGTTGGATTAATTTTATTTTCGGCTACTTTTGTCAAAATGCCAACTTTTCCTGTCCTGCCCGTATGCTGAACTTTAATTCCTCCTGCAACTGTCCAAAATGAAATAATAGCACCTCCGTTGTTGTCGGATTCAATATGTTTAACATAAGCATCAAATGGATCGCTGATAACTGCAAAACTGTTTCCCCATTGCGATAGAAACGAAGTATCTACTGATTGCGCATACATATAATCCGTCAAAAAACCGATTTTCCCTTTTGAATTAAAAAAATATCTACCCGCTAATCCTTTTATGAGCATTCCTCGTTCACCTCCAATAAAACCGTTCCTTGAAATTCGTTTTACAAAAGTATAAGCCGTGTCCCCGTTGTCATAATATGATCCATAATGAAAAATATTTCCCGTCCCGTCCGGTAAATACGGATAATCAACATTTAAATATTCAACATTGTTGTCATCTCGAGCTTCAAAAGAAGTCGTCCACAAGGTGTCCCAATCTTTTACAAGTTTAACAATCCTTACTTTTGTCAAATGCCCTAATGAATCGGTCACAAAAGATAAAAGTTGTACATTAAATGAGGTAGTATCAGTTTCTTGCACAAAAATATCAGAACGTAGAAACGTGCTATCGGCATCGCTTATTACACCGTTTAGATCAACAAATTTATCTTTTGCTTTCGAAGAAAATGTCAGTGATTTCTCGCCTAATCTCCCCACAATACTTGCACTTAATGAATTTTGCACATTACTTGAATCAATCATTGCTACCCACAACTTTCTCCCAGTGCTATCGTAACGCAAGACGTTTACTCTTTGCTGTGATCCGTCAAACCAATTATAGAGTGCTATAAAACCATTCTTACCATCAGTTATTGCGGTGGTAATATTACCTGAAGGAATTATCATTTTACCACCTACTCCCCAGCGCAAATTGCCATTCTTATCAACCCTTTGCGCTTGCGTCCCTACAATTGCGTAAATCCCCCCGTCATCATCAGGGAGAAAAACCCTCAATCCGCTTATTGGTGGAAACAAAGTTACATACGGAAGCCATTGTTTAAAACCATACGGATCGAGTTTTTGCATCCATATCTCGTTATTGTCTCCAATACCGATGATGATCGAACTGCCGTTAGGATACGACACGATGTCGCTGTAAAATCCCGGGCAGGCAAAAAGAGCGTCTTTAGTGTAAGGAGTGGTAGACCATTGCGAAAATGCAAGAATGGGGAAAACAAATAAGAGAGGAGAATAAATTGTTTTCATATTATGTGATTCTATGCCTATAATAGTCTAAGACAAATGTACTCATATTATTGATTGCTTGTTCGATCGGATTACTCCATTCTAAATACATATATCCAAAATAATATTTTAGGGAGCCGATTATTAATCGGTCACAAGATATATTTGTCTCATTTTGTTTTTAATAACCGTATTAAATTGCAATTAATCTTCTCGAATTTGAGACTCGCCACTTTCGAGGTTAAAAATGGGTTAAGAATGGATTGCTACATCTAGCACTTTGTCATGTTGCACACTCCCTAGAGCGTTGACAAGATGACAAAATGGGGTGCAGATGGGTCTTCGGAAGGCCACAAAATAGGTCTCGGTACGTCTTGAACATATCTCGGAAGGGTCTTAGAACATCCTCAGAAGGTGTCGGAGGTATCTCTGGCACATCTAAAAGCATGACAAGTATAATGACAAACACATGTCAAAATAGGTCGGCTGTAAGTTGTTTGTTTAATACCATTTGAGAGAATTGAGTGTTCAGTTTTGCTGTCCAAATTGAACATATATCCTCAATTCTCGTTTCCAAATTGAAGTTTTATCCCAAAACTCGACAACATTTTGAACATTTATCCTCGGTTGTCGATGCCAAAATGAATGTTTATCCTCGAATCACGATAACGTTATAACATTTCGTCTCAACTTCCGTTGCCAAAATGAACATTTGTACTCAATTCCCACTCCAAACCTACCAATGAGCCATCCTTCTAAATCCGGAAATTTAAAATTTGGGAATCGTTTTATAGGATGGAATTCAAAAAATTATAAAAATATTCTGGCATTACCTGTGTCGATGGATTCCCGTCGTCTCTCGAAGTAGGAGCTACTCCTGAATCTCCTGTAGGGGGTTAAAGGTTGGGACCCATTTTGGTCCTCTTTCGAAAGCAGCAACCTCCCCGCCGAATAGCGGGAAGGCTTTTAACATTATTATTTCAACAGCATTAATTTCTTTACTCCAACATAATTGCCCGTAGTGAGTTTGTAAAAATAAATACCGCTCGAAACATCTTTCGCATTCCAGACTGCATCATGATATCCAGCAGATTGTTCAGCATTTATAAGATTAGCAACTTCTTGACCAAGTATATTGTACACTTTTAAAGATACTTTACTTAATAGTAGTAAATTATATTGAATCGTCGTCGTGGGATTAAATGGATTAGGATAATTTTGAAATAGCTCATATGATTTTACGATCTGTGATTGATCATTGCCTGCAGACGTTGGTATTGTGGCCGTCGTAAATCCATAAATACCATCGATGATTGTAACGGCATAAGTAGTAGACGTTGTAACTCCGGAACTCTTCATTAACGTGTTTGTTGTATCGTCAACAGCATTCAAGAAATTTATTCCGACTCCTTTCAGGCCTACGTACTTCCACGTTGTACCGTTATCCGATGTAAAGTAAACACCTTGGTTGGAACCCCCCGCGAAAAACGCCGCCCAAATAACTCCGTTTCTATCTACTGTTAAGGGGTACGGCGACGGCGTAGAACCGATCGTTGTTGGAAGCGGCGTCTCAGTCCAGATACTGCCATTGTATCGCCAGATTTTATCTGGACTAGAAAAAGCTTTTACAATAATATTTCCGTCTTGATCGCTCGACAATATACCATCGCCCGCGGCAAGGATGCTGGTGTTAACAATTTTCCATGCGGAATCGCTCGACGCTTTGCTGTAGATAAACAGCTTAAGACTTCCCGAAAATACCGTTCTGCTTAAATAAATAATTCCTTTCTTGTTATTCAAGGTGACGGTTTTTATATATTGATTTGCCTGCATGCCCAATCCTGCAGTATCGAGCTTCCACGCTTGTCCCGGTTTTTTTGTTAAGAATCTGGCGTTACCCCCTAAATATTGTGTGCCTTGTCTGTCTACCCAAAAATCATAGGTCTGTGTTCCTGTACTAATTCCCAATGATTTAAATCCGGCGGTGTCCGAAATCCACGTGCTGCCGTAATCCGTTGATTTAACGGTATAAAAGAGCCACGAAGATGGCCCGGTCTTGATCGGAAGATTTCCATAAACATTCCCCGCAGAGTCGGATGTTAATACGTTCACACCATTGAGAAATCCTTGTTTTGGAAATACTTTTTCCCAAAGCGTGTCTCCGGAGGCAACACGATAGATGCCAAGATTAGTGGAGATGAAATAATAATTTCCCCCCTTCACGACACCCGTATAAAAATTATGTGCCCTTGATTGATTACTTCTGGGAGAAAACACCCAACGTGTACCATAATCTGTACTTTGAAACATGCCATATCTTGTCGCAGCATAAAGAATGGAATCACCGCTTATTGAATTCACAATTTTGGTGCCCGAAGGAAGATACTCTTGTACCTTGATAGAATCTCCGATAGAAATCCAAGGTGGCGTTAAATTGGAAAGCCGGAATATCATATCCCACCCAACAGCATAAATATTTCCAAAGGCATCATCTCCAAATGAAGTAATCGTTTGAGTTATGCCGGAAGAAATATCACTCCAACTTGATCCTCGGTCTGTAGAAACAAAAACCTGTCCCGGTCTGCTTACGAATATCTTATTTTTGCGATCTACAAAGATACTGTATGCATTTTGAAATGGTGCAGGGAGCAGAGCGGCTTTCCGCCAGATATTTGAATCCGGATGTTGGGAGAAAATACCTTGACTGGTGGAGATCCATCCATAATAATTCGTATCAATTGAAATATCTGTCGTGGTTAATTTACTAATGTTAATAGAGTCGATCGCCCATGTTTTTACTGTATCCCAACTAGCAAAGACACTGCTGTTCTTTAAGACATACACCGCGTCGCCAATAATTTTTTGAGCATTGGCAAGTATGGAGATCGGGATAGGCGTTGCTGTGTGCCATGGGTCACGAAACGGTATACTGTTTGGATCATAATATAGAATTACGACGTTTCCGTTTGAAAGTAAAATCAATATTTTTGTTCCGTCATCAGCTTTAAAGCTTGCTGAAACGATTCTTGTCTCATTTGGTGCTGTATAAGTATAAGCATGTTTATTTACACCATCATAGAACAATACATATACAGTTACGTGTTTTTCCGTTCTGGTCAGGATCATTCTTCTATCAGTTTTATGAGGGGCTGTTGAACGAGCCACTTCTAGACTAAATTCGCCGACCAACGCTTTTGCGGCAACCTCAAGACCTTGCGCCAATCCATTCTGGGAAAGAATATATGAAAGCGAACAAATTAGAACAAAATATTTTCGCATACGTCCTCCGATTGAAAAAATAAATATAAATACTCTTTAGTTATCGTCATCGACAGAATCTACTTTTGGGTCCCATATTTGGGTCCTCTTTCGAAAGCAGCAACCTCCCCGCCGAATAGCGGGAAGGCTTTTAACATTATTATTTCAACAGCATTAATTTCTTTACTCCAACATAACTTCCTGCTTGCAGTTTGTAAAAATAAATTCCTGAACTAAATCCAGAGGCATTCCACGGCACTTCCTTCCATCCCGCAGATTGTACTTCGTTCAAAAGCGTAGCGATCTCTCTTCCGAGCAGATCGTAGACGCTGAGTTTTACGTTTGCCGATGATGGAAGCGAATATCGAATTGTTGTTGACGGATTGAAGGGGTTGGGGTAATTTTGTTCAAGAGAAAAATCTGTTGGAAGCTTGGTGTCCGGAATACCCACACCTGTTGGTTGAATCCGGATCGAAACCGTATCGGTCCATGCCGGAATACCTTCGCTGGAAATGGTAAGAAGTAATCGGACAGTTGTTGTTGATGGGCATTGCGGATTGATTTTCACTTCTTGTCGAAAAACACCAAGACTGTCCTTACCGGGGGGAAGGTTTCCATAAAATATTGTTGATGTTATCCCCAAGCTAATCATAGTATCCATTGTCGCTACCGTAGTTCCCACATTCCTCACCGTATCAACAGTTCCAATATTGCCGAGACGGAATTTCAAACGAAATATATCTCCTGGATTTGGAATTGTATCCGTGGAGGTAAAGACAGCGTTTATAAATTTTACAGGACCGTTGGTAAAAAAATATTTGGGTTGTGGCAGAATATGGTATGTACCCCCTTCTGTAAGATCATCAGTCCGTATATTGACGGTGAATCTGTTTTCGGCTGATGGAGCAAGAAAGCGGCATCCCCAAATGCTGTCGCCGGGATTTCCGTCTCTATGTAAACCATCATTATATAAGGATACGCTGTCATATCTCAAACCTGATACATAATCTATCAATGCAGTGAGCTTGGTTTCGTGCTTCAATGGATTGGAAACGGTGACATTAAGATAGATGCTATCCATGCCAGGACGATAATATGATTGATTTAATTTGGCATTGTTCGACGATACTGTAAATCGAGTGTTGATAGCGGGAAATTGTTTGAAGAAATTCCATATCTCTGTAATGGCATCAATGTCGCGGTTGATGACAGTTGCGCCATTGTATGTAGGCGAACCGGGCCACTCGTGTCCGCCGCCAATAATTCTATAATGGACTACTTGAGATGTATTTGTGGATGAACGGAAAATATATTTCACAACCGTCGATTGATCGTTCGGGTTTATATCCGGAATTGATAACATTTCTGCCGGTAAGAAGCAAAAACTCTTGTTCCGCAAAAATTCTATGGTCGAATCGACAGAAAACAGACCTGTTTTCCCACCATAATACGGAAGTAAATTATCACTGGTGCCGTTAATTGTAAGGACCGGAACGGGTCTTGTCGTGTTGTAGGATGCGGCAGTACTGTTTGTCAAAACACCTGAAACACTTGCTGCCGATGCAATTCGATTCCCCAGCAGACCTGCGAGTTTCAGGCTCATAAAACCACCGTTGGAATTACCGCAAACATACACCCTTGAGGTATCAATTTTGTACTTAGAAATAAGAGAATCAATGATCAGAGAAATGAATCCAACGTCATCGACATTTGGAGTTGGCCAACCCGGATTATCTCCGAGTCCGCTATTCCAGCGTTTGTCAAACGCGTCCGGATAGATAGTAATGAAGCCGACGCTGTCACCGAGAATATGCGAATGATGATATGTTCGGGCTTCATTAGATGATCCGCCATACCCGTAAAGATTAAAGACAACCGGTAATCCTGCTTGAGCTCCTCGACTTTGAGGCAGATAAACGTAACAATCCCTCGCATTTCCTTCCCAAAGGAAATCCCATCGCTCTTGTGAAAACAATAACGGACTGTATAAAAGAACCACATGTAAAACAATAAGAAATTGTTTCATACGACCTCCAATAATTATTTCAAAACCATCATTTTCTTCACTTCAACAAAACTTCCAGTGGTCAACTGGTAAAAATATATTCCCGACGACACTCTGCCGGCATTCCACTCCACTTCTTTCCACCCCACCGATTGTTCTTCGTTCACGAGTGTTACCACCTCGCGTCCGAGCAGATCGTATATTTTTAAACTGACTTTACTGATAACTGGTAACTGATAACTGATCACTGTTGTTGGGTTGAATGGGTTGGGGTAGTTTTGTGCTAAATAAAAATCCGTCAGTGTTGCGTTGTGAGCAACTGATGTAAGTTTTAATGAGAACTCAAACACATCGGCTGAAGTGAAAGGTTTTAACGTTTTGAAATAAAATTGGTCTCCGACTACGGGCTGGATATTTGGTGTTGACGGATAGAATGCAATACCCCAAGATAATGCCAGAGTTCCGGTTGAATCCGGTTCCAGAATGTGTAATTCATCATACGATGAGATCGTGTTATTCCCGTCACCATCCATAAACAACACTTTTGTTTTTCTGTTCTTGGTAACATTTTTCACCTGGAATTTCATGAACGCTGCCGGTATTTCATAGATTGCAATCGAGGTATCTATGACGCTATTATTAAGAGTGATTGTATAATCGTAGGGAAGAGCGCGAGCCGTTACGGTCGTCGATCCGATGGCTCCTTCAAAAAGGTATGGACGGCCTTCCAAATTCGATGAGCCGGTGACCCATTTTGTATTTTTGACATCAGCTCTTATCTTTGCAGCATCCCCAACCACAAGGCGAAGGCCATCAAAGAGAGGGCCAGGTGTGATGCCGTCAAATGGACCTGCGTTCAATACTTTCACCGTCCCGCCGAGTGTTATATCGCGAACGGTATAAACATTATTTGCAAACGAACTGTCATCAATCGTCATACGGTAAAGATGGTCTGTTGTTTGCGATTTGTCCACGATCATAATAGAAACGGTCCCATCCCCCAATCCCTGAACATGGTTCGCGTTCTTAAGCACCGAAAATTCAATATTTCTTACAATGAGCGAAGTATCGACGATATTCTTTGAACGTATCTGAATTTTAGGTTTATACACCTTGCTAGTTACCAGAAGGGACGTCTTTATTCTTATTGTAATTGTTTTTGATGAATCAACCGGTAAAACAAATATACTGTCAGAGAGTGAAATCGCTGATGGGATGTTCACATTCTGATAATCGAAGTTGATATAGACAGAATCATCAGCAAAACCTCTGTTCGTCAGAATGATGCTGGTATCTTTTTGTGGTGTATTGTAATCGATGCCTCCAAAATTAATCCCTTTGCTTGTATCGATATTGACAGTAAGCCGAGGACTCGCTTTGTGGAAATACTCCGCCTCAATTGCCAGTTGAGCGGATATTTCGAGAGTTGCAGTTTCGTACAATCTTAAATCACGAGAATTACAGAATACTGAAAGAGCAACACTATCCTTTGGTACATAATACATCGTCGTCAAATAGCCCAACGTTCCTCCGGTGTTGCCCCAAAACTCTTTACCCCCAATAAAGGAACGAAATAACCCAAAACCATAATCAAAAATTTCAAAGGCGTGTGCCGGAACGAATGACGTCATCTCCTTAAACGAAGAGGCACTCACAACTTTCCCTTCCATTAGTGATTTAATCCAACGAGCTGTATTTTCCGGTGTTGAAAAAATAGCCCCTGCTGCCCAGCCTTGGCTGTAAAATCCGTTTCGTGAACGATTAAGAAAAGCGTCCATGAGAAGAGAACTTCCAAGAGGGATACCAAACCATTCGTGCGCAATAGTGTCGGGAGAACTCTCAAAGGGCATCAAATATGTGTGCGTCAAACCAAATGGAGTGAAAAAGCGACTTCGGATATTATTTTGATATGTATTCTTCGTCAGTTTTTCAATAATCATTCCAAGAAGCACATAGTTGGTATTGGAATACCCCCACGATGATCCTGCGACAAAACTAGGAGCTTTGACATAGAATGTAATAACTTCTTGGGGAGTCCATATTCGTGTTGGATCATTTAGCACATTATTAAAAAAAGACGTAAAACCTGAATTCATGTAATCATCAATTCCGGCTGTCATATTCAGAAGTTGTCTTATAGTGATGTTGCTGTCAATGTTGGCATATTTTGGAAGGAATTTATGAATTGAATCGCTTAAAGAAAGCTTCCCTTCTTCCACAAGTCTCATGATTGTTGCTGCCGTAAAGGATTTTGTAATGCTCCCTATTCCCATCACCATGCTTGGTGTCAGCGCTATATTTGAATCAGAACTTGAATATCCGCTGGCGCCGACCCACGTGTCTCCGTTCGGTAAAATAACAGCGGCTGAAACGCCTTGATATTTAATTGTTTTATCTAAAATTGTTTGAAGTCTTTTTGCAAGTATTGGGGTAACAGATTTACTCGAAACATTTTGAAGTGGAATATTCGCAGACTGCCCAAAAGAGATTGTAGCCATGATGAGAAAATACAATAGCATTCGTACGGATGGTTTCGATTTATTGATTGAGATGTGACGTTGCATTGTTCCACTGTTAGCATTTCGCAAAACCTGACAATTATCCATACGGCCTCCGTAAAATTTTATTTCAACAACATTAATTTCTTTACTCCAACATAATTGCCCGCTGTCAGCTTATAAAAATATATTCCCGACGACACTCCGCCAGCATTCCACACCACTTCCTTCCATCCCGCAGATTGTTCTTCATTCACGAGCGTTGTAATTTCGCGACCGAGCAGATCGTAGACTGCAAGTTTTACGTTCGCGGTTGATGGAAGCGAGTAGCGTATTGTTGTTGCTGGATTGAAGGGGTTGGGGTAGTTCTGAGCCAGCACAAATGTTTGCGGCATAATGTATTCACTCTTTACTCCTGTTCCATCATGCGAGCCCTGAACGCGTCGGAACCCGGAATTGTATAGGCGACCGGACGGGTCGAATTCGACGCGACTGACCACCCGGCAACTGACCCCATCACGGCCGTCGAACGAACCGCCCCGAAGCAACCGGTAGCCTTGTGTTGTAGACGGACCTTTTGGATCAATCGTCCCGCCCGAGGGATACGCTGAGCCATACCAATCCCAGCACCACTCCCACACATTGCCGCTCATATCATAGATGCCGAGTTCGTTCGACTGCTTTGTACCAACGGAGTGCGTTGTACTACCGGAATTTATGTTATACCATGCAACATCATCGACGGTGTTGCTGCCGCTGTAAATGAAAGGCGGAACGTGTGCTTGCGTGCCTCCCTTTGCGGCAAATTCCCATTCTGCTTCAGTTGGGAGACGGTAACCATTGGCTGTCCATTTCACGGCATCCACATTGATATTAAGTTCTCCCCTGCGATAGACTGTATCTTGTGCGCTTCTTGTGTAATAAACCGGTGTAAGTCCGTCTTTCTCAGAATGAGCGTTGCACCACTTCACAACATCATACCAGTTCACTTCTGTCACTGGATTGTTTGTTCCAACAGGATTGTATCCGTTTCTCCCTACCGCAATTGTATCGGTTTCTGCATAACCATGTGTCAATGCCCAATTGCGCACCTCTGTCCACAACTCATTGGTTACTTCGTATTTGTCCATTTTGAAACTGCTGATTGTAACAGAAGTTGTCCCTGCAGTGAATGTGCCGCCGTCTACTGGAACCGCAGTAGTATTAACCGTCTGTCGAAAAAGAGAATCAGCCCAAACCAACAATGACGAAGCATGTCCGGAATTGAAATCGTGACCAAACGTATGTGCTCCATAATTGTGCGTAATGCCCCATGATTTCAGTGAATCGCTGAAATCTCTGCTCATGGCATACAATGATATGAATGAATCATTCGAGCCTGCCCTGATATACATATTCATTGAATTGGACGGTTTATGATTGACAACAAAATATTGCCGTGCCAGTGTGAAAGCATCGGTTCGCAGACACGACCCGAAAATCGAGTCACGCAGCTGTCCGGTTCCTTCGACGAGAGGGAATTGGCACTTGTACGGATTTGTCGTATCAGGCGAGAATGCGCTTGCAAATCCCCAGCCCACATAGGTATAAGGTTTCGCCGCGTTCGGAGGGGTGTAGATAAAGTTGGGACTTTCAGTTGTGTTAATATATTTGAAGATTTCAGTCGCGCGTTCAAACATAATGTCGCCGCAGAACGAGGCAAATCCGGAGAAGATTTCTGGTGAAGCAAGTGCGAGCCGTGCAGACCCGCCGCCGCCCATTGAAAATCCGCCGAGAATCCAATACCTGCGGTCGAGTTTTACCGGATATTCTTGTTTGATCCATTGAACTAGGTCTTTAACGATGTAGTCGCCATGCTTTCCATTGACTGGTGAATTTGCAAAATATGTCCGGGTGTAAATTCCGCCGCTGCCGTCGGGAACAACAATGAGCATACGTTTCACCTGATTAGCGTTTAATAATGATGTCAGCGCAGAGTTGAACATATTGAATTCGCCCGGTGCCATCGTCCATCCCGGCAAAAAAATCAGTACCGGGCATGGCGATGCAGCAGAGATCGAATCAGGTTTATGCACGACAACAGTCCGGTTTTGATTCAGACTTTCGCTGAAGAACTGGCGGGTCTCGGTTGTTACTTGAGCGAAAAGATGCGTAGAGATTACAACACACATAATAAACATTAATACTTTCTTCATAGTGACCTCCAAATTTATTTCACAACCAAACATTTTTTCGTTTCAACAAAACTTCCCGCTGTGATTTTATAAAAATATATTCCCGACGACACAGTGCTCGCATTCCACGGCACTTCCTTCCATCCCGCGGATTGTTCTTCGTTCACGAGCGTTACGATTTCGCGCCCAAGCAGATCGTATAAAGCCAACTTTACGTTTGCGGATGATGGCAATGAATACCGAATTGTAGTGAATGGATTGAAGGGGTTAGGGTAGTTCTGTTCAAGACCGAACTGCATAGGCAAGTCAACGTTGTTATCCTGAACAGAATTTGGTGTTTGAATATACATTATCGTTGTGTAGACACTTCCGTCAGTTCCTGTGCTTGTCCCTGATACATATACATTTCCCGAAGCATCAACACGGATCCCGACCGGATAGCTTGATCCGTTTGCGTATCGATATTTTGCACTCCACTCCTCGTTGCCATTAGTGCTGTATCGGATAGTAACAATACTGCTATCGCTGGATCCTGTCACATACACATTTCCGCTGCCGTCAAGCGCGAGAGAGATGGCCCAGTCATCGTGATTCGTCGATCCGTTGTATCTTCTTGTCCAGAGGGTGTCTCCGTTGGAGTTGTATTTGATCGTTACGAAGTCATACCCAGTGTTTGGATTATTACTACTACCTGTGACATAGACATTTCCACTTCCAACGACAGCAAGGGAAGTAGCATAATTACGACCATTACCCGATCCGTTGTATCTTCTCACCCAGAGCGTATCGCCATTGGAGTTGTATTTGATCGTAGCGTAATCCGATGAGGAATTAGAGACCCAACTAAAACCCGTGATGTAGACATTTCCGCTCCCGTCAACGGCAATTGAGGAAGTAGGACTATTATTATATATCCTTACCCACATCGTATCTCCCGCAGAATTGTACTTGATCAACTCGCAGTCTGCAGTAAAGCTGATGAGACTGGTGTTTGCCGTGACATACACATCCCCGTTTGCATTAACGACAATGGAGACGGGTTCGGGAGAAGAGAACCTCCCCCCTTGGAACTTCCTCACCCAAACCGTATCACCCACAGAGTCATATTTAATTGTTGTGTTGTGAGCATAGCTCCAAACGGTGCCGCCAACCCCACCATCACCCGTGATGTATACATTCCCGTAGCCGTCAACAGCAAGGGCATTTGCAACATCACTAGAATTTTCCGGATCATTGTAGCGCCGCACCCAGGTTGTATCTCCCTGTGGATTATATTTAATCGTGGCGTAGTCCAAATTCGTTCCTGAACCACCACTGCCGCCCGTGATGTAGACATTTCCACTTCCATCCACAGCAAGGGAAGTTGCATAGTCACGACCGTTGCCCGGACCATTGTATCGACGTTGCCACACCACAGCACCATGGGAATTATATTTTATTGTTGCATAATCTTCGCCGCTTTCGCCTGTTACATAGACGTTTCCTGCATTGTCCACAACAAGATCGTTTGCCCGATCAATTGACGAAACAAGTCCGGAACCGTAATGCCGCACCCACGCAGTGTCCACAATAGAAGACGTTTTGGAAAAGGAGTGCTGATTAGGCGCTGAATGAGTGCTGGTTTTCTCCCACGGCTTTTTTTGCATATGCGAACGAAGATAGTTTTCTTTTCGCGATTGTACATTCTGGTCTTGAATATTTTGTGCAAAGAGAAAATGAGGGACAAAAAGAAAGATGGCAATAAATTGTAAAAAGTGTTTCATACAACCTCCGATATACCGACGGAATAGTGCCTGATTAGTGGTTCAACATATGTATAAGTAGGTCTTTTCTGTTAGCTCTATTGGTGCAAAAAATACCACTGGTGATGCATTCTTCATTTTTGATGTGCTTTAAAGACAGATCAACGATGAATTAATCTTTTTTCCACTGTAAATTAACTCACCGTATAATACTTCAGCACTTATTTTTAGCAACAAAAAAACCTCTTTCTTCGCACTCGGCGAATCCAGAGGTTATTGTGAAATAAATAATGACAAGAATCTGAATCTCAGGATTCTGTTACCAATATTTTGAAGAAAAGTAGAAATTCTGACGACTGCATGCAATAGAAAACATTAATAGAATCAAGACAATTGTGTCCTAATTATTTATTGTTAGCATTTTAGGATTTTCGTACCAGTAAGGAAAGGCTTTGGGCAATATCCTTCTACGAGGACGACTTCGCCATTGTCAGTTCGCCAAATCCCCATAGTTTCGTGGCAATGTCAAAGTGAAGTTCGACAGTTTGACAAAATGTACGGGGTTTCAAGTGTGGCGAAGTGTCATAGTTTGGTCGTTGAAAACCAAAAGAAGCCTTAGATAAAAAAATAAAAAAATTCCTATAGAAACTTGGTCTTATCCAGAATCGTGGGATTTGTTTCCCGGTCTCCGTCGAGAGGCTCAGGCGGGTAAGGAGTTAGGTACCGTGTCCGGTTGAGGCTCCGAAACGGGTCCTCTTTCTGGGTCCCATAAACACAAAAGCCTGCCGGGGTTACCAGCAGGCTTGAGTTGGAACTTTAAGAGATTTTATTTTAAATACATCATCTTCTTCACATCAACAAAACGGTTGCGAGAACCATCGGTTGGTGTTGCTTCAATACGATAAAAATAGACTCCGCTTGCTAATCGTGTTGAATTGAACGGAGTTGAATATGTTCCCGCATTGACGATCTCGTTAACCAGCGTTGCAACCTCCCTTCCCAGTATATCATAAATTTTCAGACTGACCTTGCTGTTCATCGGCAGTTGATAATTGATCATTGTTGTTGGGTTGAACGGATTGGGATAATTTTGGGAAAGAGCAAACGATGATGGTATTGTTCCATTACGCTCTACTCTCGTCACTTGATCCATATTAATACGTATTCCCCATCCTTTGAGTGTGGCATTCTGTTGAAGATTGCTGGAGTGTATCGATAAAATCCACTTCCCTTTAACGCTCGAAGAATTAAATTTCTTCAATGGTGAAAATGGATTGTAGTTCAATGAAAAATTTGCACTTTTTCTGTCCCCAAGAACAAACGGTGCATTATCACTGAACCGACAATCGATAATTGCTGTCCCTTCGTGTTGGTAAAAGAGTGTGTCAATAATACCATTGTGTGCTAATGTCATCAAAATATTTTTTGTTGAATGCGAAAGTGATAAAGAATCAATATCAACAACAATATTCTTCACGGCCATTCCACCGAGTGAATCTGCAATCGTTATTGTATCAGACATTGTTCCATTTGCTAACATTCGATGCAATGAATAACGTTTAAAGCGTGCAGGCAGTGTGTTCACATTGTCATACTCTTTGCGTGGTGAATGAATGTATATATTATTTTTTTCATCAGAGGAAACCAAATAGAGAGAATCATTATATCTAAGTGGTTGTGAATATTGATAATCTTTAAAAAAAATCGGAGGTGTCGGATCAACTTCCCATGTTATCCCTTGATCAGTACTATATGAAATTTGTTCAGCAATTATTGATGTGAGTATGGTTGAATGCCGTGCTTTGGACATTGTATATTGAGATGGATCTACTGTTCGCTTTTCCCACGATGTCCCACCATTTTCTGTCCGGTATTCTCTAGGATGGAAAGAATTATTGTTGAACAAAACAGCATTATTATTGTCGAAAGCGTAGAATATCATTGAATAACCATCGTCTAAAGAAAATTTACTTCTGATCCAATCCTTTCCATTATTTTCAGAATTATACACTTCAATATATCTGTCGATTCCATTTGTATACACAACCCAGATAACCTCTTGATTAGTCGAAATGAATTCTTGAAAATCGCCATATTCATAATTAACAATTGGAAGTGCAATCGTATCCCATTCAACGCCGGCATTTTTGGTTTGATACAGTGTTCTATTTGTCCAATCAACATTATTTGTATAGACAAAGAATGTGTGATCTTCAGATAATCCAATTTGGCGAATACGTTTAGCAGTATCTGGCAAGAGAACTGAGTGCCAAGAATTTCCTTTATCATCTGAATATCGGAAGGTTTTGCCGTCTTTCCTGACAAACCAGTTTGCATGAGCATCAAACTGCCAAAGGCCATTTTGTCCGCCAGTATCAGCCATAACCCATGTAGTACCTCCATTCGTAGTTTTTAATATTTCACCTGAACCCCATGGCGGCGAAATGGCTTCTTCCAATGTAAATGGAATCGTCTCCGAATAATTGATTTGCGGGGAGACAATTGTTCTTCCATCTTTTCGTATCTGGACAATGGCTCCACCTTCACCTACTCCGGTCATTACAACTCCGCTTAGGAATACCGAGTACAGTTTTTTCGAACCCATGTTGTAAGTCAGATATCGATCTAATACGTCACCTTTATTTCTGATGTATACCACGAAAGATCCATCATTTCCAACAGCTATATAATTATCCATTTTGTTGGTATTATTCATTGATGAGAGCTGTATCGGAGGAATACTTACCAACTCAACATAACTTTTATTAAATGATCGATGATACGCTTTGATGGCATCACCACATAAGTACACAACAGAACCAAGTTTTAACAACGATTTAATATTTTGACCGATGATTGATGGGCTGACTAATTCTGTCCATGCTGCTCCTTTTGACACTCCCTCAAGCACAATCCCCAAATCGCCCACAGCAATGAACTCCACACCCGGATCATTGTATGAATAAAATGAGACATCCTTTAATGAAGCATTGGTATTGAAATTATTTGACACCCATGAATTTCCCCAATTATGGGAGACATGGATCGTACCGCTGGTTCCGACTGCAACCATATTTCCCAGCGTGTCCCAGTCGATACCATACAGCGTTTGAACACCAACATTATCGTCAACAACATTCCAAGTCGTTCCGCCATCTTTTGTTTTTAAAATATAGCCTTGTCCTATAATAAATCCGGAATCGGCATTGTAAAATTTTACTTTTTGAAAATCGGAAACCACGGGTGAGGCAACTTTTGTCCAGCTGGCACCGCTATTTGATGTCCTCAGAATGGTAGAACTATCGCCGACAATGAATCCATTTTTTTGATTCGTAAAATATACACTACGCAGGTCGGCCGTGGTTCCCGATGCAACGGAAACATAGGGCGTTTGTAATCCTTGTCCACCTCCATTTCCTCCCGGATCCGTCGGCGTTGTCGGTGCAACCTGAATTTTACTTATCCATACCACCGCTTTACTTTTTGCATAGCCACTCACCCCCAAAGCAATGTATGAACCATTCCCTTTGAACAAGTGCGACGGATACTCCTGGCTGACACCGGGAGAGGCATACATTGCATAACCATTCCAAGCTCCCGAAGGTGTAAATTCAAAAAAATAATATGAACCCTCCGTAGAAAAAACTTGCGGTTTTGCAATTCCGGAAACAGCGAGATAGCCTCCCTGGTCGACAGATAGATTGTAGATCGACGAATAATTTCCGGAGCCAAAGTTTCCAACATACGTACTCTCCGCTCCATTAAAACGAAATACTCTGGCAATTACCGATGAGGCTGAAATTGTTTTTCCGGCGCCAACATAGACCCCTCCGTTATTATCGGCGGCGATCTTCGCCCCGCTGCTGTTGATCATCCGTTCCCACTGAAGCGCACCCTGCGAATTATATTTTCTCACCCTTCCGCCGACATCGAATGAAATAAAATGACTATATCCCATAAAAATATTTCCGGCCGCATCAATATCCATAGCTGCGGCTTCTACACTTATCGTTTTGAGTGAAAAATTTGTGATCCATTGCGGAGGATTCATTACTCCGCCGGCTGCCGGTGCATATTTTAATAATTTAGAGCCGGCAATGTACACAGTCGTATCAAAACGAGATTTATAGGAAACTGAAACGTATATATTGTTGAGCTGATCAATCTTCATTTGGCCGATACCAATATCTCCGAATTCAGCCGGTGCAGCCGAAAGACCACTGATCGTTGTGTCCATCCAACGCCGATCACCGTTCGGTGAATAGGATAACATCATCAAATATGCCTGAAAGTTTCCTTCTCCGTTTAACTGTTCATGTGATGTGGCAATACAAACATTCCCATCTCCATCAATATCAATAAGAGTATTTCCTTCCCGATAGTTCTCTTGCGGAAGTGACAAAATGAGTTTCTTTGCCCAAAGACTGTCACCGGTCGGAGAGTATTTTGTCAGTGTTAGCTTCTTTTGATCATCGTTGGTAACAACATATGCATTACCACTCTTGTCTGCTGCAAGCCAATATTTATACGTTATCTGATTTGACAGCGGTGTCTCGCGAATGAGCGTTCCAACATTTGAATATTTACTTAAAGTAATTCCGTACGAACTACCGCCAAAAGTAACGGTATAAATATTTCCGGAATAATCTCGTGCAGCATCGGACAATTGGATAGTACTGTCGGGGTTGGTTTTTGTTGTTGTCCACAGCATTTTAGGCTGTGAAAAAACAGAAGAAATGGAAACAAGCAAGAAACTAAACAGAAGTGGTAAACGACAGAACATATAAAAACCTCAGATATATATAGAATAAAAGAAATCCTATTCATTGTAATTGAACTAAAGGAAAGAAACAACTGCCAAATTTTTGATGTGGTGTATCACAAAACAAAGGCGGAATCTCTGTAAAGTCTCCACTGGATAAAAAAAAGAAAGGCTCACGCCCTTCTTTCTGTCTACAGCATTTGCTCCAAGGCCTTTTCGGAATGCCATCACTTATATAATCGGCACTGGAAACGCTGGACGATTACCACAATATTCACAATCAGCGCTTCCACATTCGCTGTCTAGCCATATGTTGCACACGGGACAAAACAGACCATCGTATTCTTCGTGATATATTTTTTGAAAGCCACATACTGGACATTTCTCATTGCGCCACGGGAAACCAAAGATTTTATGATCCCCGATGTATATGATATTTTGTTCTTCAAAATATTTAATATCCATTTCTATATTCCTTTCTGAAGAGAGTGCGTGAACACTCTCTTCCTGTCTACATCAGATACATTTCTGCTTTACTTGCGAGGCCGTGTCGGAAAGATTTAAACTGCGGATTGGAGATATGCTGGCGAGTAAGGATTTCTTTTGCCGTATAACCGGTTGAGAGATCTTCCAATATAGTCTCCTCTTGATCGGACAGACTATTGAGGAAGTCGTTCGTGATCGCGTAATCGAGCGGAGTCGTGTATGTGTTGAGCACAACGTCTCCAACTGTTCTTGATTCACCAGATGATAGCGGTTGTTCAAGATGCACTCGGTTCGGTCTGTTGTATGCGTCGATAGTTCTCCTTCCGACTTCTTTTGCTGGAAATGCTGAACGAATATTTAATTCCTTCGAACGATAATGCATATGCGACTTCATCAATCCCAGTGTGCAGCGATCTCCAAGTCTCACTCCTTCTTTCCACGCCATCGTGATCAACTCTGATCTTTGAAGTTTATCTCTAGTGAACTGCTCTGAATAATTCCACAACGTTTGGTATTCCTGTTCGGACATAATTCCTCCTTGTGAATGGATGTGAGTATAGACTTTCGTGATATGTTCTTATGCCCGAATATCACGCACATCTGATCATCAAAGAGTAAACGGTCTCGCTCCTTCCTCGCTTAACCGTTCACCTGTTCTTATACCTCGTTATAAATGGTATAAGAAAAAGAGCGAGCAAATATAATTGGTACAGATTATTCAGGAAGGAAACGTATGGGAAATATTGTAAAGGTGATCATCACCATAATCGTAACGATCTGCAAACGGAGGATTAAATGATACTCGATCCAAAAATAAATATTGCACTGGACATCATTGAGACAATAATTAAGACCATCAAGACGGTACCAGAGGAACCAAACACGGACGAAGAGAAAGAAGAAATGCTTGCGGAATTTCTGAGGTTAGGGACGATTCTGGTCATTCAGAAAGCGAAGAACATATAGACTGTTCGCCCCAGTGCACGCTGGGGTGGATTTTTTACCGTTATAGGTACGCGCAATCGTTTAAATTTGCGATTTAAGGAATGATAATGGGCCAGCCATGACATTCACCATTGCCGGATGAGTGTGGCGTACGGGGCATATTTAAAAGGAATTTATGGTTCAGAAGGAGAAGGATCTATTGATGATTTTGAGGATACTTGGGAACTGTGTGATAAATGTCTTTCCGCTTACGATGTTCAATTTGATTGGCATGACTAGCCTTCCAATACCTCACAGCCGAAAGGCGGTGAGGTGTAAAGATATATCTAGAGATATATAGAGATCAAAACACATAACTTCTCGCCCTTAAATACAGTCACTTTTGAATGTCGTTGCTACTAAATATGATAGACCTTGCTACTGGGATGGCAGACCAAATAATAGATCTTGAAACCAAGACACTATAAATTATTTTTTTGTTAAGCGTGATAAATTATATTGAAATATTATTTTACTGCTAACAAAACTGGTTAGTAGTTTTCCAAAAACCAAGTTTGTCGGCACTTCAAATTGATGTTGGTGGAAAAATTTCGCTAATGTGGAATTTAAATAAATCCATCACACGCGAAAGGTCGTAGGTTCAAGTCCTACAACGTCCACAAAGACAAACCCGAGAGACACTCTCGGGTTTTGTGTTATATTCATGGCGGTTTATCGGTCCCGACACAAAACGTCGGGATGCTGAGACCGGCTTCCACTCGCATATAAATTGCTCGCGGGCTGGTCTCGCAGCTCAAGTCCTACAACGTCCACCAGAGAAGCCTTAAAACAAAACGTTATAAGGCTTTTTTATTTTACAGCCCTGCCGTGTTGGTGCGTTTTTGAATTCTCAGCTTGCATTTCTGCTTGCATACCATGATAGGAATTTCCTGTTTCGTCCGTGAATTGCTTCTGTCTGGTAGCGTGAAACGGAACAGCAGTTACATAATGCCGAGGAACGCCATGATGATTTCTGAAAGGATGAGGATGATGATGATCCATTCAAGGATCTGGGCCCGCTGAGCTTCGAGCCGGGAGATAACGAAGGTGCTTGAACGTGAAATAATAGAGACTTTTTGCTGTATCGCGCGAATCCGGTCGTCAAGATCGAATTCGCGTTTTAATCTTTTATATAATTCGTCGATCTTTTTCCCGCCGCTCCACACAATCTCCGGCTCATCAAATGCGGAAAGATTATACGCCAGTTCCTGCTCAACGGAGATCGCTAATCCTACTTCCTTGGTGAGAGTCTTTTCATTTTTTTGGATCCTGCCTTCTCTCGCCAGTGTGGATACGGATTCTTCCAATTGGCCGAACGTGTCGGAGATCAGCGATTCATAATATTCCAAAGAGACGGAACGGCTCAAAACGATGCTGACTACCATCGCAATATCTTTTGTGAACTCTTTAATAAAGAGTTCCTCCGTCCCTTCGGGCATTTTCAGTTTTGAGGTAATGTTCAGCACGAAATAATCTTCGCTGAACCGCCGGTTCGGCCGCAGAGCGCAGCCGCGCAATGTGTCTAGCGTTTCGGTGATCTCCGGCTGGGTGTGGTTGAAGAAAACGATTGAACCGTAATCGAACACGCCGATCATTTTGTGGAAACCGGTCTGCGCAAGAAGAGGGTTCATGCTCAGAATTTTCCCGGCAAAATTGTTTACCAGGATATCGCGGGCAGCTTTCAGATCGTACGATGAAGCAACATCGTACGCTTTCACAACTATTTTTTCGGATTCGGGCTTTTTCATAGAATATCGGTAAAGCCGGATCAGCTAACGGCTTTGATTTGTGGTGTCAATTTTCCGGTTGAAACTTACGCACTTCCTCCACCACCACATCCACGATCTCGCTTTCTTTAATCTTGCGGATCATCTGCCCTTTCCGGTATAAGATGCCGACACCTTTTCCGGCCGCAATACCTATATCGGCATCGCTCGCTTCGCCGGGTCCGTTCACAACACAGCCAAGCACGGCGATCTTCACCGGTTTCTTTACCCCTTCAAGACGCTTTTCCAGTTCCGCCATGATGCCAAAAAGATCGATCTCAAGCCGTCCGCATGTGGGGCACGCGATCAATTCAACATTGCGCGTTGCGAGACCGAGCGAACGGAGGATCTCTTTCCCCACTTCAACTTCTTTCACCGGTTCATCGGTCAGCGATACGCGGATCGTATCACCAATCCCTTCGGCCAGCAGCGTGCCGATGCCGACCGCGGATTTAATTGTTCCTATGCGCGTCAGGCCTGCTTCCGTTACGCCGAGATGCAGCGGAATGTCGGTCCGTTGCGCTACAAGACGGTACGCTTCGATCATCAGCCGCACGTCGGTCGATTTCACGGAAATGATCACATCACGGAAATTGAACTCGTCGCAAATACCGACGTGACGCATAGCCGATTCGTATAATGCTTCCGCGGTAGGGTAACCGAATTTTTCAAGAATATCCTCTTCCAGCGATCCGGAATTTACGCCGATACGAATCGGTATTCCTTTATCTTTTGCCGCCGTCAGCACCTGACGGATACGGTCCTTCGATCCGATGTTTCCCGGATTGATACGAACCTTGGCAACGCCGGCTTCAACAGCTTTCAATGCAAAGATATGGTTGAAATGAATATCCGCCACGACCGGTATCGGTGACTGACGGACAATCTCGGCCATTGCATCTGCCGCTTCCTTGTCATTCACGGTGACCCGGACAATATCGCAACCGGCTTCATGTGCATCAATAATCTGTTTTACCGTTCCTTTAATATCGTCCGTCTTTGATTTCGTCATTGTCTGCACGGAGATCGGTGCGCCTCCACCGACCTTGATTCCGCCGATGTTCACCTGGCGGGTATGGCGGCGTATGCCGACTTTGTAACCCGACGGTGATGAATTTGCTTGTGCATTCTGAGAGGGCTGAATGACCGGTAAAATATTTTCCATAGGTACCATAACCATAAGGCCGGCATTAACACCGGCCCTCCATCAATAAATAATTAGTTCAGCTTTTTACTTGCATCGAAAAGAATCTTTTTCTCTTCTGTACTGAGACTCTGATATCCATTCTTGCTGATCTTATCCAGTATCGCGTCGATCTGCACCTGAGCAATTTCTTCTTCTTTTTTCCTGTGTTCGGACAAATCGTATATTGTAGCATCACTCACATTGGCATACTTTTGAGGCTGCTGCGGCTGTTGATTTTTTATAAAACCGGTCATTTTCGAAAAGACATTTGGCCCCTCATCCGGACCGCGTAATGATGCTCCGAACTGGTACCCGTCCGCCATCAGATACAGAAATCCGACAAGTGCACCGCCAAGGTGGGCAAAGTGAGCAACGCCGTCCATGCTTCCCACCGAGAATATTTCGAACGCCATGTACATCACAACAAAATATTTTGCTTTAATGGGCAGAAGAAAATAGATGTAGATCTGCCGTTCAGGAAACATCATGCCGAACGCAAGCAGAACCCCGTACACCGCGCCTGAGGCTCCGACTGTCGGTCCCACGCTCGTGAACAGTGGTGCCACCAGCAGGTTGGCAAGTCCGCCGCCGAACCCGCACAGCAGATAATAGATGAGGAACTTCTGCGAACCCCACACATGTTCCAGTTCCATTCCGAACATCCACAGTGCAAGCATATTAAAAAGAATATGCGTAAAACTTGCGTGCATGAACATATAGGAAAATAACTGCCAGAATCCGAATCCGGAACCGAGAGGCCACAAGGCGAATGAATGATAGAAAAACTGTTCGAAAAAGAATTCACCCACGCGGAAATTGCCGAGGAACATCATTCCCAGGAAGACAGCCCCGTTCGCAATGAGAATACTTTTGATCACCGGCGGAAAGAACTGGAATCCGCCGAAGAAACTTGGTCGAAAATAATTACCGGAACGATTATAAGCCATAATTTTCCATTAAATTACAAAAATCATACTTGTCCAAAATAAATCTAAAGAACTTTCTCTCTTCTTTTCTTAAAGGGACAAGAAAAGAAGCAAAAGAACCCCTTGCGAAATTTAACGCTCGCGATGAATTCCGTTCGCTCATGCCCGTTGATGGCAGAAAACGCCATCAAAAGTCCCGTCATTCATCGCTTTCCCATTCGCTCAATCCTCCTAAATTTCGCTCCCACCCACTTTTAGAACAACTCTGGTATATATAAAGAAGGACCTTCTTTTTGTTTCACTCAAAAACTTGTCCAATTTGATAAATACAAACTACTTTTAATCTTTCAGTCACATTATTTTGCACAACAGCATCCAAAAATCAAACAACACATTTCAACACCTGTTTTTTTTATTTGTCGTTCAGTGCTGCCACACCGGGAAGCACTTTCCCTTCCAGAAATTCGAGCGATGCTCCGCCCCCCGTTGATACATGGGAAACATCTTTTTCCAATCCAGCTTTTGCTATTGCCGCGGCCGAATCCCCTCCGCCGACAATTGTTGTTGCGCCAAGTTTTGTTGCATCCGCAAGTGCTTGGACAATGGCATTTGTTCCGGCAGCAAAGTTGCTCATTTCAAAAACGCCCATCGGACCGTTCCAGACAACCGTCTTCCCCCGTTTAATCTCATCAGCAAAGAGTCTGATCGTTTCCGGACCGATATCCATACCAACACTACCGGCAGGAATAGAGTTCACGTTTACGATGCTTGTCGGTGCATCATTGTCAAATTTCTCTGCTACCACGCAGTCAACCGGCAGCAACAGTTTAATGTTCTTTGCCTTTGCTTCATCGATCAATTTCTTGGCAAGGTCGATCTTATCCTCTTCCAAGAGCGATTTCCCGATCTCCATTCCCTGCGCCTTAAAAAAGGTGAACATCATTCCGCCGCCGATGAGAAGCGCATCTACTTTTCCCATCAGGTTCTGTATCACATCAATCTTTCCGGAGATCTTCGCTCCACCCATAATTGCAACATACGGTTTCACGGGTGTGCTTGTTGCTTTCACAAGATACGCCAGTTCCTTTTCCATCAAGAATCCGGCGACTGCCGGCAGAAATTTTGCGACCGTTTCGGTTGATGCATGCGCCCTGTGTGCAGAACCGAATGCATCATTCACATACACATCGCCGAACTGCGCCAGTTCCTTCGCCATCTTTTCGCGGTCAGCAGACTCTTTGCCGGTCTCTTCCTTGTGGAAGCGTGTATTCTCCAACATCAGAATCCCGCCGTTCGCCAGCGAATCGACCATTGCTTTTGTCTCTGCTCCGATTGCAGCAGGAGCAAGAGCAACCGCACGTCCTAACAATGAAGAAAGACGTTCGACGACCGGTTTCATTTTATGTTTTCCGTCGCTGAAGGATTTTTCATCAAACGGTTTACCGTCTTTTTCCGCCTTCTCTTTCGCTTTCTGCGTGTCCTTTTTCGGATCGCCGAGGTGCGACATCAATACCAGTGATTTTGGTTTCTGTTCAAGAATATAATTGATGGAAGGAAGGGCCGCTTTGATGCGGATGTCGTCTTGAATGACTCCGTTCTTCAGCGGAACATTGAAATCAACGCGCATAAGAACGCGTTTGTTCTTCAGGTCGATATCAGTAATGGTTTTTTTATTCATGATTAAAATTTAAAGTAGAAAAGTATGATGTATGGTTGATAATGAATTCCGAGCCGGAACGATTCACTAATTGCATAGACAAATCCGAAATCAAAATTAAAGGGATTCTTCGTTTCCATATTCTGCACCATTTCGCGGTACGACGGCTGATACCGGTCATAATACGCCTGGCCGATGATCTTAAAACGGTCCGTGATATCGCTTTCCAATGCTACCCATAACCGCGGCATCGTTTCTGTACGGTGCAGTATCACGCTCGCTCCTGCATGATACGACGTTCTCCCCTGTCCGTTCTGTTTCAAAAACGAATGCGAGTAACCGGCAAAGATCTCTGTCCAAATAAAATAATCATTCGATGATCCAACATCCTGCCATTCGCGCACTTTTTCCTGCTTGCTCGCCATTCCAAACGGGTCGTAGATCATACGATCAACAAGAACCGAGCGCTGTTTACCGGTCGGTCCTGCCGAATGGAGATGGAAACCAATAGCCGCTGCATTCTCCGATTCAACATCCCCGCTTTTGTAAATCTGAAACTTCGGGCGGATATTCATGTCCGCCAAAAAATAACGCCAGTATGACGATGAGATATCTATGTCCTCCGACAGAGCAACGCCCCATGAAAGTCCGCTGAAATAGACGGAACCTTTTTCCAGTGTATATCCCGTCGGATCGAAAAAAATGTCTGTTAAACGTTCACGGCCGTAGAAGAACTCTTCCTTTTGCGCCGAACCCGGTATCGGAGAATCCGCTTCCGACGTCCGGCCGATCTTCTCCTTGCTTATCGTAACAATTCCGAACGATGTCTGCAGTGTATAATTCAGTTCATCCCTCGAAAGAATTCCTCCCGTTACGATGCTTCCATCGTTTAAATACAGTGTGATCGTCTGTAGTTTAATATCCGATTTCCGGACCGAGACTTCGCCGAATGACGTCTGAACAACAAAAACAGAATCGTTCTCCGTTAGTATGGTTCCGTAGATCTTGTCGCCGTTCTTTAACGGGAAAGTTTTCTCAGCCTTCTCCTGGCTATAGATAACTCCAATGACCAGCAATGTAAACAAAAGAGTCTTCATAGTAGCATTTTCCCCGAGAAACAAAAAGGCTGACCCGAACGACGAGATCAGCCTTGCTGAACGTTAAGACGCTGAAAGATCATCGATCCTTGTACGATCGGGAATTATTTCGTTGTCCCGGCCATCTTTCTCAACAGATCAACAACGCGGCAGGAATATCCCCATTCGTTGTCGTACCATGAGACAATCTTGAAGAATCTTTTTTCACCTTTGAGATTATTCTGAACCGTTGCAAGAGAATCATAAATGGATGAACGTTCGTCGTGGATGAAGTCCGTTGAAACAACTTCTTCCTTCGAGTAACCAAGAATTCCCTTGAGATATGTCTCGGAAGCTTTTTTAAATAATGCATCAATCTCTTCAATAGAAGTATCGCGGGAAGCGCGGAATGTAAGATCGACAACGGAAACATCGGCGGTCGGAACGCGGAACGACATACCGGTCAATTTCCCTTTTGTCTGCGGAAGCACTTCGCCGACCGCTTTTGCTGCTCCGGTCGTTGAAGGAATAATATTGATCGCCGCCGCACGTCCGCCTCTCCAGTCCTTTTTGGATGGACCGTCAACCGTTTTTTGCGTTGCCGTATATGAGTGGATCGTTGTCATCAAACCTGTTTCAATCCCGATGCCTTCTTTCAGAAGAACGTGAACAACCGGAGCCAGACAGTTTGTGGTGCAGGATGCATTGGAAACGATCGTGTGTTTCGCTGCGTCGTATTCGTTATCATTCACCCCCATCACGATCGTTTTCACATCCCCTTTTCCGGGAGCTGAGATCAGAACACGTTTTGCGCCGCCGGCGATATGGCCTTTCGCTTTTTCCGAATCGGTAAAGAGACCAGTCGATTCGATAACAATATCAACGCCAAGATCTTTCCAGGGAAGCTGTGAAGGATCTTTCTGCGCCTGCACACATTTGATCTTGTGTCCGTTCACAACCAGTACATCATCGTGTTCAGCCGAAGGGGTGCTCTTTTCGCTGCTGAGCGTTCCTTTGAAATGTCCGTGCACCGAATCATATTTCAGCTGATATGCAAAATAATTTGCTTCTGTGCCGACATCAACGACTGCAACTATATCAATTTCTTTTCCAAGAAGATCTTTTTCTACCAGCGCACTGATCACTTGACGACCGATACGCCCGAATCCATTAATGCCTACTTTCATTGCCATAATTTTCATTCCTTGTGATATGTTCAGAAATTTTCCCGTTTGCTTGAGGAATTTACCAATAATTGGAGAGAGAAGCAAACCTATCAAGATCGGCGTTTACGAATGAAAAAAGCCATTGATCTATATTTCAATGGCTTTTCGAGAAAAAAAATGGGAATAATCTTAGAGAAGAATTTCTACACCATTGTTCCGGACACACTTCCACAGCACAATTGTTTTCCGATGTGACAATGGGAAATGATTTCCATTGCGGGACTGCTGCACTAATTCTCTATGAGCACGGTCGCATTCCCGGGCCTGACAATGCACGACAACGTCGGGTAGGTTCCGTCGGACATCTCTGCATTTCCGACAGCCTCCAGCACGACTTGCGATACTGTTCCGGCCGTCCGTATGGAATAAACGCCGTTGCCGTTATTGGATAACTCAGTAGAAACAAGCCGCGCCATACCGGCTGCATTGGCAGTCAACCCGATATAGGTGTGAGCTCCGCCCGCCATGGAGGCCGGCGTGTTATAGTATTGCTGCGCTTTTACCGAAATATTCAGCAGGTCGGCAGCAAGTGCATCCTTGTTTGAGGTCACCGCATTTTCGTTCACGAGGATGATGGCAACCGAAATAGAGATACCGACGATGATCATGCCCAAAATAATAAGCAGAATTTGTTGATTTCCCATAGACAGTCTCTCAAGTGTTGATGTTACAAATATATCGCCAATCTGTAATCATTGCAATCCTTATTTTTTTTTGGTGACTGATTTCACATTGAAAGTCTGATGATATTCCTCTATTTTGGTTCAATGAAACTTTTCTCATTTTTATCGCCCTCCGCACTGAAGCCAACGTGGCAATTCTCCGCCCGGCATATTTTATGGAGGGTTATGTTCTCCGAACACGGCCACATCGTCTGCGAGGACCGTGATACCGAGGCAAAATCAGCACAATTTTTCTGTATAGATACAGCCAATAATACCGTGTTGTGGGAGAATAAAAATTTTGGCGAACCATGGTGGATTGGCTTAAGTGCAATAACACGCGACCGCTTATATCTGCACGGATTTAAGAAACCGGATATGCCCGGTCAGAAGAACATTACTGCCGTTGACTTGAGCAGCGGCAATATCCTCTGGAACAATACTGAATGCGCATTTACGGCACTTCAGCCTCCGTACGTATACGGGTACAAGGATATGTTCGAACGCCGCCTCTATTATAGAGTAGACGACCAGACCGGAACGGTCCTTGAAGAGATGCAGAATCTGCCCGACGATATTGTCCCGAATTTGCAGTATGAAAAGACAGATTTCATTTTTCCGCAGCAAACAGAAGCCGCGGATGAGGAACTTTGGAGGCGAATCAGTGCCGAAAACGGATTCATAAGTGCGGAACACATTACAACGGACAATTTCACTGTCCTGAATGTTTATTCTCAGAATTCCGCACTGGAACAGGGTTTGAAAAACACGCTTTCCGTTATTGACACAACGACCAAGAAAAAAGTATATTCCGTTGTGCTGAATGAGTCCACGCCATACCCGGTACCGGACTCGTTTTTTATGGATGGTCAGAGAGTATATTATATCAAAGAACGGAAAACATTCGTTGCTTTGGATCTGCAGAAACGGAAATAATATCGAACCCGGCGGCTTGTGCCGCGAGCGGTCCGAATGATGATCAGCAAAGGAACTATCAATGGAACTTCACCAGATCGCCTTCTCGCTTCTTTTTCTCGCATCGATCGGTTTGTTCGGATTCAGCGTAAAAAAATTGATCGCAACACTGCGGTTGGGAAAAGCGGAGAACCGGTTTGACAATATCCCCCGCCGTCTGAAAAATGTTTTTACCATCGCTATACTGCAGACGAAACTGATGCGTGAGCCGGTTGCAGGAACTTTTCATGTGATGATCTTCTGGGGATTCATTGCATTGTCGCTTGTTGTTGTAGAATCGATCATTGAAGGGATCACCGGACATTTTTCGTTCTCGTTTCTCGGTGCCGGATATTCCATCATCACATTTTCACAGGAAATATTCTGCGTGCTGGTGATGATCGGTGTGGCAGGCTCGCTGTGGAGAAGATTTATTACAAAAGTACAGCGCCTGCAGGTTGACGCACACGGAAGCAAAGACGCCGCCATGATCCTTGGCTGGATCTTTTTAATTGTTACGACAACATTGTTCCAGAATGCAACACGAATCGCCATCGGCGTGTATCAGCCGGGAGCGCAATTTCCGGTATCGTCGGTTCTGGCTACATTTTTCTCTTATAATCAGACTACCTATTTTGCGGAGATTCTTTTTTGGTGGGGACATATCACGCTCGTCCTTGCATTCCTAAATTATCTTCCGTATTCAAAACATCTGCATGTTCTCACCTCCGTACCGAATGTATTTTTCGCTTCATTGAAACCGAAAGGGGCACTGACACCGATCAATCTGCAGGATGAGACGCTGACCAAATTCGGCGCAAGCGATGTGGAAGATCTTACATGGAAACAATTGCTGGACGGTTACACCTGCACCGAATGCGGACGCTGTGAATCCGTCTGCCCTGCGCATCTCACTGGCAAGCCGCTTTCACCGCGCAAAGTAATTGTCGATACGCGCCGCCGAACCGCAGAAAAATCACCGGTACTGCTTGCGGGAACTGCGGAAACAGAGCAGACTATTGCCGGCAACACGCTGCTCGATCACTATCTTACGGAAGATGAACTCTGGTCATGCACCACCTGCATGGCGTGCGTTAATGAATGTCCTGTGATGATCGAACATGTGGATGAGATCGTTGATATGCGGCGCGGACTGGTTCTGAACGAGTCACGCTTTCCGCCCGAATTGAAGACCGTGTTCGATAATCTTGAGCGGAATTTTACTCCGTGGGGTTTTTCGCATTCCACGCGAGCCGATTGGGCTGAAGGCTTGAACATACCGAAGATGGCCGAGATCGGTGATGCAAAGAATGTTGATGTTCTCTTCTGGGTCGGATGTGCCGGCGCCTACGATGCACGCTATCAAAAAGTATCCGTTGCGTTCTCCAAGCTGATGCAGCATGCCGGAATTTCGTTTGCAATACTCGGCACGGAAGAAAAATGCAACGGTGATGCAGCTCGAAGAATGGGGAATGAATATCTTGCCCAGACCATGATGACGGAGAATATCGAAACATTGAACCGCTATAACGTAAAGAAGGTCGTCGCCACTTGCCCGCATTGCTTCCATTCCCTGTCCAAAGAATATCCGCAGTTCGGAGGGAATTTTGATGTGGTCCACCATACGGATTTCCTGAATCAGCTTGTGGAGGAAGGAAGGATCCGCATAGACAAAACGGATAAGAACAAACAGTCCGTTACGTATCACGACTCGTGTTACCTTGCCCGGTACAACGGCGTAGCAGAAACACCTCGCACGGTGCTGCAGGCGGCCGGAGCAGAACTGACGGAAATGCCCAGAACAAAAGATAAAGGACTTTGCTGCGGTGCCGGAGGAGGCAGGATGTGGATGGAGGAACATCACGGCAAGCGGATTAATATTGAACGGACGGAGGAAGCATTGGCCACCGGTGCGGCAACAATCGCTGCTGCGTGTCCGTTCTGTCTGACAATGATGAATGACGGAGTGAAAGCCCTGCAGAACGAACAGTCCGGCAGCGCAGCACCACAGGTACAGGTAAAAGATATTGCCGAACTATTATGGGAAGCGGTGGAACGAAACAGTCCGCCACAGATGAAAGCATCGTGAGCGCGAAAACGACCATATCGAAAGAAATCCTGCCAACGCCCGAAGAGCGTATGGCGTGGTTTGCAGAGTACGAACGCGTTAAAAAAGTGCCGGCTGTCTGCAAAAAATTCGGCATCAGCCGGAAGACGTTTTATAAATGGCTGAAAAGATACAATACCTCAAAAAAATCTTCCATCAGTCTCGAGAACCGTTCGCGCAAACCTCATAACAATCCAAGGGCAACGCCGGAACATATCATCCAGCGATTAAAGAATCTTCGTGAACAGACAGGGTTCGGACAGAAACGGCTGCGGTTGTACCTTTCGCTGTGGTACGGCATCGATCTGGCAGAGAATACGATCTGGAAGATTCTGCGCCGCAGCGGCATTGATATGAAGGGGACGAAAATAAAGCGGCGCACAGTGAAGCCGAACGATCCGCTGCTGCCGGGGGACAGAGTGATCATATTTGTGAAACAGTTTGAAAAATCAGTCGGCAAACAAAAATTCTACTATTATTCTGCTGTTGATGAATGCACACACGTGCGTATTGCAAAGATGTACGCACGGCACTCCACCCTCTCCGCACTGGATTTTGTTCAGTATATGCTGATCTCATTTCCTTTTCCGATCCACTATATGCGTACACCGCTGGATAGTGCATTCACCAGTATTGCAATGTCACGTTCGCGGACTCATGCATTCACGCAGAATTTGCGGCGGCTCGGCATCAAGCAGCAGATCCCGACCAGAAAACAATCGCAATCAAAATTACATGCCGATCGGATAAAAATATTCGACGCACCCGATGCGTTCATTTCATTCCCGTTCAATTCCCTTGCTGATGCAGAACGGCTGATCCGAAATTCCTTGTTCGACTACAACAACAAGCAACCCCGAAAAGAGATCGGGATGCTCACTCCTCTTGAGAAGCTCAGAACATTCGAACAGTTCAAAGAGGTCGACGAGTTCGATCCAAAAAAAGATCTGTCGTAGTCCGGACCATATTCACATTCCGCGTCACTCATCAATTGCATTACCGCCGCCACACCAAATATGAATTTCTTTTGTTCGCTCCGGACATTTGATTATCTTTAAAGAAAATGATCAAAGGAATTTTTCCGTTATGAAAATAATGCTTCATCCAATCATATTGCTCCTGACAACCGCAGTACTTTTCCAATCGTCGTTTGCACAGCGCACCGTGCGTATGAATATCGAACGGATGGTTTCCGATGCAGCCATGATAGTTCATGGAACAGTAACCAATGTAGAATCTGCTGTCGATCCGCAGACGAACATCCTTTCAACATTCGTTACATTTTCTGTAACGGAGAATTTTTTCGGCGTCAATGAACCATCCGTTACGCTGAAAATGGTAGGCGGGAGAACAAAACGTTCGACGCTGACATTCGCCGAAATGCCTCAGTTCAAGAACGGTGAAGAGGTCTACGCGATGTTTTATGCGCCCAGCAAATACGGATTTACAAGTCCTGTCGGTATGGGACAGGGGAAATTCAGCGTGATAGCCAACGGACCGTCCGGCATAAAACATGTAAGGAATGCATTGAACAATGTCCGATTATTTTCAGGCGTAAAAAATGTTTCCGTGCTTGCCACAGTTTCTCAGGCTGCGACAGATCAGTCCGAAATAACCGCAGAAGGTTTTTCTGCAACAATCCGCTCACTCGTCTCAATCCTGAAGAAATGAACCAATGAAACCACTATCACGCCTGTTTTTCTATTTCGTTATTATTTCATTCATTCCGGCATTTATGTTTGCCGGCGGACCGTTGTACACCATGAACGGCAAAGCGGCCCGGTACCAATCGAATGTTATCTCGTATAAACTTGACCGCGGTTCATTCGGCATATTCACAAGTGCACAGGCACGCACGCTTGCCAATGCAAGTTTTAAAGTGTGGGAGGATGTCGCCTCCTCCAATGTGATGTTCCAGCACACCGATGCGGACACGCTGACGGTGGATGTGAACGGCACCAATTTTCTGCAATACACAACGCTCACCGATTTCAAGTATGACGGCATCAATCCGATAATTTTTGACAGTGATGGATCGATCACTGATGCGTTGTTCGGAACCGGAGCATCGGCAAGCGTAATTGGTTTTGCCGGTTCGGGTGATGCGAACAATGACGGATATTTTGACGAGGGGGAATCGGTGATGAACGGAGTTTTCGCCAACGGCGGAGTGAACAGTTTTACGCTGGAGGAATGGAAGTCAACATTCGTTCATGAATTCGGTCATTTTTTAGGACTTGATCACACGCAGATCAATGGCGAATATGAGAATGTTGCATCAATGACCATCTACATACCAACCATGTACCCGTTCGCAACGGCAAATGACGTTCCGCTCGGTGATCTGAATCTTGACGACATCGCTGCAATATCGGCATTGTATCCGGAAGCAAGTTTTGCTACGTCCACAGGAAAGATCTCCGGTTCAATCACCCGCGCAAACGCTTTCGTTGTTCGCGGTGCCAATGTTATCGCCATCAGCACAGGATCCGATTCATTAATGAACCGAATATCTACCGTCTCGGATTATTTTGAACAAAATACCGGAAACTATACTGTAACGGGTCTTACACCGGGATCGTACGTGATCCGCATTGAACCGATTGATCCCAATTTTATCGAAGGTTCAAGCGTTGGCCCATATGCGATTGACGCAAGCGGACTCTCCTTCGTAAATCCGGTCTCCATGGAATATTACAACGGCATCAATGAATCGGGCGATCCGGCAACCGACAATCCGTACGAAAAAACAGCGGTCACCGTCACTGCCAATGCAACTGTGGCAAACATTAATCTGATCGCTAACGGTAAACCGGCCAGTGCATCAACTTTGCTCACGGAAGATTTTCCGTTCTCAGGATTACTGACAACCAACGGATGGACAGCGCACAGCGGAATCACCAATACTCTTTCGACGACAGCGGGATTAACATTCAGCGGATATTCAAATAACACCGGCAATGCAGCTGCTGTAAGCAATCTTGGCGGAGAAGATGTCAATAAAGCCATTGATGCGCAAAGTGATAACGGCACATCGATCTTTGCATCGCTTCTGGTGAAAGTGACCGATTCCTCTTCGTCAAAGAGCGGAGATTTTCTTTTTCATTTAGGGAGCAGAAGTTCTCCCACCAGTTTCTCGTTATTTTCATCGCGGCTGTTCATACGGATTGTTTCGGGGAGCGTTAATTTCGGAATAAGCAATACTACCACCGCAACATATTCTGCCGTACCGTATGCAAAGAACACCGTTTATTTTGTAATGATGAAATACACTATTAATACCGCAGGAAACGATGAGGCAAAGCTGTGGGTCTTTTCCGGTACAGCACCGTCATCAGAGGCCAATGCCGGAACTCCCCTGGCGACAAGTTTAACAACATTGGGACAGGACGCGATCAATGCGATTGGGATCCGTCAGGGAAGCAGTACAACATCTGTTGCGGCTGTTCTTGACGGCATTCGTGTCGGCACCTTATGGTCGGCACTGCCGACCGGCAACCAAGAAATGAGCGGTCCCGAAATTCCATCGTCCGTTGAACTGATGCAGAACTTTCCGAATCCTTTTAACCCTACAACATCCATCCGGTTTGCATTGCCGTCCGCTCAACATGCAGCGATAAGAATCTTCGATCTGCTTGGAAGAGAGATCGCAACCGTTGCCGAAGGATCTTTTTCTGCCGGTGTTCACAATGTTTCGTGGAACGGTTCGGGACTTTCAAGCGGAACATATTTCTATGTTTTAGAAACGGAGAACCATCGCGAGTTTAAGCGAATGGTCTTATTGAAATAACGTCGGTGAACAGGTAACAACAAAAAGGGGTGATTGATCACCCCTTTTTTGTTAGATCTATATTTTCGCACGCCTCAGTCCCACCCGCCGCATCAATAAATGATGCGGAAATAACAACCTTATTTCATCAAGAGCAGTTTCCTCAACTGAGTTTTTTTGTCCGATGTAAGTCGGGCATCCCGACAAAAGACGTCGGGACGCTTTGGTTGATTGATTTCTTCTATTACTTAAGCAACAACAATTTTTTCATTTGCGTTTTTCCACTCGATGTTAGATTCGCAAAGTATATTCCACTCGATAATTTAGCACCGTCGAACTGCGCGGTGTATGTTCCGGCATCTTTCACTTCATTCACCAGCGTTGCAACTTCCCGGCCGATTGCATCATAGATCTTCAGCGTTGTAAAACTGTTCGCTGAGAGCTGATAGCTGATCGACGTTGTGGGATTGAACGGATTCGGATAATTCTGTTCCAACGAAAATTCTTTCGGCGCACTTGCTGCGGTGACTTCTACGGTTTGCGAATATTCAAACTTTCCGTCGCGGTCGATTTGCTTCAAGCGGTACGATGTTTTTCCGTTTGCGGATTTGTCGGTGAAGGAATATGATTTTGGTGCGTTGACGGTTCCGTTTCCTTCAACGAAGCCGATGCGTACCCAGTCATGCTGAGCGACCGAGCCGTTCTTTGGCGAGGGAGACGAAGCATCGTTCGCTTGCTCAGGGTGACCAGTTGTTGTTGTGCGTTCAATTTCGAAGCCGTAGTTGTTTGTTTCGGTTGCGGTGTTCCATTTCAATTCTACGCTTTTCTCTGCGATCTCTGCGGTGAACGACGTGAGTTCAACCGGCAGGAGTTGATCGGGATTACTTTTCAGTCTCGGGTAATTTCCGGAGAGAAGTTCCCATGTAGTAGTAAAGTTCCATCCGGCGTCGGAATAGTTCGATTTTGTTTTCATCCACGTGGTGTTGTGGCCTTCAAGAGATGGAGTTGCCGTTCCATTCCCCACACCCGGAGATGTAAATATGTCCGTGTTCCAGTACGAAACTGTATATGATGATCCGGATCCTGTCTGTCCGACAAAACCGCCTTTCAATGATCCTCCCGTGACAGAACCGACTGCATAACAGCGTGCAACTGTGGTTGATGATGCATCAATGCCGATAAAACCGCCGGCGGTATTGTCGCTGCTTCCAATGCTGATGTTTCCGGATGCATAACAGTCTGCTATCGAAACTGTACTTGTGTATCCTGCAAAACCTCCTGCTTTATTTTTTGCTGAGACGTCGCCTCTCGCATAGCATTTGCTCACTGTCGACCCGTCTATTGAGCCGACAAAACCGCCGATCCTGCCGCCATTAACCGCCGAGACGCTTCCTGTCGACAAACAGTCGGTAATTGTCTTGCTTGAAACATTGCCAAACAAACCACCGACAAGCGCAACATCGTCCGCGACCGTGCACGTTACGCTGGCGCTCGATTTGCAATTGGTGATGCTTCCTCCGGATCCGTACACCCAGCCCGCCAATGCACCTGCATATGGTTTCGTACCGTTCACCGTAATACTTCCGCCGGAAATTGTGACATTATCGATCGTCAGTCTATCGGCTAACCCGATGAGAATGCCGGACTTGCCTTCAATAGAAGACGATACTGTGACGCTGGCTCCGGAAAGCACAAGGTTCTTCACTGTTCCATTAATTACATAACCGAACATTCCATTATAGTCGCCTGTTCGATTGATATAGAGTTCGGTGACCGTGTAATTCCCGCCGTCATAGGTACCGGTAAACTTTGTGGTTACATTTCCGATCGGAGAAAAACCGGCATTCGAGTTCCATGTATTGGATCCAGAAATATCGATGTTTGCTGTTTGTAAAAAGTAACTTCCCCAAGATGAAGAATTTTGCGTTATCCAGTATAAATTATTAACATCTGCGATGAGATAGGGAGTGCCTGAAGTCCCGCTGCCTGAAGGCGCTGTTGGAGTCGGATTAGCTGCATGGAGTTTTCCTGTATAAGTAACAAAGGCCAAAACCAGCAAGAGCCGGATCATTTTTATAGCAGTTCTGTTCATAATGCGATCTCCTGAAATTTGTATAAAGTGGGGCTATTTATGTTTTATTCTTTTTATTATTCTCGGTAGCTGATTTCCATCCATTACGTCAGCCATGACGGTTTTGATATGCAGTGGTGCGTCTGATAGTTATTTAAAACCCGCCAAGCATCTGACGGGTTTGTTTGAACATGCTTATTTCATGACACTCAACCGCTTCACATTCGAAAAGCTCCCGGCATCCAACCGGTAGAAATACACGCCGCTGGAGAGACGCGAGGCATCAAAGGTTGCCGTGTAATTGCCGGGTCCCATCTGTCCGTTCACCAGCACAGCCACTTCCCGGCCGAGCGCATCGTAGATTTTTAACGACACATGCTTGGCAACCGGCAGCTGATAGTTGATTGTTGTGCTTGGATTGAACGGATTCGGATAGTTCTGTCCGAGCGCGAATTCTTTAGGTACGGTTGATCCGGTAAACGATGCGCGTTCGACCGGAAGCACACCCGCGTTTGTGTAGGATATATCATCGACAACAACTGCCGGGGTTCCATTATATACAAATTCGATTTTCGTGACCGAAGTGGCATTTGTAAAACTCACTTGTTGGTAATCAACATTGAATGGAACAGTTTTTTCCGCCACCAATTGATTTGATGAGTTATAACACTTAATAATAAACGATGTATTATCATGGAACATATCAGCAACCATGATCCATAATGATTCAACATTTATACTGTGATCTGCCTGAATATTATCTCCGGAAAGACCGACCAATGCTGCATTCGAACCACTATGAGGCATTCCAAGAAAATTCCGAATATTTATCCAGCCGTTTAGCGACCAATTGATTCCATTCTCAGAAAATTTCTGAGTGCCGAATGCCTGGTTCTCAAAACCAAGCGTTGATTGTCCGGGGTGTATGAACGTAAAGCCTGCAAGTGTGGCTGTTCCGTCCGGTGTAGTTACACTGACATTTCCGCTTGTTCCGCTTGCCACCACAGCTGTGATGGATGTAGCACTCACCACGCTAAAGGAATCTGCCGCTGTTCCACCAAAACTCACTGCCGTTGCTCCGGTAAAATTGGTTCCGGTAATCGTTACAGTATCTCCCGGTCCTGCAGAAGTTGGGGTAAACGAAGTGATGGCGAGTGGAAACACACCTGCGTTTGTGTAGGATATATCATCGACAACAACAATCGGGGTTCCATTATATACAAATTCGATTTTCGTGACCGAAGTAGCATTTGTAAAACTAACTTGTTGGAACTCATTGCTGCTTGTAACACTTTTTTGCACCACCAATTGACCTGATGAGTTATAACATTTAATAATAAACGATGTATTATCATGGAAAAAATCAATAACACCAATCCATAATGATTCAACATTTATACTGTGATCTACCTGAATATTATCTCCGGAAAGACCGACCGATGCCGCATTCGAACCACTATGAGCCATTCCAATAATATTCTGAATATTTATTATGCCGTTCAGCGACCAATTGATCCCATTCTCAGAAAATTTCTGAGTGCCGAATGCCTGGTTCTCAAAACCAAGCGTTGATTTTCCGGAGGATATAAACGTAAACCCTGCAAGTGTGGCTGTCCCGCCCGGAGTAGTTACGCTAACATTTCCGCTTGTTCCGCTTGCCACCACTGCTGTGATGGAAGTAGCACTCACCACGCTAAATGAAGTTGCCGCCGTACCTCCGAAACTCACTGCCGTTGCTCCGGTAAGATTCGTACCGGTAATAGTTACGGTTGTTCCGTTTGCTGCCGATGTCGGCGTGAAGGAACTAATCACAGGGGCTGGGACAAACGTAAACCCTGCATGTGTGGTTGTTCCGCCCGGTGTAGTTACACTAACACTTCCGCTTGTTCCGCTTGCTACTACTGCTGTGATGGATGTTGCACTCACTACACTAAATGAAGTTGCCGCCGTTCCGCCAAAACTCACTGCCGTTGCTCCGGTAAGATTCGTACCGGTAATAGTTACGGTTGTTCCGCTTGCTGCCGATGACGGCGTGAAGGAACTAATCACAGGGGCCGTGATAAACGTAAACCCTGCATGTGTGGCTGTTCCGCCAGGAGCAGTTACACTAACACTTCCGCTTGTTCCGCTTGCTACTACAGCTGTGATGGATGTTGCACTCACTACGCTAAATGAAGTTGCCGCCGTTCCGCCAAAACTCACGGCCGTTGCTCCGGTAAAATTGGTACCGGTAATCGTTACGGTAGTTCCGCTTGCTGCCGATGTCGGCGTGAAGGAACTGATCACGGGGGCCGGTATAAATGTAAATCCTGAAAGTGTGGCTGTTCCGCCCGGTGTAGTTACACTAACACTTCCGCTTGTTCCGCTTGCTACTACAGCTGTGATGGATGTTGCACTCACTACACTAAATGAAGTTGCCGCCGTTCCGCCAAAACTCACGGCCGTTGCTCCGGTAAAATTGGTTCCGGTAATAGTTACCGTTGTTCCGCTTGCTGCCGATGTCGGCGTGAACGAAGTGATAACGGGGGCCGGGACCAATGGTAATGCATTTTCATACGCGCCCATGGTCGGGTAGCCGACACTCCGTGTCGATCCGGCATAATCCGCAGTGAGACCCGATATGGGGGTTGCAATAATTGTTCTGGCTGTAGTTTTATAATCCGCAACCGCTGTTCCGCCTGCGTTGGCAAAGGAGGGATTTGTATTCAGACTGTGCACATCCTGACCAGTGACAACGGGCAATCCTGATTTACCCCCGTTGAAATATCCCAGCACGCCGCTTGTACCCGGTGCGTAATAATCGTTGTAATCGCTGGTGAACGTCCCAGCATCGTTGATGTACATTCCGTAATGTGTTCCCGTTGCCCCGCTGTTGTTGGAGCGGGCATTAAATAAAATATTATTCTTATAGATTCGTGTACTGGTGCTGGAATTGTATAACGCATAACTCGACAAACCTCCCGCCGTCGGTGTTCCGTGGATGTACACCGTATTATAATACACCTTGGAGTTGCGAGTCGACGTGCCTTCTTCATAAATACCATAAATTTCGGATATCGTATTGCCCCCCAGACTCACAATATTGTTAGCGATCAAAGCGATACACCGATCTTTTTTAGCGATGCCATAGTATTTTGTATATGGACAATTACCGCTGACCCCGGCTGACGACAACCCATAGACAAAGTTCCGTGTAACCGTATTTTCGGCTCCTTCGTACGCATCGAAATAGATACCGTAGATCTGCGGACCAGCACTTGTTCCTGTTGCAGATATATTATAGACGGTATTGCCCGAACAGTCATTTGCTCCGGAACTTCCGGAACAGTATATGCCATACATAAATCCTTTGAAAGAGGTATGCGTATTTTTCAAATTATAGACGGTGTTATTCGTCAGCGTCACTAAAGCGTAAGAGGTCACCCAGATTCCGCCTTGTACCGACGCATCGCGGCCGCTGCCTTCATTGGAATTTGCTATGGTCAGATCGTGTATGGTGTTGCCGGTAATAGTAAGCGGGGCAGAAAGGTCATAACTGCGGATCCCGCTCACAATGCCGATATTGGTGTTGCTGTTATTCAGGTACGATATCGTATTGCTGTTAATCGTCAGTCCTGTGGCAGCCCCGCCTACATTTGTAATACCAACCATATTTTGCCAATTTCCAGTACTTGCCGATGTACAGGAAATGGGGTTCGTTTCACTCCCTATCGTATTATTGCTGATAATTCCGCTGGTATTACCGTTGCCTCTGTAAATTCCATAAAACCAGGTCATATATTCAGCACTGGTGTTGTTGCAGGTAATCCCCCCGATATTATTATACTGACAGGTAATGTACCCGAAACCGTTCAACACTATTGGAACAACAACGGAACCTGTATAGTCAAAATTAAAAGTCATTTTTGGTGTACCTGATAGAGAACCGATCGTATTCGGTTCACCGGAAACACCCACAGTGACATCGCCCGCACTTATGAAGATTCCCCCCATCCAGCAATTCTGATAAGAATTGCTCCAGCTGAATCCGTTTATCGTGTTCCCCTTAACAACGCTCGGCGTACCCGTTCCCACTGAATTTATGTAGATTCCGAAAAACTGATTATTTGCGGCAATCGTTTTTGTCCAGGTACCAGTACAATTTGCAGAACTCCCTCCGATGTAATTGCCGCTTACTGTAAACCCGGCTGCTTCAGTGTTGATATAGATCGGATAGTAAGAGCCTCCGCCGGCAGGGATAAAGGTCGTCGTCTCATAAAAACTGTTTCCGGATATTGTTGAAGCTGCCGTACTTGTATTCAGATTCACACCTTGTGAAGTGTTTGCGTGATTCACAAAATCGTAAATATTATTATTGCTGACCGTCACCGTGTTTGCCGCGCCGCCCGAGTATATGGCATTTATGGGGCGATTGGCATCGGCAGAATTTGTAATATTATTATTGTCTATCAGATTGCCTGTGTTAGCAGCTGTCGCACTCAAAAAGATAACACCTCCGCTGCCATCCGTGCTGGAACCTTTTACCGTACAATATTTAATCGTATTGTTATTGGCACCGTTGTACAGCCGGATAGTACTTGTACCACTAGTAGTGGAATTACTCGTATTCGTAATTACAAGATTTTTTGTTGAGCCTGCGGCATTCACTCTTCCGTCAATGGTCACATTATCGGCGCCTTTCAGGTCGATCAGCGGGGCATCGAGATTTCCGCTGATGGTTTTTCCGGACACGGTCGGATAGATCGATACGGATGTGTAGCTGGCGCTTCCGTTTCCGCTTGCGTTGAGTACCGCCGAAGCAGTTTCCGTTGTATTGTTAATAATATTCAGCGTGATGACGCCGGTATTCAACGTACCGTTATTGATGGCATCGAATGCTGCTTTCAGTGTTGTGTAGTCAGCGCCCGATGCGCCGACCGTTTTGGTAATATCAGCTTTTGCCATCGGTGCAAGTAATGCACCCGCAAACAGAAGAATTGCAAATATTAATTGAACTTTTTTCATATGATCCCTTTCTATTGGTATTTTGGAGAGACATAGTCAATAGTTGTGTAAATAATTTTAAGCCGCTAACCGTAACTTAGATTGTTTCTTTGGATGCAACCTATCAATTGTTTGAGCAACAAGTTTATAACCGTGTAGTTTCTTCAACCGTGTTTGTAAAGTCGTTA
>CAIOTF010000051.1 GCA_903861125.1 uncultured Ignavibacteriota bacterium
CCGGTATTCGGCAACACATCCGGCAGGTTTCCCGGCTTCACAGACGCAGGTTGTTTCCGTAGCATCACATGCAACGGTGGTAGGCGGAGTGGTGAAGGTAACACGGGCAGTGACGCAGACGGCAGTATATCAGTTCCACAACGGACGATGGAAACAGGTGCGGGTGTTTACAACAAGAAATTATCAGGATACATTCTAAAATCATCGGGGTGAAATAAATAAAAAGCGCCCGTTCCGAAAAATTCGAAACGGGCGTTTGTTTTTCAGGTAGAACCGCATTGGAAACTATTTTCTTTCCGGTGTATCTATTTTCACATTCCGCAGAAAAATTACGACCGCAACGAGAGCAAACAAAAAACAACTTAACACCCATCTATTGGGTGTTTGAGCTGTGTACAGTGTATTGTTTGAAGTATGGGAATCAGATATTCCGTATTTCAAACCAAGATCCGTAATGTTGAGAAAGTGAATAATCGGGATTCCCGTTTCATGTATTCGGGCGATCGCACCGCGGTCACTATGTACGCATATTTGCAGGGAACGGTGCAAACCGTTCGGCAGTGACGAGGCATGCACACAATTACCAAGCATTGCATGATTGCCGCCGATATTGATCAGCAGTTTTATCCGGTGACGTGTCGCGATCTCTACACGTTTGCGTATTGCTTCTTCCAGTGATGCCGGAACCCAGAGTATTGTGTTATTTCGTAATGCCGCTGAATCAACTTCTTCCCTACCACCGTCAAAAAATCCTTCGCCGTTATCGTTATCGCAGCCATAGGTCACAAGTTCGGATATGTACCGTAAACCTCCTTGCGCGAATAAAATATTTTCTATATCCAATATTGTCATTGCCGGTTGATTTGCACCGAATGATGATGCACCGACAGAAGTGACCAGCACTGTCCGCTGATTTAATGTCTGCAGTGCGGCAAGTGTTGAAACCGCAATACCCGGAAACGAACCGGACGAAGCAACCATCACTTCGTCGGTGGAATCAAGTCCAAGTTCAGTGATCCAGCGGACGACAAGTGCGGCGATCTGCGGATTCACCGATATTTTTTTGGCTTCAAGTGCTCCAAGCGTCGTCGTCATCTCCGATAATTCATCGCCGAGCATTGCCTCGGCAGGAAAATGATGTGCTTCGGCAGAAATGAGATGACGTGCTTCCTTTTCCTTTTGAATAATCTGCATCCATGCAGCCGCGCGCGCTGTTGCCTGCTTCATTATTTCGGAATTCTTTGCCGGACTATCGGCAGTAAAAAAGGTTTGTGAAATGACAACAAGAGTGATTGCGGCAACGAAAGTTAAAAAGAATTGTATGTCCCGCGGCTTTTTCACGGCGTCACACGTACTGTTGAAGGATCGTAACGACAAAGAATACAATCGCAGTGACGATACCGAGCGCGGAGATGGTCGGCACAAAACGCTGACGGGACATCTCGTTTGCTATCAGTCCGGGAATGATATACCCGATCGATTGAATATCAAAAGGAAACTGCTGCAGAGGCTGAATCCATTGTTCAATAAGGATCTTCAGGGAGAAACTGAGCAACAATGAAAGCAGCAGTTTTCGCCTGCCATAAACGATGAGATTTCGAGACAAAAGTTCCAGTATTCCCCACACGACAAGAGCAATAAGGATCGTCATAACAATCTTGTTCGGCTGATGAATAAATAATGCGAAATATCCGGGAGCAATCACTCCGCCGGGCGAAACTCCGGTCAATTCGTAAAAGATAAATCCGATGATAAGTCCGATGAATAATGTTTCGATGACCATTGTTATGCCGCATCTTTCATGGTGAAATATTTAATAACTGAAAATCCATCCCCGGCAATGTTGCCGAAACCAAAAATATCCGTTTCGGACCGTACTACTTCGCTCAGGTTGCCCGAAAGTTCCTCCACGCCGACACGACTGTAGAGGGAACCGGCGAGTGGTGTTTTCTTCAACGCTCGTAACGCATAGGAGGCATGAGTTCCTGTTATGAAACAATGATGAAGATCCTTCACCGACGCACACCAATGCACAAATTCCAAAGTACGTAACGGACGATCGTTGCGGGTGTTAAGTATGATGATCGTTTTTTTTCTCCTGTTTCCGTCACTCCACCGATCAATGAACCGTTCTGCCGATGGAACATCGTTCACCGCAAATCCGTTGATAAACCGTACTGGGTATCCATTAATCGTTGTTTCAATACATGCCTTCTGTGAGCCGAGATTCTTTATCGCCGTAAATGCCGTATCCGCATTGATTCCGCAATGGGACGCAACGGCAAGCGCCAGGGAAACATTTGCAGCAAACATTCCTGCCGGCAATTGCGCTGATAATACCGCATCGAGAGGAGGAACGACATGAACGGATGTTCCGCGTTCTTCGGCTAAGCGCTTCAGCAGATCAATCTGTTCCATGTCGACGGTAAAAACAAGAGAGTGATACGGAAGGCTTGCGGCAATCGATTCGACATGTTCCTGATGAGAGATTCCCATTTCTTCGCGATGATCGTCTTCGATATTTGTGATTACGGAGACGTTGGGACGGAAGATTCTTGATTCCAACTGCTGATATTCCGGTTTCAGCGACATGCATTCCAGCACCAGGGCATCGGCCCGTTGTGCAAACGCATGTGAAATGACCGAGAACTGTTCCTGAACTCTTGCCTTGCCCCATCGTTTGATCGGCTGTGATGAGCCGTTGGTACAATATAATGTCGGAATGACTCCGGTAATTTTTACGGCCGTCTTCACCGAAGCAGCGGACAATGCCGCGCCGATGTACCGTGCTACGCTCGATTTGCCGCGCGTACCGTTTACATGAATCCGGTACCGAATACTGCCGGCACGGCGGGCGATGACGATCCGCTCAGCGATGAGGAATACAAGCGATGCGATTGTTATGGCAAGAACAATATTCAATGATTACTCTTTAAATAATTTCCGCTTCACCGTTATTGCTCCAAACGAGTGAAAGGCATTATGTGATGCGATAACATACAAAAAAGTCACACGTCAAATCAATGGCGTGTGACTTAAGGAAATTGAATTTCACAATCCGGGTTATTGAGCGGTATTAATCACCGATCGCTGCACCGCCGCGGCGTGGATCAGCCGAACCATAAAACGTATGTGTTGCCGGGTCGATCATGATGATTTGTGCGCCGCCGAAGAAGAGATCAAACTCACCATGCTCGCGCAGGTTATGTCCTTTTTTCTTTAACCCGTCTATCACATCGGGACTAAACCGCGATTCATAATGAAGATATTCATCAAATTTCTGGCAGAAGAACCGGGGTGCCTTATTGTTCTCCCCGGCATCCATTCCAAAGTCAACGGCATTAACGATCAGCTGGATAATGGTGGCGGTGATGCGTCCGGCTCCGGGTGAGCCGACGGACATAAACGGATTTCCATCTTTCAGTATGATCGTCGGCGAGATGGAACTCCGCGGCCGCTTGTTCGGTTCGATGGAATTGATCGCCGATGTTGTCGAAAAATTGGAGAGCGAGCCGTTCATCATCACTCCGGCAACGGACAATCCGGAACCAAAAAATGTGCCGAGCGTTTGCGTTAGTGAAACAATATTACCGGATTTATCCGCAACAGAAAGATGCGTTGTATGTCCGTCCCCTTCCAGCAGCGGCGGTTCTGCCAATTCAGCATTGAGAGCAAAATAATGTTCGGGATCGCGAAGAGTCTGTGACGATTCGATCTCCTGTTTTTCCGGTTCGTCTTTGTCTTTTACCTTGAAGTCAGGTGTTTCGTCTTTCCCTTCTTCTTTCACATCACCGGAAGATTCGTCACTGCTGGCTTTCTTCTTTTTTCCCCAGTTATCGAAAGGATCTTCATCTTTTTTATATGAGCGTTCATCATCAACATCATCGCGTTCTTTTAGGGATTGTTTTTTTTCTGCCGGTGCAACTGATCGTTTCACAGCTTTTGAATCATACGGAAGCGGGTTCCCGACTTTGGTTTTCCGGTAATCGTTCGGTTCCGCAGAAGCCATATTGATATCGTTGTACCGCACCGCTGCAAAATCCTTTGAGATCAATCCATTGGTCGGAACGTATGCGAAACGGGGATCCTGTATGAATGCCGTTCTGTCCGCATATACACGGCGCATTGTTTCGGCCATGAGATGCGTAGTATTAACGGAAGTAGAAAAATGACCCATTTTTGTAATGCTGGCGTTTTCCAGCATATTCATTGCTTGAATGATGGCGGCACCGGATTGCGGAGCGCCGGCAGAGAGAATCTCATAACCGCGGTATGTGCCGCGTACCGGTTCATCGATGATGACCTCATAATTTTTAAGATCATCCATTGTTATCATGCCGCCATTTTCGGTAACACCTTTCACAATTTCCTCGGCGACCGGACCTTCATAAAATCCTTTTCGGCCCTGCTGCGCTATCGTCCGAAGCGTTTGCGCCAACTCCGGCTGTTTTAATATTTCCCCTTGTTGAATGGGAAATCCTTCCGGCAGATAGATCTTTGCTGTTGAAGGGTATTTAGATAACAGTTCATTATTATCAAGAATAATGCTCGATAATGTCTCGTCCAAAGGAAATCCTTCTTCGGCATATTTAATCGCCGGTTCGAGCACTACCATCAGCGGAAGGGTCCCGTATTTTTCCAATGCCGCGGTCAATCCCGCAACATTTCCAGGAACAAGGATCGTCTTTGCAGATTTATTATCGCTTGCAGGATTATAATTCACCTCATTGATCTTTTCGGAAGCCTGCTGATAATAGTTGATGAAAATGGATTTCTTTTCTTTTTGGAGATAGATCACCATTGCACCTCCTCCGCCGAGACCGGAGCCGTCCGATTCCACAACGCCGATCGCAAACGCCGCTGCAACAGCGGCATCGACAGCGTTGCCTCCGCGCTGGAGCATTTCCATCGCCGCTTTTGAAGCGAGCGGATGAGCTGTGGTTGCCATACCGTCTTTGCCGACGGCAACATCACCTTTGGATGCGACGCCGCCGGTTTGCGACAGCAGAAGAGATGAAACAATGACAAGTGAAAAAAAGAGGCGATAGATAAATCTTGAATATCTCATATTGGTAATGTAAGTAGAGTTGCAAAAATAGTTTCTTCACATTTGAAGTAACACAGCATCAGTTCTTAACAAATGAACCTTCCAGCAGTTTTGCCGCATCGACGATCTTATCCACAAGGTCGATCCCGATCTTTTTTGCCGAGGCAATATCGGAAAAGAAATTGTCTTCGTTCCCCTGTTTCACAACTATCATATGCATTGATACTTCGGCACATAATCTGTTAAAGTCATCCGATTGCAGTCCGCGGCGCGGTTTGCCGCCGATGTGAAGGAGAAAGATTTTCATTTTTTGTTTTTGTGCTGCGGCGATCACTTCTTTTACGCGGTCCATTTCCTGTTCACGGCTGATCCCTGCAGCACCAAGTCCTTTGGAACTGAAACCGGGAACGATGATGACGGTCTTAACATCTTTTACATCAGCTGCCGTTGCACGGTTAACGGTTTTTGCGTTCAAGCCAACTTTTTTGCACAACATTGCCGCCATGGTGACATCGGCGCTTTGACCGGCGGAAGTGATGAGGATGGGCTGTTCGCATTTTTCCTTTGATTGCGGAAAAAGCGGATACGCCAGTGATGCCATAAGGACGAGCAGAGTAAAAGAGCGGAAGAGTTTCATGTGATATTTCTCCTGTTGTAAAATGAATAATTGTTAGTCTATTTCAAAAAATTGCCAACACCGCGATCAAGAACTGCCTGATATTCGGGAATATTCTCCACCGTGGCCGTGTTTTCCGGATGTTGTTCGTTGTATGCATTCACCAGTGTACGAAATCCCTGCACATGCCGCGCGACCCGAAGCGAAAGCGGTTCGCCGTTCAGCTCGTAGGTGATGCGGACATTCCCCAGTTGAGCCGCTGTTTTGTAGAACGAATCGTTTCCTGCAAGGATCAAATGTTCGTTCGTTACGCCGCGCAATCGGCCCTGAATCGGATTGCTGGTTTCCATCAGGAACGGATAGACGTCGGTTGAATCGCCCCATTCGCGGTGGCTCAATCCGTGAAAATTTTTTGGGGATATTTCAAGTGAATATTTTAAATCTTCAAATTCCAGATTCAGAACGGCATTTGCTGCAATCTCGTTCCCTTTTTCGTGTGTGATGATTGCGTTGATAATCATCACTTCCGGCGCCGCCTCGTGCAGATCGAAAGCAATGCTCACCTTTTCTTTTTTGATCAGCTGAAGAAAAGCGTAACCGTTCCGCTCCATGAACGATCCGTCAGCCTTCCCCGGATATGAGCGGTTCAAATTTCTGCTCTCCATGCCGGACAATTGTTGTCCCGACGGGAAATGCCGGTACACCAGCGGATCGGGCCATTGATGAAGCGGATTTCCACCGCGCGAGCCGAAGCGGAATGTACGGTTTCCGCTTTTCGTTGAAATTGTAAAATGTGTCGGACAGCCTTCAAGCGGATCGGTTGCCGTAAATCCGCTGGCACACGCCTGCGGGATAACGATCAATCTTCCTTTGGTCATCCGCGCATTTTCCACCAGCACCGCAGCCGCCATAAATCCGGCGGATTCATTCGGATGTGTGCCGCCGAGAAGCAGAATGGTTGCTCCGGGATTTCCGCTGTCAAAATAATAGACCGGGGTGTCTCCGCTTGTTCCTTTAATTGCTGCAAAGTAGTCGCTCAGCATCCCTTGTTTCGTCAACGACGGTGACGGGTAGAGCACATCCGGCTGATACATCGAGAGAAAATCTTTCGACGCAATAGCAGAAAAGACCAAAGCAAAAAACAAGAATAGCATTGCGGTATAATGATGTCGCTGCATATTATTTTATATGAAATATTCTCAGTAAAAGGGGGATCAGGATAATAACCATTGCAAGCTGATGGCGCCAGCTTTTTTCACGGAACAATTCGGTAAGAACGATCGCCGCAATGACCGCTGCAATAATTATGTAAAGATAGAACAGCATTCTGTTTCTCCTACTTTAAAAATGAACCGATATCGGCAGCGAAAATAATTGTTACGATTCCAAAAAGCAGCGCAAGAAGAATAGGAACAGCCGCTGCTTTTAATATGGTAAAGTGATTTTTTATTCCGAGCATCTGGGCAGCAAAGACGCACAACAGCGACGGCGGCGGCATAAGATCACCGATTCCTGCGATCAACGAAAGAGCCGAGGTTACAACAATCTCATTTCTTCCAAGGAAGACAAAGACCAGCGGAACGCCGATCACCGATGATGCTGCATAGGCGGAACCCATAGCAGGCATAATAAGTGCAATACCGAGATACAGTAGTTCCGGCGGAAGCTGCAACGCGCTTACGGCAAGATATCCGCGAACACCGGTTAGCGTCATGATCTGCACAAACATTCCGACGCCGACAAGAATACCAAGGACCGGAAGCGCTTCGCGAATTGCCAGCTGCGATACTTTTACAACTTCAACTTTCTCCCCTGTCCGTATGCCGATCACGGCACCAATCATAAAAATCAACGGTATGCCGATATCGGGAACAAGATCCGGAGCAATTCGAATGCCCGCCATCAATCCGATCACCACGATCAGCGGAAGGAAGAGAATCACTCCATGCTTAGCGTACACTGACGGCGGCAATTTTTCGAGGATCTCGTTCACGTCAATCTTCCGGATGTACCGGAACCGGAAATAAAGCGCCGTTACGATTGCAAGCGGGAAGGTCATAAAGATAAGCGGTTTTTCGAACCCAACGTACGGCATATCAACACCGCCGCCGATGATCATCACGGGAATATTGATCGGCGGTGCAATCATCCCGAATACCGCCATCATTGCAATGAATGCACCGACTGAGACGGCCGGAATTCCCATTCCAACAAGCGCAGGAGCAACCAGTGCTCCGGTCGTAAGAATGCATGCTGACGATAATCCGGTCATCATTCCCGGGAACATCACAAAGAATGCAACAAGGATCATTAATAGCGTAGGGTAACGGTATAATGATTTGATCATAGCATAGCTGATTGTGCCAAGCGCTCCGGTTGCTTCGACCACTTTCATAAAGATCATTGCCGTTGCGATGATCAGAACTGCATCCAGATATCCGAACATTCCTTCCACAAGATGGCGCACCGGAACACCTTGTCCCGCCACAAGTGCGCCGACCACGGAGGCCGCCGCCATTGCCAGGCCGGAAGGAAGTTTCAGCCAAAACACTCCGCCGGCAAAGACAGCAAGCATGGAAAGTAAAATGATCAGTTCTAATGGCATAGTATAATTTTATGAAAATGGATTATTGACGTAACAGTTGTTTGGGAGATATTCAATAGTTGGAAACAATCTTAAACTTTGGATATTGAGGAACAAGAAGAGTATGGACACAGTCGTTGTTAATTCAATCTCTCCGTAAATTTTTCACCACAATGAATGTTGAGATATTCAATAATCACGCTTACGAGCAGTTTTGCAGTAGATTCGAAATGGTCCTGTGACCGTAATTCCGGATTTAGTTCAAACTGCACGCCAAATATTTCCGTCGTATCTTCTGCGGCATGACGGAAGATCGTATAACCGCCGGAAAAGAATTTGTACGATTTCGGCGCAGGATCGGATGGACTCGGCGTTGAACGGACGCCATATGTATCGAACAGAGCTCCAAGACTATTTTTACCATGGATCAGTTCGGCGTGAGAATACGCGGATATTTTCACAAGATTCTTCAGACTGCTTTTTTCAATGTATTCCTTTGAATTCAAATCGGCATCAGGCATGGCTAATTCGTCGCTTTCCAGCCGGTACCCGATTTCGATCCGTTGTTCAGGGTGATTCTGTCCGTGCAGATCAATCAAAAAACCTTTTCCGAACGATCTCCGTGCGGAGGCCTGGGCCGAATCAATGAATCCATGATAATCGTTCCACGCGGTCAGTGCGGCGGTATTTTCCTGAGCTGCTTCAAATTCTTCCCGGTTCACATCAAGTTTCCTGCGCACCAGGTGAGAGAAGATAACATGGGGTGACTTGCCGGTCCGGCCCATGAATTCCGTAATCATCTCGCGTGCTACTTCCTGCGTGCCATTATCTCTTGCGTTCACGCCGAATGTTCTATCCGAAATAATTTCCGGTTTCAAACTTCCGCCATGCGGAACAGAAATAATGATCGGTAAATTACCCGCAACGTATTCAACAAAGTGATTCTTTCCCCAATATGAATTTCCCGGAACAAAGTCCGAGGATTGTGGAAAGGCACACTCAATAAAAATAAAAACCGATAACAGCAGAGAATAAATTTTCTTCATATAAAAACAAGAGGACGTTTCATGGAAACGTCCTCTCTCATCAAGAATTATTTCATTAACAACATTTTTTTAACGCTTACCATGTTGCCCGCTTGAATCCGGTAAAAATACATACCGCTGGAACGGTTGCCGGCATTAAATTGAACGTTATGGTATCCTGCATCTTTGTTTTCATTGACCAGTGTCGCGATATCATTTCCCAGCACATCGGATACCGTAATCCTTACAAAACTATTCGCAGGAATCTGATAACTGATTGTTGTTGAGGGATTGAATGGATTGGGATAGTTTTGATCTAAACGCATTTCGGTCGGTGAGGTTATCGCATTATTACCGGAAACCGAGGTCGATCCGGCTTTCGGCGTTACATCTGCCCATGTTTTACCGATTCTGAGTTCATCCAATTCAATAAAAGGAGTCGTCGTCGTACCGTCCTGCCGGATTTGTACTCGGGCCACACCTGTTAGATCGGCGACTGTATTTTTACTTGTCATTGTTGCTGTCGGTGCCGTCGTTGCGCCAAACGTCGATGGATCCGGATTGATCCAAATATTGCAGACATCGTTAGTATCGCCGGCAACAAAATTATATGATGCAACGATCAAATATGTTGTGCTGAGCGATTTCACGGTTGACCACGTGACGGGCGTATTGATTCGAACACTAATGCCGATATCATATGCAGCGCCATCAAGTCTGGTCCAAACACAAGAGCCTCCCGTGGTACTGGTTAAGCTCTGATAGAACGTTGTAAAATAGCCGCCGGTTGCACTTAGCGTTCCGACACTTGAAACATTGAGCAGATAGGAATAATATGCCGACCCCGTATTTAAAGAATCGAATTTTTTTGCCGCATCAACCCCGGCTCCATCATAAGCAATTTTATTTCCCGTTGATGCCGCGAATCCGGTATACGTCAAACTACCAGCGCTGACAAGAAGACTATCACCGGTGTTAAGACTTTGCCAACTGGTTTGCGCACCAAGATTTTGACCGACCGTATAATTAAAACCGTCATAATGCGGCAGTGTGACCTGTGCCGGCAATGATGCGCTCAGTAAAACAAAAATCGAGATGAACCAAAAAAAATTTACCATGTTTTTCATATCTACCTCTACGGTTAGTGAATGTGAAATTGTTAGTTAATTTGTTGAAACATTACACACTGTTATTTTATCAGAATCATTTTATTTATTTGAACGAAATCATCTGCCCTGATCCGGTAAAAATACATTCCGCTGGAAAGATTGCCGGCATTGAATTGGACATGATAAAAACCTGCTTCCTGTTTTTCATTCACCAATGAAGCGATCTCTTTCCCTAAAATATCGAACACCGTTACCGTTACAAAACTGCTCGCCGGAAGCTGGTACCTGATTTCCGTGGATGGATTGAACGGATTGGGAAAATTTTGCTCGAGAACAAATTCGGACGGTAAAAACGTTGAGGTATGTTTAACGTCGGTAGCTCCGGTAAACTCATCGGCACCGATATCCGGTGTCTGGGAATTTCGCGGATTGCCGTCAATGTCCGTTGTGATGCCGGGAATCGGTATTCCATGCCCTTCAATCAGTGTTACAGTCCCGTTCGGGATATGAAGATCGGAGTTACTCGTGAACTGAGGATTGACGCTGATGCTAGAAAAATCTCCTCCTGAAATTCCCGACCAGTCGGCAATGGTTCGATACAACACCGGATTCGTTGCATTGATACGTCCAATTGCATGAGAGGTGTCTGCCATAGAGACATACAGATTATTATAATCCGACGATATCACGGTTGCAACGCCAGTTTTGCCGATGGCAGTGTACGCACCTCCTGCATCCGTACGGATATTCTGAACATTATTGTTTCTGAAAAATACTCCAGATGTTCCCGTCGATGAGGCACGATAGATTGCCACACTCTGCCGGATGCCAGCGCTTGAACCGAAGATGTTCACGGAATTATAGACGACGGTATCAGGATAGAGATTGCTCGTTTCATACATTGAGATACCATAGATGATTCCTGTGCCGGTGGACGATTGATTCATACACACAAAATTATTGAAAACCGAGGTTCCGCCGTGGCTGGCCGAACCAACGCTGCAATATATCCCTGCAGTGGTCGATGTAGCCGAAAGCTGGTTGATATCGTGGACTTTGTTTGCATAAATACGAACGAAATCACAGCCGCTGCCGATATAGATGCCGTACATTGATGCGGAACTTCCGATCATCATTGCAATGTCGTTATTACAGATTTGTGCATTTGCAAGATAGGAAGTATAGACTCCGGCATTACCGATCGAATCGATAACATTCCCGCGGATAATCAATCCGATGAGAGAATCACCGGCAGCTTTACCGTAAGCGCGAACGCCGGTATATGCGATGCGCAGAAGATTGTTTTCGACAAGTGAAAAATTCGCATTGGTACCACTTGCCACGCCCGGAAGCAAATCGATTGCGCGGTATGTCGATGCTGTTGCGGCACCTGCCCGCACGATACAATTTTTCACCGTCGTGTAAGACGATTGACTGTTGATCCAAATTCCTTTTTGAGCATTCACACCGAGACCGTTAACAATAAGGTTGCGGCTTGATGTCCCATTATTGCTTCCATCGATAGTAACATACGACGAGCTATCGATCTTAATAACAAACGGCATAGCAGCGGAACCGCTGTCATTGATGATCACATTCGCACCCGCATCCGGTTTCACGGTGATTGGTGCCGTTGATCCGCTTGTATTTGTTTGGATCAAGAGAGAATCTTCAAGATATGATCCGTCACGGATCAAAAATGTTACACCGGGAGGCACCGTGCCGCGCGCATTCAAATCCTTGATTGCCGCCTTGATCGTCATATAATCAGGGGTTGCACCGCCGATGGTCTTGGTTCCTGAAACCGCCGTTTGCGCTGTTGTTGTGAAGTCCAAAACCGATGACCACGCGCTCGTCCCCTGTGAATTCGTTGCATTCACTCTTGAATAGTATTTAGTTGAAGGGGTGAGATACCGAACAAGTTTTACGGTATCCGATACGACCACATCTATTGCAAAGGTTGAGAATGCTTGATCCGTTGATACTTGAAGACGGTAAGATGCGGCACCCGATGAAGTATTCCATTTCACAAGAAGCGTGGTGTTAGTATTTGTGGATCCCGATGCCGGTGTGATAAATGCGGGAGTTGCCGGCGCGTTAGTCGGGACAATAATTGTAATAGCTTTGCTTGGTCCCCAATTCCAGACACCTGAAGATTGAGTTCTATTTGAACTGTACCCTGTAGAATAAATCGTATCCGTTCCGGCTGATACGGGAGCAGTATAAGAGAATTGATACGTAATAGACCCGCCGGAAAAAGCGGTGCTTGTATTTTGAACGAGTTCTCCACCATTCAACGTCATAAATGTTGAGATTGGCGTCAGTACACCCTGAAGAACAGCGATATCACATCCGCTGCCGGCACCAGGTCCGCCGGAAACTGTTAAAGTGAAGTTCGCCTTCTGTCCGGTAAACATTTGAGTTGGACCGGAGATGACGGCAAGAACTGAAGCCGTTGGTGACGACCCATGGCAGCTGCCGCATCCGCTCGTCCCGGATTTCAGCGTTGTACCCGTTCTTCCGCCGGGGTACGCAGCGGCGAAGCAAGAAAATACGATCGTCAAAAAAATTAATAATGGAATTCTTTTCATTTAAATTTTCCTTAAAAATAGTTGAACGTGACTACAATAATAAGATACTCTCTTGTGAAACCAGCCGTATTAAATAACATTTCAAATTACACTGCTGCGTAAGCTGTTTATAACGATGCACTCAGCGTAAACTGTTGCACCGATCCAAGAATTCCAAACACCGCGTAACCATAATCAAATGAGAATGATGTGCTCCCCATAGGAATATTCAATCCGGCTCCCAGCGTTAACCCCTCTTCATCAGTTTGAAACACATAACCGCCGCGCACGGCAAATGTTTCCGCAAACCGGTACTCCCCGCCGATGCTGTAATGTTCGGGATTGTCATTTAAATGAACGGCATCGAGCGCAAGAATAAATTGTGAATTTTCTAACTGCACCAACCCTTCATTACCGATGAGCGATAGCGATGTTGACACGCGATACGATGTGGGCAATCCCCATTCCTGCGTCTGAACAGCTGTTTCAACATAAGGATTCATGGTACTGTTAGGATCTTGATCAACCTGGCGGATCAGTTCACGGCCGGACATTTTCAGATCGGGACCAAAATTCTGGAATGACAGTCCAATCTTCATATCCTTGAACCCTGTCGTGAGAATCGCGCCAAGATCAACGGCAAATGTCTCGGCAGATTCGTTCCATATCCGTTGGTTGATATACTTGACGGTTGCGCCAATGTGCACATTCTCCGTCATTGCGCGTGCGTATGACACTCCAACCGCAAAATCCAATGCATCAAAATACGTTCCGGTTCCTTCGGGAAGTTCAATGGTCGTCTGTTCGATCTTATTTGTTTGCAGGGCAATGGCGCTGATACCAAACGTGCCTATTTCTCCGGCAGGGACAACAATTCCAAGAAAACTATGTGCCAATCCCGCTATCCATGTTGAATGCGAAACGGTACCCTGAATTTTATCCATGGACGTTATTCCGGAAGGATTCCAGTAGAGCGATGTAGCATCGTCAACAAGAGATGTGTATGCATAGGCCATACCAGTAGCTTTTGCACCAACGGGAATCTTTAAAAACTGAGCGGCCGAGGTCCCTGCTTTTGAAAAATCCTGTGCCGTAAGATTCAAAGATAACAGATTGACGCACATGAAAATGCCGGTGATTATTTTTTTCATTCGTGAACCTCCGATTACTTAATAATTGCAAATTTGCCGGTTACCTTGCCGCCATCCGGAGTTTCGACAACATAAATGTACATACCGAACGAAACCTCTACGCTCGATTGATTTGTAAGATTCCAGTCTTCGGTGCCAGTTTGATTTGCGTGCCTCAGCCGATTTACCAATTCACCACGCACCGTAAAGATAGAAATCGTACACGCGGGGGGAAGAAATGTGAATTGCATTTTTCTTGTATTCTGCACCTGTTCCCATTTTGCCGTTCCGATATAGGGGTTCGGGACAACGCGTATGCGGCTTAACAGCTGTTCGTTTGTCATTCCGTTCGTAACAAGTGACGGCAACACCATTTCCAGCGTGAAGGTATCTTTCTGAGTGATGGCGCTGTATGTTTCAATTTTGAACGATTGTCCCGTTAAAGGAAGCCGCGGAGCAAGCAATGAATCGCGAGCGAGCGTATCGATCTTAATTGTGTAAGGTATTTTGGCGGCCGTATAAAGTCCAAGACTGTCTCCAAGATTCACACTGATTTTATATGGAATATTCACGATGCGAATCACTTCGCCAAAATTGAGCTGTCCATTCCGATTGATATCCTCTACAACGGCATTGACCTGACGTTGCGCACTGGGAACCGATACATTCCATATTTCGAACGGCATTTTTATTCGTGCAAACATTCCCTGACCGGTCGTTCCAGCGGTATCTGCATATGATCCGAACTGTGTGAACCGGAATTCATAGTCGCTTGTTCGTGCGGAAGTTTCCGCGCTTGCGTAATACGATTTTTGAGAAATATACCAATACCCTGTTTGGTTCTTGGAAGTGGAACTGCTGACAATCTTGTTCGATTCATCGGTGATCTTCTTTATGCCCCCGATTGCTCCGTCTGTCTCTATGCGGACTCGAATTCCATCGATAACCTTCATTTCATCGGATGTCAGAGGAACTTTGGCCAGCACCGAATCATTTTTTCCCATAAAATAAAATGAGTCAGCAGGCGTTTTGTTAAAAAGTATTTTGTATTTCTGCACCTGCAGTTTCGAGGGATCGGCGATTGAAACGGCAACTGTTGCCTTACCGTTTGTTAAAGATTTGGAAATGGTCGATCGCGATGAAACATAACCGGCAGGATCGGGCCGCGGTGTAAGATCGACAAGATTAATATCCGACGATGATGTGCCGCGCGATGATTCGAACGACTCGAGCAGCAATGGATCTCCGCAGTCATACGATGTGACACAATACGAATATTGGATTCCGTTGGAAACGGTTGTATCAACCCACATATGCCGTAATCCGGTATTTAATCCGAGAAAATTGAAATTATTCTGAGGATCGGTTCCTTGCACATCATTAACTTTATCAAATTGCGCAATCGGTACATAGCCAATCAGTCTTCCCTGTCCATCAACGACCTGTGTTCCCCACGTTGCACCCTGATCCTGACTGCGGTAGATTTTGTAACCTTCAAAATCAATTTTCTTCGTCATGATGTCCGCTACTTTTTCCGGACTATCTGACCAGTACAGAGTGTTGCGACGGTCACCGGCAACGCCGGTAAGTTTCGGCGAAGGTGGAACAGAAGGCCCGTTGTATTCGGCAAGAATCAGCCGCTGTGCAGTAGCTATATTGCGTTTGAATTGATCCATTGTAGAACCCGCAGTGAAGGCTATGCATGCGCGTACCGATTTTCCGGGATCCAAACTAAAAAGGCCGGTGGATTGGATAACAGCAAACTGTGTAAAATCCCATCGGGTCGGAACCAGATACGTAGAGTCGAAAATATCGTATTTAAGGTTTGCTCCTCCATGAAAATAATTTGACGCACCACCGGTGATTCCTGCAAAAACCGGATCGGTAGGATTGCTGATCATTACCGGCCAGATTGTTCGTTTCGATTTCACCGGCTTGTATGTTGAATTGCCCCGGAAGAAATGTCCGTCTGTTACGCCAAGATTATTCGGCGTAGCTAGAATTGCGCTGCCAAAATATCCGTTGTTGATCCCGCGATCCGGACTGGTTGCTCCATTCCAATCCCATGTGATAAGAGCATTGTCGTATCCCTTGGCATTTACACCTGTATTGTATGTCGTGTACCCTTCTTCGTTTGCGTCACCAAAGCGGTAATCAAGCATATATCCCCACGAACAGGAATCGAGACGAACATTGCTCTTATTGGTGATGGTAAAATCATAGAATTGTATATCTTGAGCAAACCGTCTGCCCCAGCAATACGCTTGCATTTCCACCTGAATACCAAGCGGTTTATCGGGAAGTTGTGTATTGCGATCCGTGAAAATGGTGTACAATTCCCTGTCTGCCGCAAATTGTCCGGACAATTGTTGTTTGTATGTTGCGGAAGTGGAATCGGTATCAATACGAAAACGGCCCGGCCAGAAACGCCAAAGATTCTTTTCCTCATCGTACCAGGCACTGCGTTGTACAACAACATTTCGGTCTGCAACCGAGAGCTGATCCAATGCTCCCGTCGGCGATAGATGAAAGACATTCAGAGAATCGAAATATCCTGCGGGCCATGTTTTTGGGATGTCGCTGTGTGCCATACGAGGACCGCCATCCGGTGCTTTCAAACTTGTTGGCTGATCGTCCGCAAAATATTTTCCCGATCCGCCAAGAATTCCCTGCCAGTCTTCGTTTTTGTAAAGGCTGTATCCATCAATGACATTTCCTTTAGAGCCAAACATGATCGAAACATCGTTGATGGCGTTTGACGAGGGAAGATTAGCGACGCCCTTGCTTTTGGGCCAGCGCATATCATACATCGTTGATTGATAATAACTATCGGAGATCAATCCTTGATTTCCGCAGACATTAATGAGCTCACCCTTGTCGAGTATGCCCCACGCGTCTTCGATGCTTGTGTTCGGGTTGTTCGGCGATACTCCTGCTGCCGATTTCAATTGTCCACACATATACGCAGGAACCGCAAAAAGAATTCCGATAATAATCAATGATCCTGTCTTCATGATCTTTATTTCTCCTGGTTGGTCGTGTGATTACAAATCAATTCGTACGCCGGCTTGTATGCGGCGGCGAAGATCAACATTTCCCGGATTCCGTTGCCGATCCGGTGTATTCGCAGTACGGATACCCCCGTCCCACGGATCGCCGGTAGCCGCCCATACCAATTGCGGATTAACGGTATCAAAAAGATTCGCAACCTTGATGAATGCCGAGAACTTTACATCATACAGCGAAATCCAGCGTTCAACGCGAAGGTCAAATTGGTATGTACTGCCTTTCCGTCCGGAATTTTTCTCGACGATCAGTTGATCCCCTTCTTCAGTATTGTTTGGCGTGTACGGAAGTCCGCTTGCCATCTGTAAAACAACATTCATATTAAAATTTTCGAAAGGATAGATGCCAAAGAGCAATGGTCCGAATTCCCGCGGGAAGACCAGGTTGAGAAGACCCGAGAGAACGTGCCGGCGGTCAAAATCAAGATAGAAAACCCTCTTGGGACGCAATATGGCATTCACACCTCGATAGTCGGCATATCCTTCGGTCGGGTCGGATTCATTTCCTTTTGCCACAGAATACGTATATGTCACGCTGCCTCCGAAATAACTGCTCATCCGTTTCGTCAGCGTAACGTCGAGGCCGTTCACTTTTCCATAGTTGGAATTGTCATAGATCGTGTAATTATAAGGGAATACAGTTCGATACGTACTTCCGACAAGATTGGTGATATCCTTAAAATACGATCCAATTTCAATTGTATAATGTTCTCCCAATTGCTGCCTAACCCCAAATTCAAAAGCAACGGTCTTTTGCGGTTCGATGCCGGGGTTGCCGACAAACGCATTGGGAATAGAAGGATCTCTCAGTGCATACATTTCTAAATAATCTGCGCGTTGAAAGAAATGTCCGTACGAACTGTAAAACACCGTACGTTCGGTGATCGGGAATGCAATTCCTAAACGAGGACTGGTCTGCATCCGCGTTTGTGCTGGAATTTCATTCACAATGATCCATTGTTTCAGCGTATCGTCAAGAAAGCCGCCAGGCGATGTGACGCTTGGCCACTGTGTATCCTTTACGTCAAGATAATCAAAGCGCAGGCCTGCGTTGATGATGAAAGATCCCATCTCCAACTTATCCTGCAGGTAGGCGGCAACTTCAAGCGGATATTTTCTGAAATTTTCATATCCCCATGATCCGCCTTTCCAGGGCTGCGAATAGGCAAGTCTATTGATATCGTGGGAGGTAATTTCTGCACCGGTTTTGATCATGTTATAATGATCGATCTGTGTTGAAATATCCAATTTTGCGATGTAGGTCTGCAGATCGTTGTCGGAAAAATTTCCCAAATCTCCCGATTGTAAAAATTGATTTCCGCTGTTCTTTATATAATTCGATCCCAATAAAATACCATCCGGCGAAAATATTGCATATTTACCCGGTGTATAGCGGCCGGATTGCCGGTCGTTATAGGATAGATTAAGCGTAGCATTTGTTTCATTGCTGGGGAAATAATTCACAGAAATATTTTCACGCGAAGTAGCTTCTTTGTTTTCACCGTACCCTTCGGGAACATATTTCCATGTATGTGAATAGCTTTTATATTTTCTCCACAAACGGCGGTCAGAAAAACTGAATTTGAAATCGCCCAGCAGATAGGAAATTTTCGCATTTGTTTCACGTTCTTTATTGTAGCCCCACGGAGATTGATAAAGAGCGTTTTCCGAGCGGGCGGTCGTAAAGAACTTTAATTCCGGAATCAACGGCATCGGTCCGCTTACCATGAGAGACACTTGTCCCAGCATATTCACGTTGGGAGAGAGAGATTGTGTCCCATCCAGTGTTTGTTGTTTGTAAGCAGAAGGAATGTTTTTAATCAACGTGCCTTTATCATCAGTACGGGGTGATATCGTTCCGTCAGGATTGATACCCATATAGTCGAGTGCCAATGCATTTTCCGTGTGATATGGTGATTCATTGAGCTGTCCTGATTCATACTCCAATCTTGCATTATACTTTGTGCCACCCTCTTTCGTTACGATGTTCACGACACCCGAAAGTGCCTGTCCATATTCAGCGCTGAATCCACCGGTAAGCACCTGCAGTTCCTGAATAGCATATTTATCAAGCTGTGTGCCCATTCCACCCGAAAGCGGATCACGTGTCGGCACGCCATCAACAAGATATACCAATTCACCGCTTCGTCCGCCGCGTGCGTGAATATCTCCGCTTCCGTCGGTAACAAAACCTGCTTGAAGCGCAACGATCTGCTGAAAACTGGCAATCGGCATATCCGAGAATGTTTCGGCGGAAATGACGGACATCTTTGAGGTTTCATCTTTTCTGATCATTGGGCGTTCGGCAACAATAACAACTTCATTGCCGAGTTCAATGCTGGTTTCATTCATTTCAAATTTAAGGTTTGTGGTTAAATCTGCACTCACAATTACATTCGTGGTTAATTGGGATGCATACCCCATGATCGTTGAGCGGACATTATAGGAACCGGGAGGAACATTGATGATCGTAAGCCAACCTTCCGTATTCGTTGTCCCGCCGATCGCTGTTCCCACAATAACCACATTAACCGACGGCAGAGCATCACCTGTTTTTTTATCTACTGCTCTCGCAACAATTTTTCCTGTTGTGCCCGCAATAACGATCGATGAAAACAATATCAAAATTGACGGGAGGAACCATTGAACGAAGATTACTTTGCGCAGACGTTTCATGGGAGCCTTTTGCGATTATAGTATGACTGATAATTTACGGTGTATCGTGTGTTTGATAACATTGTAAAAAGATCCGGATAACCCTTTTCGAAATTGTGTAAGCCATGAACAAAAATAAATTCTTCATGTTGAACGAATTCATCTGATAGCATAAAAAGCATATCGGATACTCAGGACACTCAACTTCTATGATAGCGCAATGATTATGCCATGAAAACCTTGAAAAATAGCCCAAATTAATATCATTTGATTGTCATAGTGGGAACAATCACCTCATTGGTGGGCGTAAACAGCACATTGCCCTAAATAATCAATAGACCAAAAATTTCACCTTGTCCAAATGACACGGCAGAGTTGTTAATTGATTTTATTGGAAATCCGGCGTTCATATTCATGAAGATATTCTATAAACACTTCTGCCGCCGTTTCGGCAAAGGCCTTCCAATTTTTTTCTTCGTCTCTCATTCCATCAATATATGTTTCGAGCTGAACTCCTCCGAGCAGCCCGCCGCCAGCAGAACTATGGCGCTCCAGATTATATCCTCCGCTAAAATACGGTGTGCGACCCGGTGTCGGTTGTCTGGGACTGGGCACGGCAGGGATACTGTGTTTTTCAAATAACGCACCGATACTTTTCGGACCGCGGATCGTTTCGCTTAGCGACAGATGTTGTTGTATAGCAAGTAATTCAACACTACTCGTAGAAAGAAGTTTTTGTGCATCTAAAGAATCATTATTCATTCCCAACTGTAATCCCACAAGAAGATATCCTAGTTCCAACTGCTGAATCTTATGTCTGTGCCCGTGTAGATCAATGTACAATCCAAATCCAAAAGATCTCCACACGGATGTTTCTGCCGAGTCGATAAATTGATGAAACTCTTTGTATGCACTAAACGCCGAAGGATCGTCCTGTGTCGCATCAAATTCTTCACGGTTCGCATCCAGCTTATTCCGATGCAACCGATTGATAATGCAATGAGGATATTTTCCTGTTCGCCGAAAGACCGCTTCGACCACCGCGCGGGCTAGTTCCTGCGTGTTAGCATCGTAGTGTCCTTTTGTGCCGAGTTCCCTATTTGTGATTTCGTCCGGTTCCAAATGACCGCCGTGAGGAACGGAAATTACGAGAGGCATATTTCCGGCTATGTACTCGATGAAATTCTTTTCGCCAAAATATGACCGGCCTGCTACGTATGCAGAATCGGCCGAGATAACAGTTTGGAGGGTAAAGAGGAGGAATGCCAGAATGCCATTCCGATATGAAATGAATGAAGTGTGAAAGCTGGGACAATTGAATTGTTTCATGAAATAGAAATAACAAAACATTAATACCGATTACGACGAGTAAGTTATTTCGCCAACTATTTTTGGAGCACCATTCTCTTTGTTATCATTGACGAACCAGCCCGCAGCATTAAGAAATACACACCGCTTGCTTTACCTTCTGCATTCCAATAAGCCATATACGGTCCGGGCGCGTGTTCTTCGTTGATCAACGTTTCAACTTTTCGCCCAAGCAGATCATACACCGCCAATGTCACCATTCCCCGTTCTGCAACGGAGAAACGGATCACCGTTGACGAATTGAACGGATTTGGATAATTCTGAGACAAAGAGAAACCGGATGGTGCAGCAAGAGTGGCTGCAGAAAAGACGCCGGTAATATTATTTTTCGCTGTTATGAGACCATTCAACGCAAGAGCGGCGTACGTAGACTCCGCCTTGAGCATAGTTGCAGCCGTATATTGCCCTTTGCGCCACCCGATCAACAATGTGTCTGCGGCGGCAAAGATACCATCCTCCGTTTGGAAAAGATTTCGCAGCAAACCGCCGCCATTATTATCCCTGAGAAGCTGAGTATTGATATAATTGCTCCACAATGTTCCTCCCGATATTTTGGTAAAGATGTCGTTGGAGATATTGTTCAATGCGGATTTTGGCAGATCCGCAGAGTTGAGAGGAGGTTCTCCCACCGGCCAATATGGAACGGCAATACCGGTTGCGGGACAGCCGAGTATTACCCAGAATGTCGACGTTCTCGCCAACTCCTTCGGCAGAACACCTTGGATCACTGTTGCCGAAACCGAAGAGAGCCTGCAGATTGTTTCCTGAATCGGAATATAACCGATTGGAGCGCCGCCGACGGTTCCATGGAAAGGAATTGCGTATGGAACTCCGGTAGAATCGGCAAAATCTCTCATCTGATACCGGAGAATACTCTTTGGAGTAATCGAATCCCCAACACTAAAATTTTTAAAAAGATCGGTTGTCCGATTAAATCTCGCTAACCCAACAACTCCTCCGCCGGTAAAGGTGAAGTTTGTTCTCAGCACATACCCTTTGGGATACGCAAGCGAATCCTGTGCATCAAATTTCCAGTATTGATTGCCGCCTGTCTCAAAGATTGCGGCCGCACCGGTCGAATCCATAACAACAAAGTTTGCCGCAGTGCTCCGTTTAGTAATATTTGTACTGTCAAGAAGGTGTTTAAATTCGGCAACCGAAGCACACGTACCGGCAGCGAACGTCATCAGCGTGCCGTTTCCCATTCCCGACGAACCGGCGGAAAGATCGTAGGCAACTGAGTTGAGAATGGCAAACCCTTTCTCATTCAAAGCCATCCAAGTGCTCTTTCTGCTGCCGGCATCGATGACGGCAAGAAATTTGTAACGGTATGTTGTATTCAGATACACTGCATTGTCACCGGTGGAAGCATCACGCGTCTTCCAGATCATCGGACGCCCGTCTTTTGTTGCCTTACCGGAAGCCGCTCCAATTGTGCACTCCTCTAAAGGTTCATTTTCGGCCTTGTTGAAGGCGGCGGTGTCTGCCGATACAGCGGTATTTCTCAGCGGAATAATTTTATTCATCGCTTGATACTGGGCAATTGCGAAATGAGAATTCACCGCACACAGCGCAAGAAAATAACCCGAGAGAATAAGTAACCGTATCATTATTCTTTGGCGATTGTTTTGGAACATTTGGTTTTCCTGAAAAGTGATGCACCGTAAGATGCGGAGGAAATATTTTTTCATATTACACGCCTTAAGGAAAACGACAGAATATATATTGGTAATGCAATAATTTAATGTGTTTACTTTCTCACGATCAGCGCATTCAGCAGCAATTTGTATGTTCCGTGTGTCTGAGCACGGTGCTGAACACCGAATCCGTACATAATCACTTTTCCATTGCCAAACGGAATTTCAGCAAATGCTGTTTTCCCTTCCACATAGTCTTCGCCGATCAGCCAGCCGCTGCGGAGAGGATTGGTATTTTCATACCAGCCGACCGAGGCACTCTGCCGTGAAGTCTGCAAGAGACGAAATACCGGATCGTTAGTAAAATAGATAAAAGCAGTTGAATTCATTCCATAGGTCAATGGATGATTGGTATCGAGTGTGATTTCTAAAATCGAGCCGGAGGCATAAAAATCCTTGCTCGCCACTCCTTTCAGCAAATTCACCGCGGGAATTCTTATCTTTTCTATTGCAAAGTTCGATGCGGAAGCAAATGTCAGCAATGAGCCGCCTGTGCGGATGAATTCTTTCATCGATTCAACACCTTCCTTGCCGATGCCTCCCTGAAATTCCTTCGGCCGTACCGGAATACCGTCGATCGGATCATCGTCATCTTCATCGTTTTTTCCATCAACAATCATGTTCGCCGACATATCGGGCAGGATGATCACATCAAAATCTTTTTTCAAGTCTTCACCTTTTTTCTTCATGTCGACATTTTTAAGAATGGTATACGCGATGCCGTACTGATCAAAGAGATAACGCGTCCATCCTTCGTCCACCGATGAACGCCAAGACTGGTACAAACCGATGCGCGCCGGCAGAGCCGCGCGCATTGATGTGGTATCGGATATATCCATGCAGGTGATCTGCACATTCCATTTCTTTGCCGTTTCGTCCATGAATTTTCGGTCAGCCTTTTTCGCCGGAATTAAAAACGTTCCGGCTGATACTATTCCGTTGTACAGCGTTTCAAATACAGAAATGTTTTTCTTTGACAGTGCATTCATTATTGCATAGGCAGTATTCCATCGCCGTTCGAGAACATAAAATGTTCCTGCGGTGCCGGTTATGCCGGAAGGAAGAGTAATTGAATCAGCCGGCACTGTTACTATTTTTGGGGTTTCGTTACATACGACTACTTCAACGCCCATCTGCATCGGCCAGGTCCATGCAGTAATGTCATATGGCGCACGCGGCGGCCCGCCCGGATATTGCTTCAGATCCGGATAATGCTGAATTTCAAAGAGATCTTTAACATAGGAGCGTGACGGCTGCGCGGCGGTGATCCACCATGATCCTTCGGCAATCGTCCGACCCTGGTACGGAAATGGTTCCGATATTTTTTTTATCTTCACGCCGGAAACTGCCAGACGCCGCACCATTTCAAAGGCGGCATTCGGGTCATGCTGATTCACTGGTATCATCCACCCGGCTGGAGTAAACGTGTTTTCTGCAGCGATCGCCTCGCGGTTGAGAGTAAGAAAATTCATTTTTATTTTTTCTTTTCTCACCGAGGCAAACTCGAGCATAGAACCGACGGCGTATTTTTCATAGTCGATGATATTCCGCAAAGACCACCAACCACGTTCAAACGGATCGAGATGATTTGACTGTGCAATATTCGCAGAAAGAAATTGTCCCATTCCTCGCACGCTGCCGCGGGGAAGGAATATTGGTGTTGCGAGATATGAGCTTGCCGCTTCAGACAGAATTCCGATCCGGTTATGCCACATCGGCGTCTTCGACAGTGTGCCGGGAAAATAACCGGTGAAAGTCGTTCCGGTAACAACACCTTTCAAACCTTGCTTGTGCAAATCGGCGACAATATATTCGCCAAGCAGATTCATTTCCGAAGAGAGGCGCGGATCAATATTCGGATTAACAGGATCCTCATACGGCGGCAGAAAGAACCGGGCATTATTTGTTCCCATCTGATGCTGGTCATACACGATCTCGGGATACCAGTCTTCATATAACACTTTTGCTACCAGACGGCTTTCCGCTAAATTATACATAAACCAATCGCGGTTGTTGTCGTGCCCGGCGTAATAATGATACAGCATCGGGGGCATCGACCCTTCCGCGGACGTACCAAGCGTCTTCCGGTACCACTCGACAACCATCTGCAGTCCATCCGGATTCAATGAAGGGACCAACAGAAATACAACATCGTCCAGCATTTTTACTATCGCAGCATCTTGCGATGTTGCATAATCATAGATAAGCTCAACCGACTGCTGACTGGAAGCAATTTCCCCGGAATGAATATTCATGCCGATAAAAACGACCGTTTTCCCCTCCCGAACAAGAGCAGAATCCTGCAGCTTTGTTATTCCATCAGGAAAGGCAATCATTTTTTGAATCGCACGCAGCCGCTCAAGATTTTTCATGTTCTTTTCCGTGGACAGCGTCACAAGAATGAACGGTTTCCCCAATGTCGTTTTCCCCAATTCTGTTACCTGAACACGCGGAGATTTTTCCGCAGCCAGCTTGCTGTAGGAAACAATCTGCGGCCAATCAATCATTTTTTTCTCCGTTCCCATCGTAAATCCGAAGTATTCACGCGGAGACGGTAGTTGAGATTGAGCGGCTGCAGTGAGAGAAACAAAAAATATCAGGAAGAAAATATATTTCATAATTGATAATTCATAGCGTTGGTCGAATCGACAGAGTCGACAAAATGTTGGCACCAAACGGATGTTCCGACCTGCATATTCGAAACGGATTATTTAAATAATATCTCTATCGGTGCTGTCACACCGGCGATGTCAGCGACGATAACAAGAAGAATCTTTTTCGCTGCGGCTACGTTGTTAATAAAATATTTTCGTTGCCCTGTTTTGCCACAATCGTATACGAAAAGGGCTTCACATGCAACACCAAACCCTTTGGAGCTAAATCCTGGAACAAACATTAACGTTTTATCCCGGGATGATCCGCAATATTCTTTGAAGATGATATTAGTATAAGTAAACTCTGATAGAAATAATTATGCATCTTTCAGGCTTGTCATTTCATTAAAATCATTTTTTTTACGCAGGTAACATCCCCTGCTTGAAACCGGTAAAAATACAATCCGCTGGTGAGAGCGCCGGCATTAAATTGAATATCATAGAATCCTGCTTCTTGCTTTTTTTGCACCAATGCGGCAACAGTTTTTCCTAAAATATCGAATACCGTTATCGTAACGAAACTGCTCGTAGGCACTTGATATCTGATCACCGTCGTTGGATTGAATGGATTCGGAAAGTTCTGGTGAAGCATAAATGCCGCAGGAGATGAAACAACGACACCGACGTCTGAGGAAGATGTTCTTGGCGTGACAGAAAAATCATCAATCGCAAATGAATGATCATAACTTGCATCATCTTCATCTCTCCATCTCAGCATGATCTCTTCACCATGAGGGATCTGCACCGGAATCGAGGCATGCAGCACCGTGCGATTTAGAGGATTATTCCCATCAAGAGCAGTCTGGAACGGCGTTAATGAAGGAGAGGTAAAGGATAATGCGTTGAATGCCGTATATACCCCCGATGAGAGATCAAGAATTTTCGGGGATTGCAGGTATTCAAATGCAAGCACATTAGGAATGCTGACAGTGGCAGAACCCCCGGTTCGCCATTGCTCGCCGCTGTAGGTGACTTCAAGAGAACGAATAAGTGAACCGGTGCTATTCTTGAATCTCATTCCATAAAACAATGTTCCAGTGATTGATGATTGTATTCCTCCCAATGAACGATCAGGGCTTGTCGGTGAATTTCCGTAATGATAAAAACCGCCGGTAGCCGTTGCACCGGCAGACCGGTTCAAAACATTCGGGACAGTATTGTCAATCGTTCGATAGGTATATACGCCGGGAATAGACGTATTGTTAAAAAGGTAAAAAGTGGATGCCATTCCTAAACCATCAAAATTCTCTGAATAGGGTATATCCAGAGAATAGAAACAAACCGGATCGTCAGCCTTCGCATTCAGATCATAGAAAAAAACACGGTTTGGTGATCCCTGGTTGACACCGCACAAAAATATTTTTCCGTTATCGGTATTTCGAGCAAGCGAAAGTCCTGCCGCCGCCGGGCTCCCTGCTCCTGATCCGGCTTCCTGCAAAACATCGTGAAACAAACCTGTTTGAGTTCCTTCGGGCAGTTTAAGCTGAACGAGATATTGAGGTAATCCGGTACCGGCGCTTCTGATGTAGGCCCACAAACATGGTTTGTACGAGCTGATGTAATCAATCACTAGTCCATAGACTCTTGCAAGCCCATGGGCTGCCATGCTAATGTGGGAGAGTTCTGTTCCCTGACGATTCACAAGGACCAAATCGCTGGTCGTATCGCCGATCCAAAATCCGCCTTGATCAATGTTCGCATGCCGATCGAATGTCGCAAACCGCGCATTTATCGGTAAGGGAATCGTTTCCAGAAGAGTTCGTGTTACCGGATCGATCTTGTACATACTCGATCCGCCAGTGACGGCAAAAACGCTGGTGCTGTCTGAGGTCATCGCTCTGATGCCGCTTACTCCGAGAACGCTGAACTCTTCTAACAGTGAACCCGAGGCACTCCAGCGATGAAGCAGTGCGCTGTTGAAACGCGATGTCCAGAACTCATTTCCCATCATGACAATTCCCGCATTGTTGCTTCCGCCGGTAACCGCTGTTGCATCGAAGAGAGACAGCAGCGGATGAAAAGGCGGCGCGATAGCAAATGTAACACTGTCCGCAATGCCGGCAGAACCGGCAGACTGGATCCGTATTTTGGACGTTCTCGATGGTGTGTTCGGTACGGTCCAGGTGTACGGTGAGACTGCCGCCGTCTGTAACACAGTCCAGGTGATTCCATTATCAGTTGAATAGTCAAGCCGCATCGGATCCACACCTCCGCCCGAGACCCACTGTATGGTACGCGTTGAACCGGTAACCCATTGTGCATTCACCCCCGGTGATGTCAACGCCGCAAATGCGGAATCAATCGTCACCGTAAATGAAATCGTCGAGCCGAGCGTTCCAATATTTGAGATGCTGATATTGGCTTTTGAGCCATCCGTTAAGAAACAGGAAGGATTGGTGCTATTATTAAAAGCGGTGCGGCCTGCATCGGAACAGAATGTTGCATCAGCCGTCGATTGATAGACCAGGTGTGTTCCGTTCGGACGAAAAACATAGACAGCATCCGGCGGGCCATTGCGGTTGCCTCCGGAGACAGTAGTGTTGATACGATAAATCAACAAGCCTTCCGACGAAAGAGATGCTTCAAACTGTCCGACGATCTTCCGGTATTCGAGCATGAAATATTCAGTCGCCGAATTTGGAGAACGGATTTTGAAACAATTACTCGTCGAAGAAACTAAAGGATTCAGCTCATAGGTGCCGGTTCGTGTAATCTCCGGAACATCACTAATCCACTTCCCATAACGATATTTCATGTATGCAGTCATATGCTGCGGCGGTTTCTTGTTGTCCGCCATTAAATCCCAACGCCCGACCGGCGTATTGCCATCATCCGTATAGTGGTAGAGATCCGGAGATCCGAGTGTATGGAACATCTCATGGGCGAAAGTGCTGGCACCGTTCTTCGCCGTTGCTTGTGTTGTCAGATTGTATTCATCACATTGGGCGCCGTTGATCATTACAACCCGGGAACTCGACAGCGATGTTTTATGCGGCCAAAGAAGATCGCCCCATCCTGTCGCATTACCATAGACGATGAAAACAACATTATCCACATATCCATCGTCATCGAGATCGAGGTCTAATTTGGAAGACACTTGGTCTTTCACATAATTCAATGCTTTTTCTATTAGTACTCCTTCACGCACCGCTTCCTGATCGCTGGTATAGCCGTCTGGATTGCTCACGCTGTAGGGTTCATAATAAGAGCGGGCGTAAGAATCCATATACGATATCACCGTTGTCGTGCTCGAAACCGGATAAAAGGTTGAAGTAACCCGTAATGCCCCGTAAGATACTTCGTAGAAATAATTCCGTAAAGATACTGCTGTACTGATGGAATCATTAAAGATGCCATCATAGAGTGAGAGCGCATCGGTAAATTCCGGATCATTGTTGAACCGGATAAAAACAACAAGATTATTGATCGACCCGGACGTAAGGCTCGTGCTTGTGCCATCGTCATAACGAAGGTGTTTTGTACGAGCAGAATACGAAGCCCGGATCTTTTCTGGGGACTCCTTCAGCCATGGAATCAGTCCCTCTTTCGCCGGGTCTACCTTGCCGGGAATAAACGATGTTGGTGCAAGAGCGCCATTCAACTGCTGTGCATACACAAAATATCCATTGTTCGGGTTTTGTATAATCGTGTACCCCAGGCTGTCATGCATCCAGTGAAAAAATTCATCACCACTTGCATAACATTGAAGAATGACTCCATCGGGCTGCAACACTGTTTGCGGTACGAACTTGAGCGGTGCTGCGTCAAGGACAACACACAGCAGCATGGTAAAATAAAATGGAAGTATAGCAGATTTCAAGTTTATTATCCGGACTCCTCTTCAACTAGTCAATTGATTTTATTCAAATTATGACCAGACACTACTGAACATTTTAAATAAAGTTTAAAACTCTATTTGCCATTCGAGCATATAACTGTTTACCGAAACCCTGTCTTCGGATGATGTGATCAATCCGCCCCCGTCCTTGTCTTTATCGTCGCCGTTGGGTATGGCACGAGCAAAACGTATTTGGAATGCGGAATTATTCGTCACCGTATAATAGAGACGAACGGAGAATTCATCATCCATCGAATTGTAATTGTCGTTATTAACGTATTCACTCACTTTAACGTATTGTACCTGAAAGCGGATCTTCGGAAACATCTTCGGTATCACATACATGCGCGTATACCAGATACGGCTTCCTTCAAGATTCTGGCTGTTGCGCGGATAATCCCCGCCAACTTCGCCGTTCACATATCCGGCCCTGCCTCCCCAAAAGAAATTGGGGTACGGCGGACTGAACTGTTCGATCTTTGTTGTTTTGGCATCATCGCCCTGGTATGCAGCGTACCGTGTTTCCAGTTTGATGGAACGAAACGGTCCTAATCCCCACCGGTAACCGATTCCGCCCATGTATCCGATCCCTCCTTTTTCGGGAAGTCCGGGAGCCTGGTTAAACTGCTGGTATGCTCCTTCAACAAAATATTCGAGGTCCTTAAAATAGATCTCACCTGTTGCTCCCGCACCGTAGACAATATTGTCGTTGTAAGGACCACGTAGTTTTTGTTCGATGCCGTAAATCATCAGATCCTGTTCGAAAAAATTACCGCTTAATTTTGCGGCATAAATCTGATCACTTCCCGGATCGGGATAAAGACCGGAAGCGCTTAGGTTCTGTCCGGTTATTGCTCCAAACAATGATAATGTAACCGGAAAATAGGCAAGGTCAAGCCTGCCTCCGTCGAACTTATCCGAATAGTAATACGAATCTCCAAACGACAAACCGTTTCCGATAGGAAATTGCTGGCGTCCAAGACGTACACGCGCAAGATCGAAGAACAGAACATTCTGCTCGGACATTTCCGCATAGATCTGACTTATACCGAAGCGCATCGGACCGGTTCCCGCGATATTCCTAATCGGCTGGCCGGGACTGTCTATCAGCGTGATGAGTTCGGTGGTGAACGAAGTATTGCTTGTTACTTTTGCTTTTGCCCGCAGGCGTCCGAGATACCTCAGATAATTTTCCTGCGCACGGTTATCGCGCGCCCAGCCAAAACTGTCGGAATACCATCGCATCCGGAAATCTCCTTCAACATTGATCTGAGCTATTGCCTGAAGTGATGGTAACAGTAAAACAATAACTACGGCAAGTATTGAAAAATATATTTTCTTCATAGTACGATCCTTATTTTGCTACATAGACTAAACCGGTGAATTGCGGATCACCGCTTACTGCCGGACGGAATGTTTGAAGCACTGTTCCTGTTGTTGTAACCTTGAATACATAATCCGATGCCGTTGTGCTGTTGGCGATCCAGAAATTCGTACCATCCCATGTCAGTCCGGTTGAGAATCTGCTGGCGCCGCCATACGTCGGCGTTTGGAACTTAGCACTCCATGCACTTCCGTTGAGACTATACACAGAATCAAGATCGGTGTCATTGCAATAGAGAACGCCTCCCGCAAATGTAACACCTCTCGGATTTTGTCCCGGTGATGCGATGGAATCCAAAACCGCTCCGGTCGCGGGATTCATTTTATAGATCCTTCCACCGCCGCCCGTGATAAGACTAATGGAGACCCAGACATTTCCGGATGCATCGAATGTAATTCCCCGAACAGTTCCGCCAACCGCAGGAACGGTAATCGACGCAAGCGAGGCTAACGATGCGCCGGTCGTGTCGATCTTATGGATCTTCCTATCCGTGCCGGAGGTGCTCATCCAAAAATTCGTTCCATCGAATGCTAATCCCTGTGCACCACTCGAGGAAAGAATAGCGGTTGTGGACCACGATTTGACAAGCGTTGTATCTGTTGTCCGTATTTTATGAACGGCATACTGTCCTGCTGCCTGATCGGCGATCCAGAGGTACGGAATCTGTGGTGTGGCGGTCACTTCAAAGAGCGTGTCGCCGACGGCAAATTTCCCGTTTGGATTGGTCACTTTTACATTTCGTTTTCCGGTCACCGCTGCCGGATCTATAATAATGCTCACTTTAAGTTGCGACGCGCTAACAAATTGCGGTGCACTTACCGAAATTCCCACACCAAAATCGACAGCAACACCGTATCCGGGCTTAAATCCTGTCCCAAATACATCCACGGAATAATTTGAACCGGGGACTCCGGAAGAAGGCGAAACAGATGTAACGGAGACCGCATCCGTTACACGTACATCAACTGATGACCATACGAGAGTCGCCATTGAAGGATACGGCAGATCATACCGGATCTGTTCTTTATTGGTATACGAAATTCTATATAAATGATCGGCAACATTGCTGCTGTTGATAAGCCAGAAGAATGTTCCATCATATGCTAATCCTGCTGGATAAATGTAACTGGCTCCAAGCGGCGGTTTTGGGGCCGAAAAAACCGTATCAAAGTAAGGTATTGACGGCAAGAATTTATACACTTTATCGGAAGTGACATCGGAATAATACAGACCAGGATCCGGTCCGCGTCCGTAAACATCCAATTTCGGATTGACAAATACCAAACCCCGAGGATCGGATGAAGGAAGTAGGAATTCAGAAAGGACAACTCCATTTCCATCCAATTTGTATAGTTTCGCAGGGGATGCATACGTGGCCGATCCGCTGTTCAGCGCCCACAGATTGCTTCCGTCCCACGCAATGCCACGCACGGTTCCCTGTTTGAGAGGCGGTGCATCGAAAGATTTCATTACAAGCAGTGTATCGCTTGAGGCATCCACCTGAAATATCTTGTCTGAATTTCCGGCTGACGAGAGCCAGAGCGATTTCCCGTCTGTGGTGATCCCCTGGATACTGCTGTCGGCCGTAACAAGAAAATAATTCCATCGTTTCAATTCCCGCAGATCGGAATTGAGCATGATGATTGATGTGGAATTTCTTTCCGTGATGTAAAAATATCCTTTGGCGGGAACGATCGACGAATCGGTATTCCCGTCGCTGTCAAACACATCGCAGCCCGCAAAGAGCAGCAGTATCGCGGACGCGGCGCATATGACACGATGTTTCATGGATGAAATAGAGTTCATTTGATCAGTACCATCCTTATTGTTCGTATGTATGAAGTTGTTTTTATATTACAAAAATATATTCCGGACGAATATTGTTCTGCGTTGAATTGGACGGAATGGAATCCGCGCGCTGTATGATCGTTCATCAGGAGGTTGATCTCTTTTCCCCATAGATCGTACACCGACAGCCGCACCCATTCATCGCTCGGGATGTAAAATTGGATCGTCGTCGAAGGATTGAACGGATTCGGATAATTGTTGAGCAATTCAAAATTTATTGCGGCAGCATTATTTTTTCTTTCAACCGACGTTTGAGGTGTGAATGTTTCACAGATCGCATCGATTGACAATAATTGTTTTGATAGGGTCGTTCGCAGCGGATAATCATGCTCAATGTGAACAAATAACTGCCCGTTGCTGTTCGACCATTGACCTTGTTTATTCGTCGTAGCGCCGAGATTTCCCAATTGCATAAAAGTCGATGCACTGAACACTCCCGCCGTAAATCCTTTCGATTCATATTTTGTTTCAAGTGTCGAGAGAATTGAAGGGGGATTCAGCGTTCCATTACTGATGACAACATCGGGATATCCGGCATTACTTCCCGATTTGCTGAATCCATGGATCTGCACTGCTTTCGATGTTCCCGAGCGTTTATGAGCGACATAAAACACGGATTGCGTAACGTGTGCCATGTCCGATGACGAATCGGCATTGCAGTAGCGGTGCGTTCCCGCCAGAATAAACCATTTCGAATCCGCTTTAATAAATAACCTGATCGCCAATTCCCATGAATTGGTATCCCACAGGGGATGCGGGGTTTCAATCGTCAAATCATTCGCAGCGGCAGGATCGAAAATATACGTTCCCCAGCCGCGCAACACGGGAATATTTTCTTTTAGTATATACAGGGTGTCATTCGTTGCCGTATTCACGAACTGAATAAATTGATATCCGTACAGTGATGCCCGTGCTGAAATGGTCAAGAAATTTTTCTTCTTGAGATCTATGAACAACGTGTCAAAATAATTAAGATGAGCGTTGGTAGGAATAAAAAATTTATTGGTTCCTATATCCGGCATCGCGTCCTTGATTGTTTTGATGAACTGAACAATGTCACCGGACATCAAGGACTGCGACCGTAACGGAGTCGCAACGCTCATTAGTAAGCTGAGTATCATACAATATTGGAGTACTATTTTGCTCTTCTTCATCACTTTCTCTGGAACTCAAACAGATCTTTTTTCAACGTATATTTTTGGAGAGAATTTGCTGTGACTGCGGATTGGCCCATGATCAATGCGCCGATCGATCGTGTCTCCTGCTGAGTAATTGCAGCCCGTGAGACAACATTCACACTCACTGTTGTTGAGACGAACCGTTTGTTTGACTTTACTGGAAATATTACACCGCTCATAGAGCGCGTAGGATCGATCACGAATGTTTTTCTTTTTGAAGCATCATTCACTCCCTGCAGGAAATGTTCGGATGCGTACCCAAAATGGGTGCAGCACAAGCCGACATACACATTTCCGGAAACAGCCGGTAGTTTTTTTGCGGCATCATCGGAATAAAATCCGATCATCGTCGCAACGGCATCGCTCGAAGCATCGCTTTGAATTTCACCGGCAAGATCCGGACAAGCCTGGGTTACGATTCTGTCCTCCGTAATTCCATTCTTCAGTAGCAGCGATTGATGACTGCGTGCTTCAATTGTTGTCTCTGTCCCGAAAATGACTATTGATGAGGTTGTATCTTTTTTCAATGCGTCCGTCATCATATCAACTCCAATGTCAACGATACTGATGACGGGGATTTTTGCATTGAGGAAATAATCGGTTTGTTCATAAAGAACAGAAAGAGTGTTGCATGCAATCAAAATTATGTCTGGCGAATACCATTTTGTCATCCCGTCAAGAGCGGCGGAAAAAACACGTACTTTTTCTTCCGTCGTTTTCATATTGTTGTATCCGTAATCGGATTCCGGCAAAGCGTTGCAATAAATGATTTTGACCGATTTGAATGGATGCTCTGAACGAAATCGACTCTCAATATCGGCGCAAACGGCTATTCCCCCCAAACCTGAATCTGTAATCAAGATTGTAACTTCCTCTTTACTTAAAAATTCATTGAACAACAAATACTTATTAACATCACGTGATTGGACAGAACCCGCTGTTACCTGCAGTAGTGAAAATATTAATGCAATTAATTCTGTATTCCGCATTTTTCAATTGTTCTCAATGATACGTTCCGATCGTTCTATTGAATTTCAATATTTCAGTAATGTGATTCTATAAGAATATTCACTTGATTGACTGAACACGGGCAAACCTTGCTATTCCCCGGGACTACATTGTCCAACTATTGTGCCATCTTTTAGGGCTTTGTTTGAGAGAAAAAATGCTATATTTTCAAACAAATGAGCTATATGCGTACACTGTGTATGAGCGGAATCCGCCCATCCAATATCATAATCCACTATTTTGAATGGGATTTCTCTTAAATAGGATGGCACAATCTTCGCTTTCAATTACTGTATGAAAACCATCGGCGTATCTAAAAAGACCATCATTATTTTCGCGACAATTCTTGTCATCATCGGAATTTCGGCATACGGCGCAAGCATTTTCCTTAACCGATGGACTGATGAAATTATTCAGACGAACACGGAGCTAACACGGGAAACAGTCAGAAAGATCATGACCGCTTCAGTATCGGTCATTGATAGTCTTGAACAGCAGAATTTCTTTTCACGCGAGACCCTGTCAAAAAAAGAGTGGCGGACTATTGATAATCTTTTTTCCGCGATTACGGCAAGCCAGGCACACTCCGTTGTCGGGATGGAAGGGGGATTTTATTTTGTCTCATTCGACGAAATGATCGGCTATTCGTGGCCAACGGCACCGGATCCCGCGCCGGCGTACGGACCTGCTCCCCGCTCGTACCCAATCATCAAATCTCAGATCATAAAATCCATTCATCTGCGTAAGTCGTTATTGGAATTTCATTCATTCGATTTTGCTGTTTTTCCGTTGGCAACCGAACCAATTATTATCCGCAACAGAATTGTCGGCGGAACGTGGGCACGCATTCATGTTGAACGGGAACTTCCGTCGAGCAAATTAATGCACATATTGAACATTGCTGCAATCGTAGCCATTGGTGCTCTCGGTGCCGCAATGATCCTGCTCTGGTTCCGCCGAAGACACGTCAATGCCATCCGCGCAGGTCTCGATCTGGTAAAACTTGATCCGTCATACCGTCTTCCCTTGGAATCAGGCGTCTATGGCGCGATCGCAGCATCGATCAATTCAATGGTCGATGCATTGATTCAGGAGCAGCACATACGAGAACAATTGGAACGGAATCTCCATCAGCAGGATAAAATGGCGACGCTCGGGAAATTGATTGCCGGTGTTGCACACGAAGTAAAAACTCCGCTGGCAATTATTAAAACTCGTATTCAGATGTGGCAGCGCGATCTTCAGCAGGAAAAACCCGAAGGCGAATTGCGAACAACCGTCTCCGATGATTCAATGGAACTGGTCGTCAAGGAAATCAACCGTCTTTCCAATCTGGTGAAACGCCTGCTGGTCTTTGCAAAGCCGACACAAAATAAATTCCAAAAACATAACATCAACGATGTTGTCCGGCAGACGGCATTGATCATTCAAGTGGAAGCGGAAAACAAACATATTTCTGTCATCATGGAGTGTGCAGAGAATCTTCCGCTGCTTGAATTCGATCATCAGGCAATGGAGCAGGTGTGCATCAATCTGTGTGTGAACGCCGTGGAATCGATGCAGGAGAACGGCACACTGACGATCTCAACATGGATCAGCGATGATGGTGGATCGGCCTTTGTTCAATTCAAAGATACCGGCAAAGGAATACCGGAAGAACTGCGGCAGAAGATCTTCGATCCGTTCTTTACAACAAAAGAGCATGGCGTCGGTCTCGGACTTTCCATCTCATACGAAATCGTGAAAGCACACGGCGGAAAGATCGAATTCATTCCGACCGAAGGAGAAGGAGCTACCTGCCGCATTACTTTGCCAACTCAGATAAAAGGAAAAAAATAACTCCATGAAAGAGAAAAGAACTATTCTTGTTGTTGATGATGAAGCATCCATGCGGACCAACGTTGTCGAATTATTATCGCGCGAAGGATATTCAGTATTTGAGGCGTCCGACGGAGCAGAGGCATTGAAGGCTATAAAATCGCATTCGCTGAATCTTGTACTGCTTGATATTAATCTGCCGAAGATCGACGGCATTACGGCATTGAAAGAGATCAAGAAGGATTTTGCCGACCTTCCTGTTATTGTCTTTACGGCATACGGCACCAGCGAGCGAGCCATTGAAGCAATGAAAGCAGGCGCGTACGATTATCTCGACAAGCCGTTCGAACTGGACGAATTCCTTCTAATTGTACGGCGGGCATTAACGTTTGGCGACCTCCTCGGCGAAGTGAAGCAATTGCGCTCCACAGTCTCTAACAACACACAGCTTTCCGCAACAAGTCAGCTTGTCGGTATCAGCCAAAAATCGCAGGAGATCTTCAAGTTGATCGGCCGCGCAGCTCCGAGCGAAGCAACCGTTCTAATCCAGGGTGAAAGCGGTACGGGAAAAGAGCTCATCGCCGATGCAATTCAGCGGCACTCGTTGCGCAAAGAAAAACCGTTCATTAAAGTTGATTGCGGCGGATTAACGGAAACCTTGCTGGAAAGTGAATTGTTCGGGCACGAAAAGGGATCTTTTACCGGTGCTGTTTCACAGCGCAAGGGACGGTTCGAGCTGGCAGACGGCGGAACGATTCTGCTGGACGAAGTGAACAATATGACACCGGGGCTGCAGATGAAACTGCTGCGCGTACTGCAGCAAAAGACATTTGAACGAGTCGGCGGAAAAGATACCCATACCGTTGACGTGCGCATCATCGCCGCCACCAACAAAAATCTTGAAGATGAAATGAAGGCCGGACGCTTCCGTCAGGATCTATTCTACCGCCTCAACGTAATTCATATTGTTATTCCTCCCCTGCGTGACCGGCCGGAAGATATACCTGTGCTTGTTGACCATTATTTGAAGCGGATTAAACCAACAGAAAAGATTATTGTTCCGGACGAATCGTTGACAAAACTTATGGCCTATTCCTGGCCCGGCAATGTTCGTGAGTTGGAGAATGTTATCCAACGCGCACTCGTTATGACACATGGAAGCGTGATCACGATCGATCACGTGCCGTTCTCTGCTCAGCCCGTGACCGGGAATACCGGCGGGAACAATGTGCTGCAGGAAGGATTCAATTTGAAATCGTATCTAACAGCCATGGAAAAGAATTTGATCGTGGAAGCGCTGGAAAAAACAAATTGGAACCGGACCTTAACAGCGAAGATGTTGAATATTAACCGGCGATTGCTCTTTTCAAAAATGCTTTTCTACAATCTCAATCGAAAAAAGATGTAGTCCGTTACATACGCAGCAGTACCCCTAACGGATTAAAATCATTTTCTTCTGTAACCGCACACCATCTGCCGATAGGCGGCAGACATAGACTCCGCTGGCAGAGAAAGCGGGAGTCCAATGGTAATCATAACTCCCCGGCATCTGCTTTGCGTCAACAATCGTTGCAACCTTTCGTCCAAGAAGATCATAGACCTCCAGCGTTACGTGCGCCGAAACCGGCAGAGAGTATTGTATCGTGGTGGTGGGATTGAACGGATTGGGATAGTTCTGCTTCAGTACGAAATCCGCCGGAAGAACATCCGATCCGGAAAAGACCCTTTTTAAAATCCATCCGTCGGGATCGAGAAGAACAGATACAGGCTGCACAGGAAAACGGATACTGAAGATTTGCGACTGCATATTATTGAAGAGCGTTACCGTCGTATCCACTCCGTTCGCACTGATACGAAAATCGATCGGCATAATAAAATATTTCGGATTCGTCCGATCCGCCGGCTGGCGAAGTGCTATGGTGAGCATTGACGAATCCCCCGCCGGTTTCCACTCCCAGGAATATTCGTAACTTGGAATATTCTCCCCGTATATCCATTCCTGAAAGAAATACGCAAGATCTTTCTTCGAAACTGTTTCGCAGACCGTCTGAAAATCCTTTGTTGTTGCCGTGGAGTATTTCAGCAGCGGATCGTTGGCATATGAAAATAATGAACGATAGAAAAGACTGTCCCCCAATGTATGGCGAAGCATGTGAAGCACACTCGCCCCTTTCGAATACATCAACAGCGAATAAAATAGAGTGCTTGGATTAGTGGTATCCGGCACTCCGATCACTCCGTGCGTCAGCATTCCTCTTTGCAGTTGAGGATTCATGTATTCCCAGTACGATGCGACACCATATTTTTTTTCACGGTAGAGAGCTGTGCAATACTGCGCAAATCCCTCATTCAGCCACAGATCGGACCATGTGCGGCACGTGATCATATCGCCGAACCATTGATGAGCCAGTTCATGCGCAATCACATCCTCGTCAAACGTTCCCAGCGACGTCATCGTTTGGTGCTCCATTCCGCCGCTGCCGAATTCCGCATGACCGTATTTTTCTTTAATGAACGGATATTGACCGAACATGTTTGAATATATTGCAAGCATTTCAACAACACGCGGAAGCGCCTGCTGTGCCTCCGAATAATGTTCCGGCAGCACGTAGTTCAGCACTTCCATGGAATCTGTCGGCGAATACCGGTACCAGTTGGAGAATTGAACATAATTTGTCATGGAGACCGAAATAAGATATGCCGCAATCGGATACCGTTCTTTCCAGTGATATGTCGATCGTCCGTTTCCATGATTTACCGCTGAAACAAGAATTCCCTGCGAACCGACCTTGTATATTGAATCGCACGTGACAATAATATCAGCAGAATCCGCCTTGTCACCCGGATTGTTTTTGCACGGCCACCAATCGCTCGCCCCGAACGGTTCGCTCAGCGAATACACCCACGAAACGTTGGAATGACTATAGAACACAAAACTGCCGAATCCGGTTGCCGCCGGCGTTCCCTGATAGTAAACATCCACCGAAAGAACTTCTCCTGTTGTATACACGCGGTCAAGTATGATCTCGCAGGAATGGCTCGTCTGTTGGAACGCATTCCTTTTTCCGTTCAGCAGAACCGAATCCACACGCATTGTGTTTTCAAGATCCAAAATCAGCAACGTTGAACTGTTCTGCAGAGACGTTCCGCCGATGGTGACTTTTCCGGAAAGATAATTGGGATTTGTTGTGATGTTCAGTTCCAGTTTGTAATACGTAACATCAAACCAGCTGCTGGCCGAAGTTGTTACTGCCGATTGACGTTTAACCAGTGCGCTCTTTTCAAATGGAGAATGAGTGAGCGTTTGCCCAACGGCAATGGAAAGATATAATAACGACAGCATAAGCGTAATACGGAGTCGGAGGATAATCGGTAAAGAGAGTTTCCGCCGTATCATCGTATCGCTTGTTGTTATACGCATATTCATCAACGGAAATGTAACCAAAGAATTGCAGATGAGAAAGAGAAAGTTCGGCTGGGATATATTCAGAATCTTCACATCATAAATACGTAATTATCTTTCTCCGAATAACCCAAAATATATTTTATTGCACAATACTCAGATTTGAATATTTTTAATCCACGGTATAAAAACAACGCCCGACAATTAACCGGGTTGTGTAATTTACTTCACGAGCATCATCTTCTTCACCTCGGAAAACGATCCGGAAGTAAGCTTGTAGATATACATACCGCTAGAGAGTTTCGAAGCATCGAAATTCACCGAGTAACGACCGGATTCCTGATGAGTGTTCACCAATGTCGATACTTCACGGCCAAGCGCATCATAGACTTTCAACATGACATTGCCTGCTTTTGGTAGTGCGTAGCTGATGGTTGTTGTGGGGTTGAATGGATTTGGATAGTTTTGAGATGTAAGGGACTGTATCACAGGTGGACCGCTCTGTGATAGTGATGTTACCGTTTTGAAATACTGAGCGGCACCACTCAGCGTCATATACTGCACGCGGTTTCCATACCGGAGGTTCAACGAGTCCATCACTTCCCCGATCCACCGGACAACAATGCCCCCTGCATACGCCTGCCTGATGAAATAATCGTGGAAAAGGAGCGTATAGCATCCCTGCGGTTCTCCCTCGGCGCGTATATGGTTCAGCGCCGATTCAAGTTGCGACCGGTAGTTCGCATCGGTCATGGACCATGTATATTCTGCATCGGATGGAAGATTATACAGACCTGTAAAAATATCCTTCCGCACCGATTTCGTCGTTGAGATCCATAGAAAACCATTATCGGTCAACGCCCGGTATGTCGTGCTATCCTCGTTATGTCCCGGCGAAACAAAAAGGGCCGCCGTTACACCGATACTGTCCTGCAGAAGTTTTCTTCCGCTTTGTATCAGTTGCATCTGTTCGCTGTAGAGCAACGGACGGGTGGGACACCACATTTCGTGACCGGATTGACCGCACACGAGACAGATATGATTGTATCCGTGCTGGGCAACTTCATGTCCGCGTGACACTGTTGTTTTCAGTTCACGAACAAGCGATCCGTCGGCGTTTGCCGATTCGATCAGCCGGTGCGGAATAACAAGCCATGTAACCTTCCCTCCCCGCTGCTCCACTGCATTCTGAAATGGCGTGATGGATCGCGGAAGAATCTCTGTATTACGAGAAAGAACATCGTCCACCCGGAGAACAATAACGAGTTTGCTTTGCGCGACACTCTTCGACGGAATGAAGCAGAGTAACAGCAGATATAAAAAATATATAAGGGATTTTATTTTCATACCGATGCAGTATACGGAGAGATAAGATAATTTGAAAGAGGACTCGGCACTCAAATAAATGCACACTTCATTCGCGGGAACTAATGCCCTCCGAAGAGGGCTGCGAGATCATTGTATCAATTGCATTTTTTTCACATCCGTAAATATTCCTGATTGCAGTTTATAAAAGAATAAACCGCTCGTACGCCGTGAAGCGTCGAACCGTACAGAATAACTTCCAGCTTCTTGTTTTTTGTTCACCAGTATCTCTATTTCTTTTCCAAGAATATCGTAGACGGTCAACTTCACAAAACCGGGAACAGACAATTGATATTGAATTGTTGTTGAAGGATTGAACGGATTGGGATAATTCTGAAAAAGTGAATACGTTTGCGGCGCATTTGCATTATTAACGGAGACACCGGTGTTTGAAATCTTTTCTATAATTTTATAACCCCAGGCCGGCAGGGTCATACTGGAATTGTCGGTCAGGGTAATCAGCGAATCGGTAAAAACATCTTTGTATGTTCCGCTGTAACTGCTTCCTGTAACCGAAAATGTTCTTTGCTGATTGGACAGATTGAAAAGAGCACAGAGACGGTCCTTTTCATATTGGCGCATAAATGCAAATATGTATTGATCGGTATTTGTTCCAATGCGCACCGGTTCTTCACCCATCGAGCCGTTCCAGAGCGCCTGATGGTCCTTTTTATAATGCAGCATTGTTTTATACTTGCCGGCCATCGGATGTGATTTCCAGACGATCTCATCTTTATCAAAAAATTTCAGCCGGTGATTTAATCCTGCTTCCTGCCCGCTGTATATCAGCGGCACACTTCTGAACGTTAGCGCAAGAAGAGAAAATTGTTCTGCGGCGGTTCCGAACAGTTCGGTATCGGTGCCGTACCACGAATTTTCATCGTGATTGGATGTGAAATATAATCTATTGTTGTTTCCCGGATAGAGAAGAGCCTCATTAAGAGCATACGTGGAAAAAGTGTTGGCATTACTTGTTCCTTTATATAATCCGGGCAAAATGCCTCCTCCAAATCCGTAAAAACTCCACGCATACGTCACATCAAATCCGGCAGTATAATATTTTGCAGCGTCATCTTCGGCAATCATAATGATGCCCGGTTTTACGCTTTTTAGTGCTGTAACCGCCTGGGTCCAAAAATCAATCGGAACAAAACTGGCGGCATCACACCGGAAACCATCAACATGTATTTCGGTAATCCAATATTTCATCGCCTCTATCATATATGCCCGCATCGATTGATTCCCGAAGTCGAGTTGAATAACATCTGTCCAATTTGTGCCGTGCGGCGAAATAAAGCCGCCGGTGGAATTTTTTTCATACCAGTCGGGGTGGGATTGCGTTAATACGTTGTCCCAGGATGTATGATTTCCCACCCAATCTATGACAACATACATCCCTTTTTTGTGGATCGAATCAACAAGCGCTTTAAATCCTTCAATGGTCCCGAACTCGGAATTGATGCCGTAATAATCCTTCACCGAATAGTAACTGCCAAGGCTGCCGAGACGGTTCTTCACTCCAATCGGGTGAATAGGCATGAACCAGATAATGCCGACACCAAGATCCTGCAAGCGGTCAAGGTGAGTTTGGAATGCGGCAAATGTTCCTTCTTTTGTGTATTGACGGACATTCACCTCATAGATGCTTAGGTTGTAGCTCCACTGGGTGTGGTCCTGTGCGGTTCCCATCAATGGAACTGCACACGTAATGAAAGTGAGGAAGGCAATGCGTTTCATATGATTCATACAATTTTCCCGACGACAGTTATATATTGAAACATCTGAAATATCTTACATCACTGTCATTCCGGACAATGGACAACAAATTATTCAGAGGTCTGATATTTACAAAACAACAGCTATTTATTATTTGATCAGTTGCATTTTTTTCACATCCGTAAAAGTTCCCGACTGCAGTTTATAAAAGAACAAACCGCTCGTACGGCGGGAAGCGTTAAACTGTACGGAATAATTTCCGGCTTCCTGTTTTTTATTCACCAGTGTCTCAATTTCTTTTCCAAGAACATCAAACACGGTCAGCTTCACAAATCCGGAAACCGGCAATTGATATTGTATGGTGGTTGATGGATTAAACGGATTTGGATAATTTTGCTCCAGCGAAAATGTTGACGGAGCCAAAGTATGATCAATTACTCCGGCAGAATTTGACAGTTTCACCTGAATGGAATTCAGACTGAACAGCCAATTTGCTTTCTCTGACGGCGTATCTGTATCTATTTCTATCCGCAGAATTTGTTTCCCCGCTTTCAGCGGCACGTTCAGAATACTGACCGGCTTCCACATTTGCCATCCGCCGGTATTCAATACTGCCTGCTTTCCGCTGATATCAACATTGTTGATCAGAATATGAAAATTTCCAAAACCGGGCACGGTGGCAACATTGGGAATGACATCGTAATTTCCATCATTCGGTACCTGTATTGTATACTCAAGCCATTCGCCGGCCGTCATCCAATAGACATCAAATCCCTGATCGTTCGACGCTTCAAGATCGACCCCTTCGTTCGGACGGTATGCCAATCCGACATTCTTTGCATCATTATCATGATACGCTACACCTTCGCCGCCGTTGTCATAATTTTCGGCCTGAATAAGTGCGGGAACCAGAATCGGCGTGCCGGTATACGGTGTACCATTTCCGAGAACTGTTATCACCGAACTGTCCTTCGTTGAAAGCTGAAGCTGATTGGTTACCGTCATCACAACTTTGTATGTGCCCGCATCGGTGAAGAGGTGAACTGTATCAGCCGTTGAGGCGGATTTTCCGTCGCCGAAATTCCATGAATACGAAAGGGGTGAATTGTTCCGGTCAGAACTTTTACTTCCGGTGAAACTTACTTTCAGCGGCATTTTGCCCCGCGTCTTATCTGCGATCAGCAGTGCAACCGGTGCATTAAGATTGACTGCTGCTGTGCTGACCGACCGCATACGTTTCGGAGGAACGTTCAACGTATATCCATCCGAAAAATGAACGCTCACACTGTCTGGAGCAGGATTGTATGCAACGTACGTTTTTTCGCCGGTGCTGTTTTTCAAAACGGCGTATGTTGGAAGATCGGCGGTGACCGTAATATCCAGCTGTCCCATTTTTTTCATGTTGCTCAGCCAGTGATACGTATGTGCTTTTGTTTCACCGTCGAACGGAGTATATGACGGGTTTGCAAAATACAACGACAGCGCCGCTGCGGGATCGGTCAATGACAAATATTGCCAGATAATATCCGGCCATGTTGAGGGAGGTCCGTTCAATTCTTTTACGATCTCGTCGTAATTTGCTTTCACGTAATCAGGACGGCGGCCAAGATAGAGCGATCCTCCGGTGAACGGAAGCATGTTAATCCCGTGGATGAATTCCGGATTTGCTCCGAACCATGTGGAATGAACCCCTTTCCCTCCCCACACCATTCCTAATGCCTTAAAAGAATATGAAGCAGGAAAAACGGCATCATCCACATCGAACCAGTATTGTTCAATGGCGGTCCGTTCTGTTGCATAAAGATAAATTCCCAGATCACGTACATCTTTTTGGCCTGTAACAGCTCCCCACAATGTTACCGCGGTGGCAAAGTTCATCGACTCGGAACTGGATTCTTCATTATTGCCGTCGCCAAAATCGCCGTGCCCTGCTTCCCATGAATGTCCGGCATACGGATCGAACGCTCTCAGGAACGGAAACCGTGTATCGCTCCGGTCGTAATTATTGCCATCCCTGATCAGCAGATCCACCATTCCGCCCCAGTTTTCTTTTGCCCCCCATGCGGAATCAAATTGCGCAACGATCGCAGCCCCCATAATGGCATATCCTGCGTGGAAATTATGGTCGTTAATCTGATTATCCGCGCCGTAGCCTGAAGGATAACCGGTCAAGGTTTTCCAAGTAGTATTATAGACGTAGCTCTGCGTGCCGCCGGCAGTGAACCATTCTTCCAGACGTTTTTTTATCTCGGAAATGAATTTGTCTCGCGCCGTTGTTGCTCCAAGCTGATCGGCAATATTTACCAGATGAGCAAACCGGGCGATCGCTTTTCCATTCTCGTACGTTCCCGTTACAGGAAGTGTTTCTGAAGAGACAGCATTGACCATGGCAAGAAGATCGGTACGGTTGTAATCTCCCTGATCCGGCAATGCGGGCAAAACTCCTTCGAATGTAAGGACCGTTGTGAACTGATTGCCGTCGAACACTTTCATTTTTCCCGCAACGGAAGTGTATTCATAACTTGTCAGCGTTGACGATGTATTCAGCCATTGATGACGGTACAACGCGGTGAGCGTTTGGTTGAGATTTCCGTTTTTAGCTTCTTTCAATTCGGTGGTGTATGTAAACGTGGAAGTGAGTTTCGCCGTTGCTTCGTTATACGCCCACGAGACCGAACTTCCGGTAACAAATGCATAGGCATGCTGGCGGTACGTTTCAAGTGTTGCGGGAGTGTTATCCGGAAGCAGTGCAACGGAAAAATAATTTTTTCCGTTCAGCGATGACTGCAGCGTTGTCGTTCCGCTCCAGGTGGAACTGTCCGGCGCAAAGATACCGTAATGCCGTCCGTCAACGGTCATTCCGACAACACCTTTCTGATTGTACCAAATTGTCGGTGTAGTTCCGCTGGTGATGCTTGCGTTGCCGCCGGAGATTATAAAATAGACGAATGGAAGTCCGTGGCCGAGTGTTGCTTTCATTGTACGTGTTCCATCATCCCACAAAGCCGTAACCGTCCAATCACCGTAATCATCCGTAAAAGTTTTTGCTGCGCTCAATCCTGCCACACCGATGGTCAGCTGCTGGGAAAACGGGAATAAATAATCAGATGCGGCGTATGTCGGCGTCGTAGTATAACCGACCTGCAGTCCGTTGTTCTTAGCTCTGTAATACAGCGGATGTGCATACATATTATTCGAGAAAGCATCCCCGTAAAAAGGATAGATCAGACTGCTCCAGTAATCATTCGTCTGCACCGGCTTCTGAAATGCGGCAGAAACCTTCGGAACGGCAACGGCCCCTGCGGATGTTTGCGGACCGACGGCGCCGGAGGGAAGTGTTGTTCCATAGCTTCCTTTCCCGACCGTTACGCTTTGAGCCGAACCGATGATTACGGCAGAAATGAACAGACAGACAATCATTGTAAATTTTTTCATAGACTCTTTCTTAAGAAATGTTCGTTCTCGATACAAGCATTAAATCAATGTTTTGTGCATAAATCGAGCCACGTTATAGAACTTAAAAAGCATCGGGAAAGAGAGGAAGGCGGAGATCACGATAGCAATAATTTATCAATATGATAGCAAATTTCTTATCAAATTGATAACGGTAAATGAAATTACACGGAGCGGAATATTGTAAAAGATTATAAAATGGAAAACGCCACATTTTCAAAGGGCGTTTTGTTGTGCACCGGAAGAGAATCTAACTCCTCGCACTCAGCCCCGCTCCGAAGGAATCCCTCAGGGAGAATCTTACTTTTTTCATGAATTGAAGTGTGAGATTTCTCGTGGTGGACCTTTGGGGAATTGACAATGCACAACTAGTTTTTCAGAAGTTTGTATATCATTGATTTCGTCTGCACAACCAATGAAAACCGATAATAATCAATGATGAAGCATTGAGCATAGCTCATACCGTATGCTTAGTAGTGACATTGATTTTTATTTGTTCACTGAAGACAAATATTCATCCACGATGTTATTAAATACTTTGGGACATTCAAAGTATGTTGAATGTCCTGCCTTTGGAATTGATTTCCAATGTGCATCAGAAAGAAGAGATGCGGCCGCGGCCGCTGCCGTTGGAGGGAAAAGCAGATCCTCTTCCCCTGTTATAAAACAAACCGGAATCTTTAGTTCGGAAAATTTTTTAGGAGAAAGAGTGCGGGTGTTGTGAATACGTACGCGCAAAGATTCTTTAAAGTCAGTCGGTGACAATTCATTGATATGTTTGAAGAGATAATAGAGAGACGCTTGTTCGTCTGCCATGCGACGACCGGCCCCGGGGAGAATACTGTGAGCGCGGAGATTTGATTTTTCCTGATCTGCCCAAACTTTCCACTGTTGAATGTGAACAATTTCAGGATGCTCGATCGATTCATAGTTCAGTGTGCCTGTTGTCGATGCCATGATCAACGCAGACACTTGAGATTGTTTACGTAACGCATATTCCAAACATGACCATCCGCCAAACGATTGAGCAACCAGTGAGACACTATCCAATTTCAGATGGTCGATGAGTGCAGAAAGGTCATCGGCAAAAACAGATATTTCAGGGATCTCAGAAATGAAAGCGTTAGGCCAAAAACCGCGATGTGAAAAAGTGACGCACGTAAATTTTTTTTCAAAGTGTGGAATTTGCTGCCACCACGAAAGAATATTTCCGCCAAGCCCATGCACAAAAACAAGCGCCGGGCCACTTCCGGTCACTTCATAGTATATTTCACAATCCGGACGTTTGAGAGATCCTTTCATCCTTGAACCTCTGTGAGACTAGAAGAATTTTTCGCAATATCATTCCGCCGCGTTACTATAATAAACAACAGCAGGCAGGCTGAAGTAAAAAGGCCTATACCAATAAAATAGTACCAAATCTGGTGCGCGTCCTGATAATAGACCGCCCGCTCAAGTACGGTCAATCCTGCCGGAAGTGTCTTCGGGTCTGGACAATAGCGGTCCAGCAAATATCCGGAAAGAATAAATCCTGCAATAGCGGCAAAGAAAGAATAGAGATAACTGAAACCGAGGTACGCCCCCTCTTCCCCTTTCGGCGCCAGCAATGAAAAATATTCGAGATACCGCGGCGAAATGAAACTTTCCGCAAATCCCTGCAGCGCAATCCCTACGACCAATGTAATGACAAGAGGATGAGCGGAAAAAAGCCCGAAGAATGAAATTGAACTGCCAACCGCACCTTCCATCATCTGACCCAGGGAAATAACGAATGCCGCCACCGGAACAAGCAGCATTCCGATAAAGATGGATGTGGATGCCTTTCTCTTGCTCATCAACTTTGTTATCAGCACAACAAAAAGTACCACAATCAACGGATTGATGTTGGCGATCCATTCCGGTTTTGCATTTTCTCCCAGCAGACGGATCACATATTTTGGCATCGTTGCGTATAATTGATACTGCGTTGTCCAAAATCCGGAGACAATGAGGATCAGCATCATGATGCGGGGATTTGAGACAACCTTCCGAAGTGAATGGATAATTTCCTTGATGCTTTTTGTCTGCCGCTGATTCGGCTCATTTTTGAACGCAAACAAAGCAAACAGCAACGCTATAAACGACATGCCCGCCGAAAAGAAATTAACAAAATCGAGGCCCCAGCCGATCCGTATAAATGGGACAAATGTTTTTCCGCTGAACGAACCGATATTGACAATCCAGTAGAACAGCGCAAATCCTTTTGCACGATTCTCTTCCGTTGTCAGTTTCGTTATTGTTCCGGCGATCAGCGGTTTAATGAATGATCCGCCGATGGCGATCATCGCTAAAGTAAAGAGAACAACGGTTTTGGTTTGATACAGGCCCAGTAATGTATAACCGATCGTGAGAAGTGAAAAAGCGGTTACCAGTCCATTCTTAAAGCCGATCCTGTCAGAAATTGCACCGGCAAACGGAGGTAAAAAATATAAGAACGCAACAAATGCACCGGCCACGTAGCCGGTTTCTTTATCAGTGAATCCTACTCGATCCGTCAAGTACAGCGTGATCGCAATATAGAATCCATAGAATGCCGCACGCTCCAGCAGTTCCATGAAATTGGCGGTCCAAAACGCTTTCGGAAACTTTTCGGTATTTTCAGCCTGCTCTGTCATTGTATCTGCTGCATCAACTTCCTGCAATCGTTTCATCATCCTGTTTCAGCGGCGCGGTCTTAAAACCTATTGCTCCGTACAGTAATGGAAATAAAAATCCAATGTAATTGAATACTGCCCACGGAGCGTACTCCCACGTGGAAACTCCCAGTGTACCGGTCATATACACGCCGGCTATTGCCCACGGCACAACCGGAACTATGGAATGAGCCTCCTGTGTTGCGCGCGCAAGATTTTTCGCCGCCAGACTCTTTGCTCGGAACGCAGGAGCAAATAGTTCGCCGGGAATCAGTACGCTTAGATAGGCGCTTCCCGTCACCAAGGCCGTCATTAACGCAGCGGCAACTCCGGAAGCAATAAGAAGAGCGGTAGTTTTTGCAAAGTGAAGAATCTTTTCCAGAAGAAGATCGAGCATTCCCGCTTTTTGTACTATTCCCGCAAAGGCAAATGCGCAGAATGCAAGCAGGGATATCTTCATCATTTCCTGCAATCCGCCGCGGGAAAGAAGCTGATTCACTTCCGGCATGTTCGTTGCAGCCGTGTAACCGGAAACACAATATTCCATTCCGTTCATCAGCGGCTTTCCCTGGAGCGTTGATGCAAGAATAAGCGCGGTTGCCGCCGAGAGAAGCATTCCGGGTATAGCCGGCTTACGCATGAACGTTAGCACTAGAACGATGAGAGGGGGCAACAGAAGAAGCCAGTGGTAGGTAAAGTTCGACCGCAATGTTGTTTGAATAAGAATAATTTTTTCGGTGCTGACGCTATGAATGGCAAATTGCGTACCGGCGATCCAGTATACAATAAGACCGATGACGTATGCGGGAAGTGTTGTCCAGAGCAGGTGCTGAATGGTATCGATCACATTGCAGCGAACGGCTGCCGAAGCAAGATTCACCGATGCGGCAAATGGAGAGATCTTATCGCCGAGATACGCTCCGGCCACGATTGCTCCGGCTGCAGGTGCCAACGGTATGCCCATTCCCTGCGCAATGCCGATGAATGCTATTCCCACCGTACCCGCCGTACCGTATGCCGTGCCGGTCAACAGCGAAATTATTCCGCACACAACGCACGCCGTCACCAGAAACATCGAGGGTGAAACGATGCCCAGTCCGTAATCGATCAACATCGGAATGGAGCCGCACGCGATCCATGATGCAATCATAACGCCGACAACAATAATGATCATCTGCGCCGGCATTGCCTTCGCAATTGAATCAATGATACCGCTTTCAATATCCTTCCAGTTATATCCCAGCCGAAGCGCCATGCCTCCGGCAATGATGGAGGCGCAGATCAGCAGTATCTCTACAGGATATTGCAGAACACCATATCCGACGCCGAGAAGAATTGCCATTCCGATGATCGGTACAAACGCTTCCCAGAGTTCCGGTTTACGCTTTTTTTTCAACTTTTTCACGGTATTTGATGAAGGATTCATTCTTTGCTTTCACAATGGATTTGAGGTCTTCGTTGGTTATTGTACAATTCTATAAATGGGATATTCGCTGTTCGGCATCCGCAATGCGGAGAATGATTCTTCCTGCGCCACTCCCCACATGGAAGCCGGTTCGAGTGCAATCACCAGCATCGTTGATGCCGGTTGGGAAAGAGAAATCAGATAGTCACCGGGATTCGCAGTCATTGATCCGTTTTTTACTTGAGTCGATATGTTGATGAATGGTTTATTTTCCATCCAAACCGGCGCAGTGTTCGTGATCGTATATTTCTCAACATTTTGCACATATGATGTTTCAACTTTTTTCATCTGCACGCCATGGCGCTTTAATAGTTCGATGATCGCAGACTGAGATTGAGGAATGAGATACGCTTTCGGTCGGGTCACAGAAAAAAGGGGCTTTACTTCGGGTGCAGATCTCATTGAAACAAGCGTATCGGAATCGGTGGCGAGACTTTTCATCGGCAACGTAATGTTTTCCCCGGCATGAAGATAGTCCATTCTGACGATAACCGGCTCTACGGTTGTGAGCAATTTCTTCTTCTCATTCTGAACCAGCAGATGAATTTCGCCGGAATACCGGTCGGCAAACCGGAGGAACGCCTCGACCGCACATACCTGTCCGTCTGTTCTCCGTTTGATCTCATCATGGAAATTACGCCCGTTTTTCCCTTCAAGAATGAATGAAAATGTATTGAGGATGGCAAGACTTTGACGTCCGTCGTCGATGCTGGTGGTACTCGGCCGCACGGTATCGCCCGGTCCGTCCATCTTTAGATAATTTGAAAACCGGAGATTCTGTTTTGACAATTCTGTTTCAAGAAAAGGAAAGAGTTTTTTTAATCCATACTCCCTTATGGAAAGCGGAATATTGAGATTGCTCGGTGCACCAAACTGTTCGTCGACAGCGCGGACATATCCGGCCGCAAGGAATTCCTTTCGATAGGCTGAAAATTCATGCACGTCCAGCGTCACTTCCGGCTGAATGCGGGCAAATGCGGCATGGATCGCTTGCGTTTCGGGCTGCGAAAGCAGTACGTGATCGCGGTTCAAATCCTCCTTATTGGCATTCGCCCGTTTGCCTGATTCATTTCCGTCGGGATTTGCGGACGGAAGAACATACAGATCGATGTTGGGATACAGAATATTTTTTTCATCCGACGCGATCTTCTGCAATATTTCCAGCGCTGCTTCTTTTCCGGATGCCTCGTTACCGTGCTGCTGACAGAAAAGAAGTACCTTGATCTTCGCTCCTCCCCCTTTTGGTGTCACGTGAACAAGCGGTATCGCCCTTCCCTGTACCGACATACCGATTGTATCAACGACAAATCTTTTTGACAGCAATGAAAGCTCGGTGACAAATGAAAGTAATTCATTGTGCGACGTGACTTTTTTGAACTGATTGCGTGCCAGCGGTGTGAGCGGTGATTCTGCCTGTACAACAAATGAGAAAATAGTGAGATGGACAATGATGGAGACGAAAATATTTTTCATATGGTTAGAGTGAAAAGGTATGATGTCAATAAAATCCGAAAAGCAGCCGCCTTAGTATTACTATCCCTTGGCGATCTGACGGACAAGATTCAATCCAATCCGTGCCGTTGTGATAAGATCTTCTACGGCAATATATTCCTGAAATGAATGCGCATTTTTGAAACCGACTCCGAGATTGAGCATGGGGATGCCGTTCTTGTTCAGCACGTTGGCGTCGCTCCCTCCGGCATATTTCAATGGCGTTGGTTCAAGGCCGGCTTCGCGGATCGCTGCGGAGGCAATACGGATCATCGGGTTTTCGTCCGTAAATTGGTAGCCGCCGTATTTTTCCACAAAGGTGAGTTCGACAGTTCCGCCCGCATCGGATGCTGCATTGTGAAAGGCTTTCTTAATATATTCTATTTGATACTTCAGTTTTTCTTCGTTTGCATTGCGCGTTTCTCCGGTAATTTCCACAACGTCCGGGACGACATTGATGGAAGTACCGCCATGGATCGTACCGATATTCATCATACCGGTCTGATCCCAACGTCCCAGTTTCAATGCTGCAATCGACTTGCTGGCAATTTCAATGGCGTGGATCCCTTTTTCCGGCGAAACAGCTGCATGGGCAGAACGACCATGCACAACAGCCTTAAACGAAACGGCCGCCGGCGCTTCAACAATATAATTTCCCGGTGATGCCTGGCAGTCGAAAACGAATCCAAACGGTGCAGAAAAATCCGACCGCTTCACATATTTTGCGCCGTGCATTCCCGCTTCTTCGCAGACGGTGCATAATACTTCAATAGGACCATGTGGAATTTTTTCATCGTGCAGAGTCTGAAGAATTTCAAGGATAATGGCCAGACCAGAACGGTCGTCACCGCCAAGAATCGTTGTTCCGTCTGTCGCTATCGTTCCATTCTTCAGAACGTGTTTAAGATTTTTTGTCGACTGTACGGTATCCATATGCGCGCAGAGCAGAACAGGCTGAACGTCAACCGTCCCCTTTAAGCGTGCATGAATATTTCCGGAGTTGCCGCCGAATGTTGATCCGGCATCATCGATGCGCGATTCCATTCCAAGAGCATCAAATCTCACGGTCATTTCGCGTGCCACGTCCGATTCTTTTCCGTGGATACCGTCAATCAGACCAAGCGTCAAAAAATTCTGTACTAAACGATCGTTATTTACCATACGGTTCATCTTTCATTTTAAAAATCCGGCAATACAATTATTTAACGAGCAGCAATTTAATCGTTGAACTGCCAATATCATTCCGGAGAACACACAAATACATTCCATTCGAGAGAGAGGCACCGGAGAACCGATTACGGTATTCGCCCGGTTCCAAATATTCGTCAACAACACTCCTGACCTTCTGGCCAAGGGTGTTGTAAACAATAACGGTCACATGCGATGCCTTCAAAACGGAAAATACAATTTCTGTGGATGGATTAAATGGATTCGGATAACATTGCAATGCCTGCCTCGTTGGAACCGCATTCGCTGTACGATGCACTCCTGTCAGCGAACTGATATATTGTCCGGCCGCAACAGCCATCTTCTGATATTCATGAGCAGATCCAACCACATCGATCAATTTCCAGTTAAGAGTTGAACTTATCGCTTTTCCTTTTTGGAAAAAATATCCTGCTCGTTCGTACCGATTCCTCCCCTGTGCATCTGAAAGCGGATCGATATTGAGATTTGAATCGCGCAGAGTATCGGCGGTACCGCGCATAATAACCATCTCACGGGAAGCAAATTCAAGAAGGTTTTGAGAAGAGATTGACAGAAGCGAATGCTTCGTTCCCCACGGATAAGCAATTGTACTGTCCGGCGCGGTGTACCATCCCGAATTTGCCGGTATCGCGCGACGGATGAGCGGATCAAAAGCAAACAGGACCATCCTATGAACAAATTGTCCTCCCGCTGAGTGTCCCCACAAAGTATAGGATGAATCTTTTAAGCCCAATCCTCGGCAAAGTGCGCGCTCAATTTCGGAAACAACAGTGAACGACCATTTCGTTTTTGGATTGAGCGATCCGGCACCGTCATTACCGGTGAACATGTTCCCTAATGCATAAGCGTCGCTTGGCCAATCGGTGGTAGTAAATTCCGGCGCAAGAATGATCCAGTTGTTAGCGGACGCAAACGCACTCCACGATAATCCGTAGTTGTAGGCATTTCGATCAACGCCATGCATCGCAACCAACAACTGATTGTCCGGAGAGAATCCTCCGGAAAGATAGATATGCACCGGGATCGGTTTTGTGGGGAACGATGGTGACCGGTAAAGATATTTTTGCATCGAACCTTTGCTGAATACCTGCAGCTCAAGAGAATCGTTATCGCTTCCTGACACGGCAAAGATTTTATAATACGTATACTTGGAGGCATATTTTATCAAAAGAACTTTTACCGAGTCGCCCGTACCGGAAATTGTATCTCCCACTACCGCATATGCACCGCTGGTTTCGTCGATCGTATACGTGAATACTTTCCAGTCGATCTGTTTACCGGAATACGATGGGAGAACTTTCACATAGGCGATCCTCACCGTTTGAAGCGGAGGGATTCTTTCAATAATGGTTGAGGCAGAAAGAGTAGAGATAAAAAGAAAGAGAAGTCCAAAAATAATTTTAAGATTTTTTGTTCCACATCTCAATATGCCGGTCACAATCGTATCCCGATTGAAAATACATGGACTGCCGAAAAGACACCAAATGATGCATAGGCATAGTCGATCGTGAAAGAACTCGTACCGGCGTCAAGATTCACCCCTCCTCCAAGCGTTAAACCCTCTTCGTCTGTATTGAATACATAACCGCCGCGCAGGAAGAGTGTGTTTTCGAAACCATATTCTGTACCGATACTGAAATGTTCCGGATTATCAACAAGATGCACTCCGTCCACGGCGAACAGGAGTGATGATGATCCCGAGGAAAGCAGTCCTTCGCGGCCCACAACAGGCATCGACATCGACACGCGGTAACTTGCCGGCAGTGAGTATGACTGCGTTGCGAGATTTGCCTCGATCACAGGATTCACTTCGCTGTTCGGATCAAGATCGACCGTTTTAATGAGATCGCTTCCGCTCATTTGCAATGCAGGACCAAAATTCTGAAACGCTAATCCCATTTTCATTCCATAGAATCCGGTCTTCAGCAGAATGCCCAGATCGAATGCGACCGTTTGGGCGCTCGAATTTGCAATTCGTTGATTGATATATTTAGCCGATACTCCAACGCTCACCTGCTCCATAATTGCTTTTGCGTAGGACAACGACAGCGCCATATCCGCAGTAGAATAGAATGTGCCGGTTCCTTTCGGCGACTCAACGGTGGTCATTTCGATATCGCCGGAACCGAGCTGGTTCACCGAACATCCGATTGTACCGTTATCCCCCATGGGCAGCACAACACCGAGAAAGTTATGACTGATGCCGGCGATCCAGGAATTGTGCGTCACACCCACTTCAAACTGATCAAGAGTAGTGGCCCCGGCCGGGTTCCAATACAGCGTGCTGATATCGTCCGAGACAGAAGTGAAGGTACTGGCCATTGAAACGGCTTTGGCGCCGACCGGTATCTTAAGAAATTGTCCTGCAGCAGTGCCTGCCTTTGTGAACTCTTGACCGGCAGCTGTGCCGGCAATACCGAGGAGAACAATAAAAATTATGAAAGGTTTCATTGGATACATTTTTTCTCCAATCACTTTATGATTGAAAATTTGCCTATCGTTTTATCGCCGGAAGAGACTTCGACAGTATAGATATAGAGACCATACGCGACCTCCACGCCCGATTGATTGGTGAGATTCCAGTCTTCGTCGCCCGTTCCGTTGATATGATCTAATCGTTGAATTAACTCGCCGCGCACGGAATAGATGGATATGGTGCATTCCGGCGGAAGGAACATGAACCGTAATCTGCGGGTATTCGATACCTGCTCCCATTTTGCATTGACAATGTATGGATTCGGTACAACACGGACACCCGAAAGACTGTTCGCAATTGTCTGACGGTCACGCTGAATTATCGGTGCGGAAATCTTTACGGCAAAAGTATCGTTCGACGTTAATTGGCTGTACGATTCGATTGTGAATGATTCTCCGGTTACCGGAAGGCGTGAATTCGAAGTAGATCCGATAGCGATCGAGACAGTATAATACCAATAGAGAAGGTTGAATGTTCCGATAGTGTCAGCGCGGACCACATACGGCGAATTTACAACACGCATTTCATCACCAAGGTCGAATGTATTGCTCGCATTTTTATCCACGAGTACACAGCCTACTTGATACGCTTTTTCCTTTATGGATACGTTCCAAATTTCAAATGGAACAGTAAACTTTTTTATCATCGGCTGACCTTGTCCGGTTAAACCCGCGGCAAAAGAACCGGTGGATGTAAATCGAAATTCATATTTGCATCCCCGGGCCTGAGTATTTGCCGAAGCATTTCTAACAACATCTTTCACATACCATTTACCGTCCGGCTGCAGATTAAGACTGTCGTAGACATTGTTTCCCTTGTGATCCTTCAGCGACTTGACGGTCCCTGTTTGCGCATCACCATCAATACGGATTTTGAATCCTTCGCACACGACCATGGCATCGGAAGCGATCGGCGCTTTTGTGAGCCTGATGTTTGTTCTTTGGCTGGTCACCGAAAAACTGTCCGCCGGAGATTTATTGAATGTCAGCAGATAGGTATCGCCCGTCAGCGATGAAGGATCTACGATCTGTGTTAAGAAGGATCCGTTACCAACATCCGATGTTTGCCGCACCGATACGCTCCCATTCACAAATCCTATCGGATTGGAGCGCGGCGTTACATCCACAAGATTGGCATCTGCTGCAGTTGTTCCGCGTGCTGATTCCAGCGACTCCAGTTCATTGGATACTGAACCTGAATCGTACGACGTAATGGTATAGGAATAATTCACTCCGTTGTTCACCGTAGAATCAATGAACATGTGAACCAAGCCTGTGTTGTCTCCCAAATAATTTGCCTGGTTCATCGGGTCCGGACCTTGTATCAGATCTTTTTTATCGAATTGTGCAATGGGAACATAGCCCAGAAGCTTCCCTTTTGAGTCGGTGATCGTATTTCCCCAGGACGAACCTTGATCTTGACTCCGGTATATTTTATACCCTTGAAAGTCTGCCGCTTTTGCTATCGGATCGTTTGCCTTCTCCGGTGAATCATCCCAATACAGTGTCACTTTCTTATCGCCGGCCACGGCATGCAGCTTCGGCGACGGCGGAGCTGCAGGACCCAGAAATTTATTCAAATACAATTTTTGCGCCATTATAAAATTCTTTTTCAATTCAGTCAGATCTTTGCCTGCCGAAAATGCTACGGTCGCTTTCATTGCTACGCCTGGCTGCAGCGTAAATGGACCGGTGGTCACAAACATCGTCCAATTATTCGGGCCGGGACTTTTTCCTAACGCGGTTAAACTGAAATCGTCAAAATGCGTGTTCGTTCCATGAAAATAATCGGCCTTCGTGGCTAAAAGACTCTTGCTGTTCGGATCGCTGATGATCACGGGCCACATCTGTGCGTCTGTTCCCGGTGTTACACTTCCGGAAAGATCGCGGAAAAAATGCGCATCGGTCACACCAAGATCGAACGGTGTGCCCAGAACCATCATACCCATATATCCTTCTTCAATATTGCCGGGACTTGAACCGTTATAATCAAACTGGTAATACGCATTATCGAACCCCTTGGCGTTTACTCCGGAGTTGTACGACCCCCATGTCTCCTCCAGCACATCGCCAAATTGGAAATCGATATAGTATCCGAACCAGCAGCTGTCGAGCACCTTCGAACTATTATTGGTGATGGTGATATCATAAAACTGAATATCTTCGGCAAACCGCCGTCCGTACGAATACGCCTGATCTTCCATCGTGAGGCCGATCGTCACCGAGGGGAGCTGAGGACTCCGGTCGTTCATGATTGCATACACTTCTCTGTCCGCCGCAAATTCACCGGGAACTTCCTTTCCAAAATTCGGCGAGAGCGGATCGACATCGATGCGGAATTTCCCCGGCCAGAAGCGCCAGACATTTTTTGTTCCGTCATAATATGCCCCTTTTGCCTGTACAATCTTTTTATCAGCATCCGATAACGAAGAGAGCGTGCCGGTGGGTGCTGCGTGCCACACTTTTAAGGAATCGTAGTATCCTTTTGGCCATGTAACCGGTATATCGCTATGCGCAAGCCGTGGAGCACCGTCGGGCGCAAACAATTCTTCCGGCTGATCGTCGGCATGGGTATGACCCCGTGCGCCAATAGGAGCGTTCCAATCTTCATTCCGGTACATCGTGTATGTGTCGAGAACATTTCCTTTATAGGCAAACATTATTGAGGCATCATCGATCGCATTGACATCCCCCAGATTCGGATTGGCAACTCCCTTGCTTTTCGGCCAACGGAAATTATAGATGAGATTCTGGTAGTATGAATCGGTGATCATTCCCTGGTTTCCGAGAATGTTGATCAATTCCCCTTTATCCAGAACGCCGAATGCATCTTCAACAGATGTATTCGGTTTCATGAATGTTCTTTTTTCTGCCGGATCATCGTTGGGTATTCTCTGTGCAGCAACGTGTCCGATGGAGAGTCCAAAGAGAATAAGAAATAAGAATATTTTTTTCATAAAGTGCACTGCAATGGTGAATGAGAAAAATTAAAAATCCAACCGGATACCGGCCTGAACCGACCGGCGGATATCGACATTGCTTGGAACCCTCATCCGGTCCCGCGTTCTGCTGTACGACGGACCCGCATCAAGGGGATCGCCGGATGTTGCCCACACGTTCAAAGCGTTGATGTCATCGAATACGTTGTTGACGATACCGAAGAGTGTCACCTTCACATCGGCAAAACGGATCGTCTTTGATAATCGCAGATCGACCCTTTGATCTGATGACATGCGTCCCGAATTTTTTTCGATCAGCAGTGTATTACTTTCATCCGGAGCCTGTGGAGTGTACGGCAATCCGGTGGAGGCACGAACAACAACGTTTAAAGAAATATTTTCGAGCGGAAATACATCGAAGAGTGACGGTCCGAACTCTTTCGGGAATTCGAGACCGAACGTGCCGTAAAAAACATGTTCGCGGTCGAACGCAAGCAGAAAGACACGCTTCGGACGAAGCAATGCGGATGCTCTGCGGTAGTCGTTATATCCTTCGCGCGGATCTGATTCATTTCCTTTTGCAACCGAGTAGGTATATTTCAGATCGGCAAACCAATAGTCGCTCTGTCTTTTATTCAAACCGATCTCGAATCCCTGCACTCCGCCATAATTGGAGTTGTCGAATACCGTATATTCATATGGGAAAACGGTCAGATACGTACTTCCCGTAAGATTGGTGATATCCTTGGAATACGCAGAGAGTTCTATCGTATAGTCGCTGGCAATTGTATGCTTCACGCCAAATTCGAATGCCACAGTTTTTTGAGGTAATATCCCCGGATTCCCAACGATTGCACCATCAAGCGTGGGATCACGCAGCGTATACATATCGATGTAATCGGGAAGCTGGAAAAAATGACCATAGGAACTATAAAAGACCGTCCGCTCGCTCATCGGGAATGCGATACCCAGGCGCGGACTGATCTGCTGTTTTGTCGGCGTGCTTACTTCTCCGACCGGCACCCATATTTTCTGGTCGTTCACATATCCGGCCGGAGCGCGCAAGGATGCCCAGCGTGAATCATCAACATCGGCAAAATCGTACCGCACACCGGCATTGATGATGCAGATATCGAACTCTATCTTATCCTGAACAAACGCCGATAACTCAAGCGGATACTTCAAATATTTTTCATACGCATGGAATCCGCTCGGATACGGTTCCTGAAAACTCAAGCGGTCAATCGCGTAGCGTCTGATTTCAAATCCGCTCTTCGCCAAATTATGCTGACCGATCTGCGAATTAAAATCTCCTTTAAGAATGATTGTCTCCACTTCATTTCGGATATAGATGCCATTATCGGTACCGGTCCAAAACGGAGGAGTGTTGCTGTTTTTGACGCGATAATTTGATGCAAGCAGCTGACCATCGGCAGAGAACGTCGCATATTTTCCCGGCTCATAACGGTTGAAATATCTGCGTTGGTACGATGCTGATGCTTCGTAGAATGTTCCGGGAGATAGGATATGACTTACTTTCAGATTGTCCCTCCAGGAAAAATCTTTCCGTACTTCATAACCATCCTGCAGATATTTCCACGTGTGAGCATATGGCTGATAAAGTCTGTAAAATCTTTGCGAACTAAGATTCAGCTTGAGAGGACCAACTCCGTACGTCAGTTTAGCGTTGATTTCCCTCTCCTTATTATATCCCCACGGCAGCTGATCGAGCGTGTTCAGATATCTGGCGGTGACAAAAAATTTCAACTCAGGCAGATACGGAACCGGTCCATTAAGCATCGCCGAGAATTGACCGAGCATATTAAAATCGGGCCATAATCCGGGTGTGCCGGATAACGATTGTTTTTTATATGCCGAAGGATAATTGTTGACAAGATTATATCCGCGGTTATCAACACGCTGCACCAGTGCACCGTTCGGATCAACACCCCATTCGTCCAACGCCAAGGCATCAGCTTTATGGTACGGTGATTCATTCAGTTGATCGGAGGTATATTCAATGCGGCCGCTGTATGTATCGCCCCCTTCTTTGGTTACAATATTCACTACGCCGGATAAAGCCTGACCGTATTCCGCATTGAATCCGCCGGTGAGCACCTGTAATTCTTCAATAGCGTATTTATCAATCTGACCGCTGAAACTTCCGGAAAGCGGATCACGTACGGGAAGACCGTCAATTAAATATGCAACTTCACCGCCGCGGCCTCCACGTGCATGCAGTTCTCCGTCCGCACCGGTAGTAAAACCAGCCTGCAGACCGACCACATCCTGAAATGAAACAACCGGCAGATCGGAGAATGTTTGCGAATTGATAATGGATGTCCGGGATGTTTCATCTTTGTTGATCATCGGACGCTCCGCTTTCACGATCACCTCTTGGATGGCAATCGAACCTTCCGTCAAACGAAAATCGATCTGTGTCGTCAGGTCCGCCCGCACCTGAACTTCGGTAACAACCTGTTCAGAAAAACCGAGCAGATTCGCTTTGAGCGTATAGGTCCCGGGCTTTAGCTGGAGGATAACAAAATAACCGTCCGGATCGCTTGCCGCACCAAATTTTTCCCCGGCGACCTGGATATTCGCCGATGGCAGAGGTTCGCCGGTCGCTTTGTTCAGCACCTTGCCGGCAATTTTTCCCGTTGTTCCGGCGAATATGATCGCCGGAACAATGATCAGGAACATGACTGTATAACAAGAACGTACGAGATGCATATTGCTCTCCGTGATTTCAAAAAAAACGAATTATTTCAGCAAGAGCATTCGTTTTGTTTCCGAGAATGATCCGGCTTCAAGTTTGTAAAAATATACGCCGGCAGACAAGTTCGCCGCATTGAATGATACATGATATTGTCCGGCACCGATTTTTTTGTTCAACAGAGCAGCAACCTTGTTTCCAAGAATATTGTAGACCGATAACTGTACCAATTCTTCTTTGCTTGTGGTAAAACTTATGACAGTAGAAGGATTGAACGGATTAGGATAATTTTGCTGTAATGATATTGTTGCGGGAACTGCATTGTTCAATCCATTATTGACACCGGTGGTTGCATCGGGAAGAAATCCGGGTGAAAAATACAAAGCTGTATCTTTTGCGACATCTTTATGCCGGCCCCATTTTCCCGTCGCAATTTGGTAATGCAGTGACTGTCGTATCTGTCCCTGTATCGTATCGGCTTTAACGGATTTTGCTCCTGCAATATATGTTCCTTTAGACCACAATGGTTTTACAGGCTGCGGCGGTACCTGGTTATCATATCCCCATGCTACTTCGGCAACGGTATCGGCAACAAGCTGATTCACGATCATCACTCTGTCGCCGTTGGAGGCCAGATTACCCTTCGTTGTACCTGTGGATGTCTTCACCGGCCCAAATCCGGAGTCGACCGCAGCGGACCTGTTGGAAAATTTCAGTGTGCCGGCGGGAAAAGCCGTTCCCCATGTAGTCGTAATTGCGTTTCCGAAAACAACGGTAAATTTTTTCGATCCAAGAATGGCTCCGACCGGAAACGTGAATACCACTTGTTTTTCACGTTCAATGAACACGTATCCGCTTAAATCAATGGATGCGTTGGTGTTGTTGTACAATTCAAAAAACTCATCGCCGGCAGCCTGTCGCGTTCCATCACCGTTCGGATCACCGTTAGGGCTTGCCGGGATATCGTAAAGAACTTCCGTCAGCAGAAGGCCGCTTTGCCCGAGACCAATGGCACTGCAAAGAACACATAAAAACAGAGTTGCAAATATTTTGTTGACCATAGAACCTCCGTTGAGTTTTGTGGGTGACATATTTTCAACACGCCGTTTGAACGCATGCCGAATATTACTTGATTTGAAATGGAATAATTACTATCATATTCTAATTTTTGGAACATATATTCCAAAATCAATATTGGAAAATATTCCTTCTCTGTCAAGGCATTTTTGTTCCATTAAACTTGTTTCCGTAAGGCCGATATGAAATCAACAACGCAATTCAAACGACTTCACACTGCAATCCATAACCGCCTGGAGACCCTTACTCCGACCGAACGGCGGATTGCATCCTATGTGCTGGAACAGACACATGAAATAGCCTTAGTTTCCGTTCAGGAACTTGCGACACGGCTCAATACGGGGCCGGCTTCGATCATGCGCGTTGTACGAAAACTGGGATATCATGGTCTTGCCGATCTAAAGAATGAACTTCGCAACGAGATACGCGCCGGAGGATCGCCGGTGGCCAGTTTCAAATCGACACTCAGCCACGGTGTGGAACCCGGACTTGCAGAGGTAAGATTGATCGCAGAGAATGAAATAAAAAACATCAATGATTCTCTTGCACTGCTCGATCAGAATTCATTTCTCCGATGTGTGGATCTGGCGGTGAAAGCAAAACATATCTACACGGTTGGGATAGGAACATCGATGCACCTTGCGGCAATAACGGCGTTTCTTTTTCGCAGGATCGGTATGAATGCCGATGCTATTGCACACACAGGACTTCGTTTAACGGAAAGCATGATCTCGCTCGGCAAACAAGATGTTCTGTTTGTTTTTTCGTTACCGCCGTATTCTGAACCGACACTCGAAGCAGCGAAGGTCGCAAAAAAACAGGGTGTCTCCGTCATCGGTGTTACAAATAGACTGCTTGCACCGGTTGCAGAACACTGCGATGTGGTGCTTGTGGGAAAATCTGAGAGTAGAATCCCTGCTAATTCGCTTTCTGCACTCTTAATGCTCGTCTATGGTCTCACTGCGGTAACGGCTGCAAAATCACGGAAACGTTCTTCCCATGCATTGGATGAAACGATAAAACTGCGGAAGAAAAAACAATAAATATCGGTCTAAAATAAACATCATGTTTTACTGACGAAGAAATACATTGAGACATAATTGAATTTTTTCATCTCGAATGTGGACCAACATCGTTCGCCGTGAGCCGACGTAATTTCATTTTTGATGGACTCAACCCTTTCGGTAATAATAATCCATTCGTGCGCACCAACCGGGGATCTTTCATCTTCACGCCTGAAAGATCATTACTCATTGTAGCGGCACCGCTTCTCGAATAGACAGTGTTATTTTCAAATACTGTATTGGTCGGTGTATCCATGAATTTTACAAGCGTATCACTGCTTCCGGTAATGATGTTGTTCCTGATCATCATCCGATCAGGCGCTTTATGCCACCAATTTCCCTGGAAACCGGCACCGTCAAAACCAATTTCAATACCGCTCGTATTATCGACAAAGATATTGTTTTCTATCAAAGCATTTGTGATGCGGTAATGTTTTGTCAGCGGTTTACCTTCCCCGTAATCGGCATCACCGTTCGTGGCTGCTACCGTGGCATCCCATTCTTTTCCGGTAAGTCCTTCGCAATAGTTTCCGACGATCATCATACTGTCCGCACAGAAACGGATCCCGCCGGTCCCCAGCGTCCAGATTTTTCCGGTGCTGTCGGTGAAAGTCCCTGTCAGATTGCTGCCGATGATGACATTTCCTTCGACCGTGCTGTGATTTCCATGCCGGAGCGACAGTGAACCGAGACACTCAATGAACGTATTGTTCCTCACAGTACAGTCACTCTGTTTAATGGAGATGTATTCGGGATCTCCATCGCAACGTTCAAAAAGATTGTTTTGCAGAATGGTATATCCGCGCGAAAGGGTATATTCCGCGGATCCGATGCGAATCGCTTCGAGCACATTCTCCACGCGAGGACCAATATTGCGGAAATAGTTCCATTCGATCACATCGTGTTGAGACACGGTGGATGGAACTGTTTTCGTACCTTCAATCGTGATGAAATTGCCGAGCTCTTTTTTCTCTTCAAAGAGGTTGCGATCGATCATGTTGTGGTGGCTAAGCGAAAGCGTGTCTTTATTATTCCCGGTTACCATTACCCAACTGCCCCGCCCATTTTCGTGCAATCGAAAAATATTTCTCGTGATCCGGATGTTGTTGCATCCTTCCAATAGGATCGCTGATGAACCGTTGTTGTTGAAGACAAGCCCTTCGATGGTGATATACGATGCGTTCCGAAAAATTACAGAAGTATTACCCAGAATGAACGCCTTATTACGATTCTCGGATCTGATCACGATCGGCTTTCCTTTTGAACCCGCTGCTTCCACAACGAGAGGCGAAGCAAACCGGTACTCACCATCAGCCAGGACAATCTGTTTGCCCGGCACGAGCGTTTTCAATGATGCTGCAACATCGTCGGCCGTTCTGCACAGAATTGTATTTTTCTGCGAGAAAAGTGAACCGGTGAATGCCAATACGGCAAGCAATATTATTTTTACCGTGTTGCGGCGATAAAATTTTGTCATCATAGTGAACTTCCTTACTCAAGATACAAACTGTGATATTTCACTGTTCCATAAGAATGAAGTTTAACGGCCGAACACAACTCCATATTGAAGAATGGTGCGATCGGTCTCGCGGTTACCGGCATAGAATTTATTGAATACATTCAAATATTTTTCGTTTCCATACACGGCCGCGGCACGCATAGCTGTCATCGAAAGTGCTTCAAAGGTCATTTCTTTGATCTGGGTCGCTTCCCATTTCTTTTCCTTATCGGCAAACGGGATAAGATAATCAAGACAGGTACGGATACTTCTTCCGTCGGTAGTGGAAAAATTCCAGAGATCAACGTTCACATTCCGAGCAAGATCGGCAAGACGCGTAAGTGCATAAAGGTTGAATTGCGAATAATGCCAAGAAAGAGTGCGGACCAATTCTTCCGGTTCTTTCCCCTCCGGTGTGATCTGATAGGCGATCCTCTTCGTCTTTGCCTTTTCGCAGATCTGCAGAGCCCTCGCCTTATCCCCGACGAACAATGCAATTGCTGTGGTCTGAACATCGTACCACGTTCCATGATTATTCTGCGCGTTCGATTCACTGATACCGTTCGGACTTTCTACGAGCCATTGCAGATAGTCTTTGAACCATTGAGTTATTTTTGCGTTCTCCTCCGACGGGAAAGAGCGCGACATCTGCACGATACCGATGGCATCGACAAACTGCGAAAATTCCCGCGCATCAAGGATCCCGGTTCCCCGTTCGATATCACGGCCTCGCACCTGCTGTGAGAACCGGAGATTTGGATTCATTCGTGTTTCAGGATTGATCAGCCATGTTCTGAGCCATACGACTGCACTTTCGGCATATTTTTCATCGCCGGAATAGAAGTATGCCCAGGCGAGCGTCGTCACCGATTTCATGAACGTATTCAAATTTTTATTATCCGGAATTGATTCAGTTTCAGGATTTGTTTCACCATCACGGCGAATGTACGGCAGACCATCCTCTTTTTTGGGATCGGGCCACCAATATCGGCTGAGACTGTAATAGTCTCGCTTATCGCCGCTCGGCGGAACAAGTTCTTTATCGGTGATTGCCGGAATCTCCATTTTCAGAACTTTCTCCGCATCACGCATCAATTTCTTCGCCGCAGAGAGATACCGTTTTTCACCCTTGAAGACCGATTGCTGAACAGACATCAGTGTATCGGCATTTAACAGATATACTTTCGGTTTTTGTCCCCACAGACTGCTGACAAGAATGCACGACAACAGTAACACACATATTTTTCTTGGATTCATGATCTGATTATCCTTGCAGCAGGTGTACGGCAAAACCTGCAATCTCTTGTTCAAAATAGATGGCAACCCGTTTTCCGTTCTTTTCAACATTGGTCTCTTTGCGGAAAGAAAATCCTTTCCGTTCATAATACGCAATTGCGCGTTCGATGAAATTCGTTCCGATAGCCAGATGACCGTGCGCACCCAAATAATTCTTCTTCATCACTTCGAATTGCGTACCGACGAAGTTCGATGAATTCCCTTCTTTGACTGGTAGACTAAACAATTGTGAAATCAAAGATGCATTGGACATCGATTCCTTTTCGGTTGCGCAGTTCATCCCGACATGTTTCAGTTCGAATCCCAGCATCAGCAGCACTGCACGTTCTGTCATTTTTCTAATTTCGTCAAACTGTTTATTCACGATGAATTCCGGTTTCACCATCCAGCTGCCGCCGCATGCAACGATCTGCGAATATTTTAAATAGGAAAGAAGATTCGTTTCATCAATTCCACCGGTAGGAATGAATTTCATCTGTCTGTAGGGTCCTCCGATCGCTTTTAAATACGCCAGGCCTCCGTTCCCTTCCGCCGGGAAGAACTTCACGACATTCAATCCAAGTTCAATGGCTTGTTCGACTTCGGAAGGTGTTGCAACGCCGGGAAAGATCGGGATACTGTTCGTGACGCAATATTCCACCACTTTCGGATTCAAACCGGGAGAGACAATATATTTTGCTCCGCAATCAACGGCGGTTTTCACTTGTTCAATTGTCAACACCGTACCGGCACCTAACAGCATGTCGGGATATGATTTTGAAATTCGCGAAATCGACTCCTTCGCCGCAGCCGTTCTGAACGTGACCTCTGCGCACGGTAAACCTCCGTCAATAAGTGCTTTTGCCAGAGGTTCTGCATTCACAGCATCTTCGATCGCGATCACGGGAACAATGCCGGTCAACTCTATATCTTGTAATACGCTGTTCATTATTGCTTCCTTTTTATTTTAATAATAACATTTTTCTGATTATCGTTACACCATTGTATTGTAATTCTGCATAATACATTCCTGAAGCATTGTGCGAACCGTTGAATGTACGTTTAAATATCGTATTCTTCTCAGCATTCCCCTTAAAAAGGAGTGCAACCGTTTCGCCGATGCCGTTATAAATGGTCAGAGCAGCATATGCTGTAACAGGGATTGAAAATTCAACGGTCGTTTCAGGATTGAACGGATTCGGATAATTTCGGAGTACTGTAAATGAAGCCGGCTGCATTCGTGTTTCCGAGCGCATAGTAATTGAGGTTACAATTGATGCCGGTCCGACCTCATTCTTTCTGATCGGACGCTGAACGACAGCTTCATTCGAATACTCGTCGGCACCAACATCGAATAGACCGCTTCGGGTCTGGCCGTCTATATCGGCCACAACAAAGGGATATGATCCAGCCGCGGCATTAACCGCGGGACCCGAACTGCCGATGCGCCACAAACTGTCGCCGGCAAAAAGCATCTGCGGATTGGTAACCGATATTCCACCCGGATTCGTGATACCAAGAGCCGAGCCGTAAAAAATATTTCCTTCGTATTTCATATTGACGGGAATATCTGTGTACGTGATCAATTGTTCTTTCGTGCTCCAAACAAGATTGTTCGCGATCGTGCAATCAAGAGGCGGCAAAGTCAACTCGCTATCTTTTCCCGCACCTATATGGATCGAATAACGATTATCAACAAGCGTATTGAACACGACCTGCGCACGCTTCACCTGATAATATCTGTTCAATGGAGAATTGAGAACACCGTTCACGAACGTAATTCCGGTTTTCATGCTTGAGCCGTTACTCTTTTCGATATAATTGTTATAGACTTTATGATCTTCGCCTATAATACGAATACCACCGGAATTGAGTGCATTGTTACAGAAAAAATAATTGCCATACACATTGCACCGGTTCCCATGGCGGAGCGTCAACATACCCTGACAACTCGCAAAGACATTGAACCGATACGTATTCCCGCATGATTTACTGGAGATGACTTCGATCTCACCGTTGCACCGGTCGAAATAATTATACTCCACCGTTGTATAAGAATCATTCATAGAATAATCACTTGTCCCCACGCGAATGGTTTCTCCGCCATTCACGGAAACACCGTTGGTATCCACCAGCAAAGGACGAGGGCCAAAATAATTATGATCGATCTTGTGATAATTGGGAATTTTTGAAGCAGGGAGCCACACTACAAGCGTGGTACCCATGTGAGTTTTATTTTCGAAAGCACAATGGTCCACTCTATTATTCTGTCCAAATAGAGAAACCCATTTATAGTCAATTGCAATGCTTGAGGGATTATAGCTTTTGATCGATGTTCGTGTTAAACGGCAATAGCTGCTTGCCGTTCCATCGGTTCCTTGAAACTCGATGACGGCGCCGGAAGGACTATACCCATTCTCGAATCTCAAACCATCAACCACAAGATAATTACCGGCTATTCTCAAAGTTGAAGTTCCGTTAAGCAGGACTGATTGATTAGTTTGAGCGCGGAGAATGATGGAATTATTTGCAGAACCGGTCGCCTTGAAAAGGATCGCTTGATTCGTCCAAATTCCGTCCGACATTACGATCGTATCTCCGGGTGCAACAAATTTACACACCGAATCGATATGAGATGCGGAAGAAACGGTATGCGTCTTACCGATTAACGGTAAAATACTGAGCCCAAATACGGCAACGAAAGAAAATATTGTTTTCAACAAAATTGCTTTGGGTGTTTCAAATATTTTTGTGATTTAGAAAAGCCTTCTAAGCAATCAAAAAGATAAAACTCCAACCGTATATAAAAAAAACAACCTCACGGGCCGGCACATCTTATCAAAAAAATGGCACGGCCTGTGGGGCTATTTTAAATTGCACAACTTCCTTTTACTATCGTGTTACAATATATTGTTTCATAAACAACCCCGCTAAAATACAGCGGGGTTTGTTCAAACCAAATTACTTCATCAGCAACATCTTCTTTACCTGAATGAACGGCTTGCTGTTCGGTTCACTCGACTGAGCTGTGATGCGGATAAAATAGACACCGCTGCTGACATGGCTTCCGTTGTTATCCGTTCCATTCCATACAACCCGGTAGAAGCTTGGACTCTGGTCATTATTCACCAACGTTTTCACCTCCTGGCCAAGCACCGAATAGATCTTTACCGTTACGTTGCTCTGTTTCGGTAAGCC
>CAIOTF010000052.1 GCA_903861125.1 uncultured Ignavibacteriota bacterium
CTGTAATAAAGCATACGCACCAGGCCTCAACGGATTGTTGGTGTACTTCCAGTACTGCGTGTCATGTTCTGTAAGATCGATGCGTCCGGTGCGAACTGAGATGGTTCCGAGATCCGTTCCCATTGCTTCACCGGCATTGATGATAAGATTCATCATCACCTGCTGGATCTGACCGATGTCGCCCGAAATGCGCGGTGATGAAGAATCAAGTTCGTACTTCAATTGAGTTGTCTTCGGTATGGAGACCTCGAGTATTTGTACATTTTCTTTGACCAAAAGATTGAGATCAATTTCCACAATAAAGAATTTGCCTTTACCGGAGTACGCCAGCAGCTGACGCGTAAGGTCGGCCGCACGTTCGGTTGCTTTAATCGCTTTGGTGATGTTGCCCGCCGCCGGATTTTCTTTCGGAATCTTATTCAGGGCAATGGACGATTGTCCAAGAATAGCATTGAGAAGATTATTGAAGTCGTGAGCAATGCCGCCGGCAAGCGTGCCGATACTTTCCAGTTTCTGCGCCTGTCGCAGTGCTTCTTCCGCTTTTTTGCGTTCCTGAATATTCCGTGAAATACCTATGATCCCTATTCCGTTTTCGGATTCATCATATATGATACGTGAAACAACTTCCGTCCATACGCTGGATCCGTTTTTGCATGGTTGTTCAACTTCAACTGATTCGATCGGTAATTGTTTTCCGTGATGTGCAATCTGAAACTGCTGTTTCATTTTTTCCGCAACAATATTCTGTGAACCCGGAGATATCACCTCGTGAAACGGCTGAAGCATCACTTCTTCAGGCGTATAACCGCGCAGATGGAAGACCGATGGACTGATGTACATAAACTTACCGGTCAGATCCATTGTCCATATGACATCCAGCGAGTTGTCCGCCAGCATTTTATAACGGTATTCACTTTCGCGCAGGGCATCTTCCGCACTTTTCCGTTCCGTAATATCCTGTCCCTGAGCAATAGTTGCAATTGGTTTCGAGCCGTCCGGCGAGAAGAGGGTAGCCGAATTCCAAAGCACGGTCCGGGTGGATCCGTTGCAATGCTGAATTCCGATCTCCACGGTCTCCCACCGCTCGCCGGTCGATGTTTTCCGGATCAGCGCCATTGAATGTTCCGCAAGAGGTGCGGGAAATAATATTTCCAGTGACTGCCCGAGGATATCGGCCTCACGCAGGCCGGTCAACGATTCAAATGCATGATTGAAACGGGCAATACGGAATTGCTGGTCCCAAACGATAATCGGCGCATTGGCATAGTTGATCAGATTTTCAAGGTAGGCGTTGGTTTCGCGCAATGCGTCTTCTGCTTTTTTGCGTTCGGCGATGTCGCGCCACACAGTATAAAATATTCTTTCTCCTTTTAATATGATCGGCGTCAGCATCACTTCCACCGGAAAACTAGTGCCGTCCGACTTTATATGGATCCACTCAAAGCGGTGATATCCTTTACGGACTGCTGATTCCATCATCGACACTGCTTTATCGGCGGAGAGCATACCATCGGGCTGCCGTTCCGGAGAAAGTGCCCAAGGCTGTTTTTTGAGAAATTCATCCTTCGTTCGATATCCGAGAATGGCAATTGCTGATTGATTGCAATCCAAAAATCCGGAATCGCCGAGCAGTAAGATGGGATCGGCAGATTCTTTGAACAGCCGCCGGAATGTTTCTTCGCTCGCCCGCAGCGCATCCTCGGCCAGTTTGCGTTCGTTAATATCACGCATAACACCTTCGTGAAACAGTACCGAGCCATAATTATCGCAGACATGGCGCCCATGATCTTCCACCCAGACTTCACTTCCATCTTTTTTCTTCATGCGAAAAACAGCCATCTCTTCATGTTTCTCTTTTAATGCGATACTGTCACGGTCTGTTTCTTCGAAATACAGTTCATTTTTAATATCAATTGCCAATAGTTCTTCCATGCTGCTGTATCCGAGTATCTTCACCATGGCCGGATTAACCTCGAGAAACTTCCCTTCATGACTGCTTTTGTAAACCCCGTCGGGCATTGTTTCGATCAATTCGCGGTATCGTTTTTCGCTTTCACGTTGTGCATTTTCTGCCCGCTTGCGTTCCGTGATATCGATGACGAATACGGATACTCCGATAATGTTCTTCGTCTCGTCAAAGATCGGACCATATCTGTTTTCATAGTATGACCTTTTAAATTCTTCACTTCCGTATTCTTCCAGAATAACAAATTTTTCTCCTTCCAACGCTTTATCGAAATTCTTTCGGGCCTTTTCACGGTCAGTGGAGTTGAGAATATACCCAAGCATATTGGACCCGATTTCAATATCATTGCCCCATATTTCCTTCATCGTATGTTTGTGCAGCAGCGTGAAGTCCACATAACAATAATTCACGTCCAACGCAAAGACAATGATCCCTTCCGGACTTTCCAGTATTGCCTTTTTCAGTATGGAGAGACTCTTGAATTTTTCTTCGGAAGCGATCAATTCCATCTCCACTCGCATGCGTTCGGTAACATCCCTATTGCTGACGCGTCTTCCGAGATAGTGATGATGTTCATCGTAGATCGGTCTGCAGATATGATGGATATTCATCACCGAACCGTTTTTGTTCGTGATCCTGAATTCCGCCTGGCTTGCATGTTCCCTATGCTCGATTGTATGGACCTTGATAAAATGCTGAAGCATCACGGAGGCATCTTCACGGTAGATAATCTTTTCAATCAATGACGGATCGGCAATGAACTCTTCACGGGAATATCCGGTGATTCTTTCGCACGACGGCGACATATAAACAATGTGCTCATTCTCGTCCTTCCAATACTCCCAATCGTAGGTATAATCGGCAACAGTACGGAATTTCAGTTCGCTGTCGCGAAGCGATACCTCCATTTTTTTGCGTTCTGTAACATCAATAAATGTTGCCAGGATGTTGTCCTCAAAGTATTTGCCTCCAATCATCACAATACGTTCCGTGCCATTCTTGCACGTTACCCTGAATTCAACCGGTTCAATATCTTTTCCATCCTTTAATGATGTACGCTCGGCAGCCATCCATTTCTCCAGAGACAGGTGCCGGTTCGTTTCATCCGGGTATGCAAGCTGCCACCACTGCTTCATTGTTGGAAGATCGTTGATGGTGTAGCCGAAGACATTGGTGAACCGTTTGTTGAGATATACTATTGCTCCATTCTTGTTCGATACAGCCAGCGGAATGGGAATGAGCATGAACAATTCCATGAATTTCTTATCGCTCGCACGCAGTGCCTCTTCCGTCTGTTTCCGCCGGGTGATCTCCTCTTTTACCGCTATGAAGTGCGTCGTTTCCCCCTGCGCATTGACAATGGGAGATACCCGTGCGGACTCCCAGTACAACTCTCCGTTCTTCTTCTTGTTTTGAAACTCTCCCTGCCACTCCTTTCCCTGCGTGATATTCTCCCAGAGAATTTTATATTCCTCCGGCGATGTATGTCCGGATTTTAATAAACGCGGATTTTTCCCGGCAATTTCCTTCAGTGTATATCCCGTGACCTCTTCACATTTCGGATTGACATATTCAATCGCACCGTGCGTGTCTGTAATGATAATTGAAACCGGACTTTGTTCTACCGCCTGAGAAAGCTGCCGAAGTTTATTTTCCGCCTGTTTTTGTTCCGAGACATCCCTGTAAATTCCCAGAAACCCGACAATGTTTTTATCCTTGTCGATGATCGGACTGACCGAACCTTCAACGACGATCAGGCTTCCATCCTTTTGTTTATTGAGAATCTCTCCTTTCATCTCCTTCCCGGACGAGATCGATATCCAGAATTGTCCGTATTCCTCTGCCGTTACCGCATCCCCTGTAAGTATTTGCAGTGTTTCGGAACCAACAAGATCATCGGTTGAATATCCAAATAAAGCAGAAAATCCCGGATTGATGTACGTAAAGATGCCTGAAGTATCGGTGAGAAAGATCGCCTCGCCGGAAGTGTCGATGGCCTGACGCATTTTTGCCACGACAAGTTCCGCTTCTTTTCCGTCTTGCATTAATTGCCATTCGCGTAAAGAACGGTCAACCACATGCGGCAACGTGTCAAACGATTCGGGTGATTTGGCAACATAATCCAATGCTCCGAGCTTTATCGCCTGCACTGCCAATTGTTCGTCGCCGTGTGAGGTAAGCATGATGACGGGAAATTTGTCTTTTCCCAAAGCAATGATCTCATCTCCCTGTCCGTCCGGCAAACGATAATCAACAAGCGCAATGTCCGGACTTTGCCGCCGGATCAACTGCTGAGCTTCATTGATCGTTGAAGTAACCTTCACATCGTATCTTCCCCCGCTCACTTCGAAAGCCCGCATGATCAATTCGGCGTGGCCGGATTCATCTTCGATAACAAGAATATGGCGTATGGTGTCGGTATTGTTCATTGGTATCATCTTCCAAAAAATATTTCACTGCCAAATAACACCGGGTGATAGGAAATCCCGGGAAAAGTTTCTGTCTCGTGTTCGACAATATCAGAAATTACCACGGCCGCTTATTCCACGCCAGCCAATAAAAACCAAGATCCTTTAACAGCATCGCAAAATTATCGAAATCAACCGGCTTCGTAACATAACTGTTGGCATGATATTCATACGCCATTGCCACATCACGTTCGCCGTCGGATGTGGTAAGAATGACGACAGGAATCATATGCATGGTCGTGTCGCTTTTTATTTCCCGTAACACTTCCAGACCATCGATGCGCGGCAAACGCAAGTCGAGCAAGATAAGATCAGGCAAGGGGTATTTGGACCGATTCGAATATCGTCCGCGCCCTTTCATATAATCCAGCGCCGCTTCGCCATCCTCAACATGACTGATCTGATTCGCCACTTGAAACTCTTCAAGATTGCGCTTGACTAATTCGGCATGATCGGGATTATCCTCCACCAGCAAAATCGTTAACGGATCACCATTCATGATAATTTTTCCTTTCGCAGGTGTTGGATTGATGGCAATGTAAAATTGAATGTTGAACCTTTTTTATACCCTTCGGATTCCACCCAAATTCTTCCGCCGTGCACTTCAATAATGCGCCGTGCGAGCGCCAGACCGATACCTGAACCTTTCGACGAGGCATCCAGTTTGTTGAACAGGCCAAAGATGGTTTCGTGATACCGGGAATCTATCCCTTTTCCATTATCGCGCACAAAGAAGATACGTTCATCACCCTTCTCCCGCATTCCAATATCGATTCGCGGTTCCGGCTGATCCTCCATAAACTTGAGCGCATTTTCAATCAGATTTTGAAGCACTTCAAAAAGACGATGTCGGTCGGCATGCACGAGCGGTAGTCCGGCCTGAATTGCGACGGTCGTATTTCCGTTGGAGATAGGACCCGAAAGCAGCGTGATCACTTCCTGCGCCAGGATATCCAACGCGATCTCGCTCGGCGGATTGATAATGCGTCCGATACGTGAAAGCTCCAGCAGGTCTTCAAGCAGACCGTGCATCTTATTGGCTGCATCGGCAATGCGTTTCAGATCGGAATCGAACCTGTCATGCCTGCCGCGTGCAAGATCTTTCAGCAGCCCTCCGGAAAATCCTTTGATGGTAATGAGAGGGCTTTTTAAGTCGTGTGAGACCGTATATGTGAAACGTTCCAGTTCGGCATTCTTTTCCTGCAGTTCTTTCTCCTTCCGTTTGCGGTCCGTGATATCTTCGAAGATGGTCGCAAATGATCCTTTTGCCGGTGAAATGATACCGATGTGAAAATGCCGGTCCAATGGAGGATAATATGTTTCGAATGCGTATGGTATTCCGGTATCAGCGACAGATGCATATTCATTAAAGTACGGAGGGGTCAGCGTTTTGTATAATTCACTCGCTAGTAAACCACGTGCATTTGCCTGGGAAAGTCCCGTATGTTTCTCGTAGGCCGCATTGACGTCGATAATACGATAATCTATTGCCTTTCCGCCGTCATAGATCATTTCGTGAAGTGCTACCCCTTCCGTCATATTCTCAAACAGTGTCCGGAATTTTTGTTCGCTTTCCTGCAGCGCTTCTGCCAAATGCTTCCGTTCGGTGATGTCTTTTATCGTGCCGACCATCATGACGGGTTGCTGCTGTTCGTCAAATTTCAATTCACCCACACCATGCACCCAACGTGCCGACTGATCGCTCTTGCGGATAATTTTATATTCTTTATCAAACTTTGTTTTTTTGCCGATGACCTCCTGATAAAAATACTCCAGCATAATTTTTTGCCATTCCGGATGAATAATTGAGCTCCAGCCGTTAATGGATTTATCATACTCGGCATCGATTCCAAAAATGGAATCGAGAATTTGTGAACTGCGCCATACACCGGTGGTAATATCCATAGAATATGTGCCAAGTTCAGCGATTGTCTGCGTTTCTTTTAAAAATTTCTCGCTCTCTTTCAGAGATTTTTCCATCTGCTTGCGAAGAGTTATGTCGATCGTCACAGCAATTGACCGTACGATATTGCCTTTCTCGTCATATTCAGAAACGGCTGTGAGCAGTGTATCAATAATTTGTCCGTTCTTTTTTACGAATTGATATTCAATATTATTACAAAATCCCCTCTTCATAAATTCCGGAAGAACGGTTTCATTGGCGTATCTCCGCGACGCTTCAGTAAGGAATTCTGATGATTTTTTCCCGATCACCTCGTCCCTTTCATACCCTAACGTGGTCAACCAGTATTCGCTGACACTGTTCAGAACACCTTGTGAATTGATAGAGTGCAACATCACCGGAGTATTGTTGTAAAACGAACGGTATTTTTTCTCGCTCTCACGCAATGCCTCTTCGGTTCGTTTTCGTTCGGTGATGTCCAGCAGCGACGCAAGAAACTGGTGTACCGACCCGTCCGGGTTACGCTGACACGTAACACTCAATGTGGTATGGACTGTCGTACCATCTTTTCGAACGAATCGTTTATCGAGTTCATAAGCATCCCGTTTACCCGATACTACCTGATTAAACAGTTCAAGATCGGAATCTATATCATCCGGATGGGTCAATTCGACCCACGTCAGCGCCATAAGTTCTTCTTTGGTATAACCGAGCATTTGGCATAAACGGTCGTTCACTTCCACCCACCCTTTTTCCGGCGAGGTTACACAAATACCGATCGACCCGATCTCAAAATATCCCTGATATTTTTCCTTGCTCTTTTTAAGATGTTCCTCCGCCACTTTCCGTTCCGTGATATCGCGAAAAACGCCGTATGTTCCGACAAAACCATTTTCAATATCTCTTTTCGGAACTGCCGTTACAATTATGTTCCTTTTTTCCCCTCCGGGCTGAATGATTTCAAGTTCATAAACGCTTTTATCCCCTTGGGCCCTCGCCGAACTCTCCCGTTGAACAAGGTTAAACTGTTCATCACTAACAAACTGATGAAGATTCTTTCCAACCAACTGTCCGGATTCAACACCGAAGATCTCTTCAGCGGCACCATTGGCAAAATCAAATTGTTCCTGCGGATTTACAAAGCCGATCCCTTCACCTGTGCTCTCGATGATGGTGCGGAATCTCTCTTCGCTCTCACGCAGCACTTCTTCCATAACGTATTTTTCCGTAATATCGGAAAAAACCAGCACCACGCCGTGAGTCTTTCCTGCATCATCTTTTATGGGTGCAGCACTGTCCGCGATCTGATATTCATTACCGTCTTTTGAGAGCAGCACCGTATGATTTGCCATCCCGATGATTCCGTCCGTTTCCAGCACTCGTGTTACCGGATTAACAACAATCTGGCGCGTTTCCGCATTGACGATATTGAATACTTCCAGCAGCGGTTTCCCTTTTGCTTCCGTTAAGGACCACCCGCATAATTTTTCGGCAACCGGATTGATATGTGCTACCCGACCTTCAGCATCGGTGGAAATAACGCCGTCGCCGATGGAGTTCAGTGTGATGGAAAGATATTCCTCGGTAGACCGCAACGTTTTTTCCGAATCAAGTTTCACCTGTAAATTCTTTACCTTGTTCTGTTTCGCGACAAATCCAATGAATGCAGAGGCACTCATCACCAGAAGTAGAATCGTAACGACCAGGATCCAGATCCGTTCATTGAAAGAAGAATATACTTCTGAAATATCCATTTTTGTGACGATAAACCAGGGAGAATCAGGAACAACACCTACTTCTGCCATGACATCCACGCCGCGATAATCTTTCCCTTCCACTATTCCATCTTTCACAATTACCGCTTTTACCGCCGGCAGATTGTTATTTTCTTTTATGCCGATTCGTAAATTGAGCGGTATTTCGTTATTGAACCGAAGCTGATTAAGATACACCACATCATCACCTTCACGGCGGATGAGTAATGTCTCCCCCGATTTGCTGGCGGAGGGCCATCGCTGAATAAAAGGATACAAGTACTTTTCGGGATCGATACGAAGCGCAATGGTGCCGATAACGGTTTTATTGTCTGACGCATCCATAATGGGAATCAATATTTTCAAATAGATCTTTTTGCTTTGCGCGTTATAGTAAAAATCTTCGAACACCACCACGCCGGCTTTAATGCTGTCCATTGACCGTTGTGAGATGTACGAAAATGTCCGGTCTGCTCCTTCGCACACCACAATTTTTTGTTCAAACTTCGTATCGAGCAGGAATATTGCATCATATTCTTCAGGATTGAACATTTTGCCGATCATGATTTTTAAGCGATTTCCATCATGCGTATCTTTTGTGTCTGCAAGATATTTCTTCGCCAGAACAGAAAATTCGGTGTTACGAAGGAAGAATACAGCATCCCACATTCGCTCTTTTCTCCAGCGTACTAATTCGTTTACCTTCAAATCGGAGATCACCGAGAGCTGGTGAGCTATATTGGAATTATATTCTTTACGGTAGTTCACATAATAGAAGTAACCGGATAGTATAAACCCTGCCGACAACGCGATAAATGTACCGGCAAGAAGAAGGTTAAATGTTTTCTGTTTACGGAGAATGTTTTTCATTGAATAAAGTGTTTTGGTATTTTATCACACAATCGTTGAGATGTTTTTTATTATCGTAAGATCATCATGCTGAAAGCATGGCTAATAGCAACATACAATTCCAAAATCCCATAAAAGACCAAAGATTCCTGTTCAATAATCATTCCACAATAAATGCTTATTTTCCTCTTTTTTTTGGCACTATTAAACTGCGTCAGAGTTTTATATTAATACTATGGCTAATATTGTCCATTTATGTCATTGAAAGAAAAACCTGATGGTGCACCTTTTGTACGTTTTATTTTTCGTGAAACCACTAGAGTCGGACCATATTTTTCAATTTCACATACTGCTAACGATGAACGTCATTACATAATGATCTTGTAACCCATTTTTTCTACGTTTTTATACTATTCTAAAATATTTTCTATCTATAATATTTTAGCTAAAACTTCAGGTGGTGACTTCAGAATCATACAATTGTCTACTATTGTCCATCGAAGTGTGAATATTTTGCCCGCCATATTTTCCCGTTCTCGAAAAGCCTTCATAATGGTATAAATCCGCTATTGTATGTCTGGGACAACGCTTTGTTGTTGGCACAAAATTTGAAAGCCTATCGTCACATTGTGCCGTTCAAGATACAGTACCTTTTTGTTCTCCAATTCATTCGTCGGCAAACAAACGGCCCATTCTTGTTTAAACGAGTGAACTGCAAGTAATTGAAAATAACCATTTCTTAAACCGGTTTGCAGACCGGATGAGTACATCGGTTGCCGACCGTCTACAGAACTGCATCTTTAAATTACATTGATCGGAATTTCTCATTATGCCTGAACTTCTAGAACAGCGTGCACAATTGCAGGAGACGATGACGTTTCTCGGCGCGATTGCCAGCGGTATTGAAGAAGCGATCGGAGAATCAGCTAACTCAATATCATATCTTGCCGGTAAACGTCTGGGAATGCAATTCTCCGAACATGCTCCAAAAACAGACGATATCGAAGAAGCGCTCCTGATGGTCGGGAAAGTGCTGCGTGAAAACGATTGCTTATGGCAATTCGAACCGTTTAAGGCACATGATCGCCCTCAGATGATCAGTCACACAGAAAAAGGGGATGAAATCATGCTCGTCTTCCGTGAATGTATGATCCGCCAATCTCTGTTCAAATTCGGTCATCATCAGAAGGGGTCGCTCTGCAACATGATGTACGGTTTCTTTTCCGGCGCCTTGAAAAATATTATGGGAAAAGAATCGAATCTCGAGATCCTTCATGCCGGCGAGAATGGATGCTATAAACGTCTGATTGTTTTCAAAAATTCTTAACTACCAACGGGAACGTTCATGTCACAAACAACATCAACCAAAAAGGCCCCGGTAACGATCAATACAGAATGGCTGAGCGATTGCTCCGGATGTCATGTTGCTATCGTGGATATGCATGAAAAACTGCTGAATGTTCTTGAGGCAATCGAAATCCTGCATTGTCCGGTTTTGACCGACATTAAGGATTACCCGAAGGCGAATATCGGATTGGTATCCGGCGCGATCAGAACCGAGCACGACCGTCATGCAGCAGAGGAAATGAGAAAAAGCTGCGATGTTATTATTGCCTGGGGTTCCTGCGCCGTCTATGGCGGCATTGCCGGTGCAGGGATCGTCCACTCCAAAGAAGAAATATTTGATGCGGTCTACGGAAACAACAAAACTACGATCTCGCATAATTCCCCTACCACCGGCATTTCTCCTTTTGAAAAATTAGTTACACCGATTGATGAAGTGATCAACGTGGATCTCTACCTGCCGGGATGCCCTCCGCATCCTGCTTTTATCTTTGACGCGCTTCTGTCTCTGCTGGAAGGACGCGCACCAAAAGCAACAAAGGAATCGGTCTGTTCACGTTGCAACCGGACAATGGTTCATACCGATGTGGACAAAATAAAAAAGAATTTTGAAGGAGTTGCTGAAAAAGAGAATTGTTTTTTGAGTCAGGGGTATATCTGTCTCGGTTCGGTGACACTGGACCGCTGCATGTCTCCCTGTCCGACCAATGGAATGATGTGCACTGGTTGCGCCGGTGCAACGATGCAGGTGTTAACAGAACCGAACCGCGACATCCGTACAGAAATAGCAGACAGGATGTCCAAAATAACAAAAATCAGCAGAGACGATATCATCAGCGAAATTGAATATTCGGCGAAAAGTCACTATTCCTACACTATGGCGTCAAAGATGATCGGAAAAAAACCAACATTCCTCATAAAAAAATGGATAGCCAATACGGAAGCGGAATATGAATAAGATCATCACGATCGACCCCGTAACACGAATTGAAGGACACGCACGCGTATTTATCAACCTCGACGACTCTGGCGGCCTGGAAAAAGCAGGTTTAATTGTTAATGAACTGCGCGGCTTCGAAAAAATACTCGTGGGAATGGAAGCAGACCGGATGCCGTTGATCACAGGGCGTATTTGCGGTGTCTGCCCAACGGCGCATCATCTTGCCGCATCGAAAGCACTCGACAATGCCGCCGGTGTCCGGCCAACGCCGGCTGCAAATATTCTTCGCGAATTAATGCTGATGGGACATCTCATTCATTCTCATTGCCTGTCACTCTTTGTTCTGCACGGTCCCGACCTTGTTCTCGGACTTGATGCGGATCCGGCTATCAGAAATATCGTCGGCGTTGTGAAAGCGGTGCCCGACATTGCGAAAAAAGCATTGCGGTGCCGCGCCATCGGCCAGCAGATAAACGAGATGGTCGGCGGTCGGGGAACCCATCCTGTAACTTCTGTTGTCGGCGGAATTACGTTCCTGCTTGATCCGGGAAAGAAAAAACAATTGGAAGCATGGATCGACGAAGCTCTTGTCCTTGTTCAGGAACTTGCGCCGATCGCTAAAAGTCTTTTGATGAAACAGCTTGAACTTCATCCGTCCATGCTCACTTCATGGATAACGCCTACTTGGAATGTAGGAACAGGAAATAACGGTACGCTCAACCTTTATGACGGAAACATCAGAATTGTTGATGACAAAGGGACACTTTGGAAAGAGATCGCCGTCGATACGTATGACCAATACCTGAAAGAATCGGTTCTCGATTGGTCGTACATGAAACAGGTTCACGTGGGTGCAGACGATGCACTTCATATGTACCGTGTCGGACCGATGGCACGGTTCAATGCGTGCGAGCGGTACGGAACTCCGATTGCTGATGCCGAAGCTGAATTAATGAGAAAAACATTTGGAACAACGGTGCATAATACCATTCTTCAGATCTATGCGCGGGTCATCGAATTAATTTACGTTATTGAACGGGCGAAACAACTCATTTCCGATCCGGACATCAACGGCGAAACGCGCGTTCCGGTAAAATTTCGCGGAGGACGCGGTGTCGGACATGTAGAGGCTCCGCGCGGAACGTTGATCCACGATTACGAAATTGATGCGAACGGCATTATCCGTGCAGCAAACCTTATAGTGGCAACACAACAGAATTATGCTGCAATCAATGAAACAATTGCTCAAGCTGCTAACGATTTTGTCATCGGAAAAGATTCCGATCACTCATTGCTCAATGCGGTGGAATTCGGGATCCGGTGCTACGATCCCTGTCTCTCCTGCGCAACACATGCAATGGGACCAATGCCGCTTGAAATCGTTATCTCGCGCAGCGGCTCCGTTGAACGAACTGTACGAAGAGGTATACAATGATCCATATATCCATCCACGAACAGGCGTGCCGCGGCTGTCAGCTCTGCGCAGACATCTGTCCGACAAAGGTGTTCACGTATGATACATCATTGATGAAAGCAATCATTTCTCATGAAGAAGACTGCATCGGGTGTCTTAGCTGTTCCTATCTCTGTCCGTCCGGCGCTCTTCATCACACAGACCATCACGTTGTAAAAAATTTTTATCATGATCTCGAATTCCTTTCACGGATGGAGAAATTCTTATGAGCGCAGTTTCCGCATCGGTACCAACCGTTGAAGAACACAAAAAAGCATTCACCGAAATCGCCTTTCTGCTGGATATCTTTGCAGCAACAATCGACAATATCATGGGGGGATCTACATCCTCGGTCGGTAGGATCGCTGGACGGGAAATGGCAAAAAAACTTCCGGTCGATCTTGTTCATCCGACGCCGACCGAAGCATTATCTGTTATTGCACAATCGATGAAAAGCGGGTACGAATTTTCGTTCACCGAAGAAAATGATCAGGCAATGGTCACCTTTCAGCGGTGCGTCATCAGGGATGTCTGTAAAAGCCGTTCGCTTCAGCCGGGATGCTCTTTGTGTAAAATATTCCACTCATATTTTGACGGAATCGTGAACGAATTGATCAGCCGGCCGACAAAATCCGAACTACTTGAAGCAGGATCATCATGCCGCGTATGCATGAAAATTCAATGATCACGCCGGAACGGTCGACAATTCTTATCGTCTGTATCGGCAATGATATTGTTGCCGACGATGCCGTCGGTTATCATCTGTATCATGCGTTGAATGCCTCCGGTCTCCCGCCGGATGTGAAGACACTCTATCTCGCTGTCGGCGGTATCAATCTGCTCAATCATCTTGACGGATCGGAACAGGCGATTATCGTGGTTGATGCCGTGAAATTTGGGAATAAACCGGGAACCATCGTCAAATCGCAATGGAATTCCCTCCCGCTTCCCTTGCACTCGCCGGTTTCGATCCACGGTATCGGACTGCGCGAAGTATTTGAAATCGTTCCGGTTCTGTATCCCGGCAAGTACACCGACAACATATTCTTTATAGGAATCGAAGGGGCCGAGTTCAATCAGTGCGGCGCCGGTTTATCGCCTGATGTCGCAAATGCGGTGGAAAAAGCAATTCTTATCATCCACGAAACAATAGAATTACTACAGGAGGTGATTCAGTAATGGACCGCAACGGAAATATAACGCAGGATACATTCGAACTGGCGGTACAGCTGCAGCCGACGGAAGAAATTGCACGGATTGCCAACGCGATGGTTGAAGGACGTCTCGACGAACGGTGCAATGCATCGCAATTCTCCGGTGAGTCCCGTGTATTGATCGATCAGATCAACAGCATGCTCAATACGCTCATCTCTCCTCTTCATCTCACGGCTCACGCGATCGACGAAATCGCTCATGGTAAAATTCCCGACTTCATCATTGAAGAATATAAAGGCGAATACAATCAAATAAAACTCAATCTGAATACCCTCCTGGCGACTCTCTACGGAATACATTATGAAACTCAAACACTTGTCTCCTCAATAAAAGAAGGACGGCTCGACGCCAGAGGCAACGATTGGGATTTCAGCGGTAACTGGAAAAATCTGATTGGCGGGGTGAACGAAACCTTGGATGCAGTCATTGATCCTGTTCATGAGGCCAGCAAAATTCTGGGCCAATTGTCGGAATACAAACTCGGTTCCCGCATGCACGGTAAATATCACGGGGACCATGCGACAATAAAAAAAGTTCTGAACAAAACCGGTGATTCGCTTGCCCAGGCAATTTCGAAGGTCTCAGAATCTGTTACCAACGTGCGCGCCGCGGTGGTGAACATCTCGGAAAAAGTCGAACTTGTCTCTTCCGGAGCAACGGAACAGGCACGAGCGATTGAGGAGACATCGGAAAATCTCATGCAGATCTCCGTTACGTTTCAACAGGCGGTATCCAATACTCAGGAAGCAAAAATAAATGTTCAGCGTTCACAGGACTCGATGGTGACAGCCAAAGAAGTGATGGTGAAAATGAGCGATGCAATGGGAGAGATTCGGCTATCTACCGACAGCACCGTGGTGATCGTACAAGAGATCAATGAAATTACCAAACAAACGGATATACTCGCTACTAGCGCGGCCGGTAAAGCCGAAAAGGTACGTTCGTCTGCCGGCGGTTTCGGTATTGTAGCAATGGAAATCCGACGGCTTTCCGTCCGCTGCGATGAAGCGGCAACGACATTGAAAGGAATGCTTAAAACAAATACGTTAGAACAATCGGAAAAAGAAAACGAAAAACTGCAAACTATTATCGATGATCTGGATGAGATTGCAATGCTCTCCAATTTTCTTGGAGTGAATGCGGCAATTGAAGCAGCGCACGTGGAAGCTGCCGGACAGGCGTTTGAAACCCTCACCGATGAAGTCCGGCTGCTGGCTAAGCGGTCTGCGGAATCAGCAAGCAAAACGGAAAAGCTGATTAATCAATCGGTGGACCTGACGAAAAAAGGAGAGATGATCACGCAGGAACTCGACGGACATCTTGATGTCATCTTCCAGGCAACACAAAATGTCGGCCGGATGACTGATGAAATATCCTTGGCAACAAACGACGGCGCTACGCGGATCGAGGAAATTAATATGGCGGTGCAGGATATCGATAAAGTAACGACACAAAATATCACAGCTGCCCGCGGATCGATGATGGCAATTAAAGAGCTGGAACAACAAACCGTAGAACTGGACACTCTTGTGAAAAAATTTATATTTTAGTTCTATAATTCGTTGATTGGTTCACAACAGCCGGTTTTTCATTCAATTCGGTCGTTTTGCATAAGCTTTTGAGCTGGTTTAATTATCCAAGAGAAAAATGTCTCTTAATGATTCTAAATCTTCACTGTTAGAATCTTATAATGTTCACTCTCTTGTGTTTCATTGATATCCCCTGTATACTGAACCATAGACAGTAACGACAGGTTAGCCAATTCATGAATATTTTTAATCTATTTACAAGCCGATATACTCAGAATCAGACTTCGAATGCCGGTGTCCGGAAGCAGGAAAAGAATGCCGCTGATGCAAGTCGGGAAATAGATAAGTCACGTTTTGAATCGGTGATGGTGAAAAGAGGTATTCCGTCTCATGTGATCGAGACGCTTTTCAAAACAATGGATGTGAACGGTGATGGGAAGATCAATGGAAATGATTTTCAGCGTGTGCTGCAAATGCATGCTCAAAGCGTTCGGCAGACAGAAACTTCCAAATCAAAAACTGAGACTGAACCGGTAAAGAAGGCAGCCGTTAACAATGCTCCTCCTCCGGAAACCAAACAGACTCCGGTAAACCCGCAGACAAATTCCCGGCAAAAAGAATATTCTGTCTCGGCGGCAGCGAAAAAAATATTTACGTATACCAGGAACGGCTCCCCCTATTTCTACCCCGTCAGCACATTTGTGAATGCACTCGTCTGAATTACTTCAACGTTTCTTCAGTATATAATATCTGACACTTCAATCAATTCAATCACGCAGCCGGATTCATCATCTGCTTTACTATTGCTGGGGATCCCCCTCCATAGTATCTCCTCCGTTATCGCGTTCGTTGTATTTATAATTATTGATGTTGAATCGAAGGTTAAGCATCACAACCGGAGACTCACGCTTGGAATAACGGTAGTTGTAAAAATCAAACGACTGGGTCACCGCTTCGTTGACCGACGGCGTGAACAGATCTCGCACTTGCAGCGTGGCGATCAGCAGGTTGTCAAAAAGATTCTGCCGTACAGCGATGTTGGATGAAATATATCCCTCTCGCGTTCCCTGAGAACTTACCGTAGCACTATTATACATCGCGTTCACCTGAATCATGGTTTTAGCACCGAGCCGGACCGTGTTGTTGCAGCGGACGTTCCAGTTGAAACTGCTTCTGTTGAAATCACTGCCACTCATTCTTCCGGTGATCCTGTAATCATATACGTTGCCCATCAGATTCATATTCCATTTTTGAACCGGATCAAAATTGAGAACTGTTTCGGCACCCAGCGCATAATCCTTGCCTATATTCTGCGGCGTTTGAAGCGTCACATTGTCCGCATAGAACGAGCGGATGCGGTCCACTTTATTATTCGTTATGCGGTAATATGAATCAACGGAAAATAACGCTTCCCCCATCATCTTCTGAAAACCCAGCTCATAGGAATCAATGTATTCCGGCAGGATGGAAGGATTGCCGATCCGCACATTGTACGCATCGATCCACGTTAAGAACGGTTCGAACTCCCAGCCGTGCGGACGGTTGATCCTTCGCGTGTACGATGTCATCAATTGATTGCCCGCACCAATATCAAATGAAAAATGGGCAGTGGGAAAATAGTCACGTTGATCCAGCGAATATTTCTGATTCCGTGCATCAATCTTCACTTCTCTTCCGGTATATTCCCCCCGTACTCCAAGCTTATATCCGAATCTCCCCAACGTACTTGAATAGATCGAATACAATGCATATTGATTGGTATAATATTTTATGTCGTTTGAAAAAAGAGGATTCGTCACATATAGCGCCGTTATGGTGTTGTACGTATCCAGACTTGTTATTTCGTTCGACAACTGAAGTTCACCCTGATATCCGGCTTCAAATTTCGAATTTTCTCCGAACGGCAGCTGATAATCGATTTTTGATGTAAATTCACTTCCGGGTCCCGATTCGGATGCTTTTTTCCCGTCAGCGATCAGCGGTCCGTTCCACAGATTATTTGTCGTTACGTCGTTGCCATCCTCCGCCTCAAAATCCAATTCAATCGCAAACTCGTGTCCATTGCGGTTAAAGGGATGATTGTACGAGGCCGTCAGCTGATACTCGCCTCCTCCCCGTTCGCCGTAGTTTTTACTGATGAAATTGCTCTTGGCAGCTGCGGCCGATGTCCATTCCGTATAGTTGGAAAATGAATTTTCAACGGATTCTCTGTCACTGTATTTCCCTCCCAGCGTAAGAATCTTCTCGTCACCGAAATCCCATGCCACCGAACCACGCAGACCAACATGTTCACCCTTGCGGAACGTGTTTCCGTCCGAATTGTAAAATGACGTTATCGTACCGTCGTTGGTCCAGTTGCGTCCCTGCTCGGTGGACGACGTGGTTCGTTTGTTATAATTCGCACCAAAATTCAGCTGCAAATCTTCATTTTTATAGTCCGTCAATATCTCTACACCGTATTTGTCCTTCATTCCGGCATTGAGTCCGGCCATGCCGCTGACCCCATGCATAGTATTTTTTTTATGGATCACATTGATGATGCCGGCCGTGCCTTCAGGATCGTATTTTGCAGAAGGATTAGTGATGATCTCAATATTCTCGATGGATGTTGCAGGAATCTGCTGCAGCGCAGTGTTTGCATCCATAATTGTCGGCCGTCCGTCGATCAACACAGTGAAATTGCCGCTTCCTCGAAGACTGACATTGCCGTCGATATCAACCGTGACCGACGGAACATTTTCGAGAACATCAACGGCTGTTCCGGAGAGGGCCGTAATGCTGCCGCTGACATTAATCACTTTCTTATCGATCTGATATGAGATCGCCGCATGATCCGCGTTGACTACAACATCATTCATCTCTATCTCTTTGCTCTTCAGATATACTTTGCCAAGATCTATTTTTGACCCGCGGCCGATCGATATATTTTTCGACTGATACGCTTCAAAACCGATAAAACTTATTTTGATATAGCACGAGCCTGCCGGTACGTTTTCTATGGTGAATTGGCCGGAGACATTGGTCACTCCGCCGGTCAATGCCTTATTATTCTCATCACTATGAACCATCACCGTTGCAAATTCGATCGGCTTTGAAGTTTTCTGATCGAAAACATAACCGGTGATCACTCCCCCGTCACTTTTTTCATCATGCCGCTGAGCATGCACTGTTAATGTACAAAGCTGGAGAAAAAATACAGCGAACGGGAATAAATATTTATTGATACTCATCGTAATCCTTTTTCGAGATTGTTATGTATTTGTTGAAACTTCAGCACCGGCGATCTTCGTGATTCGGCTTACTGCATCTTCCAGCGGTTTAAGCGATACATCCTCACCGGAATACCGCTCGTAGTATCCAAACGGATTATCGAGATCCCTGATGAGCATGAGCAGATAGATCATCAGATACGATATGACACCGACAAAAAACAACGATTCGTAAAACGGTTCTATCTTTGCAAAGATGAGTCCGGCACACAGAAGAATGGTAACAAAATCGGCGAGCACATAACCCGAGGAAATGAATGATGTTTCCCGGATGGTATGTATGCGGACAAGTGTGCGGCGGAGATTGCTCTGTTCCTGTTTTAGCCGGGCCACCAGTGTTGCCTGCGTCCATTGCTCCATGACGGCGAACTGATATGTTAAATCGTTCAAGTGTTCCAGCAATTCTGCCGTCCGGTGTTTTTTGTGGAACCAGCTCAGAATATCCTCACTTAACTGCGAAATAATAATCAAACATGGACCTACCTTTGCTTCAGGCTTTGCCATTCTGATGCCGCTCACTTCTTGAACTAAATTCTCTAAGCTTGCACTCAGCTCACCCGGCAGACGCTCACTTTCCTTAAAATCCGAAAGAACCCCGTTCAAAAGAAATCCCATAAGGAAAACATTGGCCGCCACGATCCCCGAAAAAAGAGGGTTGACTGTAATAATCTCCCATCCCTGGTAGTGAACGAATAGTTTTGCAATTATTGCAGCAGCAACGATGGCGCTCACCAGGAGCAAAAGACGGTGTCGGTTATTGATGGTCATTGTTGTTTATCATGGTCTGATAATTAAATAATGAATGAATGTTCCTACGATATAACTTTACTGTTGAACAAGAAACAATCTGTTTATTTTGCTTCAGCCTTCGAAATATTCTCAATGTCAGGCTCCGATACGCCGAATGGCATTCTCGGCAATATAGGAACCGATGGACAATGAAGATGTAGCCGCGGGTGACGGCGCATTGCATACATGCACAACGGAATCCTTTTCCGTGATGAAGAAATCATCAAGCAGACCTCCGTCACGGTCGCATGCCTGTGCGCGAACGCCGGATCCTCCCTGAACAAGATCATCCTGTTGAATTTCCGGTATCAGTTTTTGCAGCGCTCCCGTAAACGCGCTCTTGCTGAACGAACGATAATATTCTCCCAGTCCGGTCCTCCAGTATTTTTTTGCAACTACATGAAAACCGGGCCAACTGATCGACTCCCACAGATCGTTCAGATCAATACTAGTGCGGTGATATCCTTCCCGCTTCAATGCAAATACGGCATTCGGTCCTGCTTCAACTCCGCCGGAGATCATCCGGGTAAAGTGTACGCCCAGAAACGGAAACGCAGGGTCGGGAACCGGATAGATGAGGTTCTTTACTAAATAATTTTTTTCTTTTTTCAGTGTATAATATTCTCCCCGGAACGGGATGATTCTCAGCGGCAAATCCGGCATTGTTAGTCGGGCTACACGGTCGGAATGCAGACCGGCACAACTGACAATCAAAGAAGCCTGGTACGACGAAACATTCGTTTGCACGGTACTTTGCGTTGACGAAGGAACAATATCAATTACTTTTTCACCAAAACGGATAACTGCGCCATGGTTCAGCAGCAGTTCCTTCATTTTTTCCGAGACTTCGGTGTAATCAACGATACCGGTCTGAGGAACAAATAGGCCTTCTACACCGGCAACGTGCGGTTCGATCTCGCGTAATTCACCGCTCGAAAGTTTTCGTATTCCGCTCAATCCGTTGGCGATGCCGCGTTCATGCAGTGTCGTTAACTGCGCTCTTTCTCCATCCTGAGTGGCAACAACGATCTTGCCGCAAATGTCATGTTTCATACCATGTTCCCGGCAAAAATTCACCATCAGTGCGTACCCTTCCACGCAATTTTTGGCTTTCAGGCTACCCGGCTTGTAATAGAGTCCGGAATGCAGCACGCCGCTGTTGTGTCCGGTTTGGTGAGCGGCTACGCTCATTTCTTTTTCCAGAATTAGAATTTTTGATTGCGGCTTTCGCTTTACAATCTGTAAGGCGGCGGCAAGACCAACGATCCCTGCACCAATGATAATGACGTCGTATTTTTTATCCATGAACTTTTATTGGAAACAGGCATTGAACAACAACGAAGGTTCCGTTTCCTGCGTATCAAACACAGGAGTAGAACACGATTTGCGAAGCTGCATCAAGAGTTCAGTGCCGTTGAGATATTGTGGCGAATATGTATTTCCCTCATACGCGGGGAAAAACGGATTAGCTGTAATATACGCAAGTTTTGGCAAACACCGATATGAAACTGATATGGAGTGATTCTGAAGTTTCAAGATGCTCTTATATGTGTTGATGATGTTTTCATTCATCAGCAGAACGAACGGATCGGGAAAAATAATTTTTTGGATGGGCACAATACCGTTTGTGCAGCAATCGGTCAATCGCACTAATGCCGCCTGCGAAATATATTTTGTGATGAAGAGTGTTGTATGGTCACCACGGATTACAGGCAGCAGATCATCAACATCTCTCGGTTCCAGCAGCAATGGTACTTCAACACACTCCGGTGCCGAAAGAATTCCGGCCGGTGCAAGCGGTACTGTGAACAACGATTCGATGGCATGCATTTCACTGCTGAGCAATGCAATATCCGTAGAGCGCGAACCACCCGTTGTAAAGATAACGGAATCGACTGCCGACATCGGAGCAATACGGTTCAATGAGCCGTCAACAAAAATGCGGCCGGCTTCGTACTGTTTCATTTTATCGAGGATGATACACAGTTCTTCCTTTTTCCCCGGACCTGCAATAACAAGCAGACCGGCCCGAAGAACGCGTGTGATAAGAATTTCTCCAAGCGAAGTAAATAATCCAGTGCGGTGAAGTATTTCAACAGGAGCGGTAGAGATTTCCAGACAGCGCTCCGATGTGGCGACAATGGAATCAGGATGAACAACAATGCGTGGTTTGGGCAGGAGTGTTACCGTATCCGCTTCTTCTCCGTCATACCCGATACCGGTTATGCCAACGGAGATGCTGCGCCGCTCAGCTTCCTTCAACAAACAATTAAGTGTTGTCGTTTTCCCGGTATTCTTTGCCGTTCCGACAATACCGGTAACCGTTTTTTGTTGAGGCTCTTTTTTCATTGGATGCCGGCAGAAGTGACGGTCCCTTTTCCGAATTTTCCGGGATATGCACCATCTTCAGCATTACCCAATATACCTTTATTGATCGCATCGGGAAGATGTTCTGCTTCGGCTGCAGCGCGGAGTGTTTCTGTTATCTTTTCTATCAGCTGATTCTTGAACGCCTGCATCGCCGGTGTCGGAGCGATATCCGCATTTCCCATAAAACGGAATGCGTCCGTAACGGCGCGAATGCTGTCGATTCGCGATGCAATGCTGATCGGTCCGCGGGAATATGCCTCATCGGTTGATGCGATGGTGATTGCATCAACTCCGAGCGATGCTGCCAGCGACGCATGATAGGATGTTGCATTCGCGGACTGCACGCGGTCTTCCGTTTGCGTCATAAAGGCAATTGGTTCGCCGGGCCAAATAGGACAATCGACTATCTCTTTAAGAGCGTGTATCTTTGCAGCATTGTAATCAACAAAATTCAATTTCATCTGGCCGTTCAGCACAATATGCGGTCCGTAACAGAAGAGCGGTTTCAGGATTGCATGTGTTCCGAGTTTTTTCCCGAGCATCACATTAATGAGCAGACCGGCAAGCGTTTTCCATGCCGGAACACCGCTCAGTTCGTCGTTTCCCGGTATGTCGAAAGCCATTTTATATTTTCCTGCGATCCTGATCGATTCGATGCCGTCCATTGTCAAACGTTCCGGATCGGTACCGGCACCGAGTGAGCCGTACACAAGATCGATCTTTGTCAGGTCCGCACCTGCTTCACCCGCAAGCAATGTTGTTTCCGGCGTGTTCAATCCGCGGTGCGCACGTACGGTAAGTAATGTTGCCGGATCGAGCCATCGTTTCATCAGGCGGATATTCTCCAGCGAGGTGATCGTTCCGTCGTTCTCGTGCGTCAGCATTCCTTCCAGCAGACCCTCATACCGCGCTTCCCATGAAGGATTGATAATGAGAAATCCGTCGATTCCCCACCGTTCACAGATCTTGCCGTGCATAATGTCCATTACCGGACAACCGCTTCCCAGAAACTTAAAGACCAGCGGCTGGCCGGCATTATGCTGTATCGTTACAGGATTATGAGGATTATGCGAGTTGAGCATCTTCTCAAGATCATTCAGTTCATCGTTTCTGACAATGCGTACGCCTTTGGGGAAATGATGCTCAGAATTCCCCTCAACGATCTCTCTGTCGCACAATTCATGGTATTGTAACTCCAGCTGTTCGTGTTTCGCGTTCTCTTTGGTATGAAGTATTTCCTCGCGCAGATGTGCGCGGCGTATCCCGGGCGTTGTTTTCCCTTCCGACCAGCGGAGAGTTTTATCAACGATCCGTTCAAGAAGCGCTTCAATTTCTTTGTGATGAAATGTGTATGAATGACCCGAAGGAATATTCTTTTTCACTTTTTTTATCGACGCTGATTGCGCTGCGGCTTCTCTTCCTTCGATATAGGCTGTAATATGTTCTATCGAAGCATGTTCATCAAATCCTTTGTCGAAACCGAGTTCGGCGGCAAGTTCCGGTGTAACCGCCTTCCCTCCGATAACGATCTTTGTTCTTTCACGGATACCGGCAGCATCAAGCTGATCGACAAATCTGGCCAGCAGTTCGGCAATGCCGTAACCGAGTGTGCGGCTGACCAGAATGAAATCGTAACGGCCCGCCGCCGCTTTTTTAATGATGCTCTCGATCGGAAGATCGGGCGCAAGAAGTTCTGTGGTGTGTCCGTGCTTCACTAATTCGGCATTGATCAGTTTAATGCCGACATCGTGAACAGGATCGAGCGGTACACACAGAATTTTTTTCGGTTGAAATATTTCTGTCACCATTTTTTATGTTTCCATATGTATGTAACAGTTGCAACGGAGAGACCTGCCATGCCGATAATGATCCAGAATGCATAATTGTGCTGCTGCAGCGGTATCGTAACATTCATTGAAAATGCACTAACAACAAAGGTCGGCACCATTATCGCGATAGTTATGATATTCAGCGTTTTCATCAGCACGTTAAGATTATTCCCCACGATGGATGCCCTCGCATCCATTAGGCTGGCAAGAATATTCGAATAGATCTCCGCTTGACGATAACACTGGTTATTTTCGATCATCATATCATCAAGAAATTCAACTTCCTCGGTGGAGAATCCTATTTTTGCTCCCCCCAGTTTCAATTTATCGATCAAAACGCCGTTGGAATTGATCGAATTAAGATAGTACACAAGGCTCTTTTCCAGGGTGAATAGATTGATGAGATAACTGTTCTCCATCGACGCATTGATCTTTTTTTCCAGTTCATCGGAGATCATGTTGATGATCTTCAAATGCTCCAAAAAATGGAAGATGGAACGGTAGATCAGTTTTACCATCACTTCATTCAGCGAGGTTACTTTGGTAAACGGCTTGCCGTCGAACAAAGGAATATCTTCCGGCAATACAATAACTAATTTATCTTTGAAGAGAAAAAGACCCGCTGACGATACTTTGAAGACCAGACCGTCTTTACCCGAGTAATTCTTCGGACGTTTATAGATGAGAGCAACATGATTCGGTTCGAATTCCAATCGAGACAATTCATCCGGATCCATTGCCGAATTAAGCGTATGTTCATCGATAGTCAATTCTTCGATCAGCTTCCGCTTTTCGTTCTCGTCCGGATTACAATACACCAGCAGCTGATCCTGGCTGGAATCTGATTCAATGATCTTGTTATTTTCAATTGAATATCGTCTGAGCATATCGTCCTCCGTTCAGAACATGGTGTGATCTGTATATTATTTCAGCCAGCGATAGGCATTGCCGGGCTTGTAAATATATTTCCTGAGGCGGACCCGCATTCCATATCCGTCGAATTCTTCGAACATGATATCTACATCACCGAGATTCATCTCTTTGCCCAGCTGCAATGCAAGACGTTTTCCTTCCTGCACATCGCTGCAGACAAGATACGTCTCGATGTCGAGTCCGTCCATGATCTTATCGAAAGCAGAACTATTTTCCATGATAGCTATTTTTTTTTATGATATCCAATGACATCGGTTAGAACACTTCAATATCGTTACTTGATATTTAGAAGTGGTCTCAAGAACTGTAATTAGAGAATCATGCCTCGACTTCGCCCGGCATGACAACAAATTACTATTTTAAAGACCACTTCAAGTATTTTTTAGCATGTTCGGAAACATGTCCGGCGCGTCCCGATGACCCTTCGACTTCGCTCAGGTCCGAAGGACTCCTTCGGAGGTGGCATCGGGACGTGCTCGGCATGACTGTTTGCATTAATGAATTGTATCTTGTGCGCTATTGTTCGTACATACCGGAATGTGCGCAGATAATTTCCATGAGCATCACGAGACCGCGAACGACCATTTGCGCCCGTTCCTGAACGAGTTGCCCTTGGTTATCGGATGTTCCAAGTCCCGGTGAGATGAAGATATTCGCATCGTACGAGATTGTTGGAATGATTCCCATTTGCGAACAACCATCCTGCAGAAGATTTGAACCAGCATACATATCTTCGATGGAGAAAATCGGGATTCCGAGTTTACCGCTCTTCCAGCTCTCTTCGTAATTGATCTCAACGGCGCAGCTGTTGTAGCTTTTGATGATCTTGAAGAACGATTTGATACGCGGATCGATCTTCGCAAATTCCGCAACAACTACTTCGTATAGATCATCGACGGTTTTTGTAACATTTTTCGGATTGTCGCGGAGAAGTTTCAATGCGGCAACCATTCCGGAGAGTGATTCTTTACCCGGATCGAATGTTACATACGCCGCTTTGCCGTACGAACCGGTCGTACCGTACCGATTTCCATGAAGGCCGAGCGCACGCCGTATCGGCACCATGGCATCCTCTTTTCCGATGATCAATCCGCCGTGCGGAAAACTTGGAGCTTTGTCGATGCTGTAGATCATCACATCGGCACCGATCTTTTTAATGCTCGTTCCAACGAGCGGCAAACCCCATGCGTTATCGATAACGTACGGTACATTGTATTCTTTTGCCAGCTTTGCTATCCCTTTGGAGAGATTTGGTGTGCCGTCACTGTCTCTGTCGCCGTAACCGTAACCGGGTGTATCGTAACCAAGGGAAGAGAATCCGGAAAGAAGGGTTTCGTTCCGTTGTGCGGCCGTGCGCATTGCTTCGAGCGATTCTTTCACTTTCACATTCTTCAACAACGGAACGGGATGATATTTAATACCATGCACCGGATATTCCGCACCCTCTAACGGCACATATACCGTGTCGAGATTATTCTGACGTTTGCCGGAAAATCCGAGTTCGCCGGACGTACTTCCGCGATCCGCGAGGATATCCTTATACTTCGGCGGAAACGGACGTCCATAACCGCCATGATGATGAATGTGCCGTTCCATCGGGAGGATATAGCGTGTGCGGTAGTTATCGCCGCGTCCCTGCATCGGAGGAGTCATGAGTGAATCAATTGAAACCCACAACCCTGCTTCGCAGGTGCTGACCGGTGCTGCATCATACTCATCACCGTAGACATCCTTCACGATCTCGCGTATCTGATCGACATAATATCCCAGCGGGACAACCTTCTTCGATTCCGTTTGAATCACTTTTTCCAAATCTTCGCGCAGCGGGGCCGGGCATCCGGAAATTGCGCCGGTGAGTCCTATTGCTCCCTTCAATTCGGAAGGCATATTGAGCGTTTCCGCCGCTTTTTTTGCTTCTGCATAGATCTGCTGCGTCTCAGCCTGAAGTTTTTTATACATTTGAAATTTATGCTTTGGTGCTGCCATGATCGTAACCCTTTCTTCGATAGTATGTTTTGTTATTTCCTGAATCCTTGAATAATAATTTCGTCGCCAAGCGCAAAACCGGATTGAGCGCCGGATTTCCGTTCGGTCATTGTTACAATTGTATTTTGATGGTTCGGCATGTGCGTATCATCATATCCTGCGATCGTACCGATCAGCTTCGACTGACAAAAGACCGGATCGCCATTCAGCAATACGCCACCGTTGGACAGTTCGACAAATGCAAGATATGCGATCCTGTTGACGGTGCCGCCCGGACCGGCATTCTGTTCGTCCGTTCCGATCAGTTCAATAATAGTTCCTGCCGGAAATGCTCTTGAAGGAGGTTTGATGAGCTGCAATCCCCGATTCTCGATCACGCCATCAAGGACAACAACGATCCTGCCTCGTATATCAACTTTGCTGTGATAAAAATTTTGATTCACCAATTTTTGTTCGTACGGATCCGGCATAAAATATTCCTATACAAATTTTGTTACGAATGAATCAACGTCGCCGTAGAGAAAATCGATCGCCGGCAGTTCGATCATTGTGTAGCATCCCGATTCCTGCAGCATGGCTGCACGCGCGGCCGAGACCATGACTTGTGCTGTCAACGCAGGATTGTTCACCTTCAATTCGAATTTCATCGATTGATTGTGCGTCATGCCGGAAACACCATGCCGCTCCATGGAAACAGCGTGACTGACATCCATGAGATTCTCCACGTTGTCTACCTGATACACGTATGTTCTATCCTTAATAAAATACGGATCCTTTTTGATTCGCTCTTCCACATCATGGAAATCCGCCCCTTCGTTCAGTTCCACATACACCATACGGCGATGGACTCCCATGCTTGCAGGAACAGTAATCGAAATGGCATTTTTCACGCCGGGAATGGATTTTACGGCAACCGAATGTCCCATGGACATGCCGGGGCCGAAATTTGTGTAGGTGATTCCGCGTGGTGCCATAGCTTCAAACCAGCAACGGATGATCGAATCAATCCCGGGGTCCCAACCGGCGGAGAGAATTGAAACGGTGTTGTTCTCCTTTGCCACTGCATCCATATATTTTCTCATCTCCGGTATTTCCAGATGAATATCAAAACTATCCACGGTGTTGATGCCGAGCTTATGAACTTTCGTTGCTGTTTCTTTCACAAGACGTGACGGACAGCTCAGGATGGCAACATCGACTTCATCAAGGTCTTTCAGGTCGCTGACGATCTTTGTGTTGGTAAGCGCGATGGGATGCTTATTGGTGAGAAGACATTTTGCTGATACAATTTCGGGCACTTCAACCAGTCCGATGAGATTCATATCCGGTTCGTTGAGAATGGATTCAACGGCACATTTTCCGACATTGCCGTAACCGATGACGGCAACATTAATTTTTTCCATAACTACTCCATGTTTAATTCTTGAGGGGGTTGTGAGAGTGATTGCTGCCGGATGAAATCACATAATGAACGGCAGGCAGATGCATTATGTTCCTGAATAAGATGTTCTAATTGTTCTTTGTTCTTTTGCCTGATTGCTTCTATGATGTTCCTGTGGTCGAAGATCGAATTGTCGATCCTGGATTTGAGCGACAGATAAATATAGTTGTACCGTAATGTCTGACTGCGGAGATTGCGGATGAACTGCGAAATTTTTTTATTTCCCCCGGCATCGCTCAGCAGCTGGTGAAATTCCGAATTCAAATTAAGCAGCGTGCGGTAATCGTTCCGTTCGTCATTGATCGTTGTTTCCATTTCATCCGTGAGGGCGGACAGTTCATCTAACGTCTCGGCCGTGATCGTATCGCATGCAAGTTTTGCTGCGGCTGATTCCAGAATGCTCTTTGCGCCATAGATCTCTTGCACATCTTCCGACGAAATTTCGCTGACAACGGCGCCGCGACGTGGAAGTACATTCACGAACCCTTCCGAATCCAGAAGCAGCAATGCTTCGCGTAGCGGCGTTCTGCTGACTCCGAACATTGTTTCCAGTTCCTGTTCGGTCAACCGTGAGCCGGGCTGCAACCTTCCATCAATAATCGCGCTACGGATGGATGATGCAATGCGGTCACGAAGAGGGGCCAAATTGGTGAAATCAACATTTAGGGAATTACTCTGTTTTTTTGTCATATTTTCATCAATTGTATATTGTATACAATATACAATACGACGATTTTCCTTATCAGTCAAGCGTTTCGGGCGTATTTTTTTCCAAATCGCTCAGAATTGTTCAATATTGAGATCAAAATCGAACAAAATAAATTAGAAAAAAGGAACTCACGGATTGTTCATATAAACAGCATTCATTTCAGCATCAGTTTTCTTACATTCAACTACGTAAAACGGAATTACCAAAATAAATTTCATAACACGATTTTTAAGGTCCTATAAAAGACACAAATCCATATCGCGAACGTCAATGGTACAACATCGGAAAAGGAGCTCTTCTTTCCATTATTCTTGCTTTTGTACTTCCACTTCCCTTCATCCTGTCCATGCTCGAAATGAAGGTTTATGTAGCTCTTGGCGCGTATATCGGCACATGGATCGTGCTGGTTTTTCTTATTGTGTATTTCGTCCGAAGGTCACGTCCTAATGCGTATCACTTTGTTGACCCGAAGATCATCGCACAAACAAAGAGAGAGTTGAATACCGGCCGTATCGCGCGGCATAATGAATTCATTGCTACGGAACTTGCGGAACTACGCCGTGGAAAGAAACTGCCCGTTCTTGATGTGTGGAAATTTGATACCCAAATGATTCACCGGAACAGTTATTTTTCGCGTATTGTACACATTGCACTCGATCCGCAGAAGAAAGAAATGGAACTGCTGATCCGGCTGCCTGCCATCAAAACTGCCGGCGCTGAAGAACTATATTTCTCAAAAGTGCAGCTGTACTCAAGGATCGGTGATTTTCTTATCCACTCCGCAGCCGATCCGCGCCTTGATGCGTATAAAGAATTTTTTACAGTAATGTATATCGAGTGCGACGTGCTGCGAGAAGATGAACGTGGATATGATATTCCCGTTCCCGTCTTCAGCATGGAACTGCCTGCCGAACGATTATGGGAACTCACCGCTTTTACTCAGTATCAACAAGTAGCGCTGGATAGAATAGCCGATATTCGTTTTTTAGAGGGAGGTCGGATTGAACCTCACAGGATCATGATAACGTAGGGTGACGGATATGTTCAGCCCCAACGGGCAGCCGATGGTTCACACGCCAAAGTGCTAAGACAGCGGATGAAGTCTTATCAGATCTTCAAAATCTTTTTTCTTGTTGTGGTGTGACAATATAAGTTTTTCTTTCTCCTGCAGCACCCACTCGTCGTCTATTCCATTGCACTTTGCCACCGACCGGAGCCATTGCAGTTCATTTTTATGTATCTCGTTATCGGAATACGAGATGATCAAACCGTGGTTGATGAAGTTTTCTGCAATTTTCTTATTCGAAAATACCGGCGGAATATTTGAGATATATTTGTTCTCCATTATCTCCCCGATTGCCGTGGTGCAAAACGATGGTGCAAATCCGAGTGATTTACCGATTCGCATCAACAATGTTTTTTCTTCTTCCGTAATTTTCTGGTCTTTCCGGATCAAAAGAAGCAAACCGCGAAAGAACTCGCTTCCTTCCTGAAGAGTAATGTGCATGTCAAATATTTCCTTCGTTAACATTCATGGACACGTGAGTGTCCTATTTTCTAAAGATATCAAATACGGCATGAAGCACCGATTGATCGAGCTTTGAGATTACTTCCAATTCGCCAGCGTCAAGCCATACGCCGTTACAGTGAGAACACTTGTCGATCTTTACGTCCTTATGATCGACCTCAGACAATTTCATTCCACATTTCGGACATCGCATATAATGCAATTCCTTCAATTGTATCTTCTCATGTTCTTCTCGGCGAAGTAGTTTTTCTGCATCTGCTTTTCTTTTGTTTTCCAGCGTCAATCTGGTAAAATATTCTTCTTCCTTAATGCTTGGTGTCATATCATCATTCCTTCATATTGGGATAGAATTGTGTTGAATATCAAAACGCATGCGGACCCGACCAGATGCTCCGCCGTTATTTGCTCCGTAATAAACGTAATCCATTGGCTACCACAACAAGCGTACTTCCTTCATGTCCTACAACCCCAAACGGAAGAGGAAGATTGAAACCCATTGCAGCGCTTACTAAGACCACAATTACCGAAAGCGAAAAAAGAATGTTCTGCCATACCACTCTGCGCGCCCGTTTGCTGAGATTGATAGCATACGGAATATTCATCAGCGTATCCCCCATCAGAACAACATCAGCTGTTTCCATCGCCACATCCGTTCCGGCAGCTCCCATAGCAATACCAACCGATGCGGTAGCCAAAGCAGGAGCATCATTCACGCCGTCTCCGACCATTGCAACGGTTCCATACTTTTTCTGCAGCGTCCGCAATACATCCACTTTCTGTTCGGGAAGAAGATTGGCGTAAAATTCATCGATCCCTGTTTGCCGTGCAATGCCGGCTGCAACAGTCGGATTGTCGCCGGTGAGCATTACGGTTGCCGCAATACCGATCCGTTTCAATTCTGCAATTGCATGGACGGCATCCTCGCGGACAGCATCGGCAACGGCTATGCAGCCAAGCCAGCCGCCGTCATCCTCATGGATTCCCAGTTCGCCCTGCCGGCCGAGTTCACGGTGGATGATGAGTACGGTCTTCCCTTCTTTTTCAAAACGATCTTTCGCTTCCATCAGATCACCCGGAATGGTCTCGCCGTGTTCTTCAAACAAACGGTATCCGCCGATCCACGTTAAATACCCTTCAACTTTTGCGTGAACGCCCCGTCCGGGCATCGAAACAAAATTTGTCATTGCCGGAATGAGCGCTTTCCTTTCGTTCGCTTCCGTTACCACTGCTTTCGCAATGGGATGCTCCGAACGTCCTTCCAACGCTGCAGAAAGACCAAGCAGTGAAGAATCCGTAACATTGTCCGGATTATTTTTCGAGACATAGATATCGGTTACTTTCATTTTCCCTTGCGTTAATGTTCCGGTCTTGTCGAACGCCACGCATTTCACCTCGGCCATACGCTCCATATACGCACCCCCTTTATAGAGAATTCCTTTCCGGGCACCATTAGCAATGGCAGAGAGGATTGAGGCGGGAGTGGAAATAATAAGTGCACACGGCGACGCAACGACAAGAATAACCATTGCTTTGTAGAATGAAGAATAGAATTCATGGCCAAGCACCAACCACGGAACAATAATGAGAGTCAATGTTGCAAGGATTACTCCAACGGCATAATACGACTCGAATTTTTCAAGAAGATATTGCGTCTTGGCCCGCTGATGCTGCGCTGTCTCCACCATCTGAATGATGCACGACAGAGTGGAATCCGATGCCAGACGCGTTACTCGTACTTCCAGTGATCCGCTTCCGTTCATTGTTCCGGCAAAGACGATCTCACCGGCTTCCTTGTCGACCGGAACCGATTCACCGGTGATGGATGCCTGATTGATAGCGGATTCACCGTTGACGATGATGCCGTCCGCAGCGATACTCTCGCCTGGAACGATGATGATATGATCGTCGAGACGAAGATCGGAAATGGGAACCCGAATTTCTTTCCCATCGCGGATCGCCGTTGCTTCGTTCGGCCGGAGTTTCAGTAGCGCTTTAATCGCGTTGCGTGATCGGTCCATAGCGTAAGTTTGCAAAACATTTGAGAGCGAAAAAAGAAAAAGCAGAATTGCCCCTTCGTGCCACTGGTTCACCGTGGCAGCGCCGATTGCCGACAGGATCATCAGCATATCAACATTGATCTTTTTTTCCCGAAGGCTATTCAACGCTTCCTGAATTCCGTACCAACCGCCGAAAATATACGAAGCGATGTTGAGCAGGAAAATAACCGCCGGCGGTGCAGCGAATGATTCGCCGGCTACGCTTAAAAGTACGGTGACCAAACAGAGTACGGTGAAGATGATCGGCCGCTGCTGAGTTGAGAACGCCTCATACAAACGGAATGAAGAATGGATTGGACTTTCAACAGAGGCGTTATTACTCATATAATATTTTTCTTCCGACAGAAAATGAACGGAATGATCCGGTATGGATCATTCCACTGCAATAGTTATTCGAACACTTTTTCCAGCATCTGATACCGGCTGTGTACCGTTCCTTCAGATTTTGTGAGCAAATCGACCGCCTTTGCTGCACGAACTTCACCAACATACGCTTTCACCGATTCAGAAAGAAGCGTGCGGCGTTTTTCGTACATCTCTTTTTTCTTTTCCCATTTTGCCGGAAGTTTCACAGTGTCGACGGTCGCCATCGCAGCCGAAAGATCTTCGGCAGATTTTTTAATCATCTCTATATTTTTTTCCGGAATATAATAATGATGAATTGAATACAGAACCCGGTGGAACTCATCGATCTCTTTTGTTACCGGCCTCACGATCCGGATCATATGTTCGTACAGCATATGAACATTTTCCGCAGCCTTAAGAATCCGCAATGTGTCATTTCCGGCAATACTCATCCGGTATTCATCAACTGCCGTACGGAGTTCTCCTTTTTTCTCGTCCCATTTTATCTGTTTATCGCGCAGAATACCCGGCAGTACTGCCGCGGCAAGTTTGATGTATGCAGTATCTACCTGCGGAAAAAGCTGTTTCAATGTTTGAATATCTTTTGCCGGCCACGCTTCGTGCCATATTGCATAGATCGGTTTGTGAAAGGCATCAAGTTCCGGTATCCTCCCTTTTGTTTCATCCGGCAACTGGGCAGTTAACGGCAGAGTAAGCAGAGCAAGAACAATCATCATTTTCATTGTATTTCTCCTATGTATTAATCAGCAATAAAAAAGGGACCCTGCACTGCGCACGAAGTCCCTTCCATTTTTCAATGTTTGTGTCTTCGTCATGCGCCGATAGTAATAAACCGTTCTTTCGGTGTCATCGAGATTCCGCAGCGTGCCGGTGCTTCGCCGTCGTACGTATTGCCGCAGGTTTGGCAGACCATATATTTTGAGGGAAGCATTGTTTCTTTATTTGCCTTCATTTGTTCGGCAGCATTCTTATATAATGCCTGATGCTTCTTTTCGGTCTGGTAGGCATAGTTGAAAGAGATCAATGCCAGATTCACATTTTCTTTTTGAGCCTGTTTGATGAATCCGGGATACATCGTTGCGATCTCGTACGATTCTCCTTTATATGCATCCTCTAAATTTTCTTTGGTCGATTTCACGGAATATTCAGGTTTGAATTCTTCCATTTTTTCCCCAAGCTGTTCCAGAACGGCGCGATGATTGTTGGCATGGATCAATTCCGCTTTCGAAGCTGCTTCAAACAATACTGCGATCTTTGCAAACCCTTCTTCTTTTGCTTTTAAGGCATACGCCGCATATTTAGCGCTGGCTGTCGTTTCGCCTTTGATCGCCGCTTTGATATTCCCGATCGTCTTCGATGCTTCCTTTGAAAAACCGATACTGCTTACTGCGAACAGTGTGAGTACGGCAAAAAATAATGTACGTAGTTTCATTGGTGACCTCTCTGTTTGGTGATTGATGAGTGTAATTCTCTTACGATGATAACATCAATATACACCGGCACATCTTAAACCATTCTAAAGTGATCCTTAAAATCTGCTTAAAACGGAAAGAAATGCTTATACGAAGGTCATTGTGAAGGTTGTTCCGACTGCAGGAGTGCTTTTTATCGAAATTCCAAGATGCTGTATCTCAGCCAAGCGCTTCACAATGGCCAATCCGATCCCTTTCCCAGCTGTTTGCGATGTGCGGGATTCATCAACGCGGTAGAATCGATCGAAGATCTTCGAGAGCTGATCCTGCGGAATGCCGCAGCCGTGATCGGCAATGGTACACGTAACGCCGCCGGAATCCTTCCCTATGCTTACTTCAACGGACTGATCATTGGATGAATATTTGATTGCATTGGAAAGTATATTTTCAATGATGATCTTCGTCATCGAAATATCCGCTTTCACCACAAATGCTTCCTCGGTAAGCATCCGAAGGGAAATATTTTTTTCAGCCGAAGCATATTCCATTCGTTTAACACAATCGCCGATAAGTGCGTTGAGCTCAAATTCAACAACGGATGGACGGACCATTCCGCTCTCAAAACGTGCAAACTCCAGCAGTTGGTCCACCAATTGCGACATTTGATCAACTTCATTCATCACATAACGGATCTTATCAACATATTGCTCGCGCTCGCGCGGCTTGCGGATGAGTACTTCGAGCGTCCCTTTTATGACCGACAGCGGCGTCCGCAATTCGTGTGAGGCATCGGCGGTGAATTGTTTTTCACGAATAACGACATCCCGCAAACGGTCCAAGAGATTATTGATAGTATATGCCAACGTATAGATCTCATCCTTATTCTGCGGCAGAACGATCCGTTCATCCAGATTCTCTTTCGTGATCTTTTCAGCCGTAGCAATTACTGTGTTAATGGGAGCGATGGAACGTCCGGCAATGAACCGCGAAATAAAGAACAGCGCAATAAGCACAATCGGATACCCGATAATGAGCGTAAGACGAAGGTTCTTAAGAACGATCAGAGATTCCTGCAGTGGTATGGCAATGACCAGGTACGCAAGGGTCCTTCCTGTCGGATTTCGGATCGGTAGTTGCAATTGCCGGATCGGCGCACCGGCAAGCAGTGTATCGAAGTACGATTTTTCGCTGATGGCGTGACTAAAAAACAACGCACCTTCGCGCAAATTCGGTGTTTTTTTCGCCACCGTTCCCGTCGTATCAACAATTTGAACAAATGTTGGATTCACCTCAATCAGGCCGTGTTCCTTTTCATTCCACTCGTTAGGATTTGCATACACGATGGCATTATCCAAAACAACAATACTGGAATAGACCTCCTGTATCTCTGCATCCAGATCGGAATCCAGGTGATTATAAACGGTTTGAAAAATTACGATGTAGATAAGGGAGAACAGTGCGGCGATAAGCAGTGCTGTAACGGCAATGTAGGTAAATGCAATCCTATTTCGAATGCTGAAATGTTTCATACGTCGCGGATCATGTATCCCACCCCGCGCACGGTTTGAATATGATCTTTCCCGTCTTTCGTGGTGAGTTTTTTCCGGAGGGAATTGATATAGACATCGATTACCGATGTGTCGGCATCAAAATGGATGTCCCATACGTGTTCGATAATCCGGGTGCGTGTGCAAACGGCGTTCTTGTTACGGAGGAGAAATTCAAGCAATGCAAATTCTTTTTGGGTAAATGGGATCTCGGTATTATCTTTGCGGACCGTGTGGGTGAGTATATCCATTTCGATAGCACCAACGGTCAATGTCGATATTTCACTGCTTCCCGTCCGCATTTGAACGCGGATACGCGCAAGCAGTTCATCAAAAGCGAACGGTTTTTTAATATAATCATTTGCTCCGGCTTCTAATCCGAACACGGTATCCTGCACGGTATCTTTTGCCGTTAAAAAGATGATCGGCACCGAACTATTTTTTTTCCGGATCTCCCTGCAGACTTCTATGCCGCTCATTCCGGGAAGCATCCAGTCCAGAAGGATAATATCGTATTCGTTCTCCCGGGAGAGCAACAAACCATTCTTACCGTCGACAGCAACATCAACGGCAAATCCTTCCTCTTTCAGACCGTCGCGCAAAAAATTTGCGATCCCTTTTTCATCTTCTACAACAAGAATTCTCATGGACCCCTATTCTTTATCTTCCTTCGTGCTTTCAGCAGGTGTTGCTGTTGAATCCGCAGGGAATGTCTCGAAACCGAGGTTTAACTGCACGCCCGCCGCATGTTTGTATACCAGTTCTCCGCCGAAAAATCCTGTTCTGGCTACCGAAAGAACTGCAGATAAAAAAAATACATAGGCAATGGTTCTGTATATACCGGAGTATTTTTTGAACAGGACTACCGCAATTCTTACCAGTGCCGCAATGATAACAAGCCATAACGTCAATTCAGCGGCCCCTTCATGCGTTTCGAGCGCAAGTTTTAATGCACCCACTTCCGTTATGCCGTCACCGGCATTCTGACCTGAAAAATAGGCGGCAACAGATCCTGCAGCACCTAAAAGTAACAAATAAAATCCCGCGGTGCTAAAAAATTCTTTTCTCAGCGCCAAACCGACCGTTTCGGAGAGGAAACCGACAATGAGCAGAGCAATGGGAAAATGGACAAGCATAGGGTGTATATGGGAGAGATCCGGCATAGTGTACTTCCTTTCATAATTGTGTACACCAAAATACAATACGGATGTTTAAGACTGACTAAAGAGATTCTTAAGATTTGCTTAATTCAAATGCTTTCCATGGAAATGATCTATTTCTAAGAAGCACGCTGAGCAGGGGTATTTTTTACGTTGCAAGGTTCTCTCTATTTTGCACAACTATTCAACGCCGCAGTTCTGCTGAGGGACATAACTGTCGTACGTGAAGGTGTATTTATTTTTTTACAGGCAAGCCGGTTTCAGGATCGAATTGTATATTCTTTTTTTCAACCGGAACTCCGGTAAGCGGATCAAAGGGCTTTACGGATTGATCGGTTGCAGCAGGCTGATCGATGTATCTCACAAGATCTCCTTCAACTTCATACGTTTTCAGGTCTTCATACATCGGAATGACCATAATGAGAAACAGCGGTGGGAACATGATGCCCCCTAAAAAACCAATGCCGAGAGGTAGAGCTACATCTCCTATTGCTACTTTACCTCTGATACTGACATTCACAAGAGCGTCTGCCTGACTATTGCTCAGTTCCGAACGGAGCAATTCGTTCAGGTCAACGCTGCCGTTCTGCGCATTCATTCGGACGAGGAAAAGAAACGAAACTTTTTGCTGTACTACTATATGTTTAACTACTTCGTATTTCCTATTAATATCCGTTGTCATGCTTACCGTTTTCGTTCCCGGACGCAAAGAAAGGTCCACAGAGGTAAACGATGCACAATACGGAAAACATAATGTTGATACAATGATGATAATTGAAACTGATATATTTTTCGGAAACATTTTCATCTGCATCGGTACAGGCATACGGTCTCCGGAGTGATCAATGTTCTAAAGATGAAATCCCAAAACAAAACCGAAACAAGCATTACCGGATAATATTTGTTCCGGAAATCCTGCGGCCGCCTCCGGCGGGATAGTGACCGGAGGAAAATACGAATAGTCCGCTGTAAGGCCAAGCGTGAGATAGTCGCGTAAATAAAAGCTGCATTCACCAAACACCACCGCGCTTCCCATCGATTTATCAACATTGTACTGATATTTGGTCTCCGTCGTTGTTGTCTTATATTGCCCATTGACGATAGTAGAATTATAAGTTGTTATTCCGGCACCGCGGCGGTAAACGATCTTCGCAATACCAACTCCGCCCCCGACGGCAATATCCAGGTAATCGGGAATGTTGGCAACGAACGGTTTATATTTTCCAATCGCATGGTATCCTGTAACGGTAAACAATTGCTCATATCCGGTGGACGTTTGGACGCTATAGTCAGGGCTTGATGTATAGGACGACCGCGAAATTTTCGGTTCGCTGCTCCACTGAATTGCCGCACCGTATTCAAAGCTCTGGTCCGCTGAAAATGTTAATTGAATCTTCCGCAGCATCGTAAAGTCACTCACGCCAGCGCCATACATACCGTAATTATTTGTTCCGGCAACCTTTTCAAATTCGTCCTTCACATGCGCATACACACGGCCTCCCTGAACGCTTATATGAAGTTTGCGAATATCCTTGGTGTTAGAGAATATTCCGTACAGTTTTTCTCTTGCCGCTTTATTCTCCTGAGCGCTTCGGTTAAATTCCAGAACAAGTTCCTTATTCGACCCGGAATTTACAAAAACTCCTACACCTCCGCCGACAAGAATTCCCAAAGCAGAGGTAAGGATCAATCCGGCTCCGCCAGCATACGACTGCTCAAGAAATCCCGTCGGAAGTTCATCGGTGTGGCCGATCATCAGCGTACTGATGTACGTTCCGACAATGGCGCCAGCCAGAAAAAGATTCCCTTCCTGTTCGCGGGAGAGGATGATAATTTTCGACAGTTCACCGACCTGAATGAGTTCCGTTCCTTTTGTTGAGACAATGACAAGGGTGTCATCTTCCGTGCCTATTCGGATCTCCAGCAGATATCCGCTTGTTCCGGTACCAGATTTTGTAAAAACAACGGCGCGGTCTGTGGACCGTACCTGCGTTAGTGCTATGTGATGTATGAAGAGGAAACTCCACAGAGCGGTGAGGACGAAAATGTTCTTCTTCATAATGATAATTTTAAATGGAACTGAGAGCAATCATGAGCAGCGTAAAAAATATTCCCGATAAAATTGATAACGTGAACAATATGGTGCGTCCCGCGCTGAATTCCGACCGTTCAATTTTCGCATCCAGCACTTTTTCCAGATCGATCTGTACACGTTCATTGGAACGTGTATTGCCAACAACGGTTGTTTTTGCCGTCTGCCCTGTCTGCTTCCGATCCAGGTGACCTCCGAGATCGTCAAAAAAAATTACAGCACCATTATCGAGCGTAATTTCAACAATTGTTTCGTCTGCCCACATGGACAGTTCATCGCGTATCAGCAGTTCATGCACCTTTGAAGAACATCCTACCAACAACATGCCGCACACTGCCGCAAGTGCCAATTCGAGCATCCGGTGCATCATAGATTCCCTTTCGCATTCAGCGGTCCGTTCACCTTACGGTAAGACCACTTCCACATCCTGAAAAAAACTCTCGAATCCGAGCCATCCTCCGAACACTGCAAACACTACTGCAACAGCAGTCAATGAGGCCGGAGAGGATCCTTCGAAGAGAAGCGCAGTCGCACCCAGTCCAAATCCGCCGACAACAGCAGCGGATGCGACCATCAATATCCCTTCCGATAATCCTGCCTTTTTTGTCAAAGAATGTATTAATGCCGTTTCAAAGTGCTCTTCGTTACCGTCGATTTCAAGAACGAATTGGTCTCCATTGGCCCGAACCAGATTACCGGTCTTTGTTCCGGAATCCTTGAAATTCAAAGTCACGGCAGATCCTAGTAGATCACGAACTAGTCTTTGGATCTTCAATTTTGTCCCCGATGACACTGCAGAATGTTCCTGTGCCAGCAGGTGCTCAGTCAGAAAAAATGAAACACAGAGAATGAACAGAATCGAAACATACCGATTGTTCACGATCATCGATATTTTTTTTCTTCTAGAATTCAACGATCCTCCAAAAGAGTGCTAGGTAGGGATGCTGAAAATGAATTCCGATGCGAAGGCTTTCATTCACGGCATACAGAAGACCGAAATCGAAATCAACGGTCCGTTCTTCCCCATCGAGTCCGTCTATGATAAACGGCGTTTCGCGCAGATAGTCTTTAATGACCTGATTCAGCGTGCGGTAACGGTATCCGTTATCCGCCCAGATATTGGCGGCAAGTTTAAGGTCTTTCATCAGATCATATTCGAACGCAGCCCAGAAACGAAATGGTACTTTACCAAGATTGTCTGATGACCATTTATATCCTGATGCCAATACTTCGTCCCTGTATATCGGGAGCGTATTTGTTCGGAATCCAAGATGGTAACCCATTTCGCCCCTGCCGGATTCCAGGGTCCACCGGTGAGAAAGGACGATATAGAATTCGGCATAGAAATTTTTCTTGTACGATTTGGAAAGTGCATCGGAGATTGAAAAGGTTGAGGGAAGTTCGTTGATCGCTTTTCCGCCGACCTTATCCTCTTTAATGAAACGGGCATATTTCGAGATCACCGATGTCATGTCGTGATGGCTGTACATATCCATGCCGACAGCCGCAGCAATCCGATTTGTGGCTGTACGCTGAGTGTAGAACTGAATGATCGGCTGAAGGTTCAGGTCGCCGGAAAAATTATTGCCGAACGATGTCCGGACCATAAACCGGTCGGTGAATCCGTATCCGAGCGAGAGTGCACTGATATAAAGCGAATTCGGTTCAAGAGGAAATGCCGTCGGATCGAAAAAAATATCTGTCAGTACTACATTGCCGCGATAGAATGTCTTTTTTTCTTCAGCCCATTGAACAAGTCTTCCGCCGTGATAGCGGTTCATTGTCTGAATATCTCTTTTGTCCACAATAACATCTCCGTATTTGGACCGAAGTGTGATATCCTCAACCGATTCTTTTAAGACCGGACCTACATACCGGCTGCCGTCCCGTTTCGTGATCTCTGCCGTCTCTTCCAGAATATCTTTGGCAGGGATATTTAATACGCCGTCCACAGTTTCAATGCTGCATATTCCACTGTCTATCCGAGCTATTACTCCTTGAATGATGTTCCCGTCTACAAGGTGGAACCGTTTGGACATTCCTATTTCCAGAAATTCAGCAATGATCAGAGCCTGTTGTTTGCTTTGAACGGTACTCTGCGGCAAAACAATAGTGTTTTGCTGCTGAACTGGAGGTGGTGTCTGTATAGGAACGCTGACTGGTGCTGCAGTTTGATTGGCTTCCAACGGTATCGGAGGATTACTACTTTGAAATAACTGTATGAGAGCCGCTGCATCCTTCCGGGAAAGATTATTCATCGGACCGCCCCATTTTTGCGCGAGGTAATCGGACAGCGTCTGCATCGTGAAACCGTGTTCAACGGCCAACGAACGGATCGCGTCTGCCTGCGCGGGAAGGATGTGATCATCCTGTGCACACACGTTGGTGAATGCTGCCGTTACGATGAAAAGAAATACTATAATTTTTGCTTTCATGCAGACCTCCTTGGAAAGAATTACTTCACTGCCGACAATTCAACAACATAAGAAAATGAAGAATCTCTGGCATACAGTACATTGACTGCTGACGCTTTGCCGAATATTCTTGATACCAATTGAATATGGTACGGCTAATACAAAATAATATTGTCTGTATTGCTCTGCGTGAAGATAGATAATGGAGGATACATATGCAAACCAATAAAAACGGCTCACAGCAAAGTGTTTTTCAATGAGAATTTATACACTCTGTCGTAGTCCATGTTCTGATGGCCGATAGGAAGGAAGAAATTTTACATACCATACATCAACCGGTTCCCCAGTTCTTCCGGAAGTTTTGCGGCGTAGATCTTGTCGGCGGCTTTTTGGATATCATACTGCGAACGGATCAGTTCATATTCCCATGCCGACGAATCGAAAATTCCGAATGCAAGTTTCGGATTTCCGTCGCGCGGCTGTCCGACACTGCCGACATTGATGAGAAATTGTTCGTCCGGTGTAATTAATTTTGCCCGGCCATGATGCGAGAAGATACCGGGAACGTGCGTATGACCGATGAAACAGATCTTTTCCTTAAAATGATCCAACGCAGAATCGGCATCATCGTTATCAATAACATAGTCCCACGCTTCCGGTGAATCCGGTGAGGAGTGGACGAAGAGGATCTGTTCTTTCCGTTCCACCATCGGAAGTGATAACAAATAGGACTTGCTTTCCGCCGTCAATTGCTCGGCGGTCCAAAAGACCGCTTTCCGTGCGATCGCATTAAAGTCGTGCGCCTGCGCCGTATCAAGTGCGGCCGCATCATGATTTCCCAACACAACCGCAGCACTTCGTGACCGGACAATGTCGACACATTCGTTGGGATTGGCACCATAACCGACAATATCGCCGAGACAGATGATCTCATCGACATTTTTTTCATCGATGATGGTGAGCGCTTTCGTCAGCGCTTCAAGATTGGAATGGATATCAGAAATGATTGCGTATTTCATAGAGATTTATTTTTGATCTTCTGTTAATATGACAACATCCGACCTCTGGTCCCCGCGCGTGACGATCACGGATTTGCCGTCCGGCGTCCACGCGAATGAGGTGATGAAATAATCGTCAAAATGGGTAAATTGTTTTTGTGGTCCTCCGTCGATCGAACGGGTATAAATATTCGACACTCCGTCCGTAGTCACCACAAAACTGATCTCATTCGATCCCGGTCTGGCAAGAATATATTGTGCCGTAAATTTCGGAAGATCAAAGAGAAGTTGCGGTGTTCCCCCTGCAAGCGATATTGTGAACAAAGAATTCCGTTTATCATCCAAAGAAGCAAACACCACGGAAGTTCCATCATTGGATATTGCCGGACTGTTTCCATTGATCGTTGTAACATCCATCCTTTCGCCTCCAGCGGCAGGTATTTTCATAATCGTATTCGGACCGCGAAACCATGAATCAAAAATAATCCATTTCCCCGAACGGTCAAACACCGGACGGTAATCTTCCGCATCTTTCGTCATTTGTTTTAGACCTGTTCCATCGGCATGAATGGTCCAAATATTCGGTATGCCGGCCCTATTTGAATTGAATACCAACATGCTGCCATCCGGTGAAATTGAAATTTGCTGCTCGGCATTTTCATCGAATGTAATTTGTTTCTGATCTTCGCCGTTCAGTCCGATGGACCAAATATCATATGAACCGCCCTGCCGAGAAGCATAATAAACAGTATTGTCTTTACTCACGGCCAATCCGAGTAAACCGTCATCCCGTAATGTCGTTATTTTTTTCACATGTTTCGAATCGCCATTCGGGACATAGTACAGATACATCTCCCGTTCATTTTGTACGGTGCAGATTTTCTTCATATCTCCCGTGACCGTTGTTCCTCCATAATCATTCAGGTCATTCGTAATTTTTCGGGTATCCCCGGAAGGATAGGAGACAAAAAATAACTGATTCGAAAATGCCTTAAGATCAAATCCTTCCAATATCAGACCCTTGCCATCGGATAACCATTGCACTTTTCTGATGACTTCCCACTTTTGTTTTGAGAGCGGCTCTACTTTCCCGGTTACTGCATCAACACCGATCACCTCATGATGAAAACCATCTTTCCAAAGTCCGAGGGCAACGGCAATGATATTACTCTTCGGCGACCATGAGGGAGCGCCGCTGATCCATTTATCCCCTTTATATGCAACAATATCTTTTTGCTGCGAACCGTCAGCCGAAGCAACAACAAGGGCAAAATTTCCCGAGACAGGATAGAGACGGTTAAAGGCAATCCGGCTCTTATCCGGCGAGAATGTGACCGGACCCTGAACATCCGATATTATTTTTATCGGATTACCGCCAAGCACAGGAATTTTATATAACGAAACATCGGTTGTTTTTTCATCGCTCATCCGATAAAAAATGAAATTACCATCCTCAGAAAATACCGGATCGCCGATGAAATTATCCTGCGGAGTTTTGATCTGAATATTGCTGGATGTGGCAAGCTGGCGCACCCAGAGCGAATATTTCCCTTTATCAAATTGTGAATAGCTGATGTACCTGCTGTCGGGAGAAATTGCTGCACTCTGGATCTTTCCGGTTGATGTGATCCGGCTGAACTGGAACGAAGAAAATGTTCTATTTTCATGAGGAAGAAAGAACATCATTCCTGCAATGACGAAAATAACAATGCCTAATCCGATTCCTCCGTACAACAAGATTCTTTTCTGTTTTACCGGTCCGGCCTTTACGTGCTGCGTTTCCGATTGCTTCGGCTGCGATGCCGTATCCGCAGCGAATTTTTGATATTCGCCGGAAAAGGCAGGGCGATTGACGCGCGAGCTCTGTTTTTTTAATCTTCTCAGATCGCGAATGATATCGGACATATGCTGAAACCGGTCGTCCGGATTTTTTTCCAGTGCAGTCTTTAGCAGGAAGTTCAATTCAGCCGGAGCATCCGGGACATATTTTTGAATGGTCTCGGGATCTTCGTTGATGATGGAATACATCATTGCCGCTTCGTGTTCGCCGCGGAACGGAAGACGTCCGGAAAGCATCTCGAAGAACAATACACCGAATGCGAAGATATCGGAACGGGGATCGACATTGCCTCCCTGCATCTGTTCCGGCGCCATGTAGGCAAGCGTGCCGACGGTACTCGATGTGCGGGTAAGTTTCAATGAACCTTTCAGTTTTGCCAGACCAAAATCCATCACCTTTATCTGGTTCTTGGAATTGATCATAATGTTATCGGCTTTAATATCCCGGTGGACAATTCCTTTGCTGTGTGCTTCTTCCAATGCTTCAGCAATTTGGATCGCGTAATCAATCGCCGTATCAATTTTGATCTGTCCTTTTTGAATTGTCTCGCGGATCGTGGCCCCTTCAACAAGTTCCATCACAATAAACTGCTTCCCATCCTCTTCACGAACGTCATGGATCACGCAAATGTTTGGATGGTTGAGAACCCCGGCGGCCTGCGCTTCCTGAAGGAACCGTGATTGCTCTGTTGTTCCTTTTGCAAGATGATGCGGCAGAAATTTAAGGGCAACGATGCGGTTCAACTTTGTATCCTGGGCCTTATAGACCACCCCCATGCCACCTTCGCCGATATGCTCAAGAATGGTGTATTGCCCGATTGTTTGACCTGTCATTATTTCCTCATTGAACAAATATTATTGTTGAGCTTTATCAGCATCGGTCAGCAACACGATATCCGAGTTGCTTTCACCCCGCGCAACTATTAATTTACGTCCGTCACGTGTCCAATCAAACGAAAAAATACGACCGGATTTGAAATCTGTGACTTGTTTCGGTTTTCCGCCGGCAGCCGGTACGGTCCAGATATTGGAGACATCATTCTTTGTGTCGATATGAGCAAAACCCTTACCGTCCGGAGTCCAGCACGAGATTCCGTACTGATAGTCGATCTCATTGATCACCTGCCGCGTACTTAGGGAGATGACGGCAAGTTTCTGCTTCTGTTCATCATTAAAATAAATATATGCGAGCGATTGACCGTCCGGCGAGATGGCGTATGTTTGTACATGCTTCGTCGTCAATAATTGCGTGCTGTCTCCGTTCACCGTCATTTTCCAGATCGAAGATGCACTATCACCGAACGAACCGTAAACGATCCAGCGGCCGTCGGACGTTACACTGGGTTCGATGTCGTAATTTCCATGAGTAAGTTGTTTCACATTTGAACCGCTGACATCACATTTCCAGATATTGAACGAGCCGCTCCTGTTCGATGAAAAGACGATGGTATTCCGGCCGGGTATGGCATGAGGAGTACGATCGACAAATGCTCCGGATGTGATCTGCGTTTCTGTTCCCCCTTTGCCATTTGTCATCCAGATATTGTCATAGCCGCCGGATTGAGAAGAATAGATAATCTGATCATCATTCAGCCAACGGACTCCTTTCATGCCGTCATGTTTCTTTGTTCCTTCCGTGAGCGGTTGTGCAGAAGCAGCGGCATTATTCGATACAATAAAGAGATTCGAATATGATTCCGGTTCGATGGCGGCAAGCTGTTTCGATTTATTATCCATGGAAGAAAATGCATAGCCATTTAAATTGTTCGTAAGTTTTTTTGCGATCCCCTCTTTAATCGGGAAATACCATAATTGCGGTGAATCAAAACTCGACTGATCATCCGCAGCGGTCACCACCAATCCCTTGCAATGTTCCATCCAATTGATGCTCCGAAGCGTAAGCCATTTTTGCCCGGCCGGCAGTATCTCTTTCTGCTCATCCATGGAATAGATGAGGATTCTGTGGTTCATAAAACTTCCCGATCGCCCTTCGATCAACGCAACGTATTTTCCGTCGGGCGACCATGCCGCATCATCAAAATGGCCCGGCGTGCGACGGGTTAACAGAATTTTCTTCCCCGAACCATCCGCATCGGCCACCGCAAGATACGTATCCGTTTCCGCGGAATCGGTGATGAATGCGTATCTCTTCCCGTCGGGAGAGAATGAAATGCGGGAATTAACATGGGGCATGATCATCTTTGGATTACCGCCGAGAATCGAAATCTGATAGAGATCAATTTTGTTCGTACCGTGTTTCATGATGAGAAAATAGAGGAAATCACCATTGGGCGAAAAGGTGAGGCCACCGATTAAATCTTCGGATGGCTGCGTGATCGCAATATTATTGGTGGTCGAAACTTGTCTGATCCAAAGATTATTTTTTTCTTTTTCGAAACGGACATACGCTACATATCTTCCGTCCGGCGAAACAGCAACGTCGGATGCTTTGCCGTCGGTCGTCAGCCGTGTCAGTTTCATGTTACTGAACGGAGCGGTTTCATTACCCTTAACGAGCACTTGGGAATAGATTCCGTACGCGATCAATACAATAACGATTGCGATCCCGGACCGGATGAACAGGGTATTCTTCGCTGCCGGTTCCGCTTTTTGCACCGGAATATTTTGCGTAGAATCCGCGGGAGTAATCGGAATAATCTTCGAGACTCTCGACGTTTGTTTTTTCGTTCTGCGAAGGTCAACAACCATATCATCAACCGAGTGGTACCGCACCGCGGGGTCTTTCTCAAGCGCTTTGTCGAATATCTGCTGCAATCCGGCAGATGCATCAGGAATGTATTTCGTGATCGATTCAGGTTCTTCGTTCACAATAGAGTAGAGCAGTGCTGCTTCATGCTCACCGCGGAAGGGAAATTTTCCTGTCAGCATTTCGAATAAGAGTACACCAAACGAAAAGATATCGCTCCGCTGGTCAACCTCGCCTCCCTGAATCTGTTCGGGAGCCATATAGGCCAATGTGCCTACGGTGCTTGAAGTTCGTGTAAGTTTGAGCGATCCTTTCAATTTCGCCAGCCCAAAATCCATTACTTTAATCTGTCCTTTGGACGTGAGCATGATATTATCCGCTTTCACATCGCGGTGGACGATCCCTTTTGAGTGCGCCTCATGCAGTGCGTCGCCGATCTGGATGGCGATGGAAACCGCGTCATCAACTTTCTGATACGGCACTTTTTCGCGCAATGTTCCGCCGTCGATATACTCCATCACGATAAAGAGATTCCCGTCCACTTCGTCAACGCCATGGATCGTGCAGATATTGGGATGATTCAGCGCAGCGGCCGCTTTTGCTTCCTGCGTGAAGCGCGCTTTTGTTTCGGCATTGACCGTAGCGTGTGCGGGAAGAAACTTGAGTGCGACGAACCGGTCAAGTTTTGTGTCATGGGCTTTGTACACCACTCCCATCCCACCTTCGCCTAACTTTTCAAGAATCTTGTAGTGCAAAATTGTTTGTCCAATCATAATTTTACTCCTCTAGGTCCCGCTTAAAAACAACGGTAAATTCAAAATCACTTCCACTCGTAAAAAACACTCGCGGGTGAATTGGAATTTGATCGATCATACGACTTCTTCATTTATTGATTGATTCATTGAAAACATGCCATCACTGGATCAATTGATTTTTTTCAGCTCTTCCGTCCAGTTCATGATATAATTGAAGGCGGTCATCTTTGCATTATTCTTTCCGTTCCTCACCATGATGAATCGTTTTCCATCCGGCGTGATGTCATAATTGTAGACCGGATTATTCGGGAAATACATCTGCGTAACATCAAAAATGTCATGGGGCTGTTCCGCAGAGAAGGTCGGCTGTGTCCTTACTTTTGCCCCCATCAACTTACCGAGCGGATTGATGAAGTAGATGGATTTTCCATCGGGGGACCATTTAGGAGATACTCCGCCGTTCACAGAGATCTGCCATTTTCCTTTCAACTCCGGGAAAGAGCGGACGAAGATCTCAAAGGTCCCGGTCTCATTGGTGTAGAAGAGGAAATATTTTCCGTCCGGTGATATTTGTCCACCGGATTCATATGGCGCCGAATTCAACAGCATCGTTGAACCGTTCCTTTTTTGAAGATCGATCATCAGAATGTCGCCGTCGGACGGGCCTCCTTCCGTGTTGAGGATGAGGACTTTTCCGTCCCGCGAAACAGAAACGGGATATGTCGGGACCGTCATCCTCTGCAGCAATTTCCCTTCCGATCCGCCATCGGCAGAAATTTCCCATATTCCTTCTTCGCTCGCAACGGCATTCGCATAATAAATCGTCTTGCTGTCGGCACTCCAGGCCGGAGCGAACATTTTTTTGCCGAATGTCAGTCTGCTGAACGACGATTGTTTGATATCATAGATCCAAATATCATTGTCGCTACCACGTACAACACCGAACGTCACTGCGATTTTTGTTCCATTCGGAGACACGCGGGGTGCATTATACGGCTGCAATTGTGCGGAAACGGGTGTGACCTTCCCTTCCAGATCGGCCCACACCAATTCAAGATCTTTGTTCAATGTGCCGGGGAGATAGACGAGATGTCCGTTGTTTGAGACGTCATAATCGACCACGCCGCTGCCGGGATCGCTGCTTACTTCACTGATCACTGTAGTCAATGGCTTATTCAGCCTGAAATCGTTCAGACTGAACGGTGCCGCGAGAAGCGTTCCATTGCGGCCGATGATCAAATAACCGGGTTCTACAAACTTCGCCATTTCTCCACGGACATCCAGGACATGACGCTCACCTGTCTTAATGGACTGCATGATGATCGTTGCATCGTCATAAGAGTTCGGATTATTCACATCGCCGAGCGTATAGAGAACATATTTACATCCGGGAAGCACTTGTACCCAGCGATGAGTCCGTTCATGCCGAATGGTATCGAGCGTTGAGATTACTCTTAGATCTCCCCCTTTGGAATTCACCGATATGATGCCGGATGAAAATGAGGGACTGAAATAGATCCTGTCATCGGTTCCCCATGACGCACCGCGAAATCCGACTGCATCAGTCACGATCTCGACCGCACCTCCCTGAACAGGGATCTTCTTGATCTTACCATCGGCGGCAAACCCGATCCATTGGCCGTCCGACGAGAAGAACGGCGCAGTGCCGTTCTCCGTTCCTTTCAACGGTGTCCCGAGATAATTCGTCAATGACCGAACGTAGATCTTCGTTATTCCCGACTCGAACATTGTATACGCCAATATGGATCCATCCGGCGACAATGCGATGCTTGGAATATCCGATCGTGCAATTTGCTGTTCGGACGCATTGATGACGGTAAGATTGAAACGGTTCGTACTGACCGAATGTACATTGAACATCAGAAAGAACATCATCAGAACTGTGCAGATTACTACAACAAGCAATGTAATCAGCCAGGGGAGATTTCTCCCGCTGAAAAGTATCTTTGCAAATGATTTCTCCGCAGGCTGCTGTAATGCATTTGACATTGCACCGGTGGTAAAGGTCCGGCTCATCCGCGATCTGCTCGACGTCCGCTTGAAGCGGTTCAGATCGATCGCGACCTGCTTGATGGACTGCATCCGTTCGTTTGGATCTTTCTCCATGCACTCCATCACGATGCGGTCCAGTTCCGGATCGAGTTCCGGTTTCACCGTTGACGGCGGCGGAACATCCACGTTCACAACCTCATAAAGAATAGCACTTTCGTGTGCTCCCGTAAATGGAGATTTTCCGGTGATCATCTCATATAACAGCACGCCGAATGAAAAAATATCCGACCGGTGGTCTGTGTCTTGACCCTGCACTTGTTCCGGGGACATATAGCCAAGAGTTCCGACGGTACTGCCCGCTTTCGTCAGCCGGGAAATACCGACAAGTTTCGCCAATCCAAAATCCATCACCTGAACAATTCCATCCTTGCGGATCATGATGTTTTCGGGCTTGATATCTCTGTGGACGATTCCCTTTTCATGAGCGGCGGACAATCCTTCGGCAATCTGAATTGCATAATCGATCGCCTGTTTCTGCGTGAGCGATGCTTTCTTCTCCTGAAGCGTTTGTCCATCGACGAACTCCATGACGATGAACATCTTCCCTTCATGTTCCTGAATATCGATGATGGAGCAGACATTCGGATGATTCAGCGCAGCGGCGGACTTTGCTTCCTGAATGAAGCGCGCCTTGTCCTGTTCTGACGCGGCCATATGCTGAGGAAGAAATTTGAGAGCAACGAAGCGGTCGAGTTTGGTGTCCTGTGCTTTATAGACAATGCCCATTCCACCTTCGCCTAATTTCTCTAAAACTTTATAGTGTGAAATCGTTTGCCCTATCATATGCACCTCAGGCAACTCCCGCTAAAAAACAGCGGGA
>CAIOTF010000053.1 GCA_903861125.1 uncultured Ignavibacteriota bacterium
GAATTAACAAAGAAGAGCATTAGGCATGAAGGAATAGACACGAAGGCGTGAAAAATAATTGAGAAGAATATTGCCACAAAGGCACGAAGACACGAAAAATATTTGAGAAGAACATTGCCACAAAGCCCCGCTCAAAGAGTCGTAGACCAAGATAAATCAATGAGACAAACAGTTCATGCGCCTTCGCGATTGGCCGATAGAATAAACGCCACACGATCCAAAAGTTCCTGAGCTTTGTACGGTTTTTGGAAAAATCCCTTCGGCCTTTCGGTGCCAAATGTCAATAAAGTCTCTTCTTCGGTATATCCCGAACAGAGCAGAACGGCTGCAGCGGGATCAATCTTCAACATTTCTTCAAATGCGGCTTTACCATCCATAACAGGCATGGAATAATCCAGGATGGTCATCGCAATCTTTTCATGGTCCTGACGAAACATCTCGATACCTTTCATTGGATCGGACGCTCCGATCACCGTAAAGCGGGCCTCGGTCAGGATATCCTTCAGAAGATCGAACACGTAAGGATCGTCGTCGATAATGAGAATTGTTTTCCCTTCGCCGTTCAAAGCAGATAGTGCCTTCTTTTCGGAAATAACAGAGGGGATCGAAGAAGTTGCCAGTGGAAGCACGATCTCAAAAAGAGTTCCTTTCCCTTCTTCACTCTCGATACGCAGACCACCTTTGTGTCCCTTGATGATGCCAAGAACAGCAGCCAGACCCAGGCCGCGTCCGGTAAATTTTGTGGTGAAGAACGGATCGAAGATACGCGAGAGCGTTTCCTGACTGATACCGCTTCCGGTATCCCTCACCTGCAGCGCGGCGTAGCGGTTCGGCGGAAGAGGAATGCCGGTATATTTCCAGTACGACGTATCACGCTCCCCAATCTCGATCTGATCTGTTCGAAGAATAATGTATCCCGGATTCGATCCCATTGCTTCGCCCGCATTAATGATGAGGTTCATAATCACCTGCTGAATCTGGCCGACATCGCCGACGATGCGCGGAGACGGAGTACCCAGTTCATACTGCAGTTGAGTTGTTTTTGGAACCGACACTTCGAGCATCTGAACATTCTCTTTGACAAGACTGTTCAGATCAATCTCCACGGTATGGAACTTGCCTCTGCCGGAATAGGCGAGAAGTTGGCGCGTAAGATCGGCGGCATGCTCGGACGCTTTGATCGCTTTCATAATGTTGTTTGCCGCCTGACTTTCCGCAGGAAGTTTGTGCAATGCCAGCGATGATTGTCCCATGATCGCATTGAGAAGATTGTTAAAATCGTGTGCAATGCCTCCTGCCAGCGTTCCGATACTTTCCATCTTTTGCGAGTTACGCAGCGCCTGTTCGGAATTTTTGCGCTCCGTAATATCCTGAATGAATGTAACTAGCTGACCCCCTTGGTTTAACCGGTACTGCACATTGATCCCGACATGATACTTCGCACCATCTTTTCTCCGATGTTGAGTCTCAAAACGGCCTTCTCCCTTTTCAATCACTTTCCGGATATGATCTGCAGTCTCTTGTTCGGTTTCAACTGTTTCAAAATCGTTAACGCGCATAGACAATATTTCCTGAACACTATAACCGCTCATGCGGCAATAGGTATCATTCACTTCCAGAATGCGTCCTTGAATGTCTGCCAGCCAGAAACCATCCATCGACGTGCGGAGAATTGTCTGATACTTTTCCTTGCTCTCGTATAAGGCAACGTCATACTTCTTGCGTTCGGTGATATCTTCCTTGATGGCAAGAAAGTTTGTCGTTATCCCGTCCGCATTGACGATGGGTGATATTGCCGCGGACTCCCAGTACAGTTCACCGTTCTTTTTCTTGTTGTGGAATTCTCCCTGCCACTCTTCGCCTTTCAACAGTGCCTGCCAGAGCTGCTGATATTCTTCGGGCGATGTATGTCCGGATTTTAAGATGCGCGGATTTTTCCCAACGGCTTCATCAACGGAATAACCGGTCACTTCAACGAACTTTTGATTTACATACTGGATGGTACCATTTGTATCCGTAATGACGATTGATACCGGACTTTGTTCTACGGCCCGGGAAAGCTGCAGAAGTTTTTCTTCAGAATTTTTGCGTTCGGTAATGTCCTGCACTGTGCCGCTGAGAATTGCCGGCTTTCCTGCCTCGTCAAACACTAACTCGCCGGCTTCTCCCCATACTATATGAACAGACTGATCGGGCCAGATGACACGGTATTCCGTAGGTAAAGGTCTGCCATATTGGAGGACGGAAATATTTGCCTTTTCAACTTTCGCACGGTCATCGGGGTGGATAGCTGTTGCAATCACATCATCAAGCGAACCGGTAAACGATTCCCTCTCCAGTCCAAACAGATGGAACATCTCGTCCGACCATTCGAGCCGATTCTGTTTTATATTCCATGACCAACTGCCGATGTGTGCAAAGCGTTGTGCTTCGTTCAATTTTTTCTCGGAAGCCCGCAGTGATTCCAATCTCGTCTTGCTCTCCGTGATATCCTGAAATGATGTAACGAACCGGTTATTGATAAAAGGAGAGGTGGAAACCCTGAAACATTTTTTACTTAACGGACTGACATATTCTGTTGTGACCGTCGTTCGGCTGCCGATGTGATTTTTCCAGAATTGTTTTATTGTTTCAGTATCCATTGCGTACAAGGCGGTAGCCGTTTTACCAGTTACATCACCGCTTGTTGTTGAAAAATCAGCGATGCTGTAGTACGCTTCATTCACTTCCAGAATCACGTAATCGATCATTTCTCCGGCTTCGTTGAATACCATTTCATTCAATGCAACACCTTCAGAGAGAGTTTCGAAGATCATCCTGAAGTGTTCTTCGCTCTTCAGCAGTTCTCCCTCCATTCTTTTCCGTTCCGTAATGTTAATATGCGTTCCTGTCATGCGGACCGGTTTCCCCTGCTGATCCCGTTCAACCACCAGTCCTCTGTCCAGCACCCACACCCATTCTCCGTTCTTGTGCTTCATTCTGGATTCACATACGTATGATTCGCTTGCACCGGTAAAATGTTCCTGAAGAAGCTTATTTGAAACTGCCAGATCGTCCGGATGTACGTGGATCTTCCACGTATTGATGGTAATGGGCGATAATTCATCCAGCGAATAACCGATCATGTCACTCCATTGATCGTTGATAAAAAGTTCACCCGTTTGTACACGCCAGTCCCAAATAGCGTCACGGGTAGCTTCCAGGGAAAGACGGAGCCGTTCATTCCCTTCTTGTACTTGCTGTTCCATTTTATTTCGTTCAACGAAAGAATTTTTCATCCGTCGTGTGCCTATTCCGATACTTAATAAACCGATGACAAGCAAAAGCAGATGTCCCGCGTACAAAATATGACTCTGCTGACCAGCATTTCGCCATAATGGTTCCATGTCGATGGAAACACCAACACCGCCCCTTATATCACCCACAGCATACCCTTGTTTAGCATGACACTTCAGACACCCCTGTTGCGTAACCAGCGGCTGCATTAAGCGAAGAAATTGTTTTCCATTGATCCCGGAAAATTCAAAGACTTCCTTGTTCCCCTGTTCAAATGTCAGCAGGGCTTTGCGTTCCCATTCGTCGGGGGCATTGTTATTATTCAAAGGGTTCAAACTAACGATTCTTCCGACAACACCGTATTCTTTGGGAAATTCGTCGTGCATTTGCCGGATTATGTAGGCCGGATTCATCAGCGTCAGTGTATCGTTGTTCGGACCAGGAATATCCCTTCCGGGGATATCAGCCAAATTCGGGTTCGCCGGTGTCCGAGCATTCTTCGGAACGTACACACCGCCGTGTTTGGTTGCCCAAAAACGAAGTGCTGTATCCTTGTTAAAATTTGATCTTGCTTCGGATTTTGCGATCCCTTCGACATTTTTCTTAAGAGCATAAAGATTCCATAGCAAAGAGAGAATAATGATTGCACTCCACGCAATAGATGCCGCGATCGCATATTTTTTTAGACGGCGGTATTCCGGAAAATATTTTTTTGATTCCATTGTTTATTTCCTGATTGAGTGTAAACAGGTCGTCTTTCGACAGGAACAACGGTATCGGCATGAAGAAAAAACGCAGAAGCAACAATTGCCGAATGCAATGCTGACCTGAGAGAAGACCGATGTAACATTTTTACGAGAACGTGTTTTTCATATATCCGGATGACCTCGAGGCAACTGTCTGCGGGAAGGAAGAACTGTCGCGAAAATCCGGACACGTGGAACATGAAAGATTTTTTCGGTTGATCACTGAAAAGGGGAGAACTTGATTGTGACGCACCATGTACTATACGGTGAACTCCGGTCACCGGCTGCAATGTATTTTATACAATCGGAATATGAAAATAGAACGTGCTGCCGACACCAACGGTGCTTTTTGCTCCTACATCGCCGCCGTGTCCTTTAATGATCTTTTTTGCGATGGCAAGACCAAGTCCGGTACTTTTTTCTCCGCCGGTCGGGAGAACTGATGTACGTGAATATTCTTTGAAGAGATCTTTCAATTCGTGTTCCGGAATTCCTTGTCCCTGATCGATCACTTCGCAATGCAGATTGCCCCCTTTTGCAAACATATGAAACTGGATTTCGGTATGCTGATGGGAATACTTCACGGCATTGCTGAGAATATTATCGAGCACCTGACGAATGCGATTCCGGTCAGCGATGATATATTCCGGAACGCCCTGATCCACCAGTACCGTGATGGTGATATTTTTTGCCCGGGCAAACATTTGATGTGTTTTAAGCGTACTATCAACGAATTCTTTGGTCTCGATCATCTCCCGTTTTAATGCAAGGTGACCGCTTGCGATGGCGGTAAAATCGAGAAGATCGTTAATCAGCGATAGCGCCGACGCACCCGCGTCGTGAATATTCCGAACGATGTCAAGAAGATCCGGCGAGGATTTAATTGCGCTTTCATCTTTTAGTAATTCCGAAAAACCGATAATTGCTCCCAGCGGATTGCGCAGATCGTGCGCTGCAATGCCCATAAATTTGTTCTTGGTAGTGTTCAATTCTATCAGCTGCTGATACAGACGCGCTTTCTCCACGACAACCGCCAGCTGACCCGCCAGCTGCGTGTAGATCTCCATATGCTCGAATTTATACGTATTCTTTTCAAAGCTCGAGAAAAAAACAAATCCGATATTTTTTCCCATGGCGATCAGCGGACAGGTGAGACTCGAGCGTATCCCTTCGCGCAGAATATCTCGTGTCGCGTGCGACTCCGGTTTGTTCCTTAGATATTCATCCAGATCGTTGATGATACGGGGTTGTTTTGTTAACAGGATATTCTCCAAACTGCTCCCCTTCAGAGGCTGATGGTATCCTTTCGTGATCTGAATGCTCTTAGATTCGGATTTTGCCCAGTGCGCAACAACGATCCCTTCCGATTCTTCGATTAAAGAAAAACCGATCCGGTTGAAGGGTATAAATGGTTTGAAAGAAGAGTACACCTGTTCGCAGATATCCTCCAGTAGAACCCCCGCGTTGATCTTTTGTGTCACTTCCGATAGTGTCTTCAATTCCTCAAGATGGCTCCGCATGAGCGTAATGTTCCGTTCGCCCTCTTTTGAAAGAATCTCCATCCTCTGCAGACGCGCCTCGATCGCTTTTTTTACTTCGATAGCCTGCACCGGTTTTATCAGAAAATCGTCGGCACCAAGTTCCATGCCGTGCCGAATCACGGATGATTCATTGTGGGCTGTTAAAAAAATGAACGGAATAGGGGTCAGTTGTTCGCGGAGACGGAACGCGTTCAGAGTTTCAAAACCATTCATGCCCGGCATGTAGATGTCGCACAGGACCAGGTCCGGCCGGTTGGCCAATGCACGTTCAATGCCTTGTGTTCCGTCTTCGGCAGTAATACATTCATACCCATCCATTTGCAGCGAGTACGAAAGTGTGACCCGGAAACTTTCTTCGTCATCAATCAGCAGGATTTTTTTCATAATGTTCTTTCGTCCGCATCAGCATTGTCAATAAGTAGAGAACATTGCGCCGTTCAGTCTGCCGTATCGGTTAAGTGCCAGCCTTGGATATTTTTTAAAAATGAGCTACTCTCAAACAATTCATACATTAGTTATTGATATTTTCAAAGGAAGGCAAGTTTTTTTTTGGAGATGTTGAAAACATTTGCCGAAATAGGGTAAATATGTCGTGATTTCATTCGAAAAACGTTCCGGACTCTGCAAAAGGGTACAGCCGCTAACGAAGTCGGGCAAATCACTTGAATATTCTGTATACTGAAAAAGAAAAATGCTTATTGCTTGTTGCTTCATTCAAGCGTATTTTCTCTCAAGAGAAAATAAAAAAGCATCCCCTTGAGAGCAACAGATTTACAGAGGAAGATTTTATGCGTGATATCCGCAATGAAGTAAAGAATATTAATGAAATGGTCCCCATCCCGGCGACCGTTTCCCTGATCATGTCAAAATCGCTCGGCAGCGAAGTTGCCAACGACAAACTGATTAAGCTCATCGAATCGGATGCCGTGCTGACAACGCTGATCCTCCGATCGGCAAATTCAGCTTTCTACGGATTGCGTTCCGGAGTGTCCACCATATCGCATGCCGTGATGCTCATCGGCTCATCGGAGATCAACCGTCTTGTGCTGATGTACGATTTGAAACAGAGATTATTCTCGCTGAACAAAGAGCAGCGTGATTATTTGAACCGTTTATGGCTGCACAGTATTTCCACCGCAACGGCTGCGCGTATCGTTGCCAAACATATTGGATTTTCGACGAACGGCGAAGAATTTACCGGCGGTCTTTTGCACGACATGGGAAAGATCGTGCTGGCCCAGCACTATTCGCATTCGCTGATTAAAACGGAACAGATGATTAATGATCTTGGGATGAGCGACATTGAAGCAGAAATGCAGTTCTTCGCTATTGCTCACGATGAGATCGGTGGAATTCTCGCCGAGAACTGGAACCTTCCTAAAATTCTGGTCGATGTGCTGCGGTTCCACCATACGGTGAACCTTGCAACAGAGCATAAAGAGATCATTGCTATCGTGAGGATCGCTGATCTTTTGTGCGAACGCTGGCGTGTCGGCATTGTTGAACAGCTCGCCGAGGTGAACATCAGCGAAGACCACAGCTGGCTGGAATTATCGAAAAGCTTTCCGAAAATTTCGGAACACACATTTGCCGAATTCGAAGAGGATGTTCAAATGGAATTCGAGAACAATCAGGGATTTGCTGAGTTGTTCATTTAGTCGATCGGTATTCACTCATCCTGCCCTTATCCGGCTAGATAATCAGCGACACTTTTTCCAACAGCTGCTGAGAATCATACGGCTTCTGAAAAAATCCGGCCGGCCGTTCGGTTTCAAATACCGATAATGTCTCCGCTTCGGTATAACCGGAACAAAGAAGTACTTTTACGTCTCTGTTGATCTTCA
>CAIOTF010000054.1 GCA_903861125.1 uncultured Ignavibacteriota bacterium
CTCCGTGGTCTTTGTTTTTTTTCTTCGAAAATAAATAAGGACGGACTTCCGTCCGTCCCTACAAATATTCTCCGCGTGCTTTGCGTCTTCTGCGGTGAGTCCCTACATATATTCTCTACGTTCTCCGCGGTGGCCCTTCGGCGCTGGCGCTAAAGCGCCATTGCTCAGGGTGAACATCTTTTTATATTTCTTTCGTATACCTTGCAAAGACTTTTTAAATATACTTCTGCGGTAAGACAAATCTTAACAAGGTTTTATGAATTCTTCTCTGTCTTCTCCGTGGTCTTTGTTTTTTTTTCTTCTAAAATAAATAAGGACGGACTTCCGTCCGTCCCTACAAATATTCTCTGCGTGCTCTGCGTCTTCTGCGGTGAGTCCCTATATATATTCTCCGTGCTATCGGTGAACTCTGTGGTGTTTGCTTTTGCTGCCATTCTTTAAAATAATAAGGACGGACTTTCGTCCGTCCCTACTACATATATTCTCTGCGTGCTCCGCGACCTCTGCGGTGAGATAATTTTGCACGCTTACATGGGTTTTTTGCCTCTACAAAATGATGACTTTAAGATAACAGGGGCGGACTTCCGTCCGTCCCTACATATATTCACTGCGTTCTCTGCGGTGAGCACTTTTATTTCATTAGACTCATTTTTCTCACTTCATTGCGCGAGGCCGACCGCAATGCATAAAAATATGTGCCGCTGGAAAGATTTTTACCGTCGAACTTGAGTGAATACAATTCGTTCGGATTGGCGATGCCATTAAAGAGCGTTGCTACGGACTGGCCAAGTGCATTATACACCGTAACATTCACCTGCTCCGCTGTTTTCATTGCAAAGGTGATGGTGGTATTCGGATTGAACGGATTCGGATAATTCTGCGTCAGTTTAAAGTCCTCTGCTGTTAAACCAACTTTTACTTCAACGGTATTGCTGTATTCAAATTTTCCGTCGCGGTCGATCTGTTTTAAGCGGTAGGATATAGTACCCGCAGCACTTGCATCGTTATAAGAGTATGACTGCGGTGCATTGGTCGTGCCGTGTCCTTCAACGTAACCGATTTTAGTCCACGAGGCTGCTGATTGCTGATTGTTGACAACTGCTTTTTCTATTTCAAATCCCGCATTGTTCACTTCGGTTGCGGTTTTCCACGCTAACTCAACTCCGTGGCCTCCTGCCCCTTTGGGGGTGGTTATTGCGGTGAATGATGTGAGTTCGACGGGGAGAGGAGCATTGGTTACTAAATTAGTCTCGATATAAAAATCAGAGGCGTTATCACCACTATCCATACCATTGCCGTTGCCAAAAACATTTGTTCCCAAATTGCTTCTTCGCCTTACGCTTGATGTATTGCTTGGCGCTGAAGCAGGGCCCGTTCCTTCATAAGCATTTGCTGATGTACCAAAACCTATAAAATCTACCACTGTTGCACCAGAGGGAGATTGAACGGCAAAAGCTGTGGTTGAATTGGATAATACTATTTTACCTGCTGATGCGCTCATATTAATTGATCCTGTAACCCTCGAGGAAACTGGAAGTCCTACTCCATTAGCTGGGGTCGATGCTTCTTTGATTAGATAGTAACTATTTGCTGAAATACTACCTGATAAATTTGTTGTTAGCCAAGATGTGGACGTAGCACTTGCGTATTGAACTGACCAACCTGTTAAATCAACAGAATTACCTGTTGGATTATATAACACAATATAATCATCTGTGTAAGGTGCACCTGTATTTCCGCCTCCGCCATATACCTCTGCAATTACTACATGAGTTGCAATAGGAACACTCAGACACGAAATACTTGCTGAAACTGCATTCGTTAAACCGGAAGCAGATGCGGTAAAAGTAAATGTTTCCACATTGCTATAAACAACATCGGTCCAGGTATAACCGCCGTAGGATAATGATTGTGTAAGACCGGTTGACGAAGATAATGTCCCCGTTCCCGTTGTCCTCGTTAATGTTATTGAATGAACAGCATCAAGATCTAAGTTGCTGTTAGCATCAAATGATTTAACAACAACACCAAAAGAAGCACCAACGTAAACAGTTGAAGGTGGTTTATTTGCGCCATACATTAGTTTGGTTGCCGTTACTTCAATTCTGTTATTATCGCCCACTATAGAACTCACGGCACCTCCTGCGTTCGATGCAGAAAAAGCAGATCCGCTTAAATCGGCTGTTGCACTTGTAACAGATAATTGAATTTGTTGATTATCGGTTACTGCCGTATTAAAACTTACTCTTACGCTAAAGTCTTTTGTGCCATCGTCGGTTGCCGATAATGTCAATCCTGAAAATGTTACAGAAGAAGCACCGGCAGTTTCTGTCCCAACTTCTGTTGCACCGTCATACAGCGCAATTCGTCGAATATTTGATGAATTTGTTATGCCAAATGTTATAGAGTTTAGTGTTGTACCAAAAGCATCCCCGTCCGCCGAACCGCTGCCATCACGTATGGTAAATGTTGCAATTTCAATATCACTGCTGCCACCGATTATATCTGTGGCTTGATAATTTTGATATGCAATATTGGTTGGATATGTGAATCCCACTTTTTCAATAATATCGGAAGTGTTTGAATTTGTTCCGGTTCCAGATACAGCAACATTTTGTGTTGTCGCACCCGTGCTTGCATTTGCAATACTTACTGACTTAACGCCAGTGCTCAATGGTTTGAAACGAGCGTAAATAGTTGTCGTTGCAACACTACCACTAGATTGAGTTAACGTAATCGGATTTGTGGAAAATGACAATCCGCTTGTTTGCGATATTTCAAAATCCGTAGGAGGTGTTATAACGATGTCGTTGGTAAGATTTGTGCCTGATACTGTGTAACTTTGTTCTGATGAACTTGAACCAACAAAAACATTGCCAAAGTTTGTTAGACTAGGCGTTGATAATGTTATTGTAGGCGTAACGGAAGGAGTAACAACGATTTTAACATTATCAAAAAAAACCGTCTGTGCTGCCGAGGTAGATCCTTGCCAATAAGCACCTAAATAAGACATCGTAGTACTTGTTCCGGTACTGTTAGTACCAGAGCCAATTAAAGTGGGCGCACTTCCACTGGTAGGGTCAGCAAAAGCAGAAGAACCGTCATCTCTTGCATATAATTGCCAACCATTTGTTGATGGATCATACGTTGCCTTGATACTTAAATAATTATTTTTTGTGGCTGGTGCACCGCCAGAAGTGATAATAGTAGTATTTGTCCCTTGGAGGCCATTAGTAAAATATATTAATCCTATTGTGTTACCCGTACCATAAATAACTACTGCATATCCACTACCAGTTGTATTTGGCGTATTTGATGTGGAAGCTAAAACCATCGCTGCGCCATAACTACTTGTGGTTGAAAATCCTGCAAGATCAGACCCTCTATTGGTCCTAAAATTAAATGTCCAGGTTATAATGCCTGTATTAGAAATTAATTTTGTATTGTATGGAGATATAAACGAACTCAATGTTGTATTGGCAAAAACCCAACCAGAAACATTCCCAGTAATTCCTACGTCATTGGTTAATTCAAGTTGAGCGGGGGTGGTATTTCTTCTCCCCCCCCAATCCGCTCCAGAAACATTTACAGACCAAGCACTTGCACCAATTACCCCAGATGCCGTATAAGATGCATTAGTATTGGTGCTAAAATCATCTGAGAAAACGGTCGTTTGTCCCATCACCGCCACACTCATCATCATCACAACTACGACCGCAAAAAAAACGTATCGAACTATCTTCATCGCTGCATCCTTCCATATAAATATTTTAAATGTGTTTTTTATTTTTAATACAAAAGTGACCATCCAAAAACAATTTGCCGGCGATAAGGTATGCATACATTACGAGCGCCAAGTAAAATCTTTATTATTAATGCGTAAACATTTTGTTGTCTTAGGAGTGCGTTCGTAGAATCAGTGTTTACCCCGACACGGCTGTTCTGCCAAGCCTAACTGGAACCCGCACTGCTGCGTCGCTTCGAAAATAAACCAAGGAATAATATTTTTTTAAAGAATGTATGAGAGAGATGGAGCCGGGAAACATTCTGTTATAACATGTGTGAACGAAGGAAACCGCGTTCGTCTTTCCCTGGTAATCCAATAATGGTGCCAAAAAAACATCATGTTTTTTTTGAAAAATGAGCACTGTTTGTCTGCTTACATGAGCATGGTGTAAACGTTTGTGGATGGGTTGTCAACAAACGGTGACGCCTTGAATGCGCCGGCCGCCGGTAAATATTTTGATGCAATCGTCCAGAAAAATATTGCGTAATGGTCTGGATCACAAATTTATTGTGTTGACCGATAAGGCCGCGCGTGGTAACAACTCACGCAATACTTTTGATTTAAAATCCTGCTAAGTGACCGTCCCCTTCAAGGTGACGGTCACTCACGCTGTGTGTTCTGCGTTCTCTGCGGTGACCCTTCGGCGCTGGCGCTAAAGCGCCATTGCTCAGGGTGAACATCTTATTAAATTCTCTTGCAGATCTTACACAGGTTTTTCAAAAATATTTCTGTGATAAGGCAAGCCTTGACATGGTTTAATATTTTCTTCTCTGTAATCTCCGTGGTGTTTGCTTTTTTTCTTCGAAAATAAATAAGGACGGACTTCCGTCCGTCCCTACATTTATTCTCTGCGTATTCTGCGCCCTCTGCGGTGAGCCCTATAAAAATTCTCCGTGAACTCCGTGGTAATTGCTTTTTTCTTCTGAAATAATAAGGACGGACTTCCGTCCGTCCCTACATATATTCTCTGCGCATTCTGCGCCCTCTGCGGTGAGTCCTATAAAAATTCTCCGTGGTGAATGGTTTTGCGGTAAGATAAGTTTGCATGCAACGTTGATTTTTACTCTGGCTTATCTGATATTGCATGCACTATGAAAAAAATATTTGAACATCACACCGAACCTCTGCTGCCGTTCCAGTCATTTATGCAGCGTTTTGTCCGGTCCGTAGCACTGGGCTTTATATTGATTATTGTTTCTCTTCTTACGGGAATGGCGGGATATCATTTTCTGGAAGATCTGCCGTGGATCGATGCGTTCGTGAATGCATCGATGATCCTTTCGGGCATGGGTCCGCTGGCCGTGCCGCAGACGAATGCGGGGAAGATCTTTGCGGGATTATATGCGCTCTACAGCGGACTGGCGGTTCTTATTATTGCGGGAATAATGTTCGCTCCGGCCGTGCACCGGTTTCTACACCGGTTTCATTTGGAGTCGAAGAAGGATAATTCGTAAAAAACATTATCGAAATCTTTTGCGGATTGGCATTGTGAATTTTTTAAAAATATATGGGACGGACTTCCGTCCGTCCCTACATATATTCTCTGCGTGCTCCGCGGTGACCCTTCGGCGCTGGCGCTAAAGCGCCATTGCTCAGGGTGAACATCTTTTTTTTTGTAGACCCTGCAAAGTCTTTTAATAAATATTTCTACAGTAAGATAAACCTTAACAAGATTTTATAAATTCTTCTCTGCGTGCTCCCTGCCTGCGGCAGGCAGGTGCGATCTCTGCGGTGAGTGTTTTTATTCCTTTTGCGATCCCGCTAAAAAGCAGCGGGACTACTGCCAAAATAAAAAAACTATTTTGTCAGTAGCATCTTTTTCACCTCGTTGTGCGATGCCGAACGGAGTGCGTAGAAATATGTTCCGCTGGAATGATTCCTACCGTTGAAGTTAAGCGAATACACCCTACCCGCATCGGCAACACCGTTGTAGAGAGTCGTCACCGCTTGTCCAATAGCATTATAGACCGTAACATTCACTTGCTCCGTATTCTTCATTGCAAACGCTATTGTTGTATTCGGATTGAACGGATTGGGATAATTTTGATGCAAGAAAAAATTATTCGGCATCATCTCATTTTGCGCAACGCCAACGGTAATATTGGCCGGTGCGTAGGTTACGGAAAATATTCCATCAATCGTTGCAGGGAGCGTCAGCGTAAGATTTGTTGAATCGAAATTTGCGTACGGGATTCCATTTCGCGTAACCGATGCGATCTTCAAATAGCCGTCCGGAACGCCGATCGGTCTCATCCGCAGCTGCCGCAGCTGCTGAATCGGTGAGAAACTATAATAGAGCGTAGCCGGTTCCTTCTTCACCAGTAATTTCCCATACAGATAGGTATAATAACCGGTTTCAATGGAATGATATCCCGCCTTGCCTGTCCCTCCCTTTGTCGTTCCCCACCCTGCAATCATTCCTCCGTATTTATTCATGTTTTCAAACACGTCTCCATAAACGTGGTCAACAAAGTATTTCATGAAGAAGTCGAGTGATCCATCTGCCATTGTAATGTATTGCTCCTTCCCCGTCAATTGGTACAACATCAGTCCCGAAGTGATCGCCTGTTCCATCTGCCACCACGCTTTGGCGGTGTCGGAAATACCATACATCATCATCACTCCGGTGGCGCGGTAGTAATCTTTATACGGTCCGCCGTTCTGGTGATCGTACCCTTTGTCCAGAACCATCTTTGCAAGATCTTCCGCAACGGAAAGATACTGCGGATTCTTTTCCAGTTGATAAATGCGCGCAAGACACCATGCAGTCTTCAGCACGTGACCCATGATGGTTCTTTTTTCATCTTCGGTGCCGCTTCTGATCTGCCACGAAGAAGTGTACCGTTCCGCAAAACCGATCTGCTGCGAGGCGGCAGAGGCAGCGAGGTGATAGATCATGTTATCCGCAAGTTCCAGCAGGCGGGTTTTATATTTTTGTTCTCCTGTCAGCAGATACAGGTGAAGCACGTGCGTTGTTATTGCATCGACCGTAGCGTTAAAACTTTTGTCCGTGGGTGCTGTTCCGTTCGCAGCCACATAATCATAATATCCGAAGTTCGCAATATTGGTATCCCACAGTTTCGCTTCGTTATAATCATACGATTTCATCAGCCAACTCCAATCCGTCGTGTCGCGTGTTGCTTCGAACGAAGCCGCAATACCGAGCGCCGCATAATGCTGGTAGAATGCTGTTTTTGTCGTCGTCGGACTGGTGGGTGTTCCCGTATTACCAATATCATTATACCAACCGCCGTTGGTTTTGTCCCATGAATTCTTATACATGAAATTCAACGCGTAGCGTGCATACCGCAGGTACGTCGTATCGCCGGTCATTTGAAATGCGCGGGTGAGTCCGTAGGCATCGCGCGACTGGTTGAGCGTATTTTTAATTGCGGAACCGGAAAGATTTCCCTGACGGTTAATATTGACGTTAAATCCGCCGTTCACCGGATCGTATGCTTTCATCCAGAACTTTGCGCAGCTGTCAACATACCCGAAGGTTTTTTCGGGCGTTTGCAGGTACGGTGATTTGAATGTGTATTGGGAGAAGAGCTGCTGACAGAGCAAAACAATAAATAGAATTTTTTTCATGGACGTTCTTTCGGCAAGAAAATTGCTTTTAGCATAATGATTGATGAAATTTACAAAAAGAAAGCGAATAATATGACTATAAATTCAAAGATCATTACCGGGGTGTATGTTGTGATCTGCTCAATCACCGTTCTTGTTATGCTGACAACGTCGTTTGAAATGTTCAATGAAAAATATTTTCCGTCGTTCATGCTGGCGCAAAAATACGCGCTTCCTTTAATCATCACTGCGATGGCAATCGTCTTTCTTACCTTCTTTGAACCTGAGAGGTTATCGCAGAAGACCACGCTAACCGTTATGCGCAGTCTTATGGTGCTGACGTTTGCAATATTTACGTTTTATGTTACAACGCTGGATATGTCAAAGACTTCAACCGGAACACTCATCATCTTTATCCTTCAATGGATTGCAACATTGTTTGAAACGGTAAATTTTTTCCTCCTTAAAGAAAACGCAGCCGTTCGGTAAACGATATTGGTCAATGTTTCATCCCGGTAATGTGATTTTAAATTAATAGGGATGGACTTCCGTCCATCTCGACATATATTCTCTACGTGTTCCATGATCTTTGCGGTGACCCTTCGGCGCTGGCGCTAAAGCGCCATTGCTCAGGGTGAATATCTTTTTATATTTCGCTTGTAGACCTTTCGTAGACTTTTTAAATATATTTCTGCAATAAGACAAACCTAAAGAAGGTTTTTAAATTCTTCTCTGTCTTCTCCGTGGTCTTTGCTTTTTTTCTTCTAAAACAAATAAGGACGGACTTCCGTCCGTACCTACATAAATTTTCTGAGTTTTCTGCGCCCTCTGCGTTGACCCTTCGGCGCTGGCGCTAAAGTGCCATTGCTCAGGGTGAATATCTTTTTATATTTCGCTTGTAGACCTTTCGTAGACTTTTTAAATATATTTCTACGGTAAGACAAACCTAAAGAAGGTTTTTAAATTCTTCTCTGTCTTCTCCGTGGTCTTTGCTTTTTTTCTTCTAAAACAAATAAGGACGGACTTCCGTCCGTCCCTACATAAATTCTCTGCGTGCTCTGCGACCCCTGCGGTGAGTCCTATATAAATTCTCCGTGTTCTCCCTGCCTGCGGCAGGCAGGTGTGAACTCTGTGGTGAAAGCTTTTCTTATTTTATCAACACCATCTTTTTCGTTTCAACTATATTTCCCGACCGCAGCTGATATAAATAGATGCCGCTCGTCAGCCGCGAGGCATTGAATGGAATGTCGTAATCCCCCGCGTCCATCTTCCCGTTCAGCAGGACCGCCGTTTCTTTTCCGAGGATATCAAAGATTCTCAACGACGTAAAATTTGCCGCGGGGATCGTGAACGAAATATTCGTTGACGGGTTGAAAGGATTCGGATAGTTCTGATGCAGCACGAATTGAGAAGGAATTGCCTCCTCTTGTTTTACTCCCACGGTTTGCGTTAACAGTACCGCGCCCGTGGCAAGATCGCACAGAAAGAATTTTCCTCTCACCCATGAGCTTTGATTATTTGACACCTGATACTGCTGAGTGTAGGCGGCCGCCCAGTAGATCTTGCTGGTATCAAATCCTAACGGACCGAACCATCCGAACTTTTGATCGGCAATGGAAAGTTCGATGCGGAATACCAGCGTATCGGGAATCGGCAGCCGCCGGAACGCCTTTCCGCCGGCATTCTCTGCGTTGGCTATCACAGTTGCGCTGGAGGCAACGGTTGAATAATTGGTGATCGGTTTTAACTGTTTAAGCCAATCAACGTACCCCAGATCCAGTATATTTGTTTTTGATCCGGACGATTGAACTGAAATTGACTGACCGGCAGAATTATTATTCACTGTGTAAGCAAACTCCCAAGAACTCGATCTTCCCAGAGTATCAGCCTCCCATGCGGAGATTCTTCGGAGCACTTTATCCGCAGCAAGATTTTTTGCAAGACTGTCGGCGATGGATATTGTTTCCGAAAAAATCTTCGGCGAAAAATTCATGAAGGTAAGATTGAGATTTGTTTTGGAACCATTGTCGATGACGATTGAGTCGCCGAACGCCACCACATCGATCCCTTTATCGGGATCAAGGCTGCCGTCATGATTAACATCCTTGACGGCGAGAGGCCAGTACGTTCCGTTGCTCACATTGGGGATCGTGTATGTTCCGTTACTGTTCACATTGGCCCAGGCGGCAAACGGAGGCGGACCATTCTTCCCCTCATCTTTCATTATGTTGACACGTGCAAGACCAACGACCGATCCCTCCTGAGAAATTCCCGTCGATCCTGAAAGAACGGTTCCGCTCACCGAGTATGGTGCAAAATCAGCACCGGTTGTAAAATAATAGACGACCGGCGTTGAAAGGATTGCACCGGATTTTGCTTTCATATAAATAAACGCAATGAAATACGAATGATCCGGTTTCAGCACAACATTGGCATACATCGTTTTTTGATCGGCACTGAACCCGGAGGATGTGACACTGTCGATATTAGCGAACGACATATTGTCCCCGTTCGCATTCGTTGCCACGGTGTCGATCGCCTCGCTGAAAGTAATGCTCACAGTCGTATTCAGCGAAACATTCTTTGCATTATTAGCAGGGACTGTTGACACAACGCTCATCTGAGCAAAGACAACGAAAGGAAAAAGAAGAAGAAAACCGAAATGCAGAGATTTTTTCATAGCGACCCCGAAAGAAATATTTAATTGGAGAAAAGTATTTCAGATTTGCCAATATCAACACCTGTGTGCCATTAACCCGCCTGAAGTGCTGAAACAGCAAACACTGTCATGAGAGCTAACAAGGCCCGGGGGAGAAAATTTTTCCGGGGAGGAATGTTAGAGAGAGTCCTGATGAAAAGACTGCTCATATTTTCTATTTTAAATTATACCTTTTTCCCGGTGTTGTCAAGAAACGGCCGTCACATATGAGAGTGTTTGGTCTTGATTTAACGGGATTCGCGAATTTCAAAAAAACCTTTATTCTTCCCCCATTTTTTGTATATTCACGAAACAATTTTTATTCCCATTAACGTCAACTATTCATTACAGTTATGATTCTATCCGATAAAAAGATCCTCGCAGAAATGAAAAAAGGGACCATCGTCATCACACCGTTCAGCCGAAAATATCTCGGATCCAACAGCTACGATGTCCATCTCGGAAAAGATCTGGCAATGTATGAACATGAGATACTCGACGCAAAAGTGCACAATAAGGTCCGTCATTTTGAAATTCCGAAAGAAGGGCTGATACTTGTGCCAAGCAAATTATATCTGGGCGTTACCGAAGAATACACCGAATCGCATGCACATGTGCCGTTTCTGGAGGGGAAAAGTTCCATTGGCAGGTTGGGAATTGATATCCACGCCACCGCCGGAAAAGGGGATGTCGGATTCTGTAATACTTGGACCCTGGAAATATCCGTTCGTCAACCGGTAAAAGTGTATGCAGGAATGCCGATCGGGCAATTGATCTATTTCGTTGTCGACGGTGATATTGAAGTACTCTATAATAAGAAGAAGAATGCCAAATACAACAAGCGGACAAACAGACCGGTAGAATCGATGATGTGGAAAAATTTCAAAAAATAATTTCTCTCTTCATGTAACTGCTGCATCGGAATTCCACGCGTTGTCAATCCGTCGTTGAAAAATAATACGGCGCCGCTATTTGTTGTACGAAAGTATTTTCGCCCATTTTTTATTTTTTGCCTATCACCTCTTTTTGCGTTACTTTCTCATATCAATTCCTTCTCAACAACAACCCTTGAGGCTCCCATGAAACGCATCTTTGCCCTGATTATTCTTTTGTTTTGCACGATCATCCTCACACAGTCACAAACCAGGCGGCCGCTTCAGCTGGAAGATATGTTCAGAATCCAGCGCGTCAGCGACGCTCAGTTATCACCCGACGGAAAAACTGTTGCCTACGTTGTCGGTGTAGTGGACAAAGAGGCAAATAGAACAAACACCGATATTTGGCTCATTCCAACTGCGGGCGGAGAAGCAAAGCAGTTGACGAACAGCCCTAAAGCGGACCGTCATCCCCGCTGGTCTCCGGACGGAAAAACAATCGCCTTTGAATCAAACCGCGGCGGTTCAATGCAGATCTATACCATCAACACAGCATCGGGCGAGACCAAACAGATCACCACTATCACTACCGAAGCCGGCGCAGCGATCTGGTCTCCGGACGGAAAAAAACTTGGATTCGTCTCAACCGTTTTTCCGGAATTTTCCGAAAGACCGTATGCCGAAGCCGATGCACTTAACAAACAAAAACAGGATGCGCGCGACAACAGCAAGGTGAAGGCACGCATTATGACGAAATTGCTCTACCGTCACTGGGACAGTTGGGTGGATGATAAACGGCAGCATGTATTTATCGTTAATGCGGACGGAACCAATCCCCACAACGTAACACCGGGCGACCGTGATGCAACACCACCTTCGTCAACATTTTCAACGGGGGATGATTTTAGTTTTTCTCCCGACGGAAAAGAAATTGCGATCACGGCTACGCCTGTTCCTGTACGGGAAGAATCATGGAGCACCAATCACGACATCATCACCGTGAACCTTGAAACCGGCGCGAAAAAACAAATCACCGTTAATGCTGCGGCAGATGTCTATCCGCAATATTCTCCGGACGGTAAATACATTGCCTATCGTGCACAATCGCGTGCTGGATTCGAAGCCGACCGCTGGCAGCTGATGCTGTACGACCGCTCTGCGGGAACAACAAAAAGCCTCACGCCGAAATTCGATACCAATGTTGATGCATTCGCGTGGGCCGCCGACAACAAAACGCTGTACACTGCGGCAGAAGAAAAAGCGAATACGCCGTTGTGGTCTGTTGGAATTGACGGAACCGTGAAAAAAATATTCGATAATGCAAACAATGGCGATGTCAGTATTTCTGCGGATGGAAGTACGATCGTCTTCGCACATCAGACAATGTCGCGTCCGGTGGAACTGTGGACGGCGAGCAGCAGCGGTAAAGATGCAAAACAGCTGACGCATGTGAATGACGAACTCTTTTTGCATGTAGAATTTTCGGAACCGGAGTATGTGTGGTTTAAGGGAGCTAACGGAACACCGGTGCAGATGTGGATCGTTAAACCGCCGTTTTTCGACGGGACAAAAAAATATCCGCTCGTCTACTGGGTACACGGCGGACCGCAGGGAGCATTCGGCAATTCATGGTCCTACCGCTGGAACCAGCAGTTATGGGCAGCGCAGGGATACGTGATCGCTCTTCCCAATCCGCGTGGCTCCACCGGATTCGGTCAGAAGTTCACCGATGAAATATCGCGGGACTGGGGCGGGAAAGTCTACACCGATGTTATGAACGGCGTCGCCTACATGGAAAAACAGCCGTATGTGGATGTTACGCGGATGGCTGCCGCCGGTGCAAGTTACGGCGGATATATGATGAACTGGCTCAATGGGCATACCGATAAATTTAAAACACTGATCTGTCACGACGGCGTCTATAATTTTCATTCCATGTACGGGGTCACGGAAGAAACCTGGTTCGACGAATGGGAGCACGGCATCCCGTGGGAAACGAAGGATTACGACAAATTCTCACCGCACAAATATGCGCAGAAATTCAAGACACCGACACTTATCATCCATAATGAACTCGATTTCCGCGTGCCGGTCGGAGAAGGATTCTCGCTCTTCACCACTTTACAGCGGAAAGGGATTCCTTCCAAACTCCTCTACTTCCCGGACGAAGGACATTGGGTGTTGAAACCACTTAACTCGGAATTATGGCACACGACGATCTTCGGTTGGCTGAAAGATTATTTGAAATAGGAGATGATGATTTCACGATACGAACATTGTTCAGCTGAACTGAGCGGTTCAAAATTATCTGCCTTTACAAACAATGTTTTTTTTCAAACAGATGGCTCCTTTGGAGCCATTTTTTATTACATTTCGATCGTGTTGATTTGATAGCTTCATGATCGTAACTTAGTATACACTTAAAGAAAGAGATCATTATGAGTTTTAACCGTAAAATTCAAACCATTCAGAAAAGATCCGATTCCCTTCTCTGCGTCGGCCTCGACACCGATGCGGCAAAACTTCCTCTTCACCTTCGATCGAAAAAGAACGGCATTCTGGAATTCAACAAGCGGATCATCGAATCAACGAAAGATCTTGTCTGCGCGTATAAGATCAACTTCGCCTTCTATGAAGTGCTGGGAAAAGAAGGCTGGACGATTATTGAAAAAACTCTTGCCCTTATCCCCTCCGCCGTTCTTACAATCGCCGACGCAAAACGCGGAGATATCGGCAACACATCTTCGCAGTACGCACGAGCAATCTTTAATGAAATGGGATTCGATTCCGTCACCGTTTCGCCGTATATGGGAATAGATTCCGTTCAGCCATTTCTTGAACAAAAAGATAAGGGAGTCTTTCTGCTCGCACTGACATCGAACAAGGGTGCGTTTGATTTTCAGTATCGCAAGAGCGGGAAGAAACGGTTGTTCGAAGAGGTCGTAACAACAGCACAGAAATGGACTTCGCACAATAATCTGGGATTCGTTGTGGGTGCTACGAAATCGACGGATATCCGGTCCGTCAGGAAACTTGCGCCGGATGCTCCGTTTCTCGTTCCGGGAATCGGTGCACAAGGGGGAAGTGTAGAAGAGGTTGTGAAATACGGCTGCACCAGCAACGGATCGGGCATTCTCATCAATGCCAGCCGGAGCATTCTGTATGCATCCTCCGAAAAGGATTTTGCAGGCGCAGCCCGGAGCGAAGCGCTGAAACTGAAGAATGAGATCAATTTTTTCCGGCATACTTTCTTTTAGCACGAACGCACTGAGTGAGATAGAATAATTTTTCTCCGCAACAATGTTTTCGGAAATCAATGCACGAAGACTTCCTGCAACATATATGGGCAAAGCAATTGTTCAACTCGTCGAGCCTGACTACCACGGATGGGCGTTCCGTTCACATTGTTGAGCCGGGAACGCTTTCGCGCACAAGCGGACCAGATTTCCGAAATGCCATTGTGCGTATCGGAGAGATCACCTTTAGCGGCGATATTGAATTCCATCGCACGTTCGACGACTGGAATCTTCACCATCATCAAAACGATCCGCGTTATAACTCAGTAATCCTTCATGTTGTTCTGTCGGGAAAAGCACCGGACACCCCTTCTCAAAGCGGCCGCATCATTCCAACGATTGTTCTGCACCCTTTTTTGAACTCATCGATCGAAAGTATTGAAGACCATCTTTCACGGGAAGCATATTCGTCAAAAACCAATGCGCTCAGGTGCGCGTCTATAAACGGCGGCGCCGATGCGGCACTGTTGAACGGCTGGATACACACTCTCTTCCGTGAACGGCTGAAGGAGAAGGTGCTTCGTCTGCACGACCGGCTGTGCAGCATTATTCTTGAACAGCAGCGCATGACGAGGGAACCGCATCCGCAGTATCACGAGACCATCGGCGAGATACCTCTGCCCAATGCGTCGATCGACAAAGAACTGTTGAAACAAAAATTCGCATGGGAGCAATTGCTGTATGAAGAAGTGATGGATTGTTTCGGTTACTCCAACAACCGCGATCCGATGAAGAAACTTGCCGGCGAGATCACGCTGATGAATTTGATCCCGGCTGCAGCGGGTTCAGAATTATCACCGCTTCAACTTGAAGCAATACTGTTCAAAGCATCGGGGCTTCTTCCGTCGATACATGAAACAAGCGATCAGGAATCAAAAGTACATATTCATTCCCTCACCTCGGCATGGAATGAAGTGCCGAAGAAATTTTCTTTTTCACCGATCCATCCTGCAGAGTGGATTTTTTCTCCAACGCGCCCGTCAAATTTCCCCACCATCAGGATCGCCGGGGCAAGCATGTTTTTGCATTCGTTGCTCTACCGGTCACTGTTCCGGTCTCTCATAACAACGGTGGACGGAAAATATTCTTCGCCACAATCAAAGATCGAACAGACGGCGGCACTTTTTGCTTCCGGCGAACATTCGTTTTGGAATTATCACTATTCGTTTTCCGAACCGGTTCCCAAAAAACATGCTCTTCTTGGTGAATCACGGATCTTCGACATTATTGTGAATGCCGTTGTTCCCTTTGTCTGTTTGTACGCACATGTATTCGGCAAGGAGGATCTCTTCGAACGCTGCGTGAGTATGGCGGCGGAACTGCCGTTGCTGGATGATAATTCCATTTTGCGGACGATGAACAAGCACTTAATAAAAAATAAAATCAAAATTCAATTTGCGTATCAGCAGCAGGGACTGATCCAACTGAACAAAAAATATTGTGCGGTCGAACGTTGCGGTGATTGTGAGGTCGGAAAGAAGATCGATCAATAGATACTTCTTCGCGTCTTTGCGTTGAATTTCAAGTATATTACTCCATGAACTGGCTCATACAGATCGAAACCGAACTACAGCGCATTCGTCCGAATGAGAATCCGGGCCGCATCCGTACCACGGCCCGACGCGTCGCCGGTATTGCGATCCGGCATTATTATAATAATCCGTCGAATGATATGCTTGCAATGCTTCACACCGCGGCAAACGATGTTGCGCTGCCGGAAGAAGTGCGCTTTGCCATCGAACGGCTTGTTGCGCGTCTGGATGCAAATTTCAAATCACCGTCAGTCGATCCGATCGGCGACGCGGCGTATATTGTTTCGTTTGTGAAGAACAGTTTGAATGAGAATTCTTAATTGGTTGTGTAACCGTACACACCATTATTGCAACATGGATTTCTTTCGGACCGCTTCAAATTCACTGCCCGGGTTCCAGTACGGCATTTCAATGATATTCGCAATTCTCCATGCCAGACGGATCACCAGTTCCGCCTGCTGCAAAGCCCCGTCATATTTCCAATCATTGCTGAACTCATCGTTCGGCTGATGATAACTCTTCCCTCCGCGTTCCCGTATCATTCTCACGAATGCGGTATCAACACCGATTATATCACGTCCGCCACCCATGGACATTGCCGGAATTCCGGCCTTTGCAAAACTAAAATGATCACTGCGGTAAAAGCCCCCCTGTTCCGGCGCCTGATCCGGTTTTACGGTGAGGTTCATACCTTTGGCGATCTCGGCAAGATCGTTGCCAAGCGAAGAACGGTCGCTTCCCTGAAATGATATATCCGTTGTGCGGCCGATGATATTGATAACATCGGTGTTGATATTGGCGGCAATCTTCTGCGCAGGAACAGTCGGATGAGAGGCAAAATATTTCGATCCGAGCAGGCCTTGTTCTTCTGCAGCAACGGCGGCGAACAGCATCGAGCGCCGCGGCCTGACATGCAGTGCGGAAAATGTTTCGGCAAGATTCAGCATCAGCGATGTTCCCGAAGCATTATCAAGCGCACCGTTATAGATTGAATCGCCGTCGATCGCTCTTCCGATTCCGAAATGATCGTAATGTGCGGAAAAAATAATGTACTGATCCTTTAATGCGGGATCGCTCCCTTCCACTTTTCCGATGATATTATTCGTGCGAATCCTTTTCACCGTGGATCGCATTGTTCCGTTCATTGTAAGGCCCAGCGGAACTGGCCGGAAGGAACTTTTTTGCGCCTTCGCGGTCAACGAATCAAGATCGAATCCGCTAAGCTGCATGCATTTTCTGACTGCATCTTCGGTCATCCAGCCTTTCATCCTCAGACCTTTCGAAGAAGAACTCTCGTCCAGATCGAACATTTCTCTGCTCCACGTATTGCGTATCACTTCGTACCGGTATCCGGCCGACGGAGTTGTATGGATAACGATGGCGCCAAGCGCACCTTTTTCGGCGGCGATCTCGTATTTATAGGTCCAACGTCCGTAATATGTTCTTCCTTTCCCGGCAAATAAATTCGGATCATCGGTTGCAGGATCGTTGTTCATCATCACCAGTATTTTCCCGCGAACATCAACGTCTTTGTAGTCATCCCAATGCTGTTCCGGTGCGGCAATTCCAAAGCCGACAAATATCAATTCCGCGTCACGAAGTTCAACCAGTGGTTCGTATGTACCGGTTGTTACAACAAAATCGGTGGAATATTCGCAGTCGATCTGCTGTTCGGCGGTGCCGATCCTTAACACGGTTGCCGGATCCACGGTCACTCCCACCACCGGAACATTTTGAATATAACTCCCGTTTTCCCCGGCCGGCAGTAAACCGGATTTTTTGAACTGAGAAACAATATACGCCGTTGCTTTTCTATCTCCGGCAGAAGCGGGTCCGCGACCTTCAAGAGAATCGTGTGCAAGAACTGCAATGTGCGCACGGAGTTTTTCGGCCGTGATGAATTTCAGTGCATCGGAAGGCGGTGTGGTTTGGAACAGCAGTAATGGAATAACAAAAAGAATATTCATAGGATTTTTTATTGGAGTGAGATTACAGTTTAGTTTGGAGCCGCTTGGTGAAAATTTTTATACCATACAAAATAGAAATCACATTGACAACAATCCCATCAAAAAATCGGAAACCGTGAGTGTTGCGGACCAATCCGCCGGTGAAGAGAACCTTCGTGTAACATCGAATCTTAAGAGATCGAAGAGATTAGAAACGCCGATGCTTGCTTCATAATACCATCCGCGGGAATCCCGGGCGGGGAAAAAAGGAATGCGAATGGCGTTATGCGACAACCAGCTGCGCGCGGCGTTTGCTTCAACGATCACTTCAAGATTCGACTCCATCAACCATTGGATTCCCAGCGGCGCAAATAACAGACGGCGGAAATTATGATCCACGGTGAAGGCAAGATAACTGTCTCCGTAATACTGCCTGCGAGGCAATCCTTTCAGCGTTCCATATCCGGCAAATGTTTCAAATCGTGAATAGAGTTCTGCATATCGCTGCGGAGGAAGATGTCCGGTCGCTACCGCGCCGGCAATTTGGAATCCGAGCGTCGGCGGAAATACCGTTTCTTCCTTCACCATCGTGGCCAGTTTTACCCTTACTTTACCGGAGAAAATAGTGAAGTTAAAATCACTGCCGATGGCCTCAGACGAATGTTCCGTGGTTCCCGAAATAAGAAACGCATCCTTCGCCAGTCCGAAAATTCCCGTCGATCCTTTGTTGAAAGAAAGTTTTACAGAATTCATCCTGCCGTTGACGATTGACGGTTGAACCGCATAGGACGATCCCTTTTTCAGCAGTGAAAAGTTTGTTGTTTGATACACTGTCAGTTGCCGCTCGGTCATTGCGCTGAATATACAACGGGCTTTTCCGCTGAATGCAAACGCCAGCGATGCCGTCGACCCAATGGCGCGATAATAATCGTGAACATCATCCTTCAAGAGAAGAGCGGCAAAAGAATTCAGCAACCGGCCCCGCACTATCGGCAAAGGATAATAGATCTGTTTATCATAGAGATCAACGCTTACGGCATACTTTTTTTGAGACAGACTGACATTCGCAAATCCCGAACTTGTCGATGCGCTTTGTTCGTCACCGAAATAGAAGGTCCCTCCCGTTTCAATCGTCCACCGCTTTTCTGAAAATCCGTACCCGATCCCCCCGCGCAGATCGATATTCTCAATAACGTCGCGGAACGATCTGCTGATACCGAAATGGAATCCCTCGACTCTGTTAAACCACGCATCTATATAACCGAATGAATTTCCGCTCAGATCAAACAGCAGTGCGCCGGCACCCTTGGGAGCGAATTTTTTCTCAAGTGTCTGTGTGCTGTCCAGCGTTCTGTAGGCGCTGTCCTGCTCCTGCGTTAATGGAAGGATACCATTCGAAGACCAAAACACTGAATCATACCTTGTTGCCGATGAATCAACCGAAAATTTATTCAACAATCGTATGCTGTCCGCAAAGAGAGGATTGATCGTATAATCATACACGACAACGTCACGTTCAATGCCGAACGCCGGAAATGTCAATCCCATCACTTGAATGTTGAATGATCCGTCAAACCGGAAGTTTGCGGGAAGCCAGAATTTGTTCTCGAACAACCGGAATGTCTGGCGATACCGCGCATCTTTTGTTTCAACAAACAATTGTGTGAACGCTTCGTTCGGACGCACTTCAACGTCCATCACAGCATACGAACGCTCTGCGATAGAAATAATTCCTTTGAACAGCGGCATAATCTTCGAGCGCGGCAACAGTTCGATTTTGTACACTTCGTAATCGTCCATTTTCCGCGTCGACAGAAGTTTATAGTCATAGTAATCAAATGCATTCGGCGATGTCGGTCCGATAAATGTATAGCCGCCCTGTTTAATACGGTCATCGTTAAAATTGACGATCTCTCCAACGCGTGATGCCTGGAATGTTTTCGGCAGATTCCCCGTCTGTTTCTGCTGCGTGATCACTTCGCGAAGAGAGTCATCCCTGTTCCAATAAAGCGTTGAATATGCTTCGGTAATGGCCGCGATCGAACTGTCCGTCCGGATCTGCACACGATTGAACGCCTTCCCTTCAAATGTCTGTAACTGCGTCATCCACCGTTTTTTGCTTTCGATAGCGCGGCGGATAATCTCGTATGCGGGATCTTCGTCGGTCACCGTCACTCCGGAAAGCTGTATCGCATTCGGCTGCAGTTTTGCTGCACGAAATTGATCGGCGTGCATTTCAACAACGGTCGTTTCGGATTGATACCCAAGATAACTTGCAGCAATACGGTATGTTCCTGACGGAAGAGAGAAACGGAATTGTCCGGCGGAATTTGTGATGGTTCCTTTGGATGTTCCGAGAATCCGAAGCGTTGCAGATGGAAGTGGCTGCATCGATTCAGCATCAAGAACAATACCCGACAATACATGCACCTGACCGAACAAAAACTGGAGAAAGAAAAGAGGAATAAAGAGAAGGATGTTTTTCATTCGGTGAACAAAGCCGATAGTGTGACGGTTACTGCCGAAGAACTTCGCTTATTGTAGATTCAGGAAATATGTGTACTTTACCTCGTAACCGCCGGACATTCACCCTATGGTATCCATCATTCTTTGCACATACAACAGGGATTCGCTGCTTCCGAATGCCATTCGTTCCGTTCTGCATCAATCGTATCCGGACTGGGAGTTGATCATTATCGACGACGGTAGCACGGATCATACGCGCTCGGTGGTTCAACAATTTCAGAGCAAGTATAAACGAATTTCCTATCATTTCCAAGCAAACGCCGGTCTGGCAAAAGCTCGGAATGCAGGACTGCGCAGAGCAAAAGGATCTTTTATCTGTTTCGTTGACTCGGACGATGAACTCTCCGCAGCCCATCTGGAAAAACGCGTGAGATTTCTGAACGAACATCCTTCCATAGATTTTCTCCACGGCGGAATGAAACTGATCGGACCGACAGAAAAACAGTACGTGGTTGATATGACGGATACAACGAAAAAGATTCACCTCAGTAAATGTCACATCGGCGGAACGTTCTTCTTCCGGAAGAATATCCTAAAAAAAGTGAAGGGCTTTCAACCGATACCGTTTGGCGAGGATTTTGATTTTTATCTGCGCGTGAAAAAAATATTTTCGACACGGAAAGTCCGGTTCCCGACATACCGATATCATCTTGATTCTGAAAACAGATTGTGCGATATCTACACCGAATTGCTTTTAAAATAAAAAAACCGTCAGAACGATGCGGAGCTCTGACGGCTGTTTTGCAACTTTTTTTCTGAGAATGTTATTTTTTTACTTCTTTCCTCACCAGTGCCTCAAGCCGGAAATGTTCGTCGGCCGGAATACCAAGACTTTCCCGCAGCGCGGTAAGCATATCTGATTCTTCGGGTGTAACAACCCCGTCCGACCACACGCGGCGCAATGCATTGGTATATGCTTCATTCTTCGTTCCGACTTCCATCTCGCCGAATTTTGGTTCGGTCATTTCGATCGCCCCTTTTAACAGCAGCAGCAGTGCCCGCTCATCGGTCGAAATAACTCCATCCTGCCACGCCTTGCTGAACATGTTCTTGATGATGGATTCGCCGTGCGCTTTCAGCGTTTCTTCGCTGGCTGATTTTTTTGCCGCTTCAAGTTCTTTTTGCAAAACGGCAGCCTGAGTCAGCATATCGGCTTTTGCAATCTCTTTTGCACTTTCGATCTCTTTGTGGTGTTTTGCTTTCAGCGTTTCTATCTCTTTTTTCAAAGCGGCTATTTCTTTATTCTCCGCACTGCCGGCATTCTGTTTTGCCGCCGCCAATTCTTGTGTTAACGTGCTGATCTGACCATTTAAATTCTTTTCGGTCGCTTCTTTCAGCGCTTGCGCTTCTTTTACCTGCATTGTCAACTGGGCAACTTCCCGCTGAAGTTTCGCCTGTGTGGCGGCAAATTCCTGCCGAAGTGATTCTACGCGCGCCGCAGATTCATCCTTTGACACTGCGGATGGTGCTGCAGTTTTTACTTCTTGTTTTAACGGTTCCGGCTTTTTTTCTTCCTTTTGCGGTTCTGCAATTGCTACAGCTTTGGGCGGCTCCGGCAATTTTGGCGGTTCAACTATTGCTTCTGCTTTTGGCGGTTCCGGCGGTTTCCCGCCCCCCTTCTTTTCTTCCGACAATTTTTTTACTTTTTCTTCTTCCGCTTTTTTCTTCTCTTCACCGAGCGATATGTTGATCCGGTCTTTATAGGCCATTGCATACATATTGTTCGGCTCAATTGCCAACGCCTTGCCCACTTCATCGAGCGCTTTGGTCCAATCGGCAGTTTTAATGTAACGGTCCGCTGCTTTCAGCAGTTCGCCGATCATTTTTTTCTGCGAATCTTTGTCTTCCCCGATTACCATATGCGGTCTGTTTTTTCCATTTTAGTACTCGAATATACCCAACAAGTGCTTGAATATCAATGTTTTAACCGTGTAATTGAATCAAGAAACGATGAGATTTTCAGTCCGAATGCTGAGTTTCCGGCACGACATCGGCACAAAAACACAATGAAGTGCTGAACCCTGATTTTCTTTAAAAAATATTTTCGTTACCGTATCCCCATTTCATTCAAAAGGAAACCCGCCTCTCCGACCTTTTCAACATTCCAGAGAACGTAACGGATATCCACGGCAATGGAACGGCTGTAGCTCTCGTTCCAAGCATAGTCATTAATCGTCGCTTCAAATGTCCGGTCAAAATTCACACCGATCAATTCTCCCTTCGCATTCAATACCGGGCTCCCCGAGTTTCCGCCGGTGGTATCCATATCGTACAGGATTGCTACAGGAACATCGTTCAGTTTCTTATGTTTGTACCGGCCGAAATCTTTTTTTGCATACAGTTCGCGGATCTTTTTCGGTGTATTGTATTCCGGTTCATTCGATGATTTTTCCATTACCCCTTTCAACGTTGAGATAGGGGAAAAATATGTTGCATCGGACGGAATATATCCGCGGATCGTTCCGAATGTCATCCGCAGAGTGGAATTTGCATCGGGAATGAAATCTGTCTTTTTCCATTCCTGTTTAATATCAACAAGTTTGGCGGAGAGACGGTTCAGTTCTCCCGTCCGTTTACGGTTAACGGTATTCTGCAGTTCGATCTCGGGAGAAAGCGCGCGGGCAAATTCAATGATCGGATCGTTCGTTTGTTTCAATTGCACGATCGTCATCGTAAATGCTTTTTCAACGAACGCGGTATCGGTAAGACGCGGGGCTGCAAACACCGAATCGACAAATTGCCGGATATTCTTTATTGAATTCACCGCTGTAATGGACTGCGAAGCCGGAAGGTCCGAAGCATTACGGAGGATGTCGTACAGAAACAACATATCGATCGTACGGTTGTAACTTCGCAGGGAAGAAAGAAGATTCTGTTTCAACGCAACAAGATTTTTCTCCATATACGCTGACTGCCGTTCGGCGTCCGGTTTTTGCCGCTCTTCGGCAAGTTTCATCAATGTATTTCCGATCGTCAGAAGCGTAGAGCTGCCAATGATGTTCGTAAGAACATTCGCCCGCTGGGCATCACTGCGCACTTCTTCATAGACGGATTTTATCCCGGTCAGAACATCACCATACTTCTTCTTCCGCGCTTCTCCGGCATTGATGAATGCGGTCAGTTCCTCTTCTTCTTTTTGTTTGTTCTGAATGATCGGCAGATGATCGAATCCTTTTAGTTTTCCGCGGTAGTTCTTCTCAACGTTGGCCAGGGATTTTATCCGGGCTGACAATGCAAGAGCAACCTCGGGATCGTTCTTACCGGCCGCTTCCATCTGTGCGATCATCCACGCATTCCGTTTTTGCGTGAACGGCAGACGTATGTCCCGTTCATATTCCAGATAGTACGACGTTTGATGGCGGAATGTTCTTCCAGGATATCCGAGAATGAAGACGAGGTCGTTCTCATCAACACCGTTCGGATTCACGATAAAATGTTTTTTCGGTCTGAAGGGTTTGTTCGATGCTGAATACTCTGCCGTATTTCCGTCCGGACCGACATAGGCGCGGATGAATGAAAAATCTCCGGTGTGCCTCGGCCATACCCAGTTATCGTTTTCTCCGCCGAATTCCCCCACAGAGCGCGGGGGAACATACACAAGCCGGATATCTTTCAACGTTTTATGGATGAACAGAATATATGTCTTTCCGGCAAACATTTCGGCTACACTTGCCGTCATACCGGGCTGTTTTTTTTCCGCTTCGGCAACAATTGATTTTGAATTCTTTTCAATAATCTTTGTCCGTTCAACGGGATCTGTTGTATCGGATATCCCGGCAAGAATTTCTTTTGATACGTCGCGGTATGAATCAATGATGCGGGCGGTAAGTCCTTTGGCCGGAATTTCCTGTTCGCGTGTCCGGGCGATGAAACCGTTCGTTACATAATCATTCTGCACGGTACTTACCTGCTGGACCGTTCCAAAGACACAGTGATGGTTGGTGATGATCAATCCTTCATCCGAAACGAACGATGCACTGCAGCCGCCGACATTTACGCTGGCATCAACCAAACTTATTCCGTTGGGATTATAAATATCTTTTGCGTTGATTTTGAATCCTTTCGCTTTCAAGTTCAATTTGTGAATCTCGGAAAGCGGGTACATTCCCTCATCGGCACGAAGGAATGAAAGCATGCATAATAACAGAATGATCTTTTTCATGATGGTCCTTTTTTGTTGATAGAAGATACTACGAGTTGCAAAAGGAAGTCAAAGAAAATATTTCCTTTCTCTTTTTTAGAAAAAATTTTTTGAGTATTATCATGGTGATGAAATCAGACCGTTCATTCTTGTTGCTTATCATCCTTATCGTTATCTCGCGTCTGCCGCTGCTTTTCGGCGGATTCGGCACCGACGGTGACGCATGGCGAATAGCCAAATCCGCAATGGTGCTATGGGACGAAGGAATATATCACGTATCCCGTTTCCCCGGTTTCCCGGTCTACGAACTTCTTCAGACGCCGATCATCGCTCTGGGCGGATCAATGGCGTCCAACAGTGCATCGCTTATCATTTTCATTTTTTCCGTTATTGTATTTCGCAGCATACTCCGGCGTTCCAACGTTCCGCATCCCGATCTGCTGCTGATCTCTTACTCATTTCTCCCTATTCTCTGGAAAAATTCCGCCGTGACGATGGATTACGTTTGGGGACTGTTTGGGTTACTTGCATCGTTCTCCTGTATCCTGCGGAAAAAAAACATGGCCGCCGGGATCATTCTTGGTCTGGCTGCAGGAACGCGCCTCTCGCATATCGCATTCATCTTCCCTTTTTTCTTTCTCTTCGAAAAAGATGAACGGAAACAATGGCTGGCACTTTCGGTGTGCACTATTGTGACAACAATCGTTTGTTACCTTCCCGTTATTCGTTCGGAGGAATTTCTGCTCGTCGCTAAGGAATTTATTAACGATGCCGGCGGTTATTCGCCGTTTAAGAGACTTGCCGTTTTCAGTTATCGTATTATTTATTCCATCGGTAGCATCGGATGGCTGACCATTTTCGCCGTACTGTTTGCGGGAAGACGAAACATCCCGGCTGTTTTTCAATCGCCGCTTGCGGTGACATCAGTTGCTATGTGTTTAACGGGACTCGCCGTCTTTGCAATACTTCCCGATGAGAAGGAATATCTGATCCCGGTATTTCCGTTCTTTCTTTTACTTCTCTCACATATCGCGAACCGAAAACAGTTTGCCGTAATTACTGCTGCATTGCTTTCGTATGGGTTTGTTTCTTTTGATCTCATAGAACACAGCGTTGAGCATCCCCGGGTGGGTCTGAACATACAGCGCGGTTATGTTATAAAGGAATATATGGGACGACAGGAGATCAACGAAAAGAGATCGCAACTTGCCCGGACAAATATTCGGGACTCATCATTCGTGATGATCGGTTTGGGACCAATGTTCTGGCTTGAGAATCCTTTGGTACGATGGGATAGGGCAAACGAAAAAAAATTCCGCAGTGATTGCGCAGTCTCATTGAATGGACGCGAAGTCCATTTCATCTATGCTTTGTATAAGCCGCAGCTGGACGAACTCCGACGCCGCGGATATACAATCTACTATTGGAACGACATGAAAGAATATCTCCAAACCTTTGTCGGATACGATCTGGACAATGAGTCGGTGCAGCCGGTTAACACTTCCCGCTAGCCGTTGTTTGATGCCGTAACCAGATCCCTCACCAAATTCGTCACCGAACGGAAATCAATCTTACCTGTTCCCATTTGCGGCAGATCCTGGATCACAACAAATTGTTTCGGCAGTGCAATATTCGGCAGATGTTCGCTCATTTTTTTAAGGACTTCTTTTTCATCAATCACGTGAGTAACGGCCGCTACGATCTTTGCACCTTTTTTCTGGTCAGGAATTTCAACAACGCAGCACTTCGTCTCCGGAGGAAGCAATTTTTCAAGAACGTCTTCCACTTTGATAAGCGAAATCATTTCTCCGCCGATCTTCACAAAACGTTTCAGTCTGCCAACGTGCCACAGATAACCCTCTTCATCCTGCCAGCCCATATCTCCCGTATCGTAGTAGCCATGCCGGAACGCAAGTGAGGTATTCTCAAAATCATCAAAGTATCCTTTCATGATGTTGTCACCCTTAACCAGTATCTTTCCCGTTTCCCTGGGTCCGACCTCTTCGCCGGTTTCGTGGTTCTCAATTCGAAGGGATACGCCCGGTAGCATTCTGCCGACACTTCCGGGACGATTATGGCTTGGAGTGTTCAACGCAAGACCGGGTGCTGTTTCCGTGCAGCCGTATGCTTCAAGGATTACCTTGTTATGTTTTTCCATAAATGCTTTGCGCAGCGCATCCGGACATTTATCCGCGCCGGCGAGAATGATCCTGCAGGTGTCATAATCTCCCGGATTTGATTTGCTTACATACCCCCAGAAGAAGCTCGGCGTTCCGGCAAATATAGTCACTTTTTCTTCGCGTACGGCATCGTTGACCCCCTTAAAATCCAGCGGATTAGCGTACGTTACGACCGTCATTCCGCACCAGATTGGAAGCCAAAGGTGTGCCGTCTGTCCGAACGAATGGAACATCGGAAGGTTTCCGAGCATAATGTCTTTGTCGCTGACCTGAAGGACCTGTTCTAAACTCCGTAAATTTGCCGAAATGTTCTTATGCGATAACTGTACCGCTTTGGGTTCTTTTTCACTTCCGCTGGTGAAAAGAATCACCAGGTTGTCGTCATCTTCTCCTTGTGCGGTTGTTTTCGTTAACATACCAATAGGAAGCTTTGAACGAACGGCGGCATGCAGTTTGTCCAGAATGGAGATGCTGTCCATAATATCTTCAAGAAAGACCATTCCCGGAACAACCGGACATTGGATCTTTTCTAATAATGCTTTCGAGGTAATGATCGTCTTAAAAGCACATTTTCTCTGCGCGAACTCGCAATTCTTTGCTGCCATGGTGGAATAGTTGATCATCACCGGCACTCTTCCGCTCATCAGCGCACCGAGCGCTGCAAGAATGCATCCCGCCGATGTCGGCACCATAACACCAATAAATCCCTTATCATACTTCTGAAATTTTTCAGAAAGTATCAACGAAGCAATCAGCGCTTTTGAATAGGTTATTCTCCTATTCGTTGTACGATCAACGATGTACATTTTTTCGCCCTGTTTTTTTGCCGTTTCGATGAACTTATGGTGCAATAGCATAAAGAATACTCCTTTATATATGAACTGTGGTCGGAAAATGTAGTGCATACGGCATCAAAAAGCAATGCACTAATTTTTCGGGTGGGTTTTTGCATTTTTTTCTTGACAACGCGACTTATTTTATTATCTTAATACTGTTAATACCTTAATTAATAAGGTTATTAATATGATTGACTTAAATTATTAATACAAATCGGCAACAATACAATTTATTGCCGATTTGCCGGCAGCACCACCTCCGCTGCCGCTTTTGTGTTCCGCCGGTGTTTTTCCACAAGAAACTGCCGCTGGTTTGCCTCTGGTTCAAAATATCAGATCCCGTATTCTCTCTACCCACTATGGAGGTTGTTCGATGAAATATTGTCCGCGTTCTCTCTTCTTACTTACTTTTTTGATTGTTTTTTTGAAACCAACAAAACTGATCTCTCAAGATACCGCTGCTTCGTCTGCCGTAACATACAGCGGATTCTTTGATGCCTATTTCGTTAAAAATATTGCAAGCCCTCTCGCCGGCGTTAATAAAGTCCGTGTCTTCGAACCGACCGACAATGAGTTTAATCTGGCGCTCGGTGAAATTGACTTTGTTAAGAAAGCGGAACCGGTCGGATTCAGGCTTGACATAGGAGCAGGAAGAGTTGCTGGCCTGGCTATGACCGGCTTGATCCAACAAGCATATGTTTCGGTGGTTGTCCCTGTCGGCAGCGGTATAACGGTGGATGTCGGCCAATTTGTTACTCACATGGGATACGAAGTGATCGAATCAAAGGATAACTGGAATTATTCCCGTTCAATATTGTTCGGCTGGGCAATTCCGTTCTATCATACCGGAGCCCGTTTTTCGTATCCGGTCTTGACCAATCTGTCCGCAACACTTCACGTATTGAACGGATGGAACCAGGTTTCCGACAACAATACCTATAAAACCTTGGGATTAACGCTTAACTATGCAATGTTTCCGACCACCGCTATAATAGTAAACGCCATTAGCGGTGTTGAAGCATCGGCCCCTATTTACGGGAAAAGGAGTGTCTTTGATCTTATCGTCACACAGCAACTGACCGATGCGTTTTCCGTCGCCATTAACGCGGATTATGGGGAAGAACGGCTGGGGGCAGGACTTGCAACCTGGAAAGGAGGGGCGGGATATGCCAAATATACTTTTAATGCTGTATCATCCGCAGCCGTACGGTATGAACTATATAACGATGGCGGTAATTTTTCACCATTGAGTACGGGTGCTTCAAAGCTCTCCGAAATAACCGCTACGTATGAATACAAGCCTTACGATAATTTAATAGTACGTAGTGAAGTAAGGAATGACATGTCCGATACACCGTTCTTTGACGGGAAAAAAGCGCCGGCCACAGAAAAGTCGCAGGTAACGCTGCTTGTTGGCGCAATTATTACATTTTGAATTCAACCAATATCACATCATCATTTAGAAGGAAATACGTATGAAACTGTTCTTTAAGAAAAAATTGTTGCTGATGTTCTGCGGATTGGCAATAGTATTTGTTCTCTCATCTACTCTTTCATTCGCCGGCGAACCCGATCCCTCGGGAACGAAGACCGGTACAATCGCCGATGTTCCGGCGGCAAAACCAGGTGAACCAACATTGGCGGAACTTGGAGACGCCGTCGGTCATTCGCGTATCGCCATAAATTTCATCTGGACACTGATCGCGGGATTTTTGGTCATGTTCATGCAGACGGGTTTCGCTATGGTCGAAACCGGCTTCACTCGGGCAAAGAATGTTGCTCACACCATGGGAATGAATTTTCTTGTCTACGCAATCGGCATGCTCGGATTCTGGATCTGCGGATTTGCAGTAATGTTCGGCGGCGTAGGAACTGTCGGTGCGTTAGGGGGCACGCCGGGATTGACCGGTGAATTCACCATCAGTCTTTTTGGAAAAGCGTTTGGTCTGTTCGGAACGAACGGTTTTTTTCTTGGAAACTCGGTGTATGATGTCGGCGTGTTCACGTTGTTCCTGTTCCAGATGGTGTTCATGGATACAACAGCAACGATCCCCACCGGTTCGATGGCTGAGCGATGGAAATTCAGTTCGTTTATTGCCTTTGCATTTTTTATTTCGATGGTAGTATATCCTTTATACGGAAATTGGGTCTGGGGTGGCGGATGGCTGGCGATGCTTGGCCAGAATTTCGGCCTCGGACACGGCCATGTTGATTTTGCGGGTTCATCGGTTGTTCATTTAGTCGGCGGCGTTACGGCTCTTGCCGGCGCTATTGTACTCGGACCCCGTATCGGAAAATATAACAAGGATGGTACATCAAACGCGATCCCCGGACACAATCTTCCGATGGCAATTATTGGCACATTTATTCTCGCGTTCGGATGGTTCGGTTTCAATGCAGGCTCTTCGCTTGCAGGAAACGATCTCCGTATCTCCGTTGCGGCAGTGAACACTATGCTTGCCTCGGCAGCCGGCGCACTTTCTGCAACGATCTATATGTGGATACGTTACAAAAAACCTGATCCCAGTATGATGGCCAACGGAATGCTTGCGGGTCTTGTTGCAATCACCGCGCCGTGTGCATTTGTTACGGCACCTGTCGCCGTATTCATTGGAGCCGTATCCGGCGTGCTGGTTATTCTTGCCGTCTTCTTCATCGATCAGAAACTCCGGATCGACGATCCGGTCGGAGCCGTTGCTGTTCACGGTGTCAATGGATTGTGGGGCGTTCTTGCCTTGGGTCTCTTTGCCGATGGAACATACGGTGACGGATGGAACGGTGTTGCCGGAACGGTGACAGGATTATTTTATGGAGATACCCATCAATTTGTTGCGCAGGTGATCGGTGCTGCCACCTGTATCATCTTTGTTTTTCCGGTAACGTATGGTTTCTTTAAATTGACGGACAAGTTAATCGGAAACCGTGTCTCGGCAAAAGATGAGGTTGATGGCTTAGACATACCGGAAATGGGAATCAAAGGATATGAGGGATAACGGTATTCTCCAGCAGATAGTTTTTTTAAGAAAGCGTTCAGAATGAATTTGATTCTCATCTAACCTTTGAGTAGAATCTATGACGTATATATGCTATGACAATGAAACAGTAATCTCTAATAAACTTTTAAGGATAAATCTATGAAGAAAATTGAAGCTATCATTCGTCCCCATAAACTGGATGAAGTGCGTGAAGCGCTGCAGGAAGCCGGTTTCCGCGGATTGACCGTAACGGAAGTTAAAGGGTACGGCCGGCAAATGGGGCATAGCGAAATCTATCGCGGCTCTGAGTACACCATCAACTTTTTACCGAAGACAAAGATCGATATTATTTGTACGGATGCTAATTTGGATAAAGCGATCGATATCATTCTAAAACACGCCAAAACCGGCGAGGTTGGTGATGGAAAAATTTTCGTATCAGCAATTGAAGAAGTGATCCGTGTCCGCACAGAAGAAACGGGTGACGCAGCGGTATAAAAGGCAAAAAACATAGTTGTTTTTACAAAATTCGCAGGTTTTCAGTAGCACGCAAAAAAATGTACTTGCGTCTAAATTGTAAACCCTCTATTTTTGATTTGCAATTAACAGTAACACCGTTGATGCACTTGAAATGCCCTCGTATTCAAAATGCGGGGTTGTTCTGCGCTCCTGATGCTCAGAAAAATCTTCACGAACAAACTGAGGATCGGCACACACAAAATTCCGGTCACTGCGACCGGAATGCAATGAAGTGGCACCATGCCGGTGGTACCCTCACCGACAAAAATTCTGTGAGGTTTTTTTGAAACTACATAGAGGAGCACCCTATGGAAACAGGTACCGTGAAATGGTTCAACAACGCTAAAGGGTACGGATTCATCTCCCGTGAAAACGGCGAAGATGTTTTCGTACATTATAAATCGGTTGTTGGCGACGGTTATAAAACGCTGAACCAGGGCGACAAGGTTCAATTTGAAGTTGAAAAAGGACCCAAGGGCTTGCAGGCGGCGAAAGTCTCCAAAGCGTAACAACGCTATTACTGTCAAAAAAATACCCCCGTACGCAAGCGGGGGTATTTTTATTTTAAATTCGTGAACCATTCTGAACGATTGAACGTTATATTGTAAAATATTTTTCAACTACACGTATCATACCGGAGATCACATGAACATGAAAACCTTTATCGCTGTTATACTGGCATTGCATCCATTCATATACGCACAAACGGACTCTACCGAACAGAAGTCGCTCTGGAAGCATACGCTTGTAACAGGAGTGACGATCACACAAGTTTCGTATACCGATTGGGCGCAAGGGGGTGAAAATGCACTCGCCTATACGATAAGCGTTGACGGTAAATCTGTTCAGGACCGTACGGAAACCAACTGGAGCAACTCGTACAAATTTGCTTATGGACAAACGAGGCTCGGTTCAAAAGGATTGCGGAAAACCGACGATAAGATTGAACTGGAAAGCGTGCTCACATATAAATTGGGCGCTACTATCAACCCGTACGCATCGGCAACATTTAAATCTCAGTTCGCCGACGGATATAAATATTTTGATGCCGCAGGAACAAAAACAAAAATATCAACGGCACTCGATCCTATGTATCTCACTCAGGCAGTCGGTGCCGGATATCAGCCAATGACGCAACTGAAAACGCGTCTTGGCGCAGCGTTACGCGAAGTGCGTAGCGACCGGCTGTATGGATTTGCCGACGATGGAACCACGCCTGCGATTGAAGAATCAAAAATTGAAGGCGGACTTGAATCGGTCACCGATGTTGAAATAAAGATAGAGGAAAATACACTCTTCACTGCAAAACTGGAAATGTTCGCTCCGTTCAACAACATTGATGTTGTTGTTATCAGAAGCGACAATACGATCTCATCAAAACTGAATAAATATTTTTCCGTCGTGTTCAACGTGCAAATAATCAATGACCGAAGCATGACGGCGCGAACACAGATCAAAGAAGGATTGGCGCTGGGAATTTCTTACGCGTTTTTATAAAATCCGCAAAGAGGAAATGCTGCGGGAAGAGAATGTCTGATCCACCGGCACATATCGGTGATGACCGGACGCATTATCGTTGGATAATTGTTTATACACCTACTGAGTACCTCTGGTTTGACCCTTGTTTTTTCAGACAAGCAGAATATTAATGTAATTTTCGGTGTTGAAACCAATGAACGGTATCGCGAATAGCATCGGTAATGGGTGTTGCCGACACTCCGAACTTTTTTTCAAATTTCGCTGAATCAACAATAAACGGTTTTTCATACTCATACATCATTTCAACGGTTTCGCGGGCCGCCGGAATAAAGAGTCCGCCTATCTGCATCATGGTTTTTCCCATACTGTTGTATGCGGGTTCTTTTTTTAATTCTTTGAACACCTGAATAATAAACTCTCTCTGGGTCAACGGTGCGGCATTGGGAATGTGCCATGCTTCACCGTAACTTTCTTCATGTTCTGCCAATATTACAAGCGCCTTCCCAAAATCATTAATGTATGTAAACGAATGCGGAAGGTCGATATTTCCAACAAGCGAAGCTTTTTTTCCCTGAAGTGCAAACCCTATCTGACGCTCTCCCATTGCGGATGCGGTCACACGGGGGCCAAAGAAATCCGATCCACGGCCTATTGTCACGCGTACATTTCCATCCCGATGTGCCTGTAACGCATCCAGCGCCATCTGAGCGCGGACTTTTCCTTTTCTTGAATCTGCATTGTACGCAAGATCCTCGGTCAACGGCAACCCATTGGTGTCACCGTACATATAGACGTTTTCACCGATAACCAGTCTTGCTCCAGTTTTTGCGGCAGCCTCAAGAATATTTTTTTGCATTGCGGGAAATTGTTCCGGCCATTTGTCGTACGGCGGATTGACACACTGATACACGACCGAAGCACCCTCAGCAGATTCCGGAACATTGCTCCCTTTCAACACATCTGCTTGCCAAACTTCGATCTCTTTAGGAACATCTGCTGAGCCGGATCGATTGACCATTCTGACGGAATATCCCTTGTTCAGAAGTGCATGCATAACGGAAAGACCGAGAGGTCCTGTACCAAAAATAACGTGCAATGAATTTTTCATGGATTATTTCTCCGGAATATTTTTAATGTATTTAACGTACAGTCACTGGAATCTAAGGGCAACTTGATGAATCTCCTGAGATTTATTAAAATAATCAATGGAATAATTCCGGGCCATTCATGCCACCAAAAAATAAACTGCAGAAACCTTTTTTCGGATCATCCAAAAAGAAAAAGGCAGTGTGATAAACCAATCTAAGCAATTTCCTCCCCCTTTTCGTATCTTCATCCATGCTTTCCAATTATTTCACATTGATGCATTGTGCAAAACTGCTGAATCAGCGCTATGCACGAACGGTAATCGCCGAAGTTTATTCGCAGGAAAAGAACACCCTTTCCATTCTGCTTTATGCACCTGAACCACATACAATAACGATCTCATGCAATCCGCGAGAGAACTATATTTTCGCAAAAAAGGCGGATGCAAGAATGCGGAACAATACTGTCAATCTTTTTCCTCTGCTTGTTGATAAACATATAGAATCCGTCTACATGAGTGCGGCCGACAGAATCATCTACATACGGATTTCCGGGAATCTTGTGCTCTGCCTGGAAATGTTCGCATCCAAAGCAAACGTTGTCTTGTGCGATGATCAAGGCACTGTTATTGATGCATTCTTGAACAAGAAAGAATTACAGTCGGCAACAAGAGAACTGCAATGCGAACCGAAGGAAATATCGGCGGTCAATATCATTCCGTCAAAAGCAGCGTTCATAACGGCATTATCCGTGGAGGGTGAGCCATTAAAGTTGTTAAAAAATGCGGTCCCAAAATTGGGGACGCTGTTGGCGGAAGAAATTCTGTACCGCTGTTCATCGGTACTTTCCTCTGCAAACGATCCGGTGGCGCGCGAACATGCCGGCGAGACAATGGTTGAAGCAACATTAAATCTGTTGCAGATACTTTTGTCAACACAGGATATTACACCATATATATATATTGAAGAACAGTCTCCAATCTGTTTTACGCTGATTCCCATGGAACACCTGTCGTCATACCGGCAGGAACGGTATGACGATCTCTTTGCGGGTATTCAAAAGTTCATCAGTTTTGAGCGTTCAACAACGTCGTATCTGCAGAAAAAAAGAGAAATAACTTCGTGGATTACAAAAGAGAAAAATAAGGCTGAACGAACAATCCGTGCGGTCGAATCGGAACTGGCGGAATCATCCCGTTCCGATCAGTATGAATTGTTTGCCAATCTTATCATGACGCATCTTCAGGCTATCGAAAAAGGGTCCCGCTCTGTTCAACTGGAGAATCCTTTCTCTGCGAATGAAATTGTGGCGGTTCCTCTCGATGCTGCGCTCTCACCACAAAAAAATGCCGAAAAATATTACGAAAAGGCTAAAAAATCAAAGATTGGCAGGGAAGAATCACAGCAACGGCTTGTAGTGCTGCATCGGCGGTTGAATTCAATGAACGAGCTTTTAGAAAAAACTAACCAGATCAGAGACGGTTTTTCATTGAAAAATTTCTTACACTTATATACGGATATAGTAAAAGAACTCGGGTATATGACAGAAAAAGAACAAGAAGAACTCCCGCCATTCAAGATTTTTGCCGTTGAAGGCGGGTTTGCTGTGTATGCAGGCAAAAACAGTGCGAATAACGACCTTTTGACATTCAGATTTGCCAAACCGAACGACCTGTGGTTTCATGCGCGGGGTTCGAGCGGTTCACATGTTGTTCTCAAGATGGGAAGCGCACAGGGAACGCCAACAAAAAAAGCGATAGAACAAGCGGCCTCAATTGCGGCATATTACAGTAAAATGAAAAATGCAAAGCACGTGCCGGTGGCAATGACGGAACGCAAATTTATCCATAAACCAAAAGGCGCTCCGCCCGGTACAGTTGCTCTTGACAAAGAAAAAGTTATATTTGTTCAACCTGTACTGCCCGGAAAAGAATCATAATTATGGCTATTAAAATACTTGTTGTTGATGACGACAATTATATCCGCTCGTTCCTCCAAAAACGTTTGGTTGCTTTAGGCTATGATGTTCATCTTGCGGAAAACGGCGAACAGGGCCTACAGGTTGCCGAAGAGGAACGTCCGCACCTAATCATCTCCGACTGGATGATGCCGAAAATGGATGGGACGGAATTCTGCCGTCGCATCAAGAATCATCCCGACCTGAAGTACGCCTACTTCATACTTCTCACTGCGCGCGACACTGCCGAAGACAAGATTGAAGGAATGGAACAGGGGGCGGATGACTTCATGACCAAACCGTTCAACGATAAAGAACTGGTGGCCCGTGTTAAAGTCGGACTTCGTATCACCGCGCTGCAGCAGGAATTATCTAAATTTCAGCACCAAAAAGCAGTCACCGAACTTGCTATTACCGTCGGGCATGAGATCAATAATCCGCTGGGGATCATTATGCTTACATTGCAGGTAATGAAGAAGAAGATCGGCACACCGCGTGAAGGCGAACTGAAACAGGATATCGACACAATGATGGCGAACGGCCACCGGCTTTCCGATATCGTTAAAAAACTCTCATCTCTGGAAGATCCGCAATTCAAGCCGTATTTAAAAAATTCCGATACGCACATGATCGACCTCACAGGAAAGCCGTAGAATTTTTTCCTATTCCTGTTTTCAATTAATAGATGACAAACGTATCTTAGTACAAGAGGCATCTGAAGAATGTTTCTTGAATGGTGCCGTTCCGCGGAAAGCCTCTCCGGAATGAAATGGTTTTAGATATTTCTACAATCAATTATTGAATTGTTACGATCGGTACGAATGAGATATTGGAAACTCTTAGTGATGTTTGTTCTCGCCAGCAGGATTGTTCTTTCCCAAGAGCATTATTATTTTTATTCGGGAAAAGATTTCGGTTCCGAGTCTCTCATCAATCCCGGCTCTCTGATCGTAAATGCAGGATTTGATATACTGCAGGCAACACCGCATACACGAAAATTCGCCGATATTAAATTCGGCACCGGCGCGCGCAATGTGTACAACAATCTGACCGATCCATTTACACAGATCAAAAAATTCGGGTGGAACAGATTTCTCGGACAGGAAGTATTCCCGACAAGTCTGAGTCTTGATAAAGCACAGTGGTTCCCCAATTATTCTCTTCATCTTCTTGGGGGTGGATTGGATGCCCGCATGATGTATGAATGGTACGCTTTTCACGGCACTCCGTACCCCGCATTGTTCGCGGGACTGACTGTTGCAACATATCATTTCGTCAACGAAGCGGTCGAGAATGCTCAGTACCTCGGTCCTAATGTTGATCCAATCGCCGATATTTATCTGTTCGATATTGGCGGAGCACTGTTGTTCACCTCCGATGCTGTGGCGGAATTTTTCAGCACTACATTACATATGACAACGTGGTCGGGACAACCCGCCTGGAATCCGGAATTCAATACCCTGGAAAATCACGGACAATATTATGTTATGAAATACAGGTTGCCGTTCGCCCCAACAACAAGCTTGTTCTACCATTTCGGCGACAATGGCCTGGTCGGACTCTCATTTCTCCGACCGAACAATGAAAGCATCACATTTTCGGTCGGCGCTACACAAAAGCAACTCCGCACGGTGGATGTCACCAACGGAGCGCGGACGGTTTCCGTTACGCTTGGATGGATGGCGGGTATTTTCTATGACCGCGACAATTCCCTTCTTGCTTCACTGATCGCATCGAACCGTATCAATGAAAAATTGCGACTGAATGTATACCCCGGCGCGATCGATCTCTGGGGTTTCTCGCCCGGACTGTTCGCCTCGATAGGAAATAACAATCAGTATATAGCAGGATTTTCAATCCGATATTCGCCGCTGGGGCTGGCATATCGGAATAAACTGTAATAGTCTCTTTACATACATTTCTAAGGGTTAACCTATGATCTCACTGAAGGACAAAATCGTTTTGGTAACGGGGGCATCCTCCGGAATCGGAAAAGCAACTGCAACTCAATTCGCTGCACTTGGTGCACACATCATTATTTGTGCACGGCGCAACGAAAAGGTTCTCACGCTTGCAGAAGATCTGCGTAAAAAATTCAACGTCAGAACTTATGCGTTTCAACTTGATGTTCGGAATCAAAAAGAGGTGGAACAATCGTTGAACACTCTTCCTGCAGAATGGAAAAATATCTCTATCCTTGTCAATAACGCAGGGCTCTCCCGCGGACTGGACAACATTCAGGATGCCAAGATCGAGGATTGGGACGAAATGATCGACACCAATGTAAAAGGACTTCTTTATGTTACACGCGCCGTCCTTCCGGGAATGGTTGAGCGTAATGAAGGACATATTATCAATATCGGCTCTGTGGCCGGACATTGGATGTATGCCAAAGGAAATGTTTATGCCGCAACAAAATTTGCCGTGAATGCTCTTTCACAAGGAATTAAAATGGATCTTCTCGGCACGCCGATCCGCGTAACATCCATTGATCCCGGACTTGTGGAAACAGAATTCAGCGTCGTCCGTTTCCGCGGCGATGAAGACCGGGCAAAGAAAGTGTATGAAGGCTTAACGCCTCTTACACCCGATGACATAGCCGACTCAATCGTGTGGGCGGCAACGCGACCTGCGCATATGAACGTGAACAACATTATTTTAATGGCTACGGACCAATCCGCACCGACGATGGTCCATCGAAAATAATTCCGGTCAACAAACATCGGGAGACAACAATGAAAATTTTGTTCTGCATATTCATCGTCGCAATGGTATCATTCTCTCAAAAACGAAACCGCACAATAACCATGGACGGCATTGCCGAACAATACGTGCGTCTGATTCTCGACATCGGTCAGCATGATCCGGACTATGTTGATGCCTACTACGGCCCCAAAGAGTGGCAGGACGCATCGAAAAAAGTGAAACAGCAACTCACAGCGCTTGAGGACAGAACCGAGGCGGTTACGGCGCGATTGAAACGCATCCGTGTTCCGAAAAGCAATACCTCCCTCACTCTCCGGAAAACATATCTGCAAAAACAGCTTTCCGCTGCCTCTGTGAAGATCGCCATGCTGACCGGTACTAAATATACGTTCGACGACGAAGCAAAAAAATTATACGATGCTTCACCACCAGTCTATTCTGAATCACATTTTGCAGAGATCCTTTCCGAGCTCGGAACGCTCCTTCCCGATGGACCGGGAACAACAACCGAACGCTATCAACAATTCAGAAACCGGTTTATCATCCCGAAAGAAAAACTGGACACAGTCTTTCAAACTGCCATCAAAGAGTGCCGCAGACGGACAAAAGAACATATCGCTCTTCCGGACAATGAAAGTTTTGTTGTTGAATATGTGAACAACAAACCATGGAGCGGTTACAATTGGTACAAGGGGGAAGCACACAGCGTAATTCAGGTAAACACAGATCTTCCCATCTTTATCGACCGTGCAGTGGACCTCGCCGCACACGAAGGGTATCCCGGACATCATGTCTATAATGTTTTACTTGAATCTGAACTTTTAAAAAAGAAAGGATGGATAGAATTCTCTGTCTATCCTCTCTTCAGTCCGCAATCATTGATCGCCGAAGGGAGCGCCAACTACGGCATTGATGTTGTCTTGCCGGGTGCAGAGCGAATGGCTTTCGAGAAAAATGTTCTCTTTCCTCTTGCCGGACTCGATCCGGAACAGGTTGAACACTATTATAAGGTGCAATCACTGTTCGGAAAACTTGCGTATGCCGGCAATGAAGCGGCCCGCGGTTATTTGAATGGAACATTGAACAAGGAACAGGCTCTACATTGGCTGACGGCATATGCATTATTCGATTCTGCACGGGCAGAACAGAGGATTAAATTCATTGAAAAATACCGCAGCTATGTTATCAATTACAATCTCGGACAGGATCTGGTGCGAGCATATATTGAGAAACAATCCGGGAAAAATTTCAGTGCCGAAAAACGATGGTCAGTTTTTTACGGATTGATTTCATCCCCGCGGTTGCCGGGAGGACTGAAGTAACAATTCCATAGGGAAATGATGAAATTGGGGCAGACTTTTTTATCTGTTATTGTTTTGCGTTCTTGCATGCTAATTCTTTACCGAGTACTTTGTACTCAATAAATTTCATTTCATCATAGCTCAGTGAGGTTTCTGATGCCGCAGCCCATAACAACCTTCGCCCGCGTTCATTTCTGAATGTTCTTCTTTCAATCAACCGTTGAGATATCCTCAACGTATTATGCATTTTAAATATTGAAAGGAAACAACCGTGAACGACAAAAAATTACATCCCGAAAGTCTCATGATGTCCTACGGATACAATCCGGAATGGTCAGAAGGAGCGATCAAATGTCCAATTTTTCAAACATCCACATTCGTCTTTAAGACTGCAGAAGAAGGAAAAGCGTTCTTTGAAGTGGCATACGGAAAACGCGAACAACGGCCGAATGAAAAACTTGGACTCATCTACAGCCGCATCAATAATCCCGATCTGGAAATCCTTGAAAACCGTCTGACACTGTGGGACGGTGCAGAGGATTGTGCCGTATTCGAAAGCGGTATGTCCGCAATTTCAACCGTTATGCTTGAATTCCTAAAGCCCGGTGATTCGATCCTCTATAGTTCACCGTTGTACGGCGGCACGGAGCATTTTCTTCAGCATGTTCTAACGCAATTCGGAATCAACATCATACGGTTTAAGACCGGACAATCGCGCGATGAAATTATCGGGATCATAAATAAAAGCGGACATGCCGACCATCTGAAAATGATCTATATCGAAACTCCTGCAAATCCCACGCTTGATCTTATCGATATCTCGTGCTGCAAAGAGATTGCGAATCATTTTTCCACCAAGGGTAAAGAAGTAGTTCTTGCGGTCGACAACACATATTTTGGTCCTCTGTGGCAGCATCCTTTGGACCACGGCGCGGATATCATTCTGTATTCCGCCACAAAATATATCGGCGGACACAGCGACGTTATTGCCGGTGCCGTTTTGGGATCTTCGGCGGTCATTAAAAGGATAAAGACTCTCAGAACATTTTTGGGAAATATGGCGGGACCGTGGACCGGCTGGCTGCTGCTGAGAAGTCTGGAGACACTAAAGCCGCGTATGGAAACGCAGGCACGTAATGCAAAACACGTGGCGGAATTTCTGGCACATCATCCGAAAATCGAGCGGGTGAATTATCTCGGATTTTTGAGTGAAAAAGATCCGGTTCAGTTCAATGTCTACAAAAAACAATGTCTCTCTCCCGGCGCGATGCTGTCGTTCGAAGTGATCGGAGGAGAAAAGGAAGCGTTCCTGTTTCTGAATAATTTGAAACTGATCAAACTGGCGGTCAGTTTAGGAAGTACGGAAAGTCTCGCAGAACATCCGGCGACAATGACGCATGTTGATATCGACGAAGCGGAAAAAATAGAACTTCATATCACCAGTAAATTGGTGCGCCTTTCCATCGGCGTTGAACATTATGAGGATCTTATTGCGGATATCGCTCAGGCGTTGGAGCACATTCAAATCGAAACGGATATCTTCGACCTGACATCAGAAGAGATCGAAGCATTGTAAAAGAATTTTCTCTGTAGAACATCGTGATCCCCGAAGTCCGCGCCGTTATTCATAACGCCGGATAACGGGGATTTTCATTTTTTTCCCTTACTCACAACACATGTACTGCTGGTTCCGACGGATTGATCATTTCAACGGTTGATTGCCGATCCCCTTTTTCTTCATCAATGTTTCAATCTCCGTAGTTTCTCTCGGTGCTCCGGCAGAGAGGTTTTCACTCCCGGTTTCCGTCACCAGAATCACATCTTCGATACGAATACCGATATTAAAATATTTCGGGTCAATCCCCTCCCTTTTTTCCGGAATATATATCCCCGGCTCAACGGTATAGAGCATTCCTGCGGCCAGTGTTGCTTGTCCGACATCGTGCACATTCAGCCCAACCGGATGACCGAGACCATGATTGAAATATTTTTTGAATCCCACTCCCTCTTTTTGTTTGATGATGCCGAGCGAAAATAATCCGGAGGCAATGACGGAATCAGCGGCCGCGGAGACTTCGCTCCACAAAACACCCGGTCTTATCTTTGCGATGGCCGCCTTCTGGGCGTTCAGCACGATCTGGTAAATGTCTTTCTGCTCTTTGGTGAACTTGCCGTTTGCAGGGTACGACCGCGTTACATCGCTTGAGTAACCGCGGTATTCTGCCGCACAATCAGATAGCAGAATATCGCCGTTGCCAATCTTCTTTCTGTTTGTATTGTAATGCAAGATCACGGAATTTTCCGCCGCACCGTTGATGCAGGGATACCCGTAAAATTCCGCTCCCTGCCGCTGAAACGCATATTCGTATAATGCCTGCAATTCGTATTCAAACATGCCCGGTTCCACGGAGGCCATTGCCTGCTGATGCGCAATTGCGCTGATCTCGGATGCTTTCCTTACCATCTCAATCTCCTGTTTCGATTTGATGATGCGCATGGTATGAACCATCGCATTCGGATCGCGGAGTTCGATCTTAGAATTGTTTCGTTTAACATTGTCAACATACGATACCATCGGCGAAAGCAGTTCCCGCATCTGTCCGGTCACATCGGATGTGACCGGTTGAGCGTAGAGGTATTTTATCCCCGAAAACAAAGCTTGCTGAAAACCATTCTTGAATTTATCGTTTGTCAGAGCTGTTTGGAATCCGAGAATTGTAATGGCGCCTTCTGTTCCGTATCGGCGTCCTGTCCACGTTTCCGCCATCTGGTTCGGAGTCTGAACAAATAATATTTCATTGGCGGTCACAGTGGTAGAATCGTTACTCTTAACGCGGATTCCTTTGGGGGAAAGTATCAACATCGAATTTGGTTCCGTAAATCCCGTCAGATAATAAAAATTATCCGCCTGACGATACCGATAGTCAACATCACCGTTACGCATCCGCTCCGGCGCCGAATAAAAAACCGCTGCCGCTTCCGGACCGATCATTTTCATTACGGAATCCCTGCGCATTCTGTATTCAGACGGCGTAATAACGTCGGCATCATATTGGATGTATTTCAATCGATCATTTTCTTGCGCAAACGCCGGGGACATCAGACTTAAAATAACAAACAGTGCCAATCTCATTTTCTCTCCGATTATTTTAGGAACAATATACAATGAAAAATATGATGCGGGAACAGGAAAGGATATTATTGCGACAATCATCAATATTATTGCTTTGCTGGTGTACTGAAGATGTATATTACCGCATTCACTTAATAGCCGCCGAGCTGTCATAGAACGGCTTTACCAGCACCGTATCGCTGATGAGTGAATGAAATGCTGAATCCTGCAAAATGTCAGTCAACGAAATATCGGCTCCGTTGATCTTACCGGTTCTCTGCACTAATCGTATCCCGTGGCTGTAGTCTGCATATGTTTCGCCATGACCGTTGTACGTCGGTTGGATTGGAACGCCGTTTATTTGGTGCCAGCCATAGATCACGACTGGTTTGGGAACGGCGGCTTTGAGCCGGGAACGGACCTTAATATCTATCACTACATCTTTTTTTGTGCCGCCGACAAGTGAGCCCAGAGGAAATTCTGAAAGTAGTGGAACACGCAGTGTCTTTACGGAATCGTTGTGCTGAATAAAACGCGGTACTTTGTCCATGTCCGCATCCGGCGGGATCGGCTGCGGACGAAGCTTTACGTTTGCCGCAGCATAGATCTGGTCCACCATTGTTGCGGTCGGCAGAATGCAATTCGTTCCGTCTGCAATCTTCTGAGCAAGGAGCGGCGTCATCGGCATAAAAACGTAATCACTGTCATGTCCGACGGCAAGATAATCCGGCGTAACAAAATACTGAAGCGTGTATGTTGTCCCGCTGATTGTTTTTGTTGTTGTAACAGGGACCATCCGGCGAAGAAAATCCGGAATATTTCCGCTTGAAATCTGATTCAACAACGTGTCCTCTCGCGCACTTCTGGAAAGAGAGACAAGAGCTGCGCAGAGCCGGCTTCCGACCGGTGCGGCAGCATTTCGCGGCGGCAAAGGGAGTATTTGCGCCTCTGCTGAAACGGTCAGGAATAAAAGAAGGAAGATGTTTTTCATGATGGAACATAAAAAAAGGCAAACATAAATGCTTGCCTTTTGGTATACATTTTTTGCGTCTATATTATTTTCGTTGTCCGTCGAGCATGCCTACAATAAATTTCCCTCCGCCATTGATCGTCAACGAACCTTCTCCTTCGCCAACAGTGATGGTGAAATCACGGTTGATCGAACGTTCCTTATACGCATCACCGCGCTGGAATGTGATCAATGCGGTATAGTTCCCGCTGATCGTTCCGCTGATAGCGCGATGAAAATTGCTGCGCCATGAAATGTATGACAACGGACGGAAGCGCGGCGCTTTGATGTTGACTCCGGTGAGCGTCATGGTGCCGGTATGTGTGCGAAGCATGTTCCGCGTTGTGATGGTGTCGGTACCCGAACGTACATAAACACTATCCAGGGTGATCGTCACTGTATCTTTATTGATGTTGGTCGATGTCCACGCACCTTTGAGCTGCGTCAGATAGTGCGAGACTCTTGCATTGTGAAGATGACCTGTACCGCTAACAATTTTAAATTTAAGCGTTGTTGCAGTATCGGTCCCCGTCATAAAGTTCTTCTGCACAATTCCGTTCTTTTGGAATTGATACCGGTATTCTCTTGTAATAGAGCGTTGTACCAGAGCTGATTCAAATGAGCGGTTCACCGATACGGACCAATATCCTGTCAGTGAATCGTAGACCGGAATTCCCGCCGTAACGAGATCGGCACCATCTATCTGCGGAATGACTGCTCCGAATGATCCGACTCCGCTTGCAATCATCACATCGGCAAGATTCTCTGTAGCGCCACCGCTTTCATCTCCGACCGCTGCCGAGATCGATTCTGCTGCGTCTTCGTATAAAATGCTGTTATTCGCCGGCGGATCCGTACTCTTGTCGCAGCCCGCAACGAACAATCCTCCGATTAACAAAACCGGAAAAAAATATTTTGTTGTTTTCATTATTGCTCCTAAATAATGTGAAGGTACGAGTTTATTGCCGCTCTTTCATCCGTTCCTGCATTTCCTGCTGACGTTCTTTCTTATATTCTTCGTATTTCGGCTTCTGAACTTTCGTTAAAAGTTTTACAATATCGGCGTCGGTTTTTTCCATTCTTTTTTTCATGGACTCGCGCATTGCATCGCGATCACCATCGCTGTTTTCAAACTCTGCACGCGCTTCTTCACGCGATTTTTGAAGAATGTCTTTTACCTTCGCCGTCTGCTCATCGGTGAGTCCTACTTTCTCTTTGATTCGTTTTACTTGCGCTTCGCCTCTTTTTTCTCCTCTTTCACCCATTCTGGGCTGGGCAACAACTCCGAATGAAAAAGTGAGAGCGAGGACCGCAACCATACATAGTGTTCGAAATTTCATTGTTATCTCCATAAGAAAGTTGGTGTTTCAAACCGTGCCGTAATGAACATTTTTGACAATTCGGCGGGTATAAAGTTTAAGCATTTTTTTGGGCAAATATTGGTAATACTGATAAAACAGCTAAAAATTGCGTATTTTCAATGTAAGAAATATTTCTGTTTTCCCCCAGCCTTGTCCCCTACGGTGCGATGGTCCGGGAAACCCGCAATACCGAAACGGTCCGGCGGTAACATACGGTTACAAAAACAACCTGCCTGTTGTATTCGGCCGAATAAAAAAATGGATCTTTTCACGAAGTTCACACACGTGTTATGGGCAATATAACAAAACAACATATTCGGACAAAACTTTCACAGCACACACGAATAACGCTTTCTCGCGAAGATGATCAAAAAGCCTGCGTCCTGGTAACACTCGTAAATATGGAAGAACGGCTGCACCTTTTGCTGACCAAACGCACAGAGTCCGTTGAACACCATAAGGGACAGATCTCATTTCCCGGCGGAATGGTTGATGAAGGTGATGAATCCGAAACGGCAACAGCGCTTCGTGAAATTGAAGAAGAGGTCGGCATTCCACCGGCTACGATTGATATTCTTGGCGTGCTGGATGACATACGTATTCCGAGCGGATTTATTGTTACACCAATCGTTGGTTACATCAATTCTCTTTCGGAAATTCGAACAAGCATAGATGAGGTTGCCGAAGTGTTATTCATTCCGCTGGAAAAATTCCTCGACCCATCCTTGCGCAGGCTGGAAACCCGCGAATTGAAAGGAATCAATCGACAGGTATATATTTACGATGTCTGGAAAGAACCGGTATGGGGCGCTACCGCTCATATCATCAAGCAGTTCACCGATATTATTTCGTCCCGCTAAAGAAAGTGAATACGAATACAGCATACCATCGCCGTACAGCACTTTGCCCTACGATACTCCCGCCAAAACAAACAACCGTTTGATATACGAAAAAGTCTTTCCTGTTTTTTGCAGGAAAATGCTGCAGAAGTTTTCCTCGCCGTGAAAAAATAGTTTTCTGCCATTTGTAAATTTTTACGCAAAGTTGTCAGCAGGGATCGAACAAACAATGGAACATATCCTTGAGCTGATCGGCCGGCAGGATGCCGTCGATCAAAATACTGATCAACTTAAACGGCATGAATATATTCAAGAGACATCTGGAAAAGTCATTGCGAGGAGCGAAGCGACGAAGCAATCTACTTCAATTTAACAAAAAAACGAGATTGCTTCGACAAAAAACGTCTCGCAATGACATTGAACGAGAGTTTTTTTAGATGTTTCTTCAATTTATTATTTTCTTTTTTGTTTGTCCGGCATACTCTAAAGCGAGCGGCATAGATTATTCAGAGCGGCGCTTTTCCGGTCTGTCCCAGATCTCCATAAAGTTCCCTGGAAGTTACCTTCACCCCCATCAATTTCAAGTACATGAAAAGTTCCGCTTTGTGGTTCAGATGATGTTCAAGTGCAAACAAAGACATTCGCCACTTTTGAGCCCTTCCTAATTGCAGCGTATCAAGTTCCCCTGTTTGAAATTCTTCGTTGCTCATCGCCGAAAATATCCCGAGAAAGAACATGCTATTCTCTCTGTAAAGATTCACACACTCTTCCACGGATGCGCTTGGTGTTTTTCTGTTGGAAACGAACACATGACGCAGCGACGGAAGGGCCCATTCATTCTTCAGTATCCCGTTTCCGTTAAACCGTAAGGCGTATGCCATATGGTACATCAATTGTCCCGCCGTGAATGATTCTTCGGTCGGCTTCCAGTCTTTTTTGTCGGATGGTACAAGCAGAAATAACGGTTCGGTCGGTGCCATTTGCCTTTCGGCGTAATCGCGAAATTGTAAGGGGGTCATTGTTATTTCCTTCAAATTTTTGTTCGTTGTTGGCCGGCCGTATATGCGGATCTCCGGCTGTAAGGAATAATTCGCCGCCGGCGTTTGCCCCACCGTAGGATAAGAGTGTGGAAATACCGTCACTGTTCCAGCGTCATTATAGAGAAGTTGTCATAGAAAAACCACACGGGAACAATGATATTTTAGCAGCGTCTAACAAAGGCTGACCGTGCAAGAATGTTCAAAACATTGCTTATCTGCCCTAATTTCAGTATTTTTATAAACTTATAGCGTTTTTTTTAATAACCTTTTAACCAAAAAGAGGAGTTTTTTAGGTATGTATTTGAAAAAAGTAATGATGACCACTCTTGTTTTCGCATTATTTACAGGGATCGCCGGCTGCGGCGGAGCTTTTGTTGCAGATATTGCCGGCGATAAGATCTCCGTTGAAGATTTTGAGCAGGTATATGCAAAGAATAACGGCGGCTGGGACGCTGCGGCAAAAACGTCTGTTGACGATCGTCAAAAATTCCTGGACCTATATGTAAAATTCCGGTTAAAAGTAAAAGAAGCATATGCGCTTGGGTATGATAAAGACAAGGAATTGCATAATGAACTAAGTGATTACCGCAAAAATCTGGCCGTTTCGTATATGCTGGAAAAAGAGATCACTCAGCCTGCCCTGGAAAAGATGTACCAGCGCAAATTGAAGAGCATCCGCGCAAGCCATATCCTTGTGGGAACTCCTTCGTCGAATCCTGTTGATACCCTGATGGGTTATAATACGGCAATGCTTATCATCGATTCGTTAAAACTCGGAATTCCATTTGAACAATTGGCGGTGAACAACTCGCTGGACCCGTCGGTCCGCACTAACAAAGGCGATCTGTACTATTTCAGCACGGGACAATTGGTGCCGGAATTTGAAGATGTTGCGTACAGTCTTAAGGTCGGCGAAGTAACACAAGCACCGGTGAAGACACAGTTCGGATATCACATTATTAAAGTGACCGATATAAAAGATAATCAGGGACCCGTAAAAGCAAGCCATATTATGAAGCGGCTTATGCGCGGTGCCAGCGCAGCAGATTCATTGAAAGCATACACCGAAATAAAAGTGATCGCAGATTCCCTAAAAGGCGGAAAAGATTTTGCTGAAATCGCAAAAAATACTTCCGATGATACGTACAGCGCGGAACGAGGCGGCGATCTGGGCTTCATCGAACGCGGAAGAACAGTGCGCGAATTCGACGAGGTCCTGTTCAACCTGAAGGATGGGGAACTATCGGGAATAGTGCGGACCCAGTTCGGTTTTCATATTGTAAAACGCGATAAAGCACAGGGGGTCGCACCGTTCAAGGAAATGGAACAGCAGTTGAAAACGGAATACCAAAACTACCGGTTCCAATACGACTACAACAAAATGGTGAGCAAGATCAGTTCTTTGTATTCCTACAAAGAGATCGACAGCACCGAAAAAGCATTCGCCGCATCTGTTGATACCTCTAAAACAACAAATGACGCCAAATGGGACAGTACAGTATCCGCAAAGACCCGTGCGATGATCATCTACACATTTGCCGACAAGAAGATTACCGTTGACGAACTGATCGAAGCGGCAAAAGCGAATCAGGAATTGAAGAATTTAGCGTTAAACTCAAGCGCTAATATCCGGACGATCATTACAAAAGTCGGTACGGGAATGATCGCAGAGCATCATGCACGTCAGCTGGAGAGCAATTTTACTGACTTCGGCCGTACGATGAAAGAGTACGAAGAAGGCATTCTGCTCTTCAAGGCGGAACAAGAGAATGTATGGAACAAAGTGCAGCCGACAGATTCAGTCTTGCGCATATTCCATAAAGGACGGAGTGCAAATTATACCTGGCCGGACAGAGTTAATGCCCAGGAGATTTTTGTGCCAACGGACAGTGTTGCAAAACTTGTTCAGAAATCGATGGCGGGCTATACCGTTGATTCTCTCGTTGCAAAAAAATCGAAATCAAGGAACAAAAAGGTAACATATGATACCGTAAAGATTGCCATTGCGCCGATCAGTTTCGATTCTGCCACAGTACGTTTCAACACTCGCGGTACATCGCTCGGCACCCGCGGCGTATTGGGCATGCAGCCGGTCTCGACAAATACCGTTACACAACGTGCATGGGGAATACCGGAAAAAGACACTACAACATACTTCCCCAATGAAAACGGATTCTCCTTTGTTAAGGCATTGAAAAAGGATGCGGCCCGTGATAAGACCTTTGAAGAAGCACAATCTGAGGTTTCGGGTGCTTTTCAGGAATTTGAGACAAAGCGGCTGAGCGATGAATGGTATCAATCTCTGCTTCAGAAATATCCCGTTGTCTACGTTAAGGATGCATTGACAAAAACGTTTACGGCACCGCATCCGGCCGCCGTAAAAGAAAAACAATGACGTATTGCCCTTGTTATATGGAGGAAAGCGTACGCCGCTTTCCTCTTTTCTTTTTTGTGTTAATGCTGTTGGTGTATACCGGCTGCGCCGAACCGGAGCAGAACGGCACTGTTATTGCCAGAGTGGATAATCAAACCTTGACCATGGAAATGATCAGGAATAATTTCGATACTTCCCAAACACTCACGCAGAACGACATACAACAATACGCACACCATTGGGTGACCAATGAACTATTGTTCCAGGAAGCGCAGCAGCGCGGTTACGATATTTCGGAACCGATCAAGCAAAAACTAGTCGATGCCCGGAAGCAGTTCAGCATTGCAGAGCTGCTGGAAAAAGAGGTCTATGCTCTTGCGTCGAACGACGTCCGGAAGGAAGAGATTGCGTTATACTTTCAAAATCACAAGGAAGAATTCGTTCTTCGTGAAATGCTGATCCGTCTTTCGGTGGTAATCTTTGCCGAGTTCGAACCGGCAAATCAATTCCGCACAACAGTGTTGAGCGCCGGTGAGTGGGAAAAAACGATTGATCGATTCCGCAACGACCCGGCAAAGGGGCTGACATCATATTCCGATTCCATTTTTTACAATAGGTCTTCTCTCTATCCCCTCGATCTATGGAAGGTTGCCGGTGCGCTTGGAACATCGGAGGTTTCGTTCCCGATAAAGACCAGTGTCGGATATATCGTTCTTCGTTCACTGGGACAATACAAAGAGAACACCGTTGCGCCGCTGCAGTACGTGGAAGTTGAAATACAAAATCGGCTAGCAATGGAGCATCGCCAGAAGAAATATCAGCAGTTTTTACAGGAACTGCGGAGCAAACACACTGTGACAATGATGATAACCGGTTCAGATACTACCGGAAGATTGGAATAAACAATGTACTTCAAACAGATAGTTTCTTTTGCGCTGCTCTTCAGCTGCGCTTTCGGGCAACAGTCCCTTGATAAGATCATTGCCGTTGTCGATAAGGAAGTCATCACCGAATCCGATCTTAATTTTACCGTACAGCAGCTTGCCGTGCAGAACCGACTCGATCCAAAATCGAAGGAATTGCGTGACCGCGTGCTGGATGGTATGATCAATGATAAGCTTGTGCTTGCACAGGCGATTGAGGACAGTGTTATTGTTACCGACGAAGAGGTGACCGAGCGGCTGGAACAACAGATACAACGAATGACGTATCAGGTGGGCGGTCAGCAGAAATTGGAAGAAGTGTACGGCATGACGGTGAACAGAATGAAACGCGATTTTCAATTCCGCGAACTCATCAGAAAACAGATGCTTGTACAAAAGATCCAACAGCAAAGGCAAACTCAAATGTCCGTATCGCGGCGCGAGGTGGAGGAATTTTTTGCCGTCTACAAAGACAGTATTCCGAAAGTGCCAACCGAGTTTGAATTAAGCCATATCTATATCGAACCAAAACCGGATTCAACCGTTTTAAAAACACTTTTTAACAGGGTGCAGAAAATCGCCGACAGCATTAAAGCCGGCGGGGATTTTGCTGACTTTGCAAAACGCTATTCGTCGGACGGTTCGGCAACTCAGGGCGGCGACCTTGGATTTGCCAGGCGCGGTTCGTTTGTAAAAGAATTTGAAGAGGTTGCGTTCACCCTTTCGCAAAACGAGATCTCGAAACCGGTCAGGTCACAGTTCGGATTTCACATCATCCAACTGGTTGACCGCAGGGGCGATGCCGTGCGAACACGGCACATTCTCTTTCCGGTGGAAATGTCGCAAACAAATGATGACTCTGCCATTGTTCAGCTGAAACGGATACGCGCATCGGCACAGAGCGGCGAAAGCTTCGGATTACTGGCACGCAAATTCTCCGAAGATAATGACACAAAAGATGTCGGAGGGGATCTCGGGAAAGTTGCCATGGACCAGCTCGATCCATCGTACGAGGATTTTGTGAAAGCGGCAAAAGCCGGAGATATCAGCGAACCGCGAAAACTCACGGTACAGAGTAAATACGGATATCATATCATCTTCGTCCGGTCTATTACCGGCGAACACATGATCAACTTGAATGACGATTTTAAGCGGCTGGAACAGCTGGCATTACAATTTAAGCTGAGCAACAAATATGAACAGTGGGTGGATGAATTGCGGAAAACAATCTACTGGGAAAAGAAATTGTAACTCGATCGAATTTTAATTATACTAACACACTTATTTCATTGATATAAACCAGGAGAGACACAATGGCACAGCACAAATCGGCGGTAAAACGAATCCGCTCAACAGAACGCCGCACAAAGCGGAATGTTGCGGAAAAGTCAACCATGAAGACCATGTTGAAGAAAGTTCGTTCGACGGAAACTAAAGATGCCGCACAGGCAATCTTGAAGGATACGGTTTCGTTCCTTGATAAACTTGCGGGCAAAAAAGTCATTCATGCCAACAAGGCCTCGAACCTGAAGTCGAAGTTAACGAAGCATGTCAATAAATTGAAATAAAACCAGACACCATAAATAAAAAACCCCGCTTCTGCGGGGTTTTTTATTTAGACAAGTCCATCTTTTTCCATTTGCTTTTGCTGCAGTTCCCTGATCCGCTGCAGATACTCTCCACCTTTAACGGGCTGCGAGAACATTAAAATTTCGTAGGCCTGTATAGCCGCCTTGTATTCGCCTTGCGATGCATAGATCTCCGCCAGTGTTTCCGTTACTGCATCCGTTTCATATGCCTCTTCTTCGGGAATTTCCGGCGGCACAGGATGCTGCGGCTGATAGTTCTCCTGCGGAATAATCTTTTCTGCGCTCTGTAATTTTTCCGCCAGTGCGTCAATGTTGGTGGATGACTGCGAATCTACCGATGCAGATTCTTCATTCATTGCATTCAATTCGGCAAACAGCTGAGCTTGCTCCGGAGAAGCAAAGACAGGTTCCGGTTCAATGTGAATATCCATACCCGTTACAGATTCTGCGACCTCTGCAGAATCATTCACAAAGGTGTGTGCGTTGTTTTCTTCGCTCGTCACACTCTCCTGCGCCGTCAGGTCGCCGCGGAGATAGTCATCAAGCGACTCCGGGGATTGCGTATTGATACGAGATTGATTCTGTGTATAATAATCATCGTATGAGGGAAATGCATTACCGGCTGTACTGACGTCGTCGGTTACTGTCTCAAATAATGATTCATGAATGTACGGCTGTTCAACAGATGAACCGGACAATCCCTCCGGTTGTGCGGTGAGTCCTAATTCTTCAACGGCTGCTGTTTCAAACGGATTGTGCAAAGAATTTTCTTGCACCGGATCCTGTGAATATGATTGCTGTCCGGCGGAATATGTATCGGTTTGTGCCGGCGCAAAATAATTTTCATCCGTGGTGCGTGTCGACTCATCCGGTTTGTTCGGAACAGAGATAAGAAGTTGTGCGGCAGTTTGATTGAACGGCGACAATTCCAATGCCTTTTCAAATGCAGCCTGAGCCCTGGTATATTCTTTCAGTGCCAGATGTGCTTTGCCGAGAACGATGTAGCCGGCATAATAACCGGGATAACTTTTTAACCCTTCGTTCAACAGCTTCATCGCTTCGGCTGCCTGTTCTTTGCCTACATACAGATCGGCAAGACGCGCAAAGAGAGGTGATTGGGGGTTTTCCGCCAATTTTTGCGCAAGAAACTCTATGTCGAATTCTTCAAATTCCATAAAAGACGGACGGCGGTTGACAATTGATTACCTTAAAATAGGTAACATTGTGTTGAATTGCAAAACCGTTGTATCGCTCATTTCCGGCAACAGATTCAATAATTTTCGTATATTCATCCATTATACAAATAGAGAATTACAATACCTATGAGCTGGTTGTTCGGTATTATCGGTCCACACGTTCGAAACGGAGATCTTCAACGTTATAGGTCCGTCCACGATACACAGATCCACGAGAACATAAAAGAAGGGAGCCATTATTTCGCCGGCGGCGGCAATATACAAACATGCTTTGCCGGGAATACTACATTTGATGATTCGTTTTGGATGGGACTCGGGATCATCATCCAAAATAAAGACGCCGGATGTAAAATATTTTCTTCGGAAGAATGGGCCGGCATCGCCCGTAATACTGAAATGCTCAACAGCCAAAACGGCCACTATATTTTTCTGACGTATGCCGATAACGCATTTACCATACGAACCGATACACTGGGATTGCGTACAATCTACTGGGATCAAAGAGAGAATGAAATTGTCGTCAGCACAAGAATCGACTGGATTGCAAAATATCGTGGCGGATTAACAATTGATTACCGCAATACCGGATCCCGTTGGTTGTTGTTCAATCAATTATCCTACCGTTCATTGGTAAAAGAAACAAACCGTCTGGGTCCCAATGGCACACTCATTATCCGCAACAACCGCGTGACATTCTCCGGCAATCCATTTACCCCCCCCAATTTTCGAACAGCGGTTCAATAGAAGATGGGATAGAATGTCTTCAAGCGTTTGTTCTGCCGTCGTTACATGGACAGCAGATATCGCTGGGATTGTCCGGCGGGCTTGATTCCCGAGTGCTTCTTTCCTTGATACTGAGATCGGGAAGAAAAGATTTCCAGACCCATACTTTTGGAAATATTCTTGACCCGGATATTTCCATACCAAAAACAATAGCGGAAAAAGAACGATTTGCAAATATCACGTATGATACTTTGCTAACCGATCCTCGGGAACTCTATCCAATACTGCAAAGCTATGCCGCAGAAACAAATCTTATCGAACCAATTTCTACTGCCCTACGATTAAAAAATATTTCCTCGCTTGATTCAAGACGGTTCATTCTTATGGACGGCGGCTTCGGTGAAATTGCGCGAAGACAGTATTTAAACAAACTCGCCCTCTACGGCAAACGGCCTTTCCGTGAACACAATATTGAACTCATCCTTAATAATCTCAGGGTGCGGAGAGGGAATTTTTTGTCCACCGACATTATCCGCCAAATGGAAGAAGGTGTGCGTGCCGAAATATCGGGAATGATGCAGGCGATGCCTGCGGTAGACGATATCGGATTGGGAAATTATCTGGACCTATGGTCCATTCGGGCGCGGTTTCCAAATTTTGGAAGCGATGAACAGGCGAGGCTGGACAAGCAGATACTCAATTATATGCCGTTTGCGCAGTTGCGTTTTGTGAATCTGGTCTTCTCGATGCCCATTTCTCTCCGGAAGAACGGCGCATTTTTTCGGAATATTATACGATCGCGCTATGCTCCATTGTCACAATTTCCGCTGGTAAAAGGGGGAACAACGTATCCATTTTCTTTCTCAACCAAAGCGGCATGGCTTTATGTAAAAATAAAATCGATGGCGGGAAAACGTTTCAATGAAAATCATATCGATCCGTTCCTGGTAATAATGAGAGAATATATCTTTGACCTTCTTTTGTCAAAAGGAGTGCAGGAAAATCCTGCGTACAATTATCCTCATATCCGGTCTTCAATAGAAAACTATTATCGCGGCGATGTGACAAATAAAAGCGAACTGATTTGGTGGTTGACGTTCGAACTTTGGAGAAGGGCCATCGAGCAGAAATAAAGAACGCCGGTAAATTACCGGCGTTCTGTTGTACTTCGATATTTATATTTTTATACGGCCAGCGGTTCCACAACCAGGTTCAGCTGCGCCAATTTCATACGGCGGGCTTCGAGAGCCTGCTGAACGGAAAGCAATGCAACAAATCCATAACCGCAGGTAAACAACAATTGGAACGGCACGGCTGCAATTTCAAGATAGTATAAGGATGAAAGAACGCCGAAGAAACAATACAGTGCAAGAGCAATTTCAATCAGCACTGTCCAGCTGAATTTTACCGGAACATATTTCTTATCGTTCCACGACTGTTTTTTCCCTTCAATGCCGTATTTCGGTGTGCGAACGAATTCGCTCTTCCGTTTGAACAAACCTTCCAGAACTGCCTTGCTATTGTTCACGGCAAAACCCATGCTGCCCGCCATGAAGACCGGGAACAGCATAATCCGTTTACGCCAATCGGCATAGATGTCTTTCTGCGAATACAGATAGAACAGGAATGAACCGATGAATGCCAGTACAAAGACCGACATGAAATCAAAATATGCGTCGAACCTGCCGCCGTGTTTAATGAACGTGAGCGGCACATTCAGAATGCTCGCGAGAATGATAAACGGAAAAACAATATTGTTCGTTAAATGGAACGTGCTGTGGAATTTTATGCGGAACGGAATGTCGGATTTCCATACCATAGGGAGAAGTTTCCGAGCTGTCTCGATCGCACCTTTTGTCCAGCGGAACTGCTGCGATTTTAACGCGTTGATTTCTGCCGGAAGTTCTGCCGGTGAGGTTACATCGCGCAGAAATTTGAATTTCCATCCGCGGAGCTGCGCACGATAGCTCAGATCGAGATCTTCTGTGAGTGTATCGCTCTGCCAGTTGCCGGCATCGATGATCGTTTCTTTTCTCCAAACGCCGCCGGTTCCGTTAAAGTTGATGAAATATCCCGCTTTGTTGCGGATATTCTGTTCGATGACGAAATGACCATCCAACGCCATTGCCTGCGTGCGTGTCATTAGAGAATAATCGCCGTTCAAATGCTCCCATCGTGTCTGCACCATGCCGATATTCTTATTGGCAAAGAAATATGGGATTGTCTTTTGCAGGAACTCCGGTTTCGGAATAAAGTCTGCATCGAAGATCGCAACAAAATCCCCTTTTGCCGTTTTCAAACCCTCTTTCAATGCACCAGCTTTGAAACCTTGCCGGTTTGTGCGGTGAGCGTGGATGATGTTAAACCCTTTCGCCTGTTTTTCGCGGACGATGCTTGCAACAAGGTCGACTGTTTCATCGGTCGAATCATCGAGAACCTGAATTTCGATCCTGTCCCTGGGATAATCAATGCTGCACGATGCGTCGATCAGGCGGCGCACAACGTACATTTCGTTATACAACGGAAGCTGGATAGTCACCATCGGTGTTTCCGTTAGCGGAAGGTCCCCTTCCACCTCGTTCCGGTGTTTATAGTAATGATAGATCATGACGAATCCGTGGGCGCCAAAGACAAACAGGATGCTCAGGCAGATGATGTACGAAATCAGTATGAATTGTTCCATAGTAGTATCTGTTAAATGAATGAAAGATTATGTGTTATAAACTTGTTCTTACCAGCCCGAAACGGTTTCGAGCAGAATATCCTCGGCTACTTTGTTGACCGCATCGTTCAGCGCAACATCGCGCGTCTGCTGTCCCTGCGTATATTCCCCCCAGTTGGAAAAATCTTTTTCCCATATTTTTTTCCGGAATTTCATGTCGGTGTACGACGCGTGGACAGTCACTGTTACTCTGCGCGTGCGCACGATATCGTTACCGCCGATGACCGACGGCGCATCGATGACCGTTGAGATCGTTCCTTCAATAATCGAATCAGCCGTCAGCCGTTCGCCGAGCTCGAGATTGTTATCATTGCGGAACTGCTCGATCACTTTCTGCGTGAACTTCTCACGCAATCCCGGTTCGCCGAATCCGCTCACATCCTCGAACAGCGGTATAGCCACCGTTTTCAAATGCGGTGCAACCGAAGCGCCGGTGAACGAATAGCAGCCGCCGAACAGCAGCGCGCAAATACCGGCAAGAAGAATGACTGACGTTTTCATAGACCGTATTCTTTAATTTTTCTGTAGAGTGTCCGCTCCGATATCTGCAGTTCATCGGCAGCAAGACGGCGATTGTTATGAAATTTTTTCAGTGCTGTTTCTATCATTCTCCGCTCCATCTCGCCCAGCGAAAGATTCTCCTGAACGGCGTTGCTCTGATTTCCACCCGGCGTACCGCTGCCGCCAAGCACACCTTTCACAAGATTCTTCACTTCCAGCATATCATTCTTCAATTCGATCAGTGCGCGGTAAAGCAGTTCGCGCTCGTCAAAATCATTCGGTTTGGAAACGACCATGGGAAGATTACGTTCTTCCGACGGCAGCCGGAGATATTTTCTAATGTCATCGGCATCCAGCTTCCGTCCGCGCTCGAGCACCAGCATGCTTTCAACTACATTCCGTAACTCGCGCACATTCCCGTTCCAATAATACTGCTGCATCAACTCGACCGCTGCAGGTGTCATTCCGCCGAATTTGATGCCGTTCTTCGCAGAAAACTCCTCAACAAATTTTTCAAAGAGCAGCGGGATATCCTCTTTCCGTTCCCGCAGCGCCGGAATGCGAACATTCACGGAACGCAGCCGGTAGAAAAGATCCTGGCGGAAGTGTCCGTTCCGTACTTCCTGTTCCAGATCCTTATTCGTTGCCGCTATCACTCTTACATCAACTTTTCGCGCAACCGATGAACCAACGCGCAGAAATTCTCCGTTCTCAAGGATGCGTAAAAATTTTACCTGTGTTCCAAGCGGAAGTTCGCCGATCTCATCCAAAAAAATTGTGCCGCCATCAGCCAGTTCAAAATATCCCTTTCGCTCGCTGCTCGCTCCGGTGAACGATCCTTTTTCGTGTCCGAACAGTTCCGATTCTATGATCCCTTCCGGGATGGCGCCGCAGTTCACGGTAACCATCGTTCTTTTTGCACGCTTGCTCGCACCATGTATGGCATGAGCGATCACTTCCTTGCCGACACCGCTTTCTCCGGTGATCAGAACAGTAATATCGGTCGGAGCAACATGCTGCAGCACCTGCACAAGTTCCTGCATCTCGAGCGATTCGCCGACGATGCCGAACTGACGTTGAAATTCTTTCCTGTCCAATGTCTGTTCCACGCGTTCTCCGTTCACCGTTTCACCACAAACCAGTCCAGATTGAATTTTGTTTTCAATTCGGCACCGAATAACCGTGCCGACTGATCATCTGCAAATCCTTCAAATGCCACTGCATAGACGGTCTTACTTCCGCTTTGCTTTGCGAATACCGTTGCCTTTTTTCCCACAACCGATGTAATATTAGTTGCCTGCTGCTGCGCGATAGATTCCTGTGAATAAACACCAACCTGCACTGCAATTCTTCCAACTGCGGGGGCCGGAATGTTTGTTTCTTTTTTCTCTTCGGCGGCCAATGGCTGTGCACTTTGCTGCTGCTCAGGCCGCGCGGCCGGCCGGATCTCTACTTTTAGCGGCTCTTGTACGCTACGTTTTGCATAGATGGAATTGGGATATTGTTCGTTCAATTGAGCAAATTTTGCTTCGGCCGTTTTGTATAGACCGACTGCATAATAATATTGATAGACCTTATAGAGTGCGTCGTCCGCCCATACGCTTTGGGGAAAATTATCGACATAGGTCTGATATTTTTTCACCGCCTGATCGCCGTTTTCCGTAACATACGCGTCGAGGTATCTCGCTCCCGGATCGTTCGGCTGCTGCTGCAATAACGAGGCAATCTCTGTACGCACCTGGCCGATTTTTCCGGAGTGGATCAGATCGAGGCGTTTACGGACATCCTGTTCGTCAAGCTGAGCAAAGAGCGACGCCGTCAACACAATAACTGCCGATAACATGAGGAACGTATATTTTTTCATTGTAGTCTCCTTGTTTCGTGTCATGAATCGTCATCAATTCATGCTTGGAACAAGCGTACCAAACAGTGTCTGTGCATTTGCCCGTTCGATCTTTACTGACCGTATCTCGCCAACCGCACCATTTTCCCTGGGGAACAATGTTTTTTTATTGGTGTCCGTGCGCCCAAGAAGATCGTCGGCAGAGCGCGAACTGTCGCGTTCGATCAGCACTTCAACTTCTTTTCCGATAAGCGTCTGATTGATGTCAAACGCAATGCCATTCTGTAACTCGATGATCTCATTCAGCCGTTCAACTTTCAACTCTTCGGTAACATCATCTCCCATGTCCCATGCTTTTGTGCTCTCGCGCGGAGAATATTTGAACATGAATGCGCCGTCGAACCTCACTTCTTTCAGGATCTCAAGAGTCATTGCGTGGTCTTCATTTGTTTCCGTCGGAAAACCTGCCATGATATCGGTCGAAAAACTCGCTTCGGGAATTGCCTGTTTGATCTTCTGCATCAAGCCGAGATAATGTTCCACGGTGTAGGTACGATTCATCAGTTTCAATATTCTGTTGGAACCCGACTGGACCGGAAGATGAACATACTTGCAGATATTTTTATGCACGGCGATCGTTTCAATCAGTTTATCGCTCATATCCTGCGGATGGGATGTCATGTATCGGATGCGCATCGTGCTGTCTGCTTCAGCCGCGGACCGGAGCAAATCGGCAAAATCATATTCGCCGTCGTGATACGAATTTACATTTTGTCCGAGCAATGTTACTTCTTTGAAACCCTGCGCGCTGAGTTTATGAACTTCTTCGATTACGCTTTTCAGACTTCTACTCCGTTCACGACCGCGGGTAAAAGGCACAACGCAGAATGTGCAGAACTTGTCGCAGCCCCGCATTACAGAAAGCCAGGCGCTTATTCCTTCGGTACGAAGCGGGGTGATATCATCATAATTTTCAACACGGGAAAGCTTCACGGCTATGCCGCGCTGACCGGCGTAGGCATCTTCAATCAATTTGGGGAGTTTGCGATATTCGTCCGGACCGACAACGAGATCAACAAGATTGTTTTTCTCTACTAACGTCGTCCGCAATCGCTCTGCCATACAACCAAGGATGCCAATCAATACTTCAGGATTTCTGCGCTTATGTTCTTTCAGTTCGGAGACTCGCTGATGGGCACGCAACTCTGCATTATCACGGACACTGCATGTATTCACTAAAATCAGGTCGGCGTTTGCTGCTTCTTTTGTGGGAGTATAACCAATTTCGTTTAAAACGCTGAGTACAACCTCGGTGTCTGCCACATTCATTTGGCAGCCGTAGGTTTCAACATAGATTTTTTTGGATTTTGTTTCCATTTTGCTCTACAAATATACCTTGCTTCTGACATTTGGACAATTGAAACTCTTTATATTAATGAAATTTAATTCAATACATTGAATATTAAGCGATTTTAAGAAATGGGATGTTTGCCTTTTTGTCAGTATAATTTTAACGGGGGGAAAAGTAGGTGTAATTATCAAAATAAGTTATCCACACATTAAGAACAGCGCATGGTGGTGTGCGTATTGGTTTTTTCGCAAAATTGACCCCTCGTATTAATTTTCGGCAACAATTCGAAAATCCAATAATTTGTTCTGCCATTTAAGCCTGTTTTTTGTACTTAAATTGGCATAACTTTTGGACTACAATTAGCGCTACTATTCACTAGATCTGCTTTCTCACTCAAACCAAAATTATTATGAACCCGCAAAATTTTATTACAGATGTCAGAAATAAAGCCAAACAATTAAAGAAGACCATTGTTCTTCCGGATGCGATCGATCCCCGCGCCATGAAGGCGGCCCGTATTATTACGGACGAGGGGATTGCAACACCGGTCCTGATCGGAAATGAAAGCGCCATCCGTGCTAAGGCAACAGAAGAGAATGTTTCCCTGGCAGGAATAACGATCATCGATCCGGAGAAGTCTGAACTTCTGAAATCCTTTTCAGAAAAATTTTTTGAACTGCGCAAAACAAAAGGGATCCAACTTGCGGAAGCGACCGAAACAATGAAGAAGCCGCTCTTCTTCGGCGCCATGATGGTCCGCGAAGGATTGGCCGACGGAAGCGTTGCCGGATCATTCTCCACGACCGGAGATGTGATGCGGGCAGGTATTCAGGTGATCGGAGTAAAGGAAGGAATCAGTGTTGTCTCGAGTTTCTTTGTGATGGTGTTTCCGAACCAATTGTTCTCATTTGCTGATTGCGCGGTCGTTCCGGATCCGACAGCGGAACAACTTGCCGACATTGCGTTAACAACGGCAGAGAATCATGCAAAACTTACCGGAGAAGAAGCGCGTGTTGCCATGCTTTCCTTCTCTACCAAAGGAAGTGCAACTCATCCCCATGTTGAGAAAGTTGTGAAAGCAGCCGCATTGGCAAAACAGAAAAATCCGAACGTAAAGCTCGATGGTGAAATGCAGTTAGACGCAGCGATCGTACCAAAAGTTGGTGCTTCGAAAGCGCCCGGAAGCAATGTTGCCGGTACCGCAAACGTTCTTGTCTTCCCTGATCTTGATGCCGGAAATATCGGATACAAACTTGCCCAACGGCTCGGCGGCGCGGAAGCAATCGGACCGATCGTGCAGGGATTGAAAAAACCGGCATTCGATCTATCGCGCGGCTGTTCCGTTGACGATATCGTGAATACAACTGCGATCAATGCGGTGATAGGAGCAGTGTAGAGCAATGAAAAGTAACGATTGGATTTCCCGTTTAGATTTACTGCCTCATCCTGAAGGTGGATACTTCAAAGAAATCTATCGGGCAGAAGGCATTATTTCACAGCCTAATCTGCCAATGCGGTATAATGGAGGACGTTCCTATTCAACATCCATTTATTACCTGTTGGAAAGCAATAATTTCTCTTCGTTACACCGGTTGAATTCCGATGAACAGTGGTTTCATATCGACGGTTCGGCACTTACCATTCACTCAATTTTGCCGGACGGATCATACACGCAACATCATATCGGAAAAAATTTAGACAAGAGCGAATCACCCTATGCTGTTGTTCCGCGCGGATGCTGGTTCGGTGGAACGGTTGATGAAAAAAACTCATTTTCACTTGTGGGATGTATCGTAGCGCCGGGATTTGATTTTGATGATTTTGAACTGGCACAACGGGGTGATTTACTGATGCAGTATCCACAGCACAAAAGTCTCATCGAAAAACTCACCAGAACGTAGCATACATTCATCGTGATGGATGTATGCTACAGCATTTCGATCAACGGCATCACAATATAGCTTAACGCAAACGCGTCGATAACTTCCACGGCAAACGGAATGCCGATGCCGTCGGGATAGATATCGGCGTCGGCATTCTTCACGATAAAGAAACCGGCAACAACTATCGTTAATGCAAAATGGATCATCGGGGGAAATATTGAAACGTACCCCGCCAGCATCGATGCGCCGGCACACAGCGCGCAGGTAATAAGTCTCGCTTCCAGTTTCCGGAATTTGAGAGCGGCATAATAGAGAATTCCCTTCAGCACCAGATCGATCAGCGGTATGAAGAGTTCGATCTTCATTTTTTCCGGTGATATTCCGTTTCAACCGTTATTGCGATCCCGCCGCGGACAGCATATGCAGCCGTCACTTTACAGCGGCGCGGCTTCAGCACCGCGACAAGATCATCAAGAATAACATTTACAACATGTTCGTAGAACGTCTCTTCGTTACGGAATGCTTGGAGATATAATTTCAGTGATTTCGATTCGATAATGAAGGTATCAGGGACATATTCGATCTGTAGTGTAGCAAAATCGGGCTGACGGTTCACAGGACCAAGCGTTGTGAATTCGTCTGTTGTGAGCGTAATAGTATAATTCCGCCCGGCATGATGATTCGGAAATATCTCCAGATTCTTCTGAGGTTCAGAATCCCTGCCAAGAAGCGACAGAGATTGCAGATCTTTTTTTGATGTTCGTTTTTTTATCATCGAAACAGTACCCCCGGTAGTACAATGATTAATGGATATTCTGCAATTTGCTCGAAATAAGATAGTCGCGGAATTGACGTCGAACGGCAAGAACATCATTATGCGTCAATTCGGTATGGATGAAGATCAGACGGTTGTTTTTCAGGTCGTTTAACGACAGATCTTTTTCTTCTTTGGCACAAAACGTTTTTCCCCATCCTTTCAGATCTGCCATCAGGCTTTCGGATTCATTCTTTGTTCCGCCGCTGTCGGTGTAAATATTTACGAATCGGCCTTTATAGTTATCAATCCAATATGCAAATTTTTCCGTTTGTCCGTATAGCGCGTCAAACAGAATCACATCGGAAATATTTTTTGTGACACCCCCGCGCATAAGAGCATACGATATCACACGGTACGCGCCACTGTGTCCGGCCAGAATAATCTTTCCCATATTCGTCGATCTGATTCTCTTCTTTTTTTTCAAAAACATCAAGACATCATTCACAAGATTTTTTAATCCACCGGTCTCTTCCACGCGTCCGCCGAATGAATCGGGGGAATCTTTCGGCCCTTCAGGAAAAACAAAGAGTGCGTTCTTTTTTGATTCGGCAAACTGTTCGATCAATTTGAATTGTGCACAGGCGCTGTCGAGATTATTGTACCATCCGTGGAAATAGACAACAATGTCAATATTTGCGGTTGGCTTGAATCCTTTTGGAATAAAAATAGCAACACTACTATCGGTGTAATGCTCTCGTGCGGAGAATGTCTGATTATTATAGAGCCTGCCTTGTGCGCGATCCGGATGCGGAAACGGAGAAGACGATAATTGCGGAACAAACATTTCCCCAAGATGTGAATACCGTTCGGTAAGCGGCTGGGCTGAAATGATGCGGTTGATCATAACACAAGCTGCGATAAGAATGAATGTTTTCTTCATATATGTCCTTATGTGAGAATCGAAATAAAATACAAAATCTTTTATTGTCTTTTCATCCTTATATCAATATGTTTCAGCAATTCTCACTGCTCTCCTATAAGGAAATGTATGAAAATCCTCTCTCTATGTATATCTTTTTTCATTATCGCAATGTTATCACCTTTGCAAGCGCAGAAAAAGAGTGTTGCAACATCCGACCTGCAGCGTATCAGCAATGATGCATCGTACGAATTCTCAAACATAAAAATGTATAAAGATGAAGGATCGTGGCGAGGCAGAACGGTTGCATTCAGCGGTATCATCCAAAAAACTCCGGTCATCGCAAAGACCAAAGGGGAATATCTGCAAATTGCCGGACAAACAGCAAATGGAGCTGTTAATATGGTGGTCTTTTTGGATTCACCGATCCCAACCATCGACAATTATGGAAATCAGGTGCCGACAATCACTGCCGGAATGGAGGTGAGAGTATTTGTTCAGATCAATGGTCTCATGAATTTTACATCTGAATCGGGTTATCTGCTGAATCTTCCGACGGGTGACGGATTGATGATCTTTTCCAAAGATGATTATTCTATGACCAATCCGATTTGGGCGAGTAAATTTCTAATGCGTTAGACTGAATTGGATAACGCTATTTCATTTTTCTTGTCACCTGTTCGATCACTTCCATCGTCTTCTCAGCACCGATCTGCCAGTCAAATTCTTTGGAACGTTTTAACGCGTTAGACGTGAGTCGTTCGCGCAAATTTGTGTCGCGTAGCGATAATATGATCTTTTCAGCCAGCTGCTCACGGTCGCCGTATTCGTACAGCAACCCCGTCTCTCCGTCGATCACCGCGTCGCGCAATCCCTGTACATTGCTGGATACGGTCGTCGTTCCGCAGGCATTTGCTTCGATCGCGGTCAGTCCCCATCCTTCTTTTGCCGATGTGTTCACGGCTACGTGCATTCTGTTGAGCCATTGTACTTTCTCGGCTTCGCTGACAAATCCGGTAAACGTTACGCTCTCTTTCAATCCCAGTGTATTCGTCAGTTCCATCAATCGCGGCTTATCATCGCCGTCGCCAACTATAACCAGTTTGGAATCCGGTACGATCTTTTTGACGATAACAAATGCTTCCAGAAGATGATCGAATGATTTGTATTTTTTCAGCCGGCCGAGTGCGCCGATAAGCGGCACCGAAGATTTTTCTATTCCGGTCTGACGGAACAGACTGTGGTTCATTCCGTACGGAACGTAATGAACCCTCTCCGGCGAGAATCCGTTTGCATTCACTTCCGTTACGGTGCTCGGAGAATGGATCATAAAATGGATCTTCCGGTATAATGGAAGCGATGCACGTTCAGCAAGATACACGTACGATGCAAGCGGAAAGACCGCTTCTTTGAAGACGCTTGTTCCGAGAAGATGATGGAGTTCTCCAAGAACAGGTTCGGCAACATAAGCGGGAGTGCAGAACGGGATCTTGTTCACATCATCAACAATCAGATCGAATTTCTGATTCTTGAATGTTGAAAAATATTTCTGCATCACAACATAGTTGAAAAGAAAACGTCCGCCCTGACGGATGATCTTAATTCCGTTTGATTCGTCGGTTGGTTTTGCGCCGTCGTACGATGAACAGAAGAGCGTAACATCGTGTCCCATGTTCGCGATGCGCGAGTATGTTTCGTGCAGATGAACTTCGGCGCCGCCGGCAAGCGGATGAGATAGATCCTGCCAATTGAAGATGAGGATTTTCATATACACAATAGATAATGCTTAACCGATTGCAGATAATGAACGATTGTCCATTATCTGCGGTCAATCATTTTGTTATTTCTTTTTTCCGATCACGCCCATCGACAGCGCAGTGTAGGTTGTCAATGTGCTGTCCTTTACGGCATCGCGGAACGCCTTGCGAATATTGTACAGCACAGGGATTTTCGGATTGAGAGGAAGTTTAATCTTCACCGCCCGCAGTGCTTCGCGGGTCATGCGATAAAATAAGCTTGGATACATCCATTCACCGTAGGTATGCACGGTCTGCAGTCCCAGTTTTTCCATCTCTTTTTTCAATTCGGGCACGGAGAACGACCGCTCCCAGCCGGCAAACCATTGATCGATCGCGATCAGAAATGTTTTGATGAGTGTATATATGTGGTACCGCTGCGGAACGTCTACGCAGAGCAGTCCGCCGGTTTTCAATACACGGATGTTCTCTTTCAGCAATGCCTCCGCTTTTTCATGGCGGAAATGCTCCAGCAATCCCTGATGAAAGATGATGTCGAATGTTCCGTCCTTAAACGGCAGGCGGAACGTGTCGCCGCCGATGATCCGGACATCCATCTTCTCTTCTTCGGCGATCCGTTTCATGATCTTCAAAGAGTTCATTGAATAATCGAGCTGATACACCTCGGCGCCTCGTTCAACCAGCGGAAAACTATCGCGTCCTGTTCCGGCGCCGATCTCCAGTATCTTTTTTCCTTTCACGTCGGTCACTTTAACCAGATTGCGCACAACGCGGTCGGAGTTGGAGTAGACCTCTTTAAATTCTTTTTTTTCTTCCCAAAAATTATCCCAGTGTTCTAAACGAGATTCTTTCATAACGGCAAACGATTAGATGATAAATTACAAATAGTGAAACGTGCGTACAGTAAAAAAAGGATGAAGATCGCTCTTCACCCTTTTTTCATTATTTTTTTGACGATGCGTATTCTACCACGCTATTTCTTCGCCACAGAATCTTTACTTGCGCTTCCCTTCAATGCCATCTGTGCCTGTATCTGGCCTTTTTGACCTGCCACCCATTCCGGTAGTCCTTGCACGCCGGTATATGTTGCACTGATCTTATCAAGAATGTTAAGAGCTTTATCATATTCCTGACGGGTCTGATATAAGGTGAACAGCATGTAATACGGATGATATTGATTTGTGAACGGCTCACTGATCGGCTTCGATACAACATCAAGCAATTTGGCTTCGAGATTTTTCGTCATCTCTGCATACCGTTCCTTCGCACCGGCGAATTGGTAAAAATTCGTAATATCAAATTCTACACGATAATCCATCGGAAGTACGGTTGAAGGAAGCTTTACATTCATCGAGTCTAGCGTTTCAACAGCTTTTGCATTATCATGCGCGGTGTTGATATAGTACAGCGCAAGACGCATGAACGCATTGCGGTAGTTCATTGCAAGGCGAACCACGTTCTCGTCGTAATGTACAGCCGTATTGCGCAGACCGCGGTACCGATACCCACGCTGGAAATTGAGATTTGGTACGGCGGGTTCGTTCAGCAGGTTCGCTGACAGGATCTTCGGATCAATTACCCCTTCATCGCTTGGAGTGGTATACGGGATCAGTTTCATTGCTAAACCGTCCATACGGAAATAACGGTCGAGTCCGATCTTCGAATCCGGCGTCGATGTAACGGCCATATAGATCGGACGCACCCAGTTATTCGTGCGGATGATGTCGTATGCCATAATATCCTGCGCGCGGATCGCTTTGATCACTTGTCCGCCGGCCTGCGGGAACGAGATCGTGTTCGGTAGAACAAACCGTATCTCTCCTGCCTTAACCGTTGTATCATTTTTTACGGTCGGCTGCTTCGGACGGTCCGAGAACTGCAGATATTCACGCATCACGTCTGCGGGAACGGGGATCGTCATTTCGCGCGGCTCCCATTGCATCGGACCAATCTGTTCGATCTCCTGATCGCTCAGGCTGATCGGCACTTTTTTTGCACCGAACGGTTCGCCATGTTTCAACTGAGCGATATACCACGAAGTGTTCACCAAACTCAGGTTCACTATGCGGACATCACGGCGGACACCTTCTACATCCTGCAAGTACCAAAGCGGGAATGTATCATTATCGCCATTGGTAAACAGAATCGCATCGGGTTCGCACGACTGCAGAAGATTGTATGAATAATCCCACGCTACATAATCTCCGGAACGGTCGGCGGATTTGAAATTTGTCCGGGCCATATTAACGGGAACAAACGCCAGGCAGAAAATAAGCGCTCCGTAGGTCAGATATTTTTGCAGTTGTTCATTCTTCACCGCGTCGCGGATGGAATCGATGATACCGATGGTGCCGATACCGATCCACAAAGAAAAGACAAAGAATGCGCCGACAAAGAAATAATCACGTTCGCGCGGCTGTGGATTCTGCATATTGAAATACAGAGCCATGATCAGTCCCATCAACAGAAAGAAGTTGAAGAAGACCCACCACATGACCTTGTCTTTTTTCCAGTGATAATAGAATCCGAACAGACCGATAATCAGCGGAATGCCCCACAGTTGTTTCCAGTTCACGCCGGCCCCTTGGAAATCCCCTTCGCTTCCGGCATACTGCCACAAGAAATATCGCATGAACATTTCGTCCAATTGATAACGCACCAGATAATCCCAATCGCTCTTGTAGTTTGTATAGATTCCCTGATGCTGCGGTTCCTGACTCCAGCGGCGTTTCATGAAAGGAGCGTCACCGTACTGTTCACGATTTAAATACGAAACCAGTTTTTTCAGTGTGCTGGGATCGTTCTCGTTCATTGGTGTATTAGCATTTGCACGAATGATCACCTGCGTATATGTTGAATATCCGAGGATGATCAGTAAAAATGATAACGACGCAATATTCAGCATCTCGCGTTTATGCCGTATGGAATACCATACACCATAAATCGCGGCAATGATCGCAGCGATAGGAACCATGGTCCATAACGTGCTTTTCGATTCCTGTCCTCCTCCGATTGCATATTCGCCGTCAAGCATGTTCGGCAAAATTTTGACGATACCGGGATAGACGATCGCAAAAATACCAATGGCTATGAGACCAAAAATGATGTAGTTGCGAATTGAGAATTCGTAGCGGCGAAAAAAGACGATAATAAGAAACGGAAAAATCACCATCAGCGCCAGCAAGTGAACGCCAAGCGACAGTCCGATCATATACGCAATAAGAAATATATATTTTTGATGACTGGGAGTATCGGCACGTTCATTCCACCGAAGAGCAAGCCAGATCAAAAGACCGATGAAAAACATTGCCGCACCGTACACTTCCGCTTCGACAGCATTGAACCAGAAGGTCGGACTGAAGGTGAGAGAAAAAGCACCAATGGCGGATGCGCCGTACAGGGTAATTTTATTCCACCAGTCTTCCGTTCGCGGACGCCACATTGCAATAAGCTTTACGATGGACAGATAGAGAAACATCGATGTGAATGCACTGCAGAGTGCAGAGACAAGGTGAACGCGCACCGCAGGATCGCTATAGGTCGGGATCATGCTGAACACCTTCCCGATCAACAAAAAGAGGGGTGAGCCGGGCGGATGGGGAACCTGCATAAGGTATGCGGCCGAAATGAACTCGCCCACGTCCCAAAATACGACCGTATCCGAAAGTGTTAAAATATAGGTAAGCAGCGATCCGAGAAAAACGAATCCCGCAACGAATTTATTCAGTTTAGTGTGCTCCATTACATCCTCTTAAGTGGGAAAACAAACAGCAATAGTGGATAAATATACTTTGAAAGTGCCTCTTTTCAAAAGAAAATCACAATATCAATTTTGCCGCGACCTCGTCGCAGACGGCGTATCCACGGGAAGTGAGGGAAATAATATTGTTTTGACGTGTACAAATTCCTTCCTGTTCCATCTCAGAAAGCATCGCCCGCTTAATGGAAAAAACATTCTCTCCGTAGAGCAAATACAGTTTTTTCAGGTCGATTCCGGTGCTTCGCAGACCTAAAAAAATCTCTTCTGTTAGGAATTTATTTTTATCGATAACTTCGCTCCCGGCAGCCGGAAATTCCCCTTTTTCGAGCGATTCGCAATAACTTTGTATGCTCCGCACGTTCCACCACCGCTTACCGCTGGTTGATGAATCCTTACAGAATGAATGTGCCGATGGTCCAAAACCGATATAGTTGCTGTGATTCCAATAATTAAAATTATGCCGTGAAAGAAATCCCGGCTGCGCAAAGTTGGAGACTTCGTACTGCTTGTATCCGTTGGCTGTCATTGTTTCAATAGTGATTTCATACAGCTCTGCATCTTTTTCGTCGGTAAGGGGTGCAACGACTCTATCCTTAACCATTACCGCCAGCGGTGTCTGTTCTTCTACAATAAGGGCATACGCTGAGATATGTTTCGGCTTCAGCGCGACCGCGCGCCGAAGGTTCTCCTTCCATCGCTCCGGCGTTTGGCCAGGCAATGCAAAAATAAGATCACAGCTGACATTGGTGAAGCCGGCTTTGTATGCACTTTCAATGGCGCGCTCCGCCTCTCCTGCGGAATGAATGCGGGTAAGAAATTTCAGGTCGTCATCGTGAAAGGACTGAATGCCGAAACTGATGCGGTTGAATCCGGCGGAACGGAATTCGCCAAGCTTGTTCAACTCCACGGTTCCGGGATTCGATTCGCAGGTGATCTCAGCATCCGGTTCTATGCGGTAATTTTTTTGCAGCAAAGAAAATATTTTTTCGAATTGTTTTGCAGAAAGCAGCGACGGCGTACCGCCGCCGAAGAAGACCGATTCTATCGTTTCATTTCCCGGCAACGTGCGGGACCGGAGTATTATTTCCTTCTCCAGCGACGCGAGGAAACGGTCCATCGAACTCATATTCTCTATGGAATAAAAGTCGCAATAGATGCATTTGTGTTCACAGAAAGGAATATGCAGATAGATTGAAGCCATAGTTTACGTTGTTACCATCGAAATATAAAAAGTCTAAGCATTAAACGATTTTTTACCGGATAATATTTCCAATGCGGCCCCATTGAATTCCGTCGCTGTTCTTTGACCAATAAATCAGCATTGCTTTGCCGACGATATTCTCTTCGGGGATGAATCCCCACGCGCGGCTGTCCGAACTGTTGTTGATGTTGTCGCCGAGAGCAAAATAATAATTATTTTTTACGGCATACGACGAGGTCTCTTGTTGATCGATAAATATTTTTCCGTCACGAAGCTCTATACTGCCGCCTTCCCTTTGAATGAACACCTTCCACTTCAAAAAGTTTTTCGCGTTCAGACCGATCGGCATTCCTTGGTGCGGTACAACAACGGATGGAAAATCCGTTTTTGCATGATCGAAATAATTCATCCTCATTCCGTTCACGCGGACGCTGCCGTTCACGATATCGATCGTATCGCCGGGCAAACCAAGACAGCGCTTAACAAGAAAAAGATTTCGGACCGGAAAAACTTCGTTCGGTTCGCCGGGAAAATCAAAGACGATCACATCGCCGCGCTGAACCTCTTTTAATTTCGGGAACTGAAACTGCGGAAGAGAAATATAGAAAAACTTTTGGGGAGTGCGGGCGCCATAGATAAACTTGTTCACCAGCAGGTAATCACCAATGCGGAGCGTGGTGTTCATTGATTCCGACGGAATCTTGTAGGCGTCAATAATACATGACTTTAGACCGGCGGCGAAAAACAAAGTGAAACAAAATATGAAAAGAACATCCTTGACCTTACGCCACATTGTTCTTCCGCCTTAGCCGATCAATGTGCCGACACGGCCAAAGCGGATCGTTTCGGGGTTGAACAGTGTAACGACAAGTTTTGTAACGATATCAAGAATCATATTGTGGCCGGAGAATGTCGTATAGATCCATTCCATTCGCATCGTTTCGCCACGCATGGCAAGTTGTTCACGGTATTCATCCGTCAGTGTAACGGAAAAATAAACGAACATTGGCGTTCCCACAATATTTTCCCGCGGAATGAATCCCCAGAAACGGCTGTCTAAAGAATTATCGCGGTGGTCACCCATACCGAAAACATAATCTTTTTCGACAACGTATGTATCAGTCACTTTTCCATCAATAGCAACCGTACCATCGGAACGGAATTCCGGCGTATGTCCATCCCGTTTAATGAATGTTTCCCACATTCTGAAATTATCGGGGGTGATCTTCATTGCCATCCCTTTTTTCGGAACAACAAGCGGTCCATAATTGTCTTCGTTGAACAGCGCTGTCGGCGGGAACGACCGGTCATCCTGATACGAAGGCGGAATGATGCGAAGATTATCGAATTTCATGTTCTTTGGCACCGGTGCGGCCTGACCATTGATATAGACAACGCGGTTCCTTATCTGCAGCGTATCGCCGGAGACCGCCATGCATCGTTTCAGATAGAAAGTGAACGCTTCGGGCTTTACTTCGTCTCTCATTCCCGGAAACTCGAACACGATCACATCTCCCCGTTTCACGTCTCTGACTCCCGGAAGCGTTGTCCACGGAAGCCGTATATCGGTAAACATGATGTTGCGCGGAGTTGATGCTCCAAAAATAAATTTGTTGACCATCAGAAAGTCGCCGGTCAGCACTTCGTTCTCCATGGAACCGGTCGGCACAAGGAAGGATGCAATGATAAAATTATTGAGCAGAATAAATCCGCCGAAGACGATGACAAACTCCTTCACCTGAGCGATGATATTTTCTTTCCACGTCAGCGGTTTTTTCGGTTCTTCTTTATTGATCTCTTTTTCTTCTTTTGCCATTGACAATCCTATGAATATTTTTTTGTAAGTCTGCTCGGTATTCCCGGGGACTATTCCTAATCATCACCCATTTTCAATACGGCAAGAAATGCTTCTTGCGGAAGCTCTACTCGTCCCACCTGTTTCATCCGCTTCTTTCCTTCTTTTTGTTTTTCAAGAAGTTTGCGTTTACGGGAAATATCGCCGCCGTAACATTTGGCAAGCACGTTCTTCCGCATGGCGGAGATCGACGTCCGCGCGATGATCTTGCTGCCGATGGCCGCCTGAATGGCAACTTCAAACATTTGACGTTGGATAAGCTCTTTAAGTTTCACACACAGTTTTTTCCCTATTTCAAAGGCTTTGTCGTGATGGACAATCGTTGAAAGAGCGTCAACCTGTTCTGTGTTCAGCAGAATATCGAGCTTCACGAGATTGGATTCGCGGTAGTCCAGATACTCATAATCAAGCGAAGCGTAACCGCGCGTTAATGATTTCAGCTTATCATAAAAATCAAAAATGATCTCCGATAACGGAAATTCATACGTAAGATCGGCGCGTGTCGGATCGAGATACGACGTATCTTTCCAGATGCCGCGGCGGTCGGTTGCCAGTTTCATAATGTTGCCGATGTATTCCGTCGGCGTAATTATCTGCGCTTTAATAAAAGGTTCTTCAACCCGTTCAATCTTTGTCGGATCGGGCATATCGGCCGGATTATCTACTACGATCATTTCGCCGCTGGTGAGGATCACGCGGAACTCCACGTTCGGAACCGTTGTGATAAGGGATTGATTGAACTCGCGTTCCAATCGCTCCTGAATGATCTCCATGTGAAGCAGTCCGAGAAATCCGCAGCGAAAGCCGAATCCCAATGCGCCGGATGATTCCGGAACGTAGATGAGGGACGAATCATTGAGAGCAAGTTTTTCCAGTGAATCGCGCAGTTCAGCAAACTCGTCGCTGTTCGTTGGATACAATCCGCTGAACACCATCGGCTTTACGACTTTGTAACCTGCAAGAGCTTCGGTTGAACCGTGATATTGTGTGGTGATTGTATCGCCCACTTTTGTATCACGCACATTTTTCAATCCCGCAATAACGTACCCAACGTTACCGGCCGTCAGTTCTTTTGTGCGGCTTTTATTCATATAGAGAACGCCGCACTCTTCCACTTCCGCTGTGTTGCCGTTGTTGATAAATTTTATTTTTTCTTTTTCCTTCAGCACTCCGTCCACAACGCGCACGTATGCAACCGCGCCGCGGTAAGCGTCGAACTTCGAATCGAAGATCAGCGCGCGCAGCGGTTTTTCCGGATCACCTTTCGGCGCGGGAATTCTGTTCACCACCGCTTCAAGGATATCCTCAATTCCGATCCCTGCTTTTGCGCTTGCGCGGATAATATCTTTATCTTCGCATCCCATCAGTCCGATAACTTCATCTCTTACGGTATCCATCATCGTTGCGGCCGATGGAAGATCGATCTTATTCATGACGGGAATAATTTCCAGACCGGAATCGATCGCCAGATATAAATTGCTGATCGTCTGCGCTTCCACTCCCTGTGATGCGTCAACCACCAGAATTGCTCCTTCGCATGCAGCTAACGAGCGTGAAACTTCATATGTAAAGTCAACGTGACCGGGGGTATCAATTAGATTGAGCGTGAAGGTTTCGCCGCTTTTTGCCTTGTATTCCATCTGAATGGCGTGCAGCTTGATGGTGATACCGCGTTCCTGCTCAAGATCCATATCATCAAGAACCTGATTTGTCGTCAGATCCCTTTTTGTAATGCGTCCTGTAAATTCGAGTAAACGGTCGGCCAGCGTGGATTTGCCGTGGTCAATATGGGCTATAATGCAGAAATTTCGAATATTATTCATTTTTCTATGGAAATCCGTGGTAATCGTTGAGTGTATGTTTCGTTTAATAGTTGAGAATTCCGATGACGGTATCTCATCTACGTATATACTCAACTGCTTTTTACCTGCTCTCTAAACAAAAATCCCTGCCGAAATGCCTGCCTACCCTTCGAAAATCCTTTAGGGCTATCAGGCAGGCTACATAGGCAGGGTTTCTGAATGTAAAATACTAATAATAGAAAGGAATCGCAAGGAAGGAGTTTTGAAGAAAATCTGCAACAAAGTCCGGTTTTATCGTATCCATATACTCCGTATATTCATTCGCTGAAAAACCATATTCGGAAACTTACTAACTGATTACTATATCTCTCTATCGTTAAAACTATGAAACCATCAACCGCTTTTCTTCTTTGCTGCATAACATTATTCACCCTGATGCTGCCTGCCCAGGAAATTACCCGGCTTCCGAACGGAAAACCTTCTGCTGCATACTGGCAGCAGCGAACCGATTACAGCATCAAGGCGACTTTGAATGCTGAAAAAAAGCTTCTTACCGGAACGGGAACGGTCACCTACTATAATAACTCCCCCGATACACTGAAAACGATCGTCTGGCATTTGTACCAGAATGTCTTCCGGAAAGATTCTTCACCGCGAAAAAATGATGAGGCTTCCACGCGTGCGTTCAGCGTCACAAAAGGAATCGAGATCGAAGCGGTAACGATCAACGGATCGAAAAGCGATCCACGAATCGATGAAACGATTATGGAAACACCGCTGTCAGTTCCGCTCCCTCCAAAAACTTCCGCAACCATCTCGGTGTCGTGGAATTATGAGATCCCTAAAGATCCGGGACTGCGTACCGGCAGCGAAGGGAAGGATTTCGGAATATGCCAATGGTATCCTCAAATTGCAGTATATGATGACATTCGCGGCTGGGACCGGACGCAATATCTCGGAATAGCGGAATTTTATACTGAGTACGGAAACTGGAGCGTAGAACTGACCGTTCCGAAAAACTATATCCTTGCTTCAACAGGCACTCTTTTAAATCCGAATGATGTTCTTACACCCTCTCAGCTTAATCGATTCAATTCCATAACAAAGGATTCTACCGCCCGCATCATCCTTCCCGGCGAAATCGATTCAACGAGCGGCATGATCAGCAAAGACTCCCTCGTATGGAAGTTTTCCGCGGAGAATGTCCGCGATTTTGCGTGGGCGGCTTCACCGAATTATGTTTGGGACGGAACAGTAACGAATGACGGTGTGCGCATCTATGCATTCTATCACCCAAAAGAGTTCCGCGCTTCGGTTCCGCTGCTGATGAGCGACGCAACCAATTGGGACGATGGGGCGCAGATGGCGAAACAATCCATCGAACATTTTTCGAAAAACTTCGGGAAATATGTTTATCCTCAGGCGACCGTTGTCTCAGGTCCTGTTTCGGGAATGGAGTATCCAATGATGATCTTTGCGGAATCGGGCGACGCAATATCAAACCTGCTGTATTATACCATTGCACACGAACTCGGACACGAATGGTATCCGATGATGATCGGGAACAACGAGACAAATTATCCGTTTATGGATGAAGGATTCAACACATACATTACCGCAACGGCCGCAGAAAACAGGTACGGCAATAACGGAATGCTGAATAAGGATTTTCTAAAGGAATACTCCTGGATGAATCTGCCGGAAACAAATGTGCGGCTGTTCGAACAACGCATGTATCTGATGTCGGCACGCGCAAATAACGAGGCCACGGTAATGGCGCATCCTTATGAAATTCCTTCGTCACAGTACGGCGTGATGGCATATCAAAAGCCGGCATCAGTATTGGTGATGCTGGAAGATATGCTGGGAAAAGAGACTTTCTCCAAAGGCATGAACGAATATTATTCCCGCTGGATATTCAAACATCCGTATCCCAACGATTTCTTCAATACCATGGAAAATGCTGCCGGACGCGATCTTGACTGGTTCTGGAATCAGTGGTTCGACCAGACTTGGAAGCTCGACATGGCTGTCGGTGATGTGAACAATGCAGAACATAACGGAATCTGGAAATCAACGATCGTGCTGCTTAATGAAGAACAGGCGGTAATGCCGGCAACGCTGCGTCTAACGCTCGACGACGGAACAACACGTGATATCCGGTTTTCCGAGAAAGTATGGGCCAAAGGAAGCCGCGCTGAAATCGTTGTTGATTCGCTCCCTGCGAAAGTGAAAAATGTTGTGATCGATCCGGATATGAAACTTTCCGAAGCTGATCGATTAAATAATTCGTGGTCTATGCCTCCCGTTGTATTCGACTACGGATTCAATATCGTTAATACACTCACCTATCCGCTCGATGCATACCGGATCAATGCGGGTCCCGCCCTCGGTTTCAATCTTCGCGACGGTTTTGAACTCGGCACATCCATCAATGGAAGTTATATGGTAAGCGATCACAACATTACTCTCAACGCAAAATATGGAACTCGCAGCAATGTTCCCGACTACGAACTTTTTTATTCAACACCCCTCAGAATGTGGGATCCAATGATGATTTTGTCCGGGCGGTTCTTCCGTTTGGACGGATTCAACGGTTGGCAATGGACGATTGAGAAAACATTCAATCATCAAAAAAATCTTGCACGCAGTTACCGCCGTTCATTCGCCTTCAGCACGAGCATCATTTCCATCAGTGTGAACGATGCGCGGTATCTCGGCAACCGTGCGGAGTGGAACACAACAGGACATCTTGATGCCGGTTTCATCAGTTTAAAATATTTTGAAAATTATTCCTGGGGAAGATTCTTTCTGCGGCTGGAGGATGAGTTCGGCACGCCGACGTCGTCGTTCAGTTATTCAAAACTGACAAGCGAGGCAAAGTTCGATCATCCGTTTTTCCTGGGCATGAAGGTCAACTGGAGAATGTTCTTCGGAAATTCAGCCGGAACGGTTCCTGCTCAAACAGCTCATTCGCTGACACAAGCAACGCCGCTGGAGAGGTTTGACAGTTGGTTCTTCCGCACGCCGGTTGTCGGACAATCGCTTCGCGACAACTTCGCGAAATCGGGAGGCGGAAATCTTTTTTTGCAGCACGATACCACAGCAATGAATGTTGCCGCGCTGAATGTTGCGGTATCGAGCGGACCGTTTGTTCTGTTCGCCGATGCGGGAACATTGTGGGATACGACGACAACACGGTTCAAACAATTCTATTATGATGCCGGAGCGGGTTTGCAGCTGAATATCGGGAACATTGGCATTGCTAATTTCAGCTCCGGTCCGATCGGACTTGGAATTTATTTTCCGATCTATCTTAAGGATCCCACGCGGCCGGCTGATAAAGAAATAGATTACCGCTGGAGGGTTGTCGTCGGAGTACGGTTGTAGCTTTCCATAATATATTCGGCAGTTCCGGAACCCCGAAGAACAATTCGGGGTTCTTTATTTTATCTGTGGATACATCTGCGTACACTGTATCGTCTGAACCGTCTTTTGCGGAATCAATAAAATCATTTACAATATCTTTCTTCCATTATCGTCTGTTACTGTGAGTATAACTGATAACAATACGGAACATTCAGTGGTCAATGCGATCGCATTAGAAAAACAGCCTCACGCCCACATCGCAGCGGAACAGACATTCCGGACGGAACGAAAACGCCTGTTCGATTTCATCCGCCGGCGCGTGCGGACAAACGAGGATGCGGAAGATATCATGGAGGATGTCTTCTATCAACTGCTCTCCAGTTACAGTGTTACGGAACCGATCGAGAAAATGACATCGTGGCTTTTCACTGTTGCCCGAAACAAAGTGATCGATTGGTACAGAAAGAAGCGTCCCGAATCGTTGCCGCGCGACAATGATGATCCATCGCTTCCGTTGAACCTGGAAGACATTCTGTACGACCCAACACAAAATCCCGATCAGGTCTATGCACGTTCTCTCGTCTGGACGGAACTTGCCGAAGCTCTGGACGAACTGCCGGAAGAACAGAAACAGGTCTTTGTGATGCACGAACTGGAAGGTAAAAGTTTTAAGGAGATCGCCGATATCACCGGTGAACCTCAGAACACGCTTCTTTCAAGAAAACGATATGCCGTGCTTTACCTGCGTGAACAGCTGCAGGAGTTATATGATGAATTCGATTTTCATGCTTAAAAAAAATTACTTTAAGGAGATATAACAATGAAATACTGGTGGATAGGAAAAGCTGCAAAATTTATTCTCTTCGTTACCGCAATGATCGCATTGTTCGGATTTGCCGTGATGCAGTTATGGAACTGGTTGATCCCGGAGATTTTTCACGGACCAGCCGTCACCTATTGGCAGGCGATGGGTCTGCTGCTGCTCTCACACATTCTCGTGCGCGGATGGCACGGACACAGCGGAATGGGTTGGAAATCTCACCGGTGGAAACACCGCATGGAAGAAAAACTTGCCGCCATGACTCCCGAAGAACGGGACCAGTTCAAAACTGAATGGAAACGCCGATGCGGACATTATCCCGGCGAAGAAAAAAAAGAATCGTAATACATGCGCCGTCATGCTGAACCAAATTCGGCATGATGGTGTTGTATCATTAACAGATTTTATTCACAACAATTTCAATCATTGGGGGGAAAAATGAATATCGGAATACTCGGTACCGGCGGCGTTGCCCGCGCAATTGCTGCAAAACTTGTTTCGCTCGGACACTCTGTGATGCTTGGAACACGTAATGTGGAAGAAACAAAGAGCAGATCAACGGGAGACACTATGGGGAATGTCTCTTTTCGGGAATGGTCACAAAAGAATAGTGCCGTTACAGTCGGTACGTTTTCCGATGCGGCAGCGTTCGGAACAATGCTCGTTAATGCAACCACGGGCAGCGGATCACTTCCCGCTCTGGCTGCGGCCGGAGAAAATAATCTTAATGGAAAGATCCTCGTCGATATTTCCAATCCGCTCGATTTTTCTAAAGGATTTCCCCCATCGCTGACCGTTTCCAATACCGATTCGCTCGGAGAACAGATCCAGCGGACATATCCGAAATTGAATGTAGTGAAAGCGTTTAACACTCTTTCCAGTCCGCTGATGGTGAATCCATCGCTCGTGAATAACGGCGATCATACGCTGCCCATATGCGGCAATGATGCCGAAGCGAAGAAAAAAGTTGTTTCCCTTTTAAACACCTTCGGATGGAAGAACGAAAATATTCTTGATCTCGGCGACATCACCAACGCCCGCGGAACCGAAGCATTCCTTTTGCTGTGGATACGTATGTTCGGCGCATTCCAAACACCGATGTTCCAAATGAAAATTGTAAAGTAATGAACGGAAAAATCTGCCTTATCACCGGTGCAACCGGAGGGATCGGAAAAGAGACTGCGCTCGGACTCGCACAACAGGGAGCAACGGTCGTCATCGTCGGACGGGACGAAGCAAAGACCACTTCTGTGGTTGAAGAGATCAAACGCGCGTCAAACAATCCCGGAATCCATTATCTCATCGGTGATCTTTCATCCCAACAGGATGTGCGCGCCGTTGCGCGGCAATTCAAAGAACGGTTCACGCGGCTTGATGTGCTGGTAAACAATGCCGGCGGAGTTTTTTCCGGACGGCGAACAACCGTTGACGGAATTGAATATACTTTCGCGCTGAATCATCTTGCATATTTTCTGCTGACGAATGAATTGATCGATCTTCTGAAACAAAGCACCCCTTCCCGTATCATCAATCTTTCATCGGAAGCTCAGCGGGGAGCAAGGCTCAATTGGAACAATCTGCAAGGCGAGAAGCACTACAATTCGTTTGGACAGTACTGCTTCACAAAACTGGCAAACATTATGTTCACGTATGAGCTGGACCGGCGGCTGCGCGGAAGCAATGTAACCGTTAATGCCGTTCATCCGGGTGTTGTGTCATCCGGTTTCGGCACCACGCTCGGACGCCGCATGCAGATCTTGTATTCCTATATTCGTCCCTTCATGCGATCCTCGAAAAAAGGTGCGGAGACGGTGATCTTTCTTGCCTCGTCCCGCGAAACGGCAGGGATCAGCGGAAAATATTATTTTGATAAAAGACAGATCCGGTCTCAACAGGTAACATATGATGAATCTGCTGCGAAAAAACTTTGGCGGATCAGCGAACAACTTGTCGGGCAGGAGTAATTTTAATTTCTATGAACGATTCTCAACAAACTAAACGGAAATCCATGCCAATAAATGCTCTGTTCTTTCTCTGGATCGGAATCATGGTCACCGTTCTCAGTCTCGGCTACTATTATATGGGACAGCGGATCATCATTCCTTTCAAACTTGAGGCTCCGTATAAACAGATTGCCTGGAGCGTTTTAACGCTGATGTATCTTATTCCGTTTAGTTCCTTCTTTCTTCTTCGCGTTGCGGAAAAATGGAGCGATTTTTTTTCCTGGATTGGCTACGTAGGACTTGGTTTTCTTTCATTTGTTTTTGTCATGCTCTTCTTTCGCGATATTGCGTGGTTGGCGGGATTGGCCGGACAGAAACTCTTCTCACTCCTCTCCTCTTCACCGCAGACGGTCGATGCGGCAAAAAGGGAATTTCTGCTGCAGACGACAAATCTTGGCGTGCTTGGAGTTGCGGGAACGCTGACGGCGTACGGAGTATATGAAGCACGAAAAACTCCGGGAATCGTCAATGTTGATATTCCGATCGCGAAACTTCCGCAGGAGTTCGACGGATTCAGGATCGTGCAGATCAGCGACATCCACGCAGGACTTACCATTAAACGTGATTTCATTGAAGTTATCGCCGACGAAGTGCGGAAACTTGCTCCCGATCTGATCGCCTTTACCGGCGACATGGCGGATGGTTCTGTTCCTCATTTGAAGAACGACCTTGCACCGCTTGCCGATGTCTATGCTCCGCACGGAAAATTTTTTGTTACCGGAAATCATGAATATTATTCCGGCGCCGATCAATGGGTTGCGCACGCACGCGAAATGGGGTACGATGTGTTGATGAACGAACACCGACTGGTAACAAAGAACGGCGCGTCGTTTGTTCTTGCCGGAGTCACCGATTACAGCGGAGGAGGTTTCTCACCGGCCCATAAATCCGATCCGGCAAAAGCGCTAAACGGAGCGCCAAAGGATCTGGCAAAAATTTTGCTGGCGCATCAGCCGCGCACATTGTTCCATGTGAACGACCTCGATCTGGATCTGGTGCTGATGGGACACACACACGGCGGACAATTTTTTCCGTGGAATCTTGTCGCAACAATCGGTCAGCCGTTTATTAAAGGATTAAATAAATACAATGACCGGACATGGGCGTATGTGAGTAAGGGAACGGGTTATTGGGGTCCGCCGGTGCGTGTCGGAGCTCGGTCAGAAATTACAGTGCTGACGTTGAAAAAAGCATAAATAAAAACGGGAATTTTAGAAAAGATTTTGCAGATGCGGACAGATGTCCGCATTTTTATTTTAAACATGGCGGAAGAAAAAAATCTAACGGTTTGCAACACCGGTAAGAAAGTACATCATGGCAAGTGCGGCTAATTTTGCGGTTCGTCCATCCTGATCAAATTTAGGATTGAGTTCAACAATATCGATAAGTTGAGTTTTGCGTCGTTTTCCGGCGAAGAGGGCTGCAGTAAGAAATTCCTCGGCGGTAAATCCGGTCGGCAACGGTGCTGTTACTCCCGGTGCATCGGCGCTGTGCACTACATCCAGATCAAAGCTGACATAGAGTGCATCAACAGATGAAGTAGACAGTTCGTATGCAAGTTCGAGTGTTTTTGAAATTCCCTCGGCCCGCACATCGCGTAGCGAAAAGACGGTCGCTCCCCGCTCAATCAATTCGGCATAATGGGCGGCAGAATTTGCGAATGATTGAATTCCAACTTCAACAAGGTTCATGGCGTTCAGAGCCGAGCCCTGCAGATCCAGCATCTGGCGGAATGAGGTGCCGCTGTTCCGTTTCGGTATCGGTTTCCGGAAATCCAGGTGGGTATCAATATTGATCACGCCGACATTCTTCTTCCCTTTGGAAAGACCGAGGAAATTCGGAAATGCTATATCGTGTCCTCCCCCGAGCACAATCGGTATGATACCGGCGGTAACAAGGGTGTTTACTACTTCTGTAAGTGTTTCATGAGTTTCTTCAAGCGTTTTCCCCGTTTTAACATTACCAAAATCGAATATTGGCAGGTTTGAAGGCGAATTTTCTTTGCCGATGACAAACGGCGTCCGTTTATAGAACTCCGCCCGTATCGCATCCGGTCCATCCTTTGCGCCGATCCGACCGCCGTTGCGCTTTACTCCCTCATCCGTCGGCACACCGATAATGCCGATCTTCACATCATTGGTGAATTTTCTCTCACCGCGAAGCACGATGTCTCCCATCCGCGGATCGGAAGCATCCTTGCGGGAGAAAAAGAGTTTGTCGTTCGGTGCAATCAGGGATTGGAAAATTTTGCTCATACGTAATGCTAAAGTTATGAAAGTTCCTGCAAGATGCAAGTAAAGTTTTTGCATATTGTTCCAATTTACTGTAATATTCATAAAGTTCTTCAAATATCTGTCACGACGAATCTACCTTGATGCCGAAACACGTACGCTTAATTCTCATCACCCTTATTCTTGTAACACTGCAAACAACCATCGTCAGTTTTACATCAATCGCAAATATCATTCCCGATGTGATGCTGATCTGGATCGTCTACATTGCTATTACGCAAGGACAGATACCGGCAACAGTGTACGGTTTTGCGATCGGTCTGCTGCTCGATCTGATCGGCGGACAGTTCCTTGGTTTGTCCGCATTGTCGAAAACGGTTGCGGGTTTCCTGGCGGGATATTTTTACCACGAAAACAAGATCGATATCAATCTGGCGAATTATCAGTTCCTGATTTTTGTCGGTGCGTCCTCTGTTTTGCACAACCTTATTTATTTTATCATCTTCACCAGGGGAAGCGATGTGGGTCTCTTGACAGCGGTCTTCCGGTTCGGTTTGTTGTCTGCATTGTATACCACGTTCGTCGCAACAATACCGATGTTCATCAGTGCACGCAGACCATCCTTGCGCTAACAGTTTAAACGGATATTTCGTCTTCCGGATCGGCAACCTTTATAACGCATGAGAATATGATCGATGATTTTGGTTCCGCCGACAGGCGGTTCGTTATCAGGGTAATACTGGCATCAGGATTTCTTATTCTGTTTGCACGGCTGTTCCAGCTGCAGTATGTGAACGCCGAAATATACGGAAAGGAAGCGGAGGAGAACTCGATCCGCAATGTTCCGAAAGTGGCAATCCGCGGATATATCTACGACCGGAAAGGAAAGCTGCTTGTTGACAACCGTCCTTCGTACACCGTCATGCTCACGCCGGTCGATTTTGACAAAAAATACCTCCCGCTGCTTTCCAAAATTCTTTCGATGCCGGAAGAAACAATCATAGAAAAGATAAAACTTGGGCATAAATATAATGCATTTATTCCAACACGCATTAAACGCGACATCACCTTCGCGGAACTTTCGATGCTTGAAGAGCACAAGGATAAATTGTACGGTGTGGAGATACAGATGGAATCGAAACGGTCGTATCCGACCAGTGCACATGGAAGCCACCTGTTCGGGTATGCAAAGGAAATTTCGGACGCACAACTTGAAAAACAAAAGAGCGATGACTATCAGCCGGGCGACATCATGGGGAGTACCGGCATAGAAGCGAAATATGAACAGATGCTCCGCGGTATGAAAGGATTCGAGTTCATTTCGCAGAACGCCAAAGGACAGATCATCGGAAATTTTGACAATGGCAAGCACGATATTCCCCCCATCGACGGACTCGACCTGCATCTAGCGATCGACGGTGACGTACAGGCGATGGCCGAATCACTGCTTGCGGACAAACGCGGCGCCGTTGTTGCCATCGATCCGCGCAACGGAGGTATCATTGCCCTCGTCAGTAAACCGGACTATGATCTTTCGTTGATGAGCGGAACAACAACACCGGAAATATGGCGGTCGTTAAACAACGATGAGGGAATTCCTCTTTATAACCGTGCAACACTTACGCGTTATCCGCCCGGATCAACATTCAAAATGCTTCTTGCACTTGTTGCGCTGGACAAGAAGGTCATAGATGAAAACTGGATGATAACTTGTTCCGGTTCATTTCGATACGGCAACAAGGTCTTCAAGTGCGAGCATGTTCACGGACGGGTCAATGTGGTTGACGCAATCCACCGTTCGTGCAACGTCTTTTTCTACCAACTGATGCTGAAAGTGGGATTGGATGATTGGAGCGAGATGGGAAAACAGTTCGGGTTCGGCAAGCAGACCAAGATTGACATTACGGAAGAAAATTCCGGACTGATGCCCGACAGAAATTATTACGACCGCATTCACGGAAAAGGAAAATGGACACAGGGATATCTGATCAGTCTTGGCATCGGACAAGGTGAGGTCGGCGTAACACCGTTACAGATGGCAAATTATGCTTCCATGCTTGCAAATAAAGGAAAATTCTATCAGCCGCATGCAGTGAATACCGTTGTGAACAAACGAACGCAACAGCGAGAGCCGGTAAAAGTGGAACAACGGCAGATCGATATCTCTGAACATGCGTGGTCATTGGTGCGCGAAGGAATGCGCAGAGCGGTGATGGAGGCGGGCGGAACCGGACGGGCAGCCCGCGTTCCCGGAATTGAGGTTGCCGGCAAGACCGGAACGGCGCAGAATCCGCACGGTAAGTCGCATGCATGGTTTATGGGATTTGCACCGTACGAAAATCCGAAGATCGCCATCTGCGTGATGATTGAGAACGTAGGCTACGGCGGAGCATTTGCCGCTCCGATCGCAGGATATTGTATAGAAGAATTTCTGTACGGCGAAATTATCCGGAACGGAAAAAATCCGCTGCCGATGGAACCAAATCTGCCCGACGAAGAAGCTGTTGCAGTCAACTAATTATTGCTGTTTTTTAATAGATCATGAATTCATTTTTTAAAGAATATTTTGACCGGACGATTTTCTTCAGCGTACTTTCGCTGGCAGGAATCGGTCTGCTCTCCATCTACAGCGCAACGTTCGATGCCTACGAAGGACGCGATTTCTTCCGGCAACTGATGTGGGTTGGCGTCGGTTTTGTTTCCATGATGACCATGATGCTGCTTCCGCTCCGTTGGCTGCAGCGCAACGCATTCCGGATATTTTTTTCATCACTCACCCTGCTTCTGCTGGTGCTCGTTGCCGGAAAACGCGTGTATGGTTCGCAAAGCTGGCTGGGATTTGGCGGACTGGGAATTCAGCCGTCCGAGTTTGTAAAGATCTCCACCATGCTCGCGTTAGCTTCATTCCTGAGTCAAAGCGATGTGAAGGCGACCGATCTGAAAGATCTTGTAAAGACAAGTGCAATTGTTGCTCTGCCGATCGGCCTTATCATGCTGCAGCCGGATTTCGGCACTGCAATGACATTTCTTGCAATGTATATTCCGGTACTGTATTGGGCGGGCGCATCAAAATTTCTTATCATCATTATTATCGCTCCCGCCTTCGTTGCCGCCGCGTCGGTCTTTGGAACCACACCGTTCCTGATTGTCCTGATTCTGCTCGGGATCGGTCTCTACATGCTGCGCGACGAAAACAGTTTCTTTGCAATACTGGTCTTCGGCGTCAATGTTGTCATAGGATTTATGGTGCAGATCGTCTACGGCAAACTCCCGCTGTATCAGCAGAAACGTATTACCACATTTCTCGATCCCAATAATGATCCCCTTGGGGCGGGGTACAATGTTATTCAAGCAAAAGTGGCGATCGGTTCAGGCGGATTGCTGGGAAAAGGGTTTATGCGCGGAACGCAGACACAGCTTAGTTTCATCCCGAAACAATGGACCGATTTCATTTTTTGCGTACCCGGAGAAGAATTCGGTCTGCTTGGGGGAATTATTGTTCTTGGTTTGTTCGCCGGTCTGTTATTCCATGGTGTGCGTCTCGCCTCCATCGCAAAAAACAAATTTGGTTCACTTCTGGCAATCGGTTTTACTTCGTTGTTTGCATTTCACGTATTTGTTAATATCGGCATGTCTGTAGGATTGATGCCAGTGATTGGCATACCGCTCCCGTTTCTGAGTTACGGTGGTTCTTCGCTTGTTTCCTACATGATGGTGGCAGGATTGATGATGAATGTCTATGCCAATCGGAAAGAATATTGATATCAATTCTCTGTAGCATGCAATAACAACAAAAAAGCCGTTTGAGGTTGTGCTGTGTAGTTTGTATTTTCTTAACGGTTATACATTAATCGGAGAGCAGTTGTGTTATGAAAAAAATTGCCGTGTTGTTTCTAGTGATCATTGGTACCGGATGCAAGGATGATCAGCTCGTAGCGATCACCGACGGAAAGGTCTATTCCCAGTTAAATGTTCGTTACGATAAGAATACCAATAAAACTGCAGCAACAGCAGCCTTTTGGAAGGAATCGCAAAGCGGACAGCGCCTTATCTTCAACGGAAATGCAAAAATACTGTTCGAAGACGTTACAATGGATTATCGGGCGGGCGATTATACATACATCAAAGAATTGGACAATCTTCGTACGCCTGCTGTTTTCAAAATCACTGATGTCAACAATAAGGTCTTTACAAATACCACAACGGTAAACACTATTGATTTCCCCACGGCACAGAAACTGGATACGATCGATTCTTCGAAACCGCTGACCATCGCGTGGAGCGGTATTCCTCTGGAGAAACTCGAGATCGTTACGCTGCGCATCGGAACAGTAAGCGCCGCGCAGGACACAACCGGAAAAACGAGCGTAACATTTTTACCGTCGCATTTTACGCAGCTTGGTTCCATTAAAAATACGATCGTTGCTGTATCACTCGAGCGCTCAAAATCTCCCGGCCTCACAAACGATCTTGGAGGAGGAGGAACAATGACCTCTCAGTATGTTGCCCTGACGAAATCCGCTTTCTTAAAATAACTCTCTGCGGGTGTGGCCGGACCGCCGCTCCTCGGTTGCTGGTAGAAGAACATTACCACTCTCTGGTTTCACCCAGTTTTAGCCCCCAGAAATCATCCTTTGGCAGCTGCTTCTGAGCAACTATTTCGTACATTTTTTTCGGCGGTTCATTCATCGGTTCATCGGTCAGCACAAATGTTCCCCAGTGGATACCAAGCAGTTTCTTCCCTTTCACGTCCATAAATGTCTGCACTGCTTCTTCGGGATTCATGTGAACCGGCTTCATCAGTTTTCTCGGTTCATAGGCGCCGATGGGAATGAGCGTAAGATCAAACGGACCGAATTTCTTGCCGATATTTTTAAAGTGAGAACAGTATCCCGAATCACCGGCGAAATAGAATTTCTTTTCCCCCAGCACCGTCCACGAACACCATAGCGTCTGGTTCTTGTCGTTCAGCCATCGGCCCGAGAAATGCTGCGCCGGTGTGCAGACGATCTTTAATCCGTTGAACGTCGCACCTTCCCACCAGTCGAGTTCTTCCACATTCCGTATGCCCCGTTCTTCAAACCAGTCGCGCACTCTCAGCGGAACAAAAAATTTTACATGCGGATTTTTATCCACAATATCTTCGATGGACGATTCGTCAAGATGGTCGTAATGATTGTGTGAGATCAGAATAAAATCGATCGGGGGAAGTTTTTCAATGGAAAGTCCCGGTTCCGAAATCCTCTCGCTTCCCGCCCATTTGAACGGACCGACCCGGTCGGCCCAGACGGGATCGGTGAGAAAGGTTTTACCTTCCATCTGAATCAGCACCGTTGAATGTCCGATCCACGTTGCGGTGTATGGTTTATTGCCGTTGATCAATGCGCCGTCATTTGTTTCGCGCGGAATCTCGACGTTCTCGGAGGGCGAAAATGTCTGAGGAATTTTTTTTATGATCCACGGGGCCATCTCTGAGAACCCCGCTTCGACAAAATCGGGATCTGTGTTAATGAAACCATTCTCACCATGATGCAGCGGAAGACCGGAATGGTCCTGCGCCAGCGCGGTAAGCGAAGGAAGCATAAACGGAGTGACAACAAGCTTTTTTAAGACAGAGCGACGATCCATAGGGAAAAGTATGAACTAAATTCTATCAAGCGCAAGGAATACCGGCAAACTTCTGTGTAATACAACACTATTCAAAACGGCTAAACCGGAGTATAGTTTCACCCATAATTTGTATTGAATTCACACTCTTTTTTCTCTATTCTTTTCAATAATCGCATCCTTTTCCGGTCTCAATGCATCAAACTCATGAAAGAAACTCCGGAACCTATTAACGAAAAAGAGCTTATTGCCAGGGTAAAAAATGGCGATGAACGTGCGTTTGCCCAGTTGGTAAAACTGTACGAGCAGACCGTGTGGGGGTTTGCATTCAAACTCTGCCGCAACAAAGAGAAGGCCGATGAATCGTACCAGGATACATTCATCAATGTCTACCGGAAGATAGATCAGTTCGATTCGCGTTCGAAGTTTTCCACCTGGCTCTACACGATTGTTGCCAACAACTGTTTGATGAACCGGCGGAAAAGAAAAATGGACGGATTGCTTGAATCGCTTGATGATGCACCGGATGTTGGAAACGAAGACGTACAGAAACAATTGGCAGTGTGGGACGATTCGCCGATCGACACCATGATGAACAAAGAAATGCGCGAACAGATGGACGCGGCGATCCAGGAACTTCCGGATGAGTATAAAGTGGTCTTTGTGCTGAGGGATCTGGAAGATAAAACGGCAGAAGAAACAGCAAAGATCCTGAACCTTACCGTTCCCGCAGTGAAATCGCGGCTGCGGCGCTCAAGAATATTTTTACGGCATAAACTACACGGTTTGATGAAGGCATGAAGCATTTACACTCACACATACAAAAACATATCCATACACTCTCCTGCGGAGATGTGTATGAGCATTTATGCGATAATTTGGACTCTAAACTGGATTCCGAATCGTGCCGCAGAATCAAAGCGCACATGCAGGGATGCAAGAATTGTTCGGCTATGCTCGATTCACTGAAAAAGACCATCCATTTATACAAACAGTATCCCGCCCCGGTTCTGCCCGAAAAAACGCGTAAAAAGCTCTTTGCTGTTATTCAAATGAAGAAAACAAAAAAACGCCCGGTCCGCTGAATCCTTTTCCGTTTAATAGCATCATACTATTACAAAACAAAGAACAGCGAGTCGAAGTCCCGCTGTGCGTGATGTCCCGTTTTTCGGGATTCCCAAAAAAGCGGAACCGCACGGCGGCACATATATATTCCTGCGTAACATCACAAAATAATTTAAGGGGATCCACAATGAAAAATAATATTGGAAAAATCGAACAACCGATCCGTATAGCGCTTGGTTTATTCATTACCTCGCTTGCGTTTTGGGGACCCGCAACACCATGGGCGTATGCCGGACTCATATTTGTTGCAACTGGTTCTGTGCGCTATTGCCCCATCTGGCACATGATCGGTGTGAATACGAATAAAAAAATTGAAACCGAAAAATTAAAATAACAGGACGGGATTCGTTATGACAGAAGCATTAACAAAAGAGACATTTTTAACAAAGGTATTTGATTTCGAAAAAAACCAGGAGTGGCAGTTCAACGGTGAACTACCTGCAGTTGTGGATTTCTGGGCACCGTGGTGCGGTCCGTGCAAAATGGTCGGACCGGTCATTGATGAACTGTCGGACGAGATGAAGGGACAGGTGAATTTTTATAAGGTGAATACCGATGTTGAACAGGAACTCGCAAGCGTTTTCGGGATCCGTTCGATTCCATCGCTCCTTTTCATTCCCAAAGAAGGAAAACCGATGATGGCTGCCGGCGCACTGCCGAAAAACGAATTGAAGAAGGTCATCAACGAAAATTTATTGTCGAAAAAGATCATCACTCTCTCATAAGGAAACTAACCGCCATGCCAACGTATGAATACCGCTGCACAGATTGCAGCAAAGAATACGAAGTCTTCCACAAGGTAAAAGAAGTTGAAGATGATGTTGTCTGTCCGGTGTGCAGTTCGGCGTCGCATGCACGACTCATCTCTGTCACGGGAATGTCAATGAACAGTTATTCATCTTTATCTTCCTCGTCGGGTTACAGTTCGCCGGATTCATGCAGCGGCGGCGGTTGCTGTGGCGGATCGTGTGGGGTCAATTAATATGAATAAAAAAATCAAATACGGTGCTGTGATTCTTATTGTAGCAATACTTGGGCTCTTCATCGGGGCACAACAAAGCGGGAACAGCGATACGACGATCCAGGCAAAAGAGGCCCGCACACAATTAGCGAACGATTCAACCGTTGTTCTCTTAGATGTACGGACCACAACCGAACACCTTACAGAACGCATTGCTGACACTCCGTTAATCCCTCTGCAGGAGTTGGAACAGCGTATTCATGAACTGGACTCTTACAAGGGCAGAACAATCATTGTCTATTGCCGTTCCGGCAACAGAAGCGGATCTGCCGTAAAGATTCTTCGCGAGCACGGCTTCAAAGCACTGAACATGCTTGGAGGCATCAATCATTGGAAATCAGAACAATTCCCAACCATTACCGGGCCAACCAAATGACATCAGAACAGATATTTTTATATGCACTAATTGCACTTCTGGCAATGTTTTCTATCCGGAAGCAATTGCTAGCGCGGTCACTCAACAATTATTCGGGTTCCGAAGCTAAACAAAAAGTGAAAGACGGCAGTATTTTGCTGGATGTGCGCACGGCCGGCGAACGTAGTTCGCTTTCCATCCCCTCGTCCATTCATATTCCGCTGCAGGAACTTTCAACGCGGATGAAGGAGTTGGAAAAGTACAAAGCGAAAGAGATCATCTGCTATTGCGCCAGCGGATCGCGAAGCGTGAGTGCAGGATTAAAATTAAAGAAAGCAGGATTCACGGTTGGAAATCTTAAAGGAGGAATCTCCTCGTGGAATTTCTAAAACAATTACCATTGTGGCAGAAGCGCGGAATTGCTTCGGTCCTTGGCGGCATTGCCGGTTTCTCTTATTACTATTATATTGGCTGTGCTAGCGGCACTTGTGCTATCACCAGCAATCCATATATCTCCACAGGATACGGTATGCTGTTTGCCGCACTGCTCATCAGCAAACCAAAAGCAGATCAGAAAGAAGAGACCAATGGAACCGACACCTCAACAACCGATCAAAAAATTTAAGACATTTACGTATCACACCGGCGTCGAATGGAAATCGGAGCGTCAGGGTTTGCTCCGCTCCGAAGGAAAACCGGATGTTTTGGTTTCCAGTCCTCCCGAATTTAAAGGTATCCCCGGTGTCTGGACTCCGGAAGATCTATTCGTAGCGGCTCTTGAGATATGCCAAATGTCCACGTTCCTGGCGTTCGGTATACGAAAAGGAATCCCGCTCAAATCGTATAAGAGTTCTGCTGAAGGATTGCTTGAGAATGTTGACGGAAAGTACCGCTTTACCAAAATCACGGTAAAACCGGAAATTGTTGTGGAACAGAGTTGGACGAAAAAGCAGGTTGAAGAACTTGTTCATACCGCTCACGAAAACTGTCTGATCGGCAACTCGATATCCGCCGAAGTTCTTGTTGAGCCGACGATCATTCTTCAATAAGGCGACTCTGGTACTTCGTATATTTTTTTTCTCACGCTCACCTCATAGGATTACCAATATTATGAATTACGGATTCTCTAAAATTGTGGCGCTCTCATTCGATCAGGCAATTGAAAAGGTGACCGAAGAACTGAAAAAAGAAGGTTTCGGCGTACTTACTGCGATTGATCTCAAAGAGACATTAAAGAAAAAAATCGGTGTCGATGTACCGCGGTATACGATCCTCGGTGCCTGCAATCCGCACTTTGCTCACAAAGCGCTTCAAACCGAAGTTGAAGTCGGCCTCCTGCTCCCCTGCAATGTGATCGTCTACGAAAGCGACGGCGCTACGCATGTTTCTGTTTTCGATCCGCTGGTGATGGAAAAAATTATTGAAAATCCCGCTATGAAACCGATCGCCGAAGATGTGCAGCAGAAACTTCGGCGGGTAATTGCCGCAGTGTAGACATAGAGGTTCTTCACTGCACCATCCAAATTCGTGTCGTGAAATGATTCGTTGATAATTCAAACATTTCTCTGATGCTGCATTTTTTCCATTCTGGTAGAACCGGCGCGGGAACTTCCGTTGTATCAAAATTATATATCCTGTTTATTCAGCAACCGCCGCGAGATTACAAGGGGGATGACAATCCACAATAATAATGATCCTGTCAGCAGCGTGATGCTCAAACCGCTTCCTCCGAGGAACCGGAGCAGGGCGGCTCCGGCCGCTCCAAAAATCGTTACGTTATCAAGAATGATCAGCGATGCAACTCTGACCATATCGACCGGATTGCCGAAGAGCGATAAAAACAATATGATATTTGCGGTTTGTCCTTTGAACAATAACGATACGCCAAGAACGATCAGATCGTAGAATAGAACGAAAAAGAACCATGCAAAGAGCGAAATGCCGAACGCTCTGGATGTGCGGTTATTTGTTGTGGCGATCAGCACGGCTACAACCAGAAAGACAAGTGCAAGCAATAAGGAAAGTATCACAAACATTGCATATTGCAGCAGCCCTTCCCCTCCGGTCACCGACGAGATAATCCCTCCGGCCACAACAAAACCGATGACCATGGAGAGTGTAAGGGAAAAAAATAAGCCAAGCACTTTTCCCAGAAGAACTTCTGCGCGAAAGACCGGCTGTGAAAAAAGCAGTTCCGTTGTACCCCGGTCGCCGGTAAAACTGAGCGTACCCATGATCAGCGAAACAAGCGGAACAATATACAGGACCAGATTCAGCATGCTTGCCGACGTGCGCGTAAAATTCTGCATACCGGAAAAACCTTCCGCCACGATACCGATGTACGAGATGCCAACAATAAGAACTCCGAAGACAACCGCGAAAATAATCGTCCACTTGTTCCGGATGTTTACCAGCAATTCCTGACGCGCAATGCGGGTTATGAGCAATAGATTCATGGTGTTCATTATTTTTTGTCCGTAGCACAGCATGCTGCACCATTCATCTCCGCCAGATTTGGCGGGAATTGTTCGTGCAATTCTTTTGCACGCTGCTGGTCCGCTACCGCAATCTGTCCGGATCCCATCGGCGTTTCGATGCCTGTTTGAACAATGATGCTTGTTCCGAACGGGATCCATTCTTTTGTATCATAATTTTTTACGAAGATGGCCGCAAATTCATCCACGCTGTGCGTCTTGCGGTAGTTCTCGAAACACTGAAGATCGTCGAACTTTACTGCCGAACCATCCTTGTTGATAATCTCCGAAGCAAACTGCGCATTCGATACGCTCATGCGGCACGCAGAACATTCATCCTCCGGATAAAGTTCTACCGGCATGATCTGCTTGGGAGCACACGATAAAAGAAGAAATGCCGAAAGCAGGTTCAAGGTGAGCTTTTTATTTTTCATAGTGAGAACTCCCTACATAATGTAAATACAGATCTTCGATCGTTCCTGTTTTCAGAAATGTTGTGCGAAGATCGTCAATGGACTCAAGTGCGCCGAGTTTTCCCGAAACAAAGATGGCTACGCGGTCCGCCAGCTGTTCGGCTTCCGCAAGCAGATGCGTGGAAAAAATTATTGTTTTCCCTTTTGCTTTTTGCTGCAGAATAAAATCGCGGAACTGTTTCACCCCCTGCGGATCAAGATTTGCCGTCGGTTCATCCAACAATAGAATGGGGGAATCGGGAAGAGAAATTACCGTCATACCCAGCCGTTGGATCATTCCGCCGGAGAATTCGTTCACCGGTTTATCGGAAAAGCCATTAAATCCTGCGTTCGCCAGCGCCTCATCGGCCGCAACCCGCGAGATGTTCCGAATCGAACCATAGAAGCGGACAACCTCACTCGCCGTGAGCGTTTCCGGAAAAATAACGCGCTGCGGAAGATAGCTGATAAGATTTTTCGCTTCTTTCGGCCGCTTCCGGACATCCAAACCGTTGACCAGTATCGTGCCGTGCGTTGGAAGGCAAAGACCCACAATCGATTTCAGGGTTGTTGTCTTTCCACTACCGTTTGGACCAAGAAATGCAAAGACTTCACCCTGCTTCACATCGAACGAGACATCGTTCACCGCGGTGAATTTTCCATATTGCTTTGTGAGATGCTGAACAGAGATCATATTGTTGTTCCCTTCCGTGCGCGGACAACAGACACGATCAGGACCGAAAGAAGCAACGGTATAAGTATTGAAACGATAGAAGCCGATGTTTGTTTGTTCTGTTCCTTACTGTCGCTGTTCATTTTTTGATTGAACCACGTGAGCGGAACAGGTTCTATAAGGGGCCATTGATCACACTCACCGGACACATCCAGAATCGGAAATGCTTTTGACGAGACAGCCAGAGCCTGTGAAGCCGGACTGTACAAATAAAGCCGGACATTGGAATTCTTTGATTCAAGATACGAGAAGACATTTTCGATCTTCATTGGTATGTCGCCGATACCGTTGGTGTCCATGTCATATCCCGTATATGAACTCCAGTAATTCCCCCGGCCGTTCATATTCCAGAATGATTCGGTCCGTCGTCCAACGATGGTGAGCGGATTCAGGTTGTCGATAAAATTGTTTCCGGTGAATGTATTATGAACGGCATTCTGGAACATCTCCAGCGCCAGGTCGTTCCGCGCAATAATGTTGTTGCGGAAAAGATTGTTGGTCGACGACTCGAAGAATATTCCGGTCACATTATCGGAGATGATGTTCGAATCTGCGGTGCAAAAGTGGCAATCCTGCAGCAGCATGCCGTAGGATGCAAATCCGCGATTGCGCAAAAATATATTGTGTTTCATTACGATACCGCGGGTAAACATGATTGCTGCGCCGGCAACATTATCGCGGAAGATATTCCGTAAAAACGTGTTCGAATCGGCATACATATAATGCAGGCCGTACCGCAAGTGGTGAACTTCATTGTCCTGAATAAGAGTATGATTTGCATTTTGAATATAGAAACCGTCCCGTGTTTCGGAGACGATATTTCTTTCCAGAATATTGTAATTGGAATTCCACAGATGAATGCCGCTCCCCCGTTCGCCTTGGGTCAGAGACTTCCGTCCGGTAACAATGTTCCGTGAAATATTATTTGAATCTGATTTGAGGAGGTAAATTCCAAAGAGAATATCGCTGAGTGTATTATCCCTTATGGTATTATTGTTCGATTTGATCAATATCCCGGCATCTTCATTGACGAGCATGTTTCCGCAATGTTCAATCATAAAACCGGACAATGTGCATTGCGGAGAAAGTATGGTAACAATACTTCCTTTTCCTGTTCCGCGGAGAACGGGAGATCCTTTACCTATGAGATGGACTTTTTTTGCGATAACGATATTTTCAATAAATGTTCCGCCGTCGACCACAAGCGTGTCGCCATCCTGTGCGCGGTCGATACGAACCTGCAGTTGTGCATTGAGCAACTGAGCAACCATTATCACGACAGCAATATATGAGAGCCTGTTCAAGACCATGTGAACATCAATAATACTCCAAAGACAATTGACTGCGCCAGAAGAAGGAATCCAAGTTTTTTAAATCTCACTCGTTCGTTCAAACGAATTGTTCCATACACTGCATGAACAATCATCGGAACAAAAGCGACAACAACGGTGGAAGCCGTCCAGCGAAAAAGCGACAGAAGAATGACCGCAGCAATAACGAACACATGATAGAGAATATTCATTTTCCCCAGTTTCATTTTTTCCTTTGCCGAAAAATGTTCCGCTGAACGCGATGCCGCGCCGATCTTCATGTGAACGTAAAAGACACTGCAGCCGAAGAACAGAAAGTTCAATATCCACAGCACCGCTCCATTCAGGTCGAACGATCCTGTGGAAATATAATAAGCAGCCGGAGCACTCAGCGTCAGCCCTGCAACGGCCGTCAGATCGCCTGCAATTGATTTCCGGCCCTTGTGCGACAAAATATAGTTGCCGAAAAACGCCAGCGCACCAAGCGCGGCAGCGGTGAACAGATGAACGTATCCTTGAAGAACTAGCGGGCAGGCGAAGACAAGACCGGCCAGCATGTAAACGGCGCCCCATAAATAAGAGGCGGCAATCTTTTCTTTCTCTTGCGGAATCCCGTTCAATTCCCGAAGGATCGTATGGAAAGGAATATAACTTAAGAAAACGCCCAATACGGAAAACGCCAGCAGAATATTGTTGAATGTTGCTTTTCCGGCATAGGCAATGCCGACGATCATCGGAACGAACAGCACCGCCCACGACCCATGTTCACGCGTTAACAACGGTTTGGGAAATTTCATACACTATTTCCGTCCTGCCAGCCACGCTTTTCGGGAGAACCACATTGCCGCCAGCAGCAGCACCGGCATTGCCGAAATAAAGTACGAACCTGTTGAAGGGTAGCAATACACTTCAAAATTTGCCATCGTCTGATGTCCGAACATCGGCGGAGTGAACGGCGGTACTTTTATTGCGGCGGTGGGATCGAGTTCGTGACCGTAGATGTACATTTTATAATAGAAACTCCACAACGAGAAAATGCCGAAATAGGTGAACATCACGAACAGATCGACGAGCTTCGACATCTTTCCAAGCACGATCACCCTCAAGGCAAGAAGAATCGTTCCGCCGATCACGAACGGGATCCATTTGAATTCCGTAAAATCCGTGTCGATAAGGGGACGCATGCCGATATAGTGATTCAGCGAGTTGATCTCCTTCAGATCGTCCTGGTTTGGCGTCTTCCTCCCCTCAAGCTTATAGGTGTAGATATTCAAAATCAATCCATCGGGGAACTGATTGGAATACAGTGTCATCTTCCACAGCGGTGTAAAGAACGACGGCAGCAGCATGGCGGCGGCGAGAATAATGATCAGCCGGCTGCGCATATCAATCGGTATCTCAAAAAACAAATTTGCTTTTTCTATATAGTGCTGCATTATTACTCCTTCAAAAGAATCAAGAAAGGGCGGATTTCGCCGCCCCTCTTGTCGTACATCACTTCACAAGCATGTAACCTTGCATCTCCTGATGGAGAGCCGAACAGAAGTTTGTGCAGTAATATGCATACACTCCCGGTTTATCGGCTGTGAATTCAATGGTCTTCGTCTCGCCCGGATCGACCACAACGTTGATGTTGTATTCCAGAATTCCAAGACCGTGCAGTTCGTCGGTTGTTTGTTCGATGTTCGTCATATGAATGGTGACCTTGTCCCCTTTGTTCACCTCGATCTTGTTCGGTTCGAAACTTGAGCGAACCAGCACCATGAACACCTCAACATTTTTTCCGTTGCGGACCACTTTCGCATCTTTTACATCCCAGATCGCCTTCGGATCCTTATTGTCTTCTTTCGGATAGACTTCGATCGGATGCAGCTTGTCCGCTTTGATCATTTGCGCATTGTGCGGTTCCGGTTCGGTGAATGCATCATAAAGCACGGACATCTTTTCGCCACCGATGTCGATCAGTTGCGATGCTTCCGGCTGCGACGGTCCGACGCTGAGATGGCGGCCGTGGGAGAGTTTATTCAAAGCAACAAGATATTTACCGTCGGGGCTTTTCGTGTCCCCTTCTGCTGCGCAAAGATGACCGATATTGTATGCAACGGGAACCTTGTCGACAACTTCCCATGTGCCGAGTTTCCACTTTGCCACGGCGCTTTCAACGAAGAGCGAGGTGTAGGCAAATCCTTTATCATCAAACTGTGTATGCAGAGGACCAAGGCCAACATTGATTTCGGCTTCTTTTACGGAATTGTAATTCAACACGGGAATTCCGTCTTCGTTGCCGGTGAAATCTTTTTTCTCAACAGCGGTCAGTATTTTTTCGATACTGAACACGGTCGTGATGCTCTGAAGTTTTCCGCTGCCGACAATATATTTTCCGTCGGGGGTCACATCGACACCGTGCGGAGATTTTGCGATGGGAAGAAGATAGACAATTCCTTCGGCGGTTTTCGGATCGAGCATTTTTACGCCGTCCACCATTTTTGCTTTGCCGGCTGCGAGCGCTTCTTCAACTTTTTTCCAGTTGACAGCGGCAATATAATCGCGGTCTTTTTGCGTTGATGTCACTTCCAGTTTACCGATCGCTCGTTCGCTGTTATAGCATGTCCAGAATGCCCAGCCGTTGCTCGGACCTTTTCCGGCATCGCCGAGATCGTAGTTGAACGGCGGCATCAGGATCTGCCAGCCGACCGACATGTCTCCCGATTTCGGATCGACTTTAACAGCGCAAACAACACCATTGTATTTGGTTGCATACTCTTCGATCTTTTCAACCCGTCCCTTCGGCAGCGGTATGGAGAATCGCGAAGCAGAAAGAATGTACTCGCTGTTCTCCGTCACGAATGTTGAGCCGTGGTTACCGGAAATATTGGGAATGGGTCCAAGAATCTGCTTCGTCTTAAAGTCGCGCAGGTCGATGCGGGCAAGCCTGTTGTTCGCATTGTCGTTGACGAACAGCCAGCGGCCGTCATAATCACCGTCTGTTTCGCTGAGCGCCGGATGATGAACATCTCCCCAGGTAAATCCCCCCAGCATCGCTTTTGATTCCTTATCAAATCCATACCCGGTTGCGGCATACGGCGCAAACACCGGAATAGTGGAAAGATGGCGCATGGAAGGAACGCCGTAGATATACACCTGGCCCGAATGACCGCCGGAGGCGAAGAAATAATATTCATCCAGATCACCCGGCGCCACATATGTTTTTTGCGCTGCTTCCTGAACATCGGAACGGACTGCCCCGCGTCCTTTCTTATCGCCGCCGCATCCGGCAGCCATTGCCGTTATGAATAGAGCAATCAGTAATACGTTTACTGTGTTCTTCATGAGTGTGTCTCCTTTGGTTATGAGTTAGCGTTTCTGTTATTTGTTTTTTACCACAGATTGTCTCTCTTTCTTTTTCAATTCATACGCTTGACGCAGTTTCCCGATCGCTTCCAGCCGTTCTTCTTTCGTCAACGGGATCATGGTGGACAATACGACATCCATTGTCCCGGTCGGTTTCATCAGAAAATCATCAAGCGTTCTTCCGAACCGCGACTGCACATCTTCAACCGCTAATGCAAGATCGGGTCCGATCTGCGCCGCCGCTTCAACGCCGAGCGATGAGACGGAATGACACACAAAGCACCGCCGTTGCACAAAGAATGCGCCGGGACCATTTTTCATCCGTTCTTCTTTCTCACTTTCTTCGCTCGACGGGATATCCCTGAAATTATTCCCCGGTATGTACTCAATGGGCAATTTTGCTTTTTTCCAGCTCATCACCAGCAATGCTAGCGACTGGGCGTCGGACGAAGAAAAACCAAAACTCGGCATCACGGTTTCCGGCACAAGTTCTTTCGGATTTTTGAAATGCGTCACATGCCACGTGAACATCGATGCAAAACCTTTGATGCGTTCATAATTGAACTGCTCGGCGGATTTTTCTCCTTCGTACGTAAGATCCGGACCAACCGTTCCGCCTCTGCCGTTCACAATGTGGCATGCACGGCATCCCTTGTTGTTGATGATCTGTTTTGCATTGTTGATCACATCCATCCCGTTTGTTTCTTTTTGATAGCGATGGCATGTGTTGCAGTTCATCTGCATCATCGCTTTTTTATTGCTCACAACATAAAATTCCGCCAATTCCTTTCCTAACAACGGCTCCTCCCAAAACGGTGCAAATCCGTGAGCGGACTGCATCTCGGTTGCATATCCCTGACCGCCATGGCACGGCGTACATCCGAATTTACTGATGGGATGTTTTACCAGTATCTCTTTAGGATGAGAGCGGTACGGATTTTCGGTGTTCTCCATCCCTTTCCATTCCATTCCCATGTGACATGTGATGCAACGGTCGGTCACTCCAAGATCCTTTACATAGACCTGTTGAAGGCCGCCGCGGACGGTCGCGGCCCGGTCAACGCCGAGTTTTTCCTCCACCACCGACTGAAATTCGTTCTGATACATCTTCCACTCCGGCGTCATATAATTGAACACAATGTAGCCGGTAACGATGAAAAAAATGATGCTCACAATACTGACAATAGTCTTGTCCTTGATGACAAATTCCAGTTTCTGCTTCATGTTCTTATGGTTCATTTCTCATCTCGTAGTTGAGCGGTTGATAAAATGATTCAATGCGGCTGCGCCGGTGTTGCACTCAATTAAAATTTTACCGGCATCGTCGGCCATGATTCCCACGGCCAATAGAAGTTCCAATACGGTCCCCGCAGGAATGTGCCGATGACCGTAAAGATGATGATGACAACACAGATTCCGATGAATGCATAGTTTTGTTTTTTCCGTTCGGAAGAGAACCACACGCCGGCACTCCCTGTTCCCGATGGATCACGGTACGGCCACCATACGGCAAGCGCGATGAGCAATGTCGGCAGAACAATGCCGCCGATAAATGCTCCGTTGATGGTAATGAATCCAAGTTTCAGCGTTGTATCGGTGACGATCTCCTGCAGCCAGAGAAAATACCATGGAGCTTTGGCGGGATTCGGCGTTACCGAAGGATTTGCCGCTTCTTCAAGCGGAGCAGTAAACAGGATCGCCAGAAGGATCGTTGCCGCTGTTGTTGCCAGCGTTACCAGCCAAAGGCGGCGGATCAGATGCGGCACCGATGAAACAGTATTCTCCTCTTCGTTCACCATGGTGGTCTGCACATGCACGCTTGTTCCGTTGGTAATGCCGAGCAAAGAATATGTTTTAGACTTTACGGGAAGCGCCTTTTCCGGTTTTTGATTTAAAGATTCATGATCAGCAATTGCCAGTCCACCGTCCTTACGGATGCGCCACATGTGATACAAAAAGAGGAACAATACGAGCACCGGCAGAAAAAATACATGCAATACATAGAACCGTATGAGCGCGTTCTGGTTAATAGTGTTGCCCCCGAGAAGAAAGAATCGGATTTTTTCACCGACGACCGGAGCTGAACTGGCAATATTCGTTCCCACGGTGATCGCCCAATATGCCAGCTGATCCCACGGCAGCAGGTATCCGGTAAATGAGAGCAGCAATGTTGAAAGGAGCAGAACGATCCCGACGATCCAGTTGACCGGACGATTGGAACCGACCGACGTACCGTTTTTATACGCACCGGTCAGAAATACACGCACCATATGAAGGAATACTACCGCAACCATCAAGTGGGCCGATATCCGGTGCACAGAACGCAACAGCCATCCGAATGCAACGACAAATTCAATATCCTTAACGGAACTGTATGCCCGTTCTACCGACGGCACATAGAGAAACATTAGGATCATTCCGGTAACGGTGAGGATAGAAAAAAGAACGAAGGAAACGGTGCCGAGATAGAATGAATAGTTCCAGGACAAGCTCCCTTTCGAGATCTTGTTCGGGAACCAGTGAAGCAGAATATTCTTTACGATGGCGTCGCCGGATTCTTTTTCGCTTCCCGGATTCCATGTCCAGACCAGTTTGTTATAGATCTTCTTTGCTTGTTCTGCAAATTGCATTGTCCGCTCCGTGTTAAAGACCGTTTATACCGTCAATCGAAAATTTTGTTCAACTTCTTCGCCCAGATCCACGATCAGCTGACCGTCGTCGGGGGATTGTTCCAATTTATACCATCGCAGTGGACGCGGTGCGGGTCCCGCAAAGTTGGTGCCGTCCGCATAGAACTTCGACCCGTGGCACGGACAATGGAATTCAAAATTGATCTTCTTCTTCAGTCCGTCTACTTCTATATCTTTTGGCTGATTCAATTTGGTGTACTTCACGGTACAGCCAAGGTGCGTGCAGGCCCCCGAAATTGCGTAAAAAGTTTTTCCTTCCTTAAAGACATACAATCGTCTGTCTTCTATGAATGTCACCCCTTCGGATATCTGCGCGGGATGCCCGATCTTGAACCGCTCGGATGCTTCATAAAGAATATCCGGAATAAGAGCCCGCACCGATTGAAATCCGGTTGCACCTGCCCCCAGCAGAACGCTGCCAACGCCGATTTTTTGCAGAAATGCGCGGCGTGAGTTCTTGTCCTTTTCCGTTTCTTTCGGTGATTGAGCAGAATCTGATTCGTTCATAAATTTTTCCCTCGTTGACGTAACCGTTGTTTCATGATTTGTAAAAATGTCTCAGTTCACATTATCCATGCTCTTCGTAATAAAAGAGTTCCATCGTCATTGCATCGGTCGGACACCGCACGGCGCACAATCCGCAGCGGATGCATGTCTCGTCATCTTTGATCATCGCCGTAGCCTGTGAAAACGGATCGACATTATAATGCTCCAGCAGCTGCGTTTTCATTCCGGCGTCAATATCCAGATCGGCCAGCGGAACAAGTTTCAGACAGTATTCCGGACAAACATCCACGCACCGGTTGCACATCACGCATTTGTCGGCATCATAGATGGTCTGCACATGACAGGAGAGGCAGCGTTCCGCCTGCCGTTTCGCCTGTACTTCCGTATAACCAACTTCCACTTCCGAAATTCCGGTGCGGCGGTTCAAGTCGATTGTCGGCGGCGCTTCACGCGTGAATTGTTCGAAATCCTCGGGACGGGTGAATCTTTTCGTAGGAATTTTTTCAATGGAAAGATCGAACGACGCTGACGCAGATTTACCATTCAAAAATTCATCGATGGAAAGGGCTGCTTTTTTTCCGTTGGCAACCGATTCAATAATGTTGCGTGGTCCGAATGCCGCGTCGCCACCGGCAAAGATTCCCGGTGCGGTTGTTTCCAGTGTTTCGGGATTGATCTTCAGGAAGCCGGCAGGAGATATTTCCACTTTATCGGCGGAGGCGATGAACGAAAGATCTGTTTTTTGACCGATCGCAAGGATCACTGTATCAACATCAAACCATTCCGTCTGCGATTCATCAAAGACAGGACTGAATTTTCCGTTCTCATCGTACGTCCGCGTAACACCGACGAATTCAACCCCTCGCAGCTTACCGTTCTCGCCGATGAATTTTTTCGGACCGCGCTGCGGATGGAAGACCACCCCTTCGCGTTTGGCCTCTTCGAATTCTTCGTAACCCTGTACGGAACGAAGCACCGGCATTTCGGCAAACGATTCGAGGCTTGCAATATGCACTTCCTCCGCACCCGATCGCCGTGCAACGCGCGCCGCATCGACCGCTTCATGGATCGTTGTATCCGATTCCGGCATGGTGCGCAGTGCGGAGCGGGCGGCATCGAATGCCACAAATCCGCCGCCGATCACCAAGACTTTCTTTCCAAGATGTACCCGGTAACCGTTGTTCACATTCAGCAGGTAATCAATGGCTTTAACAACTCCATCAAGATTCGATCCTTCAATGTTTATGTCGCGTCCTTTTTGTGTGCCGACAGAGATGAAGACAGAATCGAATCCTTGTTTCTTCAATTCTTTAAGACCGAATGTTTCCGTCAGCGGCGTGTTATACCGTATCTCAACACCCAGTGATTTTACTTTATCGATTTCTTTGTCGATCAATGTTCGAGGAAGCCGGTATTCCGGTATTCCATGACGAAGCATTCCTCCGCCAACCGATGTCGCCTCAAAGATCGTTACGCTATAGCCCATCAATGCCAGATCGTGTGCACATGATACACCCGTCGGCCCGGAACCGATCACGGCAATTTTTTTTTTACTGCCGGCAAGACTTTTCTTTTTTTCGTTCTGCATCGGCAGATGCCAGCGCCATTTATTTCCGGCATCGGATTCGCCGTTCAATAAGGCATTCACCGTATCGGGTTCGAGAGACTCTATCCCGTATTTATCCGTGACGAACCGTTTCAATGCACGGATGGAAACGGGGGCATCGATCTTTCCCCGGCGGCACCAGTCTTCACACGGAGCGGCGCAGACACGTCCGCACACACTGGCAAATGGGTTGGGGGAACGGGCGGTGAGAAATGCTTCTTTGTATTTTCCTTCTCCAATTTGCTGCACATACCGTCCGGCATCCGTATGAATAGGGCAGCCGATCTGGCAGGGAACAAGATTCTTCCAAAACTCTATATCCGGTACTTTCAGTGAATATTTATCAGCCATAGATACGTCAACGTAAGGATGCAAAATGCATGTCGGTCAATGGATCACCGACCGTCAATTCCGGTTCTTTGCGGACAATTCTTTCTCCATCAGTACTGCTGCCGGGAAAAGAATGTTGTTCTCTAAATGAACGTGTTCGTGAAGATCGCGTTCAAAATCCTGCAGTTCCTGAAAACAGACGCGGTATGTTGTGCACGCATCATCCGGAGGAGTGTACCCGTTGCTCAGTGCGCGGATCGCATACATTTCATCGCCGGCATTCTGGTGTTCTGCTTCCATCATGCGGATGGGATTCTGCACGGTGCCGAACGGAGGAGTTTCTACTCCGGTATTTTTCTTCTTCCCTTCGTGCAGCAGCGTGATGTACGGGAACAGCAGTTGTTCTTCCTTTCCCATGTGCTGATGCATCTCTACCGCAACCGTTTCAAAATGGCGGGCGATCTCGATCACTTCGGGATAATTCATTCCATGTACGGTGGCGACTTTTTGCGTGTGTGTGTAAATAATCGGTATCATCTTCCGCACGTATGCATGATGATGCTCTACAATATATGCGGCCAGAATATCGGGTTCCCATTCGGCAAATCGCGGCTTGTCGTTATTTGCTGCAAATGCAACTGATGATAGTTCGTTCAGCAGCACAATGGCATCGATCCCTTTTTCTTTACACGCTTGTTCAATCGTCTTTCCACCACGGCAGCAAAAGTCAAGCGAGAATTTTTCGAATACCGCGGCCGTCTGAAAATTATCGGTGACGATTTCTTTAAGGGTTTGCGTCTGAATGTTTGAATTGATCATGATCTGTTCCTTTGTTACCTGTTGTGAGCGCGGTAATTGTGGGAACAATATAGCCGAATAGCGCTGGAAGGAGTTTATGACTTACATCATAACATGGAAATATACTGCGCTCATGGCGATGCGCAGAAAACATCGCTGATGCCATTGGTCTTTTTCTGCCGGTTGGTAACGATTGGGGTGTGCTTTGCTGAGGATTACTTCGAAAGTTGTTTCCAGATGATCTTGCCGTCAAGATCAATTTCAAGCTGCCGTTTCTGTTCTAGGGATTTGATGGAGCGGATCACGGTTTCTACGCGCAATCCCGTCATATCGGCCAGTTGTTGACGGGTAAAAGCAATCTTTACCGGTTTGTCGGACCGGTGGGATTCGTGTTCAACAAGATATCGTATCAGGGTAAGCAAGCGGTGTTCCGCCTCCTCAATGGCAAGCTCGGAAAGCATTGTGGATTTATAGACCAGGCGATTGCATAGTGTCTGCATCAGTTCAAGATGAATATCAAAGTTGTTCTTCAGCAGCAATAAGAAATCATCGTAAGGAATTTTCCATACATCGCTTTTTTCCATGGCAATTGCAGAGGCGGGATAATTCCCTTTTGAAAAGAACGGCGGTTCGCCAAAACTCTGTCCATCGGTGAAATATCCCTGAACAAATTCACGTCCATCGTCACTGTAATTGGACATTTTGATCCGCCCGGACCGGACGATGAAGAACGCTGACGCAACGTCGCCATACTGAAACAGCATATCGCCTTTGTTCAACGTAACGATGATTGCATGATATTGGGACAAGATAGAATCGTTGATCATGAATGTAAAATAACAGTATTCACGGAATTTACAAAACGGGAAAAACCCGATCCGCACCGGTCAAAAATCATATAACGACCATACAGTTTTTCGTTGACTTGATCACACTTTTTTTGTATTATTGTAGTCCAAAATTGAAAAACAGAGTCACAGTTCTAATGGAAGGAAGTTATACAATGTACGCAGTAGTGGAAATTGCAGGACAGCAATACAGAGTGAATCCGTCGGAAAAGCTCTATGTATCGAAACTCGACAATGCTATCGATAGCGTCGTTACGTTCGATAAAGTGCTGCTTCGTGCGGATGAAAAGACCGTCACGGTCGGAAATCCGGTTGTTAAGGGCGCTTCGGTTGAAGCAAAAGTGCTTGCACACAGCAAAGATGATAAAGTGATCGTGTTCAAGAAGAAACGCCGTAAAGGCTATCGCGTAAAACGCGGACACCGTCAGCAATACACACAGATCGAAATCACGTCAATCAATTAAGTTTACGTTTTAGAGGAGTTTGAACAATGGCACATAAAAAAGGGGCCGGAAGTACTAAGAACGGACGCGACAGTAATGCGCAGCGTCTTGGTGTAAAGCGTTTCGGCGGCGAATTGGTCAGCGCGGGAGAGATCCTGGTACGTCAACGCGGAACAAAATTTCATCCGGGCGATAATGTCGGACGCGGCGGAGACGATACCTTGTTTGCACTGAAAACAGGACGCGTGAAATTCCATATGATCAGTAAAACACGTCAGGCTGTTTCTATTATCCTTGCACAGTAAGTTTTACAGACAATGATTATGTTGTATGAAGCGTCCGCCCTTGGTGGACGCTTTTTTTATTTTGGGTCATGTTCAGGTGGTAACAATCGTGCTTCGGCGGACTTGACGCTAACCCGAAAATTGAACAGACCTTCAACACATTAATGAAGAAAGCGTTACTTCACATTAACCAAAGGAGAATACCATGAAAATTACCGTTATCGGAGCAGGCAATGTCGGTGCAACAGCTGCACAGCGTATTGCCGAAAAAGAACTCGCCAACGAAGTCGTGCTGGTTGATATCGTTGAAGGCGTTCCGCAGGGAAAAGGTCTTGATATGTATGAATCCGCACCGATAGAGGGATTCGACACGATGGTCACCGGAACGAACACCTACGATGCAACTGCGGATTCTGCTATTGTCGTGATCACTGCAGGAATTCCGCGCAAACCGGGAATGAGCCGCGACGATCTGTTGAACACGAATGCCGGCATCATTAAATCCGTGACCGAACAGGTCTGCGCAAAATCTCCGAACGCGATCCTTATCGTCGTTTCCAATCCGCTTGATGTGATGGTCTATGTCGCACAAAAAGTATCCGGATTCCCCCGCGAACGGGTAATCGGTATGGCCGGCGTGCTAGACACTGCACGCTACCGCTCGTTCATCGCCATGGAACTTGGCGTATCCGTTGAAGATATCACCGCGCTGATCCTGGGCGGACATGGCGACTCGATGGTCCCGTTACCGCGCTATACATCGGTAGCCGGTATTCCGCTGACGGAATTGATGAGCCAAGAGAAGATCGATGCTATTGTAAAACGTGCACAGAACGGCGGCATTGAGATCGTCAACTATCTGAAAACCGGAAGCGCATTCTACGCCCCTTCATCCGCCGCTGTGCAGATGGTGGAGGCAATTGTAAAAGATAAAAAACGGATCCTTCCCTGCGCCGTGATGCTGAATGGCGAATACGGCATTAAGGACACCGTTGTCGGCGTGCCGGTAAAACTCGGACGCAAAGGATTGGAACAGATCATCGAGATAAAATTATCGGCGGAGGAAACAGCTGCGCTGAAGAAATCTGCGGATGACGTGAAGGTGAATATGGATAAGGTGAAGTTATAAGAACAATGCTGTAGATTGCTTGTTTAACAAAATGCCCCACAGATTTTTGCGGGGCATTTTTATTTTTTCTTAGACCAAATTACTTACCAGGAAAATCCTACAGTTTCATCACCATCGTCACTTCGTTCCCCTTTTTATTATACTTCACGGACTGCATGAATGCCTTCATCAGAAATACGCCGCGGCCTCCGGTATTCAACAGATTCTCCTCCTTCAGCGGATTTGCAACAGCATCAGGTGCAAAACCTTCCCCTTCATCCTTCACTTTTACCGTCAGCGTTTTCCCTTTCATGGAACAGCTCAGTGTGACATATTTAGATTCATTATTTTTGTTGCCGTGAATAACGCCATTGTTGACCGCCTCCGTTACGGAGACAAGCAGCGCATGCAGTTTTTCTTCCGGCAGCTGAAATTTATCATTCATCGTGCGGAAAAATTCCTCCACAAGATTGATGTTCTTTCGGCTGCTGGGAATTGAAAGTTTGTATATCCGGTCTTTTGCTGTCATTGTCCGTTCATTGTATTTTCAGATGTTCCTGTTAAAAATAATACCGCACATTCATGGACATATTGGAATATTCCTGCACTCTTCCGCCGCTTTGATGCTGAAACTCTTTCCACCCCCGTATCTCAACCAGCGAAATTGGGGAGAGATGTATTGCGATACTTGTTGTCGGTCCGGCGCTGAGAAACGTGCTTTCAAACTGCCGGGTGTTGTTCACATATTTGAATTTCTTCTGTGCAAACGAGCGGAAGCCGAACGCAAAATACCATCGACCATCAATGGAGTAACGGAACTGCGGCGAAAAAGTTACTTCTTCGATCCGCTGCAGAGGCCGTTCGGAAAATTCCTGCCAGCGGAGTTCTCCCCGTTCGAAGACCCGTACGTAGGCCACCACGTCCAAGCCGACCCGTTTCGTCATATCATACGAGGTAGAATCAAGAAATGCAACCTGCCGATACGAATAACTTTTTACCGACGGAATGAGCGATTCAAAATCGAATACCGTATAATTGGCAAGCACTTCAAATGCATTAAACATTCTAAAATTCTCGGACGGACGGTAGGACATATCGGGGGTCAACCGGAATATCCTGTTCCAATTGTTGTTGGCACTTTTATCGCGTAAAAGATAGACAAGATGCGCGATGGTGGCCTCAGCCGTGAGCGAAGCGGAAAAAACCGAACTAAACCGGTGCGTCTCCTTTAAAGAAATATTCACCAGCAATTCATCCCGGTCGTCCGTGTTGACCGTATCGGGCGTATCATACCGGAGAATGCTGGCTGAACTTAAGAACAATACTTGATCGGCCGGCGAAATATCGCTGAACACATTCACGCTGACCATGGTCCGGAATGCCGTATTGTCCAGACGCGATTCCTGGCGTGCGCGGCTATCCTGAACATTGTTGTCTATGCCGTTAATTTTTTCGATACGATGTTTTTCATCCCTCTCGGCTATTCGAAATCCCAACGATGCAAGAGTCGACTGCATTGCATAATTTATTTTCATTCCCCCTTCAATATTGAATTCATTCACCGCCGTATTAAATGAAACAGAGGACGGATCGCTCAGCACATTGTAACGAAATGCGTTTTTAATCGAACGGGATTCAACATTGACGGTAAGTTCCGTGCCAAGACCCTCCCCCACATCGTAGACCAGAATATTTTCCACGCCGTATAATTGTTCGCTCCGTGAACGGATGTTGGACGAAACACCAAATACACTTTTTACCGTATCGGCTGCCGTAATAAAAAATTCACTTTGGTTGCGGATCCAATGCACGCGGACACTATCCGTGGAACCCTGTGCAAATTGAGTTGCAATGTTCACTCCGGCACTGTCGTTCTTGAAGTAGCGTCTGCCAAGATCGCTTTGATTAAGGTGTCCCGACATTTCCGCCCGATAACCGCCAATATCAAGCGAATCTGCGTTTGCATACAAACGGTAGTTCAGTCCGTTATCGGTCTCACGCTGCTGTTTGTCATATCTCATTCCGAGAAGCGGTGTGATGGAAATGTTCGGCTCGGGCTGATAGGTTATTCCCATAACACCGGAATGGATTCCGGCATTGCTGCTTCCGAGCGTTTGTTTGTCCGAAAGGATGAATGACTGCGATTCAATGGCAAGAGAAAGCGGTTCCGAGATCTTCTTCGATGCACTGAGCGAGATATTCTGCTCATCGCGGAAAGAACTGTACTGACTACGGATGAACGAGGAAGTAAATTTTTCGCTGAGGTTGACGAACTGATCGGAATCATTGTACCGGTACGCGGCATCGGCGTTCCAGAGATAGGTATTGACATTCCGTTCGAACCGAAGTGCTGCAATATTTGAGTCGGGCAATAGAGGTACACGTGAATGGAATCCCGTTTGCGCAAACGCAGAGGTAAGAACAAAAAGAAATGCCGCTGTCGGTATTCGAACGTTCATTGCTTCTTTAGCAGATCGTTCACGGAATATTGCGGTTCATATCCCAGCAGACGTTTTGCTTTCCCGTGTGAGATGATCGCGGAAGCACCGGAATAATCACCGGCATATTTTTGCACTTCCGGATAAAATTGCAATAGCAGATCTTTGGATTCTTTTCCCGTCCAATTTTCCCGTGCAGTGATAAAAAATATCTCATGAAGATTCTCAAGATCGTGTTCGAGCGCTAACCGGTGTGCACGCGCAACATCATACACGTGAACGTATGTCCAGAGATTCTTATGCCAATTGCGGTATTCGTTCACCAGTGTTGCGTAGAAGGGAAGTTGTTCCTGTTCAGGAACCCAGATCCACGGTTCGCGCAGACAAACCGTGCGGATCCCGTATTTGGCCGAATATGTCCTGCAGATCTGCTCGCCAATCACTTTGCTCAGTCCATACGGATCCTGCGGACGCATTGGATGGAGTTCATCGATCGGAATGTATTCCGGCACCATCCGGTTCACCATGAAGGCAAAACCAAGGGTCGATTCACTCGACGTAAACACTACTTTTTTAATGCCGTTTCGTGCGGCAGATTCAAGAACATTGAACGTTCCGTTCACGTTTACATGGAAAACGCGTTCGGCTGGATCGTTCAGCGGATGAGGGATTCCGGCAGTGTGAACAACGGCATCGTATCCTTTCATCGCCTGCTCAACATCCTGAAGAATACACATGTCCGTTTTGTGAAAGACAACATTCTTCTGTTTGGGGGGATTCAGATCCAGAACGCCGACGGAATGTGCGTGTGCCAGCAGTTCGTCGACGATGTATTTTCCGACAGATCCGCTGCCGCCGGTCACGAGAATGTTCATGGGGGATCGTCCTCTATTCCCTTAAAAGGGAACATTTTTGTTCCGTTATTGCAGTCCAATGCAGGAAAAATCAGGATGTCGCGTTTCTTTCCATTATTTCAGATCCCAGACAATCGTCACTTCATCCGAGAATGATACTTCCTTCACGTCGAAACCGGATGCCTGATCAGAATCTGCCGCACCGCGTTTGAGCATTGCCGTCTGATAGACCGGTGTCTGCGCCATTGTTCCATACAAAATATGCTTTACGGTGCCGATCTTTTGCTGCGCAGCTGCTGCCAGGATTGCTGCTTTCGATTGCGCATCTTTCACTGCGCGGTCCAGCAGTTCATTCTTTACCTGTTTCGCTTTTTCATCGGACACAATGAATTGAAAAGAGAAACGGACGTCGTTCTCGCTACCCATGAATGATGTGATGATCGCGGCAATCTTTTCTTTGGTGTTAGGAAATTCCACTGCGATCGTTTGCCGGGCAGCATACCCTTTGTCAATATTGGAATTATTTTCCCACACCACATTTTTGGAAACGTTAAAATCGGTTGTTTTAATATCTTCCTTTTTGAATCCGGTCATCTGCAGTTGTGTAATAAGCAGTTCTGTTTTTTGGTTCAGTAGTTTTACCGCCTCGGCAAATTTTGGATTGACTACTGTGGCATCAATCGTCAGCACGCCAAGATCGGGAATGGTTGTATAGGATCCGGATCCTTTTACTTCAAGGGTCCGTTCGCCGGGCTGAGAAAAAACTGCAGCCGAAAAAATGAGAATGGCAATGAACTGTTTCATAAGCGTTTCCTCGATGTCAGCTGTAATGAAAGCGGTGACTCATGAACACAGCATCCATCAGTATTGTATTTATTGTTTTGGTGTGATCGGGGGGAGTTCGTATGCCTCGCACACGGATTGAAAACCGCCGGATTTATGTGCAGCATCGCAGAACGGTTTCGTTTTGCTGAGTCCGCATCGGCACAGCGAGATTCGTGTCCGCCCGTTTAGATTATAACGGTTGCCGTTCATATCAACGATCTCAATATCTTCCCCTTCAAGACGAAAGCTTCCGTTATTATTCACAACTATCTTTGTTCCCATATTATGATGCCCTCAATGCGTTGATGATGTTCATGCGCGAAGCACGAACTGCCGGCAAAAATCCGCCGAAGACCCCCATGATCAGTGAGAAGAGAAGTGTTGATCCTACGATACGAAGTGACAAGGAAAATCCGAAGGCAAGTTCCGAAAACGTTCCGAAATTTGTCGTTGAGAATGAGACAAACTGCATGAATGACGCAAGGATCAATCCGATCACTCCGCCGACGAATGATAATGCAAGAGCTTCGATCAGGAATGCGGTGAGAATGCTCCGGCGCCGGAAACCGAGTGCGCGCAGCGTGCCGATCTCCACTGTCCGGTTTGCCACGGCGGCGTACATTGTTATCATTGCGCCAATCATTGCACCAAAGCTGAAGATGATGGTGATGACCAGTCCGAGCGCTTTAATGAATACCGCCATTCCCGCCGATTGTTCAAGGTAAAACTGCTGTTCCCGTTTCACTTCCAGATCCTGCAGACGCTGTTCGGTCTCCAGTTTTGTTTTGATCGTTTCGTAATCGTTGATATTCTTCAGCTTGAATGTGTACGAAGAGAATGTTGCTGTACGGCCGAATTCCTGCATAATGTTATCAGCATCCGCCCATATTTCTGATGCAAATCCGGTTTTTCCCGCCTCGGCTACCCCGACGACCGTCCACAACTTTGATCCGATTTGTACCTGCTGTCCGATATCGATATTCTCAAATTGATCGTGGATCTTGTTTCCGATGACGATCTCCATTGAACCCTGCCGGAACCATCTTCCCTCTTGTATCGAAACCTGAGAACGGAGAGAAAATGCGCCCGGTGAAACTCCGCGCACCGTGATGTTTCCCATATCATTCGTTTGTTTCTTCCGCAAATTGATGATCGTAACAACATCGGACGTGCCGAACGGTTTCCCGTCGTTCGTTACGGCAATTTCGGAAAATGTTGAAATAATGCCGATCTGATCACGGCTGACTGCGCTGAGCATCTCGCCGGATGAACCTTTGCGAAGAATAATGACGTTATCATTTGAACCTGTTGCCACCATCGTGTCTTCAACTCCCTGCGCGAGCATCAGAACAGCGGCAAACACAAAGACAACAAGCGCAATGCCGGTAACGGTCAGCGCCGTTGTTAACCGCCGGGTCCAAAGATTTCGGATATTGTACGAAAATGGGATCTTCATAAAAAATTTACTGTATGTTTAAAAAATATTACATCAACCGATCTGCCGTAATCCGTCAACGATTGTCATCCGCGCAGAACGGTATGCCGGAAAGATCGCTGCGACCACTCCGACAAGAACGGCAAACGACATCGCCATAACCATTGTTGAAACGGCAACTTTGAACACCGGAAAGAGCGTTGAGAATTGCGCGCCGAATCCCTGGCATATGGGAAACGTCAACAACAGGCCGACTGTTCCGCCGATCATTGAAATGAAAAGCGATTCCCCCGCAATCAAACCGACAATGTGAAACGACGTAAAGCCCAGGGTCTTCAAAACCGCATATTCGCGGATGCGTTCCCGTGCCGACATGATGATGGTATTTGCGAGCACCATTAAAATGATGCCGATGATAACGTACGAAACCAGTTCAAGCGATGTAATGATCGCACCGGAGAGAGAAACGAAACTTTGCTGGAATGCTTTTTCCGTTTCCGTTTTTGTCTTGGCGGCGGAATTGGCGAAAATAGCATCGACCGCTTCCGAGACCGCCGGTGCCTCGTTCATATTTCCGATCTGAATGATATACCAACCTACATGATCGGTGGCCCACGATGCGACCTGCCGGCTTCGCTCATTCAGATATTCCCATTGAAAGAACATTTGTGTTTCATCCGCCGATTTATCCTTGCCGGAATAAACTCCTGCTACAACAAATTGCCACTCCCCGGGATAAATATCTCCGGTAACATTGATGATATCGCCGATCTTGAAACCGTATTTTTCCACAAGTTTTTTTCCGACAATACACGAGTTCCGCTGCTTCTTGAAGTTTGTCAATTGTTCCTGCGGAACGGTATATTCCGTGTACACATCGAAGATCGTTTCGGGATCCACGGCTACACGCGGAAAGAAATTCTCGAACCTCTGGTCCTTGAATGTTCCCTGGAACCAGTTTGCAAACGATACCTTTGTTACGCCGGGAATTGCTTCAATCTGACTTCGGTACGAATACGGAAGAGGAAAGATAAATGAAACGGCGTGCCGTGTTATCAATCTGTTCGCCGACGATGCTTCCACCCCGTACGACCACGATGTCACCACCGTGCGCAGAAGGCCGAATGCAAGTACCGCAACCGCAATACCGAGCATGGTCAGCAGACTCCGCAATTTATGACGGAGAAAATTTTTATAGATAAGCTTCAATACATTCATAACGTTGTTCTTTATTTTTCAAAAGAGGTATCGAATCGAACAGATCAATTGGCGGTCAGTTCGCCTTTATCCAAATGCCGGATGATGCGTGCGCTTTGGGCAGCATGCGGATCGTGCGTTACCATAATGATCGTTTTCTTAAATTCCTTGTTCAGGCGTTCCAGCAGTGTCAGGATCTCTTCGGCCGATTTCCTGTCGAGATCTCCCGTCGGTTCATCGCCGATCAGCACCGTCGGGTCAGTCACTACGGCGCGGGCAATGGCTACGCGCTGCTGCTGTCCGCCGGAGAGCTGTTTCGGATAATGCTCCATCCGGTCATCAAGACCGACAACCTTCAGCACCATTTCAACGCGCTCTTTTCTTTCTTTCTTTGTCAGATTCGTAAGCAGCAGCGGCAGTTCGACATTTTCGTATGCCGTGAGCACGGGAAGAAGGTTGTAGAACTGGAACACAAATCCGATATTCCGCGACCGCCATTTTGCCAGCGCGGATTCATTCAGCCGTGAAATGTCGGTTCCCGCAATAACAATTGCGCCACTCGTCGGCTGGTCGATGCCCGAGATAAGATTGAGCAGGGTCGTCTTGCCGGAACCGGACGGCCCCATCAATGCAAGAAACTCCCCTTCGGGAACATCAAGCGAAATATTTTGAAGAACAGGGATTTCCAGTGTATCGCGATGATACACTTTTGTAACATTTTTAACTTCGACAAGAGTTGCCATAAGAGAATAGTGTTGTTGTAAGAAGGAATATTATTTCAAAATAATCATTCGTTTCGTATCGGAGAACTGTCCGGCACGCAGTGTGTAGAAATAAACACCGCTCGGTATTTCACCGTGCAGCATTGAAAAATAATAACGGTGCTGTCCGGCATTCTGTTCCTCGTTGATCAGGTCCGCTGTTTCTTTCCCCAGCACATCGTACACTTTCAGCGACACGGCTGTCCGGACCGGCAGGCGGTATTCGATCACGGTAGACGGGTTGAACGGATTGGGATAATTTTGATCAAGCGTAAATATTTCCGGAAGCGCCTTTTTTGCGGCGACCGATGTCGGCAGCATGCCGCGATAATTCCACTTTACCGCATCAAAAATAATTCCCTGTTTTGTTGTATCACTGCCGTCGCCAAGACGGACATAACCGCTCTTCCCCTGACGAAAGGGAAATGTTCCAAGTGAAACCCAATCATTTTTTATCAACTTTTGATCGATAACAACAGTGTGCATGCTGTCGTTTGCGGAGACAATATATTTTGCTTTAGTGGCATCACCGTACGGAATATATGCCGAAACTTCATACAATCCGTCTTTGGCAAGGGTCGGCGTCCATGTTGCATAGCACGTATCGCTCATTTTCGTTCGTGTCCACCAAAAATGACCGTTGTAGTAGCCGCCACTCTTTTTATCGTACCATCGTGTTACTGATGACGGAGAAGTTGTGTGCAGATAAAACCCTTTGTCCATTTGTGCGTCATCAACAATGGAATCCGCTTGAGAAACTTTTGTATACCGCACGGTTACGCCCCAGTAGATCCTGTTCAGATTTCTGTATCCGTTGTTATACCCGACCCAATCATACTTCACTCCTTTTCCGTTCAGGCTGGGATATGTGCCGGAATTTTTATTCCCGTACGGATCGTTGACGATGACCGTTCTGTTGTTCACATCGTATCCGTTAATAACAATGATATGCCCTGCTGTTGTCAATCCGTTACAGATGGTGAACGGATATCCTGAATCAACATTGGCAATGGCTGTTTCAAAAAAGGTTGCATTGGAATCATACCGCACGGCACTCAATCCATGATTACCGTAATAATCCACCATGCGTGAATACGGACTGTAGCTTCCTGTCCACATAAAACCGTAACCGCCATACGATGTTTTGCCGTTCGGGTCGCTTGCCGTATAGGAATAGGATAGTTCTCGGAAACCGTATATCTCGCACACGTAATTCCCGTATGGACTATTGTGAGAGGGAGATGATCCTGATGCAGAACACCAGACATTCCACCGGGGCACAATATTATAATATGCGATCACCATGATCGATGAAGTTGCACCACATGCCGAACTTCCGTTATACCAATCCGGTGTATCCCACACCTGATGAACGTATGGCATATCAAGGGATACGGCGGCAGGTGTCGACGGTGACACCGGCACGGCCGATCGCGCTAAAATTGTTTTTTGTAATACCGCGTCGTCGTACGCTATTTTTTCTTGTTCTCCGGCAAGTTTGTTTTCACCGGCCAATGTGCGCGAATAGATTCCGCCTCGTTTTGTATCTGTATAGATAATGGAATTAGTGCGTGCATCGAACGACGGGTCCGCTTCAAAGTATTCATCCGTACTGGTCCACTGACTTTTCTTCATCGTGCCGGTGTTGATGCAATAAAGATCGGCAGAAACAAGCTGCTGATGGTCGATGATTTTTCGGGAAAAAACGATAAGGGAATTATCGGCCCACGATGGTGATTCACCTTCACCAAGAGATGCGGTGGATCGTGCGGTAAGTGAATACGTAAACATCGACCCGTTGAGCCTCGAGTAGAGAATCTGCGATCCGTCGGGCGACCATTGTGGCAGAGCGTAACTGCCGTTGTGGTCCGTGATTCGCGTTCTCTCCTGTGTTGTGAGATCCATCATCCACAATTGATCGGCATCATCATTGTAGACAACAAATTTTCCATCCGGAGAGATCGGCGCAATATTGGAATATGTTCCCAAAGAATATTTTTTTTCTTCGCCGCCGGAAATCACAATAAGATCGTTTTCTATCGTACATCCCACCGATCCATCCCGCGCAAAACTGATCTGGCCGATTCGTGAAGAACCTCGGTGCAGCTCTGTTTTCGTATTGTTCGTCAGGTCGTACAGCACCGGTATTTGCATTCCATTTGCCTGCACTTCCTTAAAGCCGGCAAAATTTCCGTCCGGAGAGACAGTATAATAGAGTGCGCTGCCCGGCACATTTGAAAGGAGAGCAATTCCCGAATTAGATGCCAGAAACAATCCGTTTGAGAGCTGATCGGAAAAAAGAATCCCCGCTGCCGTTGACCTGGGAGCGGAAAAGAATTTTTCCGGCTCAACGTTTTTTTGCGCTACAGTGGTTGAGATGCATAGAGCAAGAAAAATAATTTCAAGTCTTATATTAAAACGTACGTTCATTTATTTTCCATTGATATTTTGTTGCCGGTGGCCAGTTTCTCCGACGGATGGAGAACAACTTTTTCGCCCGGAGCGACACCTTTTTTTATCTCGATGCGGTTTCCCATTACTTCGCCAAGCGTTACCGCGGTCTCTGTAACCTTTTCACCGCTGACAACAAAGACTACTTTCTGTCCGCTGCGCGATGTAATTGACGAAGCGGGAACAGAGATTTTCGGCGATGTATTTTTTTCTTTCTGTTCTTTTTCTTCTTTTAGAAAATTCACCTTTGCACGCATTTCCGGAAGCACTCGTTCGTCGCGATCCTTAAATCGCACTTTCGTCAGCACGGTTGCTTTCGCACGGTCCGCCGTGGGAACGATCTTGTTCACATATCCGGAATATCGTCGATCGGGATACGCATCAAGCGTGATCTCGCAGGACATTCCTTCTTTTATTTTTTCAATGTTGGATTCCGACACATCAGCTTCAACTTCCAGCGAAGTCATATCGGCAACGGTGACAATGGCACCGCGCGACCCGACGGCGGCACCGAACGGAGAAATAACCTCGCCGACGTTAGCGTTCTTTGTCATCACAACACCGTCAAACGGAGCGCGGATAAGTGTGTATTCAAGCTGCACTTCCGATGCGCGCACATTTGCTTCGGCATATTTGATTGATGCTTCAGCCGATGCCGCAGCGGCAACCGACCGTTTATACCGCGCATTTGCAGCGTCATATTCCGCGCGGGAAATTGAATTCTGCGCGAACAATGTTTTCTGGCGATCAAAATTCGAAGTTGCCTCTTCCAGTTCTGCTTTCACGCTTTCCAGTCCTGCCTTTGCAACGGTAAGATTTGCTTTTACCTGTCCGAGCGCCGCTTCAACATCCCGATTCTCCAGACGCCCGATTACTTGACCGGTCTTTACACGATCCCCTTCTATAACACCGAGATATTCCAGTCGGCCCGTTCCTTTCGAAGCAACGGCGGCCTTTCGCTGCGCAACAATATATCCGCTGGCTGTCAGTATGGCGCTTTCCTGCCCGGACGTGGTTAGCACTACCGTGCCGAGTTCAACAACTTCTTTGGCCGGCCCGGAAACGAGAACATAGAAGAGTATGATCGCGACAAGAAATATTCCGGCGACTGAAAAGAGAATTATTTTTTTGGATGAACCGCCGCCCGATTCGCTGGGAGCGTCGCGGTTTATTTTTAAGAATGAAAGGTCTGTGTTCTGATTTTCCGGCATTGGGTTACGTATCCTGTTTATTCTCTTATCATTAAAAGAACACTTGATAGTGTTGATTTGTTCAATAATATCCCAAAATTATGAGGAAAAAACAACGAACGGTTTTATAGGAAATACCCTTTCGCCATTATATTGAAGAAAATTACAGAGAAGTGAGATGTCCTGAAAAGGATACCCTGCACATTGATGGAGCTCGGCGGAGTATTGCTTCCATGAAAAGCCTGCGCGCGCAGAATTATTTTTGAGGAAAGAACAATCCCTGTCCATCCAAAGCGGTCATCATCTCATCCGCAACAAAACGATTACCGGCATCATTAAGATGCACACCGTCGGTTGTAAGAATATCCTTTTCCGCATTGGCGGGATTGCTGATGCGAAGATAACCGATGAATGCTTTTCGAAGGTCGCACAATGCGGATCCGGTTTCCTGCGCCACCTGTCGTGAAACTGCGCTGTATGAATCAAGCATTGCATCATATTTGTTGGAGCCGTCATTTTTTTCACCGATTACACTTGGTGTGCAGAGGATTACTTTCGCTCCGGCGGATTGAATTCCGGTGATCAATTTTTTCAAGCCTGCTTCGAATTTTTCTTTGGGCGTACCGCTTATTCCTCTCGATACAAATTCAAAATGCCAGACATCATTGATCCCGATATAAATAACAACAATCGATGGTTTCTTCGCAAGCACATCGTTCTCCACGCGGGAGAGAAGATCGGATATTTTATTTCCGCTGATTCCTGCACCGATGACCTCATGGCGGTAACCGGTTGCTGCAAGCGAATCCCGTATAATGGTGACGTACCCATTCGGTTTCACCCCCTGTTCAGTGATCGAGTCGCCAAAAAAAATGATCCGTTGCTCCGACCGGAGTGCGCTATTGCGGGATGCGCATCCAAACAAAGAGGCAAGCAATGTGATGATTACCATAATCCTTTTCATGATTTCTTTCCCTTATTGAAACGGCGGAATGACAAATTCTTGAGTAAGACTGTACCGCAGGACGGACATTCGGGTGAATGTCTTTACCAATGCAAACGATCCCGCAGCGACTGGATATGTCCGCAATGCTTTTCCCCGTGATTGGAATATATCAGCAGCATTCTGTCTATCGTTACCGTTCCGTTCTCCGGATGTTCTGCGGTTCGGTTCCAGCCTTTTTCATCAACCGTCTCCAGCATCATTGCCCAGCGTTCATGCAATCCCCGAATAAGATGCAGAGATTCAAAGACGGGAAGTGCATATTCCGGAGAAGTCGCCCATGTATCCTGATTGTATGTTTTTATTTTGGGATTTTCTTCGGTCAGCATCCATTTAAACCGAAGAAATGCATTCATATGCGAATCGCATATATGATGAACAACCTGACGCACGGTCCACCCGCCATCACGGTACGGCGTATCCAATTGTGCGTCATTTAATCCTTGTATGGTTGCTTCAAGCATTTCCGGCAGCGATCGTATCTTTTGGATCATTTTTTTACGTTCTTCCATGGTCGGCATTACGGGATTCCTTTCACTGGCATGTGTGGAGAATTTGTATAGTAAATGTGTAAAGGTAGACATTGGCGGTGAGATATGCCAACAGGAAATTGGTGTTCAATACAAAATAAAGCCGGGCAATGAATCGCCCGGCTGTGAATAAGCATGTATTTGCTTACCCTTTCTGCACATTACTGCACAACAATGACGGTTTCTTCCTCATCCTCCTTAAACACATGCTCCTGATGTTCGAGAAAATCAATATCGATCCTAATGCGGAATTCGTCTCCCCAGTCGTTCCAATACACTCCATCCATCGGCAGCACACACAATTTTTCCGGTATCTTTTCCAGAACGCTTTGGGAGAAGTTGACCGACGGTATCAACCTGAAGACATCTTCCGTTACATCGGATTCAAATGTTGTCCCAATGGAATTCGCAATGCGCTTAAACGGAACGAACACACTGCTCATATGTTCTTCCATCAGATTCAAAAAGTTTTGCGATGTTCCGACCAAGATCATCGTATTCCACAAACATTTCTTTTCATTCAGGTAGTGCATCATCTGAGCATCGGGTTTTTCCCAGAATTTTTTTACGGTATATATACCCTCGGCACACGAGGGTTCGCCTTTTTCAATCCATCCGTAGCCATGCTGCTGTGAGGTCGGATTGATGCCGAGCGTAACAATCTGTTCCGGGTGTTTCGAAACGAATTCAATCGCCCTGGCAACAAACGAGCGGTATCGTTCCTCCTGCAGAATAAAATGGTCGGACGGAAATAGTGCAACAATGGATTTCGGATCTGCCCGGTGCACATGAAGGAGCGGAAGAAGGATCCCCGGTCCCGTTTCACGATTGAACGGTTGAATGATCACTGTTCCCGGTTTGCGGTCGCGGAGATCGTTGTACGCCCACGTGAGATGCTGGGCGCTGACCGTTGTCAGCAGATGATCGGCGGCAAAGAGATAGGAGACCCGGTCTATGGTATGACGAAGCATCGATCGTTTCCCGATCAGCGCGCAATATTGCTTCGGACGGTACTCGCCGAACCGTGCTTTCATGAATTGTAAAAGACGTGTTCCGTTCCCGCCGGCAAGAACTATTCCCCAGTGGTGGTCTGTTTGCGGATGAAGCGCAGCGAACCAAGACTTTTGTCTCATGCTCATACCCTCCTTTAATGTTAGAGAGACGGCTACAACAATGTTTGGTGCGGGACCGCGGTGCGCTTGTGATGATGCACGTACGAGGGAAGAACTGTTATGCAAACATGAGAGAATAGGTCGGCCCCTTCTCTACGCCGAGTTTACACTTTGGGGCAGAGAAAGTCAAGCACAGGGGGAAAATATAATTATTTATTTTTGAGATATTTCCAATTTCGGACTTTCTCCTCCGACATTCATTCTACCGCTGCTGTCATTCGGTGTTTCTACGGCACACCGGTCTTGGCTTCCGTCACCATTGGACATATTTCATTTTTGGGGAATAACTGAACTCTTTGAACACAACCGATGCATTTTTTTACGAAAGAAATTCTTCGAGCGCCGTTAGGTCGAATATATTTTTCATGTATCACTCAATAAATAAATCAGTTGGTCATTGATGTTGCGCTTCTGTTTTTATCAATCCACCATCCCCACAACACAAAGAGCCACATGGCATTTCCGGCAACGGCGATCATCGTTACGTTTGGCGGAGGCGGACCAAACAGATTGCCGAGATGGATGACCGACAGAAGAGCAAGAAGTGAGGCAAGCGCATACTTTCCCGTTTTGTTCCTTGCTGACGTTGCACTATAATAGAGATACGCGCCGAGTGCGAACAATCCGAACTCGACAACAAGCGTTCCCGCAACACTGTTCCACAATCCCAATCCAAATTTCGTTGATTCATTGTTTATCAGCGGAAGATCGGGACGGTGCGTGAAAAGATCGAGCAACCAGTGACTGAAAACAATAAGAGCCACAATGACCGCTTCGCGCGGCATTTTTTTCCACAGATAATATCCCCCTCCGAACAGCAGCGACCAGCCCAGCGCACCGGCAAGACTGTGTGTGATCGGATAATCGTAAAAATCGAGCGGTGTCACGGCGGTATTGCCAAGCTCGATCCGTACATGCTCCCATCCTAACATTAAAAACAACGGCCAAAGAAGATCGACCAACTGCGACGCCGCGATTAATGCGGCCAGCGACGTTTTCGGCGCCACTTTTTTTGCAGCAAGAGCTACGGCAAAATGTCCGATGAACATGGTTACTCCTTTTCTGAATTGCTAACAGAACCGGTCAGCATTCGAGTCATAAGTATGCGATGATGATCCGTAAAACCGAATTTGCGGTACAGCTCGGCAGCGACGATGTTCCGGTGCTCAACTTCCAGATGCAGCGCCGTAATATTCATCTTCTTTGTTTCTTCAATCACGTACTCCATAATTTTTCTCCCGATCCCCATCCCGCGATATTCTTCTTCCAGATAGAATTCATCAATAAATGCATTCCGTCCGCCGAATTCGAAACAAAAATTATACGCTAAAATAATATAACCGATGTGCTCCTGTTTAAATGCAATCATCCAAATTCTGCCAAGACGTTCATCGGCGATGAAGTCATTAAGAGCATGCTTTGTTCTCTCGAACTGGAAATCGTAATGATCGATGGCGTAGAAACGCTCCATGAAGGTAAGAAGAACGGTAATATCCGTCGGTGTTGCCGGTATGATCTTTAAGGAATTCATGATGTGGAAAACAATCTACGACAGACTCATTGTGAGTGCAAGAAAAGAAATAGGAATTATTCTTTGAATCTCCGCGTTGAGGCCGACGAAATGAGGGTGCGTCTTGTGTTGCCGGGGATAAATATTGAGCAATATCACCACGTTCATTTCTTTATGAGCTTTGGATAATGCAATTCCTTGCATTCGGGACACAATCCATGTGACAGCATTGCTTCGGAATGATTGCTTACATACTCTTCCAGGGAGATCCAATTATTTTTTTCGCGGATCTTTTTACAGAACGAGCAGATCGGTATCAATCCGTCAAAGAATTTTAACCGCCGGATCAAATACCAGGTAAACGTTACAGAGAATATTGCCAGCACCAGAATATATCCTGATTCAATATAGATCTCGGCCCAGTTGACCGGTGTCGCCATCTGACCAAAAACGGTATGGGGAAAGTCGAACACTTCGTCGCCGGTGATCAAAAAAAGAAGTATGGCATATCCGGCGCTTTGAAAAATAAGAAGACGTACGAGAAGATATTTTTTGGTAAAAAAGACGTGCAGTTTCATGAGAGCCTCCTCCAAAGAGTAAGCCGCATCTGTAACCATGCTGATATTAAGGTACGGATATTTTCAGCAGAGGGCCAATTCCATATACACGACCTCGTCCATCGGATTATTATAATAGGCGGGAATAACGGTAAATCCACGTTTTGAATAAAGAAAACGGGCTTTTTCCATCCGCTGAAGCATATCAAGTCTCATTGTGCGGTATCCGGTCTCCCTGGCATCGGCGATGATTCTTTCGGTAAGAATTCTGCCGACTCCCTTTCCGCGGAATTCTTCGCGGACAAAGAGCCGTTTCATTTCGCAGATCCCCTCCTCATCCATCGGACGGAGTGCGATACACCCGGCAATCTTTCCGTCGAGTACTGCGATATATAATCGTCCTTTGGGAAACGAATATTTTCCGGGAAGAGCGGCCAGCTCCTGATCGAATCCTTGAAAAAAGAGCGAAACGCCGAGCCACTGCTGATATTCGGTGAACAAAGAGCGAATCGTTTTGAACTGTTCCGGTGTTGCCGCCGAAATTAATTTTATTGTGCTATTGAGAGCGTTCATTGTATAACATTTCTTTTCCCGGATGGAAGCAATGTGCGGCATAAACATAAAAACGAAAGCCGCAAATTTCTTCTTGCGGCTTTCGGAGAACAATACTGTTGAAAATTTAATTTGTACGGTTCGGCCGCGTATCCGGTTTGTGCGGAAGTTTTTCATTGCGCATCGCAGCATCATACGCAAATGCCGCCATCAGTATCGCGGCTTGTTTCAGATCCTCTTCCGGAACACGGTCGAACAGGTCCATGGTGGTGTGGTGAGTGCGTGTTTCATATTCAATGGGATCCTGAATGAACTGAAATCCCGGAATACCGACCGCATCGAACGAAAGATGATCTGTACCGCCGGTGTTTTGCAATGATAGCGTCGTTGCTCCCATATCTTTGAACGGCGAGAGCCAGGCGCGGAAAACAGGACGAACGGCTTCATTCCCCTGCATATACATCCCCCGGACTTTTCCGCTCCCGTTGTCGTTATTAAAATACGCAGCAATTTTTTCTGCTTCCGGTTTCAATGAATCTCTTGTGCCGAAATGCTGTTTTACATACGCTGCAGAACCAAGCAATCCCTCTTCTTCGGCTCCCCATAATCCTATGCGGATTGTCCGGCGCGGTGCTGCACCTATGCTCTTCAATATTCTCATCGCTTCCAAGCAGACAGCCGATCCGGTTGCATTGTCGGTAGCACCGGTTCCCCCGTGCCACGAATCAAAATGTCCGCCGATGATCACCACTTCATCCTTCAGGTCTCCTCCCGGAATTTCGGCGATCACGTTATACGAATCTTCATCCTTTGCGGTCATGGTCACTTCCAACTCCACGGCAAGTTTTATCTTCTCACCTTTCTGCGCCAAACGGACGAGGCGGTTGTAATGTTCGGCACCAACTTCGATCTGCGGCGGAATGAGGGGTGCTTTGCTGCTTTGCGCGGAAACACGGTACGGTGAACCATAGGCAGTGTCCGGATGATTGGGAACGTATGCCTGTGCCACAGAAACACTGCCGCCGGAATTTCGTGTTGAATATGAAGAGGTAAGAACTGCGGCAACATTCTCCTTCATCAGCAGCTGCCATTTTTCATACGTCAGCAGAGCGGCCTGCCGCATGGCCTCGTTGGGACGGATATTTCTTCTCCCGCTCCGCTGAGCATCGGCATTTGCCATGTTCAGCAGCGACGAATCCGCCTCGCGAACTGCCAGCGGTTTCCAATATGCGGCAACATCACCGGATTTCGTAAGAAGAACAAATTTTCCTTTTAATTTTCCTCTGTATGCATCAAGCTGACCGGCTGAATCTGCGTCAAGGTAAACGACATCCGCCTCCACCCGTCCTTTTAGTCCTGGCGACCACGCTTTCGGATACGAGATAAGCGGTTGTATCTGTCTGCCGATCATCGTTGCAGAAAATTTTTTCAGTTCCCAGCTTTTGCCGAACGGTCCCCACGATTCAAGATGGGCGTTTTGAAGACCAATCTCTTTCATCTTTCCCACCGCCCAGTTTGCAGCCGCGAGATATTGCGGCGAACCGGCAAGGCGCGGTCCGTATACATCGGAAAGGATCCACAGAATATCCTTTGCCTGCGAATGATCCCATCCTTCCGTGCGGATCGCCGCCATCATTGCGCTGTCAACTTTTTCCTGCGCAACCATCAACTGAATAAATAAAACTGCAACCAGACATTGAATCACTTTTTTCATAACTCTCCTTTTTACCGTTTGATGGAGAAAAAATATTGTTTGTGCTATTGTACCAGCAGAGAGTCTGCCGACGGAGTTGCCGGCTGTTTCTTTACCTGCACATCGCCGATAGAATTCAGAAAATCCTTCCTCATATTTGCGGCTACACGTATATCGGAACCATTGTGCCATATCTTTCCGTCCCATACGCGGGATTCTATCTTGAACTCGAATTTTTTCTTGTCCGGTGTAAATTTTGCTACAATGCGAATCTGGTACCGTTCGTTTTGAAGGTCCTCGGAAAAATAGGTCTGACCATAAGCCGAGCGGACGTATCCATCTTCTTTTGAGATCATATCCAGTTCAAACTTCTTCGTAATAATATAGATAACGCGCTGCCATGCATCTTCATATTTTACTGCCGGTTTTATATCCATCGATTCCCAGTACTGCCTGTTCATCTGCATAAATGAATCCGGCGCACCAAGACCGCAGCCTGCCGCAATAAGCATAAGAACGGCTATGGCAATTCTAAGAGACTGTGTTCTCATAGTTCTAACCCCTTGTGATTGTACAAATGTTGATTGTGGAAATATAGTCTTTTTAGCAGAAAAGGACAGCAGAAATTTTTCCCTCACATTACCGCTTCGAAACTGTGAAGACTTAAAGAAAAACAGATTTTCCATTTATAGGTCAATTAAATGAATGTAGTTCAGATTACGTACGTGTCTTCGCGCCGTTGCTGAATATTGAAGGAGATGTCTCCGGTGTTTAATCGGGATAATTGTACGAGATGTCCAGTTGTATCTCCGGATGCAGACTCTTTGCTACGGGACATGTTTCGCCGATCTCATTCAGACGTTGGCGGTACCGCGTTGATATCCCTGCCGGAAATTCGATTTTCACAACCAATCGAATGATTCTGCGGGGAACATCTCTGCTCATATGTTTTTCGATTGCGATCGTTGTTCCATCCAGAACCGCATCCATCCCCTCTTTTTGTGCAACGATCCCCATAGTGGTAATTATGCAGCTGCCAAGTGCAGTAGCTACAAGGTCGGTTGGCGAGAAACTTTCCCCCCGGCCAAGGTTATCAACCGGCGCATCAGTGATGATCTGTGTACCGCTGTTATCGTGCGTTGCTGTGCAGCGCAGCGCGCCCTGGTAGACAATGGAAATAGGAACCATGATTATTATTTCACTTTCGAAAGCGGGTATGTTGCCAATGCATACGTTATGTCGTACGCCGTTGTGAATTGTACCTTCACTCCTTCGCGCTCCAGCTCAGCAAGAAGATCGGAGAAGGTCATATTGCTGAATTCGTATGAGACTGATTGTTCGTTATTTGTTTTCGATCGGTATGCCGACGGACCGAACGTCTCATCATCTGCCCGTTCCAACGCCTTACTGCCGGAAACGATGAAACATTTTTTTTCTTTATTGGAAAACTGAAGTGTAGCAGAGAATGAAATTGTTGATAGGAAATCGAGCGAATCCCCTTTTTCCAACGTCGTGCGGGATGAATATTTTTGGTACGTTATCGTCGCCTTGCCAAATGAATATGCCGTCGCTGCCGAAGGAGCGGCGGGACGGTCCGGCTGGATTTCGGAGCGAGACATTTTCAGTTTTTCTGCCAGATCGGCAAGAGTACTGAGCAGCGCTTCATACGGATTGCGGCCCGCGTTCATGGCATACACACTGTTTTTTACATATGCGGGATCGACCAGCCATGATGATATCTCCGCCTTGTGTTGAGCAGGCATCACGGAACAGGAGATCAGAAAGAGTACGAATGCTTTCATCATTTCACTTTTTCAAAATCTATATTGCTGCGGTACTCCAGCACGTTGTTGTCCGCACGCACCGCGGACCGGCTGAACCGCAAAGAACGTTTCACGAATTCCAACCGCTGGCTTCCGTATTGTGATGCGGGTACCGGAAATACAATCTCAGAGCGGAGTGCGGAGGGAATCATTACCGGCTTTATCAGATCGGCGATCTGCAGCGGTATCTCTCTATAATACGGAATGTTCCACCCAAGCAGTTTGATAGTAACCTTTGTTTTCAGCAGTACGGTTTTGGCTACGGGATTTAACCGGATATAATCGGAATCCGCGGCGGAAACCGCAAACTGGATCTGTTCGTCAAGATAGAAATGGACCTGTGGCGAAGATGTTGCGGAAACGCCGGTATATTTTCCGGAAACGGTAAGATTCCCCGTCCCCTCAATTTCGATCCCGGCGTTAACGATATTGTTTGTGAGATCGCGGAAATAGAATTTTTTCAGGTCAATGTCCAGTTTTCCAGTGTCAACATCGACATAGTTTGTGTAGCCGATTCCGAGAAGGGATTTCTCCTCTTTCCATAGCGGACGGGTAGCAAGAAAATCGATATGGATATCGGATAACGAACGGTTCACAACGCGCGACAACAGCGTATTGACGGCCGAAATGCGGGTTTGCGAGATCAGATCGTGTCCTTTGGGAAGCACTGCCGTTTGTCCCGTGATTGTTTTATCCAGCACATCAAGCTGAGGCTTGTATCGCGCAATATTCTGCTGCGATTCTTCTGTTGACGGAATATCCAACGACGAACCGCAGCCGGAGATGAATAAGGAAACGATCCACAGCAGCGAATGTAATGGCCGCACCGAAGAGTTGATAAGCGTGCCGAAGGATGTGACTGTGCCGCCTTGCAACAAAGGAAAAATATTTTTTACCATTCTCATTTCGCCACCCCAACCTTCTTCACGTTCAACGCAAGGAACAATTTCTCTTTGAAGATCAGCACCTCTTTAAGCACAAGGGAATAATTCAGTGTCTGCGGCGGTGTGGTAATATTCATATTCATACCGGTTCGGACCTGAACACTGTTCCCTTGAACGGGAAACTGATTATTGAAGTCAACCGGAAATTGTATCGGCGGAAGATTGTCGCTCAGCGTTGAAAGCTTCATCGTCACCATATCCTGTATAATCCCTTCCAACGAAGCGATCATACCGCTCGCCTTCACATTGGGGACGACATTAAACGGTTCAAACTTGGCGTAAAATTTTCCCGAATCAACTTTAAATGTAAGGATGCAGTCCATCAACAGGTTCACATCAACGTCGTATTGATGACTGTATGCCCCCAAGGAAATTGTGGCGATCGCCGAGCCGTTGTATAGTTTTACGCGGATGCTTTTAATGAAATACGATGTAAGCGAGTCGAGCCAGCCGGATGTGGAGTCGAGCTGCGACGCTGCTTTGTTCAGAAGCGTTTCGGAAAAATAGAACGAAAGGTCTGCGTTGCCAACGGAATCGCCGCTTGCCAGCCGCTGAGAAAGCCTCTGTGCGCCTTCTAAACGGATCTCCATCACCTTTGCTTCGCGCGCTTTCTGCAGTTGCTCTATATCAATGTTCGCTCCGGCGAACGGACGAAGGATGAAACAGCCTTGGAATAAAAATCCAAACAACAATACATAAAGACCAAATACTCGGGTCGTCATTTTCTTCATCTTTGCGTTTTCGTGCCTCGGCGGCTTTGTTAAAACTATTTTTTCAGTTTGTTTTTGAATTCCTTTTTAAATTTACTCAATTTCGGGTTTATTACCATCATACAATATGGCTGATAGGAATTTTGTTCGTAGTAGTTTTGATGATACTCTTCGGCCTTAAAGAACTCCGTGAACGGCGCAATCTCCGTCACAACCGGATCATCCCAGATTTTTGCCGCATCCGTTTCCTTCTTCACTTGTTCAGCAATCGTTTTTTGTTCGTTGCTGTGATAGAAGATAGCCGAGCGGTACTGCGTGCCGGCATCGGCCCCTTGTTTATTCAGAGTAGTAGGATTGTGTGTCCGGAAGAAGACTTCAAGAAGCTCTTTGAACGTGATCTTTTCGGGATCGAACGACACCTGAATGACCTCTGCGTGTCCTGTTCTGCCGGAGCAGACCTGCTCATAGGTAGGATTCTTCACCGTACCGCCGGAATATCCTGATTCAACTTTTTCAACTCCTTCAAGCTGCTGGTAGACTGCTTCCACACACCAGAAGCATCCTGCGCCAAGAGTTACAACTTCCGATCGCTGTTCCATTTTTTTTCCTTTCGTTATGCTTTTCACCTGCGACGTCGCGATGCTAAAAACAATCAAGACGCCTGCAATAATAAATTTCATTTTAATCCTCATTTTAATAACGCGTGTCTCAACCTTGAACACTGTTTCTTTGATAATAATTCTCTCATAACGGATTTTTCTTAATTACTAAATACCCTCCAATCTTAAATGTCTTCCCGTTTTTCGGTGCGAAAGCTCTAATAATTCACCCATCTAACGTTAGTAAATTCTAATTATTTTGCTAACGTTAAACCTTCTGAGTGTCTGTAATAATTACAATTTTGCAATAAATTCAAATAAATACGCCATATTTAGGTGTTTTTTGGATTCAAGATAAATTTATCTTAAGTGACCTATCTCATATTAGTGTTTTCTAATAATTGAACACTTTGATTTATTAACAAATCAGTTAACTTGCAATAGTCCAAAACGACCAAATCGCCCGAATGGGCCATAAACATGATAATTAACTAATACTAATCTCATCACTAATAATTCACCGGGGTAACTATGAACGAAATACTATACACGACCGACGATCTGTCGAAAATGTTCCGCGTGGGAAAATCGACGATCAAGCGCTGGACCGACGAAGGAAAACTGCAATGCTTCAAAACACCCGGTGGACACCGGAAATTCAAACCATCGAATGTTCAGGAGTTCATCATCCATTATCATTATGAAGTAAGTGCGACCGAATTACCGGATGGCGCGTTGAATGCAGATTCGGTATCCGCGGCCTTCGGACCAAACGTGGAAGAGTGTTTCGCCAGCGCCGTGAAAGGATTGCGTCAGCCAATTGAACATTCTTTCTCCGCGCTGTTCGCGCAGGGAAAAAGTCTGCCGGTTATTTTCGATTCATTTCTTACACCGCTGCTCCGGATGATCCACACGAAACATCTTCGGCAGCTGATCACGTCGGTTGAACTTCAGATCACCAAGAATACGCTTACGCATTCTCTTATTCATTTTGCAGATCAGATACCGAAATCACAAAAGAAAAATTTGGAATTATACTGTCTTTCCGTACACGAAGGAATGAACGAGGTTGAATTGAAAGCGGTGGAACTACTCCTCGATAATATGGGAATGACTGTCTACAATCTCGGCACCGTGCTCACAAAATATGCAGCGAACGATATTGTCGGCCAGTGCAAACCGGAAGATGTTTTTGTTGTGCTCTCACTCAACAATTCATCGGACGATGTTATCCAGCAATTTAACTCTCTTGTCTCCGGAGTAAAATCTTACGGCGGAAACGTGTACACATCCAACTTTTTTGAAGAGCAGCAGACGGATTCGGTTGTTCCGACCGATTCCAAGCTGATGCATTCGTTTTCGGAAATTGTCGAACGGATTGTTAAAGCCGAACGATCAACAGTTACACTATCTCTCTAATGCAAGGATCTGGAAATAATATTTTCAAATATAATTAATCGTTGAAATTTTTCGCCCACATATTACCCAAATCGCTTAACAGGATACTGATTATATCAGTGCTTGGTATGTTGTTGTCGTTTACGGCAATAGCACAAACAAGAACTGCGTCTGTTCCGGGATTGTGGTCTAATACCGCTACGTGGGGTGGGCAATCTGTACCCACATCGGCTAATGATGTAATAATTAATACAGGCGTTACTGTAACAATAGGTGCGGCTGCAACTTGCGGCTCACTAACTATTAACGGCACAGGTGGAATTACTACGGTTGGCAATGCGGCCGCGGTTGCCCTGACGGTTGCGGGAACCACGGGTACGGTAAGCGGTACGGGAGTAATAACAAATGGAGGTTCTGCGACTACTGCTCTTACAATTAATTTTACCGGCGATTGGCTTTTCACCGGTACTTTTAGCGGTAATAGGCTGACTGTTTCGCCAAACGGGACGGTAGATCAAAATATGGGGGTTGGCGCAAACCTTACCTGTCGCGTTTTCACAGTCAATAAAACCGGTGGAAAATTCCGTCCGAATACTCGCACGATTACCATCAGCACTACATTTACTTTAACTGCCGGAACTCTTGTGGTTGATGCTACAACCTGGGCCGGCAATTACTCTTTGGCTACCGTAACACCATCTGCTGGTTTTACAGTTGAGTATACTAATACCAATCCAACGATGCTTGGTGGGGTAACTTGGCAAAACCTGGTATTCAGCGGAAGCGGAACAGCGGGAGCAAGCACCACAATGACGATCCAGGGAAATCTCACTACCACCGGCGGCGGCACGCTAAGTTTTGGTGCTAACGCGGTTACTCTAAGCGGAACCGTGGCAACACAAAGCATCGCCGGTTTTACCACCACCGGTCTGGTTTCGATGACGAAAACCGGTGGTATTGCTACGTTCACCGGCAATGTAAACGGCGCCGGATTAACAATCAATGGTTCAGGCGGAACGCTCAATCTTGGCACAGGTTTGAATCACACATTTACGGGCGTTATAACTCTTACCGCAGGAACATTAAACGGCGGATCCAGCACGCTTCACGAAAACGCAACAAGCACAACGGCATGGGGTGGTGTGGGAACAGTATTCGTGCCCGGCACAGGAACAGTTGATTTCGGTGGAGGTGCTCAAACTCTTTCGGCAACGGGGACAAAAACATTTAATAATCTTACCTTCTCGGGAACTGGAGCAAAGACAACAACC